>JAUQQP010000009.1 GCA_030549855.1 Cyanobacteriota bacterium SRBZ.bins.94.201705
GAGAGTATAGTCCAGTTTTAGGGTTTTCTTCCGCCCAACCGTATAGCCTACTAACCCGCCTATTCGGCGGGTCTTAATTTTTTATCCCCAAGTTTTATTTTATCTTTTGACCCTTCTCTAAAAATTACTACTACCCCCTAGTAGCGGGTATCTTTTTCTCAGTTGCCCATAAAAATTTTTTTTATTCTATCTTGACAAAATACCCCTGTTATGGCTATAACAGGGAGTAATGCTGACAATTTGCTGACAAACCTATGTTTGATTTACTTGTCAGATAGGTGAGATTATTGAAAATTGAACATAAACCAAGATGGGCGGAGCGAGATTCGAACTCGCACGACCGGGAGGTCGCCACATTTTGAGTGTGGTGCGTCTACCAGTTCCGCCATCCACCCCCGTTGTTGCTCTTACTATTATAACCTATTTTGGCTTTTTGGATCAAGTCATAGTACTGGGGAGATTGAGCCCATTTTTCGATCTCCTTGGCACGGATGATGGGGAGGGGATGGGTTAATTGGGACGTGTGTAATTGTTGTAAAAGTCTGCCTAATTCTGTCTCACTCATGTTTTTGTACTCCCTTACCTGTTCCATAAAGGCAGAGAGACTCAACTTGTGGGCTATGGAGGGGGAGGCACCTGTGAGTTTCATTAGGAGGGACATCACTGTTTCCGGTTTTTGGACTGCTAACAAGGCGGCACGATCGCAACTCAGTTCAGCACACCGCAACCATTGTAACAATTGAAGCTGCAGAGACTGTGCTAACAATGTTCCCCAGGGTGGGATTAACCCGGCAGCTAATACTAGGATGTTGGCCAAGGACAGATAAACTCCGTGTTCACATTTAAGATGCCCTAACTCGTGGGCGATTACGGCCTTTATCTCCTCCTCCTTGAGCAATTCCAACAGGGAAGTGTGTAGGACTATGAATGGCTTTTTCCCCCGCATGGCCAGGGTATAGGCATTGGGCACCGGATGTTGTCGCAGGTACAACTGGGGTATTTCCACGTCCAGCGTCTCACAGGCAGACACCAACAGTTCATACAACTCCGGTAGTTGTTTTTCGGAGACGCGGATGCTAGAGGCGATGTTGTCTAGGTAGAAAAACTCACCTGCCACTGAGCCCAACAGGTTACGAACCAGCAGGTCCAACCCGGGTATTTGTTTGAGACGGTTGGTGGCCTGTAAATCCAGGGGGTGACGGAATTGTTCCGCCCTCAAGCCAACGAGTTTTACCGTCATATCCCTCTTTGAGCTTTTCTTCTATTTTAGCAGGCTGCTGCCATATAAGTCCTTCCTACCAAATCCGTTTAAACTATAAGAGAATTCTATGGTAACTATTTGTAAACTTTTAGAGAGATATGTTGCAAAATCGGAAATATTAGATTACCCTAGTATTACCGATACCCAGTGTCAAATTTTAGCCTAATGTCTTGCGGATAAAGAGGGAAACTATGCGTAATAGAACTTCTACCACCCAAATGGAGGTTACCAGCATCCGTCTGGAGAAAAGTCTCAAAGAGAGTCTAAAATCCCTTTCTGGCAGTCAGGGTTACCAGACTTTAATCCGAGACATTCTCTGGAATTACGTACAACAAAAGTTGGGGGAGTATCGGCCTAACTTTTCCAAGAGTGACATCCGTGCTACAGTTGTAGCAACCGCGAGGAAGGATGAAAGTTGTGTCCTCACCGGCAAGTTGATTCCGGAAGGATCAGAGATGCTGTTGGCTTTGACCATTCATGGAGACTTTGTGCCTGTTTCCAAGGAGGCCATGAGTGAGTCCAAATAGTGGCTGTTTTTGACAAAATTTGACACCTATAGTTGGGTTAGGCTCATACCCAACACCGCGCCGTTTATACCTTCCTTTGACCTTTGACTTTGGGCCAAGCTCAATCCTCCAAAAGGAAGAGAGGATGAGCCTTTATATTTCCAAAACCCCAACCCCCAATAGTGGGGAGGGATATAAGGGGACTATTCTTCCTCCTCTGCAGCTATGAGGGAACGATACTCGTCCGCCGAGAGGGTATGTTCTAAATCCTGATTAGGGTCATCCAGACGCACCTTCAGCAACCACCCCTCTCCGTAAGGGTCGTCTGCAATCATCTCCGGTGCTTTCAAAAGTAATTCATTGCGATCGATAACAGTACCGGAGACAGGGGCATAGATTTGGGATACGGCTTTCACCGACTCGATGGTGCCGATTTCCTCTTGTGCCTCGATAGTGTCGCCCACTTCCGGCAACTCCAAAAAGACAATGTCTCCCAACTGTTCTATGGCATAGGCGGTAAGTCCTATAGTAGCAATTTCTCCGTCTGGTTCGAGACGGACGTATTCGTGGGTGTCCAGGTATCTCAAATCTTCTGGGTATTCCAAGGTCATCTTAAATCCCAATTGTCATCTCAATCTAGGTTCCTTTATTTCATTATTTAGGATTAGGGAGCAATACTCAATAGTTATATGAACGAGTTTAACCTTATTGTGTCCAATATTCTTTCAAGATTGTAGGCAAAACTGGGCCCGCTTTGAGTCTTTTTGTATTCAGTCCCCATTATAGCCAGTTTCCTCCTGATTTCCGGAGAGGCTACGACAGTAGCAATTGTATGCCACACTTGCTGGGGGTTATCCCAAAGGACAATCAACTCTTCTAGACCAAATTTTAACAGTTCTTTGGCCATCCAGGTTCCAGCAGTGGTGAGAGCCCCGCCAATACTGCTTCTGTGAAGATTCCGGATGTTGGGCGTAGGCTTTAGTGTCATAGGGTATTAACATCACATCTGTCTTCTCCAGCCAAGCAATATATTCCTCCCGGGATAATTTATCCTCAGTTAAAATTAATTGCACCCCATTTTCTGGCGTTTTAAGATTGGCACTCCTGGCAGCCACTAAACAGAATTTTTTGGCTAATGGCGGGGGATTTTCTACTAGTTTTCTTATAACACCCCACCCTTTTTCCTCCCTGGGGCTTCCCGCCCACCAACAAACTATTTGCTGTGGGGATTCTCTCCACTTTTTTAGTCTATAAAACTCTGGGGGATTTACTGGCATTATGTGTATACTTTCTCCAAAAAATTTCGCCAATCCCTCTGCTAAGGTATCATTATCGCACAAAAGGGCAAATCTATCATATACGGTTTTTTTAAGTAGCTTAGTAAGCAGCCAGTCTACCCATTTTGTCCTATGTTCATGGAAGTTAACTCTGTAGAAAATTAACAGGTATATATTCTTTTTTGGTAGCAGAAAAATAGCCAAGAGTAGGGCCAAAAGTTGCCAATGAATAAAACGCTCAAGGAAGATAATCTTCTCCCTGTCTTTGTGGCTTTGCAGAAGGCGATTAAGGGCGTCACGGAGAGTCGCCGCAAAAACTAGAACCAATCTTATGGTGTCAAAAATGCCATTTTTTTGCTCCAGTTTATTCCCTTTTAAAACCCCAAGTCAATTAGAAGGCAAAAGGGGGATACCATCCTCAGGAGTGTATAAAACCACATGCTCCCAGCCGAGGATTTTTAGGGCATTAGTGACAGATATGTGGTAGGGAATAATATGCCCTTCTCCTGCCATCGGGGACAATAGAAATGACAATCGGGGTATTGTGAGGAGAAAATGACTCCTTCATGGCCAAAAGGTGCTACCATGTTAAAAGCAAGAAAAATTCAACCTACCTGGCAAATATAAGCCTTCATTTCCTCACTTTCTTCTCCATAAACAGAACTTATTTGCTGATGGCAACAGTCAATGGCAAAATCATCAAATTCCTCCAAAGTCACACCAAACATGCGCTGGAAATTGTCTGGCCTTACCCTACAAAACTCGGGCCTTTCCTCATATATACCACAACTTCTGGTCTCCTTGTGGAAGTGTACACACCAACCGTCTTCTCCCACCAGACTATAGTATAGTTGTAGTTCAGATTCATCCAGGTAATCAGCTAAATCTGGACGCTCCAAGGGCTCTAAGTAACAACAAGCCCCACATCCCGTAATACAACGCCATTTTTTCATGATTGTAATAAAACTTAATAAATTTTCCCATCCAAAACAGTGAAGAAAAGAACTTTTCCTAGTATGATAGATTCTGGTTGAACAACTAATAAAAAAGAATTAGAAAAAAGTAGGAGTGGCTATGGAAGTTATCACTGGCTTTTTCAGTAACATTGTAGATGCATTAAGTAATATAAACTTTGAGGTAATTTTACAATTATTCTCCCTGGCATTTATAGTCATTGCAGGGCCAGCCATAATTTTCATCCTCTATACCCTACGGGGCGACTTGTAAGTGGAAGGGTTTTCTGGATGGGGGGGGGAAGAGGAAAACAAATTTTAAACCCACTGAAGATATTATTCTATGTTAGACCAGAGAGCAAGTGGCATACTGTTACACCCAACGTCCTTGCCTAGCCCCTATGGAATAGGCGATTTGGGCGGCAGTGCCTACCGTTTCGTGGACTTTTTGCAGCAAAGTGGACAAAGGGTGTGGCAAATACTACCATTAGGGCCAGCTGGGGCAGGAAACTCGCCTTATCTGGCGTATTCGGCTTTGGCTGGCAACCCCCTCCTAATCAGTCCAGAGATACTCCACGGCGAGGGGTTGTTGACAGAGGGGGAATTGGCGGAGGTAAAACAGGTTTTTTCCCAAGAAAATCCCGCCTATGTCCGTTTTGACCAGGTAGGCCAACACAAGTATTCCCTATTCCGCAAGGCTTTTGCACGATTCCAACAGAGAAACGAATTCCACGGGGAATTTAATGCCTTCTGTGCCAGGGAAGCTGATTGGCTGGAAGACTATGCCCTTTATATGGCCCTAAAAACACACCATGAGGGGTTACCCTGGACAAAATGGGATAAAGCATTGATTCACCGAGAAGAAAATACCCTCAGACAATGGCGGGAGAAACTGGAGACAGAGGTAACCTTTCATAAATTCCTGCAGTTTTGCTTTTTTAAACAGTGGCTGAATCTAAAGAAATACGCCAATGAGAGGGGGATAAAAATCTTCGGTGACATCCCCATATACGTCTCCCCGGATAGTGCAGACGTATGGGCTAATCAGGAAATATTCTCCCTAGATGAAGAAACGGGTGAACCATTGGCCCTAGCAGGGGTACCCCCAGACTATTTTAGCCCTACCGGCCAGCTGTGGGGCAATCCCGTCTACAATTGGGATAAGCTGAAAGAAACCAGTTTCGCCTGGTGGATTAGAAGGGTAAAGGGGACATTAGCACTAGTAGACATTATCCGTATTGACCATTTTAGGGGATTTGCCGCCTACTGGGCAGTGCCCCGGGGAGAAACTACCGCCGTTAACGGACAATGGTTAGAAGCCCCTGGGGATGAGTTGTTTTCCTGCCTGAGGGAAACGCTAGGACAGTTGCCCATTGTAGCAGAGGATTTGGGAGTAATCACCCCGGATGTGGAAGCATTAAGGGATAAGTATGGTTTCCCGGGGATGAAGGTATTACAATTCGCCTTCGATTCCGATCGTGCCAACCCCTTCCTGCCCTACAACTACAACCGTAACTGTGTGGTATACACGGGCACCCATGACAATGACACCATTGTGGGGTGGTTTGAAAAACGCTCCTTTGCCGAAAGACAAAGAGTAGTAGACTATCTGGGAGGCATTTGTAACGAGGGCATCCACTGGAGTATGATTCGTTTAGCCTTGTCTTCTGTTGCCAATCTGGCCATTTTTCCTCTCCAAGATGTGTTAGGATTGGGGTCAGAGGCCAAAATGAATACTCCTGGTACCCCCCATGGCAATTGGGAATGGCGTTTCCGAGAAGGTAGTCTCACAGAGGATGTGGCTGGCTACCTGTGCCATGTCACCTATGTCTATGGGCGTTTGGCCTAACCAGGGGATAAAGACAAGCCAAAGGCGGGCAAAAACAAGCCCTATCCCCACTAATTCCCAATCCCTATTTCCCACCCTGTATGTCTGAGACCAAGGTATACCGTGTTTCAATTTTAATTCGGTTCACCCTGATAAACCTCTATTTGGCACTAACTACACCCCTGCCCTTCTTGTTGTATTGGAGTAGTGGAAGGCTGGGGTGGGCAGTTTTCCTGTTTCTGTTTCTGATTGTTGTCGGTTTGTTTTTGGTTGTAGCCTCTTTGAGTGAAAAAGTACTGCTAGATGAAAAGGGGATAAGTGTGACCTACCCCCCCGTGGTAAAATGGTTATGGCGTAATAGAGTTTGGAGTCTTTCCTGGCAAGAAATTGACAGTCTTAAAAGGCGCACCACCAGTCAGGGAGGACAAGTATACTATCTCGTCTCTAAAAACAGAGATAAGGCATACCTTTTGCCCATGCGAATAGCGGGTTTTGCCCGGATGGTGCGACAAATCCAGGAAAAAACTGGCATTGATACTAGTGATGTTAAACCATTAGCCCAGCCTTGGATGTATCTATTCTTACTGTTTTTTACTTTTCTCCTTTGGCTGGTGGACTTTTGGACTATCTTTAACAGTATTTCTCTGACTTTAACAGTGTTTCCCTAAAAAACATTTCTCTCCTATTATCATCCCCTCCTGGCCGCTTTTAACTTTTCTAATTCTCTTGTCACCGCCATTATTTCCTCGGAGAGATACCTAATTTTTTCTTGGTCTTTTTCTAGAGAAAGTTCTTTGATTTGCTCTTGACAATACTGTTTATATCTTTCTAGTTTTATCATTTCTAGGTAGGCAATGGAAGCCTTGATATAATGTGAGGGACTTGCCAGAATGTGTTGACGATTTTCATTCCCCCCTAGCAGGGAAGCAATTGTTTGTTTGTATTCGGTATCTTCTTCCTGATTTCCCATAAGCAATGACAACAACACATTGGTGCCGTTTAGGTCTTCGTCTGAACAATTAAACTGGTGTATCTTCTGCCAAATCTTTCGGTGATGACGAAGACTAAAAACTAAATCTTTCTCATCCAGAAGATTCTCAATCTCCTCCCTAAATTCCGGACAATAGATGTAGATAAACAAGAGGGTAAATTCGGCCTGATATGTCTTTTGGTTGGGGGAAGTACTATATAACAAGGAATCATAATCCCGAGGATTTGTTCCCCTATTATTTGGCTTATTTTGGTATTCAATAGCCCGTTTTAAATTCTGGTAAATTAGCTTGTACTCCTCACTGTTAAATCCTCCTACAACACCCCGTCTATTGCTAAGAATCTCCGCACAGTATGAAAGATAGTAATTTCTGGTAGCATTATTGTTTATTTTACTGAGCAACTGGACAAAACTACGAAAAACAGTCTCATACCCATCACTGTTGTTGATGTCGTTGCCAGAAAGAAGCTGAGAAATTTGCCAGTCCAACCACAATGGCGCTTTTTCTACTAACTCCCGGTATTTGCCAGCAGCCTCCGACTCAGACTTGAGAAATTCATCGGCATCCTTGCCATCTTTTAGAGTTAATATTCTTAATTTTACAAAGCCAGAATAAATCAGTTTTTCCACCGAGTTAACAGCCCTTTCTATGGCAGAGTATCCAGCATTATCGGCGTCAAAATTAACTATTATTTCTCTGGAAGATGTGTAGCGAGAGAGAATTTTGACGTGTTTTTCTGTTAAGGAAGTGCCCAGGATTGCTACTACGTTTTTTATGCCAGCACAATGAAGGGAAATAGCATCAAAATATCCTTCTACAACTATAGCTTTATTCTCTCTTGTGATGTAGGATTGGGCGAAATTCAGGGCAAATAGAGTCTCGCCTTTGGAAAACAATTCGGTGTCGGGGGAATTAAGATATTTTGGTTCACTTCCGTCTAAACTTCTGGCACCAAAACCAATTATTCTCCCCTGTCTATCCATTATGGGAATAGTAACACGATTGCGGAAATAATCTACATATCCATTACCCTGAGAGCGTTTTTTTATCAAGCCAGCCTTCTCTACCAAAAGGGCAGGGAAACCCTTAATTTCTACTAAATAGGTGTAAAGAGAATTCCAACCATCTGGGGCATAACCTAGTCTAAACTGGCCAATATTTTCCCTTGTTAAACCCCGAATGTTTAAAAGATAATCTAAGGCATGTTTCCCATGTTCCTGTTGAAGATTATACTCGAAAAAATGATTAGCAAGGGCCAAAACCTCATATAATTGTTCCCGCAGAGAGAGGCTTTTTTCTATTTCCCTCTGTTCAGGTAAGTCCAAGGTTTTAATGGGGATTTGATAACGTTGGGCTAAATAGACAACCGCCTCTGGGAAACTCATTTTGTTAATCTCCATCAAAAACTTGATAGCATTGCCACTGGCGCCACAACCAAAGCAATGGTAAACTTGTTTGCTGGGACTTACGGTGAAACTGGGGGTTTTCTCCTCATGAAATGGACATAAACCGACAAATTCCTTTCCTCGCTTCCGTAAGACAACATAATCAGAAATCAAATCAATCAAATCCACTCTTTCATTGACTTGGGAAATAGTGTCAGGATGTAGGCGAAAATTCTTCCAATCCATACCCAAAGACAAAAAAGACAAAAAAGCAATCTCCCCTTGTAATTGTAGCCTGTAAACATCCTCCCAAAAGGGAGATTAAACCCTAATTACCTCCCCTAGGATACCATGGGCTGTTTTGACGGGTTTTAGCTTGAATTCCTTTAATTTTACCTTATTTTTCTCTGACAAAAATGCTGTTTATTTCTGACAGAGAACACTGAGAAAATCTGTAGTTTTTTCTAAGACATTTACCGCTCCATTATCTAAAAGAATATGACGATATTTTTCCTTCTTAGCCGGGTCAGAATTTATGTGAGGAGGCAAAACCCCAATAGCAAGCCACTGCCTTTGGGGCTGTATTTTTCTGGCCTGTTGTACCGTCATCATATCAGCTACAGTGTCGCCTAAATAGAAGACTGGGAGAGAATTATCCGGGGGAAGAGAAAATTGTTTGGTAATAAATTCTACAGCCAAAAACAAGCCAGTAGGATCAGGTTTACCCGGGGCATCTTCCATGGCAACTAAAACTGGATTTTCTAGGCCAATACGACGTTGTAAAATGTAATTAGCAGAACCTCTGGTGGCGCCACTAAAAAAACCCCAATAAAATCCCCGTTGGCTTAAGTTGTCAAAATAGCTCTTATCTACTAAAATGGGCTCCTGAGAAATATACCCATCCCACAGGTCAGGATTATCTAAATTTGTACCCCGATAACGGCGCTGAAAATAGTCCACAATTTCCTGGTAACTAATAGACAAATTTTCCCTAGCAACCCCCTGTTTTTCAAAAAAACGATAGATCAACTCCTGGGAGGCCAACCAGTCGTTATTCCATAACCCTTCGGATTTCAGGGAGTCAATGTCTTCCATGGAGGGACGAAACAAGCCACCGGTGAAGTATTCTACGGTGTCTGCTATGGCGCGGCGGTAGGAATTAGCCACGTCTCTAATTACACCATCTATATCAAAAACTACAAGAGCCTTCATGGAGCTGTGGCGGTGATAGCAGTGCCGGGAATGATAAGCTATAATATTATAATGGCTAATTGTAATTTTTAACAAAACTAAGAGATTAGGAGGTTTAGGTCTCATTGGAAAGTACAAACAACAACACAAATAGCACAACTGTAGTGCCAGAGGAAACCACCGGCGCGGAAGCCCAAGAGATTCAAGTACCCCTTCCGCAAATAAACACCGACTCCCGGTTTGTCCTAAGGGTGGTTTGGTTAGAGAAAAACATAGCCATAGCAGTGGACTACGTAGTCAATAAGGGTTTGAGCCCCTTGACGCGTTATTATTTCTGGCCACGCACCGACGCCTGGCAGGAGTTAAAAGACGAATTGGACAAGAAAAGCTGGATTACCGAGGAGGAGAAAATCGAACTGCTAAACCAGGCTACAGAGATAATTAACTTCTGGCAGGAACACGCCAAAGACACAACAATGTTTCAGGCCCAGGAAAAATTCCCACACATAGTGTTTGCTGGCACCGACTAAATGTCAGCCAGTTGTAACCCCCTGGGAAGGGGGATTTTTCGTAGCTATTGGTTTGGCCGCAAGTACAACGAACTACAAGCCGCTAGGAGTGGATTGGGGGGCACACCGGGTGTGGGTGTAAACGTTGACTACAATCTCGTCAATGGCTCTTACTAAGGCGGTTCCAGACTGACCAGAGGAGTTGGCAATGATACTAAATACCAGCATACCATAGTCCTGATGTTCCAAATAGCCAGATAAAGCCCTAACCCCAGTTAAAGTGCCAGTTTTAGCATGGACTATTCCCTCCACAGGGGTTTGCTTCATCCGGTTACGGAGAGTACCACTAATGCCAGCAGTGGGCAGAGAAGCGAGGAACACATCCCGTTGAGGACTGTAATACATAGCCTTTAGGGTATCCACAATTGCCCTGGGAGTAGCCAGGTTACGACGGGATAAACCTGAGCCATCGGCAAAATGAAAACCATTGAGATTTACCCCCAACTCTGCCAGGATTCTTTTAGCCACAGCCGCCCCGCCAATCCGCTTCAACAGGGTATCCGCATAAAAATTGTTACTCCTTAGGTTGGTGACTGTCACCCATTCCCGCAATGACTTGTTGCCACTGATGTTAGTTTGGGGGGAAAGCAATTGTAAAGCCGCCGCCGTGGTGAGGATTTTCATGTTAGAGGCAGGAATCAGACTCCGGCCAGGGTTATACTCATAGATTACAGTGCCATCACTGAGGGTTTCTACCAAAATGCCCCAATTACCCCCCACCCGTTTAATGATTTTCTCTATGTTGGCGGCAAGCCCCTCGTTACAAACCCTTGGGGAAGATGGCTTTTCGGGAGGGGAAACTGGAGGCTCAACGGGAATGGGGATAGACTGAGAATCGGGATTGTCTTCTGGTAGGGGAGAGGAGGGGGGGATAACTTCAATGGTCTCTATATCTGATAAGATGGTTTGTGCTTGTGCTACCGGGGTGGTGGCAACAGTTATTGAGGTAATAACCGCCAGCCAGGGAACTGTGTATGACTTTTTTATCATACAGTAATCCAAATTAAATACAACAAGTCTCAAGTATTTTAACAGGTTATGTAGAGGGCATATCACTATGAGCCCATGTCTGAAACAAGAAGATATGATGGGGGAAACGAAGCCAAAAAAGGGGGCAGGGCAGACTAATATAGCCTTTTATCGACTAGTAAAATACTCTCTGGTACTGCCTATTTTTCGCACCTATTTCCAAGGACAGGTATGGGGGATAGAAAAAGTACCTAAAACCGGGAAACTGGTGGTGGTAAGCAATCATGCCAGTGTTTTTGATCCTCCCTTGCTAGGCGCTGGACTACCCCGACCTTTGTGTTACATGGCAAAACAAGAATTATTCAGCCATCCCCTTTTCAGAAAACTAATCATCACCCTCGGCGCCTATCCCGTCAACCGGGGGGAAGCCGACAGAAAGGCCATTAGAGAAGCCGTTGCCAGACTAGAACAAGGTTGGGCTACAGTAATTTTCATAGAGGGCACAAGGACTAAAGACGGAAAGGTATACCACCCGAAATTGGGGGCAGCCCTAATCGCCGCTAAAGCTGGGGCGCCCTTACTGCCAGTCGCTATCCATGGCACGGAAAAAATCCTCCCTCCCGGCTTTTCTTTCCCCAGGATGACCAAAATCACCATCAATGTGGGCGACTTAATGCCTCCCCCCAACAATAACAAAGAAGAATTAGAGGCAGTCACCAATCACTGTGCCCAAGTAATTAACCAACTCCATGAAGAGTGTTCCCATAGAGACCGGAGAAAAGGATAAAATGGGATTCACCAACACCTGTCATCAACACCCCTTACCCATACCATAATAGCCCATGGCAGTAATCCAGTGGTATCCCGGACACATCAGTAAGGCAGAGAAACAACTAAAAGAACAATTAAAGCTGGTAGACATTGTACTAGAAGTGAGAGACGCCAGAATACCCCTAGCCTCCCATCACCCCCAATTAAAACAGTGGATTGGCGAAAAACCTAGACTATTGGTCATTAACCGGGAAGATTTGATCAGCGAAACAGCCAAAAAACAATGGCGGGAATGGTTTGAAAGCAGGGGGGAACAACCCTTCTTCACCAACGCCCAAACCGGTAAAGGGGTAAATGCCGTCAGAAAAGCCGCCCTTTCCCAGGGTGTTATAGTAAACCAACGTCGCCGGCAACGGGGAATGCTACCTCGTCCAGTGAGGGCAGTAGTCATCGGCTTTCCCAACGTAGGCAAGTCTGCCCTCATCAACCGTCTTCTGCAGAGAAAAGTAGTAGCCAGTGCCCGTAGACCCGGTGTTACAAGACACCTACAGTGGGTCAGAATTTCCGAACACCTTGAATTATTGGATACTCCTGGAGTGATTCCGGGAAGACTGGACAATCAACAGGATGCAGTAAAACTAGCAATTTGTGAGGACATCGGGGAAGCAGCCTATGACAATCAGGTGGTGGCGGCTCATTTTGTAGAATTACTGATGAAGTTGGGACAAGGGGAAATACTCCACCAACGCTATCTTTTAAACCCCAAAGATATGACGGGGGAAGACTATATCCACACCCTAGCCTACAGAAGATACAAAGGCGACGTGGAAAGAGTAGCCCGTCAACTACTACAAGACTTTCGCACCGGTGTCCTTGGCCCCATTTCCCTGGAATATCCCCCCACTGAGGTATCTTTGTAGTAAAATGGAAATAGCGATATTCGGCACTAGTGCAGATCCCCCCACCATAGCCCATCAGCAAATTCTAACCCATCTAGGGGACAAGTACCAGCTAGTGGCCGTCTATGCCACCGACAACCCCCTCAAAACCCACAGCAGTAGTCTTCATCATCGCCAAAAAATGTTAGACTTGCTGGTGGCAGACCTAAAACCCCTCTATCCCCATATCCAACATACACCAGAAATATCAGACCGCTACACCATCAACACTCTGGAATTGGCCAGAAAAAAATGGGGTGACCACCAGGACTATACTATTGTCATTGGGAGTGACCTAATTCCCCAAATTTTCAGCTGGCACCAAGCCCAACAACTCTGGCCCCAGGTAAAAGTACTTATCATCCCCCGTGCCAATTATCCCCTTCACCCCCAACACCATCACCAACACCAATCCCAAACCCGCGGCTGTACTGTTGCCCCCTTCTCCATAGCCCCTTTTTCTTCCACCTACTACCGACAACACCATCTGGACGACTGTCTTCCCCCCTCCATCCGACAGTACATCCACCAACACCACCTCTACCAACCCCCCCAACAGGGGTGACTCTTTTCCCCGGCCACCCCCTACAACCATGCTACCTCAAAACTTCAAGTTCAGATAGGCCGCTTCCTGTTCCAATTGTTCAATCAACTTCTGGTCACCCTTGCTTCTGGCCACTGCTAAACGGTGTTCCAGATTCTTCTTTAGATTTTCTTTATGAATCTCTTTGACACTCGTATTCTTCTTGTTGCCAAAAATTCCCATACTCCTAATTTCTCCTTCTTTCTCTTCTCCCCTATTGTAACTCATAATTTGGTCATTTTGTAGCAATTATTACTAAAAATTAATCACCTTTTGGTATCCACCTAGGGCTTCAGCTACAATGCTGGTGTTTCGCCTAGGAGGGGAGGACGTGCCATTTTTATTCCTCTTTTCCTATACTCCCGGTGAACTGCTTTTATAAATTCGTGGGCTATTATGTATTGCTGAAAATAGTCCGTTGCTCCCAAGTATACCACTAACTTTATCCCCCAGTATTCAATTTTTTGGTAAGTAATAAAATTAGTAATTTTGTGATTTTTATCTTTTAAGAAATTTTCCTGTAAATCCTGGGCAATTTTTAGAGTTACTTCCTCAACTAAATCCAGATTATTTTCGTCCTCCACAACGAGGGTAATGGGGAACAAAAAAAAGGGATCAACTAGGGTATAATTTTTAAAGCTAGAATCAATTATTTTGGCATTGGGTACTATAATCCTGTTGTGGTAAATGTCTTTGATAACAGTGTATTTTAGTTCTACATCCTCCACATAACCTTCTATGCCATCTGCTAACTGAATATAGTCGCCAGGACGCACTTTACGAGAAATGATAATGTTAATACCAGAGATAAGATTGCTTAGGGTATTCTGAAAAGCCAAACCAATAGACAAACTCCCAATACCAAGGGCCGTCAACAAAGCGGTAATTTTAATACCTAAAGACTGGAAAATAATTAGAGTACCAATGGTAAAAATAACAACCCTAGTTAAAGACTCAAAAAGAGAAGTTAAAGAGACAGAAGTCCCATCGTCAAAACTGTAAAGTCTGATTAAATTTACCGCCAGGCGGGAGACTAAAAAGGTGCCCGTAGCTAGGGCAATAACTAGTAAAATTTTGCCGATGAGAAGGTTCAATCTGTGAGGAAAATCGAACAAAGGCAAAAAAAGCGCCACCGCCGCAACACAAACCCATACCACTACAACCCCCTGAAAGGATTTAAAAATAACCGCATACCTAGCCAAGGAATTATCCGCCTCAAACCTCTTTTTTAACCCCTTTAGCCACCTCTCCAGGAAAAAACCAACTACTAACCCCCCTACCACCACCGCAAAAGGCAACGCAAAACCGATCACCGACTGCCAGTTGAGACTCCACATAATACAACCGCTGAACAGAAAAACCAAAAAAAAATCTAAAAACTGTTGCCCCCAGGACACAAAATGACATATAATGATCGTTTGTGACTAAAAGGCCAGAAAGAAAATAGCCCCTCAAGGATACTGAGATTATCTAGACTAGTCTAGCGCTGATCTTAAGTCCTTGAGAGCAAGGGCACCTCTGAAAAGAGCCCCGTAGTGGTAGTCGTAGGTCTAGTGCCTTCCTCAAGGTCTAGTGCCTTCCTCAAGGTCTAGTGCCTACCAGGGCTTGTACTTCCGTGCCTGCCATAGCACCCGAGTGTAAATGGAGGAAGGGCTCGTTGTCCCTCCTCCAAGAAAAAATAGGCAAATTCCGGCCTGAGAAATTGTAGTTTAGAAAGGGGGAGATGTCCCGTGAGCTTAGGCTTACTTGGTAAAAAACTGGGCATGACCACCATTTTTGACCGGGAAACGGGCTATGCTGTACCCGTGACGGTCATCCAGGCAGGGCCGTGCCTAGTAACTCAGATTAAAACTATAGAGACTGACGGTTATACTGCTTTACAGTTGGGGTACGAGGAACTACCAGACCGGCTGAGAACTTTAAACACAAAGGAACCTAAACAAGTAAACAAGTATCTGACTGCCCCCGAAGACGGACACCTTAGAAGTAAAGGGCTGCCGCCCCTCCGTCACCTGAAGGAATATCGTCTGGATGATGTTTCGGGCTACCAAATAGGACAAAAAATCTGTGTGGACATATTCTCGGAGGGGCAACTGGTAGATGTGTCCGGAAAGACCATAGGAAGAGGCTTCGCGGGGTACCAAAAAAGACACAATTTCAAGAGGGGGAGTAAAAGCCACGGGTCTAAAAACTACCGTCTCCCTGGCTCCATCGGTGCTGGTACCAACCCGGGCCGTACCTTCCCCGGTAAAAGAATGGCTGGCCATTACGGAAATTCTCAAGTAACCATCCGTAAACTCAAAGTTGTAAAGGTGGATGCGGAAAGAAACCTCCTCTTGGTGAAGGGATCAGTTCCCGGAAAACCAGGGAATCTACTGAGTATTACCCCCGCCTCCTTTGTTGGCGGGCAAGGGGGAACCTCGTAGTGGTAGGTCTTGTGCCTACATTAGGTCTCGTGCCTACCGTGTGAAAATAACAATGTTTATAAGGAACTATGGTGAGTTGTGTAGTCAAAAACTGGCAAGGTGAACAGGTAGGGGAAGTCAATTTCGAGCTGGCGCCGGTGGCAAGGCCGGAAACCGCCCAGCATGTTGTTCATCGAGCCGTAGTATATCAGTTACAAAATCAGAGAAAGGGTACCGCCTCCACTCTCACTAGGGGCGAGGTAAGAGGCGGGGGCAGAAAACCCTGGCGACAAAAAGGCACCGGTAGGGCCCGTGCTGGCTCCATCCGTTCCCCTCTCTGGCGCGGTGGTGGGGTGATCTTTGGGCCAAAACCAAGAGACTACTCCATTAAAATGAACCGCAAGGAAAGGAGATTGGCCCTCAGGACGGCTTTCATGAGTAGGACTGATGACCTTCTGGTGGTGGAAGACTTCTCTGGGGCTTTCTCCCGTCCCAAAACAAAGGAAATGGTGGCGGCCCTACAACGGTGGGGAATAAACTGGGAGGAGGATAAGGTTCTCCTGATTCTGCCTTCCCCTATCCCTGAAGTGGTGTGGCTGTCTGCCCGCAATATCCCTACCGTTAAGGTGCTCCCCCACGACCAGCTTAATGTGTATGACATTTTGTATGCTGACAAGATTGTGGCGACTCCTGAAGCATTGAGTAAGATACAGGAGGTCTATTGTGGCTAATACTAGATACGGCAAAACTAGTCCTGTCAGAAAAACTCCGGCCTCCCTGGCGGATATAATCATCCGTCCGGTCATCACTGAAAAGGCCACCATGCTAATGGAACAAAACAAATATGTCTTTGAGGTGACAAGACAGTCGAAAAAACCAGAAATTAAGGCGGCTATAGAGTCTCTGTTCGACGTAAAGGTGGCTAAGGTTAATACTATGAATCTTCCCCCCAAAAAACGCCGGGTGGGACCAATAGTGGGAGAGAAGCCAAGGTACAAAAAGGCTATCGTTACCCTCGCCTCAGGCTACTCCCTCAAGAGTGTACTCTTCCCCGAACTATAGGCTCAATGGCACTACCAAAGGGGTGCTTGCTTTGGAAATAACCTCTCAATTAAAGGGAAAAGACTATGGGCGTTCGCACTTACAAACCTTATACCCCCGGAAGAAGACACGCAGTAGTGTCTGACTTCTCGGAGATTACAAAAACTGAACCGGAAAAGTCGCTGGTAAAATACATCCACCGGGCAAAGGGGCGCAATAATCGCGGGGTTATCACCGCACGCCACCGCGGGGGGGGCCATAAGCGTCTCTACCGGATTATCGACTTCAAGAGGGACAAAAGGGACATCCCTGGCACCGTTATCGCTATCGAATACGATCCTAACCGTAACGCGAGAATAGCACTGGTAGAATACGAGGACGGGGAAAAACGGTACATCCTCGCCCCAGCAGGAATTCAAGTAGGCGCTAAAATAATGGCAGGGGAAAATGCCCCCTATGAAATCGGTAACGCCCTGCCTCTGGAAAAAATCCCCCTGGGAACAGAAGTCCACAACATAGAACTGACTCCGGGCAAAGGGGGTCAAATGGCACGGGCAGCCGGGACCTACGCCCAAGTGGTGGCAAAAGAGGGTAATTATGTCACCCTCCGTCTCCCCTCCAAAGAGGTACGAATGGTGCGCAAGGAGTGTTATGCCACCATCGGCAGAGTGGGCAATGTGGACGCCCGCAACATCAAACTGGGGAAAGCGGGTAAAAGCCGTCACCTGGGCATTAGACCTCACGTCAGAGGTAGTGCTATGAACCCCGTAGATCACCCCCATGGCGGTGGGGAAGGAAAAGCGCCTATCGGACGCCCTGGCCCTGTCACGCCGTGGGGTAAACCTACTCTGGGTCACAAAACCCGCAAGAAAAGAAAGATTAGCGATAAGTATATTGTCCGTCGTCGCAATGAGGCTAAGACTGCTTAATAATGGAGGAGGTTGTCTATGGCTCGCTCTCTGAAAAAGGGTCCTTTTGTAGCGGATAGTCTCCTCTCTAAAATCGAAAAACTAAACCAAAAAGGGGAGAAACAAGTTATTAAAACCTGGTCTAGGGCTTCTACCATTCTCCCAGAAATGATCGGCCATACCATCGCTGTCTACAATGGCCGTCAACATGTCCCTATCTATATCACTGACCAAATGGTGGGACATAAACTGGGTGAGTTCGTACCCACCCGTACCTTCCGGGGTCACGCTAAGAGTGATAAAAAAGCCGCAAAACGTTAATTCTAACCTGATTGCGCACCATGGCTAAAAAGACTAATAGGGAGGGGGCTGTCTCCTCCTCCAAGGAGAAATTAGAAGTGGATACCTCACAGGAAGTAAGGGCTATCGCCCGGTACGTTCGCATGTCCCCGTATAAGGTAAGACGGGTTTTGAAGCAAATTCGAGGCCGGACCTACCGGGATGCCCTCATCATGCTGGAATTCATGCCTTATCGCGCCTGTGAGCCTATCGTCAAGGTCCTCCGCTCGGCCGCCGCTAACGCCGAACACAATAAGGGTTTAGACCGCAGCACTCTTGTGGTTTCAAAGGCCTATGCGGACGGGGGCCCCTACCTGAAACGCTACCGCCCTAGGGCTCAAGGACGTGCCTATGAAATCCGCAAGCCCACCTGTCACATCACTGTGGCAGTGGCTCCCCTTATCACTTCCTCCAGCTAGAGGGAACTGTTGTGTCCCTCTGGCATCCCCCTGCCCCCCCCTCATGGAAGAGTATCCCCTGTGGGTCTCCCGTAGGCATCTCCTGTTTGTAGAAAAAATTACAAGAAAAAACACATGGGACAGAAAGTACATCCAATAGGCCTCAGACTGGGCATCATAAAAGACCATCTCTCCTGTTGGTATGCCAATAAGAGAGATTACCCAAAACTACTTCAAGAAGACTACCAGATTCGCCAATATATCGCCAAAAATCTGGCTAACGCCAGTGTGGCTCAGGTCAGAATTGAACGAAAGGCTGACCAAGTGGAAATTTTCATCCACACCGCCCGCCCTGGGGTGGTAGTGGGCAAAGGCGGCCAGGGCATCGAAAAAATTCGTACCGACTTGATGGCCCTGTTCAACAACCAGCGTCAAATCAGGGTCAATGTCATCGAAGTGACCAATGTGGACGCCTGCGCCCCTCTCATGGCAGAGTTCATCGTCTCCCAACTGGAAAGACGGGTTTCCTTCCGTCGGGTGGTCAGACAAGCTCTCCAAAGGGCACAAAAGGCTGAGGGGGTACAGGGTATCAAAATACAAGTCAGTGGCCGTCTCAATGGCGCAGAAATAGCTCGCACTGAATGGATCAGAGAGGGCCGTGTGCCTCTGGCGACTCTGAGGGCCGACATCGACTACGCCTACAAAACGGCTAAAACTGTCTATGGGATTTTGGGAGTAAAGGTGTGGATCTTCCGCGGCGAAATCATCCCCGGGGAAGAAAACCTCGATTTGCCCTCCCGCAAGCG
Source organism: Cyanobacteriota bacterium SRBZ.bins.94.201705 (assembly GCA_030549855.1). Lineage (GTDB taxonomy): Bacteria > Cyanobacteriota > Cyanobacteriia > Cyanobacteriales > Cyanobacteriaceae > DVEF01. The sequence goes on from JAUQQP010000009.1 coordinate 19,121, forward strand.
AAGCAAAAAAATCCGTCGTCAGAAATTTGAAGATCGCTCAGAGTAGTATTTTGTAAAACAAACGTCTATGTTAAGTCCAAAAAGAACGAAATTCCGCAAACAACAACGGGGGCGCATGAAAGGTAACGCCTACCGGGGTAATACTATTAATTTCGGAGATTACGGCCTCCAAGCCACTGAACCGTGTTGGCTCACCGCCCGGCAAATTGAAGCAGCGAGAAGGGTGATCACTCGTTATGTCCGTCGGGGAGGTAAGCTCTGGATTCGCGTCTTCCCCGATAAGCCTGTGACTATGCGGCCGGCTGAAACCCGTATGGGGTCGGGTAAGGGTAACCCTGAATATTGGGTGGCTGTGGTTAAACCTGGTCGTATCCTGTTTGAGGTGGCTGGTATCTCGGAGGAAAACGCAAGGGAAGCCCTACGCCTGGCCGCAGATAAGTTGCCTATTAAAACTAAGTTTGTCAGCAGAACGGAGGGTTTCTAAGCTATGGCTTTCAGAAAAATAGAGGAGGCTCGAAAACTTAGTGACGAGGAGTTGGAACAGGAAATTGTTAATGCCAAGAAGAAACTCTTCCAACTCCGCCTCCAGCAGTCCCTAGGACGTTTGGAAAAGCCTCATGAGTTTAGGCATACCAAACGCTGGATTGCTCAGCTGCTTACTGTGAAAACTGAACGGGAAAAGGGAATTCGCTCTGGCAAGAAGTCTGACAATTCTACTGACCAACAAGGTTCTGACGAGAAAAACTAGGTGTAACTAGGGGAAGTGACCTATGGCTGTCAAGGAAAGAGTGGGTGTGGTGGTGAGCACAAAAATGGATAAAACCGCGGTAGTTGCCGTGGAAAACCGTGCCCCCCACCCTAAGTACAAGAAAATTGTTGTTAAAACTAAAAAATACAAGGCTCACGATCCGGAAAATCAATGTCGCGAGGGGGATAAGGTTCTCATCCGCGAAACCCGCCCCCTGAGCAAGACTAAACGCTGGATCGTGGTGGAAATCCTTGAACGGAAAGTAGTATAAATGTTTTCTGGTTGTCTGGACTGACGGAATGGGCCTATGATTCAGAAACAAACCTATCTTAACGTGGCTGATAATACTGGAGCACGGAAAATCATGTGCCTCAGGGTACTCTCTACTGGCAATGCTAGATATGCCAGCCTGGGGGATGTAATAGTGGCCGTGGTGAAAGAGGCTATCCCTAATATGCCTGTCAAAAAGTCTGATATCGTTAGGGCGGTGGTGGTCAGAACTAAACAAACTGTAAAACGCCCCAGTGGTATGAGTATCCGTTTCGATGATAACGCGGCTGTGATTATCAATAAGGATAATAACCCCAGAGGGACTCGTGTGTTTGGCCCCGTCGCCCGGGAATTGCGTGATAAAAACTTTACCAAAATTATTTCTCTGGCACCGGAGGTAATCTAAACCATGAGACCTACAAGACGAAAACAAAAGAAACATCCTACCCGCTATAAGATGCATGTGAAAAAGGGTGACCTTGTCCAGGTGATCTCCGGTAAGGACAAGGGAAAAGTGGGAGAGGTCCTTAAGGCTTTCCCTAAATATAGTACTGTTATCGTTAAGGGGGTTAATATCCGTACTAAACACCAAAAACCCCTTAGGGAAGGCGAGTCTGGCCAAATCATCACCTTTGAGGCTCCTATCCATAGCTCTAAGGTGATGCTGTACTCGGAAAAGGCAAAGGTGGCTAGCCGTTTTAACTATGTCATCACCGAAGACGGCAGAAAGGTCAGAAAACTGAAGAAAACCGGCGAGATCATCGACTAGTACTGGGAGGCCTGGTGCCAAGTCAAGGCCTCGTGCCAACTCAAGGCCTGCCTTCCCCAACGGCCACGTCCCACTCTACCTTTGCTAATCCTCCTTATTATCTGCTCTTTTTGAGTTGTTGCTGTGATGTCTAGACTTAAGACTTATTATCAGGAAACTATAGTCCCTAAACTCATCCAACAGTTCGGGTATACCAATATCCACCAGGTGCCTAAGGTGGTTAAGGTGGTTTTGAACAGGGGTTTAGGGGAAGCCTCTCAAAATGCCAAGGCCCTGGAATCCTCTATAAACGAAATCGCAATGATTACAGGGCAAAGACCAGTGGTTACCCGGGCCAAAAAGGCTATCGCTGGCTTCAAAATCCGTAAGGGAATGCCGGTGGGCCTCATGGTAACCCTCAGGAGGGAAAAAATGTACTCCTTCCTGGATCGTCTCATCAACCTGGCCCTGCCTCGCATCCGTGACTTCCGAGGCCTTTCGCCTAACAGTTTCGATGGACGGGGGAATTATTCTCTCGGTATCCGAGAACAACTTATCTTCCCGGAAGTGGACTACGACTCCATCGACCAAATCCGTGGCTTTGACATCACCATCGTCACCAGCGCCAACACGGATGAGGAGGCTTTTGCCTTGTTGAAAGAAATGGGAATGCCTTTCCGTCAAAAATAATCGTGAGGTAATAGAGGAACAAAGAAGGAAAAAAGAATGCCAGCACACGACACTATTTCCGACATGCTGACTCGCATCCGCAACGCCTGCGCCGTGCGTCATCCCACCGTGACGGTGCCTAGTACCAAAATGACCCGGAACATAGCCGAAGTACTCAAAGAAGAGGGTTTTATCAGCGGCTATGAGGAGGTAGGCGAAGGCGTCAAGAAAAATCTCATTCTCGTCCTGAAATACAAGGGGAAAAACCGTCAACCGGTAATCCACCATATCCGTCGAGTCAGCAAACCCGGTTTACGTATCTATGCCAAAAAAGACCTGCCTAGAGTCTTGGGGGGTATTGGCGTTGCCATCCTCTCTACCTCTAGCGGGGTAATGACCGACAGAAAAGCTAGAAAACTAGGCATCGGAGGCGAGGTCCTCTGTTACGTCTGGTAGTAGTACTTTATAAGTTAACCCGGATAAACCATGTCTCGTATTGGAAAACGTCCTATAGCCATTCCGCCACAGGTACAAGTTAAGGTAGACGGGCAACTGGTGGAGGTCAAAGGGCCAAAAGGTACCCTCTCTAGGACTCTACCATCCCTGGTCAAGGTCAGTGTGGAAGGCCAAGAAATCAGAGTAGAACGAGAAAACGACAGCCGTACTGCAAGAGAACGACACGGCCTTTGCCGAACCCTGGTGTATAACATGGTACAGGGGGTAACACAGGGATTCGAAAAAAAACTAGAAATCCAAGGGGTGGGCTATCGTGCCTCCTGTCAGGGCAAGAAATTAATTCTCAACGTGGGTTATAGCAAACCCGTAGAAATGGAAATGCCCCCCCAGATTAACGTGGCCGTCAACAACAATACCGAGATAGTAGTCTCGGGAATAGACAAAGAACTAGTAGGAAACGTAGCCGCCCGCATCCGCGCCGTTCGTCCCCCTGAAGTATACAAGGGCAAGGGGATTCGTTATGTGGGCGAATACGTAAGACGGAAAGTAGGTAAATCTGGTAAGTCAGGGAAGAAATAAAAATGGTTGTCAATCGTAGAGAACTCATCAAACGTCGTCACCTGCGGATTCGCAAGAAGGTCAAGGGCACTCCCGAACGCCCCCGCCTGGCTGTTTATCGTTCCAACCTCCATATATATGCCCAGATAATCGACGACGTAGCCCAACACACCCTGGTGGCCGCGTCTACCCTCGACAGGGAATTGAGAGGAAAGTTAACCTCCACCTCTACTTGTGAAGCCGCTAGGGAAGTGGGTAAGTTGATCGCCCAGAGGGCCCTAGCCAAGGGCATTGACAAAGTGGTATTCGATCGTGGGGGCTTCTTGTACCATGGTCGCGTTAAAGCCCTAGCCGAGGGCGCCCGCGAAGCTGGTCTTAATTTCTAAGAGGGAACTGTTATGGTAAAAGAACAAGAACAGCGCAAAGTAACCAAACAGAAAAAACGGAAGGATAAAAAAGAAACCCAATGGCTAGAAAGGGTTGTCCAAATCCGCCGTGTAAGCAAAGTAGTCCAAGGCGGGAAGAAACTCAGCTTCCGCGCCATTGTGGTGGTAGGCAACGAGAGAGGACAAGTAGGTGTAGGCGTCGGCAAAGCCGGTGACGTCATCAACGCCGTACGCAAGGCCGTGGCTGACGGGAAGAAAAACATCATCTCCGTCAAAATCAACAAAGACGAGTCCATACCCCACGCTGCCCAAGCCAGTTACGGCAGTGCCACCGTATTCATGAGGCCGGCCGCCCCCGGTACTGGTGTAATTGCCGGTGGAGCCGTACGCACTGTCCTAGAACTTGCCGGCATCAAAAACATCCTGGCCAAACAGTTAGGCTCAAACAACCCCCTCAACAACGCCCGGGCTACCATCAAAGCCCTACAGCAAGTCCGCAGTTTCTCCCAAGTCTCCAAAGAAAGAGATATTCCCTTACAGCACATCTTCTCCTGAGTAGAAACCTATGAGACTCCATCAATTAGCTCCCAATCCCAAATCCAGAAAACGTCGTCGTCGCGTCGGTAGAGGTATTGCCGCCGGCCAGGGGGCCAGTTGCGGTTTTGGGATGAGAGGGCAGAAATCCCGCTCCGGCCCCGGTACCCCCCCCGGTTTTGAGGGAGGACAAATGCCTCTGTATCGTCGCCTCCCCAAACTCAAACACTTCAAGGTGGTCAACCGCAAAGAGTACACTATTGTCAACGTGGACCAACTAAAGGATTTGCCTCCTAATTCCGAAGTAACCCTCGATTCCCTCATTTCCGCCGGAATTGTCACCAGCAATGACGGCCCCCTGAAAGTCCTTGGCCGAGGAGAGATAAATATCCCCCTCCACATCAAAGCAGCAGCCTGGAGTGAGTCTGCCAAAGCCAAAATAGAGGCGGCCGGTGGGACCATTTCTCAGCCCTAGTGCGGGCTCATTGCTACCTTTACAACAAATGCCAGCGGACACCGAACCCCAATATGAACCAATTAATGTCAAGATAGAAATCAATATTGACGGTGTTCCGTCTTTTGGCACAGGAGAAGGACAAACCTCCTCCCTACATTGTCCCCCTTACTGAAGAGCAACAGTTATGGTAGTAAGCAGAGAAAGAACTCCCACCGCCCAGGAAACCTTCCTCCAGATGGCCCAGGCAGCGGGGTTGCGCCGTCGTGTCCTCATCACCCTCGGGTTGCTTATTCTGGCACGTCTAGGCATTTATATCCCTGTGCCGGGCATTGACCGAGAGGCTTTTGCCAATGCCATTGTCAACTCCCCCTTCATCGGCTTTTTAGACATCTTCACCGGGGGAGGGCTGGTGACCGTAGGCATTTTCGCCCTGGGGATTCTCCCTTACATCAACGCCTCCATCATAATGCAACTGCTCACCTCCGCCATTCCAGCCTTGGAGGATTTACAGAAAAATGAAGGGGAAATAGGGCGCCGGAAAATAGCCCAAATCACCCGCTATGTAGCCTTAGGGTGGGCAGTAATCCAAGGTACCGGTATTGCTGTTGGACTACTGCGCCCCTATGCTCTCAACTACAGCATCTGGTTTGTCATCGAAACGGTGTTGGCTATCTCCGCCGGTTCCATGTTTGTTATGTGGATTTCCGAGTTAATTACAGACAGGGGAATCGGCAATGGGGCATCTCTACTCATATTTGTCAACATTGTCGCAGTACTGCCCCGCACCCTAGCTAACACCATAGACTATGCCCAAACCGGAGGACGTCAGGCCATAGCCCAGGTTATCATCCTTATGGCCGTATTCCTGGTGATGATTGTGGGCATAGTTTTCGTCCAGGAAGGCACCCGTCGCATTCCTATCATTGTAGCCCATCGTCAGGTGGGCCGGAGACCGTATCGGGAGAAAACTAGCTATCTGCCCCTACGACTCAACCAAGGCGGTGTAATGCCCATTATCTTCGCCTCGGCTGTGCTGGTTTTACCCTCTTCCCTGGCCGGTTTGACCAAGGATACAGCCTTTAACAATATTATTAACCAGATTGCCTTCGCCCTCAGACCAGGCACCATCTGGTATGTGGTAGTCTACTCCCTATTAATCCTGTTTTTCAGCTACTTCTACGCCTCCCTCATATCTAATCCGGAGGACATAGCCGACAACCTGAAGAAAATAGGCGCCAGTATCCCTGGAATTCGTCCTGGCAAGTCCACTGTGGCCTATCTAGAGGGAGTTTTAAATCGCCTCACCTTCCTTGGGGCCATCTTTTTAACGGTAGTAGCCACTGTGCCCACTTTCGTGGAAAAGGCCACTGGCGTAACTACCTTTCAGGGTTTTGGGGCTACCTCCCTACTTATCCTAGTGGGTGTGGCCATCGATACTGCTAAACAGGTGCAAACCTACGTCATTTCCCAGCGTTATGAGGGCATGGTGAAACAGTAAAATTTCTGCATTATAAGATATTTAGGACATGGCGAGAGTCATTTTTCTAGGGCCACCTGGGGCAGGCAAGGGCACCCAGGGGCAACTTATAGCAGAGAGATTTGGAGTACCTCATATTTCAACAGGAGATATTTTAAGGAATGCTATAGCCCAAGGAACCCCCCTGGGGTTGAAGGCTAAAACCTATGTAGACAAAGGGGACCTCGTCCCAGACGAACTGATTCTGGACCTTATAAAGGAAACCCTCCAGCGGGAAGAAGCAAAACAGGGGTGGGTCCTGGACGGCTTCCCCCGCAATGTGGCCCAGGCGGAATTCTTGACCCAGTTGCTGGCACTTCTTCAGCAACCTTGCCACCTGGTCATTAATCTGGATGTCCCCGACGAGGTCATCCTCCAACGTCTGCTGGCCCGTGGCCGGAAAGACGACACGGAAGACACTATCCGTCACCGTCTGGGGGTATATCGGGAGCAAACTGCGCCTCTCATAGACTATTATAAGAAAATGGGGCTGTTGAAAACAGTAAACGGCAACCGCCCCCCGGCAGAAATCACCGACGAAATCCAATCCCTCATCCAAGCCTCTCAGTCTTAATCTCCGTCTGACGTACCATGTCAAATCAATGTAAATTTTGGTAACATTGACAACGACGACCATTGTAGAAGACTGAGATAGAGGGGTTGTTTATGTCTAAAAAAGACCTTATTGAAATGGAAGGCACAGTGACCGAGTCTCTCCCTAACGCCATGTTTAGGGTGGACTTGGACAACGGCTTTAATGTCCTAGCTCATATTGCTGGCAAGATTCGCCGCAACTACATTAAAATTCTCCCTGGAGATCGAGTCAAGGTGGAACTCACCCCCTATGACTTGACTAAGGGGAGAATTACCTACCGCCTTAAGGGCAAAAATCAATAGAAAATCCATCCACTCTCAGGGGCTAACCCCCCTTTACAGGGGGCAAAAGTCCTGTTATAATGGATAGCTTGCAGTATATTTTACTACCATGAAGGTCAGAGCGTCTGTAAAGAGGATTTGCGACAAGTGCCGTGTAATCCGTCGTCGCGGACGGGTAATGGTGATTTGTTCCAATCCAAAACATAAACAGCGTCAGGGATAAGGCCCCTGTGCTGGGTTGCCGCAAATACCCGAACGGGCTTGTCACATAAACCCTATCTGCCCATAGTAGCAAGAAGGAAAGGAAAACAACATGGCGAGAATAGCAGGTGTGGATTTGCCCCGTGACAAAAGGGTGGAGATAGCCCTCACCTATCTCTATGGAATAGGCTTGTCCACCTCTAAAAAAATACTAGCAGCTACCGGGGTAAATCCTGATACTAGAGTAAAAGATCTCACAGAAGAAGAAATTAGTAAGCTAAGAACCCATATAGAACAGAACTATCAAATTGAAGGGGACCTACGTCGTATAGAGGCTATGAATATAAAACGCCTCTGCGACATAGGTACCTACAGAGGACGCCGTCACCGTCTCGGTTTGCCTGTACGAGGCCAAAGGACTAGAACTAATGCCAGGACTCGTAGAGGTAGAAGAGTAACCGTGGCCGGTAAGAAGAAGGCGCCCAAGAAATAGGTGTCTCTAACTACCCGCGGCGGGGTGTCTTTTTTTTGATTTGTATTTTTGATTGAGGTCATCAAAACATGGCAACAAAAGCTGCAGGCAAAAGGGGAGGACAGAAAAAACAAAAGAAAAATGTCCCAAGTGGCATCGCCTACATTAAATCCACCTTTAACAACACCATTGTAACTATAACAGACCCGGAGGGAAATGTGATCTCCTGGGCAACAGCAGGATCTAGTGGCTTCAAAGGGGCAAAAAAAGGAACCCCCTTCGCCGCCCAAACGGCAGCGGATAAGGCCGCTAGAGCCGCTATGGAGCACGGAATGAAACAGGTACAGGTAATGGTAAGTGGCCCTGGGGCGGGGAGGGAAACCGCTATCAGAGCCCTCCAGGGAGCAGGTCTGGAGATCACCTTGATCAGGGATATTACCCCAATCCCCCACAATGGTTGCAGGCCCCCCAAAAGACGTAGAGTGTAGAGGAAGAGGCTTGTCCCTTCCTGAAGGGGTTCGTTTCCGGGGTGCCGGTTTCTCCTTGTGGGGATAATTCATCTCGAGCACGGGTTTGTAATCTATAGCCCCTTGTTCATTTAGTAAATAACCCGAGTTGGCCGTGTATCAAATCGATTGCGTAGCAAGTAAATCCATCAAAGGTCAGGGATTGTACGGCAAGTTTGTCCTCGAACCTCTGGAAAGGGGTCAGGGCATCACCATGGGCAACTCCCTGAGAAGGGTGCTGCTGTCTAATTTAGAAGGGGCGGCAGTAACCGCTGTCAGAATCGCGGGGGTAAATCACGAGTTTGCCGTACTGGAGGGGGTTAGGGAAGATGTCATGGAAATCATGCTCAACATGAAAAGCGTGGTTTTCAAGAGCTATAGCAAAACCCCTCAAATCGGCCGTCTGGTGGCTACAGGGCCCTGTACCGTTACGGCGGCACAGTTCGATCTTCCCTCCGAGATCGAGGTGGTAGACCCCTCTCAATACATATGTACCCTGAGCAAGGGGGCTAAATTAGAAATGGAATTCCGCGTCGAGAGGGGGAAAGGTTATCGTGCCGTAGAGAAAGGGAAAGATGAAAGCACTTCCCTAGACTTTCTCCAAATCGATGCCGTATTTATGCCGGTAACCAAGGTGAATTTCACCACCGAGGAAATACGTCATGAAGGCCGGCTGGCAGATCGTCTGATTCTCGAAGTCTGGACCAATGGCAGTATAAAACCAGAAGAAGCCCTCCAACAGGCGGCTGAAATCCTGGTTAACCTGTTTACTCCTCTCACTGACTCCTCCCGCATCACAGGGAAACAAGAAGAAGTGGAAGAGCCCTCTGATCCCACCAGTCAAATCCCCATCGAGGAACTCAATTTGTCCGTACGGGCCTACAATTGTCTCAAACGAGCTCAAATCAACACTGTTGCCGACCTTCTAGAATACACCCAAGAAGAGCTTTTGGAAATTAAGAACTTCGGTCAGAAATCCGCCGAGGAAGTAATACAGGCCCTCAAAGAGCGTCTCGGCATTACCCTAAGCTCGGGAAAGTCAAAAGAAGCGGGGGAGTTGATAAAAAACAGTGACCCTGTCAATAGTCCCTAATCCCCTGGCCCTACTCGTGCCCATTGCAATACACCAGCACACTTGTCACTAATCACTAGGGAGGTTGTTATTTATGCGTCACCGTCGTAAGGTGCCAAAACTAGGCCGCCCGGCTGACCAGCGCAAAGCCCTTCTCCGGGCCCTAACCACTCAACTGTTGCGGGAGGGGCGTGTGGTCACTACCCTGGCACGGGCAAAGGCAGTCCGTAGCACCGTAGAAAAAATGATTACTCTCGCTAAGGAGGGAACCCTGGCCGCTCGTCGTCGGGCCCTCGGCTATATATATGACGAGCATCTGGTCCATGACGTCTTTGCCAAAGTGCAGGAACGTTATGGAGACCGTAACGGCGGCTATACCCGCGTGTTGCGCACTAAAAACCGTCGGGGTGATAATGCCGAAATGGCCATTATTGAGCTGGTCTAAAGAGCCTTCATGAGGGATAACCCCCAAAGGAGAATAGCCCTCCTCATTCAGTACCTGGGGACAAACTTCCACGGTTGGCAAAAACAACCGGGTTGTAGGTCTGTCCAGGAGGAAATGGAAAAGGCTATTGCCCAAGTTGTAGGCCAGAGAGTGACTCTGGTGGGCGCGGGAAGAACCGACACGGGAGTCCATGCCGCCGGCCAGGTGGCCCACTTTGACGTGTCCTCTAGCATCCCCCCAGAGGCCTGGGCTAAGGTGTTAAAGGGCTACCTCCCAGAAGACATCCTCGTCATAGCCTCCACAGAAGTCCCCCCCCACTGGCATGCCTGTTTCTCCGCCTCCTACCGTCGTTATCGTTATACTATATACACGGGCAAGTCTCCTAATATTTTCCTCAACCCCTTTACCTGGCACTACTATTATAGGCCACTGGATGAACACCTCATGCGAGAGGCTCTTCTGCCTATGTTGGGCGTCCACGATTTCTCCGCCTTCCGTCGGGCAGGTTCCCCTCGTAGCCACTCTGTGCTAGAAGTGCAGCAGGTGCACTGTGAAAGATATGGGGAGGACTTAATTAACATCGAGATTCAGGCCAGTGGCTTTTTGTATGGCATGGTGCGACTAATGGTGGGGATGTTGGTGGAGGTAGGTGCCGGCAGGAGAAACCTCTCGGAATTCTACGACATTTGGAAAAACCGCCGTCGGGATATGGTTAAATACTCCGCACCCGCCAAGGGTTTGTGTCTCCTAAAAGTAGGTTACCCCCATATGCCCTTCCCTCACCAACCCTCCTTCTCTACCTTACTTTCCTTTAATAATCTTTTTACGTTTACCTGAACCACAAGTAGGACAATGAACAAGACTGTAGTTCCATCTCTGGACAGTATAGAAAAAAAATGGTATGTGGTAGACGCAGCCGGAATGCGTCTTGGCCGACTTGCCTCGGAAATTGCTAAAATCCTTAGGGGCAAGAATAAACCTATTTATACCCCACACCTAGACACCGGTGACTATGTCATCGTAGTCAATGCGGAAAAAGTCGTAGTCACCGGCAAAAAGCCCCAGCAAAAATTATACCGTCGTCACTCCGGACGGCCTGGTGGTATGAAGGTAGAATCTTTTGCCCACCTGCAGAAACGTATTCCTGAAAGAATCATTGAACTGGCCGTTAAGGGGATGTTGCCCAAGAATAGACTTGGCAGAAGACTGTTTACAAAACTTAAAGTATATGCTGGCCCTAACCACCCCCACCAGGCACAAAAACCAGAAGTGTTGAAAATTGATACTAACACGGGAGGTAATTAGCAATGTCTAACCAGGTAGTGTACATGGGCACTGGCCGTCGCAAAACTGCCGTCGCCAGGGTGCGTCTGGTACCCGGCACTGGTAAGGTCACCATCAACAATCGTCCAGCTGAGGAGTATTTTCAGAACATACCCGGTTACGTTCAAAATCTAAAAGCTCCCCTGGAAACCTTGGGCCTGGAGTCCGAGTATGACATCATTGTTAAGGCCCAGGGGGGCGGTTTAACCGGGCAAGCTGACGCCGTCAAATTGGGTGTGGCCCGTGCCCTTTGTCAAATAGATCCGGATTATCGTCAACCCTTGAAGGCGGAAGGCTATCTAACCCGTGATCCCCGCGCTAAAGAGCGGAAGAAATACGGTTTGAAGAAAGCTCGTAAGGCCCCTCAATACTCCAAACGTTAATTTTCCTGGGTTTTTATTGCAAGGAGGTTGTTGTTATGCCTAAAGAAGGAATCCATCCCCAGTGGTACCCCGATGCCAGAGTCTTCTGTGAAGGCAAGGAAGTAATGCGGGTAGGTTCCACCAAGCCGGAAATCCATGTGGAAGTTTGGTCGGGCAACCACCCCTTCTACACTGGTACTCAGAAAATTATCGACACTGAGGGAAGAGTTGATCGCTTCCTGCGTAAGTACGGTATCCTAGGCAAAGACAATAAGGACAAAGACAAGGAGAAGAAGGAAAACAAGGAACAGTAGAAACCATTGACTTATCAGTCCACCAATAGGGGGCGTGTCCTTGTTGGCTAAAAATCCTCCATAATGCGCCCCCCCTTATAGCCGCCAATGACGTGGGCGATTTGTTGTAAAACACACTTGTCCTAAACGCCCTCCTGTCATCGGTGGCATTAGTTTTTTGGTTTACCCCCCTGGATGTGATACCATAGCCCATAGTTAGAGCACCTGTTGCAGTAATGTCCCTACAATCTGTAGTTCGTCATATCAGTCGCTCCACCATCGCAGAAGAGTTAATAGAAAAGCTAAAGGCTGCCGGAGGATTATCCCTGAGGGGGGCAACTCGTCTGCCAAAGAGTCTAATAGCCTCTGCTACCGGACAGAAAATAAATCATAATCTCCTAGTAGTATGTGCCACTCTGGAAGAGGCGGCCCGTTGGGCGGCCTGTCTGGAATTGATGGGCTGGAAACAGGTTTTTTTCTACCCAACCTCCTCTGCCACTTTCTATGAAACATTCACCCCCGAGTCGGAAATGGTGTGGGGGCAATTGCAAACTCTTGCCAGTCTGGTAGCAGAAAATACCCCCACCCCCTGGGCTATGGTTACCACGGAAATGGGATTGCAACCACATCTGCCCCCTCCCTTCATCTTCAAGAAGTATTGCCTCCAGTTGGTAAAGGGCATGACTGTTGAAATTGGGGAGATTGGCCGGATTTTAACCTCCCTGGGCTACGAGCGTACAACAATGGTCGAAAGGGAGGGACAGTGGGCAGTTAGAGGCAATCTCGTAGACATTTTCCCTGTTTCTGCCGAACTTCCCCTTCGTTTGGAGTGGTTTGGTGACCAGTTGGAGGAAATTAGAGAGTTCGAGCCTTCCTCCCAACGTAGTCTGGACTCCATAGAACAGTTTACCATTACCCCCGTCCATTGGGAGCCCATCATTGCCCAACACCTTCCCCTTTCCAACGCCCTCAAACCCTACTTAACAGCGGAAGAATGGGAAAAACTAGAGACCTGTGATACCCCCGACTACACAAAGGTTTTAAGAACTCCCCTGACACGTTTTTTAGGGGTTGCTTTTGGGGAAAAGGTGGCGGATATATTGGACTACTTGCCTTCTAATACCATTTTGGCTATTGATGAACTAGACCACTGTATTGCTCATAGTAGTGTTTGGTTGGACCAGGCAGAAAAAGACTGGCAATTGGCCAACGATTTGTTAGTAGATAAAAATACAACTATTCCCAAGATTCATCGCAGTTTTTCTGAGTCTTTAAACAAGAGTAGACACCTAAAAATATTTCTTTCGGAATTGGCGGTTTCTTCTCCTAATGTCCCTCCCTTACCCACCTTTGATATATCTACCCGTGCCCTTCCTGTTTCCCCTCACCAAATTGCTAAAATAGCTGAGTTTTTGAGAGGCAAAAGGGAAATCGACGACAACATAAATCTAGGTAAGTACAATAACTGGTTAATTTCTGCCCAACCCTCCCGCACAGTTTCCCTAATAAGAGAACATGATTGCCCCGCCCAATTTGTAGCAAATCCTCTCGATTTTGGCACCATTGATTCCCTGCAAAGACAGGGAGTTTGTGTAGCTTTAAAATACTCCGGGAGTGCGGAATTAGAAGGATTTATTCTGCCCACTTTTCGCCTGGCCGTCATTACAGACAGAGAAATTTATGGACAACACAGTTTAGCCACCCCCACCTATATTCGTAAAAAAAGGAGGGCTGCCTCTAGACAGGTTGATTTAGACAAGTTAAAACCCAACGATTATGTTGTTCATAAGTACCATGGTATCGGTCAATTTTTAGGACTGGAAACCTTTGAGGGGAGAGAATATTTAGTTATCAGATATGCGGATGGATTATTAAGAGTCCCAGCGGATAGCCTAGATTTAGTAAGCCGTTATCGCTCCCTCGAAGCCAAGCCTCCACAATTACATAAAATGTCGGGGAGGGAGTGGCAAAATACTAAAAATAGGGTCAAAAAATCCCTTAAAAAACTCGCTTTTGACCTAGTAAAATTGTACAGCACCAGAAGCCAACAGCGGAAAACTCCTTGTCCGCCGGATACCCCCTGGCAAGTAGAATTAGAAGAGTCTTTTCCCTATCAACCAACCCCTGACCAATTAAAGGCAATTCAAGAGGTAAAAAGAGATTTAGAAAGTGACCGTCCCATGGATAGACTTATCTGTGGGGATGTGGGTTTTGGGAAAACGGAGGTGGCAATTAGGGCGATTTTTAAAGTAGTAACTGCGGCGAATAAACAAGTAGTTTTTCTGGCGCCCACCACAATTTTATCCCAACAACATTATCAGACTTTAGTAGAAAGATTTGCTCCCTATCCTATCAATGTAGGCCTACTAAATCGCTTCAGAAGCCCCGCAGAAAGAAAAGAAATAATCCAGAAATTAGCCACGGGAGAATTAGATGTTGTAGTGGGGACACACCTGTTATTAAGTGACAAAATTAAGTTCAAAAATTTGGGTCTATTAGTAATAGATGAGGAGCAAAGATTTGGGGTTAATCATAAGGAAAAAATCAAGGCCATGAAGACGGAGGTGGACGTATTAACCCTGTCAGCTACCCCCATACCTCGCACCCTCTACATGTCTCTTTCTGGGGTGAGAGATATGAGTTTGATCTTAACCCCACCACCCAATCGTCGCCCCATTAAAACTCAAATTCTCCCGTTTCACCCGGAAGTTGTCCGCACTGCCATTCGCAACGAGTTGGACAGGGGAGGACAGATATTTTATGTAGTGCCCCGCATTGAGGATATAGAAAAAACCGCCGCCATGTTACTAGAAATGTTGCCCAGTTTAAGGATAGCCATAGCCCATGGACAAATGGAAGAGGGGCAACTAGAAAGTACTATGTTAGCTTTCAACAATGGGGAGGCGGATTTACTGCTGTGTACTACTATTATTGAATCCGGGTTGGATATTCCTCGGGTGAACACCATAATTATAGAATCAGCCCACCGTTTCGGTCTAGCCCAGTTGTACCAGTTGCGGGGAAGAGTAGGACGTACGGGGATTCAGGCTTATGCCTGGCTGTTGTACCCCAATGAGGAAACCCTTTCCGACACTGCCCGCATGAGAATCTTTGCCCTACAAGAGTTTTCCCAACTTGGTTCAGGTTATCACTTAGCCATGCGGGATATGGAAATAAGGGGGGTAGGGAATCTGTTTGGGGCTGAACAATCCGGACATATGCAGGCCATAGGATTTGAATTGTATACAGAGATGTTACGGGAAGCTATCAACGAAGTCCAGGGGCAAGAAATCCCCATGGTGGAAGACACCCAAATCGACCTAAAACTCACTGCCCTTATCCCCAATTCCTATATTCCTGACTTAGAACAGAAAATGTCTGCCTATAGGGCCATTACCTCCGTCACCTCCCAAAGGGAAATTAAACAAATAGAGGCGGAGTGGCGGGATAGATATGGGCCAATTCCCGAGGTAGCTAAACAACTACTGGAAGTGGCACAATTAAAACTCAAAGCCAAATCCCTAGGTTTTTCCAGAATTAAACCAGAAGGGAAACAAAACGTAGTACTAGAGACTCCAATGCAGGAACCAGCCTGGCAAAAGCTGGCGGAAAGGCTGCCCGCCCACCTACGTAGTCGTTTCGTCTACGCCAAGAATAAGGTTGTAGTCAAGGGATTAGGTGCCCTTAAACCCAGTGAACAATTGAAGACATTAAATCTCTGGTTTGACTATCTCCAGTCAGACTCCGGAAACTAATTTCCCTTCCGGCCACTGCAGACTGTCCCCTATTTTTGTGCCATCGTGGTATGCTGCCAGTAGCACCTCGCTGGTTTTGCCAAAGACTATACTACCTCGGTAGTCTATGGCGATAGCCCCCAAGTCTCTACCATTTTGTTTTGCCTCTTTCATGGACTTTTCCATGGCTTCAAACAGAGACAAGCCATCGGTGACGCGGATTACCACCTTAGCTGCCAGGCATTCGTCAATAATATCTTCTCCTATACCAGTGCAACTGACACCAGCAAAGGCATTAGCGTAGTTACCGGCAGGCATTGCCGAGTCACTCACCCGGCCAATTCTTTCCAAACCCTTACCCCCAGTGGAGGTGCCAGCACTTATTCTCCCCTGTTTATCCAAAGCCACCACGCCAATAGTGCCCCTTCTAGCATTGTCCTGTCCGGAGGGCCTTTCAGCAATAACTGCGGCCATTTTTTTGGCAAAATTGTTTTTCCTCTCCTCCAGCCATTCCTGTAAGCGCAAATCCGTGAGAGGATCATATAGGGGCAATTGTAACTCCCTTGCCAACTGGGCGCTTCCGTAGTCAGACAACACCCTATCCTCTTCCTTTTGGAGGAAATAAGCCAATTCGATGGGGTTTTTTACTCCAGAGACGTTAATCACACCACTAAACCTTTGCCTTTCCCCATCCATCAGGGAGGCACTCATGCGTATCTGTCCATCTGATTGTAGTACAGAACCAGTACCGGCATTAAAACGGGGATTATCTTCCAACAGCTTACAACCCTGCACCACTGCCACAGTAGCGGATTCCCCCGCTAGTAATAGCTCATAGACCTGCTGTACAATTTGGTGTAGTTCCTGACGCACTCCTGCTACATCTTCCTTACTTTTGAGGGAACTGCCGGCGCCACCGTGTATAATCAACTTGGGTTGTACTTGTCTTGTTGCCGTCATTATGAAAAAGTAGTGGGATTCTAAGCCAGAGTACTAAACATCCTGTATATTATAACCTCGACGGAGACACATCTGGACAGGAGGAACAAAAATGCACGCACTCTCCCTCCCCACGTGGATAGTTCATGTTTCCAGTGTCATTGAGTGGATAGCGGCCATTTGGTTTGTGTGGCGTTACGGGGAGGTGACAAAAGATCCTAGTTGGTACTGGTTAGCCTTCGGCATGCTGCCAGCCCTAGTCAGTGCCATGTGTGCCATAACCTGGCATTTATTTGACAACAGCCCCTCTTGGGAGTGGCTAGTAACCCTGCAGGCGTTTACCACCCTTGTTGGAAATATTACACTGTGTATAGGGGGTTGGAAGATTTGGCAGACAAGGGGAGGGGCTTAGTGGGGGGGGAGGGACTGTCTCCCCCTGGGGGAGGTGTTTTTCTGGGAAAGAGCCTTCCTTCTTCCCTTTCTGGGGTGTAGTTATAACAAGCCAGTATTGACACCAGGACGGCCGGTTGCCAGTTGAACCTTGAGGATTTTGCCGCCCATTTTTTGGATTCTTTGTTGCTCTTGAAACCAGTTATCGTAGGGTACTAACTTGGTGAAGTAGGTATTTTGTAGTTCTCTTTGAGTTCTAATTCTGGTTTGACTGGGCACACAGGCGGTAATTTTGAACATTCTCATAGCCGACACCCCTCTTAGCTACTTTTATCTTGTTATTTTCTTTTTATTATAATTTGTTTCAAGTAGTAGTACGGACAAATATAACGGTTAGGAGTCGAGAGTCAATGCTAAATTGAGCCAGCCCACAATCTTACAGGTTGGGTCAAAATAGCACTCACTCCAGACCATCCTAACCCTGTATGTTGGGGTTTAACCCTCTGCAAAAATCTAGGCCGGTACTTAGCTTAAGCCGGAGCAGATGTAGTCGAAGTATACACCCATTTCTTTACCGGCTTCAGCGCCAACCAAGCTAGCGGTGACTTCCTTCATGGCTTGGATAGCTTGTACGGTGGAGCTGATGGGCACTCCGAGAGAGTTGTAGGTTTCCTTCAGGCCATTTAATACTCTCTCATCGAGGATGGAGGGATCACCAGCCAGCATGGCATAGGTAGCATAGCGGAGGAAGTAGTCCAAGTCGCGGATGCAGGCGGCATAGCGACGGGTGGTGTACATATTGCCGCCGGGGCGAGTTACATCGGAATACAGGAGGGACTTAGCTACAGCTTCTTTTACGATGTTAGCGGCATTAGCGCTGATGATGCTGGCGGCACGGACACGGAGGGCACCGCTTTGGAAATAGTTTTTCAGTTTTTGGATGGCGTTAGCGTCCAGATACTTGCCTTGAACGTCAGCGGAGTTGATTACAGCGGTGATTGCGTCTTGCATTGTTGTTTCCTTGTTTCCTAATGGACTAGTTAGATGAGGGTGATAGATTTATGGGTTGTTTAGAGGATAACAGGACATGGAGTTAAAACCCGGGCTTATTGCATAGCCCCGATTACATAGTCGAAGTAGGTAGCCGCTTCAGCAGCATCTTCGGGGGAAAGCAGGGACATAGCCACTTCTTTCATTTCCCTTACACTTTGGGCCACAGCACCGATGTCAGTGCCCAGGGATTTGTACATTTCCTTTACCCCTATTAGGCCTATTTCTTCGATGGGGGTTACATCTCCTGCTACAATTCCGTAGGTGATTAGACGCAGGTAGTAGTCCATATCCCGCAGACAGGTGGCGGTCATTTCTTCGCCATAGGCATTGCCACCGGGGGATACGATGTCAGGGCGTTTTTGGAAGAGACGATCGCCAGCTTCTTTAACAATACGCTCCCGGGCGCCGGTGAGGGTTTCAGCGATGCGGAGACGGGCTTCACCGGAATTTACAAAGGCCTTGATTCTGTCCAATTCACCGGGGCTGAGATAACGAGCCTCGGCGTCTGCATTCACGATAGCTTTCGTGACGATACTCATTTAGGGATTCCTCCAAACAAGTTTTTAAATACTGTTTATTTATTAAACCAGAGACCTGGCTGAGCCCGTGCTAGTTGGATGGGAAATCTCCTGATTTCAGGGGCTCACTTTTTGCTTCTCATACTTGGCCTTTGGGGCCTTTCTGAGAATTTCTTTGAAATTGAGAGGTTTAACATCTCTTCGCTGACTATTTTGCGATATTAGGTCCCCCTGTGCTTCATTTTCTTAATACTTTTTAACATTTTGCTAAGGTACTAGGCCACATCATCATGGGCATAGCGGTTGTAGAGGAAGTCGAGGACGTAGTTACGCAATTCGTAGTAGTTGGGGTCTTCCATGATAATATCGCGGATTCTGGGCCTGGGGAAGGGGACGGGGACAATTTCGCCGATAGTAGCCTGTGGCCCATTAGTCATCATGACTATCCGGTCAGCCAGGAAGAGAGCCTCATCAATATCATGGGTGAGCATTAAAACAGTACAACGATGTTCTTGCCAGATATTGAGTAGTTCTTCTTGTAGTTCTTCCTTGGTGATGGGAGCCAGGGCGCCGAAGGGTTCGTCCAGGAAGGATAAGGGGGCGGATAGCCAAGGCCCTAGCAATAGAAGTCCTTTGTCCCATACCGCCGGAAATTTGAGTGGGCCTTTTGTCTGCGGCATCACTAAGTCCTACCAAAGCCAGGTGTTCCCGGACGATGGCCCTTTTTTCGGCCTCCTTCTTTTGCGGGTATACGGCGTCCACCGCTAGATAGACATTTTCAAATACTGTCAAGTTGGTAGTATCTTATAATTTTAAAATACCACCATTCTTTCCGGCCCAGGTTCTGTGATTCTTTGGCCCTTCAAGTATACTGCCCCTTGGGTGAGTAAAGCCGGCAACCATATTGAGAAGTGTAGACTTGCCACAGCCGGAGTGGCCAATGAGGGAGATAAATTCACCTTTTTTGATTTCTAAGTTGATTTTCTTGAGGGCTAAATACTCTCCGCCACTGGTGCTGGGGAATACTTTTTCCACGTTGTCTACGGCTACAAACAGTGACATGGTTTTACCTCCAAAGGGGGGCGATGAGTTTTTGCAAGAAGGCGATTCCCCTGTCTAAAAGGAGGCCCACTGCGCCGATGTAGATTACTGCCAAGATAATTTCGCTGATATAGTTTTGCTGATAGGCATCCCAGATGAAGAAGCCAATTCCCACAATGCCGGACATTACGATTTCGGCGGCGATGATTGCTAGCCAGGCCAGTCCTATGCCTATTCTTAGGCCGGTGAATAGGGTAGGGCAGAGGGGAGCAGAATTTTTAGGAAGAACTTTTGTTTTGACAGTTTTAAGACCCTTTTAACATTTATGTAGTCTGGAGGAATTTGTTTAACTCCCTCCTTGGTGTTGATGAGGATAGGCCAGACAGCGGTGATGAAGATGACGAAGATAGCGGCGGGTTGGTTTTTTTGGAGGGCTACTAGGGGGGCACCCAAGAGGGGCGACCATTCGCAGGAATTGGAAAATAGGATCAAGGGCTTTGTCCAAAAAGGGGTTAGTGCCCACCAGTATTCCTGTGCTAATGCCTACAATAGCGGCGAGTAGCCCTGGGCCACACGTCCCAGACTAGCCAGGGTTTGCCAAAATAGGCCCTTGTCTAGGCCGCCACGGTCGTAGAAGGGGTATAATAAAAGTGTTCTGGTGCGTTCATCTGTAAATAGGCTACTGGGGCCTGGCAGACGCATTCCTGGAAAGGAGGAGACTATTTCCCATAGAAGGAGAAAGGCACCTATGCCCAGCAAGGGGGGGACAAGGTCGTCTTTGTATTTTTTCCAGAGATTAATTAAAATATTGTTGCCGTTTCTGGTATTGGATATTCTGAAATAGTTAGCCATAATATTCTCCTGTTGACAGTGAGGGACAATAGGGGGGCTAGATATTTTTGATTTCTAGGCTGTTGAGATAGGCCTCGGGATTTTCTGGGTCAAATACCTTGCCATCAAAGAAGGTTTCTACTCCTCGATGGGGGGATGAAGGCAGAGAAACCGGCTTCGGTGGCTGCTTCTCCCCATAAATCCTCCCTACCCGATGGATGATTCGTTTTATTTGGTCAAAGTCGTTGATTTTGCCCTTATGAAATCCCCACCGGAGGGATTCTGTTAAAAACCATAAGTCATGACCTTTGTAGGGAAGACACTGCCCCTTGAGGCTGTCCAGTAGAGGGGGCCTTTTTTAAAGTTATTGACTTCTGGTTGGCCATCTCCCTATCTGGGGGGAGTGAGTACATCAGCGGGGATATTAAAGTAGTTGCGTCCACTGACAATTGTAATTAGTTCAGCACGATTGTTGGGGTTGTCGCACCACTGCTGGGCTTCCATAACAGCGCGGTTAGGGCAGCCATGTGGCCACCCGTACTAAAGGCGTCCATGGTGCCGTTGCGCATTCCCTGTACAGTTTCAGCGGGGGGCACAGCCAACAGGTCAACATCTTTATCAGGGTGGATACCGCCGGCGGCAAACCAATAGCGAATCCAAAAGTCTTGATTAGCATTGGGGAAGGTATAAGCCGCCTTGAATTTACGGCCATTAGTTTTGGCAATTCACGTATTCGGCGGCCTTTTTGAGATTCAGGTGTAGGCCTTTACCGGCATGGGCGCGAGCAATGGCAATACCGTTGCCCTGGGTGTTCAGTTGTGCTAGAACATACATAGGTACCTTATTGCCATTGGTGATAATGCCTTCGCTGATGAGATGGGGCATAGGCATTTGTCATTGTCCACCGTCTATGCCACCGCCTTGTGAGCCTATGATGACATTATCCCTGGCAGAGGCCCAGTTAGCCTGTTTAGACAGTACTACATCTGTCATGCCATGTTTAGCAAAGAAGCCTTTTTCCTTGGCTATGCTCAGGGGGGCGGCTTCTACAATGGGTATATAACCCGGTCTTATAGTGGTTGTTTCCGGACGGATTTCCGGACTGATATTGGTGGCGGCAGTAGTGGCGGGGTTGTTGGTGTTTGCCTGGTTTTCTCCGGGTGGATTTCCTAAACACCCCTTCAGCACAACTGCGCCTGCGGTTATGCCGGCGGTTTTTAGGAAGTTTCTACGGGAAAAATTTGGCATTTGACCTCCTTTTGGCTACTATCATAGAATTTTATTTATATTTTTTCGTTCTATTATTTTCCAAAGTCTATGGCTATTTTAGGAGGGGCTACTGGCAAGGTTAAATAATCTAAGTTTATATTTATCGTTTTTTATATTAGTTTTAGAAATATTTTTACAGGGAAAGAGAAGTAAGTGGCTAGATTTGGGACAGGAGGCAAAGGAGAGGGAAATGAGTAAAATTGCCTATTTACAGTGCGCCACGGGGGTGGCAGGGGATATGTTTTTGGGGGCGTTGGTGTCGGCGGGGGTGCCCTTTGAGTATCTGAGGGAAAGGGTGGCAGGATTGGCCATAAGGGATGAATTTCAGTTGCGGCAGGAGAAGGTATTGAAAAATGGACAGTTGGCCACAAAAATTCACGTGGAGGTTTCCCCCCATCAAAACCATCCTCATCGTCACCTAGCCGACATAGAGGGTATTATTAGGGACAGTGATTTACCGGTTGTTGTGCGAGAAAAGAGTATAGAGATTTTTAGGCGGTTAGCGGCAGCGGAAGCAGAAGTCCATGGCACCACTGTGGAAAAGGTGCATTTTCATGAGGTAGGGGCGGTGGACGCCATTGTGGATATAGTGGGTACCTGTATAGGGTTGGACTATCTAGGGATAGAAAGACTCTACTGTTCGCCTTTGCCTGTTGGGGGTGGCACTGTAGTAACGTCCCATGGGAGGCTTCCTGTCCCTGTACCAGCTGTATTACAAATGTTGCAGGGTCGGGGGGTACCAGTATACAGTAACGGCATAGAGAAGGAGTTGGTGACTCCCACGGGTGCGGCTATTGTAACCACTCTGGCTGTGGATTTTGGCCCACCTCCTGCTATGAAACTCACTAAAATTGGATTGGGCGCCGGCAGTTTAGACTTACCCCTTCCCAACGTTTTAAGACTCTGGTTGGGAGAAACCACTTCCTCTCCCCTCTTGGAGGAGATTGCTGTCTTAGAAACTCAGATTGACGATTGTAATCCCCAAATTCTCGCCTATGTCGCTACGGAGTTGTTGCGCCTGGGTGCCAGGGATGTCTTCCAACAGCCCGTTACCATGAAGAAAAACCGTCTTGGCACTCTTCTTACTGTCATCTGTGATCTAGACAAGATTAACACCTGCGAGAATTTCTTGTTTAGACACACTACTACCCTGGGGATTCGCCGTCAAATCCAAACCCGTGCTGTTTTGGCGCGACAAATTATTACTGTCAATACCAAATACGGCGATGTCCGTGTCAAGGTTGCCTTTCAAAACGGTGACATTCTCAACGTCCAGCCCGAGTACGATGACTGTCTTCGCCTTTCTCAATCTCTTCAAATCCCTCTCCATCTTGTTCATTTGGAAGCCCATTATCAAGCCCTCCTTTCCCTCTCCAAACTGGAGCCTTGTTGAGACTTTTTTCTATTATTTATCCGTCTCTCTTTCCCCCTTTCCCCTTTTACATCCCCTCTCTCACTTGTATCTCTCCTTCTCTTTGCCCTCCTTATTTAACCCCATTTGTTGATTTCAAGTTTCAATAAAAAAATCCGCTGCCCGCGTGTCTTGGCAGTCCTTTCGCCTGCCGCCCATTTATGCCTCTATTCTAGCGAAAAAAACTCCTATCTGTCAAGGGGTATGTAGAAATTTCTCGGGCAACTAAGTGGGGAATATATGAACAAAAAATCAGAGAAAGAGAGGAAAAGTAGGAAAAATTGGCGCAGAAAGGGAAAAAACTGGTTAAATGAAAAAATGGAAATTTTTTGAAGGGGCAATGGCGATGAAAGTGAAAACTAGTGGCATTATAGGGGTGATAGGTGCACTGTTAGCCCATGGTGGGGTAGCATGGGGTATTCCGGACAAGGGGGGAATATTAGACCAGCTGGAAGAATACAACCAGGTGACAGAAATACAGCAGTTGACATCAGTACAGCAATTGAGGGACGTATCGCCCACTGATTGGGCTTTTGAGGCCTTGAGGAGTCTGGGGGAGAGATACGGATGTATTGCGGGATACCCGGACAGGACGTTCAGAGGCAACAGGGGGATAAGTCGTTATGAGTTTGCAGCGGGGTTAAATGCCTGTATGCAGGCGATGGAGCGGTTACTGGCACAAGGTGGCACATTGCCGTCGGAAGATTTGGACAGGTTAAGGAGACTGTCGAAGGAGTTTGAGGCGGAGTTGGCGGCTTTACAGGGGAAAGTGGACAAGTTAGAGGGAAGGGTGGCCTTTTTGGAGGAAAATCAGTTTTCCACCACTACGAAACTGACAGGACAGGCTGTATTTGGGTTAGCAAGTATTCTCAACGGCCAAAAGAATGGGGCGAGTGAAAAGATTGAAAAAGTGCCTGTGTTTGGACATCGCACCCGTTTAGAGTTGAATAGCAGCTTTGCTGGCAAGGATTTACTGTACACTCGCCTGACGACGGGGAATTTTCCTGATTTTGCAGAGACAGCCGCCACTGGCCAGGCGACTTTGGCCTTTAGTCAACCGAATAACAACAACGTGGGGGTGGAGGTTTTATATTATAAGTTTCCTCTTACTGATAACATAAGTGTATGGCTGGAGGGAACTGGGGGGGCAATGGAAGACTTTACTGAAACCATAAGCCTTTTAGACGGGGATGGGGCAGGTGGGGCCTTATCTAAGTTTGGCACCCGTAATTATGTGTATTATCATCCACCAGGTGCAGGGATAGGTTTCAAGGGGGATTGGGAAAAATGGAAGTTGAGTGTAGGGTATCTAGCATTTTCGGCGGCTTCGCCAAGGAGAAAAGAGGGTTTGTTTGATGGGCCCTATGGTATTCTAGGTCAGCTAGGTTACAACCCCAACGAGGATGTGGCCATTGCCTTTACCTATGCCCATGGGTATAACATCCCGGAAATAGCAAATATTAGTGGGAAATTTAGCAATATTATAGGCCTTAGTGGAGACACCCTAAAAGCCTCCTACAATACTTATTCCCTTACCATGTCGTGGCGGCTGGCAGAAAATTTTGTCATAGGAGGTTGGGGGGGATACTCCAAGGTGAAAACCCTCACTTCCTATGATGACGGCAATACAGTCATAGGAAGGGGCACTTCTGATTTGTGGTACTGGGCGGTGACGCTGGGGTTTCCAGACTTGTTTAAGGAGGGGAGTCTAGGAGGCATTATCGTGGGGATGCCCCCCTGGCAGACGCGTAGCAATATCAGAGTCAACGGGGAGAGACTGGGGGGGGAAGACTCCTCTATTCACGTGGAGGTTTTCTATCAGTATCCCATCAACGACAACATTAGTATTACCCCTGGAGTAGTGATAGTTACAAGACCGGGGAACGACAACAGAAACGACCCCCTAGTAATTGGCACCATCAGGACTACCTTCTCCTTCTAGGGAGGCAGATAGGCTGTAACAGGGGTGGGGCAAGGGAAGTAGGGCTTTTCCGTTTCTCTTTCTTGCCTCCACCCAAGGGGGTTTACCTAATAGCAGGGGCTTTGAGGGGTGTTAGGGCAAACAAGGTGCCATGGGGACATACATCAGAGGCACCCGCACAGGGGAAGGCAGTGGTAGAGGTTTGGAGGGTAGGCACTGACTGGCGAATAAAGGCGGTAACCTGGTCAGTGGTGGCCTCGTAAATATCTGTAACCGATTTGGGGTACAGACCAATACCAATAACAGGGACCAGCAAACAGGCGATAATGAAAACCTCCCGGGGTTCAGCATCGATGAGGTGGGTGTGGGCGACTAATTCGGGGTTTTCTGGGCCGTAGAGCATTTCCCGTAACATGGATAACAGATAGATGGGGGTGAGGATAACACCGACGGCGGCCAGGAGAATTACCACCAGTTTAAAAGTCAGGCTATAGGCATCACTGGTAGCCATGCCAATGAAGACCATCAATTCGGCCACAAAGCCACTCATGCCAGGCAAAGCAAGAGAGGCAAGACAACAGGCAGTCCACATGGCAAAGATTTTTTTCATCTTCTGGCCCACCCCACCCATTTCGTCTAACATGAGGGTATGGGTGCGATCGTAGGTTGCCCCCACCATAAAGAAGAGACTAGCCCCAATCAGGCCATGGGAGATCATTTGTAACATAGCCCCACTCATACCGATTTCGGTGTAGGAGGCGATGCCAATCAAGACAAAGCCCATGTGGGAGATAGAGGAATAGGCGATTTTGCGTTTCAGGTTGCGTTGGGCAAAGGAGGTAAAGGCGGCGTATATTATGTTGACCACTCCCAGAATTATCAACACTGGGGCGAAAATCACATGGGCATCAGGTAGCATTGCCGCGTTCATTCGTATTAAAGCATAACCCCCCATTTTGAGGAGGATACCAGCCAGTAACATGTGGGCGGGGGCGGTAGCTTCGCCGTGGGCATCTGGCAGCCAGGTGTGGAGGGGGAAGATAGGGAGTTTGACCCCGTAGGCGATTAAAAAGGCGCCATAGAGGAGTAGTTGGAGGTTGAGGGGGTAGTGTTTTTGGGCGATGGCCGTCATGTCGAAGGTGGTGGTATCGCCGTAGAAGGCCATAGTCAAGCCGGCCACCAGTATAAACAATGACCCCCCTGCAGTATAGAGGATGAATTTGGTGGCAGCGTAGAGGCGTTTAGGGCCGCCCCAGATGGAGAGGATGAGGTATACTGGGACTAATTCCAATTCCCATGCCAGGAAGAAGAGTAACATGTCTTGTACGGCAAAGACAGCAATTTGTCCGCCGTACATAGCCAGCATGAGGAAGTAGAATAATTTAGGCTTGAAGCTGACTGGCCAAGCCGCCATAATAGCCAGGGTAGTAACGAATCCGGTGAGGAGAATGAGAGGCATAGAGAGGCCATCGGCGGCTACTGACCATTTTAGGTCCAAATCGGGAATCCAGGTGTATTTTTCTACCAGTTGTAAGCCTGGATTATCCAAGTCATATCCTACGTAGAAGGCAGAGACTATGAGTATGAAGTCGATTAAAGCCACTACCAGGGCATACCATCTAACCGTTTTACCCTCTTTGTCAGGGATTAGCCAGATGAATAAGGCGGCGATTACTGGGAAGAGGATAATAGTTGTCAGCCAAGGGAAATTAGTCAAACTCATTGGATTGGCTTACTCCTGTTTGCCTATCAAAACTGTTAACAATTAATTTTCATAGCCATGGACGTCTACTTGTGGGCTATAGACGTCTGGTAGGACGCACATATCAACAATGTAACAGTATTTTCCTTTTAGTAGTCCTGGTACAATGTTAAATTTTGTAATTCTCCGGGAAAAAGACAAACCCCCCCCCAGAAAGACAGGCCTTCTCCCCACCAATTTCTAATCCCTATGGGGTGGGAATTCAATTTCTCCCGATTCTGTCAGACGCCAGTATTGGTTTTCCTGTCTCACCAAGGCAGGTTTTATGATTGTAATATCTTTCCCTTTATAACTTCCGTGGGGGGTGTTTTTGAATTGGAACACTTGGGATTTTTCTATGAGTGTCAGATTGTGTTGGTTGAAGAGGCCATTGGGATTCAGGAATAGGTAGAATTTGCCCATATTATCGGGGACAATATAATAATCACCCCTCCGATTATCTTCCTGGAATTCTATCACATTTCCCCAGGTGCCGGTCACCAGATTATTTAGAGTTTCTTTAGTCATTGCCACTGGGATTGCATTATGGAAAAGACTATTAGGATTTTCTCTGTAGTTCTTTAACAGTATTGAGTATTCCGACTCTTCTTTTTGAGGGGTTGGCGGCGTCCAGTTTTTATTTCCCTCGTGGGGGATTTGCCCTTTTTCTGCTGGTTTAATTTCCCCTTTTGTCCGCTGGTATTCCAGTTTTAAATCTATTGCCTCTTTTAACAGCATAATTTGGTTTTTTATCTCTGATATTGACAGCTGAATTTCCGTTGTTTTTCTGCTAAGATAATCTTCCCCTATCTTCCTTTCTATCTTCTCTAATTTCTGGAGCTTTTCCCCCAAGGATTCTATTTCCTTTCTTACCTTATTAATCTCCTTAAATAACTCAGAATATACTCGTCCTATTTTGCCGCTTTTGAAGTTTAAAAAACTAAAAACCAATGTATCTACCAAGAGGATTAATAGAAGCAGTAAGATGAGGATATTTAGAGTTAGATTTGTGAGGGGTATTACAGTGTTATTTTCCCTAGTAGGAGAGGGGGTTATAGTTTGACTGGGGGGGGTAGTTGATTGGGCATAACTGTTGGGGGAAAAAGGGGAAGGAAGGGGATAGAAAGTTGTAAGGAGACTAATGATGGTAAGGGTGAGGAATTTGGTTTTCATAAATACCTCCCAGGGGATTAAAACTGTAGAATTCCCTTTTCAACCAGGCGCCATTTGTCCTCTTCATGGGGGATAACTTTGGCGGTTTTTAGGAGTTTAAATTTTTTGTTATTCTGGGGGGTGCCTTGAAAATTAAATATGTGCATAAGGGCCTTCATGTTGGTATTTATTTTGAGATTCCAGTGGGGGAGTAGCCGGAATTCACTGTTAGGCAATTCCACAACCAGATATTCTTGAAATTTAGAAGGCTCGAAGATAATTTCCGAGACTGTGTTGAGATAAATATTCTCCAGGGTAGTTTTGGTGAGATTCACTGGATAGGAGTACTCTTCAAGACTGGTAGGGTTTTGATTGTAGTAGTCAACCAGTTGTTGTTCATAGGGGCTTATAGTAGGAGTTTTTTCCGCCGAAGCAGCGGCATTTTTTTGAGTAGGTTGTGAGCGGATTGTTACTACCTCAGTATTGTCTGTCTCTGTTTCTATTTCGATGAATTCAGAATGGGATATATTTTGTGTTTTTGCCTCGGGGTTGTGGTCTTTATTTTCCAGAATTTGGATTCTTTCCTCCAGATTTTTTACCCTTTCTTCTAGGCGGGCAATTTTCTGGAGTATTTCATGGTTATATTCTGCCATTTTCTGTTTCCATTGCTTGCTTTCCAGCTTATATTTATTGATTTTACTAAGGGCGATTCTTGCCCATATTTCGGCTTTTTTTAATATGTCCTTAGGTTTAGAAAGGGAATAGGCAGTCAAATCCCAGTGGCATACAGTACATTTTGTCTTTCCGGGGATTAAGAGACTGCCACAAACTGGACACTTAGGTGGAAGCATGTCAGTTGCCAGAGTATATGGTAGAGTAGAGACAATTATCCTTTCCAGGCATCAGCCCAACGGTTACCCAAAACGTGTAGCAGGGATTTCAAACCCATGATAAAGGGGGTAGCTTCGCGGATGTCTTTGGCATCGCCTCTTACGTCTAGGAGTTTATCTTCCAGATGGCGATAGACTTCACGCCAGAGTTGGCTGTTAGCCTCTTCTTCCCTTTGGTGTTTATAGTCATTTTTGGGGAGAGGTTGGATACTTTCTATGCGTAGGCTTCTCAAGCCTTCATGGAATTCGTAGAGGAAGTTTTTGAGATTGGTAAGATTAGGTATATCCATTTTAGTAATAGTGCCCTCGAGATGGAGACGGGATTGCCAGGTTTCCTGCCGTTTGTATTCCTGTTGGTCATCATGGTATTCCAGATAGAAGTCTTCGCCGGCAATGACATCAAAGTCGGTATATTCTGTAATACCCTTCAATTCGGTTTGGGCAACAACTAAACCGGCGGCGATTTCGTCTTTGGGGCGACTACTCAACTGGGTTTTTTCCTGGGTATCGGGGAAGCCCGAGGCTTTACTTAGAATATAACTGAGTAGTTGGTTTAATTCGGCATTTTTGTCATAGATGCCGGTGGGGGAAAGCCAGTGGAAGAAACGACTACCATTACCACCTACATAGACTGGGGTGATTTGGGGGGTGGAGTATTTGCCCTGTTCGTGTAGCACCCTCAAACACAGGCCGATATAGTAGTAAATACCGGCAATGCCAATGGCGGTAATAGTCATCAGGTGTTGGAAGTAGGGATCATTGTTTTTATAAATCCGTTTTTCTCGTAGCCATTTTTCTCCCCCGTGACGGAGGGCGACATCTATTTTGGCCATTATAGATAAATCAGTACCGTCTTGCCACCCACCTGGTATAAATTCTTCCATAAGCTGTCGGGCATAGGGATGGTTGTGGGCGAGGATTTCGGAGAAAATATTTTTGCCGGCCACCGAGAGGGAACACTGGTATATAATACTCCTGTTTTCCCATATAGATATATCTGAGGTGCCACCGCCAATGTCGATACAAGTAGTACGGACCAGGGGGTGTTTTTCCTTGTCGTTGAAATACTGGGCTAGGGCCACACTTTCTGTACAAAAACGCCGCTCGTCATCTATCTGTGGCACTAAATATTTCAAGCCAGTTTTAGGGGCGAGGTGATCACAGATTTCCAGCCAACTGCGGTGGAAGGTCATTTTGTCGGTTTTGGAGAAGGCGGTGGGGTAGGAGATACACCAGTGGATTTCGTTAATTTTTTCTGCGGTGGCAATGGCGGAGATGTGGAGGATGAGGTGGCGGAGGAAGGCCTTTGCAAATCTGAGATTAGACCATTTAAGGTCAGTCCTAATCCAACGTTTGCTGGGGTTAAAGGCGGTGGGGTCTGGGATATAGATACGACCGTCTAGAATAGGTTGTAATTCCCCTTCCTCGTTGCCGTTTTTGTGGGTGAGGACAGTGTACAGTGGCAGAGGCTGGTCAGCGGGGAGGAAGGTTTCTGGGATGAAGTTTTCGATGAGGGCGGGGATGCGGATAGAGAGGCTGCTGTCGGTGATGTTGAGTTGGAGTTTTTCTTTGTTTATATCCAGAGGGGTTTCGGGGCTATTTTCGCCCTTGACGTACACATTGGTAAAGGAGGTACCAAAATCCAGTCCCACTCGCCATATGCCGCGGGGGGAAAAAGAGGGGGGGGTTGGCAGGAGGATTAAACCTATGTCTTGGTGGTAACTATTTTTGCACACCAGGTAACCAGGGAAGGTTTCCAAAGAATATATTTGGTACCAGCCGGTGCCTTCTATATCCTGGAATTCTCGCAATTGCTCATGTTTAGGACAGAATATCCTAAAGGTTTGCTCCCCATAGTCGCCGTCGTAGTAGAAAACGTAGTATTGCTTCCAATGGCCAGCTTTCAGATTAGGCCAAACAGTCAATACTGGGAGGTATCTGATAGCATTTTCTTCCCGGAGGATGTATTCTCGTTGGTAGCGGCGGATGGAGGGGGAGGATTCCATCCCTGACAGAGGGAGGCTAAGGGTGACACGGATGCCTTCTCCTTCCACACTGACAAAAGGTTCTAATTCGACGCTGTTGGCCAGGTCTTCTGGGGTAAAATAATCCAGGAGGATGGGGTTAAGGGGCAAGAGGGGGGTAATTTTTTCGTCACGGAAGGTGGGGGGGAAAGTTGTCTTGGGCATGAGGGCGCCTGGGAGGGCGTTATCCAAGTCGAGGAAGGTCAACTCTGGTAGGAATAGTTCATCGGGGGTTAACCAGAGGACATCATCCCATTTGATGGTACCACTTTTCAATTCTTGGAGGTTAAGGGAGGCCAAGGTACGATCGCGGTGTACCCAGATAGCGTGTTTTGGAACACCCCAGTAGTCTGCCAGACTTTCGTCGATAATCAAAAGGGGCTTGCTGGGGGATTTGATGGTACTGGGGATTACTCGTACATTGGAGGGTTTGGGGGGGATACGGACGGGGCGATTGAGGAGGGCGAGGGCGCCTCTGTTGATGATTTCCCCGAAGAAGGCATGGTTATCGCTCAATTCTAGTGCTGGCAGAGAATTGCCGTTGGCCACTGCTAGGTCATTGCGGAAGTCTTCCAGCAGTCCTATAATGCATTCCCTAGCCTTTGTGGTTCCATCGTATTCTAGAAGTCGGTTTTGAAGATTTTCTAGCCAACGCCAGAGGATTTCCTTCAACTCCTTGTTAAGGAAGGGGGAGGGGTTTACGAGAATGCCGTTTTTGAACCACCGCAGTCCAGTCCACAGTCCTTTTTCCGAGGGGCATACCAGGGTTGAGGGGCTAGTGATACCTACTGGGTTTCCTCGCCATAGCCAGATGTATATTTCCTCCCAGGGGTTACGGTCGCCTCTAGTGTAGAGCACATTTGCCGGTTGTGGCAGCAGTTGGTATAATGCTTGGGCGAAGGGGTGGGAACGATTTTGGGACAAGTCTAAAAATTGCACCTTCAGGTCAAAGCCTTCCACCTCTGCCAGGGCGATAGCCGCCAACATCCCTCGCCACTGGCCTACCATGGTGCCGTGGAGGGGGTGCTGACGGTCAAACAGGGCCATTTCCACCGTCAAAGGCCTTGCCCAAATGGTTGGCACGGAACTGACATTACTGATTTGTTGCTGGCCGGGGGCTTGATAGTCCAGGCTATCTGCCAAGTCTCTAAAGGCGGAGTCTTGGTACATTTCCCATACTCCCACCTTCCCCTTAGCCACCGTAGTATCTTGTTTTAGACGGGGTAGTAGCAGGTCTGTCATTTCCTTCCTCCTTTGTACTATACTTTACAACATCTATAAATAGCCTTAGCTAAACCCTGTACCCCTTGGTTGGGGGTGCCGAGACTGGAGGGGGGGATTTCCCCTATAGCATTTTTGAGGGCAATGGGGTTATCTTTCTGGATTTGTTCCTTACTACGAATGTCATCCCAGAATAGTTCAGAGAGCCTTTCCGGTTGCAGTGGACTGTCGGGGGAGGCGAAGTGTTCTGTTTTAAATAGGCGGACGTTTTCCTGTTCACAGCGGTGAATATCTGCCAGCCAGCGGAGAAAGTCCTTTGCCCAGGTGCCAATGGCCTTTATTGCCTGCTGTTGCTCATTGCTGGTGACGTCTGGGAGATTTTTACGGATTTTTATTCCCCACCATACCCCTTGGAAGAATTTATCAAACCAGGGGTAGCCGTCTAGGGCACCAATGCCGTGGATGGGGGCGGATTGGAGTTGGGGTTGGAAGTCTGCCAGCCAGATATAGGCAAAACGGACGGCATTAGTTAGGAGGGTTTTGACGGTTTCCTTTTCCGGTAGGTCATCCCATACTATTTCCCCCGCCTTATTCCGGGCGATCATGTACACTCCTGGTTGGGGGTTGTGGCAGAAGAAGTGGCGGGCGGCCAGGGCGGCGTATAATTCCACAAAGTGGGGGCGATTGACTTGGGAGTCTTTTCCTACACTAAAATTCCCCACTCTTTCCAGACTTTGGTTGCCCAACAGGTATTTCACATCGAACTGTGTAGCCTGTTCCCTATAGTAACGGAGTGCTGCTTCAGTATTGAGGAGGAACAACTCCGGGGTGGCACATATTTCTTTCTCACTGCCTCCCTTAGGGAAAGTAAAATAGGGCAGGCCGAATATACAACCGATTTTGACCCTATTGCGGGTGCCGTCTTTTTCCAGCT
This sequence comes from Cyanobacteriota bacterium SRBZ.bins.94.201705, assembly GCA_030549855.1. Lineage (GTDB taxonomy): Bacteria > Cyanobacteriota > Cyanobacteriia > Cyanobacteriales > Cyanobacteriaceae > DVEF01. The sequence continues at coordinate 52,082 of JAUQQP010000009.1, forward strand.
TGTTAGCGATTAGACGGCCGATGGTGGGTAATCCTGATGCTCCTGTGCCCCCGAAGACCGAACCACACAGTAGTATTTTTGTCTCTTCCCCTGCTCCTACATTCTCTTCCACTCCCTGGATAAAGCTGCGCCATGGTTCCTCTTCCAGACGTTCCAGATTTATCTGACTGATGATGCCTGCCCCTATAGCGGGGTGTCCTCGGAAACCTACTTCCAGATTTGCATTTCGTTCTTCTTCTGTGTACAATACGGAAAACAGGTTAGCCAGAGGGGGTAATGTTTGTCTAAGGGTGTTGTAGCCGAAGAGGGCTGCCAGTTTCTTCTCCATGGTGGTATTGGCCAGGGGTGACCAAACCCGATAGGATTCTATACTAATTGTCATCCACGGGTTGTTTTTTTCCCTCTCTTGTATTGCTTCATAACAAGCCCTGTATATATTAACTGTCCCTTGGGCTCTCTGCAGATTACCATTGGTTTCATCCGCATCTACAAAGATAACTCTGAGTTTCTGATTCCCCAACAAGCCTATGGCAGCCAGCTGGACTATTGCTTCTACAAACTTTGCCCCTGTGCCGCCGATGCCTACTACATAGTGTGCCATCCTAATTCCCTCCAAGCTGAGTTGGTGCTGAGGTTTAGTTTCTGCCCATCAGATGATTTACTATTTTTGCCATGGGTACGGTTTTCTTTTTTAATAGTCCTGGGGTGCTAGTGACGGTAGGCAGCCAGTATAGTACAATGACAGAATCCAAGAATAGCAGTCCCATCATAGACAGTACTGTTTCCTGAATCAGATTGCCCGCCGCATCCCTATTATTGAAATACACCGCCATACTAACCACTACTACCAATAGAAACAACCCCAAGTGCCACACTAGTTTTAATGTCTTATAAGAAGTCCCTTGGTTGTACAACAGGAGGAGATACCATCCTACTGTAAACAAGACGGAAACACCAAATACAATCCACGCGGCTACGTAGTACCTGTCAATCCAATCGTTGAGGGGCATGCTTCTTATTACCCCAAATACTCTTTGCCTGTAGAGGAGGGGTTGCACCCACATCATCAACAACAACCCTAGCAGGAAGAATACGGCAATTCTAATGATTTCGCCCGGTTTCATAGGACTCTTATTTTCGTCGCCCGTACCCACTTATGTTACCACTTGCAGTTTTTTGGTTTCGTGAACATTTATTAAGTTCTATGAAGGGGGGTGATGGCCATCGGTGTTTTCAGGGAAAAAGGGTGCCAGTTTTGCCCTGGTGAGGGCTAGATCGTAAACCAGATTTATGTTATCCTGTTTCAACAGTCCCAGAAGCTGATTGGGGTTTTGACGCTCTACCACGGGAAGTTGACGTAAACCCCTAGTGGCCATGCGCTCAAGGGCTTCTCCCAAAGGCTCATCTGGGTAGGCATAGACAATTTCAGTAGTACACACCTCAGCCACGAGTGTTTCTTGGGGGCTAAGGGGTGGGGCTGTTTTTTCCTGGGCGGTAGCAATGCCCCGGTTGATGTCCTGAAGGGTAACAATGCCTACAAATCGTCGTTGAGAGTCCAGTACAAAGGCGCTGTGACACTGTTTTTCTACCATGATTTTCCCTGCCTCCAGAAGGGATAAATCGGCGGGTAATACGAGGAAATCTACCTCCATTGCCTTTTCTACGGGGAAGGAGTTTAGAATCTCATTGTTGCGAAGGGCAAGGGCTACCACTTCACTATTGTTTTCCCCGCCTGTTTCTCTGGGCAGGGGTAGATGGGAGGGCAATTGTAGTAGCTGTCGTAACCAGTTGGCCAGCCAGACACTCAAACCTACAGCGGCCATCAAGGGGAGAATAATGCGATAGTCATGGGTCATCTCAAAGAGTAATAAAATGGCGGTGAGGGGGGCATTTACACTCCCTGCCAATACTGCCGCCATTCCCACCATGGCGTAGGCGGGGGGTGCGGCGATGCTGTGGGCAAATACAGGAAAAACCATGGGGAGAATTTTGCCATAGGCGGCACCCAGGGATGCCCCTAAAAACATTGCTGGCGCAAAAATGCCCCCTACTAAGCCACTGGCAAGACAAAAAGGGGAAAGCACTAGTTTAGTCAACAGTAAGGCCAACAGCAGTACAAGGGGTATTTCCACATCGTACAGGATTGCCTCCACAGTTTCGTATCCTATCCCCCAGATTTGAGGTAGTTTAAGGGCTACTAAACCCACACAAAGTCCCCCCAAGGGCGGTAGTATATATGGAGGGATTTTTGCTAACCAATAGAAGCCGGGTATCTCCCCTGCCACTAACTTGGGCAGCCAATGGAGTAGATAGGAGTAGGCGATGGCTACCACACAGGCACACAGTCCCAATCCCAGATACAATGGCAGTTCAAGGGGACTACGCACCTCATAGACTGGCAGTCCAAAAGCCGGCTGATGTCCCAACCCTACCTGGGTTATCAACGCTGATACCACCGCAGACAGTAGTACTACACTAGCTGCTGAAGTCTCCAATATTGTTCCCAGTACTACTTCCAAGGCAAAGAAAACGCCGGCAATGGGGGCATTAAAACCTGCAGCTAGGCCAGCGGCCGCCCCAGCCCCTAATAACAGCTGTTGTCTTTCCCTGGACATGTGTAAAGCCTGTCCTACTCCTATGGCTAGATTGGCCCCTATTTCTACACTAGGACCTTCTGGCCCCAAGGATGCCCCGGTGCCCAAGGATACTGCCGCCGCCACGGTTTTCGCAATGGCCCTACTGGCCACCATGGGGTTACCCATTTTTACCGCTGCTATTAGGGCGGAAATTGGAGGGGAAAACTCCCGGAATATCAGACGGATAATGCTAACTATTATCCCGCCGCACAGGGGTACCACTGCCAAAGTCCAACTCCCCCATACGGCTATTTTGTCCATTAACTCTTCTAGTAATAAATGCTCAATGAGGGCAATCAGATACCGAAACAACAAAACCCCCAACCCGGCACCACCCCCTATTACTATTGCTAGTAGCAACAGGAAGGTGTCTGCCGGTAGCCTACTAAAAAATCCTGTCAGGGGAGACTTACAGACAGGTACAGAAGAGGAAAAGGGCGCCGTTTTAACCTTTAAAATAGAGAGCATAATGAGCTGGTGGAATTAGGGATTCTCCCGTGTGGCACTTTAAAATACAAAACGGCTACTCGCTCGCCGCCAAACAACCTCCACATTCCAATGATAATAACTCTCCGGGGCACATTGGGGGATTGTTCTATCCTTTCACACAGATTACCTGTTTTAGGGTAGCTACTACCTCTACCAAGTCTGTTTGTTGATTCATCACCTCGTCGATGGGTTTGTAGGCGCTAGGAATCTCATCAATTACCCCGGCATCCTTGCGGCATTCTATCCCCTGTGTCTGGGCAATCAAATCGGCTACTTTAAAACGTCGTTTGGCTTCCGCACGGGACATTTTTCTTCCGGCGCCGTGGCTGCAACTGCAGAAACTTTCCGGGTTGCCCTTCCCTTTGACAATGTAGGACTTTGCCCCCATGGACCCTGGTATTATACCATAATCTTCTTTTCTCGCCCTTACTGCCCCCTTTCTGGTTACATACACCTCTTCACCGAAGTGTACCTCTTTTTCCGCGTAGTTGTGGTGACAGTTAACTACTAGTAGCGGTTGGAAGGGTTTACCTCCTGCCAGGTGTTTTTCCACAATGGCCTTAAACCGATTCATCATCACCTCCCGGTTAAAACGGGCATAACTTTGAGCCCATTGTAAATCTCGCCAATATGCCTCAAATTCGGGAGTTTTGGCGACAAAATAGGCTAAATCTGGGTCTGGTAGTTTTATTCCCGCCAGTCTTGCCAATTCTTTTGCTGTCCTGATGTGACATTCTGCTAGCTGGTTGCCAATATGACGAGAACCTGAATGTAGCATTAGCCACACATAGTCCTCTGTGTCCAGACACAACTCAATAAAGTGATTGCCCCCTCCTAGAGTCCCTACTTGACGAAGAGCTTTTTTTTCTAAGTCTTGAACTCCTGGATGTAGGTGTTTAAATTGTTTCCATAAAGGCCAAGCAAGTACATCTTTTTCTACTTCCTTATTTTCGTCAAAACCCACAGGAATACTTGCCTCTATATCCTGACGAATTTTCTTCAGTTTTCCCTCCAATTGTTCTGCTTTAAATGGGGTTTTTATGGCACACATCCCACAGCCAATGTCTACCCCTACCGCCGCCGGTATGATAGCATCCTTGGTGGCAATCACTGACCCTACTAAGGCGCCTTTCCCCAAATGCACATCCGGCATCAGTGACACATGTTTAAACACAAATGGCAGAGAAGCGACATTCTTTGCCATTGCTAATTCTTCTGGTCCCAATTCGTGACTTGCCCATGATAGTATGGGGGCTTTGGTCTCTACATCCAGTTTTTGATATGGCATTCTTCCCTCCTTTTATTCCTTAATATCCCAAATCCTCTACTTATTTTTTGTTACCATAGCCCTATTTTATTCGCCTTATCACATTATAACACAAATATCTATTTATTGCCACAAAATTATGTCAGTTTCTGGATTTTTAATAGGTATATTTTCAGGAATTTTATGCATAGAAATAGCGGCTCAGAGACCTAGTGGTATTGATGCTGGACTAAGAGGTTGATTGGCTTTCACCTAATGGCCGCTGGCTACAAATGGTGACAACCTCTGGCGGCAGACGACCAGCAATGTTAAAATAGCCCCTGGCGTAGGTAAGACACCGTTTTTTTGTCCTAACAATTCTCTTGTCTTCTCATGCCACCAAAAAAGTTTGCCCCAGGACAGTATTATAAATGGCTCCACGGTTTCCATCCCTTCTAAACACTTTTGCTAGAGGAGAAAAAAGGCGGTTGGATTTCTTAATAAAAACACGAATAGGCTTTCCGAGGTAACAAATGCTTTTCCTAAATATCGATTTCATTCCCCATGTTTACCCAGTTTATAAATACTTTTTCCCCTAGTTTCTGTCCGAGAAAAAGATATTATAAACCCTTTTGTTTATGTCTCATATTCTAGTCACTTGCCCTAGGAATAATTGTTATGATATACTGGAGGAGTGCTAGCTGTATCACTGGGAGATTGCCAGTTTTTCCTTGCATTTGTCCGACTCATCCTATAACTGTTTGTCAGGGAAATATAATGGGGGTTTTATCAAAGGATGACCAATTTCTGGACGTTGTTGTGGCAGAAGAAAGGGTAAAAAGCAGGAGGCTAACACCCGCCTATATAATAAAAAACAGTAGGTGAATTTTCCAATGGATATGCTGATAGAGGGGAGTCTAAAAATTGTCAACAATATGTGGATAGCACTTTTGCCGGAATTGGGAGAAACACTCTTCTCCACCCCAGGTATAATGGTAATGCTATTAGTGGCCTATGGGGGCGCCATGTGGATGTTTTTGAGTAATGCCCCCAAGGTCTATACAATTATGGTATCGGATTTGAATATTGCTAAAGAGTTTTATGAAGACTTATTAGAGTTACCAGTAGCCGAAGTGCCTCTACATTACTATTATAACTACGAACAAAGTCTAGGAGTAGGGGCTTTTGATCCTCTTTATTTGGGTTCTGGTTTCAATTATAATATCCCTAGACCCAATGAAGGGTTGTGGTATCAGTTGAAAAGAAACACTCAAATCCATGTGATTGGAGGCGCCAGTCTAGGCTATAAAAACTGTCAACGTCATGTCTGTTTTGATAGAGAATGCCTAGAGGCTATACTACTAAGAGTCCAATCTCGTCGTCTTAAATACAAAATCCGCACGGAAAAACCTCTTAACTTCCTGGTAAAAGACTGGAATAATCGTGTTATTGAAATGGCAGAAGCAACCAGCTAATTCAAAAGACTAAATTGTTTCTCCTTTGCATGCCCAATGTACAATCCTCCCCTTGAATCCCTAAAACAGGGCAGTTGGGTTAAACTAATCTGTGGTGCCAGTTACCAACACCTCCCTTTCATCCGCAGTCTAGCCCTTATTTACACCCTTGCAGGAGTAGACTGTATTGACGTAGCTGCAGATAAGGCTGTAATCCTCGCTGCCTTGGAAGGAGTTGAAGCCGCCTTAAACCTGCAACCGTCTCCCCGTCCTCTTTTAATGGTAAGCATCAATGACGGAGAAGATCCCCATTTTCGCAAAGCCTACTTCGATTTTAACCTATGTCCGCCAAATTGTCACCGCCCCTGCGAAATTATTTGTCCCGCCGGCGCCATCAATTTCCTTAAATATGACGGAATTCACAAGGAACTATGTTACGGTTGTGGACGCTGTCTGCCAGTTTGTCCTATAGGGATAATTTACACAGAATCCCAAATTGTGTCCACTGCTGTTGTGTTGGAATGGTTAGACCAATTGCCCATAGATGCCATAGAAATACACACCCAACAGGGACACTGGGACAAGTTTACTAGTTTGTGGCAAACATTAAAACCCCATCTAGCCAAACTAAAACTAATAGCCATCAGTTGCCCCTATGCCAATGATGTGGTAGCCTATCTACAACAAATCAACCAGCATATTCAACCACTGACCATACCACTAATCTGGCAAACTGATGGACGACCCATGAGTGGTGACATTGGCGAGGGTACCACCTATTTAACCATAAAATATGCCCAACAGGTCAAGCAATCAAACCTAAAGGGGTTTATCCAACTGGCAGGAGGCACCAATGAGCATACAATAACCAAATTGAAAAGTTTAAATCTCATCCCCGCCATCGCCGGCATAGCCTATGGCAGCAAGGCAAGAAAGCTAGTATATCCCATCTTGCAAAAACTAGAGGAAACCACCACTGACAACAAGTTGGAAAAACACCCAGACTTATTGTGGGAAGCAGTGAGAATAGCCAGACAGTTGGTTTCCCCCCTTAAACAGATAGTCCAACAGAGAAAATAGAAGTTTAACACCAAAATTAGTGGTCAATGTCAGGGGACATTATCATGGAAAAAACAGGAAAGGTTATAAAAGTCATTATTTGTGGCTATTACGGGCAAGGCAACGTTGGCGATGAAGCCCTCCTGGTTTCCATTCTATCCCAATTAAGGGAATTGTTCAGTCTCCAAACTGTCCGTCGTAACCCAGAAGAGGAAATACCCTATGTATCCGACCATAACAGATTCTATCAGACTATAGTGGTTTCCGCAAACCCCAAAAAGACTCAAAAAGACCATCCAGTGGATAGGGCTTACTCCCGATGGGGGATTATAAGACAAGTGCTATCTTTGGGCAAAAATGATGTGTTTATCTGGGGTGGAGGCAGTCTTATCCAAGATGTAACCGGTTGGAAAAGCCCCCTCTATTATCTCACCCTAATGAAACTGGCACAACTAAAAGGGGCAAAAACCATCGCCCTAGCCCAGGGAATTGGCCCCATCCGCAATCCTATCATAAAATGGCTTACCAGACTAGTTCTGGCCAACTGTAATGGCATTAGTGTTAGAGACAACGATTCGGCGAGGATTTTGGAAAAATGGAAGCTTAAATTTATCACCGCCGCCGATCCTGTATGGGCGTTGGATAGTATAATACCTTCAGAGGAACTGGAATTACAACTCCCCCCGCCACCCAGAATTGCTGTCAACCTAAGACAACACCCCCTCCTTACTCCCCAGAAACTGGAAACCCTTATCCAGACTCTGCTTCAGCTACAACAGGTTACCAAGTGCAATATATTGTTGTTGCCCTTTCAGCCGTCACAGGATTTGTCAGTGTGTCAGAGGGTAGCAGAAAGAATCCCTAATTGCCAGATTCTCCACCTGGAAAACCCCCGAAAATTGAAGGGTTTATTCTCACGGTTGGACATGCTAATAGGCATGCGGCTACATAGTTTAATTATGGCCGCCAGTGAAGGTTGTAAGTGTTTTGCATTATCCTATGATCCAAAGGTCACCAGCTTGATGAAGGAAGTGGGGATTGAAGGTTATCGTTTAGAAAACCTCCCCGACGACAAAGAGACCATTTTGGAGAAAATTCTACAGGTATATCAGACAGAAGACAAACATCTTTGGCAACAAAAAGCTTATAGTTTTGCCCAAAGTACCCAACAACACAAGCAACTACTGTTAGAAGTCATCCCCCTCCCCACTACCAAGGAAACCACTATAAAAACATTAAGTGTTTTGGGGTTACCCCTCCATGTCAGTGACGACTATGAGGGATGGCTATTAAAACGTCTGGAAAGGGGTGTATCCACCCATGTAGTCACCATGAATGCAGAAATGGTAATGATGGCCAGGAAAAATCCCCAACTGGCAGAAGCCATCAAGGCCGCTGACTTGGTAATACCAGACGGTTCAGGAGTAGTACTGTATCTAAGAAAAAAGGGCATCAGACAGAAAAAAGTAGCCGGCATAGAATTAGCCGCCAGCCTAATCCAGAAAATCGGTGCCAAGGGAGAAGACTATCCCGTCTGTTTTTATGGCGCCGCCCCAGGAGTTGCCGAAAAAGCCGCCCAATTCTGGCTTCAAAAAGTACCGTCCCTAAACTTCATATGTAATCACGGCTATCTCTCTCCCTCCGAGATGGAAGTCTGGTGTGAACAAATCCGGGCAGTCCAACCTAAACTAATTCTAGTAGCACTAGGTGTCCCCAAACAAGAAATTTGGATTGCTAATCACCGTCATCTAGTGGAAAATGCCATCTGGATTGGGGTAGGAGGTAGTTTTGACATCTGGGCAGGAGTAAAGAAAAGGGCCCCTCGCTTTTTCCAAGAAAATCATCTAGAATGGTTATATCGTCTTTATCAGGAGCCTCATCGCTGGCGCCGAATGCTTGCCCTCCCCCACTTCTTTTGGGTAGCCCTTCTCCGAGACAACTAACTCATAAATCTTCCCATTGCCCTTGACTTTTTCTGGAAATTTCGCTACCATAGTATGTGTCAATTGATTGGTCAGTTGGGATTGTAGCTCAGCTGGTTAGAGTGCCTGCCTGTCACGCAGGAGGTCGCGGGTTCGAGCCCCGTCAGTCCCGTGCCGTCTTTTTTTTTGTGAATCGGTGACCCTGGCTATCTGGGCAGTAAACCAGCTAAGAGTCTGGTGCCAGATTGGTGGCCCCGTCTACTTGTCTAGTACAACGTGTGGGAATTTGTCAAGCAGGGGAAAAATAGCATCTCCTAGCATGAGGAGTGTGTTTTGTCAAGGGGCATCGGCAGTGGACTGCCAAAAGGGAAAAT
>JAUQQP010000008.1 GCA_030549855.1 Cyanobacteriota bacterium SRBZ.bins.94.201705
TAGTATCTTTTTCCATTTGCCTCCTGGCCTATTTTTTCCTCCTTCTCCTCTTACAAATGCTAATGAGTAGTTGAAACATTATATCATTTATCCCACCTACTTTTCTTTTCATTGCTCCTTCTTCTCCTTTTATTAAACTATATCTATTGATAGATTTTCTCATCTAAAAAGTTCGCTGCCCCAGTGTTTTGGTAGTCTCCAAACCTACCGTCCCTCCTCTTCGCTTTCGCACCCCTCCGGGCGCCGCCTTTGTTTGTTTACTCCTCCATTATAACATAAAAAGACAAGGATTGTCAAGGAGGAAACGGTTGAGATTAGGACGGAAGTAGGGAGGCATAGGTCTTCGGGGTTTAAGCTAAAATCAAAGGATTGCTAGTAATACAAGAGGTGTATGCCATTGCAACCCAGCCATTTTCCCCCTAAGTGTGCCGTCAAAACCAAGGCTGTCGTAGGATATAAATTATTAAAAGCCTGGGTTATGATTCTATGGGCCAAAAGTCTAGGGGAGTGTGGAATTGTGCTTAGTAAATTTGCGCTTTTTGGGGGGATAGATATAGCAGCAAAACCCTAAAGAGGCCTTTATATCCCAGGGAAATAACCCAATAAACCAGTAAGGGATGGGAAGTAACAATAGGAGATAGATAGAGAAAAAGAGGGGGAGAGTTGATGGCGTTTGGAGATTTAGGAGGATGAGAGGGGAGGTATATATAAGCAGAGATTTGAGAGGGAAATATAAAAACCAAAGAAGATTCTTGAGGGAAAAGTAAGGGATGGTGTTAAGGGTTTTTTTCTGGGAAAGGAGGCATAATCGACTAAAGACTATAGGGTGGGGATTTTTGTTTGAATGAGTAATTGTGTCTGGGCATATGTAAAGGCAAAAGGGCATAACTGAGTAGGGAGATGGATAGTATCAGGAGGAAGTTAAATTCCCTGGCTTTGACATTGGAAAAAGTAATGAAAGGGGGAGTAGTTTAAGGGGAAGAAGGAGAGTTAGGAAGGGGTTTAGAATGAAGGAGTTTGAGAATTATCCTAATGGTAGACGTCGTAGCCTGTTGGGTAGCAAATACCATGGGATAATAGGAAAAATTGAAATGAGGATATTAGAAAGGTGAATAGGGGAGTTTTGGGAAGATTGAGTTAGAAAGAGTGAGGAGGAGAGGGGAAGGGGAGGTGGAGTCTTTTCTCTGAGTAAGAGGGTATTTCCACATTTAGGCTAAAAGGGTGAAGTCTTTGAGTATTATTTGACATCATGTATGGGGTTAATGCCAGGGGGTAGGGGTTTACGTTGGAGAATTAGGGGGTTATAATGGGTGGGCGATTTGTGGAAATTAGCCTGTGGGAGAATAAACTGGCAGGGGGTAGGATAGTAAATCGGTGGAGGAAGGAGAAGACAGAAAGATGGGAGAGGGGGAAAAACTGAAGGAGACTTTGAAGAGGTATTGGGGATATGAAGGGTTTCGTTATCCACAACAGGAGGTGATAGAAAGTATTCTAGGGGGGAAAGACTGTTTGGTGGTGATGCCAACGGGGGGAGGGAAGTCTCTTTGTTTTCAGTTGCCAGCGATAATTCAGGGGGGGTTAACGATAGTGGTTTCTCCCTTGTTGGCATTGATGGAAAACCAAGTATCTCAACTGAGTAAACTCGGCATACCAGCCGGCAAACTGCACAACGAAATGTCTAAAAGGGAGAGGGAGTATACTCTAAAACAACTTGCCAATAGCCAATTGAGATTGCTTTACGTGTCGCCGGAGACTATATTTTCTAAACCCGTATGGGAGGTGATAACTTCTTCTGGTACTAGAATTAGTGCTCTAATAGTAGACGAAGCTCACTGTTTAGTGCAATGGGGGGAGAATTTTCGGCCAAGCTATTTTCGTTTGGGGACCATTCGGGATACTCTAAGAGGAAAATACCAATATTCTTCTTCTTTTCCCATTGCCTGTTTTACTGCCACGGCTGATAGACAAACCCAGGGGGTTATTATAGAATCACTGAGGTTGTCATCACCGCAAAAATTTTTAGTAAGTCCCTACCGGGAGAATATAAGCATAAAGATTAACACGGTTTGGACGGCAAGGGGGAGGAGAAATCAATTGATAAAATATCTTCAGAGAAGGGGAGATGACTGTGGTTTAATCTACGTAAGTACTCGTAAGGAGAGTGAGGGTTTAGCAAGATTTTTAAAAGAGAGGGGGTATAACTGCCACAGCTACCATGGAGGCTTATCTGCCACTAGCAGAAGGGGGATTGAGGAGGATTGGCTGGGGGAGAGGGTAAAATTCGTGGTAGCAACGTCAGCTTTTGGACTAGGTATCAACAAAGAGAATATTCGCTGGGTTTTCCACTATCATTTTCCCTTGTTGTTGTCAGAATATGTCCAGGAGATTGGCAGGGGGGGGAGAGACGGATTACCGACGGAGGCGGTTGCCTTGAAGTGTGAATCCAGCGGGTGGTTATATCCGGAAGACAGACACCTGCGAAACTACTTTCTGGCAAGACAGTACCTACTTTATCAGAAGACAAAAGAGATAGTGTGGCGACTGCCGAAGACTGGGGAGATTTCCAAATTGGACGAGAAGGGGCGATTATATCTTTCCATTCTTTATTCTAGCAGACAGTTGCGATGGTTAGATCCCTTCCACTACCAACTGACCTTGAAAAACCCCCATAGTGCCATTGAGGGGCTTTGGGGGCGACAGAAACAACGGGTGGAAAAAACAGTGGAATATCTCAACAGCAGGGGGTGTCGTTGGGGTTTTTTGCTGGAGGAGTTTGGATTTTTGTCATCAAAGGGGTTTAGATGTGGCAGATGTGATAATTGTATGGGGGGGTAGGGATTGGGGGTAGGGATAGGGCTTGTTTCCATCCCCTGGGGTATAATACCATTTAGAGAGGGACGACTTCTATGGTAATTTCGGCAGTGACTTCAGGATGCAATTTAACGGTAACGGGGTACTTGCCAAGTTTTTTGATTTCGGGGACGGTAATGTTATAACGTTCAACTTCAAAACCGGCGTTAGCCTTGATAACATCTGCCACATCCTGGGTGGTAACTGTACCGAAGATAGCATCTTTTTCCCCTACCTGCTTACGGATAACAAAGTTGTTGATGGTTTGTAGGGCGACTTTGCGGGATTTAGCCTCTTCTAGGATAGCTTGTAGACGTTGTCTTTCTTTTTCTTTCCAATGGGCTACCTGACGCAGTATACTGTCAGTGGCGATGGTAGCGAATCCCTGTGGTACTAGGTAGTTACGGGCATAGCCTGGGGCTACATATACTAAATCTCCCTTTTTCCCCAGCTTTTCCACATCCTTATTCAACAAAACCTGTATTTTTTTAGCCATGATTACCTCTTTTGCGAGTGAGAGATGAAGTTGCCTGTGATTAGTAGAGACAGGGCTTGTCTATATCCCTAGCCTTTTTTGTGACAAATTACAATTATACCAAATTGGCGAGGGACAGGGGGGAGGGTGGGGTGTAAGGGGGAGATGGGGTTTTATGGGTTATAATCTCTTGACATGTCTAGTCTTAGGTGATAGGGGATTATGGAGTACAGTTTGCCTTTAAATAGCTGTGACAGGGGGCAGATTTTGGGTTATTTTGAGGAGAGTTGGCGGAAGGAGGAGGAGTTATTTAAGTCGATAAAAGAGGAGGAGATATTTTATACAAACCCTGACTGTTTAAGGAATCCACTTATTTTTTACCTAGGGCATTCGGCGGTATTTTACATTAATAAAATGAAGATGGCGGGGATGATTAAAGATTCTCTAGACGAGGAATATGAAAGTATATACGCGGTGGGGGTAGATCCAGAAAACGAAGAAGAATTGAGGGAAAAAATAGGAAAAATAAGATGGCATGGAGTGAAAGAGGTATGGGATTATAGAAAAAGGGCTTACGAGAAAATAAAGGAGGCAATAGAAAATACCCCTTTAGACTTGCCGATAACAGAGGGGAAGAAGTGGTGGAGTGTGGTGATGGGGATAGAACACCAAAGGATACATATAGAAACCTCCTCAATGTTAATTAGACAGGTGGAGGAGAAGTGGTTGGAGAAACCATCGGGGTGGGGGTATGCCCTTTGTGGGGGGATAAATCCGCCACAGGAAATGGTGTTTGTAGAGGGAGGGAGGGTAAGGATAGGGAAGCAGAGGGGTGACAACTATTACGGTTGGGATGTAGACTTTGGTAGAAGGGAGGTGGAGGTAGGGGGTTTCTGGGTGAGTAAGTATTTAGTAACAAACGGGGAGTTTTTGAAGTTTGTAGAGGAGGGGGGGTATGAAAACCCGGATTATTGGTGTCAACGGGGGTGGAGATGGAGGGAAGAAAATGGGGTAAAACATCCCAAGTTTTGGAGGAGGGGGGAGAGGGGGGATTACAAGTATCGTTTGATGTTTGAGGAGGTGGAGTTGCCGTTAGCCTTTCCGGTGGAGGTTAACCTGTATGAGGCGATGGCCTATTGTAGATATTTAGGGAGGAAAGACGGGTGTAATTATCGTTTGATGAGGGAGGCGGAATGGCATGTGGCATCGAGGAAGGAGGGGGAAAGAGAGGGGGATTATAATCTAAATTTCAGATACCATTCGCCGACGCCGGTGGGGGGTATGGAGGGTGCGAGGAGTGACAGTGGGGTATATGACTGTAGGGGGAATGTGTGGGAGTGGTTAGGGGAGACGTTAAAACCGCTGGAGGGATTTGCCACCCACTACCTGTATGAGGACTACTCGGCACCCTTTTTTGATGACAATCATTATCTGTTAATAGGGGGCAGTTGGGCAAGTAGCGGCCATTCTGCCAGTAGGTATTACCGCAACTGGTTTCGCCCTTACTTCTACCAACATGCCGGATTCAGACTAGTTTTAGGGGAGTAGTGCTGGCATTACCGGTTTGGATTACAGGTGTACTTGACTGAGGATATACTTAAGGGAATCATAATCATTTTTAAGTAGTACACTAAGAGTACGACCTGTTTGAATAAGCCAGCGACGGGCGGTATTACTGGTGTCCAGGTGGAGGTGACGGAGACGGTAGGATTCGCGGAGGCTAGCGGCGATGAGGGATTCGAGGGGGGCATTTTGGACTTTAAGGAGGACACGGAGGAAGTCGGGGGATTCGGTGAAGCGGGTGACTTCTCTAACACTACAGGCATAAACCGCCTGATGAATTTGGGGGGGGCGGGGGGGGAGGTATTGATAGATTTTACCTTCCCAGGGGGTGAGGCCATTGTGTTGGGAGTCGGGGGGTGTTTCAAAGCCTACGATAGCAGCCCGGAATTCGGTTTTGAGCATAGCAAAGATTTGTGGTTGTTGCTGACGCAATTCTGCTAGACTGAGACCCAAAGCCCTAGCCTTGTGGACGGAGTCGATGGGGGAGGTAGTAACATTGGTAACGACGGCGAAGATTTTATTACCTGATTCTTCATCGAAGGATTTTACCCAACTGCCGAAGGGGGGCATAGAGGGGAAATTAAGGTCTTCTGGTTCGAGACATTGTGCTACAAATTCAGTGGTACTAGTTTCGATTACCTCGCCGATGTGTGTGCCGAGTTCATTTTTATTGTCTAATGTCCAGGGATTGACCATAGAGTTTGATTTTTTTTTCTAGGTATTGGTGGTTATTTTTAAGGTTTAATTAGCGGGTAATTTTAGTGGTTTTAATAATTTTAGTAGTCAGTTTTTTCGATAGCACTTCTAATGTCGTTGAGGTCTATATACTTATCTGTAGCATTTCTTAATTCACGGGAGATCATACCTTCGGTGGAGACGACGGTGATATGGGTATTTTTAGAGCGTAACAGTTCGATAGCCCTTTCAAAGTCGCCATCGCCGCTGAAGAGTACTACCCGGTCGTATTGATCTACAGTATTAAACATATCCACTACGATTTCAATATCCAAGTTAGCCTTTTGGGAGACTCTGCCGGAGGCTTCATCATAGTATTCTTTAAGGATTTTAGTTCTAACGGTATAGCCGAGGCTGATTAAAGCATCTCTAAATGCCCGTTGATCTTGGGGATCTTTTATGCCGGTGTACCAGAAAGCATTTACAAGGACACAGCCTGCATCCCGGGAGAAATAGTCAAGAATTTTGCGGGGATCAAAAAACCACCCATTTTTTTGTTGTGCATAAAACATGTTATTTCCATCGACAAAAATGGAAACCCTATCGGGGGGGCGGTGGGGGACAATTATGTTGTTAGAATTAGGGTGGTAGTAGCAGTGGGGGTTAGTGGAGGGGTAGGGGTGGGGATATTCTGGACGGGGGAAGTGGGGTTTATGGGGATAATTGTGGGGGTAGGGGTGTGGAGACTGGTTGGTGGGGGGGTATAGGGGCTTATGGCTGCGCATAGGGGGGTTGTGGTGGTAAAACCGGGGTTTTTCCGAGTAGTTTCTTTCCCAGTTTAAATCTTGGTTATTTGTGTTCCAGTTACGCATATATAAATAGATTTTATTTAATAGGAAAAAATAGGGAGATAGAGGCAAAGATGAACAAAAGATAAAGGTGATAGTCCCCTCTTTCTCGCGGGAGAATACGCGGGAGACTACAGGGGATTAACTATATATTAACTAATAAAAATATTTCTGCTCAATGGGGGAAAAATGGGAAAAGGGGGGTGAGGAAATTAACGGGTTTCTGTGAGTGGGTAGAGGCGGAAGACGGATTGGAAGAAAGCCCAGGCGGTTTTTATTTCTGGGGCTTTGACTTCGTCCCATTGTCCGGGTTGACAGTAGAGATAGGGGATAAGGCGTCGGAGGATGGGGATAGAGAGGTTAACGAATTGGAGGCCTACTTGGACTTCGCCGGTGGGATTATTTCTGCCGCCTCTATACCATTCTAGTTCCACATCAATGGTTAGTCCAGCCAATTCACTGGCCTGCCTGGTGAAGTGGATTTGGCCTTTTAACCCCTTTGGGAGGTGGGGAGGGAGGAAATTGCAGTGGGGGTAGAGGTGGACACGGGCGCCACTTTCTGATATATCTAGTGTATATCCTGAGTATTGATGGTCAGCGAAAAGGAGTTGACAGTCCTCGCGGCGGGGGAAACGGGTGTGGCGTCGTTGGGGCACATCTATGGAGGCGAGGATGCACATGATAATGAGGATGAGGTTATAACTAGACCAGACCATGTTGATAGCGAGGCTATCGGGGTTAACGATGGTATCTTGGAGGGGGCTAAGACGCCATAAAAGTCCTACAATGGTGAGGATAGCAATGATAAGGAAGGGGCGTACTAGAAACCAGTTGACGTGGATTTTGTGGGGGTCTACAATGCCCTTAGGGGTGACCTTAAAACGTTTGCCTTTGGGGCGGAGGAGGGTGTTGATGACGGTGGCGGCCATGGGGATGCAGATGACGGTTTCGTAGACGTCTGACCAGAAAGCGGAGCGTAGTCCTTCTGTAAGCCAGGAGAAAGTCATTATATTACCGATGTAGTAGGGGAGGTAAAAGTAGATTACCTCGTTGACTGTGGCTTTGAGGGGGGCAAGGCCAAAAAGGAGGTAGGCCAGGGGGATAAGGAGGAAAAGGACCCTAGGGATGGACAGTAGCCAGTAGACTATGGAGAGGGAGTGGGAGAAGCGTTGGAGGAGATTGAGGTTAGGTGCGGTGAGGAAATTGCCCTTTAAAAAGAGCATTTGTAGTGTTCCTTGGCACCAGCGTAGTCGTTGGTTAATATAGGCGCTGATGTTTTCTGGGGAGAGGCCGGCAGCCAGGGCCTCATTGAGGTATTTTACGCGATAGCCGAGGGTTTGGAGCCTGAGACTGGTAAAATAGTCTTCTGTGATGCTTTCAGTGGGGATACCGCCAATTTCATCGAGGGCTGAACGACGGATAACGAAACAGGTGCCACAGCAGACGACGGCATCGAAGAAGTCGCGACTGGGTTGAATGAAGCGGAAGAAGAGGGTTTGTTCGTTGTTAACAGTGCCTTGTAGTCCGAGGTTAACGGTAATGGGATCTTCGTTAAAGAAATGCTGAGGGGTTTGTACTAGGGCGGTTTTAGGGTCTTGAAAAAAGCCTACTGTTCTGGTAAGAAAATTACGACAGGGGACAAAATCGGCGTCGAAGACAGCAATCAATTCCCCGGTGAGGGTAGGGAGGGCGTGGTTGATGTTACCGGCTTTGGCGTGACGGTTATCGGGGCGATCACGGTATTCACAGCCCAAGGAGGCGGCCAATTCCCTGACGGCGGGGCGACGGGTATCATCCAGAAGATATATTTTCTTGTGGGGGTAGTCCATAGCCTGACAGGCGATGACGGTGCGGCGGAGAATATCTATCCCCTCGTTGTAGGTAGGGATGATGACGTCCACCCAGGGGAGGTATTTGCCTTCGATGACGGCTTGACTGAGACGATCGGCTTCCGGGGTACGGTCTATGGTAAAGATAGTATGGAAGAAGAAGGCGATGGAGTTGAACAGGTTGAGGGATTCAGCTAAAAAAAAACCACAGACACGGTGCCGTTTAGGAAGTCCTCCAGGTTAAGACTATTGAAGAGTCGCCACAGCCAATAGCGAATACCAAAGAGGGCAAGACCACTACTAACGATAAGTCTAGACCAGAAAGTAGGTTTTGGCCACAATTCTTTAACCACAAAAGTCATAGTTAGCCAGACGATGGCCGGCAGGAGGAGGGCTTCTAGACTGGTGCCGGGAGTCATGAATAGTACCCTGCCCTGGCGCCAAAGGCCGACCAAATTGGGGACTAGGTTATGCCAATCCAAAAGCGGGAGAATATAGGGAACTTCTGGGAGAAAGTCCCATAGTACGACTGTGGTTATTGAAGAAAGGCCAACGATTAAAATCCAGCCATCCCAGCCAATTGGGCGTTTTGCCATTGCCTTGTACCTCGAGGACTATTTCTACACTTTGACCAACACCGCAGAAATTGCCGGCAGTCAAGTCTGGGGGCAATTGTTGGAGGGTGACGTCTACTGCCAGTTCATTACGTACCAAATCGGGGGGTGGTACTGCCACATTTTCTCCCACTTGGACTTTACCGACGCCACCGCGAATAGCCCTGACAGTGCCATTTATTTCTCTACCGGTGCCATCTAGGAGTCTTACTCTAGCGGGTTGTCCAATATAGAGTCTAGCATTAGCCCTCTCCGAGACGAGGCCGGTAGCCCAGACATCCTTGCAGTCTAGTAACTTGAGGACTGGGTCACCGGCTGCGATGGGGATACCCAAAGGTCCCGTTTTATGTATTATAGACCAGACCACAGCATCAGTGGGGGCTTTTAGTGGAGCAATTCGTTGTAAAGCCAGTTGTCTGTTGATAGTATCTATTTCTTTTCGTAACTGGGCGATGGTAGTTTCATTTTCCGACAATTCCGCTTCTATTTCCTTTTTTTCCACCTCCAAATCCAGAAGACGAATTTGGGGGAAACTGAAATTACGGGCGGAGTCTAATTGTAGTCCTTGGCGTATAGCCTGGAGGGCAGCTTGTTGACGGCGCAGTTGTGCTTTTTTGTTTTCCACCACCCTAGCAGCCTGTTCAGCCCTAGTGACGGCGGCATCAGCCACATTTTGGGCCACTACCCCCTCTCTTGCCAGGAAACTATAACGGTCTGCTTCCAGTCTAGCAAAGGCCAGGGCTTCTTCTGCCTCTTTTAATTCTGCTTTGGCCGCCTCCACAGTATTTTCAAAATAGTCAACTTCCAGATTTATTTGATTTTCCTTATAATCCTTAAACAGGTTAATCAGTTTTGTACGGTTGGCCAGTTTACGCTGAAGGCTTTTTTTCCTAGCCAAAGCCAAAGTGAGTCGGGTTTCCAGATTTTGACGATCTGTTTCCAGCTGGGGGTTTCGTTCATTGCGGATTTCGCCTACCCCCTGGCCTTTTTTCACCTCATCCCCTGGACGTAAATCCTTGAGTATGAGGGTACCGGTGATGGTAGCATACATATCAATTACTGTCCCATTAAGATAGCCCACCCTGGTTACCACATAGCGTTGCCTATTCCAGAGGAGATAGACTGCTAATCCCACTAAGGTCAAACCGAAGGTGACTCGGAGGGTTTTAAATATTGCCTTCCTGACAGCCTTGCCCCTTTCGCCGGAATCCAGCTGTGGTAGTTGTTGGAATTCTTTTTTTGCTACTTGGGTATCCATGGAGGCAGAGGGGGGTGACTGGTTGAATTTGTTGTTCATTGTGGTAAACTGGCCATTTATTATTGTAAAATAGTCTTTTGGCCGGGGGTGGTAGAAAGAAAAGTGGCAGGGGGCATGCTGTTTTTTAATAGGCTTATATCTTCTGTTACTCCCATTGTATATTGGTATTTTGGCCGCTGGTGTCTTCTTTTTTTTATTTTGATTGAAGATTATTTAAAGATTTTTTAAAGGACAAAAAAACCGCCCGGGTATATACTTAATAGTTCCGACTTTCTATTCACAATTGTTTGTTATTTTCTGTTAAATACCTAAGTAGAATAATCCAGATAGGAACACCAGTCACTCCAGCCACCGGGGTACAATTTGCCATGGTGGAAGCCAATAGTGGCAAGGGACATGAGGTCAACACAGGCGGTTACACCAGAACCACAGTAGACAACAATCTCCTGGGCGTCTAGATAGGGTTGCCAGAGGGCCTGTAGTTCCTCTGTAGGCCTTAAGAAACCGTCAGGAGTAGTGATTTGTTGCCAGAATATATTTTTAGCACCGGGGATAGAGCCAGCAACAGGGTCAATAGGTTCTTCCTCACCACGATAGCGGGAAGGGCTACGGGCGTCTACAATCACTGTGTTGGGGGAATTGAGTCGTTGTTTGACATAGTGGATGTCCACCACTTGGGAAGAATCAACGGTTACTGGGAAATGTCCTTGGCTGGGGGGAGGGATGTCACTGGTAACGGGGTAGTGAAGGGATTGCCATTGCTGCCAACCGCCATCTAGGATAAACACCTTGTCATGGCCCAGATAACGCAGTAACCACCACAGACGGGAGGCGAAGGCAAAACGGGAATCATCGTAAACCACAACTGTAGTAAGATTTTTAAAAATGCCTATTTGTTCTAATTTTTGTGCCAGGGTATAGGGGTTAGGGAGGGGATGTCTGCCACCGTGGGTTTGTGGTGGACTAGAAAGGTCTTTGTTTAAATCTAGATAGTAGGCATTTGGGATATGACTGGTTAGATATTGTTGATAACCCCAAAGACTATCTTCTAGGCGAAAACGACAGTCGATTATCTTCAGCTGGGGGGATTGTAAATTATCTCTGAGCCACTGGGGAGAAACAACAGTCTGAATGGGAGTCATAGTAGGAGTCAGCTGGAGGAAAAAACAAGAAAGTAAAATTGATGTGATATTATGTTACTCTGGAAGGGACTGTGGAGGAGGAGAAGGATGGCAACTAATGGAGAGAATACCCCCAAGGGGAGGGGAATGTCTGAGTTAGTGGATCCCAATTTACTCAAGGCGGCTAGGGAGATATATTACACCTATTGTTACTTTCATGTAAAACTACCAAAACCTCCTATAGGGGTTGCCATTGACAGAAAAACCTACCGAGGGCAGTTGCTATTTACCAAACGTCCCATTTTGCTGCCGTGGGAAAACTTCATCCCCATCAGTCAAATAGAATCGGAAACCTGATACTGCCCTACCATTGTTTGCTACAATCGTCCTATAACCATAATCCCGATTGTATTATGCTCCGCTATGCTTATTTTCCTGGCTGTGTTGCCCAGGGCGCTTGTAGAGAGTTACACCAGTCCACCCTAGCCATCAGTGAGGTGTTGGGGATTGAGCTAGTGGAACTAAAAAAGGCCTCCTGTTGTGGTTCTGGCACTTACAAAGAGGATTCACAGCTGTTAGAAGATACTGTAAATGCCCGCAACATAGCCCTAGCGGAGGAGGAGGGGCTAACGGTGTTGACCCACTGTAGCACTTGTCAGGGAGTAATTGGCAGTGTAGACGAGAGATTAAAAGAGGCAAAGAGGAACAATCCCGAGTATCTGGCCAAAATTAACCAACTGCTGGCGAAAGAAAACTGTCCCCAGTACCAGGGAATTACAAGAGTAACGCACTTATTGTGGGCCCTCATAGGGGACTATGGTTTGTCGGCTTTAAAAGAGAAGGTAGTCAAGCCATTGGTGGGGTTGAAGTGTGCCGCCTTTTATGGGTGTTACCTGCTACGGGCACAAAAACATATCCCCTTTGATAATCCCTGGAATCCCCAGTCTTTAGAACAGATTTTTACCACAGTGGGGGCAACTCCTGTTTACTATGAGGGGAGAATCAAATGTTGTGGGTGGCCTATTTCTAGTTATGCCAGCCAACAGTCTTTTCAAATGGCGGGGAAGCATCTATTGGAGGCGCAAGCTAATGGTGCCGATTGTATTGTAACTCCTTGTCCTTTGTGTCATCTGAATCTGGACTCCAGGCAGCCGGAAATAGCCCAGGTGGTGGGAAGGAAAATAAACCTGCCTATTTTGCATCTGCCCCAGTTAGTAGGTTTAGCATTGGGGATAGCGCCACGCAGACTGGGGTTGTATAATCATGTGGTCTCTACTAGGGGAGTGTTGAGAAAACTGGGGCTATCATGACACCATTAGAAAGGGCAATAGAACAATTTAATAGGGGGGAGTACTATCAATGCCATGATACCTTGGAGGCCATTTGGATGGAAGCTGTAGAGCCAGATAAGACATTCTATCAGGGAATTTTACAAATTGCAGTGGCCTGTTACCACCTGGAAAGGAATAATTGGCGTGGGGCGGTGATGCTATTGGGGGAAGGAATCAAGAAACTGAGGGAATATGAACCAGAATACAGGCAAATAGCCGTAGAGGAGTTAGTAAGACAGAGTTACGAACTATTGATGGCCCTACAAAAGATTCACTCTGTTAGCCAACGGGGGGAGAAGGAAGAGGGGGGAGACGGCCTTCCTCTGCCTACCATCCGTCTTGTTAAGCCATAGGACTAACTGTCATTTTTTTCCGGGGAAGATGGTTGAGATTGCCAGTCTTCCGGAGAGGGCGGCTGGATGGTGTCAACAAAGCCAGCATAGGCCTCCATCCCATGTTCGCCAATATCCAAGCCCATATACTCCTCTTCGGGGGGCACTCTCAGGCCAAATAGTGCCTTCAAAATATACCAGAATAGGGTACTCAATACAATCATAGTAGTGCCCACACTGACAACTCCCAACAGTTGAACCCCCAGCAGTCTAAAATCCCCACTATAGAAAAAACCGTTTACCCCCTTGTCACCATAAATCTCGCCGTCAGCAAACAGTCCTACAGCCAGGGTGCCCCAAATCCCATTGACCAGGTGGACAGAAATGGCACCCACTGGGTCATCTATTCTTATTCTTTCTAATAAATACACTGATACAACAACTATAATACCAGCAACAGTGCCAATGGTGACGGCATTGCTGTAGGATACCATAGCACAACCGGCAGTAATGGCTACCAGTCCAGATAAAACGCCGTTAATGGTAAGGGAGAGGTCAGGTTTCCCGGCCAGAATCCAACTAGTGATAGTACCGGCAAGGCCCCCAGAAGCCGCCGAAAGGTTTGTAGTCAAAGCGATACGGGCTATACTTTCATTTACCTCCATGGTGGAGCCACTATTGAAGCCAAACCAGCCTATCCAGAGGATAAAACAGCCTAAGGTAGCAAGACTTAAGTTGTGTCCGGGCAGTGGGGTAATATTGCCCTCCTGGGAGTATTTGCCCAGTCTTGGGCCTAGTAACATGGCCCCGGTGAGGGCACACCACCCTCCTACAGAGTGTACTACGGTAGAGCCGGCGAAGTCCAAAAAGCCCATCTTGTTCAACCAGCCGCCGCCCCATGCCCAGTGCCCCACCAGGGGATAGGCAAAAGCCGTCAGGAAGAAGCTAAACCACAAAAAGTCGATGAATTTTATCCTTTCTGCCACGGCGCCTGAAACAATGGTAGCGGCTGTACCGGCAAAGGCCACTTGAAACAAAAACTTAGCCGCTAGGGGCACCCCTGTCCAACTCAAAGCAGTATATACCCCCTCATAGTCGCCACCTGTAGCGGGGCTATTGTCTGCACCTTGAAGGAAAAAACCCTGACTGCCGATAAAGTCATTCCCATCTCCAAACATCAAGGCAAAACCAATGGACCAAAAGGCTAGGGTAGAAATGCCAAATACAATTAGGTTTTTCGACAACAAATTTACTGCATTTTTACTGCGACAAAAACCGGTTTCCAGCATGGCAAAACCGGCATTCATGCTTATTACCAAAACCGAGGCTAATACCACCCACAGAGTATCTAAACCTACCTTTAACTCCTTTGTAATTGTCTCTGTAACTCCTCCAGTTTCTTGGGCATAAACCCCATAGCCGGAAAACAAAATTAAAATCGCACCGACTAGAATGCACCCCTGGACTGTACTACTGTTCTTTATTGCCCTTATTGCCGCCGCTATTTTTTTCCTTATTCGTCTTGTCCACATCTGTCTCTATCCACCATTTCTGTGGGAATTATATAGGGGTACCTAGTCAGTTATAGCATCAAATTTTACAATTTTTAAGGCTCAACTAGGGGGGCCATAAATCATAATTAACTCCTGTTGGGGATTATATACCTCCACATAAACCCCGTATTTTGTACTAATATACTGATAATTTTTCTCCACCTGATTGATATGATGGATTATCCTGCTATCCTGGGGCATGTTCCCCATCATCCCTGCCATCTCCGAGAGATTACTTATCTTATTCAGGTATTCTGACGTCAGATAAATTTTTACGTGGTTATTTTCCACTAAGTATTGACAAATATTCTCCGTGCCCTGACAAATGGTGTTGAGTTCCTTTTTCATCTCCTCTCTTCTAACGGCAATTGTAAGCTGGTTTTTGGCCTTTTCTAACTGTTTGTTGGCATTTTCTTTCCAGGTTTGAATTGTCTGGTTTTCCCAGCTTTCTGCGGGGATTTTCTCGCTAATAGCCAGGGCTTCTTCCCAATATTTAACCGCTTTACTCCACTGATTTTCTGCCTCGGACTTTTTGGCTAGATTACTTTTCTCTTCGATTATTTTCTTGTAATTTAAGGCCAATTCCTCCCTTTTTATTATTTCTTGTACTTTCTTTAATTTCTGCTGATAATCTGAGAGAAGTTCATTTTTTTCTCGAGAGGCACTACTGTTAACAGGGATGGAAGACAGTTGA
>JAUQQP010000048.1 GCA_030549855.1 Cyanobacteriota bacterium SRBZ.bins.94.201705
GGTTCCTGGGCGGCTTTCGTTTACCGCACGTTATTCATTCTAACTTATCTTTTTTTTTCTGTCAAGGGGCTGGTAGAGAAAATTTGGTGTTATTGTCTATCAGTGGCTATCTGGACAAAGACTACGAGGAGGGCAATAATTAGGAGGAAGGTGGTAGCGGCGGAGGCGTAGCCGAAGTTGAATTGACGGAAGGCTTGTTCATAGATATAAAAAGGAAGAATATTGGTGGAGTTGGCGGGGCCTCCATTGGTGATGATGTATACTGGTTCAAAGGACTTTAGGGTAAAGATTGTGGTGGTAGTGGTGGCAAAGATAAGAGTTGGCTGAAGGAAGGGTAGGGTGATATGCCACAATTTTCCCCAAAAACCGGCGCCATCCAACTCCGCGGCTTCGTATTGACTGTGGGGGATGGTTTGGAGACAGGCGAGGAAAACAACCAGATTGAAGCCAATTTGTCGCCAGCAGCTAAACAGGATTAAGACTGGCATTGCCCAGGTGGTGCTATTTAGCCAGGCTATGGGGGTTATTTTTAGTTGTAGCAGTATTTGGTTGATGGGGCCATTGTTTTGAAATAACCAACGAAATCCTAACCCCATGGCTACAAGGGAGGTGACGGAGGGGAGAAAGTAACCAGTGCGCAGTAGGGTTTTAAGGGGGATATTTTGGTTGAGCAGTATGGCCAGGATCAAGGGTATAATTATGCTGGGCACAATCGTGGTTAGGGAGAAATAGGTGGTGTTTAGGATTATCCTGGGGAAGTCTGGGTTAGCTAGTAGTCTATTGTAATTGTCCAGTCCTACCCAGTGCAGTTGGTTGAGATTGCCATCGGTAAAACTAAGGAGTAAGACTGCAATTATTGGCAGGAATAGAAAGCAGGTTAGGAGAAGGAGTGAGGGAGAGAGGAATAGCCATGCCATGAGAGAGGAAGATTTTGCCGGATGCCTGTGGATGTTCATTTTGGTCGCCATTCATCGTAGCGTTTTTTTTCTAGTAGCCAGTTTTCAATGGCGTCAGCGATGGTAGCCGCCAGCTTTTTTTGGGCTTGTGGGTTTACAATCCACTCGAATTCTTCAGGGTTGATTATAAAACCCAATTCTAATAATACCGTGGGGGCTACATGAGGACGGGTAAGTGCTAAATTATTCCAGTAAACTCCATAGCTTGGGCGGTTTAGTTTTTCGGTAAGATAGTTATGGAGGTAGACTGCCAAGTCGTGGGCTTGGGGATGATACCAATAGGTACTTATTCCCTTTGTTTTCTCGGCATCGCCTCCGTCAGGTAGGGCGTTGTAGTGGAGAGAAATGGCAAGGGTAGGCCTTATTTTGGCGATTATATCTTGCCTGTTTTTTAGGGAGACGAATTCGTCTTCTTTTCTGGTAAGATAAACCAGTGCCCCTTTTTTCTCCAACTGTTGTGCTAGAAGAAGGGCTACTTTTAGGTTTATTTCTTTTTCAGCTACGCCTGTAGGACCTAATGCTCCTGACTCCTCTCCCCCGTGGCCAGGGTCTATTACAATTGTACTTCCAAATATTTTAGAGTGGAGACGAGGAGGAAGGCGAAGACTAAGAATAAGATTGCTGCCTTGGTAATGGGCATCATAACCCCACTGTTGCGGATGTTTGAAGGTGAAGACATATTCCACCTGGGTAGGGGCTTTTTGATGCCAGTCTAGTCTTTCCACTAGGGGATTGTCGTCAAAACGGATTATGTCTGTCTGTGCTATGGTATTATAAAGGGTTAGAGTTAGAGTTCGACTGTCCTGTCTAATAGTAATTGGCACTTGTACTTCTAGAGGGAAAATAACATCCAGGCTATCCTGTGTAAGGCGAGAGGTGATACTGCGAATGAGAGAAACGGGTGGGGCATTTCCAGGCACAATTCTGGTTTCCCCCGCCTTTATCCAGCCACCGTAGTCTAGTCTTAACCACTCCCCATTCCTGCCAGTGACTGTGGCTTTTACCCCCCGGGGAAGTGGCGTTAAACGAGAATAGTCTACACCTGGCCCTGTCCGTGTTATACCTTGTATAGATGTGACTTCAACCACGGGCAACTGTTGGGGGTTTAGAATATTAATCCTGCCAGTGCCTTTTCTCTCTACAGTCTTATTGTTATAATCCATAGAGAAGACGGGTTGAAGAAACTCCGCCGGAGACTCAAAAGAAACGCAACCTACAACTCTATGCCAAAGGCGGGGTTGGGGGTTTTCTCCTGTCTTTCCCACGGCGGGGGTGGTTTGATTGTCACCTACCAAAACTGCAGAGTTAGGAGGGAGGGGTTGTTTCCAGTCGGGGGTAAGGGGAATTTTTCTCCCCCCTATGGTGACTGTGGTTTTGGCTTCAGTGGGAGTTATAGCAGTAAAACAGACATTCTCTCCCGGCAACACACTTATATCCTCCCGAGGGGTTATCAGATTACTACTTAGTGTTTCCACCTCCTCCCAAGCAGGCTGATTGTCTTTTCTGACAATGGTGCGTTTTATCTCCTCCTTGCCATAACGAATGACTACCTCGTTTTCCCCCACCTTTAAGGGTATAGAAGGGGCAAAGTGTCCCTGAGGTGAGCGACGCACTATGTTACCATTTATGATAACATTCCCTTGTGGAGGTGCAGAGCCTATTATGAAAATAGACGCCGCCGTGGTTTCATGATTCGCTGGCGGGTATACTACCTTTAGGGATTGGGCATTGACGGGGGAGGCTGTTAATCCTATTCCTATTATTATAACGCCTGCAGTCCATTTCACTATTTTTCTCATGCCTTTTGTTTTCCTTTTTTCCGCCTCTTTGAAGGTTAATATTTTAACCTGTTGGTTGTTTTTCCTGCTAGCTGTTTATTTTTTAAACATCGAAATTTCCTTTTCTGTTTTTCATATATTCCAACTTTTCTGCGTCTTATTTAAACATCATTATCTTACTTTTTTAAATCAAAAAGCAAGAATATATGGGGTTTTTGCGGAGATAAAAATAATACATTATTATCATTTATTAGCGTTTTTTATAATTAGCAAAATTTTTGTTATTAGATTATAATAGTTATGGACCTTACCTCAGAAAGAGTAAAAATAATCTACGGTTTGTCCGTATGCTACATAGTAGGATTGCTATTGGGCGAAGTTTGGAATTGGGAAGGGAAGGAAAAACTACTGATTGCTGTGGCTTTGTTGGTAATTTTAATCTTCTGTTTTAGCAGGTTTTTAAATTACTATTGTTCATTTATAAAAATAGGCCATATACTGCTATTCTCCGCTTTCGTAGTTGTTGGCTTTGTCTACTACCACTGGCGTCTGCCTCACCCCGAAAGTTTGGATATAAGCAAACAAGTTGTTGGCATAAGCTATGGCAAATCCTATCCGGTTGAGGTAGAAGGAATTGTTTTAACTCAGCCTAAAATTAATCGCAATCTAAAGGCAAAATTTATTCTACTTGCCAAGAATCTAATAGACGAAAGTGGCAAGGAAAAAAGAGTCACCGGCAAGGTGTATGTCACCTCTCCCCTATTAGAGGTAAGTGGAGTATATCCTTCAACAACTGTTAGGCTGGAAGGAAATCTGTATTTGCCTTCTCCCCCCCTAAACCCAGAGGGATTTGACTTTGCCGAATATCTGCGGAAACAAGGAGTCTTTTCCGGTTTAGCCGCCAAGTCTGTGACTGTGATTGAAAAGGGGAATTGGTGGCAAGGCTTGTTGTATCAGACAAGAAAAAGAATTATTCAAACCCATATCCGTTTTTTGGGAATGCCTTACGGCAGTCTAGTTTCTTCTATGGTAATTGGCAGTCGTGCGGTAGATTTGGATTGGGAAACCGAAGAGAGTTTTCGTTTGGCGGGTTTAAGTCACACTCTGGCTGCCTCTGGCTTCCATGTTTCCCTTCTGCTGGCAGTGGTGTTGAGTTTGACAGCCAGTCTCACCCCAGATAAACGTTTTTTTGTGGGAAGTCTATGTCTTTTGGGTTATGCCACCATTACTGGATTTTATCCCTCTATTTTAAGAGCAACTCTTATGGGAATGGCGGGTTTGGTGGCAATTTTACAAGAGAGACAGGTGAGGATTTCTGGCAGTCTTTTGTTGGCTGGGGTGATATTGCTGGTAATCAATCCTATGTGGATTTGGGATATTGGGTTTCAGTTGAGTTTCATGGCAGTATGGGGATTAATTACTTCTACCTCCCCCTTGGCTAGACACCTAGATTTTTTGCCTTCTACTATTGCCAATATCGTCGCCGCCACTGTTGCGGCAACTATTTGGACATTGCCTCTACAATGGTATCATTTCCACCGTTTCCCCCTCTATGGCATTATTACTAATATTCTTGTCACCCCTCTGGTTATTGTTATCACTCTGGTGGGTATTGTCGCAGCCTTTATTGGTGTTTTTATTCCCCTCCTAGGCAGTGGCATTTCCTTTTTGTTATATCCCTTTTTATGGCTACTATTTGGTATAGTGGGAATTAGCAACAAACTGCCTTTTAGTTCGTTGGCAGTCGGTAGACTCCATGTTTTTAATCTTATTTTAGTGTATCTCATCTTTCTGGCAATCAGCTACAAGCCAGAGTGGCGAAAGTACAGACTGAGTTTGATTTTACTGGCATTTGGCATCGTTTTGACTCCCCTAATTCATCAAAAGTTAAGCCTAATTCAGGTAACAGCTATTGACAGTGATGAGGAGACAGTATTAGTTATTCAAAACCGCAACAAAACGGCTGTGATTAATTTGGGAGACAAGAAAACCATATACTTTGACTTGATTCCCTTTTTGGAAAATCAGGGAGTTAACCAAGTAGAGGCAGTTTTTTCCAAAACAGATAAAACACCCCATCCCCTGATGTTTTTGAAAAAATACTTGTCTGTCAAACACGTCAATGAATATGACTCCCGAAGACTAGAATCTATTACAATTATCGAGGGAAATGACAACTATCTCCTGTTTAAGTTGGCTGACGAGAAGTGGTTGGTAATCTACGGCGAGGTAGCAAACGGGGATTTTGGCTTTAATCCCGACATACTGGTGATTACTAACAAGGGAATATATGACAAAATGTTGATGGAGAAACTCAAACCCCAATACGCCTTGGTAAATGGCATGAAAGTAGATATGAAAGTAGAAGGGGTTACAGTTATACCAATGACAAACAGTTGGATTCGCTGGCTTCCCAAGAAGGGTTTTAGTCATCTGTAAGAAACTCCAACAGAAAACTCCAATGGCAAGGATAACCTTCATCCCATAAGGCAGATGTAATATCCTCAAGGTGGTATATCTTTACTCGTAGCCGTATAAGAGGAGAAAATTCCCCTGAATTCCCTGTTGACTCAAAATAACATCAGAAAAGCCGCCTGCCAACTTGGATTTCACATTGAGATGAAAATCCACCTCCAGACGACTAATACTTTCTGTTTACTCTCCAAAGCTACATGTATAATCTATCCCTATAAAATGCAAGACAATTCCCCCAGACTGTCGATAAAATTCGCCTTCTTATACATTTGAAATTTAAAGTTTCCACTCAAAGATAGAAAACCTACTCTCAGACAACTGAAATATCCCTGTGAGTAATAGACATATATTTCTGACAGGTGTATCCCGTTTACTATAGCAAGACACAACCATCTTTTTCAAAAAATTGAGATGTCTGGCTTATGGTTGTTTTTAAGACTTCCCTCTTCGGTGGTTGATATGCTTACCCAGGGAATTGATATATTCAATGGGGGGATTCAGATGTCTTATGCCTATCCTAAAAATTTCCTCAAGGGGTGATTAACATACTTTCCCTGCTGCCACCACAGAAGACAAGGTGAGACAACAAGACAATTTCTCCCAAATTTATTGATTTCCTTGTTAAAGTCTTCTAGTAACTATTGCCTACCCTCTATTCTTACAATCCTCTTGTCAAGACGCCGGAATGTGTTGTTTATTCTTCACATGAGGCATTAAGTTTTAACCTTTAAACGGGTAAAAGGTGTGGTTTATTCTCGCAACCCAAGACTCTAAACCCGCAGGCAGTAATTGTGTCTCTATTACTGGGGGATGGTTTTATCTTTGGGCAACTATTGTATCCCGCCTATGCCTAGTAAAACACAAGATATTATAACCGTTGGGCAGTTGTTGGAATGTCTCTTTCGTTTGTTATTACAATTCCTTTTTTCAAGCAATTGACAAATCCTGTCGGCTTTCAACAAGAGAGGATACAAAATAATCTTCCTTTTAGTTTACTGGCAAGTTAGTGTTTGTTTTTCAAGTCTCTTTTTTGGGAAATTTTAGGAAATTTACAAGTTTGGTTTACCGGTAGACGAGGAATCAATTGAAACACTAATATTTTTCCCTGTTGTCGGGTAGTTAGCATTTGTTTACCAATCCCTGGGTAAGCATACTCCTTTTAGATACTCTGGATACCCTGCTTATTCACAATGTTATTTCTACTCTTTTTTGGGAAGTTGGCATTTGTTTGCCATTTAAGAAAACATATCCCTATCGGCTAGTCTGTACAATCCGTCTATTATAGGGATAACAAGTCTTCTGGAGACAACAAAAAAATCTGCCGGTTAGACAAGAAGGTGTCTTGTTTGTCTTATCTTTGGCGGTTTTAACCGTCAGGCAATTGGTGTTTCTTGTTTATCCCTGAAAACATGTCTAGCCAACACACCTACACAATAAACTCATACAACCATAAAGCCAAAAATTAACCTCCCAGGCGGTTGATATTTCTGGTTTACCAACAAAAGCTGTAGATAATTTTCTCTTTCAGAAGATTGGCATGTCTCGTTTGTCGTTGATACTCTCTTTTTCACACAGTAGACATCTATTGTTTGCCACCATGGGAAATAAGGCAAGACAATCCTACCCCTGGCTATTTTTCCTTCTATTTTCCCCCACTGGTCAGATAATTGAAACCCTGAGTTTACCCCTTTCACAGAGAAATCTTCCCGTAAGAAAGCCTCAGTGTCTTACTGGCTTTTTCCTCCCAAAAGAAGCAGTCTCCAGGCGGGATTAATAAATCCTTCTTCAGATAGTCGATATATATAGTTTATCACCGGGAAACAATGCAATTCTTCTAACAGTCAAGGTATTTGGTTTATTCTGATAATCTCTCCCCGCAGACACAGTCGACACATCCCATTCTGCCACTATACAATAGGGAAAAAATTCTCCCGCTAGCTAATGGTTTTGGAAATCCCACCCCCCTCCCTTAAAACTAAAATGCCCTGTCTATCCCCCCTTGGGAAACCCTTTTCAAGCAACGTAAACAATGCTTGTTTGCTGACATGTAAAGAGTCGAAGTCTATCCCTCAAGCTGTCACCGTCTCCTTTTTATTATTGAAAGCCAAAACGTGTTTGTCTAACAACAATGTACACAAATCCGCATCATCAGATAATTGGCATCTATCGCCTACCCCCGTATAGCAAGAAAAAAAGCCACACCTCTATTCTACCATTAAAACAAAAAAACCAATTTTCCGGATTTGTAATGCAGAATTTAGCCTTTAAATCCCCTAGCGTCTTTTAAATCCTCATTCAGGCAATAGATACATCCAATTCGACACCTCAGTAGACAGGGGGAAACAACTAGAAGGCAGTTTACACATATGTTTTACCATTATACGAAGAAGGAAGAAAAACTCTTTGGCAGAGGTAGCCGGGATATTTTGCAGCCTCTCATGCCTTTATTATGGGGTATTTGGTATCCCTCTATTCGGATAGGGTGACAGAAGAAAATCTATATAGCTAATTGGATTCTTTTAATTATTCTTTCACGAAACGGAAATATATTTTCCAACGGAGATATATTTCCCAGAAAAATGAGGTAAATTTTCTATTACTTACTGGGAAACATAGTCTCATTTTAGGCAGCTTCTTTCATGCTTCCGAAACCCTTTGTTTTTCTGGAGATAAAATCTAGGCGAGTATAACTACCAGATAATTATCTCCCTTTGTTTGTTTACCATTATCTATGGCATAGCAACAGATATATGAAAATAATGATAATATAAGGTTCGCCCGTGATTTGAAAATTATATTTTAGGCCATATGGCTGGGGTTTGAGATGTCCGGTTTATTCTTAAAATTATTCCCAGGTAATTGGAGAATATAATTGGCAGTAAACGAGATAAATAAGGCAACTCACCTCCCGTTGGGATGCAACTTTTATTGTTGAAACTTACCTGGCGACTTGGATATATAGTCTCTACCTCTACAAGGCAGAAAAAATTCCCCCATCGAAAAGCTACTCGTATATTTTGTTGACTTGTTGACAAAAACCCCTAGGCTGAAAAGTTAGCCTCTTCCAATAAAACGAGGAAGATAGAAAAAAATTGTTGTACCACGGAAATGCCCTATTTGTTTTCCCTGAAATTTGTTGCTTCATATCCCACACATCGGAAAAATGAAATGAGTTGTTTGTCGTAATGTAGAGACGAAATTCAACGCTTGTGCGACAGAAATACCCCTTCCTCTCCAGATGGGTAAAAAAGAAGAGTATAATCGTCAGGAGATTGGCATATACCGTCTATTTTTGCCTAAAAATTGCCTGTCGCTGAGACAACATAAATCTTCCATTGGTGTACAAAAAGAAAAAATGATACCGTCAAACAAAAAACTGGAATTCGGATGTACTGTTTCTCATGGGAAAAAACCTTTCTCCTGGCAAACTGATACACCTTGTTTGTGCCACTGTAAAATGAAACAATCCTTCTGTTAAGTCACCGGAATTGCTGTAAAAAGAAACAGTATTACCACAGGAGAAATGTTTTTAAAACAAGATAGTCTTGCCGTTAGTATCCCCAGATTCTTGTAAAAGAGAGTAACTCCTTTTTTAGCAGACTGAGACATTTGTAACCCTATGAGACGAGACAATCACCCCCTCAATCCTATGGTTAGGCTGACGAGGCGTTTGTAAAACAAAACAGTGTTGCCACAGTTTGTAAAACAAAACAGTGTTGCCACAGATGGAGGTTTTAGTGAAACAAGATAACCCCCTGTTTCTATGCTAAAGGTTTGTAAAAAAAGGTAACTTTGTTGTTACAATACTGAGAGATTTGTTGGACAAGACAATGTTGCTATCAGGCTAAAAGAATACTTGTAAGGGGAAAAAATCTCCCTATTGCCATGGGAAGACATTTGTTAGACAAGTGTTAGACAAGACAATCTTCCTGTTAGACTAGTAGGATTTTGGTAGAAAGAAATAATCTTCCCCTCTGGCGGCAAAAGAAACAATATGAGGGGGGAAGGCAGTAAAAAAAATCCTCCGGTTAGGCTGACAAGGTATTGGCTAAACAAGACAGTCTTATGGGGGGTAAAAGTCTTGTAAATGGAAATAATTCCCCCTGTTAGCCAGCTGAGATTGTTGTAGAATAAAGCAACCGCCCTATTGTAAAACCAAGTAATCTTTCTATCAGACTGGAGAGACGTTTGTACAACAGAACAACCTTTCTGTTAGTGTACCAGAGATTTGTTAGAGGAAGCAATCTCACCACTGTTGAGATAGTTTGCCTGTCAGGCTGGGTGTAGGCGAAACAACTAAGCAAGGGGGATGCCGAGGGAGGAAATCCTGCTGTTAAACTGGTAAGACATATGGATTGTTTCTCTCCTTATGGGTAAAGACAATTCAAAAGTTAATATGCCAAAACATCGGCTGGTAGAAATAGTAAAGAGACTTATAAATTACACACCAATTTCCCCAGCTGATTCCGAGTTTTTGATGGGTTATAAAATTGGGGAAAACTACGCCTTTGCCGGGAGAATTTGTCCAGAATTATCTGACTCGAAAAAACAGGTAATTAGGGGAGTTTACCACAGGATATGGCAGAGATTAGAAGATTTTGCCATAGAGAAAAATGAAACAGAATTCATCCATAGTCTCTGGGGATTATGGCTACCCCTAGCCTGGGAATTATTGGCGTTATACAGACAGAAATCCAACCCTCTATTATTAGGGATTATGGGATTGCAAGGCACAGGGAAAACCACAACGGCGGAAATTTTATCAGTGATTTTGGAATATTTGGGAGTATATTGCGTAGCAGTTTCCCTGGATGATTTTTATAAAACTTATGGCCAGAGACAGATTTTAGCACAAATGGACCCTCGTTTGATTTGGCGTGGCCCACCGGCTACTCATGATGTGTCTTTGGCAATAGAAGTTTTGAGTCGTCTTAAAAGGCGTCAATATCCCGTGGCAATCCCTAGATTTGATAAGTCACTTGTTGGGGGAAAGGGGGATAGGGCCTTCTTTGAGCCAATTAACAGGGCTGATATTATTATACTGGAGGGATGGTTTGTAGGGGTAAGACCAGTGCCTGAGAAGGAGTTTGATAATCCTCCCTACCCTATTGTGACACAAGAAGACCGACAGTTTGCCCTGGACTGCAATAGAAGACTGAAAGAATATCTGCCGTTGTGGGGAATGATTGACTATCTGGTGGTTTTTAATCCAGAAGACTACCGCTATAGCCTACAATGGCGACAAGAGGCAGAAAGAAAAATGCGGCTTGGGGGAAAGACGGGGATGACAGAAAGGGAAGTGGAGGAATTTGTTTACTATTTCTGGAAAGCTTTACATCCTCAGATATTTCTACCTCTCCTTATCAATGACCCACAATTGACACAACTAGTGGTAAACTTGGATGAATATCGCCGGGTTACCGCTGTTTACCGCCCTGGCACCTAGATAAAAGTATTTAAGTGAGGGAAGGCCATAAAAGGGGGGGTGGTAACTGCTATAGAAGGGATGTCAGGGGGATAATACCCCAAACGCCTGTGACAACTGTTACCATGGGGAGTAAAGCTTTTGAGGGGAAACAATGGGGATTAGCATTGAACAAATAGAAGAGTATAGCCGCAACCATCCAGAAGAGGTGTTGATAGTAAGGGCAAAAAACGGGGAGGAGGAGTTGGAGATAATGGTGTTTAAGGGGATTTCCAGCAATCTGAGTGGGGCTACATCCTTTGACCTAGACGCCCCCATTGTACCACCATCGGCGGAAATTGTGTCGGTGGATAGGCTAAAAAGTCCCTATAATCCCCACCACCCTGAATATATAGAGAGAGGGGCAGACCTGTTAAAATTACTCTAGTTTCAGGCTGGAAAAGAGTTAGGCGGATATGTACCTCACAGAGAATAGTACAGAAAGGTTACAAACCCTGATGGAAGCGGTGAGAAAGGCAGAATCTGCAGACGCCCTGTTGAAGGCAGTAGAGGATTTGGCGGCAGTTAAGTCTCCCCTAGCAATACCCATACTGATAGAGGTAT
The DNA here is from genome assembly GCA_030549855.1 of Cyanobacteriota bacterium SRBZ.bins.94.201705. Taxonomy (GTDB): domain Bacteria; phylum Cyanobacteriota; class Cyanobacteriia; order Cyanobacteriales; family Cyanobacteriaceae; genus DVEF01. Next base: position 11,238 of record JAUQQP010000048.1, read on the forward strand.
TGGGGTGGAATAACCCTGGGGCAGCGGTAGCGGCGGTAGACGGCTTAATCGCCATTGGTGCGCCCGTGGTGGAACCCCTCCTTCAGAACATAGATGATTACAATTATGGTGCAAGAGCCTGGGCGTTGAGAGTATTGGCGGGGATAGGGGATATTAGGGCAAAGGATTTACTGGTTTCGGCAGCTACTACGGATTTTTCCCAAAGTGTTAGACGCGCGGCAACTAGAGGCTTAGGGAATCTGAAGTGGCAACAGCTACCTGCCGAGGAGAAATTGGATACCCAGCAGGAAATCTATAACACCCTCATGACTACCATTCGGGATGGGGAGTGGGTAGTGCGTTATGCCACTGTAGTAGCCTGGGAAAACTTCTATCTAGCCTTAAAAGCCGACTCTGGTAGTCTGGATTTGTTAAAGGGCATCCGGGAGGAGTTAACTACCATCTGTACTGGGGATAGTGAGATAGCGATTCAAACCCGTGCTAAACTGGCACTAAACCGAATAGCTGGGATGTAACCTGGTGAGAACATGAGTCACTCCACTGATGTAAAAGCCCTAGCCCGTCTGATGGCGGCAGATTTCAGCAATCAGAAACAGGCATGGGATAATCCCCCATTTTTCGCCCATGTGAGGGTTTGTATGCGGCCATTGCCAGAATCTCTACTGGGTGGCACTAGTCTATTTTTAGAACAAGCCTATGATTTTATGTTAAATCGTCCCTATAGGGTGCGGGTGTTTAAAATCCATGTGGTAGACGATCATTTGGAATTGGAGCACTACAAATTGAAAGACGAAAGTAGGTTTTATGGGGCATCCAGAAATCCGGAATTGCTAAAACAGTTGACAGTGGAGGACTTGGAAAAAATGCCCGGCTGTGATATGATTGCAGAATGGACTGGCACCCACTTTAAAGGCTATGTCAAACCGGGCAAGAATTGCATTGTAGTGAGGAATGGCAGGGAATCCTATCTGGATAATAGCTTTGAGATTGACGAGGAGAAGTTAATTAGTTTTGATCGTGGGAGGGATCCGATTACAGATGAATTATTATGGGGTTCAGTAGCAGGGCCTTTTCATTTCACCCGTATTTGCAGTTTTGCCGACGAGGTGGTATAATCTGCCCCTTGTGGGACGGTACCCACCAGAAGGAGAAGAAAACCAGCTGCTAACCCCCAATCCCCAATCCCCCTGATAAGCCGATACCTCTTGCCATCATGGAGGCTAGAAGGGGAATGATACTAAACCCTATTAACTCAAAGACTATTATCCCCTTTAGTCTCCTATACTGTAACACCTTAACTCTTTCTGCGGGCTTTTCACCGATTAGGGATTTTAGCCACAGGAGAAAGGAGAAGGTGGGATACAAGGATACCATCCCCACCACCAAAAATAGTCCCACCTTCAGCCAGAATGTCGTCATGGCAGTGTAATAGGCAGTTCCCTTGCCGTAGTAAAATACTCTCAATAGGCCAGTGACTAAAACAGTTACGGCGGCAATACCATAGACACTATCTGCCCATAAAATCCGCCATGCTTCTTTGGCTTCCAAATCCTCTTTTAGGGTGAAATACTCGATAGCTAGGGCGGCAAAAATAACCCCTAGGCTTAAATAGTGTAAATAGGCAGTAATGGCACTTGCCCACATAAAAGCCTCTTTACAAAACTTCAAACTCCTAGCTTAACACTAATGGGATACATTGTCTCCCCCAGAAAACCACCATCAGGGTAATTTTCTTTTGGGAAAAGGTTAAGATGGTGATGAAAGGCATAGTGTTGTCTTTTGGCTAATGTCACCAAAGAAGGAAAAAACAAAGGGGATGAAGACTGAATTTCTGCCTGAAGAGGAGATTAACCTCAAAAATCCAGAATATTATTTTAATCGGGAGTTAAGTTGGCTAGAATTCAACTACAGAGTCTTACAAATAGCCTTAAGTGAAAGGACACCCCTGTTGGAAAGACTGAAGTTTACCGCTATCTTCAGTTCTAACCTGGATGAGTTTTTCATGGTAAGGGTGGCGGGGTTAAAACGTCAAGTGGAGGCAGAGGTTACTAAACTAACCCCTGACGGCAGGACTCCCCTTCAGCAAATACAGGATATTAACAAAAAACTACGCCCTCTCATTAAGCTACAAGTGGAAAACTTTGAAAAACTACGACAGGAATTGAAAAAGTTTGGAGTATACTTGTTGGATTTTGTAGAGCTGTCTTTAGAACAAAGACAATACCTCCACGAATACTTTGCCAATAATATTTTCCCTGTACTGACGCCTCTGGCAGTAGACCCAAGTCACCCTTTCCCCCATATTTCCAACTTGAGTTTAAACCTGGCGGTGTTAGTAAAACATCCTGACACGGGAGAGGAATTATTTGCTAGAGTAAAAGTACCTAAAACTCTTCCTCGTTTTCTGCCACTACCCCTCCATCTGGCTGAGTCTTTGGAAAATGCCATCTTTGTTGCAGTACCGTTGGAACAAGTTATAGCTCACCATTTGGATGCCCTCTTCCCAGGCATGGATGTGCAAGAGTGTCATGAGTTTCGTCTAACCCGTGATGCGGATTTGGCTGTGCAAGAAGACGAGGCGGATGATTTACTCCAAGCTATCGAACAGGAGTTACGTCGTAGACACTTTGCAGGCTCAGCCGTAAGATTAGAAATCCATCCTAACATGCCTGATAAAATTAAGCAAATGCTAATGGAGGCACTGGACTTACAACCCATCGACGTCTACGAAATAGACGGTTTACTAGCCTTAAATGACCTATTTTCCCTTATGTCTCTACCATTACCACAATTAAAGGATCCTCCTTGGAATGGGGTTGTGCCGCCTCCCTTCGACGAGTTTCAAAATTTAGAAAATGCTAAGGCTGACAGTGATGAAGACATCAGTGAGGAATTTTTTGCCATGATCCGTAAGTCGGACCTACTGGTACACCACCCCTATCACTCTTTTGCCGCCACAGTACAACAGTTTATCATACAAGCGGCAAGAGATCCAAAAGTCCTTGCCATCAAGATGACTCTCTACCGCACCTCTGGCGATTCGCCCATCCTACAAGCCTTAATCGAAGCGGCAGAAAGGGGGAAACAGGTGGTAGCCTTAGTGGAATTGAAAGCCCGTTTTGACGAGGAGAATAATATAAATTGGGCGCGGCGACTAGAAAAGGCGGGTGTCCATGTGGTATATGGCATTGTGGGTTTAAAGACACATACTAAGATAGCTTTAGTAGTACGAAAAGAGAAGGATCAAATCCGTCGTTATGTCCACATTGGCACTGGCAATTATAACCCCAAAACTGCTAAACTCTACACGGACTTGGGATTAATCAGCTGTAGGGAGGATTTAGGTGCCGATGTAACTGACTTGTTTAACTACCTTACTGGTTATTCTAGACAAAAATCCTACCGCAAGTTGCTGGTTGCCCCCGTCACCATGCGTGAGAGAATCATCGCCATGATTGATAGGGAGGCAGAAAATGTCCGGAAGGGGGGCACTGGCCGTATTGTTGCTAAAATGAATTCCCTAGTAGATGTACAAGTGATTCGCGCCTTGTATCGGGCTTCCCGCGCCGGGGTTAAAATTGATTTAATTGTCCGTGGTATCTGTTGCCTTCGTCCTGGTTTGGAGGGCATTAGTGATAACATCAAGGTTATTAGTATTGTTGGCCGTTTCCTGGAACACTCTCGTATTTTTTACTTCTACAACAATGGTAATGAAGAAGTATACATAGGTAGTGCAGACTGGATGACCCGTAATCTCTCTCGGAGAGTGGAAACTGTAACACCAGTGGAAGATCCAAGATTGATGAAACAATTACAAGAGATTCTAGGGGTAATGCTTGCCGACAACTGTCATGCTTGGGAGTTACAAAGCGATGGCAGCTATGTGCGACGGCAACCTAAACCTGGTGAAAAGGAAATTATTGCCCAGGAAACCCTTATGCAAATGGCCCTAGAAACTAGTACTATGATCTAAGGTCCTCTTTTTGGCTTTCTCCATGGAAAATCATAATCGCCCCTCTAAGTCCCAAAAATATGCTTTTCTAAAGGCAGAAATAAAGGCCCCCTATAAAGGCCTTAGGAAACTATTTTATTTTACTTTTGCTGCCTCGGGTTTTATCGGCATCTTTTTCATTCTTCCTCGGGTTATAACTGGTCAAAATCTCTCCGAAAACCTCTACAATCTCTTCGTCCAAATTGCTGTTATAATCCTGATGATTTCTCTGTATCTTTGGGAAGAAAGAGACAAGAAAAAATGATTCAGTCTCTCTCCTTTCTCCTGTTTGCGTAGTGGATTATTCCGTAACTACCAGCTAGACACAAAATGCCAATCCCTAGACTCACTATACTGCTTTTGTCATACTTGTCTGGGTTGAAGATTATTATTTTTCTGGCTACGGCAATCATGGCCGTTATGAGGACTAACTCCAGTTGTACTATGTGTTTCCGCAGATAAACTGTTATATTCTCCAACAATTCTAAGGCAATTAGTACGTTGAGAAACAAGCCAAAAATGTCTATCAGGGTATTGTTCAGAAAACCGACTTTCTCGTCAAATAACAAGTCGGTTACTAAGACATATATCAAGTCAAAGATAGAAACAAATATGACTACAATTAGCGCCAATGACAGAATTTTTGATACAATATTCTCAGTGATATGAATTAGGGCCATGAAACTTTTGTCAGGCAATAAAGCTAGCAGGGAATACCAAAATTTTTTCAGCATACAAAGAAGGAAAATATACGAGGAAATTAACGGCTAAAAAACAGAGGCCGATTACTGGTATATTGTATCTGGTATCCGTGAAACAATAGCAAGAGATTCTATGGAAAAACAACCACAAAGAGCAATAGAAACAGCACCTTTCTCCCCAGAAGAAATAGCAGCAGAGGGGATTAAACCAGAAGAGTATGAGGAAATAGTCAAAAGACTGGGAAGACACCCCAATAGGGCAGAATTGGGGATGTTTGGGGTAATGTGGTCAGAACATTGTTGTTATAAGAATTCTAAACCTTTATTGTCCCAATTTCCCACCCGAGGAGAAAGAATACTAGTGGGGCCTGGGGAAAATGCAGGAGTGGTAGACTTTGGTAATGGGCTGAAAATAGCCTTCAAAATAGAATCCCATAACCATCCTAGCGCTATTGAGCCATTCCAGGGGGCAGCCACAGGAGTAGGGGGCATCCTACGAGATATATTTACCATGGGGGCGCGCCCTATCGCCGTTTTAAACTCCCTCCGTTTTGGTAATCTGGACAACCCCCACACTAAACGTATCTTCCAAGGGGTAGTGGCTGGTATCTCCCATTATGGCAACTGTGTAGGAGTACCTACCATCGGCGGGGAGGTGTATTTTGATGCCGCCTACAAGGATAACCCTCTGGTAAATGTGATGGCTATAGGGTTGATGGAAACAGAAGAAATTGTCAAATCAGCCGCAAGAGGGGTGGGAAATCCCGTACTCTACGTCGGTTCAACTACTGGTAGGGATGGCATGGGAGGGGCTAGTTTTGCTAGTGCCGAGTTGACAGAAGACTCTATGGACGATCGTCCTGCTGTCCAAGTAGGTGACCCATTTTTGGAAAAATGCCTCATAGAAGCCTGTCTGGAGGCGTTTAAAACAGGGGCAGTAGTGGCAGCACAGGATATGGGCGCCGCCGGCATCACCTGTTCCACCTCAGAAATGGCGGCTAAAGGGGGTGTGGGCATCGAACTGGACTTGGATAAAATCCCCGCCAGGGAGACTGGTATGACTGCCTATGAATACCTCCTCTCCGAATCCCAAGAAAGAATGCTGTTAGTAGCCCAAAAAGGCAGAGAGGAGGAGTTGATTGCCATCTTCAAACGCTGGGGGTTACATGCAGTGGTTGCTGGCAGGGTTATAGCTGAGCCAGTAGTACGCATCTGGCACCAGGGTAACATTGCTGCTGAAATACCCGCCACTGCCCTAGCCGAAAATACCCCCGTTTACCACCATCAGGTCCTCTCTGAACCCCCCTCCTATATCCAAAAAGCATGGTCTTGGACCCCCCTACAACTGCCTCAGGCCGACGAAAAGGGCATCGGAGGTCAAAAATGGGGTGATGTCCTCCTAAAACTCCTAGATAGCCCTTCTATTGCCTCTAAAAAATGGGTGTACCGCCAATATGACTATCAGGTACAAAACAACACAGTAGTATTACCAGGAAAGGCAGATGCGGCAGTAATCCGCTTAAGGCGTCTGGAAGAAAGCCCAGAGGGGGCTATTATTGGTTTAGCCGCTACTACAGATTGTAATGGGAGATATGTATATTTGGATCCCTACAGAGGTGCGGTATTGGCAGTGGCAGAAGCAGCGAGAAACCTAAGTTGTGTAGGCGCAACACCAGTGGCTGTGACGGATAATTTGAACTTTGGCAGCCCAGAAAATCCTGTAGGCTACTGGCAATTGTACTATGCCTGTCGGGGAATAGCTGAGGCTTGTAGCCAATTTAATACCCCTGTGACTGGGGGGAATGTGTCTCTGTATAACGAAACCATTGACAAAGAGGGGAAGCCACAACCTATCTATCCTACCCCCGTCATCGGCATGATTGGCATTATACCCGATATTAGAAGGGTAGTAGGACAATCTTGGCAGCAAGAGGGGGATTTGATATATCTTTTAGGGGAGTTTAATCCTACCCTAGGGGCATCTGAATACCTTGCCCTTATCCACCATACTGTAGCAGGTAAACCTCCCTATCTAGACTACGATTTGGAAAAACAGGTGCAGTCTGCCTGTCGCGAGGGGATTCGTCTTGGCTATGTCAAGTCTGCCCATGATTGTGCGGAGGGGGGTATTGCCGTGGCTTTGGCAGAATGTTGTATTGCCTCCCAACTAGGTTGTCAGGTAGCTGTTTACCATCCCCACAAACGCTTTGACGAGTTGTTATTCGGAGAGATGGCAAGTGTGATTATTGTTTCTGTTTCCCCTCAACAGCAAACCGTCTGGGAAGACTTCTTGCAAGCCAATCTGGGCAGCAGTTGGCAACTGATAGGAAAGGTGGGGGGTAACTGTCTTACTATCACCGCTAATAACGTCCATCTGTTAGAATTGTCCCTGTCTGACATTACCGAAACTTGGACTACAGCCATTCCCAGACGATTGTCTTTCTAGGCTACAATGGGAGGGGCTACCAATACACCCTTCCCATGAAATATCGCCGTTTCGGTAAAACTGGCCTATATCTCTCGGTTTTCTCCCTGGGGTTGATGCGTTGTTGCTACAGTGAAGAACAAATGTATGCAACTGTAGCTAAAGCCCTGGCACTGGGAATCAACCATCTGGAAATGGCTAGGGCTTATGGGGATAGTGAATTGTATCTAGGACGTGTTTTAAAAAGACTCCAATGCCCCAGAGAGAAGGTTATTATAACTACCAAGTTTATCCCAACAGACAAGCCCCAACTGTATCAACAATATCTGGATGAGTCGTTAAAAAGACTGCAAGTAGACTATATTGACTGTGTGGCTATTCATGGGGTGAATACCTGGCAACATTTACAGTTGCTGACAAGGGAAAATAGCTGTTTAAGGGTATTGCAAAAAGCTAAGGAAGCGGGGAAAATTCGTCATATTGGCTTTTCCACCCATGGCACTTCTGATATTATCAAGGCCACTATAGAAACAGGACTGTTTGAGTTTGTCAACCTCCACTACTACTTCTTCTTCCAACGCCACAACCCCATAGTAGACTTGGCAGACAAAATGGATTTGGGGGTGTTTATCATTTCCCCGGCTGATAAGGGAGGACGTTTGTATCAACCTTCTGCTAAACTACAACAAGTCTGTCATCCCTTCCATCCCCTCCTGTTGACTTATCGTTTCCTCCTGGCAGATAAACGCATTACTACCTTGAGTTTAGGCGCCAGCAATCCGGGGGAATTGGATTTTCCTCTCTCGGTGGCAGATGAGGATGGACAGTTAACAGTAGAAGAGTCGGCTGCCTTAGAAAGAATTACCACTACCCTCAAACAAACCCTTGCTACCGACTACTGTGCTCAATGTTATCAGTGTTTGCCCTGTCCAGAGGGGATTAATATTCCCGAAATTCTCCGCCTTCGCAACCTAGGGGTGGGGTTAGATATGACAGAATATGCCCAATACCGTTATCAGATGTTTGAAAATGCTGGACACTGGTTTTGGGGTAAAAAGGGTGACAAATGTACCTCTTGTGGAGATTGTCTACCCCGTTGTCCTTGTCATCTTAACATACCTGAATTGCTAAAAGATGCCCATGCCCGTTTTAATGGCAGCCCCCGTAGACGTTTATGGGAAGATTGACTTCTAGGATACCTGTTTATGTCCCAGTTTGAGGAAAATGGTTTCCAAGTCTTCTTTTTGGCAATGGTAGTTGCAAACGGGAATTCCCTCGACGACTAAAACCCTTAAAAATTCGGCCATATCCTCCTCACTGCCATCAAATTGGAGTTGGTATTCTCTCCCCTGCTTCTGCCAACCTCTAACATGACGACAATTGTTTAATTGCCTTTCCAGTCTCTCCTCTTCCCCCAACACAGTGATATTTACAAATTTCCTCCCCAAACGTTGATATAATTCTGCCAAGGGGGCACTTTCCACCAAAAACCCCAATTCCATAATGCCTACTGTTGTACACAACTCGGCTAAATCCGACAATATATGAGAGGATATCAGTATCGTCATTCCCGCTTCTTTTAGTATGTTTACAATGTTACAAAACTCTCTACGGGCAAGAGGATCTAGTCCAGATACAGGTTCGTCCAAAAGTAATACTAAAGGTTGGTGAATAATAGTCCTAGCTAGACTGAGTCGTTGTTTCATCCCCCGGGAGAGGGTAGAAATTTCCGCATTACGTTTATATTCCAGTTGTAATAACTCCAAAACCTCCATCTGGCGACGGTGTCGTTGGGAAGGGGGGATGTTGTAAAGACGGGCAAAATAGTCTAGATAGTCGGTAACAGTTAAATCCTCGTAGAGGGGAAAGTCATCGGGGAGATAGCCGATATACTGTTTAAGGGTAGGACAGTCAACCGACAGTCTTTCGCCAAAAAGATAGATTTCCCCCCTGCTAGGGGTTTCTGCCGTAGCCAGCATGCGAATTAGGGTAGTCTTACCTGCCCCATTAGGGCCAATTAAACCATAAACCTCCCCCTTTTTCACCTCCAAATCCACGTTATTGACGGCAATATGTCTGTCAAACCTCTTAGTCAAGCCAACAGTTAAAATGGCAGTCTCTGCTGACATGGTTTCTATCCCCCTCTGTTAACCAATTCCGGATAGCCAGCTTCTATCAAAGCCTGATTGCGGATACGACAAGAGTCACACACCCCACAGGGTTTTTCTCCTCCTTGATAGCAAGACCAGGTTTCTTCTATTGGTACATTTAAACTAATGGCCTTTTTGACTATTTCCACCTTAGACAGGTGCATAAGGGGGGCAACCAATCGTGGGGCTTTCCCTTCAATGCCTGCCTTGGAAGAGAGATTGGCAAGACGTTGGAAAGCCTCCAGGTATTCTGGACGACAATCGGGGTAGCCAGAATAGTCAATGGCGTTGATGCCTAGATATATTGCCTCTGCTTCCACCGCCTCTGCCAGGGAAAGGGCAATAGCAATAAATACCGTGTTGCGTCCTGGCACATAGGTAGAGGGGATAATATTAGGATTAACACCCTCTTGGGGTATAGGCAGGCTAGTGTCAGTGAGAGACGACCCGCCCCAGAGAGAAAGATTCACTTCTACGATAAAATGTCTTTGGATACCCAGTTTTGGTGCCAGTTTCTTTGCCGCCTCCAACTCCCTAGCATGTCTTTGGCCATAATAGAAGGATAGCCCAATGGTTTCATAGCCATCCTCCCTGGCAATTGCCGCACTGGTAGCCGAATCCAAACCCCCAGATAGTAATACTACCGCCAAATTTGCCATTGCTTTGTGGTTTATCTCACCCGCTTGAGGGTGTCTACTGTATTGGTGAACAAATCTGTAAATAAACTTAACACGGTTCTTTTTTCCCTTACCTTAATATTAACAGTAACAGACATGCCGGATTGCAATTTTTGGGGTTGACCTTTTGCCATCAGTTGTTGGGATTCCAAATCGATTTTCACAGGGAAACGATAAAAATTGTAAATTTGGTTTGGTTCCAGGGCATCAGAGCCGACAAAATATACTGTACCCTTAATATCCCCAAACTCACTATAGGGGAAAGAGTCAATTCTCACATCTGCCTTCTGTCCAACTTCCACAAAACCAATATCCCTGTTGGTTACATAGACTTCTGCTACCAAGGGATTTTCTGGGCCTGGGTCTGGTACAATCTTTAACATGGTCTCACCCTGTCCAGCCTTAGGCACAAACCCGGGATTGGCCTTCAAATCAAATACCACCCCCGACACTGGGGCTTTTAATTCTTGATACTTGATTGTCTGTTTGGCCGCACTTATTTGTCCGTTTAATTCCGCTATTTTCTTCTCATTTTCTAAGATTAATTTGTTGATTTGACTGTCTATATCGGCAAGGCGTTTTAAGTTTTCTGCCAGACGCTCTCTGACTTCCTTTCTGGTAACCTCAAGGGTATTTTGGTACTTCTGTTGTGCCTGACGAATGTTAGCAAGAATCCGCTCATTTTCCTCCTGCAGTTGTCCTATTTCCGCTAAGCGGTTTTGGATTTGTTGTTGCTGTTTTTTCCTCTCAATTTCTCCATCAGCCCTAATTTGTACTAATTCCTTTTGGCTACTCATTACCCGTTGTTTTTGCCTTTCCAATTGCAATTTAGCCAAGGCACCTTCTTCGGCAAGAGGAGAGAGGGTATCCAGAATATTTTGGTCTATTTTTAGTATCTCTTCTGCCTTAGCAATTGCCTGTCGATTACGTTGTTCAATTTCTCGTAGCACGCGCCTATCTTCTTCTAGTTGTTGCCGGGCATTGTCAAGTCTAACCTGATTTTGCAGAAGTTGGTGTTGCCACTGGGCAATTTCCCATTTAGCAGCCAAGGCGCGAGAATCCAATTCCCTCAGGAGAGTCTCTAGTCTTGCCCTTTCGGAAGGGGAGAGGGCGTTGGTATTCTTATTCTCTCCCAAAAATACCTCAAAAAGTTGGTTTTCTGCTACCAAAGCTACCCTATTTAGTGCCAAAGCCGAGATTTCTGCCGGTAAATTCAGTTTGGACAATTCCCTTTCCACACTATCTGGGGCAACCTGACTACCGACGAGTTTACGGTAGAATTGATTTTCCTGTAAAAGGGTGTTTTTGATTTTCTCCAAAGATTGCAATTGGGCTTGGCTAGCCTCAGAGTCAAATACCAAAAGGGTTTGGCCTTGTTTGACATGTTGTCCATCTTTGATTTTTACCTCCCTTACCACCCCTGACAAAGGCGCCTGGATTTCCTTAACTGTGCCCTTTGGCTTCAATTGCCCTCTTGCCGTCACCACTTGCTCAATTTCGGCGGTAGCTGCCCACACGATGCTACATACAGTTACCCCCATCAGACTCCAGGCAGTAGCCCTCGACCATACTGGTGTAGGTTTTAAAACTACGTCTTGTTCAAAGTCTGACAAGTCCAGGTTGATTTCCCTTGTATCTTCTCTCTGGTTGCTGTCATACACCACAGCTGCCCTAGACAAGTCGTCCATCCTCCCCTTGCCATTCTTCTCGTTTTGTCTGTTTTCCGTTTGCACCATAGTCCCTCTCCTATTATCCTGGTTATAGTTTAGTCCATGTTATCCAAACGGATACGTGGGTCTACAAAAGTTAATAGAATATCTGCTATCAGGTTACCCAGAATTAACATGGTAGCCCCCATCATCAGACTTGCCATCACCAAATACTTATCTTGGGCTTGTAATGCCTGGAGGGTAAGTTTTCCTAAACCTGGCCAGTTGAAGAAGTATTCGGCAATAAATGAACCACTCAACAAACTTGCAAATTCAAACCCCAGAAGGGTTATAAGGGGATTGATAGCATTGCGTAGGGCATGGACATAAATTACCCTGTTTTCTGGTAATCCCTTTGCCCTTGCAGTCCTTATGTACTCTTGTCTTAATACATCCAACATTTGTCCCCTGGTAATCCTCTGTAAGCCGGCAAAACTAGTAATAGTAAGGGCGATGGTAGGCATGATCATATGCCAGGCAATATCCATAATTTTCTCCCACCTAGACATCTCACTGTGATTGATGCTAGTCATGCCGCCTACTGGCAGAAGAGGGGAGAGATTTTGTGCTACAATCAACAGCAACAAAGCAGTGATAAAACTGGGCAGTCCTTGACCAATGTAGCTGATTACCCTTAGAATTCTATCCACAAGGCTATTTTGGTTAACTGCCCCTATAATTCCAAGGGGTATGGCTATTGACCAGGTTAGAATCAAAGAGGAAATAGCCAGCAATAGAGTAGCGGGGATTCTCTCCAGGATTAGACTAGAAACAGGGCGGAAATAGACAAAACTTTGGCCGAAGTCAAACCTTGTCACCACCTGTTTTAACCACAGCCAGTATTGTTCAATAGCCGGTTTATCTAAGCCGAAGCGTATTCTTAATTCTTCAATTGTCTCAGGGGAAATAGTAGGATTTTGACGCAAATTATCCAGATAATCCCCCGGCGTCAGCTGACTGACGGCAAAACACAGTACTGATGCTAACCACAAGGTCAATATACCCTGTAGGAGGCGTTTAAAAATATACCACATCTTCAGTTATTTTTTGTCTACAATAGCTTTTAAATACCTCCGGCAACTGCTATAAATATATGGACTTGTTAGACAGAATAAACTGGACAATCTTAGCCGATATAAAGGAGTTAAAACCACATTTTTCCCAAGATTTCCGTGCCTTTAAACGGCTGATTATAGAGTATATCACCTTTTGGGTTACTTTGGACAAGGAAAATTTAGACAAACTAGCCATCCTCAGGGCATTAGAGGTTACCAACGGCTGCACTCAATGGGCCTATCGGCGAAGAGACAAGGACTGTCTACCGGTAGAATCTACTAGAAAATGTATGATTCTTTCCATGTCTTCTATCAAAAATAAGAGGATACCCCTAAAGGGTTATACAATCACTTTTGCCCCAGAAATAGCCAAGCTGATAGACGAAGGAAGAGATTTATATATCCAGGCATTTAAAAAAAATTTAGCGGAGAAAGAAAGAGAATTTTATGCCCTGTCTACAGCACAGTTTCTAGTATATGGTAGGGAAAGAATGGATAGAGCCTTTGATATAATCCAGGAAAATTTTGGGGAAATATTTGCCCATTTTATAGACAAAGGCAGAAAATATGTTCAACCCTATCTAGATGCCATTGGCGAGTTATAATAGGGGGTTTGTACAGTCCGGCAATAGGAAAGTAGTCCAGGAAGACAAATAACTCTATTATGCGTACGAATTACTGTGGTGAATTGGGTTTAGAGCATCTTGACAAAATTGTAACTCTATATGGCTGGGTTGATCGCCGTAGAGACCATGGAGGTGTTATCTTTATTGATCTGCGAGATAAAACCGGTATAGTGCAAATAGTAAGTGACCCTCAGCGTACTCCTAAATCATACAAGTGTGCTGAAAGGCTGAGAAGTGAATATGTAGTAAGGGTAACAGGAAAAGTAAGCAAGAGGCCAACAGAGTCAGTAAACCCCAAGCTGGCAACGGGGGAGATAGAGGTATATGCCACGGAGATTGAGGTGTTAAACGAGGTAAGGAAACAGTTGCCCTTTGCCATTTCCAGTGTAGACGAGGAGAATGTAAGGGAGGAGTTGCGCTTAAAATACCGTTATCTAGACTTACGACGGGAAAGAATGAGTCGCAACCTCCAACTACGACATCAAGTAGTCAAGGCTATACGTCGTTTCTTGGAGGATGAGCATCATTTCATAGAGGTAGAAACGCCCATACTAACAAAGTCTACACCAGAAGGGGCTCGCGATTATCTAGTCCCTTCCAGAGTTAATGAAGGGTTGTGGTATGCCCTACCCCAGTCGCCTCAGTTATTCAAGCAGTTACTAATGGTAGCAGGATGTGACCGTTACTATCAGATTGCCCGTTGTTTCCGAGACGAGGATTTACGGGCAGATAGACAACCGGAATTCACCCAATTAGACATGGAAATGAGTTTCATGAGTCTAGATGAAATTTTAGAACTCAATGAGGCATTAATTTGTCATGTTTTCAAGACGGTAAAGGATATTGACTTGCCTCGCCCCTTTCCTCGTCTTACCTATGCCGAAGCCATGAGTCGTTATGGCACTGACCGTCCCGATACCCGTTTTGGTCTAGAATTAGTAGACGTATCAGACATAGTGAGAGACTGTGGCTTTAGGGTATTTGCTGATGCCGTTAAGCATGGGGGTATAGTAAAAGTTTTACCCATACCCCAGGGGGAGAAAATTTCCAACGTCCGAATAAAACCCGGGGGAGACTTATTCAAAGAAGCCACTATTGCTGGTGCCAAGGGAATCGCCTATATTCGTGTTAAAGAGGGTGGACAGATAGACACCATTGGTGCCATCAAAGACAACCTTTCTTCCTCCCAGAAACAGGAATTGTTAGAGAAAACTGGGGCGAAGGCGGGGTATTTGTTGTTGTTTGCCGCTGGCAGTTTCGAGATTGTTAACAAGACGCTGGATAGACTGCGTTTAGCCATTGGTAGGGAATTAGGGTTGATAGACGAAAACAAAATCAACCTGGTGTGGATAACAGACTTTCCCATGTTTGAGTGGAATGAGGAGGAAAAAAGACTAGAGGCATTACACCATCCCTTTACCGCACCACATCCAGACGACTTAGATGACTTGCCCAATGCCAGGGCGCTAGCCTACGATTTAGTGTTAAATGGGGTAGAAATTGGCGGTGGCAGCCTGAGAATTTATCAGAAAGAGATACAGGAAAAGGTGTTTGCCACCATCGGCTTGTCTCCAGAAGAAGCCAGAAACAAATTCGGCTTTTTGCTAGAAGCCTTTGAATATGGTGCACCACCCCACGGCGGTATTGCCTATGGTTTAGATCGTTTAGTAATGCTGATGGCGGGGGAAAATTCTATAAGGGATGTAATCGCCTTCCCCAAAACCCAACAGGCATGCTGTCTGCTTACTGGTGCCCCCAGTGAGGTAGAAGAAAAACAACTGCAGGAATTACACATCGTCTCTACTGTTAAACCCAAACAAGAATAGCCAGACATCAGGGGTAGGCACTAGTTTCTCATAGCGGCTACGGGTTTCAATAGTTTCCTTCCTTGCCTGTAGCCCCGCTTCATCGTCAATCCCCCCTGTCATTACCAACCCTTTTAGCCCAATTTCATTCCACCCAGTCTGTCTGGCCACTATTAAATTACACCATAGGCACACATGTTTCACTAGAATAAGAATTATTACAATATCTTCACAATAGGCCCTAAAAATCCCCCCCGGGGGCATCTGAAAACTCATTCTTCCTGCTACCATGGACTAAAATCGCCCCTTTTCCTTGTCTAATTTTGTAACTTCATACTACAACCAGTGGGCAAGACCAGGTTTTGTTTCTAAAAATTAAGAGATATTAAAGTTTCTTCAAAAATAGCCAGAAAATCCCCCCGGGGGGCATCTGAAACTCCAGTTTTCCTGCTACCATTGAGGAAAATGGCCTGGTTCCGTGTCCAATTTTTGTAACCTTTGTACACATCAGAGGGTGGTGGGGAAGGCTTTTATTTTTTACTGGTGGCGTTTCACCTCTCCCGTCTTGTTGCCACTGCCTCCTGGCGCCCTTTAGGCCTTTATTTGCTGGTACAAGTGGACAAGGGAGACTGGATTGGACCAAGGTTGGTGGCACTGTCCATCCGTTTTTGAAGCTGCAGTCTGAACACAAAAAAGGGAGAAGTGGGCATTTTTTCTAAAATCATCTGGTACAATTACAAGACTTTCTGGTAGAACTAAAAGAGTCCTGGGGAAATATCTATACAGGGTAAGTCTCGTTCTGCCTGGAAATGGAAGTGCCCTTGGATAGGTACAGCAAGTTAAACAGAGGTATGGCCTTACTCTATTAACAAAGAATCAAAGCCTATTATAAAACACCCACAATAAGCCGCCCATTTTGGTCAATGGAAAGAAAGACTGGACAGAAATGTTATAAATCCACCTTTGGGTAAAAATATCCCCGGGATAGTTGACTTACACACAGGGGAAATGTAAAAAGTTAGGCAAATTTTTAAAAACACCTCCCACAGTAACCCAGACGGGGAATTTTATCGACTAACCGGGCAGTATTAGTAGCATTAAGAGGGGGAGTGGTTGTTAGCTATTTATTTTATTTACCTCTAGCAAAAGAGTAACACCCTACACTCTCTTTCGAGTTTTAACCCACATAATACTTGGCCTACCCCTTCGAAGCCGCCTGACAATTTCTTAGAAAAGATTATACTTGATTTACTTGTCAGGTAGCTGTACACATTAGAATTTAGAGATAAAAACCCATGGCTGCGGTGGGATTTGAACTGTGAATATGCCGGAATCCCCACCTGTGACTATTGAAAAACTATATCTATTCTCTCCTTTACGTCGGATAGAAATGAAGAGAATAAACATGAGCAGTAGGATAAAAAGCCAGTTAGGGAAGAGACAAACAAAATATAAAAATGGGACAGGGAAGAGGATAGTACAAACATAAAAAACCAGATGAATAAAGACATAAACTCGAAACTATGTGAAGCGGGAGGTAAGAAGATAACATTAACATCTCCACAGGGGAAAAAGTTGAGGCAAAGAATGATAACAGAGGTAGCAGTGATAGCGAGGGAGAAAAACAAGTGCATGAGGGGGGAAATATTATTGCACAGTCCTATTTATTTCCCTCTTACTAGCCATCTATTTCCTCAGTGTTAATGTATCTAATTAATTCCCCTATTTGTAGTAAATTTGAAGCTCAAACTGTCTAGGATTTTTTCCTGAAATGTGGACACACTATATCTACGGAGATACCCCCATATAGGGGGAAGAAATTGGCATGTCACTAGTTGGGGCTAAATGGTATCAAATATCTCCCCTAATGTATAACAATCCCAAAAACGCCCCATATAAGAAGTTAATGTGGTGCTTGACAATTTCTTATACGTTGTGTTACACAAACAGGTAATGGTCGAAACTTGGTCGAAAACCTTTAGTCGATTCACTTGTCAGATGGCTAACACCATTGATTTTTGGACAGGAAAGCCCACGAGTACGGAGGGAGTCGAACCCCCGACCACCAGAACCGGAATCTGGCGCTCTATCCTCTGAGCTACGTACCCATAATGAGGCATCGTGATATAATAATAGCACATTTAGGCGAATATCAGCCACCCGTCCTGGAAAAAAAGGGAAATCGTGGCTGACAGGCTATCACTTAGGAACCTTCCAAATTCAAGAAGGGCAACAGGGCCAAAATCCTTGCCCTCTTCACGGCGTCTGTTAATTCCCTTTGTTGACGGGCTGTCAATCCTGTAATCCTCCTCGGCAGAATCTTCCCCCTCTCTGTGATAAATTTACGCAAAAGTTCCACATCCTTGTAGTCGATTTTCTGGTTGCGGGGGATGGGGGATGTTTTCTTGCGAAAATAAGCCATATTTTCTCCTCTCTAAACTACAAAAACCGCTTTATCCTACTTGATTTCCTTGTGAATAGTGTGTTTGTTGCAATAAGGGCAGTATTTCCTTAACTCCAGCCTATTGGGGGTGTTTCTCCTATTCTTGGTGGTAGTATAACGAGATACACCATTGGAGCGCTTGTTGGGGTTAGTGCGACACTCTGTACACTCCAAGGTGATGATTATTCGGGCACCTTTTTTGCTTGCCATGGTCTGTCTTTGCCTATCCCCTCTTTTAGCTTTTCTAGACAATCTACTATTATCCTACAAAGCTGCCCTCTTTGACAAGTCCCCTAGCGATTTTTTTGTCGGCGGGTAGGGGGTTGGTAGGGATAGTAGGGTGTAGGGGTGGGGGATAGGATATAATAGTTACCCTACGGTAAAATTCTTTGAGCCACGATATTTTGAACTAAAATATGTTCTGGGCGGATAAAATAGCGGCAAGCTCACAACAGCCGGAATTGGTAAATGACTCGAAAACCCCCTCTGGAAGAGTACATGTGGGCTCCCTAAGAGGTGTTATAATCCATGATGTCATCTATAGAGCGTTGAAAAGACAGGGAAAGCCGGCGCGTTTTACCTATGGGGTGGATGATTATGATCCCCTTGACACTGTACCTCGTTACCTAGATGCCGAAAAATTCTCCCCCTATCTCGGTTTTCCCCTCTGTAATGTGCCATCCCCCGACCCCACCGTCGCCCCAGACTATGCTAAATACTATATGGGGGAGTTTCTCCAGGTATTCGACTACCTGGGAGTTAAAGCCGAAATCTACTACCTCAGGGACCTGTACCGCGAAGGTAAACTTAACTACTACATCGATTTATTTTTACGTAATGCCGCGGTAATAAGGGAAATTTATAAGGAGGTAAGTAATGCCCAACGCCCCGATGACTGGTATCCTTTTCAGGTGATTTGTGAGAATTGTGGGAGAATCGCTACTACCTATGTAAGCAAGTATGATGGGGAGAGGGTGTTTTATACCTGTAGGGAAGATGCCACTGATTGGGTGAAGGGATGTGGGTATCAGGGATGGATTTCTCCCTTCAATGGTAATGGCAAGCTGCCTTGGAAGGTGGAATGGGTGGCCAAGTGGGACCTGTTGGGGGTTACTATTGAAATGTCTGGAAAAGACCATTCTCAAAAAGGGGGCTCACGGGATGTGGCCAATGCCATTTGCCGCAAAATTCTCAAGAAAAAACCGCCCTTTCACTCCCCCTATGAGTTTATTCTCGTCAATGGCACTAAGATGAGTTCCTCTAAGGGGATTGGCTCCAGTGCCAAGGAAATGGCCGACCTTTTGCCCCCAGAAATTCTGCGTTTTTTGATGCTTAGAACTCAGCCCAAAACTGTTATTAATTTTGCCCCCAATTATGAGACTATTACTCGTCTTTTTAGAGACTATGATGCTCTTCTAAATCAGTACGTCGACTTGTTAGCTAAGGGAGAAATATCGGAATTGCCTCCTACCCTTTTACCTCTCTATTACTCCCAACTAGAAGACGAAATAAAGCCTTACTACACCTTTGAACTTAGTACTATTATTTCCCTTCTACAAATACCCCATTTGGACTTAAAAGCAGAAATAGAAAAACGCTGTGACAGGCCCTTAACTGACTACGACTGGCAAAAAATAAATGAGCGAATAGATGTGGCTAAAAAATGGCTAGAATCCTATGCTGACGAAGAAGAAAAACTAGTGATATACTTTGACCAAATTCCAGAGAAAGTCTCTCTCCTTACCGACGAACAAAAACAGTATTTGCGTCGCCTAAGAGAGTATTTAGAAACTGTCAACAGATGGGAAGGGGAAGAATTGCAAACTGCTTTGTTTACCGTGACAAAAGAGATGGGAATTAGTCCTAATGTGGCTTTTCCGGCAGTTTATTATGCTTTTTTGGGCAAGGACAAAGGCCCAAAGGCTGGATACCTATTTTCCTACCTAGACAAGAATTTTGTTTTTAAACGTTTAGAGGAGGTTAGCAGTCTATAAATACGGCTGTTTTTAGTCTTCCTCCGGCAATTGAAGTTGTGTGCTTCCATCCGGCAGGAATATAATTTTTCCTCCTACCCTTTCTACCTCTAAACGGGCCCTTTCCCTTGTCTCCTTATCAAAAACACTCTTGAAAATCGTATACCACGCCCCTGCTCTTGCTTTTCTACTGTCTGGATTTTTGGCCAAGAATGCCGCTGTTTCTAAACTTCTTTTGGCAATTTCTTTACCTACTTCATCCCCCCTTGCCAAAGCCCATGAAGCCGCCATTTCATAGGATTGTTTAGCGGCTTTTATATCTCCTAAAAACAACATCTCGTCCACCCCTTTATAAATCCAAAGGTAGGGGGTATAAGGTGATATTTCTGGGGAAATATTTTTCAATACTTTGTTTAACAATTCCACTGTCACCGGCGCCTGTCCAGCGTATACAGAATTCGCCGTGGAAAGTATCAGATAAGCATTCACAAAACGGGGGTCATAATCACTTATTAATTCAAAATAGTCTGCCACCGCTGAATAACCGGTTTCTTTCCTCGCCGGACTATCTCCAAAATATTGTATAAACCTCAGATAGTACCAGTCTGCCAGAATGTTGTTATACCCAAGGGTTGGCATTTTTTTCTGTAACCTTAATGCGGTTTTTAATTTCTCTTCCTCCAGAAAATAATCTACATTTCCACGAGAGTTTTCTAAGTGTTTGGCGGCATATTGTTGTTGGGATTGGAAAATACTAGCCCCCGCCACCAACAAAACTATCCATGGCAAAAACCAACCCCATCTCATAGGCAAAAATCCCGCTAGTTTCTCCCTGGCAATCGACACTAATAATTATATGGAACAGACTGAAAAATATGACCGTCTACCCGCTATAATGCCACAACATATCAGGGAGGAAAAACAAGCTTTCACCCTATCAACCCTAGGATAGAGACAAGCCTCCACCCTGTGGGGACAAGCCTCACCCCTGCCAACTAACCCAATTCTCTCAAACTGCGGTTAGATTATTCTTTCTCAGCCAAGAGAAGAGAATAGTATGAAACAACTCGGGGTTTTCATCATGAATGCAATGGCCGGCGTTGTCCAGTAGGTGTAATTCTACATTGGCATTGATGGCTGCTAAATCTGAGGCCTTTGTTGGTGGGATGAGTCTGTCCTTTTTCCCCCACATCAGGAGAATGGGGATGTTAATGTCTTCCAGAAGTTGCCTAGCAGAAATGGAAAATTTGTTGATGGATTTTGTCATAGCTATTAACGCCCTTGCTGCCCCAACATCTTTAGTGGGGGTGGTTATAATTTCCAGCAATTCTTCATCTAAATTAGCTTGATTGATATAGGCGATTTTTAAACTGCTCTTGATAACCTTTTTTTGTTTTGCTATCTGAAAAATTAGGCGAATTAATAGGGGGAAAGTCAACAATTCCTCTATTTTGTGTAATAATGGAGTTAGAATGGGGGCCTTGTCTTCTCTGTTACCCCCTAGCTGAGGAAGACTAAGCATTACCAATCCCTTGGCGGTTTGGGGGTAGGAGGCAGCAGTGTTTAAGGCTATCAACGAGCCTAAAGAATTGCCGATGAGAATACAGGGTTGAGAAATAAATTCCTGCCAAAAATCAAAAACTAGTTTTGACCACAAGGGTATACCATATTCAGTATAAGTCTTCTCAGAGGCTCCAAAGCCAAGCAAGTCTAGGGCATAAACAAAATGTTTTTGTCGAAAAACGGGGATATTATGACGCCAATGCCTAAGAGATACGCCGAAACCATGCAACAGGAGAATGGGTGGGGGAAAAAAGGGGTTATTGGCTTGTAATGGGGGGTAAAAGGTGTAGTGGATACGCCAACCATGCCATCGCCAATCCCTTTGGTAGCCGAATCTCTTCTCTCCCTCACTCTCTCCCCTCAGTCGCATCCCCATTACCCCTTTTCGGGAAGAATATCAGTCTCGCCTTCAGTTTCAGCTTCTTCTAGTCGGATACCTATCAACTTTAATTCCTCCTTCAAGTCGTCTGCTAGGGAGGGATTTTCCTGTTGATGTAAACGATAGGCAGTTTTAAACAAAGAGGCACTTTCCTCTATGTAACCCTGTTTAAATAATAACACCGCCAGGTTTTGATAGGCCCAGGGATAATTGGGGTTTAACCGGATTGCCTGGCGATAGTTTTCCATGGCAAGGGGAATATTACCCATGGCCTTATAAGTCAAACCCAGATTATAATAAGCCAGGGCATAATTAGGGGCAATTCTAATGCAGGTATTATATAGTTCTATTGCCCGCTGATACTGTCGACGTTGATAACACAAACTACCGTAGTTTAAGTATGCCCCTAGTTTCAATATTTCAGCTATAGGGATTTCTATTGCCTTTTGATAGTGTTTTTCCGCGAGGGTGAATTGGTTTTCCCTCACCATGGCATTAGCTAGGTGATAATGCAACTCGTGTAAAACCTGGGGGGTGGCAGAAGGAGAATTGTATTTCAAACCAGTTTTTAACAACTTTATCCCTTTTTTCACCTCTCCCAAAGACAAGTATAATGCCCCCAATTTGCTACACACATAGGCATCATGGGGATGACTTGCCCAATAGCTTTCCATTGCCTTTCTGGCTTTTTCCGTTTTGTTTTTTGCGGCAATGACACCCGGTTGATAACCATAGTGAAAAATTGCCACCTCTTCAGTCAAATCCACCACCCGCCAGTGATTTTCTTTTTCCAGCAAAGCCATTACTGAATCATCTATTAAAGCATGATAGGGGCGAGAGAAATAAATTTGGGGGTGACGACGAAACAGACGAGACACTAGGGAATAGGGGG
The DNA here is from genome assembly GCA_030549855.1 of Cyanobacteriota bacterium SRBZ.bins.94.201705. GTDB lineage: Bacteria > Cyanobacteriota > Cyanobacteriia > Cyanobacteriales > Cyanobacteriaceae > DVEF01. Next base: position 33,627 of record JAUQQP010000048.1, read on the forward strand.
AAGAATTGCTGCCAATTTCCTCGCGAATCAGATTAATTACTAAATTCTCCTTCTTTTCAGTCAACTGTTTCAAGAGGGGTATTACCTTCCTATTCAGCCTTTCATCCCCGTCTAATACTAACACCCAGTCTCCCGTTACGAATTGTAAAGCGAAATTGCGCGCCTGGGCAAAGTCATCCTGCCACTGATAATCATATACCTTTGCTCCCCATCTTGTGGCAATTTCCTTTGTATTATCTTCAGAACCTGTATCTACTATAACTACCTCTGTAACTAGGGAAGAGACGGATTCCAGACACTGGGGGAGATTTTCCGCCTCATTTTTTACAATCATACACAGGGAAATGGTCATAGAGCTCATCTAGGGGGGTATGGGTGGTGGGGTAGTAGGAAGGCTTGTCCTTCTTGCTTGGGGTGGTTTATAATCCTTTACAGGGGATTAGAGGCAATTGAGGATGGCATTTAAAATTAAAAACAGAAACAGGAGGACTAATACACTTAGCATACCATGAAAAGGTTTAAATTTAAACAGACCCAAAAAGGGGATAGAAGGTAGACAGGAGAGGGATTGGAGACAATTGAGGAGGGAATATGGTATTTAACAGGGGGGAGGTGGATTATAGCATACCATGAGGGGGTTTAAATTTAAATGGAACTGCAGTAGGGGTAGCTAGTGTGGTTTCCCAGGGGTAGAAAAATAGTTATTATTTCCCCTCCGTTTGGTTTTTGTCGGATAGTCAATTTACCTCCCAAGGCTTGGAAGATGTTTTTAGTGACATCATCACTGAGAGAAAGACTACCAGTTTCCGGCTGAAAAAATAGCAGTCTTCCTAGGGATTTGCCTTCGCCGCCAATCCACCCCACTTCTGAGGAAAACTTTAGTTTCAATTGATTTCCCGCTGGCAATACCAACATTTTAAAACGACAGCCACTTGGCAAACCGCGGATGAATTTCTCCATCAAGCCATTTAGTACTTGACTGAGTATGGCCGGCTCACTTATAATCTGAGGCAGTTTTTGTGGTATAAAAACTTCTAATACAATGTTTCTTCTTTCCGCTTGTCTTTGCCAGTAGGGTACAGTTTGGTTTAATATATTTTCCAATGATGTTGGTATTAGTCTGAGTCTTTCCCTTTTACTTTGCGACTCTAATTCTACCGCTTTAAATATCAACTCCATGCGGTTTATTTGTTCCGTGCATTCTTGTTCTATCTTTTCTATGTATTTTAGCAACTCTGGTTCTTTTTGAGCCTTTTTCCCCAGCAATTTTGCCAAGGTTTTTATAGTTGTCAAAGGTGTCCTTATTTCGTGGGTTAACGCCTGCAGCAACTCCAATTCTGGGTAGGGGGTTAGGGGGGTTTTCTTCAAGGATATACTAGTTTTGCCCGGCTTTTCTTCTTTCGCTGTATCTACCTCCCTCGATTCTGCTAACTTTTGTCTTTTCAAACTCTCTATGAACAGCCTACTGAATTTTTCCACTATTGTGTATCCCGGCGTCACAATCTTAAATCGCTGGTTTACCTTTTCCAAAATTTCCCTTTCCGACGCCGATATAAATTCGGCCAACCTTCTCCACAAATAACCCCAAACTCTCTCAATTATTTTGGGATTGAAGGAGAAAAAGAAAGCCGATTCCCTGTTATTTCTAATTCCCTTGATCAAAAACAGAGAAAATGAGTCAGTAAAAACCAGACAAAACTGGTCGTGCACAAAATAATTTTCTGGTATTCTAATATTAGCGAAGGAGGATTCAAAGGCAAAATAATCAGTAGGCTGTGGTTTGCTACCACTGGGGGGGAGGGGGGTTACCGACGTCTGTGGAGACAAAACCACAGTATGTAGATGGGGGATGAGTTGCCAGTTGTTGATAACGGGGGTGGGGGAGGATATTACAAAGCCACTTAAGTCGGTGTTGAAGGCAGTATTTTTTTCCCTTTTAATTGTCAGCCATAATAGTCTTTCCAGGGAGGCGACTGCCCCATTCCATTCATGGTATGCTTGAATAGGGCTGTCAGAAGCCTGATATGCCCCACCCTTGCCAACGCCGCTATTATTGTACTGTAAATCTTCCCACTCCTGTTCCTCTATCAAATCCAATAGACTGATACTCCGACAGTACTCTAATTTCATCCCCAATCCACCATCTTCCTTCTACTGTCTAACCAGAGTTATAGCTCTACTGTTATACCATATCCATCCTAACTTTTTCTATCTTCCCACGGAGGGTTATAACCGAACTATACACTTACTGATTACCGTCTCTTCTTTACTTATCACAGGGAAAGGCAAGATAAACCCCGACAGCCGCTTCCTTAACACCGCCTACAGCCCAAGAAGCCATATTAAATTTGGTATATGCCCTTGACAAGGGCGGGGGGGCCGGGCTAGAATAGGGATATAGGCGGTAGGCGGAGGGACTACCAAAACACTTGGGCAGCGCGCTTTTTAAACGAGAAAGATGCGCAACAATTTCTGACAAATCAGAGGTTAAAGAGGGTGTCGTGTGGGGGGATAGCGCGTTGGAGAATCTTTTGATATACGAGGTTTCGGAAGGTGTTTAAATCCTGTGGCCAGGAGTTGATGCATTGTTTTAAATGAGAAAGGATGTCACCTGTGTTGGGGAGAGGATAGTTGAAATTACCAACAAACAAAACGGCGGAAAGGAAGGAGTTGTCAGGTTGTTGAAGACGGGCAGGATTGATGTTGAGGGAGAAACGGCAATTGTCCAACTCGTAGAAGAGACTGAGGGCGGTTTGGGGTGTAGTATTGCCGAAGTTTTGCCAAGGACCAGTATTGAGGAAGGTTTGATTGATGAAGTCCTTACCGGCATCTTCACCACCGGAGGGGAAGGGGATAACCAGTCGAGGGCTAAAACTAACAGTTTGATACTCAGCGTTGGGCATTTTGTTTATATATTGTAGAGCCACCTGGGCGAATTGTAGCTGGTTTAGTGGTTTATTGGCCACTGCTTCGAGGAAACTAATAGCGTTACCCTGGGCTACAATGTTAACACCATTTTTGAAACTGACTTGGGAAATCCGGGGGTTGACAACGGGTTGACTAGCTAATTCCCAGGAGGTGGGGATAATACCACTCATGGTGAGTAATTCATAACTGAGAAGGGTGGGATTGAAGTTTTTAATAGCCAGGGTGATAGTTAACTCCTCTATGTCGGGGATAGCCGCAGGAGTGGCTTGTGGAGGGGTAGAAGTGGTTTTGTCCATAGGATATGGAATATAGTACTGCACCAATAGGTTAACTCAATTTTCCCCCTTTGACAAACACTAATTTTCCCGGTTAGAAGGAGATAATCCCACCTCTACTGGTTGTGGCTGATGGTGGTTTTTCTCACTGAGGGGATAAAAAGGTTGGTGTAGGCTAATTAACTGTGCTAAGGTTTTCTTGAGCTGTGGGCGAGGTACAATAGCGTCTATAAAACCATGTTTTAAGAGATACTCGGAGGTTTGGAAGCCTTCTGGCAATTTTTCCCTTAGAGTTTGTTCAATCACCCTTCTGCCGGCAAAACCTATAGTAGCCTTTGGTTCGGCCAAAATCAAGTCTCCCAGCATAGCAAAACTTGCTGTTACCCCTCCGGTTGTAGGATTAGTTAATACAGATATGTATAAGAAATTTTTTTCGTGGTGTCTTTGTAGTGCACCAGAGATTTTGGCCATTTGCATCAGACTGAGCATGCCTTCTTGCATTCTGGCGCCGCCGGAGGCACAGACAATCACCAGGGGGAGACTATTAGCAGTAGCATGTTCAATGAGACGGGTAAGTTTCTCCCCTACAACTGAACCCATGCTACCCCCCATAAACCGGAAATCCATTACCCCTAGGGCTACAGGCAACCCGTCTATCAAGCCTACGCCAGTTTGGACTGCATCTGGGAGGGAAGTTTTCGCTTGTAGTTCTCTTAGTCTTTCTGCGTAGCTCTTTCGGTCGTAAAATTTAAGAGGATCAGTGGGGAGAATATGCTCATTTAAAGGCTTCCATGTCTTGGCGTCTATCAGTTGGGCAATTCTCTCGTCACTTGGTACCAACAGATGATGGCCACATTCCAAGCATACCATGCAGTTGGCCTTTAGATCCTTAGTATAGGACAGGACGCCACATTCCGGACACTTAGTCCATAAGCCATCAGCAATTTCTCTGGGGGGGGGATTTATCCTCGGTTTGGATTTACGTAGATTATCAAACCAGTCCAGTAATGACATTTGTCTAGGGTTTCCGCATAGCCACTGCTAAGTCCTCAATTCTAACACTTAATGGACAAGTAAGAGGAGGACTGAGAGAAAATCCCCCTCCTAATCAGTCAAAAAAGTTAAACTTGAGGTTCTAAGCGAGCATAGAATACACCACGGATTTTAACATCTTTTGGCTCTTCTGCTCCCAAGTCGGTGGAGGAAGGCTGTTCACTCTCAAACACGCCGGCAATTTCGCCAGTTTCCCCATCCACCTTGGTAATTTTCATGGAAATCTGTCCTTCCCTTACCTCAGCCAGCTTGATATTGCCACGGATATACTCTTCCTTGTCGGCAGCGGCGGGCAAGCCTACAGCATTATCATAACCGCTACTGAGACCACGAGCACGAGGATCCAAAAAAGCAGCGCCTCGGTAGGGGGGTACTTTGAATTTACCGGTAAAATCGGCGGAGGTGTTGACGGCGGTAAAACCTGGTTCACTTTGGGCTACCAGTTTCTTAATGGTAAACATAAAGGGCACCTGTTCGCCACCAGGTATTTGTACAGTCACCAGTTGGAAGTCAATGCCGTCTTCCTCTGTGAGGGTTAATACCCCATTTTCATCCACTGTCAGGGTGCCCCGCATTTCTGTTAGACTGGTAGTCTGTCTGGTTAGCAGCTTACCCTTGACAAATTCTCCTTCTTGTCTTTTTGTGCCCTCCTCCTTGACAAAAAATTCTTGGGGCTCTAAACACATATCTACTACCTGCAAAGGCTTATCTGGGGAGATAGGTATACTCCCGCGGGTATACTCTGATATTTCTGGGCACTTGTTAGCTAATCCTGTGCCCTTTATCTCATCATAGGTCAGTTGACGGGGGTCTTTGGCTTGTACAGCTTGTTCACTACAAGCACTTACAAACCCCAGACAGAAGATGAGAAAAGCCACCAAAAGGCCACGCCACTTCATAATTTAACCTCTCTTTTTCAATTTTCAATTTCTCAAAAGGGTTAATTATACTTTTCCCCTCTTATTAGTGAGTCGGTTTCCATTTATCGTGATCTACTTTATCAAATTGGGGGTATTTCTTTACCATTCTTCTCTTCTTTAGTTTGTTATCACAACCCCCCTGGTTATTGTCACAACCCCCTGGTTATTGTCACAATCCTTCTGGTGGAGACTAGCCCCACCTCTTTTAATCTTTTTTACATTTTTTAACAATTTGTTATATTGTTTCAGATGAGATCGGCTTGGTAGATAATAACGGCCAAAAGGGCGGAGAAAATGGTAATTGCCATGGCTACTAGGGGGTGTTGCCCTTGGCTTACCGCATAGGAAGTCACAATCCCTGCACCAATGGCTGCTGTCAATCCGGCACTTACTAGGTCTTTTTCCCTATACATATTCCCTCTGTTTGCTACCTTAATCACATTTCAAATTAACATCTTTTTTTCGGGGAAAAGGCAGTTTTTTATAATCATTAATATTTCGCCACATTTTTTAACATTCTTTCCTTTTCTCACTAACAGCCCCGGTTTTCATTTAATTTCGATATAGTTGCCCTAATACTACCTCTCTTTTGGCGCCAGTCACCTGAGGCAAATTGCCAGGATAATTTTGAATATGCCAATAGGCGAGGATGGCGAAGGCAATAGCCTCCTTAAATTCACTGCTAATTCCAAAATCGTCGCTATCTAGCCAACGACACTGAGGCAGATGATGTTGTAACCTTTCCCGCAGGTATAGATTTCGAGCCCCACCACCTGCTAGAATGACATCCTGGGGTAAAGACGGTAAAAAACGACGATAACTGTCGGCAATAGAGGCTGCTGTCAATTCTGTTAGGGTAGCCAAAAAGTCTGCTGGCGATAGGTTGTATTCTTGGGCATCCCTACGACACTGATGGAGGTATTCTACCCCAAAAAGTTCCCTACCGGTAGATTTTGGTGGCTTTTGGCGGAAAAAATCTTGTTTTAGCCATTTTCTCACCAAGGCTTCACAAGGCTTTCCCTGACGACTCCATTCTCCGTTTAGGTCAAAATGAAGTTGATTATCAGTCAGCTGTTGTACTGCTAGGTCTATTAAAACATTTCCAGGGCCAGTGTCAAAACCAATAATTTTTTCTTGCCACTGAGGAAGGCTAGTAGGTGGAAGATAGGTAACATTGCCAATACCACCGATATTTTGTAGACAACGATGACGATGGGGGTGACGATACAAACAAACATCTATCTTGGAAACCAAAGGTGCCCCTTGTCCTCCCTCGGCTATATCTGCTACCCTAAAGTTACTTACTGTGTCTATCCCCGTCAGACGGGCAATCACATCCCCTCTGCCTAACTGGAGACTATACCCCAGTTGATTGCCCCGGGGTGGTTGGTGGTATACTGTTTGTCCATGGGAGCCAATCAGGTCTACCTTTGTGTTGATTGGAATTATGTTAAGGGCAGCCTGGGCAAATTCTTCCGCTATGGTATAATCCAAACGGGCTAATTCCTCCAGGGATAGAGGTTTACCACTACAAACTGCCAAGATTTCCTGTCTTACGGCTGCCTTATAGGGAAAAGTTTGTCCAGCCAACAATTCTACTCTTATATCCAATCCCTCTCCCTCTATCTCCACTAATGCCGCATCAATACCATCTACAGAAGTCCCACTCATTAATCCTACTACTTTCATTTGCCCTATTTTCGCATCATTTAGCCCCAATATTTCTATTACCACAAAAGCGTGATACAATCTTAAACTAGCAATCCCTAGAGAAGAAAATATTATGCAGGCCGGTGAGGAGAAACTAAGAGAGTTTATCGAGGGCAAAAAACAATATATTGTGCCTGTTTTTCAGCGTCATTATAGTTGGCATAAGAAACAGTGGCAACAGTTGTGGTCTGATGTTATAGAGTTGGCTATTGGTGGTAATAAATATCCTCATTTTTTTGGCCCAATTGTAATAGCAGAACAGAAAGAAAAAACCTCTGACAAGCTGAGTAGATTCATATTAATAGACGGCCAACAAAGACTGATTACAGTTCAAATTTTATTGGCGGCAATCAGAGATAGGGCCAGAGAATTGAATGGTGATAGTCAAATAGCAAAGGAAATCCATGAGGAGTATCTTATCAATCGTCATGAGGATAGCCGTGGTGATGACTATTATAAGATAAAACCATCTCGGTTGGATCGTCAGTATTTTTATGGGATAATCGGTGGTATCAAAAAGGTTAAAAACTCTGGAAATATTCCCAAAGCATATCATTTTTTTCGGGAGAGTATTAGAGAATATGTTTCCACGGAGGAAGATATTAAAAACTTAGCTAATGCTATTCTGGGATGCTTTAAAATTATCAGTATACATCTAGGGGAACAAGATAATCCCTATTTGATATTTGAAAGTCTAAACGCCAAGGGGCAACCCCTCACTCAAGCTGATTTGATTCGCAACTATCTTTTGATGGAAATACCGGAGAAAGAGGCGGAGATAATCTATGACAGATACTGGAGTAAAATGGAGGCTAATCTTAGAGATGAGATGACAGACTTCCTCCGTCTGCTACTTATCAAACAGGGTATAGAGGTAAGAAAAAACGACTTTTACTTTAAGATAAAATCCCAGATAGAGTCCAGAAAACATCAAAAAACGGTGGGGGAATACGTAGAAGAAATCTGCAGGTTTGCCGACTACTATCATAAATTCCTAGTGCCAGCTAACGAAAACAATATACAGTTAGCCCGCTGTCTGGAAAGAGTTAAAAAGTTAGGCATAAATAGTGTTTATTCCATCTTGTTAAACTGTTATGATTATCGGGAGAGAAAACTAACTAGCCAGGAGGAATTTGTACAGATTTGTAGGCTGCTAGAAAACTTCCTCATCAGGAGATTTGTGTGCCGAATTGACACAAGAGAGTTGTCAGATTTATTCCCACAAATATGTAAAAAAATTAATAGGATGGCAGAGGAAAATCAGTTAGGAGATGGTGTAGTCTTAAAATTTTTGAGAGATGAACTGAGTAACAGAAGATACCCCACAGATGCAGAATTCAGGGAGAGTTTACAAAAAGAAAGGATATACAAACCCAACAAGAAGGATACTATAATCCTAATCCTGGCCTCTATAGAGGAGTACATCAACCCTGGGATAACCCTCGACTTTGATAACCTAAAATTGGAACATATAATACCAGAGAAATTGGACGAATGGTGGCGAGAATATTTGGGATGCTGGCAGGAAGATATAGCAAATTGTATTGGAAATCTTACTGTAGTAGAATACGACATAAAACCAACAATCAGTCCGTTTGCAGAGAGAAAACAAAGCATAATGGGGAGTAAAATGCAGCTGAATAAGTATCTCGAAAAATTAGAACATTGGCGAGAAGAGGAGATAAAAGAAAGGGCAGAATACCTGGCAGATATTTGTCTAGAAATATGGCCGGATTTGAGGAGAAAATGAGCAAGTTAAGACAACAAGAGTGGGGGTTTTTAAGAATATATTAGAAAGGGTGGCAGAAAGGGTGGGGAAAAGAGATAAAATAGATTAGGTATATACACCCAGAAGCCGAGAAGCATGGAAGAATTGCAGGAGATAAAAATCCCACCAAAACAATTAACCTACATTAAAAGGGAAAAAAAATCCTATTCCGGCCTCATCTTCCTCTCCCTGTTGGCAGCATTGTTTGGCGTTTTCTCTAATGTCCATTGGTTGGGATTTGCTGGTGCAGTCTTAACCCTCTGCTTCTCCCTTATTCAAGTCATCCCCCCAGTGACGGAATGGATTAAGACTTTCCTCACCCCTCAAGAAAGACAAACTGTCATTGGCTTTATTGGCTTATTAGGCTCTTCACTTGTGATTTTTAAGTATATAGGCGTATATGACCAAATTCACCGCTGGTTGACCCAATTTAAGTATGACGAATTTGGCTCCTGGGCGGAATGGGTGGGCGCCTTGGGACAAATTATGATCGCCATTTTAGCCGTTTATGTAGCCTGGCAACAGTATGTAATATCAAGAGATTTAACGATACAACAGAATCGCATCACCCAGCAACAAACCATTGATGCGTACTTTCAGGGTATTTCAGACTTAGTACTAGGACCAGATGGGCTATTGGAAGACTGGCCTCAGGAAAGGGCTATTGCCGAAGGCCGTACTGCCGCTATCCTCAGTAGTGTTGACGCATCAGGGAAAGCTAAAATACTACGATTTTTATCTCGCTCTCGTCTTATAACCCCCCTAAAACGAGACAGTCACCTGGGAAGACCTATTTTAGATGGCAAGGGGGGATATGAGGAGGACAGGGAAAACGGCATGCGGGTGATTAATTTGGGGGTGTCGCTGGCAGGCTGTAATTTAAGGGGGCAAGATTTACGTTGGATAGACCTGAGTGATGCTAACATGGTAAGGGCAGATTTGAGCAAGTGTGACCTAGCAAAAAGCAATCTGTCTCGTACTATTCTCTATGAAGCGAATCTTGCTGAGGCCAATTTAAAGGGGGTAAGACTATTCTATGGGGATGTGCGCACCGCTACCCCCCGCAGTCGTACAGAAAAACCCAACTACAAGACGGGGGAATATACTGGTGCCGTGGTGGAAAGGGCCAATTTTACTGGTGTTAAAAACCTGAGTGAGGAGAATCGTTACTATTGTTGCTGCTGGGGTGGGGAATATACTCGTTCTACTATACCAGGGGGGTGTGCAGGTATTCCAGACTTGTTGAAGGAATATCGTCAGAAGGAGAAGGAGAAACAGATGGAAAAACAGAAGTCGACTTCCTCTGACTTTCCCGATGGCGACAGTTAAACCTAACAGACTTTTGGAGAAAAGACAGTGGTAGCCTCAAAAACGATTGACTATATCCCTGGCACCAGCAATGGTTTCCGGAAAAACCCCCACCATCAAGGCGAAAACCTCGTCGGGAATCTTAGCCGCTGTCTCCCTGTCAAACCAATGCTCAAACTGATTTAGAATAATTTGTGCCCTTTGTCGGGGGATGGGGTTGTCGGTGATTTGTTTCATCAACCTCACCCACTGTCTTCTCAACAGATAAGCCCGACGTCTTTCCTCATAATTTTTCGGCTTTAGCAACGACAGTTTTCCCAAGGCAATGGCATCACACACATCCTGGTCAAAACAGCCTCCAATGATAGCCCCCGGCCCAGCAAATTCCGCATAATACTTCTTAATGAGGATAACCCCATTTTTCCTCTTAGGATTGACCACTAATAGACTTTTTTCTCGTAAAAATTGCTGCAAATCATATTCCTCGGAGATGGACTCCTGGGCTTCAAGATTCATAGGGGTTTTGTCAGCAATAAACGTCTTTTACTAGGAATAAATAAACTGAATAAATCTTTTTCTATCCGATGAATAGTATAGCCGTTGCCCAGGTACAATTTCTGCGCCTCCTGATTGCTGGCTAAAACATGGAGAAAAATATGTTTGTAGTTGTTTATCCTAGCAATTTCCTCACATTTTGACAACAAAAAGGTGGCAATGCCCCGACGACGGTATTTCCTCTTTACTGCCAAATTAGCCACATAGGCATAACGATTGGGTTTTAACCAAGGGAAACTCCTACGAAAAGATAATTCTACAGTACCGACTATTTCCTCATGTCCCTCTTGTTTATTCACAGCCACTAGACAGAAATAATCTGACTCTTCCTCTTGTAGGCGTTGGCGCAAATCCTGGGCTACCCCCATTTTCATCAGGGGATATATCCAAAAGGTGAATTCATTAAACTGGTTGAAACAAAGAGTCAAAACCTCTGCTATCTCATTTACATCATCCAACACTGCCCTCCGACAGCTAATATGGGCAAGAGAAGGACTAGACAGTGGGAGGTTGTAGGATTGCAAGGTTGGCTGACAGTTATCACCCATGGAGGAAAAACACATAATACCCCCTATTGTCTTCCATTCTACAATCAATGGGCCCTCATCAACCCTCCTGTTTTTCTTCTTCCCTCATTAACCTCTTTCGTATTTGTTAGTTATATTTTTAAATACTAATACAGTTATATTAATAAATATTAAAGGCCAAGTGGCCAGAGGTAAAAGTGGGATAGAATAGGGCGAAAACCAGTAATTTGGGGCGACCTGCTATAATTGTCAGGGAGAGACAAAGGAAGAAAAAGAACATAAATTAGGAAAAAAAAGCGGGAGAAAAATGAGGGAAAAAAATAAATATCAAGTGTTAATAATTGGGGGAGGGGCGGCTGGAATCACCGTGGCTGCCCAACTGAAGAAGAAAAAACCCTCTGTGGAAGTGGCCATCATCGAACCATCAGAAAAACACTACTATCAGCCAGCCTGGACACTGGTAGGGGGAGGGCAATATAAGGTGGAAAACACCGCCAAGCCCCAAGCCAGCGTAATCCCCAAGGGAGTAACCTGGATAAAGGACTATGCAGTAAAAATTGACCCAGATAACAATCAAGTAACTGTCCAAAAAGGGGATGTATTTACCTACGACTATCTGGTAGTTTGCCCGGGTATCACTATCGACTGGGACAAAATCAAGGGGTTAAGGGAGTATTTGGGCAAAAATGGGGTCACCACCAATTATACAAAGGATACAGCCCCTTACACCTGGGAACTGATTAATAATTTCAAGGGGGGTACAGCCATCTTCACTTTTCCGGCTGGTGCTATCAAATGCCCAGGCGCCCCCCAAAAAATCATGTACATGGCAGATGACACTTTCCGGATTCATGGCGTCAGGGAGAAAACTCATATCATCTACGCCAACGCCATGGGGAAAATGTTTGGGGTACCTGCCTATAATGCTCCTCTGGAAAAGGTAGTACAACGTAAACAAATCGACGTCAGATACGGCTACAATCTGATAGAAATCCGGGGAGACAAGAAAGAAGCAGTATTCGCCACCGGTGATGGCCAAGAGGTGACCCTCAAATATGATATGATTCATGTGGCCCCTCCTATGACCACTTACGACTTTATCAAACAAAGTCCTCTGGCCAATGAACAGGGGTGGGTGGATGTGGATCAATACACCTGTCAGCACAAGAAGTATAAAAACGTGTTCTCTCTGGGAGACTCTTCCTCCCTGCCCACCTCCAAGACGGCAGCCGCCATCCGCAAAGAAGCCCCAGTGGTGGTAGCCAATATTTTAGCCCTCATGGAGAAGAAAACCCCCTCCCAAACCTATAATGGTTATGCCTGTTGCCCACTGATTACCGGCTATGGCAAGGTTATTTTTGCAGAGTTCGACTACAACAAGCAACCTTTACCCAGTTTCCCCCTAGATCCTACCAAGGAAAGATATAGCATGTGGCTGGTGAAAAAATATGTCCTTCCTTGGTTATACTGGAACAGGATGCTAAAAGGGGAACCCTTTGAGCCAGACATGTGGCGTTTCCTCTTGCCCAAAAATCCGGCGGTTTCCGCGCCCCAAGTCACCCAGTAGTAGGGATACGGGCAGCAACCCGGCGTAGGCGTAGGGCATTAGTCACCACCGAGAGGGAAGATAGTGCCATAGCCGCGCCGGCTATCATTGGGTTTAACAGAATGCCCCAGGCGGGATACAAGACCCCCGCAGCCACGGGGATAGCAATCAGGTTGTAAATATAGGCAAAAAAGAGGTTTTGACGGATATTATTCATGGTGGCTTGACTCAGTTTAATGGCAAACACCACGCCAGTTAAGTCACCGGAAATAAGGGTAATGTCACTGGCAGCCATTGCTACCTCTGTGCCGGTGGCTAGGGCGATTCCCACATCTGCCAAGGCGAGGGAAGGGGCATCGTTAATTCCATCCCCCACCATAGCTACCTTTCTCCCTCGCGGTTGACTTTGCTGAATTTCCCGCAGTTTGGTTATTTTCCCCTGGGGCGATAGGGAGGCAAAATACTTTCTAATCCCAAGAGACTGGGCAATCCTGGCAGTGGTGTTTTCATTATCCCCTGAGAGGATAACTAAATCTAGTCCCATTTGTCGCAACTGGTTAACTGCCAAAAAGGTAGAGGGTTTCAGGGCATCGGCAAAAGCCATTACTGCCTGTATTTGTTTATCTACGGCAATCCAGACAGTGGTTTTATCCAAAAGATGGGGGTTAGAAGAGGAAGTACATAATTGTAGCAGGGGGGAGGTATCCACGCCCAGACTCTCTAACCACTCCCTGTTGCCCACCTGTACCAGTTTTCCTCCCACCACAGCTTGGATGCCCCCACCCGGGATAACCTGAATTTGAGACACGTCATCGTCTAAAAAGTTAATATCCACCCCTTGTTGTTGGGCATATTCCCTGATAGCCTTAGCAAGGGGATGTTCAGAGAAAGACTCCACTGCCGCCGCCTTTTGTAGGATGTCTTTTTCTGTTTCTGTTCCTCCCAGGGTGATAAAATCAGTACATACCGGCTTGCCTACAGTAAGAGTGCCCGTTTTGTCAAAGACAACTGTTTTCACCATCCTTGCGGTTTCCAGCGTCTCGGCTTCTTTGAATAAAACCCCATGAGAGGCGGCCAAAGAAGTAGCCACCATGAGGGAAGTGGGTGTAGCCAATCCCAGGGCACAAGGACAGGAGATAATTAAAACAGTGATAGCAGTAGTCAAAGCCATGTGGAAATCTTTTCCCCACAGCCACCATACTAGAAAGCTGAGGAGAGAAATGGCAATCACCACAGGCACAAAATAACCGGTAACCCTATCGGCAAACCTCTCAATAGGGGCTTTGCTAGCCGCAGCCAGTCTTACTAACTCGATAATTTGGGCCAAAACCGTATCCCTGCCAATTCGGCGGCAACGAAAACGAAAACTGCCGGTTTGATTAATAGTGCCACCAATTACCTCATCTCCCACTTTCTTGTATACCGGGAAAGACTCGCCAGTAAGCATACTCTCATCTACCGTAGACTCTCCCAGGATAATCTCCCCATCCGCTGGTATTCTTTCCCCAGGTAGTACTACTACTATATCATCCACCTGAAGAAGCTCAAGGGGAATCTCCATCTCCTTGCCTTCTCTGATAACCCTGGTGGTTGGAGGCACCAGTTGCATTAACTTTTTGATGGCAGAGGCGGCTTGTTGTTTAACGCGAGACTCCAAAAACTTGCCCAACAACACCAGGGTAATAATAACCGCCGCTGACTCGTAATATACATCCCCTCCCCACTGGGGGTAAACTGTTACTATCAGGGAATACACATATGCTGCAGATGTACCCAGGGCAATGAGGGTATTCATGTTGAAATTCCTATGTTTTAGCCCACTTATTGCCCCCACAAAGAAGGAATGACCACACCAAAACATTACCGGGGTAGTCAAAAGCAGTTGCCACCAGTGTAGGGCAGCAGAAGTATGTCCCAAGCCAAGCATCATCGGCAGGGAGGTGACAAGTAAAATAACACTAACCACGCCACCCACTATTAGTTTGCCTATTGTCTTTTTGTCTACTCCCGTTTCCTCCTCCGTCACCACCTCATACCCCAACCTGGTTACCACCCGCTGAATAGTACTTAAATCCACTACCAAGGCATCATAGGTAACAAAGACTGTCTCCCAGGCATAATTCACCACACACTCTCTCACCCCCTCTAGTCTACTTATTGCCCTCCTGATACTTTCCCCACAAGAGGCACAGGCCATTCCCTTTATCTTGAAACTGTCTGTTGCTATCATTTTCCCTCTAAGAATAAGTTTTACATATTGTCTATTTTGATTAGTTAGAGAAAGTAGAGGTAGAGGACTTTTACAATTTGTTAAGATGGCGTATAATCCGTACAAGGTGTAAAGGGGGGAAAAAGGAATAGTCCTGTTGTGAAGAAGATGCCCTCTTCTTGGACAAACCGCCCCTCAAAGCTGTGTCAATTACGTTTGTCAAGAAAATTACTATCATGGGTAAGGACTTAAGCAAGTATAGGAACATAGGCATATTTGCCCACGTGGATGCAGGAAAGACCACTACCACAGAGAGAATCCTGAAGCTGACAGGGAAAATCCACAAAATGGGAGAAGTCCACGAAGGGGCGGCTACTACTGATTTTATGGAACAAGAGAGAGAAAGGGGGATTACTATTCAGTCGGCGGCTACCACCTGTTACTGGAAAGGCCATCAGCTGAATATCATCGACACCCCCGGACACGTGGATTTTACCATTGAAGTATACCGCTCTCTCAAAGTCCTAGACGGTGGCATTGGTGTTTTCTGTGGTTCAGGGGGGGTGGAACCTCAGTCTGAAACCAACTGGCGTTATGCCAACGATTCTAGGGTAGCTCGTATTATCTATGTAAACAAGCTAGATAGAACAGGGGCGGACTTCTTCCGGGTAGTAAAGCAAATCGAGGACATTTTGGGGGCTAAACCCCTGGTGATGGTATTGCCTATTGGGGTGGAAAATGACTTCAAGGGGGTAGTGGAATTGTTAACCCGGAAAGCCTGGATTTGGGACGATTCCGGCGATCCCATGAACTACCGCATCGAAGAGGTGCCCGCATATATGAAAGACCAGGTGGAGGAGTATCGGGAGCGTCTGGTAGAAACGGCGGTAGAACAAGATGACGAGATTCTGGAAAAATACCTAGAAGGGGAAGAGCCTACCATAGAGGAACTAAAAAAATGCATCCGCAAGGGGACTATTAACATGTCCTTCTTCCCCACCTTCTGTGGTTCCTCCTTCAAAAACAAGGGGGTACAGTTGGTGTTAGATGGGGTAGTAGACTATCTTCCCGCACCCAACGAGGTAAAACCACAGCCTATTATCGACCTGGAGGGCAATGAAACAGGAGAATATGCCATAGTAGATCCTAACCTGCCATTGAGGGCTTTAGCCTTTAAGGTAATGGACGATCGCTATGGGGCCCTCACTTTCATCCGTATCTATTCCGGCCGCATCGAAAAGGGCATGACTGTCCTCAACACCGCCACTGGCAAAACTGAACGCATTGGCCGGATTGTGGAAATGCACGCCAATGAACGTCAGGAAATAGAATCAGCCCAGGCAGGAGATATAGTAGCCTTGGTGGGTCTGAAAAACGTCCAAACCGGCCACACCCTTTGTGATCCGGAGTCCCCGGCCACCCTCGAACCCATGATTTTCCCAGATCCAGTCATCTCCGTGGCCATCAAACCCAAACAAAAAGGCGCCAACGAGAAGATGCTCGCCGCCCTTACAAGGATGGTACAAGAAGATCCCTCCTTCCACGTGGAAACCGACCAGGAAAGCGGCGAGACCATCATCAAGGGTATGGGCGAGTTGCACCTAGAAATCAAAGTGGACATCCTCAAACGCACCTATGGCGTCGAGGTGGAGGTAGGTAAACCCCAAGTGGCCTATCGCGAAACTATTACAAGAGCAGTACAAGATAGCTATACCCACAAGAAACAAACGGGAGGGGCTGGCCAATTCGCCCGTATTGACTATATCATTGAACCTGGGGAGCCTGGGTCTGGATTCCAGTTTGAGTCTCGTGTTACAGGCGGTAATATACCCCGAGAATTCTGGCCGGCAGTACAAAAAGGCTTTGAGGCTAGTAAGGAAAAAGGTGTATTGGCAGGCTATCCCTGTGTGGACTTCAAGGTAATCCTCACCGATGGTGCCTATCACCCCGTAGATTCTAGTTCCATCGCCTATGAAATCGCCGCCCGTGCCGCCTATCGTCAATCCATCCCCAAAGCCGCACCCCAACTGTTGGAACCAATTATGAAAGTAGACGTCTTTACCCCAGAGGCTCATGTAGGGGATGTCATTGGCGACTTAAACCGTCGTCGCGGCATGATCAAATCCCAGATGTCCACCCCCACCGGCGTGAGAATCAAAGCCGAGGCACCCCTCAGTGAGATGTTTGGCTATATCGGCGACTTACGCACCATGACTTCTGGCAGAGGCCAATTCTCTATGGAATTCTCCCATTATGCCCCCTGTCCTAAAAATGTAGCCGAAGAGGTCATCCGTGAGGCCAAAGAAAGAGAACTAGCCCTCGCCAAGTAGAATAGATAGACTCCCCCTTTTCCCCTTTCCCTTTGTCTCCCCCAGTGGGAGGCTTTTTTTTGTCCTACAACCCCTAAATTTGTAAAATAATTGTACAGTCCTTTTATTCCTAGAAAAATTGCCTCCACAACGCCACAAAATAGCACAAAAAATGGAAGCCCAGACCTATGAGTTACTGGGATTTTTGACAGAAATGGCCATGGTTAATCAATTCCTTAAGCTGAATTTTAACACTCCCCATGGTAGTACTGTCCCAAATGTATTTTAAAAAAATAAAACCTGGACAAAATCAACAAGGGTAAGGCACATTTTTGCAATAGCGTATCTATTTATTGAAAATTTTTCTTACACTTGCGTCATACATCTCCGAAGAAATCGCTACTATTGATATAATCTCTCAACAGCTTATTGCATATATGTCAACGATTATCATTATTAAAGTGTGATTTTACCCTTTTGGTTTAGCTAAGGAAAAAATGATGATTATCCCCGGCCTTGGAGAAGACAGTAGTGGAAGTAAAAATCTATATGCCTGAAAATAGCAAAAAGTCAAGGCAATTTAAAAAACACCGTACTTCCACTCAGAAAAATTGGTACCTCGAGAAAAACAATCTTAATCACATAGTAGTGCAAGAAAGAAAAGCCCGGGACTAAAATTTAGCAGCATCCCGAGACTGGTCAAATTTTGTTCTTAAAATATGTTAAAATTACAGAATATATCTGCCGTGAACTTGAGATACCAACCAGGCTATAATGGCTGAAATTGAAGACAGGGCTGAAAACATCCAGATAAAAATAGCAGGGGAGACTATTCCACCAGGAGTAGTAAAACAACTAGAAATACCAGTAGCCAGACTGCCAACCCAAACACTAATTTGTCTGCCGGTAACAGTAATAAACGGCCTAGAAAGCGGCGCCAGACTGTGGCTAAGTGCTGCTATTCACGGGGATGAAATTAACGGTGTGGAAATCATCCGGCAAGTGGTAAATCAGGTAAACCCCCGTTGTCTCAAAGGCACCCTTATTGCTGTGCCCATAGTCAACGTCTTTGGCTTTATTGAACAATCTCGCTACCTGCCCGATAGACGAGACTTAAACCGTTGTTTCCCTGGCTCTGAAAATGGTTCCCTTGCCTCCCGCCTGGCCCACCTCTTCATGCGGGAAATTGTTTACAAGTGTACTCATGGTATAGATATACATACAGCGGCAATACATCGTATTAATTTACCCCAAATAAGGGCAAATCTAGAGGATCCAGAAACCCTAAAAATAGCCGAGGCCTTTAATTGCCCCGTGATGATTCATGCCAATACCAGGGATGGTTCGTTGCGACAGGCAGCTAGTAGTCGTGGTATCCCTATCCTCCTCTACGAAGGTGGCGAAGCCCTCCGTTTTGACGACTATGCCATTGACGTGGGCATAAGAGGAATTTTCCGGGTGATGAAAGTACTAGGCATGTACGAACACCCCTGCTGTTACGAGGAGTTGCCCCCCTCTATCCGCATCCAACAGTCCAAATGGTTAAGGGCGCCCCACAGTGGCATGTTTCAGTTTAGAAGCCATCTGGGGGCAGTGGTGGAAAAAAAACAAGTCATCGGCACCATTACCGACGCCTTCGGCAATAGGACTGTGGCTGTCAAGTCCAACGTCCGGGGTATAATTATAGGACATGTGCAAAACCCCCTTGTAAACCAAGGAGATGCCCTAGTGCACATTGCCCTCCTCTAACAACACTCTAGACTGCCGTTGTTTGAACAATATCCCTAACCCCAAGGCTAAACCTGTGCCTGAAATTGTAACAGGCTCGGGGGTATTTTCCACGGGATGTACACGAGGCACTGAGTCTGTCGGACTATTGGAGTCAGGCAATTGTAATTCCCCTAAAGGGGTGCTTATGCTTCCCTGGATACTGCCACCCCCTCCCTCCACCATCGTTAAAGAATCGAGTAAACCCCCCCTTCCCGTTTCCCTCAACCCTAGGGCATTGGTATCATCACCAAAGATAAAGGTGGGCACCCCAGTAATTCCATTATCCCCTGTACTGGGCAACTCTGCTGTGACTCTTGCATTGCCAAAATCCCCCACAAACACCCCCTCTTCTACCGCCACATCAGGGAGAAAGTCATAATCCTCCGCCTCCTCCACCAAGATGGGCAAATTCCCCCGTGGGCTTTTTTTATCTTTCTCTTGTTTACTGCTTTGAGCGTCTGAGAAGGAAGAGAAACCCTCTCCTGCGCCTTAGCAATCCCCTTTATGGTAACTGCCTCAGCCGTCTCCGTAGCTACAAAACCAATAGTTGGTTATTGCCACCATCCCTGTAAGGCCAACCCCAAAGAGGAGTGATTTTTGGCAGCCCATTGTTGCCATTTTTTATCCCCCCTTCTGCCGCTACAGTTCTAAATCCCCTATTTAGATTATAGATAAATGCCAACAAAAATTCGATTATTTGTCGGGGGGAAAACAATATTCTTTCGTTAATTATCCTGGATTGTCCTTAAATTTACCCATTCCCCTCCCCTTTTACCTGGTAAATACCTAATACTTAAAAAGATTTAAAAAAAAAGAGAATAAGACCCAAACAACCTCCCCCCTGGCCCAAAATTAGGTTAGTTGTTTCTTCGACTTCAAGACTAGGCTAGTTGTTTTTTTGACTGATGCCGCTTAAACAATATCCCCAAGCCTAGGGCTAAACCTGTGCCTAAAATTGTAACAGGCTCGGGCACCTCTTCTATCTCTAGGGTTAAAGTATAACTGGAAGTGTCCCCAGAACGACTAGAAGTAAGGGTGCCTGTGGCGGGAATGAGTCGGCCACCAAAGTTCAAAAAGCCTGTAAACTCGGGATAGGAAGAAACTACCGCCGGCCTTCCCCTGGAAGCTAACACCGTATAAGCCGCTGGCGACAGGTCAAAATTCAGGTTGCCAGTGACACTGCCCCATGTCCTGGTACCAAAATTTATAAAGGAAGTCATGCCAGAATTAGTATAGAAAGGACTCCCTGCCACCCCCGGCGCCGTAAAGGTCAAATCACGGATTGCAAAACCACTTTGGCCGTCGTTTGTGCCTATTAGGTTGCTCAAACTAGGTACCAGACTATTAAAACGCCCTGTGGCACTTATCCCATCTATTGTCCTGAAATCCAGAATTACGTTAGCCCTGCCCAAGCCGCTATTGCTTTGGAAGGAGAGATTACTCAGTCCGTTGATAGTAAGACTGCTTGTAGGACGACTCCCAGTCACACTTACTGCTTGGGCTGTCTCCGCATTAACACTTAACCCAGCCACTGCCGCCAGAGCCGCCACTGGTAGTATACTGAGGTACAGTTTTAAGTTTCTCATTCTCTCTTTTCCTGTTAGAATTACTACCATCTCCTATGATATGATTATACGGGAAAAAGCCCAAAAGATCAATAGTTTTTGTCCTAAAAATCCCATTTTTCTCTTCATATTATCTTTATCGAATTGCGTCTTAACTCGCCCCTAATTTCACTGCTACTTTAATAAAAAATCAAAAAATACAGGGTTTTCACGGATTCCTCTCCTGGAAGATTTTTGAGTAAAAATACTGAAGTAATAATAGGGAGAGGTGAAGGGGAAAAATAAATGGGCCGAAAGGGCAGAGTAATCTAAAATAGAAATAACCTGAATTTAACCTAGGGACGGACATGACACAAACAGCTACCCCAAAGAAGGGAATTATCATTACTGAAAAAGCCCTTAAACATCTCTTAACCTTGAGAGAGAAACAGGGGAACAATGAACTATGCCTGAGAGTGGGTGTAAGACAAGGAGGATGTTCGGGGATGTCCTACATGATGGACTTTGAAACCCCTGATAATATTACCGAACAGGATGAGGTTTTCGACTACGATGGTTTTAAAATAGTATGTGATCGCAAAAGTCTTTTGTACTTATACGGGCTACAACTAGACTATAGCGACGCCCTTATCGGTGGAGGCTTCCAATTCACTAACCCCAATGCCACCCAAACTTGTGGTTGTGGCAAATCCTTCGCCGCCTAGTCTCTGTACAATAGGCTAAAAGAATATTCCCTTGACCATCCTCCAGTCTCTTGTGGGCATTAGGTATTAGGTATTAACTGATTTGACGTCCATGTGGCCTTTTTTCCCCCGCAAACCCCACAAAAATCCTCCTCCCGCCTCCCCTCCTCCCCCAACTCTCCCTACGTCTATCAAACCACGTCGGCAAGTAAGAATACCCCCCCATTTTCAAAAACACCCTGTGGTTACCTACTCCCAAGCCGAAATCCAAAGGGAGTTGAGAAAATACCCAAGATTGTTACGTATCCTCGGCTATGCCTATCAATATCAAATCACCTTTGCCGCCGAGGGGAAAGAAACACAATACTGGTTTTGTCGTAATCTCAGAGTTGCCACTATCCTTATTAAATACCTCCACGACAAACAATGGCCAGTCCACTGGCAGGAAAAACCCTTTAAACTAAAGTCATAACTTAAACTAAAATCACAACTTAAACTAAAATAACAAATGACAACACCTCCCCCATCCCACTATTATAATTGCCAGTGTAGGTTTAAAAATAACCTGCAAAAAAAAACACCACTCAGGTCAGGGTTTTCCTTCTCCCATCTAACTTCCTCAAAACTATAGTCAGCTGACTAATGGTAGCCTTCAACCTCACCCAGGAAAAAATTGCCCGTCATCCCTTCTGGGATATTCTGTGTTTCGGGGGGGATGCACAACTGTTTCGGAAACTAAAACAATACTGCGACAACATCTACTTTCTGGATAAACCCTGTCGTCTGATAAATAATCTACAGGCTATTTCCCCTGAGGAATTGAATCTTTCCCTTCTCTTCGTCATCATCTCAAAAGCTACAAATATATCCGGTTATTTTTTTAGAAGAATCAGGGCTAAAATTAATAACTTTCTCCCCAAGATTCTGGTAATCTCCGCCGACAAAATAGATGGAAACACCAGAAAGTTACTCCTGGAAAACGAAGAGGTATTAGACTACTTAGAGGCCTACAATCTAAAATTTGATATTCTGGAACAAAAGGTAGTCAGTGCCCTAAAAGTTTACCACGAACAATGCATCTGTTTGGAAGCGGGAAAGAGAGAAGAAATTAGTCTCTGGGGAGGTAACAGTCAAATACAACAAATTGCCACTTTCATCCCCGGCATGGTATTCCAACTAAAATATGATTCCCCCCAGGATTGTTTCTTTACCTTTGTAAGTCGGGCAGTAGAAGATATTTTTGAGTGTACCCCAGAAGAGGCCATTCAGGACATAAACAAAATAATATCCTGCATTAATGAGGAGCAAAACCTACAACTACAAAGAGTCATCCAGCTGTCAAAACAGTATTTTACCCCCTTTAATTTCGACTGTCAAATTCTCACCCCCAGTGGCAAAACCAAATATATACGCATCCACTCCTCCCCCCAAAAAATATCAAAGGAAAGTCTGGTTTACAATGGCATCGTAATTGATATCACCGTGGAAAAGCAAAGGGAAATCGCCTTAAGAGAAAATGCCCTCCTCCAAAAAACAATCAATACTATCGTAGCCAAAATGAGGGAGACATTGGATTTTCAATCAGTCTGCAATACCGCCACCGCCGAAGTAAGAAATCTCCTAAATTGTGATCAAGTGGCAGTATATAAATTTCGGGAAGATTGGGGAGGAAGTTTTGTTGCAGAAAGTTGTCGTCATGACTCTGTCTCCCTTCTCCGTCACAACCAGGGGGTTTGGGATGATTCTTACCTACAATCCCTACAAGGAGGTAGATACCGTTACGGCGATATTCTCACTGTTGATGATTTAGATGACTGTGAATTATCTCCTTGTCATCGTCAAAAATATCGGGAATATAACATTAAATCCCTCTGTACAGTGCCAATTTTTTGTGGTAACAAATTGTGGGGATTATTGGCATGTTATTACCGTCACCGCTATCACTGGCAACCTCGTCATGTTAACATACTAAAACAAATAGCTAGTCAGTTAGGTATTGCCATCGAACAGGCTAATTTATTCCATGAAATTAAAAGACAATCGGAGGAGTTAAAACAAGCCAAGGAAAAGGCAGAAATTGCCTGTAAAGCCAAGAGTGAATTCATCGCCAACATCAGTCACGAAATTCGTACCCCCCTCAATGCTATTTTAGGTTTTGCCGATTTACTCCGAGATATAATTACCGACGAAAAAGGCAAAGACTATCTGGAAGCTATTATCACCAGTAGCAATAGTCTTTTATCCCTCCTCAATGACATTCTGGAATTGTCTAAGATTGAAGCGGGGAAAATGCCCATTACCTACAAGCCAATGCAACTCACATCTCTGTTGGAGGATATCATGGGTGTTTTCTCCCTCAAAGCCAAGGAAAAAAACTTAGACTTTCAGCTAATAATAGAAGAGAATTGCCCAGATAATATCCTTTTTGATGGTGCCAGATTAAGACAGATACTGTTTAACCTAATCGGCAATGCTATTAAATTCACCCACCGAGGATACGTGAAAGTATTTGCCAGGGGAATTGATAATAATGATGGCCATTGTTGTGGATTTAAAATAACCGTGGAAGATACGGGAGTTGGTATTAAAGAAGACCAATTAGAGCGAATTTTTGAGGCATTTGCCCAAGAATGCGAACCAACTATCCGCCAATATGAGGGCATAGGTTTGGGTTTGACCATCACTAAAAGACTAGTATCCCTTCTCCAGGGAAATATTTATGTAGAAAGCCAGGTAGGTGTGGGAAGTAAATTCACTGTAGAATTTCCCCATGTAGCCTTAACTTCTTCTCCCGAAACACCTAACCCCGAAGAGAAATTACAACCTACTATACCCTATGTATTAGCCATCAATCAAGCCGAATCAGATTTGGTGACAATCAGAGAGTATTTTCAGAAGAATAACCACCATGTGATTTGTGCTGAATCCGAAGAGGAAGCTATTGTTTTAATGGCAGAATACCGCCCAGAATTGATATTCTTAGGGGTAAATAATTCATCAGAAAGAGAGGAAGCATTTTTAAAAATGACTCAGGAATTATGTAGGAATAGAAACGTACCTCTCATCCTTGTAGCCAACCCCGAAAAATCCCAAAATTTGCTCCAGAAAAATAGCAGCGAATGCTTGTTATTAAAACCAGTAAAAGAGGAAGATTTATTGGCAGTAATTCAAAGATTAGGTAGCCTGGAGCCTAAAGGAAAGGAAACCAGGTATTCAAAAACGAAAATGTCCCTTTGCCATCCTGAACTAAGGCAAAAGATGGAAGAAGTGTATAGGAAACAATGGCAGGAGATTAAGGAGACGAAAATTATATCCAGGATAAAAAAATTTGCGGAGAAATTAAAGGAAGAAGCCACCAAATATAATGATAATATCCTGCTAAATTACGCAGCAAAAATAAAGGAGGACATTGAAAACCTAGACTTGGAATCCCTGGATAAAACCCTAAATAGGTTTCCAGAGTTACTAACAGGATAAACTAACCCAAATAAGTCAGCTTCACGTAAGGACAAGTAGTGATAGTATGTTGTCACCCCGAATCCGGCAAAAGGCGAAAGAGTTAAAGGAAACTACATCCCGTGAGATATTCAATCGAATTAGATTTATCCCCCTAAAAACAAGTCTTTGCCAAAATCCCATCCTCACTAGTTACATCCATCAGGGAAATGAAAAAGAGGATAAGCCCATATTATTATTGCACGGTTTTGACAGTTCCCTATTAGAATTCCGACGTTTAATACCCAAATTAAGTAACCACTGTCAGGTGTGGGCATTGGATTTATTGGGTTTCGGTTTCACCCAAAGACCTTCAAATTTGAATTACTCTCCCGCTACCATAAAAACACATCTATACCACTTTTGGGCAGAAACCATAAAACAGCCAATGGTATTAATAGGGGCATCTATGGGAGGCGCCGCTGCCATTGACTTTTGTCTTAGCTACCCCCAAGTGGTGGAAAAACTCATCCTCATAGACAGTGTAGGGTTGACAAAACCCCCCCTTATTAGCAGAATTGCCATTTTTCCCCTGGGATATTTAGCTACTGAATTTTTACGTAATCCATTAGTAAGACAAAAAATAAGCGAGAATGCCTACTACAATACCAGTCTTGCTAATGAAGATGCCAGGTGTTGTGCTTCCCTACATACTCTGTGTGACAACTGGAGTCGGGCATTAATCTCCTTTACCAGGAGTGGGGGTTATGGGGACTTCAGTGCACAACTGGGGAGAATACAGTGTGATAGTTTAATAATATGGGGGAGACAAGACAAAATCTTAGGCACAACTCCGGCTACTCGTTTTCAACAGCTGCTACCTCACAGCCAGTTAATTTGGATTGAAGAATGTGGGCATGTGCCTCATCTGGAAAAAGCAGACGCCGTATCACATTATATCTTAGACTTTCTTAAGGACTAGTGTTGACATTATCCAGTCTTGCCGCCAGCCATCTTTGCAAATCCGCCTCCGTCTGAAAATCCAACAACTCTTCCCCCAAATCCTCCAACTGTTGCAGGGATAATTCCTCTAGACAGGCAAGCAGTTTCGGGTTTACCTGCCCCAGTTTTTTGCGTAAAAGCCTTGTCACCACCAGTTGAATTTCCCTTTTTTTACCTTCATCAATCCCCTCTCTAAAACCCTCTTGTCTTCCTCTTTCTAGGATATACTGGTAAACCACAGACTCTTGCATGATGTCCTCCCTAAAGTACATTTGGATAACAGACAAATCAAACCGCAAACCAGCCAACAACTGTACACAGGCAGAAATGTTGCTTCTTTGCCTTCTGTCTTCGATTGTAGCAACCCTGTGGGCTACCGTTGCCAGTATTGATTGAGGGTTAGTGGTTTTTGCCAAAGGCGCCAGGGGATATAATGCTGGTGACTGTAAAAAGACAGAAGGATTCTCCTCCCAGATACGTATCACCCGCCAGCTATGACTAGTATTGCCCTTTTGCCAGCGGTTAGTCCATACTTGGGGAGAGTCAGTCTGTTTTAGGTATATTACTACTTGTTCTATGTCTGTGTCATACTGCCTCACCAGTCTCACCCAGTAGTCTAGCATCCTTAAACCCATAGGGGGGGAAGACTGGGGGGTGGTTTGGAATTCTAAGTGTAGTATCTTATCCTCTGCCCGGAGGAAAAACAAACCATCCGCCCTGATAGGCTCTAGATTTAATTCTACATTCAACAGCTCCACCTGGGAAGACTTGTTTAACAACCAGGCAGTAAAGGCTTGGGGGTTGGCTTCAATGAGGAATTTCAGGATGCTATCGTAACTCATTTACTGGTTTATCCCTCTTGCCGCCAGCCATCTTTGCAAATCCGCCTCCGTCTGAAAATCCAACAACTCTTCCCCCAAATCCTCCAACTGTTGCAGGGATAATTCCTCTAGACAGGCAAGCAGTTTCGGGTTTACCTGCCCC
>JAUQQP010000046.1 GCA_030549855.1 Cyanobacteriota bacterium SRBZ.bins.94.201705
GGTAATCCTCATCAAGGGGGTATGTGAATGTCCCTATGATTATGATAGTCTAGGGAGACTGTGTGGAGGTAAGTCTGCCTACAGTCGTCAGGGTGGGGATAAACCCATTTTTTGTCTGAAAGATAAGTCTAATTAGTGTCTTCACCAGTTGGCTGGGGGGAAAGAATATGTTTCAGACGCCAGGCATCTTTTTTCCTATCGGTTTTTATCTCCCATAGGTGAATGCCATTTTGGGGTAAGTTGGATAATAATTCCCTCAGGTGGTCAAGGCTAGAAATAAATTTGTAATTGATGTTGTAACTTTGAGACAAATGTTGGAAATTAACCGACTGAGGGGTGGCAAAATAGTTTTCAAATATCTCTTGTTTGTATTGGCTTATGGGCAACATTTCAAAAATCCCCCCCCCGTTGTTATTTACCAATAATATCACCAAACAGCCTTGAAAATGTGGGGTAATCAAGAAGCCATTAGTATCATGTAATAAAGCTAAGTCTCCCGTCAGCAATATCGTGGGTTTTTCCTTATAGGCTATGCCCAAGGCAGTAGATAAAGTGCCATCGATGCCATTAGCTCCTCTATTATAGTAAATTCTATATTTACCACTGTTTTTTTGCCAGAAAAACTCCGCATATCTTACCGGCATGCTGTTAGCAATAAATACAGGGGTTTCTGGTGGTAGATGCTGAGAGATTAGGAAAGGTATTGCGCCTTCAAAAATTTCTCCCGTCTCTTCTATTTGCCTCAACTTATTGCCAATGGTTAACTCTACCCTTTTATCCAACTTTAGCCAGGTTTCGAGGTAGGAGTTTTTTTGGGAATCTAGCCCATTTTTTTTAAGTTGATTCTGGCATGCCTCCAGGAAATGATATAGGGATTTCAGATGAATTCTGAGGTGTTGGGAATTGGAATGTAGGGCATCAAAATTATCGTCTTGTTCAGTAATAATATAGGTAGTTATTTTGTGGGATTCTAACCAAATTCTGAGTTGCTTACTCGTTGGATATTCCCCCAAGAGAATCACTAGCTGGGGCAACAAATCTTGGGCATATTTTGGGTGTCGGAGAATGGCATCATAGTAAGTTACCAAACGAGGGTTGAGATGGGCATAGTTTCGGACAGGGGATAGTGCTTCTGATAAGACGGGAAATGCTAAAATTTCTGAGATAATTCTTACAGTATTGACATACAACTCGGGTGAGGGATAGGTATCAACGCCAGCAATAATAATCCCTTTTTCTGTCTGTTTCCAGAGGCTGAACCATGCTTCTAAATTTTCTGCCGATTGGCAATATTGAGGTTTAAAATTCGGGAAGTAGGAGAGTAATTTGTCGTTAATATAACGCCTTTCTGCAGGGGATATTTCTAGTGGATTAACAGGGGCCAATGGCTCGGAAAAAGGTACATTTATGTGCACTATGCCCTTACTAGGAAATTGACACCTTTCCCAGGCATAAATAATATTTTGTCGTAGGTAAAATAGACTTTCTAACTTCCAGGAGGGCTCACTCAATTCTACTTGCCAATTGGGATAATTTCCATATAAACCAACCTGATTAATAGTCTGGCCTGCATGACAATGCCTCAGGATAAATGGCCTATCCGCCGTGAAAATAATCAGAGGCACATGACTGTATTTAGCCTCAATGACTGCCGGGAAAAAGTTTGCGCCTGCTGTGCCTGATGTACAGACTAAAGCTACTGGTTTGTTAGTTTTTTTAGCTAGCCCTAGGGCGAAGAAAGAGGCTGAGCGCTCGTCTAAAATTGGAATAGAATTAACCCCTTTGTTTTCTGCAAAAGCAACAGCTAAAGGGCTGGACCTTGACCCAGGACAAATAACTACATTTTCTAATCCCAGCCTTACCAAAGTTTCTACTATTAAGGAACTCCACAGTAAATTAACATTCCGAAAGTCTAAGGGCATTTATTGCTATGAAAACAAATAATTTTATCCCCTAATATAGGTTAGTAAATATGCCCATATTTTAGCTTATTTAACATAAAAAATCAAGGGCAAGGGGCAAGTAAGTTATAGCAATGCCCCAGGTTAGCAAAAAATTATAATGGTCGGTGCCGTGTCAAGAAAGAGAGGCCGACAAGAGATATAATACTAGTAGTAATTGCCTACCTTGCGGTGATGGACAGCGGTGAGGGCATCGGGTTTGGAAACACGACCGTCTGTAACCTGGCTGTAAACAATCCAATGGTCACCACAGTCCATACGACTGACTACTTGACATTCTAGGTAGGCAAGGGCATCCAGGAGAATGGGTGAACCATTTTTGGCAGTAGTGGTTTTAACGCCGGCAAAACGATCAGCACCTGGGGGGAAACGTTTGAGAAAATGTTTCATTAAGGGTTGGTAGTTACCCTCTTCCAACACATTCAACACAAAGGTATCATTTACCTGTAGGAGAGATTCAATAGCCCTGTCTTTGGCAACAGCTACAGTAAAACCGGGGGGATTAAAGCTGGCTTGGGCAACCCAGGAGGCTAACATTGCCCCTTTGGTATCCCCCTTCTTAGCAGTTATTATGTACAAACCCCCGCTAAGACGCCCCATGGCTTTGTCTAAGTCGGTGTTAATGGATTTGCGTTGTTGGATGGTAGCCTGTTTGGTTAACAGTTGCCCTAAGTCTACCCCTGCCTCCTCACACAGCTGATAGGTAGTCTCCTGGGGGGTTTGTTTGATGCGGATGGGGGAGAAAGCCTCTGTTAAGCCTAATTCTCTTAGTTTAACCGCTAAGGGGTCAATGGGCTCATCATCCCCACCATAGCATTCATAAAGCCCAAAATACTGTTTGCTGTTAACAGAAGCCAGGATAGTACCAATTTTATCGTTAAAGGGGGCTTTCATAGGGGGCATTCCTATAACAATCCCCACACTGTGGCTAACTATTTCCGGAATTTCCTGACTGTCTACCGCCTTCAAATCCACCATGTCTACGGTGACGCCGGTTTTGCTAATCCCCTTGGCTATGGCTTGGGAGAGACGATCACTATAACCATAATCAGATACATAAAAGACAGTAACTATCTTATCACTCTTTGTCTGTTCAGTACTCCAACGCTGATAGCGGTCTAATAGCTCTTTTATGTTATACTTAAGGATGGGGCCGTGGCCGTTGGCTACCAAGGAGATTTCCCCCAACTCCTTGATTTTCTTCATGGCAGATAAAACTGAGCGGGCATTAGGCGCCATCAAACACTGATAGTAAAAGCGGTAGTCTGCTTCTATGTCTTCCAACCGTTCGTCATACAGTGCGTCACTGCAGTAGTGCAGCCCAAACACGTCGCAGGTGAACAGAATGTTGGTCTTATGGTCGTAACTTACTATAGTGTCGGGCCAGTGGAGATTGGGGGTGTTGACAAACTCTAACACATGGCCGTTGCCCAAGTCAAGACGATCACCACTTTTAACTATTATCTTCTGGAAGTCTTGATGGACAAACCCCTCTAAGAATTGGATTGCCACTCTTGAGGCTACCACTGTAATATGAGGAGCAATTTTCAGTAATTCTTTTACTAGGCCACTGTGGTCCGGTTCGGTGTGGGAGATGATAAGATAGTCAATATGCTGGGGGTTTATCACCTGTTGGAGGGAATGGAAGTAAAGTTGTTGGAATTTGGCATGGGAGGTGTCTATGAGAGCATTTTTCTCCCCTCCTTTGATAACATAGGAGTTGTAGGTAGTGCCGTTTTGGAGGCCAAATTCAATATCAAAACGGTCTCTATCCCAGTCTAGACAACGGATGGCGGTAGTGTCGGCGGCAATGGTTTCAATTTGAGTAGTCAGACGGGGGGGATTTTTCGCCACTACTGTTGCAGTCATACTTCTTAAGAACAAATACTCATGGTTTGTTTCCCATTATAAATTCCAGCCATGGCCAATAGGGGTTAGAATAGATTATCAGTGGTATAAGCAGAAGATTAAAGATAGGGGGATACGTCTTCCTTACACTCATCGGCAAGGAAAGAAAGGGCACGAAATCTTAGAGCCACCAACTGTTCGTATAATGGGTTTAACTTGCACATTGGGGGTATGTGGACGATTTTTTTGCCAAATAGCACAATATCCCTTTCAAAGGGGCATTGGGATGGAATCATTTTACAGATAAAACGGGCCAAACGAGCATCTTTAATTTCTATGCCGTCTAGCCAGTGTTTTACCGGTTGTAGCAAGTCTATCCCCTTATCTTTTTCCTTCGTTTCCTCTTCCCCTTTTTCCGGATGCCACTGAGTTGCCTCCAATGCTTTCAACACCTCTACCTCTAATCCCAACGCTTCCTGAAAACTGTGTATAACCTCTGATTCCTCTTTACTGTAAACCCCGTCGGCAATGGCTACCATAACGGCTGTGCGAAGGAAATTCTCTTTTATCTCCCTGTCATTCCCCAAGGCTTCTGCTAAAAGAGTGGGGGTTAAGGGTTGCAAATCGTCTATCCTAGTATTAGGGGCTAATTCATTCTTAGTTAGATTGGCAATAAATTCCCTCTCCTCCTCATCAAAGTGGCCATCCGCATAGGCTACAGTCAGTAAGCCTTTTAACCAGGCGGAAATCTGTTCGTCGCTGTATTGATGCCAGGTTTCTTTGGTATTGTTGTTCATAGGAAGGCTTAGTGTCATCAATAACATCCTGACATCATGTTAAATCAATTCCCCCCACTGGCAATAAAAAAACCCACCCCGTAGGATGGGTAAGGCCTTGGCACCGTGTGGTATAATCCTAGAAGGTGAAGGTAGTCCTCAGAGTGCCAATTACCTGTTCTGCCCTTCCTCCCTGGGTTGTAGAGTTGAGCCAGATTATACCAGGGGTGATGGATATGTTGTCATTTAACTTGTACTTGTAAAAAGCCTCCACATGGATGGGCAACTCGTTTCCTCTTACCCTCCTCAAGTCGCCAAAGTAGGGTTGGACACCAGCAAAAATACCTAATACACTCCCTTCTTTCCCTAAGTCGGGGAAGGCTATCCCTCCACCATAAGTCCAGATGTCAGTACTACGTATACCCCGAGCAATACGAACATTCCTGTCCAAATCCACGTCAGTGTAGGCAAAAAAGCCGCTTATGCTAATACTAGGGCTAATACGCCATGCTACTTGAGCCCCATAAGAGTTGGTACGTCTGTCTCCAAAGGTGATAGGATCTGGATTACCATCCCCATCTAAGTCAAAACCTTCTAATGTCCCTAGGTTAGCAGAGGGGGTGCCTACTATGCCGCTTGTGCCACCAGCAGCAAATATGCCATTGCCATCCTTATGAAAACCCCGCACATAGGTAAAGCCAAAGGCAAGGGCATCATTGGGATTCACGTTTATTTGGGCTAAAACGGAATAGTCGCCGTTAAATAAACCTGCACCTCTTTGGGGAGAGGCGGCATCACCCCCCGCTAAATAGCTTACAGTAACAGTGGTAGGACCTAAAATGCTTTCTAGAAAGCCGCTGCGGTAACTGAGGGCAATGCCACTGCCGCCACCAATGCGGTATATTGGACTTTCGGAAGCAAAGGTGCTAAGGGCACCATTACCACCATCATAATCCTCAAAGAAGGGATTTAGGGTGGGCACATAGTCACTGTGAATGCCTCCAAAGGCGGGAATATAGATTTTTAACTCACTGTTGTCTCCCAGTTTTATCGGTGGGGCGTAGTAGGCTAGCCAGTCTACCTGTGCGTTGTTCCCATCCCCAGGGTACAGGTTAAAATTCTGAGTTAGAGTGGGGCTTCCCCCTACATAACCAAAATTGTCTATGGTAGTAAAACCATTGGCATTCCCTGCCGCCAGACGCGTAATCAGGCTGTCTTGCCCACTGAAACTAGTATTTAACACCAAACGCACACGGTTGGCAAAGATGGTTTTATTGCCGTCGTAGCCGGCATGGCTTACCCCAAAAATCGCTTCCCCTTGTAACTTAGTTGTAGTAGAAAATTGTCGGTCCTCTAAAAAGGCAACACGCCCTTCTAGTTTATCTACTTTTGCCCCCAAAGCAGCCAATTCCGCCTCAAACTCCCTTGCCAGCCGTTGTAATGTTTCCAAGTCTCCACCAGAAATGCCCCCACCGCCAGCTATTAGCCTTTCTATCGCCTGCATACAGGCATTCAAACCGGCGGCGAATTCGTAACGGCTTAAAGGGCGATTCCCTCTGAATGTCCTATCTGGATATCCTACTATACACCCATAACGCTCCACTAGATTCCTCAAAGCCTCAAAAGCCCAATCCGTGGGAGACACATCCCTTAACTGGGAAACACTCGTCACCTGTTGCTGAGTGGGTATCCCCCCCTGGATGGCATATCTCTCCACCTCTTCAAGGGTTTGCATCTCTTCTGCCTTCACCCCACCACTGGCTAACACTGTGGCTATCACTGCCAATGGCATTAATAAACTACCTTTTGCTTTCATCTTTTTCCTCACACCTCATCTCATCCTACGATTGTCCCATACTATTGTCTCCTGTCTCCCTTTTCTGTCCTTTTTGTTACCATTTCTTAACCGTATCACAACCTTTTGTTAACCCCCCGGCTAATCCCTCCACCCTCTTGTCTCCCTCTACATGCCCTTGCTTATACTATATACTTAGGATGGGCCCATTCCA
Source organism: Cyanobacteriota bacterium SRBZ.bins.94.201705 (assembly GCA_030549855.1). Lineage (GTDB taxonomy): Bacteria > Cyanobacteriota > Cyanobacteriia > Cyanobacteriales > Cyanobacteriaceae > DVEF01. The sequence goes on from JAUQQP010000046.1 coordinate 6,595, forward strand.
GCCTCATTCACTGTTTCTTCTTCGTGGCGGACTACTGTTTTATTATGGCAAAACCAGAATTTTCCCTCTCCCTCGACAGTCATTTTATTTCTCGTTTTTATCCTTTTTCCCCTCTTCAGATTTCTACCTTTGTTGAGGCAGTAACTGCTATTATAAAACGGAATTTACCTCAGCTGCCAGATATTTTTTTTCAGAAAAAATTGGCCGTTTTTATTATCTGTGATGACGGGGGTATCCTGGTAGTCACTATCCCCTCACAACCTCCTCTATTGAAAGTAGTTGATTGTTTTCCTGTTGACAACTTAGAAACCATAAAACAGTCAATTGCTAACCTTAATCTCTCCATTGAGGATTCTATCAGTGTCTCTGCTTCAAACCCCGGCGTTTCTCTTTCTAAACTTCTCCCCAATGACATCAATTTATCCCCCGAAAGAATCCAACAAAACCCTAATGACTTCTTCTGTGAATTCGTCGGCTGTCAAGGGGAAATAAAGCCTATAGTAGTCTCGCCACAACAACAGCAAATACTTCACAAAAACCCTCCTCTACCCACAATTGTAACCGGGGAAAAAGGCAACGGCAAAACTACTACCGCCCTTCTCTCTGCTATTATCCAAGCTGACAAAATCTCATCTCAATCCGGCGCCAAAATTCTCTATCTTTCCCCCAGCCTAGCCGCCACCAATGCCGCTAAAAAACTAGTTCAATATTACGGCTTCGCCCCGCAAATATCTGTTTTTGAATATGTGACACTCTGCCAGAATCTTCTCAGCAAATATCACCTTATCTTGCCTAAAAAATTTCTTGCCCAAAGACGCGCCACCTATGCTAAGTTTGTAGAATTCTTTTTCAAAGACAAAAAGATTTTCTCCGTCAAACCAGAAGATTTGTGGCAGGAAATTAGAGGCAACCTCAAGGGTTGTCTTAAGAGTATTGACAGGGAAACACCCCTTATCTCCCTAAACGAATATTTGGCCTTGAAAAACCAAAGTATTTTCCCAAAAAACACAGATTTCTCCCTTGTCTATAATCTCGCTACCCAGTATCAAGAATGGTTGGAAACACATAATTATTGGGATGATTTGGATTTAACCCACTATCTGTTGAGTCAATTACCTAAAACTTTCCAAGGGGAGTATGATGCTATTTACGTAGACAATGTAGAAATCCTGACAGAAATCCAAATAGAGTTTCTCTTAAAACTTCTCACCAAAAACAACAACGAAGGAGAGAATCTGCCTCGCTTCTTTTTTGTGGCTGATACTAACCACCAGGGAAAAAATGACGGGGTAAATAGGCTTAAAAAGCTACTCATTGACACCTTCCATAAACTTCCTTCCTGGCAACAAATTAGAAAGTCAATTGAAAATCAGACGCTAAGTGTTAGTTTCCTTGCCCATAAGAATCTTGTCGACTTCAAGTCAGTAATAAGGGAAATAAGAGGCATTAAAATTGAATCCTCCTCCTTCATCAATTCCCCCGTTAAACCCCTGGTAATCTCCGATATTAGCATGGATTTTCTCAAAAGCCAATCCTCTTTAAATCTTGACTCTGCTATTGTGGTTTTTGATGAGGGAGAAAGAGAAAATCTCATAAGCCTTTTTCCCCACGACAGCGAAAGAATAATCTCTTTCTCCCAAGCCAAACACCTCCAATTTGAACAAGTCTTGGTATGGAAGTTGTTTGATAATGTTGAACAGTCAGAAATCACCGTAAATTCCGAGAAATATCTGCGTCTTTTAACCTGTGCCAATATGGCGCGCCACAGAATATTCTTCTATGACAACACTAACGATTCCCTCTGGGATAACCCCAAAATTGCCTCCGTCATAGAAATTGGCTACGAAACAGAATTGACTCCTATTTTTAACAGAAATTATACCCCGGAGGAAGTTGAAACAATCGTAGACAAATACCTTGAATTCGAAGCCGAAGAGTGTTATAAAATAGCCGAGCAAATCTGCCAAAAAACCGCTAATGAAACCCTGTTAGACAAAGTGTACGCCTTCTGGGAAGAAACTAAAGGTAATTATGGCAAAGCCGGAGACTTGTGGAATAAACTAGGCTTTTTCCAGAAAGCCATCGACTGTTGGCAGGAAGTTGACGAAAAATTATGGTTAGCCAAATGGTCAGTTTTAGATAAGGAAGAATGGCAAAAAAGAGGAGAATACTTCGAGGCAATTCAAAATTTGACCTTGGCTAATTTTTGCTATGAAAAATCCGAGGATTTTGAAGGGAGGTTAAGATGTCTTGAAAAGAACAATCAGTGGGAGATTGCCGGAGATGAATGTTTACAAAAAAACCTGGAAGAAAGGGCTAATAAATACTACCAAATGGCAGAAGAATATTATCGCCAAAATGACCAAATCAATCTGGCTGTTAAAATGTGGACAAAGTTAAATAAATGGGATAAAGTTGCCACCATTTGGGAAGAATTACAACAGTGGGAAAAAGCCGGCAACTGTTGGCAAAAACATGGGGATGTAGCTAAAGCCGCAGTCTGTTGGCAGAAAGCCAAAAAATGGACAGAAGCCCAAAAATGCTGGCTTGAATTAGGAAACTGGCGAGAATTAGCCTTATCCTACGAATACCAGGAAAATTGGACTCTTGCAGCCGAAACTTGGCTTAAATTGGGAGAAAAGGAAAAAGCTGCCTTCTGTTACCAAAAAGGCAATCAATGGCAAGCCGCAGAAAATCTCTGGCGAGAATTGGGATACTGGGGATTCGTCGCCATCTGTCTCCAACAACAGGAAAAATGGCTGGAAGCTGCAGAGGCTTGGAATAATACTAACCCCTACGAGTTACAAGCCTTGTGTTACGAACGTGCTTCCGCCTGGGATAAGGCAGAAAAAGCCTGGTTGCAGACGAAAAATTGGACTAGAATCATCATCGCCTGCGAAAAACAAGGAAAATGGCAAGAAGCCGCCGAAAGTTGGGAGAATTTGGGGGAATGGCAAAAAGCTGCCGCCGCCTGGGAAAAAATAGGGCAAATAGAGAAGGCAGCCATTTGTTATGAAGCCGGAGAAAACTGGGATAAAGCCGCCTTATGTTGGCAAAAAATCAATAGAATGGACAATTTTGCCCTTTGTTTACAAAAACAAGAAAAATGGGAGGAAGCCGCCGCCATTTGGGAAAAATTAAAACAATGGCAAAACGCCGGCAAAGCCTGGGAAAAAGTGGGTAACCTAGAAAAGGCTGCTACCTGTTACGAAGAGGGAGGCTACTGGCGGGAGGCGGAAGATTGTTGGTGGAGGTTAGAAAATTGGGATAGGATGGAAATTGCTGCACAACGTCAGGGGAAGTGGCAAAAAGCCGCCTGTAATTGGTTGCGACTAAAACAGTGGGAAAAAGCCGCCTTATGTTATCAAGAATGTGAAGATTGGGAAAGGGCTGCCAAATACTGGGAATTAGCCGGCATTTGGGATAAAAGTGCCCAGGCTTATGAGAGACTAGAAAAATGGGATAAAGCCGCCAGTAATTATTTGAAGGCGGGGGATACTGAAAAAGCCGCCATCTGTTTTGAAAAATGCCAAGACTGGGAAAAGGCACAACAGTGTTGGCGTAAATTATGGAAATGGGATAGACTCGCCCTAGTGTGTGAATACCAACAAAAATGGCAGGAAGCCGGTAAAGCCTGGTTATCTGCCGGCAATGTGGAAAAAGCTGCTATTTGTTTTGAAAAATGTCAAGACTGGCAAAAGGCAGAAGAATGTTGGCGACACCTCAACAACTGGCAAAAACTAGCTGAAGTTTGCGAATACCAAGGAAAATGGGAAGAAGCCGCTTTTTGTTGGCAATTTCTCTCTCGCTGGGAAAAAGCCGCCTTAGCCTGTCTCAAAATGGATGATTTAGAAACCGCTATCAAATACTACGAAAAAGGTGGTTACCTGGAGGAGGCGGAAAAATGTCGACTACAACTTCTGGCAAAACAAGCCAAAGAAACCTCTTGATTCCCCAACAATCCCCTTTAAATTTCTTAACAAACGCCGAAAAAAGGCCGCGTTTTCTGCTACAATGGGTACGTGGGAGGGCAGGAGAGGTGACTGCCAGGGGCGCACCTGGGCACTTTCTTATTGAGATATAAAATCATCTATTGGAGGTATTTATTTGCCAATATATCCTCCCATGGCGACTAGTTCTGAAGCGGGGGGATATTGCTAAAAAATATCAATTGACTATTATAAAAAATTTATAGGATTGATTACAATACATGAAGGGAGACAAGACATAAACAGCCGGGGGGAAAGAGGAGATGAAAGTGGATGGAGAGTCAAAGGGGGAATAAAAAAGTAGTCCCGTTTTTGGCAGAATCGTTTTTGACAAAGAGGAAAACTAGCCGATAACCACTTTAGGTTTGAGGGTGTAGGGTTTTTCCCTTAGTCTCTCACTGATGCCTATAAATTGCCGCTGGTGATTGTAAGTGCGGAAAATGTTTCCCTCTTTTCCTATTTCCTTTTCCAGTTTTTGTCCTTTTAACCATCTTTCGGCTTCTCGTTTCTCCAGGCAAATAGCCGGCAAATTTTCCAGGGGTTTGTCTATGTCTATTAACTCCAATATTCCCTGTTTATTTTGCTCATTTATTTCCTCTATAGTGAGGCTATCTTCTATTTTCATTCCACAGCTAAGTGTCCTTTTTAAACCGGCTAAAGTAGCTCCACAACCCAGTTTTTCTCCTAAATCCCTAGCAATAGACCTTATATATGTTCCTGCGTCACATACTATGTTTAAATCTATTTCAGCCTCCTCCTGACGCCATTTCAAAATCTCAATCGACTCAATGAATACCTCTCTCGTAGGCACTTCTACTTCTACCCCTTTACGGGCTAAATTATACAACTTTTGGCCGTCTTTTTTGATAGCACTAAAAGCGGGGGGTTTTTGCTGAATAACACCAATAAAATCTTTTAGGTGGGATTGGATGTCTTCCAAAGAGATATTGACAGTGGCAGCATTTCTTATTACCTCCCCCTCTAAATCATCAGTGGTAGTCACTATCCCGAATTTAATAGTAGCTATGTAAGCCTTCCTTGTAGGCAGAAACTGTAAGAGACGAGTCGCCTTGCCAATGGCGATTGGTAATACGCCTGTAGCCAAGGGATCTAAAGTGCCACCATGCCCTATTTTCCTGGTATTAAGGATTTTCCTCAATTTGGCCACACAATCATGGGAGGTGAAGTTTGCCGGCTTATTCAGGTTAAGGAAACCATCCATTGGCTTTTCCCCCAGAATATGACTATAAATTCAGTCTTCCGGAATTAGTCTACAGGCAAAACCCCATATGTATAAATCATATAACCTTCGTGTAAATATAGGGTAATATTTTCCTTCTCTGGCGTAAAAACCGAATAAAAAATTGCTACCATTTTCTTGTTGAGTTATATAATAAAAGTTGGAGACAAAAATCCCCCTGGGAAAGGGTGGGAATGGAAGATGGTGGTAGGGGGCTTTGTCTCAAAATCTTGGATAAGGGAGATTTTCCTCATGGGAATCACAGACTATCTCTTTTCAGAAATATTCCTTCAAAATCCTCATAATCCCAATTATTTCCCCCTAGGAAATAGGGGTTTTTTGCAGCATATAGGCAGAATAATTAGGCGCTTCGACCCCTTCTTACCTCTGAGGAAATGGATAGATAGTATCCAGATTAAGGATGAAGAAACCGCCAGAAGAATTGACAAACTGATCCCCTCTCAATGTCCTTTTGCTAGGGAAATTAGGTGTTTTAACCGTACCATCCTGAAAATACCTCCCCTTTGTAAATTAAACCCCCTCTATGAGAATCTTATGGCCTTAAAATTCCGCGCCCTCTGTTATCTAGAATCTCAAAGAGAGGGGAGACAGTGACCAGAGGCAAAAACGCCCCCGCAAGGGGGCACCTAGCATTATTCTAGCCTAAAAGGGACTTGGCTTTGGCATAAACATTGTCCACCGTAAAGCCGAATTTTTCCATCACCACACTGCCTGGTGCGGAAACCCCAAAGCAGTCGATACCGATGGCAATACCCTCATCCCCAATATAACGCTCCCATCCCCAGGTGACACCTGCTTCCACAGACACCCGTTTTTTCACCGCCTTGGGCAGCACAGACTCCTTGTACTCCTCGTCTTGGGCTTCAAATAGCTCAATACAGGGCATGGAAACCACTCTTACCTTTACTCCCTCTGCCCTCAACTTTTCGGCTGCCCCCACACACAGGGCCACCTCACTGCCAGTACCTATCAAAATAATATCAGGGGTTTCCTCGCCGCCAGAGAGAATATAAGCCCCCTTGGCTACCCCTTCTATAGAGGTACCGGCCAAATTGGGTACATTTTGACGACTCAAGGCTAACAGGGAGGGTTTGTTTCTGGTTTCGATGGCTACCTTATAGGCGCCAGAGGTTTCATTGCCGTCAGCGGGGCGGAATACATACAAGTCGGGTATCAGACGCAAGGACATCAAATGCTCGATGGGTTGGTGGGTGGGGCCATCTTCTCCCAAGGCGATGGAATCATGAGTCATCACCCAGATTACATGGGCTTGTGATAGGGCTGACAGCCGGATGGCATTCCTCATGTAATCTGTAAATACTAAAAATGTAGCTCCATAGGGAATAAGTCCACTACGGTGTAAAGCAATACCATTACAGATAGCGCCCATGGCATGCTCTCTAACGCCGAAGTGGATATTGCGGTTGTGGTAGGCCCCCTTTTGGAAATCCCCTTCATGGTGAATCTCTGTGAGGTTGGAGTGGGTTAAATCCGCTGAACCTCCCATTAGTTGGGGCAATACCTTGGCAATGGCATTGAGGCAGATTTCCGAGTGTTTACGGGTGGCAACGGGTTTATCCTGTGGGGTATAGCGGGGTAGACAGTCTGCCCAGTTTTCAGGGAGTTTACCATGGAGAATATTCTCAAACTCCTCTGCCTCGGCGGGATACTTAGCCTTGTAGGCGGCAAAGGTTTCTTCCCATTCCGCCTGGAGACGGGCGCCTCTTTCAATGGCCTTGCGGCAGTGCTCATACACCTCTTCTGGTACTACAAAAGGCTCGTAATCCCAACCCAGATTCTTGCGAGTAAGGGCTACCTCCTCTGCCCCTAAGGGCGCCCCATGGACTCCGGCTGTGTTAGCCTTATTGGGGGAACCATAGCCTATGGTAGTGGTAATCTTGATAAGGGAGGGCCTATCGGTGACTGCCTTAGCATTTTCTATCGCCCTAGCAATCCCCTCCAGGTCTGTATTTCCGTCTGGCACATGTTGTACATGCCACCCATAGGCCTCAAACCGCTTACATACATCCTCTGTGAAGGCTATATCTGTAGACCCATCTATCGAAATATGATTGTCGTCATAAAGTGCTATAAGTTTACCTAAGCCCCAGTGGCCGGCGAGGGAGGCCGCCTCACCGGAGATACCTTCCATGTTACAACCGTCCCCCAGGAGAACATAAGTGTAGTGGTCTACGATTTTACAGTCCGGTTTGTTGTAGCGGGCAGCCAGGTGGGCTTCTGCCAAGGCCAATCCCACCGCATTAGCAATGCCTTGCCCCAAAGGCCCAGTGGTAACCTCTACCCCCGGTGTCATGAAGTTTTCTGGGTGCCCTGGGGTTTTAGACTTCCACTGCCGGAATTGCTTGATGTCCTCTAGGGTAACACTGTCGTAACCGTACAGATGCAACAAAGAATATAGTAACATGGAGCCATGCCCCGCCGACAGCACAAAACGGTCACGGTTGAACCAGTTGGGGTTTTTGGGGTTGAACCGCAGGAAACGATCCCATAATACAAAGGCCATAGGTGCCGCACCCATTGGTAGGCCAGGGTGTCCTGATTTGGCTTTCTCCACTGCGTCTATAGACAGAAAACGAATGGCATTGATGCACAACTGTTGGATTGACTGGGCTGCAACTACCATAGTCAGTTTGTTTCTACTTTCTACTGTTAACTGTTTATCTTCTCATTCTTTCGGATGGAGCGCAACTTGTTTCCCCATCACCTTGCTGGATTATTATACGCCCTTCCAACTACCACAAAGGGGAACTTTTTCGTCAAATCAGCAACATTTTTTTACAAACTCTTAAGCTAGACTTATGGAAAATAACAACTGCAGGGAAAAGGCAAGGCAAAGAAAATGGGTGTTAAAGGCAACAGGGTGGTAATCCGCCAACTGGAATCCATCCAGGGAGGCATGTCCTATTTTTATACACCTCAATCCAGCCACGAAACCATGCTGGTACAAATACCCCCCCATAGTGTGGATGATTTGTTTGTACACCGTTTTCAGACTGATCAGCTACTGGTGGTGAGAGGGAGTTTTGTGTTAGTAGTATTGGAAAATCGACGCTATGAGTACATCTATTTAAGCGAAGACAAGCCCCAGGTGGTAATAATCCCGCCAAAAATCCCCCATGGCGCCATCAATCCCAGTGATAAACCCTGTTTTTTGGTTAATGCCGTGTTGCGTCACGGTAAGCCCAATCCCAAAGACTATCAGCCTGTGAAAAAACCTTTCCCCTATGATTTACAGCAGGTTTTGAAACTCTCCAATTCTCAGACAGTCAGTCTCAGCTAATCAAACCCAGTAGCCAGTTAGCAATAGTAGCACGTCTAGCATCTCGGGGGGTAAATTCCCCAATTTTATAGCCTTTGAAACCTAGTTTCTCCTTTAACAGTTGCTTCTTTTCGGGGGGGATGGAGCGAGTCAATTTTACCACGGGGGGACGATTAGCGATAAAATCTGGTGGGGTGGGGTATTCTTTCTGCCAACTCTCTTCTACCATAGTGGTATCCCATTTTCCTGTTTCCTCGTCATAACGATACCCCAAATAATACCAAGCCAATTGATTCACCGTTTCGTCGTCTATTTCTTCCTTCAGAATGCCCCAGATAGTCTCTTCTGTGAGTGGTGGCAGGTTTTTTAACATTCCATTAACCTCCCTGAAACAAAATCCGAACTATCATTGTAATTGACTTTTGTTTCTGCCAACCAGAAGATTAATGTTACTGCCAACCAGAATAAGACTACTAACCACTGTCACCGTGGTGGTGGAGTGGCAGTCTCTCTCTAAAATGTAAAGAATTATTACAAAGATGCCAGAAAAATGGGAAAACGTCTTGACAGGAGAAAGAAAAAGAGTTAAAGTAGAGACATCGCACCTGGGCAGAACAAACAGCAAATATGCAAGAAAGGCAAAAAGTGACCCTTTATCTACCACCTTCGTTACATCGCCAACTGAAAATAAAAGCGGCGATAGAAGGGGAGTCCATGTCTGCTTTGGTGGAAAGGGCCATAGGCTTTTACCTCGGACACCCGGAAGTGGTAGAAGAGGTAGAGGCGGCATATGGCAAGACACACCAAGTGCATATATGCCCCGAATGTAATGCCGCAATGGTATTAAGGGATGGAAAGATGGTATCCCTGAAAAACCAGCCCACTGTGGTGGAAGAGGAACTACCACTGTTGGAGAAGGCGAACACTGTTGCCCCAGACGCCTCAGGACAGTTGCTGCCCTGTTAGCAGCCCCAGAGGGAGTTGGTTGACAAGGCCAGCCCCATAGGTCCACCGTCTTTTGAACCACTGCCGAATACTGTTGAGGTAGAGCCCATGAAAGAAGAGTTGAGCATCCTGATAAGAGCCCAATATCCCCTCATCTACTTGATTACGTCGGAGGAGGAGCGCGCCCAGCAGGCAATCGCCGAAATAGTGGCAAGGACGGCAGAGGGGAAAGCAAGACCAAGGATCTACCTGTGGACGGTGACCAGAGGCATAGTAGAATGGGGTAACAGTGAGCGAGTGTCAGGGCAACATAACACCATCTCCCCAGAAGCGGCAATTGAGTGGGTGGTAAGACAAAAAGAGCCAGGGATATACATATTCAAGGATTTACATCCCTTCCTGGAATCCCCCACCGTAACCCGTTGGCTTCGAGATGCCATCGCCAGTTTCAAGGGGACAGAGAAAATCATGATCCTCATGTCTCCCTATCAGAAAACGCCGCCGGAGTTGGAAAAGGACCTGGTGGTGTTGGACTTCCCCCTACCAGAAGCCGGTGAGTTAGGGGAGGTGCTGGAGAGGGTGCTGAGAAAAAGCCGAGTAAGGCCACCATCACCGGAGGTAAGGGAGAAACTGGTGCGGGCGGCTTTGGGTTTGACTCTGGACGAGGCAGAAAAGGTCTATCGCAAGGCCATTGTCCAGTCGGGCAGGCTGAGCGAGGAAGAGGTGGAAATTGTCCTGTCAGAGAAAAAACAACTGATCCGCCGCAATGGCATCCTCGAATACCTGGAGGAGGACGAGACTATAGACGAGGTGGGAGGATTAGAGGAGTTGAAGCGGTGGCTGACCCAACGGGCCGAGGCTTTCAGCGATAAGGCCAGGGAATACGGGCTGCCTCAGCCGAAAGGGATGTTGATTCTGGGTGTCCCCGGGTGCGGTAAATCCCTGATTGCTAAGACTACCTCTAAACTCTGGGGGTTGCCTCTGTTGAGGTTGGATATGGGCAGGGTTTATGACGGCTCCATGGTAGGGAAGTCGGAGGCCAATCTCAGAAGTGCCCTGAAGACGGCAGAGTCCATCTCCCCTGCTATCCTGTTTATCGACGAGTTGGACAAGGCTTTTGCAGGCAGTGCGGGCTCCAGTGACTCGGACGGGGGTACTTCCAGCAGGATTTTTGGCTCCTTCCTCACCTGGATGCAGGAAAAACGGTCACCGGTGTTCGTCATGGCTACGGCTAACCGGGTAGACAGGTTGCCTGGTGAGTTTCTCCGAAAGGGCCGGTTTGACGAAATCTTCTTCGTAGATCTGCCCACACCCCTGGAAAGAGAGGCAATCTTCAGAATTCACCTCAGGAAAAGACGCCGTGACATCAGTCGCTTCGACCTGGAGGAATTGGCAAAGGTTTCCGAAGGTTTTTCCGGGGCAGAGATTGAGCAGGCGATAGTGGCGGCTATGTACGAGGCCTTCGCCCAAGGAAGAGAGTTCAACCAGCTGGACATCATCGCCGCTATCAAGTCCACTCTACCTCTGTCCCGTACTATGACTGAACAGGTCACTGCGCTACGAGACTGGGCCAGACAAAGGGCCCGACCTGCTTCAGCCTCCATCGCTGAGTACCAGCGGATGGAGTTTTGACAGGCTTTCTCTGTAACGGAGAAAGGTTAGCCTCGCGCTAACAGTTCTACTTGCCTTTTAGTTGATTGTTTGTTGTCGTTATAATAGGAGGAAAGTCCCATGTCCCATTTTAGCACACTGCGTACCAAAATCACCGACGCTGAAGTACTCATCAACTCCCTCAAGGATCTCGGCCTGACTGTTAAGCTCAACGCCGATGTCCGCGGCTACAACAATCAGAGAATCCGTGCTGACATCGTAGCCGTTTTGGAAGGGGAATACGACCTGGGATGGTCTCGGAATGCTGATGGCACTTTCGACCTCATCGCTGACCTGTGGGGTGTTGCCAAGAAACACAATCAAACTGAACTTATCAATTCCATCAATCAAAAATACGCTGTTAACAAAACCCTGAAGGAAGTTAAACAGCGCGGCCTACAAAATGCCAACGTTAAGCTGGTGGTTAAGTAGTGCCGCCCTTTAACTGACCATAAGTGCCTTGTAGGGGTTAGTCAACGAGGAGTTGATTAGCCCTTTTTTTTCTCTTTGTGGGGTTTTCGTGGAAAACACGGGGAACTATCCCAGGTTAAAAGCGTTATACTTATTGTGGATGGAGATGTCAAGAGCCGAATGATTCTGAGCTATTGCCTCAACCCCGACTGCCCCTCTCCCCAAAATCCCCCACATCTGAAATACTGTCAGGCATGTGGCTCCGAGCTTATTTTAAGGGGCCGTTATCGTGCTGTCAAGAAAATAGGCAAGGGCGGCTTCGGCTCCACTTTTCTCTGTGTGGATTTGTCCCTCCCAGGTAACCCCCTCTGTGTGGTTAAACAATTGAAAGTGCCTGCCGATGACAAGGAAGACTTTGAAATGGCCCTGGAATTGTTTGCCAGAGAGGCTAAAACCCTAGGGAAGTTAGACCATCCCCAGATTCCCCGTCTGCTGGACTATTTTGAACAGGATAAGCGCTTTTATCTGGTCCAAACCTGGGTTAAAGGGGACAATCTCCAACAGGAAGTCAAGAAGAACGGTGTTTTTACGGAGAAAAAGCTGAGGGAATTCTTAGAGGAAATTTTACAGGTACTTAAGTATGTCCACTCCCAAAAAATTATTCACCGGGACATTAAACCGGCTAATATTATCCGGAGGGAACAGGATGGCAGACTAGTACTGATTGACTTTGGGGCAGTAAAAGATGAGGTAAACAGTCAGTTGGCGGCCAAATATCACGGGAAAACCGCCCTTACCCAGTTTGCCGTGGGGACCATGGGTTATGCCCCCCCCGAACAGTTAGCCATGCGCCCCTTCTATTCTAGCGACATTTATGCCCTGGGGGCCACCTGTTTGTACCTGTTGACCGGGAAGTCTCCTAAGGACTTTCCAGTAAATGAAAATACAGGGGAGTTGGCCTGGCGAGAATCTGTCAACATTAGTAAGGGTTTGGAGAGTATTCTGTCTCGCATGTTGGAGGTGGACATCCGTAACCGCTACAAGTCTGCAGAAGAGGTACTGAGAGATTTAGAATTGATTGGGGCAGAGGGAGAGTTGAGACAGGGATTGGTGATTCAGTCTTCCCCTCCTCCGGCCAAACCCAAGACAGCTAACGCCGCCGACGACTCCTCCTCTGATACTAGTTATGCCTCCCCCACCGCCCGTTTGGCTAGGGCTATTAGGGCGAGAAAATCCCGTCAGGGGAAAACTGGCCAGGTGGTTGCCATCCCCGTCACCGTGGAAACTATCCTCCTCAGTTATGGCAGGGGGAAAAGGGATTTCAGTGGTCAGAATTTAAATGGCTTTGATTTTTCCGGGCAGGAAATACCGGGAATCAATTTCCACCACTGTCAGCTGAAAGGGGCATCCTTTGAAGGAAGTAATCTAAAAAGGGCCAATTTTTACGCTGCTGACCTAAAAGGCGCTAATTTTTACAAAGCTCGTCTTAAATACGGTCATTTTCTTAAAGCCGACCTACAAGGTGCGGATTTGCGGGAGGCTGATTTGCGTCTGGCTAATTTGGAAGGGGCAATTCTTATGGATACCAACCTGTGTGGGGCTGATCTTACCGGTGCTACAGTCACTGAGGAACAATTGGCACAGGCCATCACCAACTGGAACACCATCTTCCCCGACGGCAAAAAACGGCTGTTTGGCTAGGGTAGACTTAACATCACTAATTGCCTCTTGACAAGAGAACGTACTTGTGGTAGGCTAAGACTAACCTGGCCTAGGATGTCTTTGACTGTAAGCTGTTTGTCAGGATTAAGACTACAGAGTTTCATAAAGGCAAACTCGTCGTCGTCCAGGGTAACGGGTTGGAATTGGTAGTCCAGCAGGCTTTTGCTTTCCCAGCCAAACATGCAGGGGTTGAGTTGGGGGATGGCCTTTTCCAATAACTCGTCTTCCTGCCAGTGGTAGCGAGGCAGAGGCGGTTTGGCCAGGAAAAACTCATAGTGGGTGATGGCTTCTGGATCTAGCAATTCTATCAGGCGATAACGTTGTTTTTCTGTCAAAGACTGGGCTTTTTTCATCAACTCTTCGTCTTTCCCCAGCAAACGCTCCAATTGCCACACCTGGGGGTTAGAAAAGCCCACAAATTCCAGTCCTGAGCTGTTGATAAAATCAAAGAGGGTATTGATGTTAAAGTCTATCTCCTGGGGGTGGACATACATATCGGCAAAACACTCATCCCTTTGATTCTCCCATGCCCAACGCTCTTTTTCTCTCCTCACTAGACGATTATTCTCTGGCAAGGCAGCAAATATTTTCCTCCCGATTCTTACCCCCTCCTTGTAGTCGTCCTTTTTATCATTTAATAGGGCAATGGCCTGTTGCATCAACCGAATTTCCCACCTGCCTAACTCCCCATAAACGAAAATATGAAAAATCCCTCCTGGGGCAAGTTTTGAGGCTAATGCCTTTAATCCCACCTCCGGCTGAGGCAAGTGGTGTAATACTCCCACACAGTTGATAAAATCAAATTCCCCCTCCAACTGGCCTACCGACTCCACTGGCAACTGTTTGAAGGTAATACTTCCCTGAAAGTCTTTGAGAATTCCCGACTTCTCCAGTCGCCTTTGGGCAATCTCTAAGGCTTTTTCACTAATGTCCACTGCTACTATATCAGCCTTGGGGTTGTGGAGAAGTAAATACTCTGTACCTGAGCCTGTACCACAACCCGCATCTAAAATGCGAATCCTCTCCCTTTTGGGTTTAATGCCAGTACAGAAATTATAGGCCGCCTGATAGTGCCAACGCCAATTATAACCAGTAGGGGGTTCGTCTAAGAGAGGATCTGGTGGAAAGGGATATGTGTTATAAAGTCTTCTAACCGCTTCTGTTACCTCTGACATCAACTTTCCTGTTAAACTGTTAACTGTTAAACCCTTAAATGGTTCTCTTACCAAGGCCCCGTCAGATTATATCATAAAGCCCCTGCCATGTCATCCCAATAATTGATAAAATCTTATCCCCTGGAGACTATTCCCCGTTTTTGTATGTACCAGAAAGAAAAAGAGATTGCCATCGCCGCCGTGCGTCAGGCATCCCAACTATGCGAAAAAGTTAGGACAGCTATACCACCAGCTTTGGCAAAAGAAGACAAAAGCCCGGTAACCGTGGCAGACTTCGGCTCACAAGCTATTATATGTAAGGCAATAAGAGAAGCCTTCCCCCACGACCCCATTGTAGCAGAAGAATGCGCCCAGCAGCTACGTCGGCCAGAAGCTACCCAGACTCTAAGTCAGGTTGCTGAATACGTGCAAGGAATTATCCCTTCTACAACCCCTGGGGAGGTATTGGACTGGATTGACTACGGCAATGGCACCGTGGGGGAACGTTTTTGGACCCTAGATCCCATTGATGGCACAAAAGGATTCCTCCGTCAAGACCAATATGCCATCGCCCTGGCATTGATTGAGGGAAAAGAGGTAAAACTGGGGGTGTTGGGATGTCCTGCTTTGTGGGGAGGCACCCTTTTTGTGGCTGTCAGGGGTGAAGGAAGTTATAAAATGTCCCTCACAGGGGAAGAAGTCACAAGACTACAGGTGGTTGACAGTCAAACGGGGGAGTATTTCCGCTTGGTGGAAAGTGTAGAATCCAGTCACGGCGACTCGGAAAGACAAAATGCCATCGCTAAGGCAATAGGCATCACTTCCCCCTCCCTCCGAGTAGACTCCCAGGCTAAATACGGCATTGTGGCTTCCGGTAAAGCGGCTTTGTATCTCCGTCTACCTTCCCCCCTCCACCCAGACTACCGGGAGAATATTTGGGATCATGCCGCTGGTGCTATCATTGTGGAAGAAGCCGGTGGCACTGTCACTGACATGTTTGGCCAACCCCTTGATTTCTTCTCCTCCCCAAAGATGGTTAATAATCGAGGGGTGATAGCCTCCTGCGGTAGCATACACCAAGCCGTGTTAAAAGCCTTATCCTCACAATGACAATAGCCCGAAGTATCTGTCTTGGCTTTGTAGCCGTTATTGCTATTGGCACCTTTCTCCTAACCCTCCCCTGGTGTACAGAAACAGGAGAGTGGGGGGATTTGCTAACTGCCCTTTTTACCTCCACCTCGGCGGTATGTGTTACCGGCTTGACTGTTACAGACACTGGCACCTATTTTTCCTTCCTGGGGGAGTTGGTAATCCTCCTGTTAATTCAAATAGGGGGATTAGGCTACATGACTACCACCACCTTCCTAATACTGTTAATCGGCAAAAAGTTCGATTTTAGACAAAAAATTGCCATAAAAGAGTCCTTTGACCGTCCCTTTCTCCAAGGCAGTCGCAATCTGGTAATCTCTATCATTATTACTACCTTTATCCTAGAATTGGCAGCCACTATCCTCCTTTTCCCCACCTTTGCGGCAGACTATGGCCTATTTGAGGGAATATGGCTGGCTGTATTCCATTCTGTAAGCGCCTGGAATAACGCCGGCTTTAGTCTTTTCCCCGATAGCCTCATGAGATACCAGACTTCCCTGCCAGTGAATCTGATTATCACTAGTCTGATTATTTTGGGGGGTATAGGCTATCAGGTGATCATAGAAGTATGTTTCTGGCTAGTAGATATCCTCCGCCATAATAAACCAGTCCATGAATTTTCCCTCAATTTTAAGGTAGTAACCAGTACTACGGCAGTGCTTTTAGTAGTAGGCACCATCGCCGTCTATCTCACAGAAGTCAATAACCCCTCCACCCTAGCCTCCCACCCTTTTGAAGAACAGATTATGCTAGCCTGGTTTCAATCAGTCACCAGTCGCACCGCCGGCTTCAACTCCATAGACATAGCCGCTATGACTTCCTCCGGCTTGTTTGTCACCATCTGTCTGATGTTTATCGGCGCCAGTCCCAGTGGTACGGGTGGAGGTATTAAAACTACAACCATAAGAATCCTATACAGCAGTACGAAGGCAGTACTACAAGGGCAAGAACAGGTGATAATGTTTAAAAGAGAAGTACCGGTATCTCTAATTTTAAAGGCAATGGCAGTGGTTTTCGGCTCCGCCATGACAGTAGTGGTTATAACCCTCATTATCTCCCTTCTGGATGGGAAACACGAATTTCTAGCTATTCTATTTGAAGTAGTCTCTGCCTTTGCTACAGTAGGCTTGTCCACGGGAATTACCCCCCAGTTGCCCCAGTTGGCAAAACTGGCTCTAATATTTACCATGTATCTAGGACGAGTAGGTGTTTTACTGTTTATGGCGGCCATCATTGGTGAAACTCGTCCAAGTCGCATCGAGTATCCCCAGGAAAATCTATTAGTAGGTTAAACTACCATGGTAGACAAAAATAATCCTGCTCAGGCCAAAAGCTTTTTTAACCTAGATTTGGGGGGGATAAAGTTTCTCCAAAACCTCAGAAAAGACACCCGTCAATTCGCAGTCATCGGCTTAGGCAGATTTGGGAGGGCAGTCTGTCAAACTCTGTATAATATGGGCTATGAGGTTTTGGGCGCCGATGTGGAAGAAAAACTAGTTGCCCAAGCCTTGACAGATAAAATTGCCACCAGTGCCATCCGTTTAGATTCTACAGAAGTCAGTGCCCTTAAGGAAGCTGGGATTTTTGAATTGGACACTGTCATTGTCGCCATCGGCAACTACCTGGAAGAAAGCATTGTTACTACCCTTAATCTTAAAGAAGGGGGGGTAAAATATGTAGTGGCCAAAGCATCATCGGAAACCCATGGTAAACTCCTCAAAAAAGTGGGTGCTGACTTGGTAGTATACCCAGAATACGATGCTGGCAGGGAGTTGGCTTATACCCTCACTAAACCCGGTATTCTAGACCGATTTGAACTAGACCCAGATCATAGTATAGTAGAAATCCAAGTGCCTGAAGAATTTGACGGCAAAACCCTGGCTGAGATTAAATTACGCACCCGTTATGGCTTAAATGTCTTGGCAGTAGGCAACGAGGAGAAACTCACTATTAACCCTCCCCCCCAATATGTCCTCACTAAAGGCCATTATATGGTAGTTATCGGCTCCAATAAAGACATCAACCGCCTTTGACCTGTAACTTTTTCCGATTACGACATAGTTCTATCCCCCATTCGATAGCGGCTATCATACTTTTTGGGGAGGCTATTCCTTTCCCCGCAATGTCAAAGGCTGTACCATGGTCTGGTGAGGTTCTAATAAAGGGTAGTCCTATTGTAGTGTTAACAGCTTCAGAAAAAGCCATGGCCTTGACGGGAATTAAACCCTGGTCATGATACAATGCCAGGAAGGCAGAAAAGCTGGTAATGCTACTGTCCAGAAACCATGCCTGTGTAGGTTTTACCCACATGGTATCGGGGGGAATCAAACCAGTAAGAGTAATATGAGGGTATTTGGCTTTTGCCTTTTCTAACCAGTCACAAAGCCACTGTTTCTCCTCCCAGCCAATTTTCCCATCCTCGCCACTGTGGGGATTCAAACCGGCGATGGCAATATGAGGATTACTCAAATTAAAATCCTTCTCCAGACTTTCCACCAGTAAAGACAATTTTTCATCCATCAACTGGGGATTGAGAGTGTCAGCTACCATTCTTAGGGGGATATGGGTGGTGGCTAACAGAAGACGTAAAATCCACCCGGTGTGGGGAGACTTAGCTACAAACATCATCCCGTATTTCCCCACCCCACTC
Source organism: Cyanobacteriota bacterium SRBZ.bins.94.201705 (assembly GCA_030549855.1). GTDB lineage: Bacteria > Cyanobacteriota > Cyanobacteriia > Cyanobacteriales > Cyanobacteriaceae > DVEF01. Next base: position 24,806 of record JAUQQP010000046.1, read on the forward strand.
ATTTCCCCTAATACCTCTGTTTGTCCGGGATAATTATAACCCGCTTCCTGCCACCAATACTTAGCAATAGGTGCAGTCACAATGCCATCAAATTCCCCCCTTGTTGTCAACCGGATAGCCTCCTTCAAATACAGAAAACTTGCCTCCCCTGTCTCCCGGCTTCCCTTCCCCCAGGTAAAGTCATGGGGATAGTCTATGTCTAACACCTCCAGACAATCGGGATTTGCCAGGAAAGTGTTACTAACACCCTGTAGGTGGTTATAAGTTTCCCGTAGGCAGGCTTTAGACCCAACTATGGTAATCTGGACATCAGACGGTATTGTTAGCTTCCCTAAGGCTTTTAAAATCACCTCTCCCCCTATCCCCGCCACGTCTCCCATTGTTACTGCCAGTCTAATAGTCATTGCCTTTCTTCTCCTTCCCTTGGGGATTTAGAGGCAACCAGAGGGTAAAGCAACTACCCTTTCCCTTTTCCGAGACTAGAGTAATATCCCCACCATGTAGTCTCGCCAACCCCCGGGAGATAACTAACCCCAAACCACTCCCCCTGTGTTTCTTATGAAGGGGTGTATTCAACTGCACAAAAGGCCGGAATAATTTTTTTTGTGACTCTTCGTCTATGCCAATCCCTGTGTCTATCACCTTAAACAGCAGCCAATCCCCCTCTCTAGTTACCTTCAAGGTTACTGACCCTTTTTCTGTGAATTTTACCGCATTTGACAGCAAATTTACTAGTATCTGTTTCAGACGACGTTGATCTCCTTCACAGTATACTATCTCCTCGTCTATCTCCAATTTTAACTCCAAATTTTGTTCCTCTGCCTTGGTTTTCACCAGGGACATACTTGCCTCGCATAACTCCCTCACCAGGATTTTTTCTATGAATAATTCTTCCTTCTTCGCCTCTATTTTTGATAAATCCAACAAGTCGCTGATTAATTCCAACAAATAGGTAGCTGACTGATATATGGCATCTATGTATTGGGCCTGTTTTGGGTTTAAATCTCCATAAATCCTCTGTTGCAGCATTTTGGAAAAGCCTATAACTGCGGCTATTGGTGTCCTTAATTCGTGATTCATGTAGGATAAATACTCGCTTTGTCTGCGTAAATTTTCCTCTAACTTGGCCTCTCTTTCCTCTAATTCCCTTTCTCTGTATTCCAATTGGTTTTGATACAGGTAGAGGGAAATAAACTTGCTCAAATCTGACAAATACTGGGGCAGATGGATACTAATACTGTCTGTTTCTTTTGTTTTTTCTGTCTCTAGATATAGGTATCCCAGATGTTTTTGTTTAAAAATTAAAGGGAGTAGATAGACGTTGCCATCCTTCTCTTGTTTCCCCCAATCCTGGAGGCCATTTTCCAAAATCTCCTGTTCAATCCTGCTTACCACTGGTAGGACATTTGGCTTTCCCTCTGGAGAAAACTGATACTCCCAGACAATTTTTTCCCCCTCTTCTACTCTAAAAACAAGAAAAGTCTTCACTGATACCCTCTGAATGATTACCTCTAAACATGCCTGACAAAAATCTTGTACTGTCTTAGCTGTTTCCAGGGAGAAAATGAGAAAATCATAGAAGTTGCCTACAATTTCTGGATTCACTAGACTTTTTTCCAATGCAAGACGGTGGGACATAATTTTCCTGGCTAGTAGAATAGTTTAATCTAAAATTGTCTTCGGGAAAAAATTAATATTGTAATAGTTAAAAGGAAAATAATGTATAAAAGGGCATAAATTAGGGCACTAAGCAACTCACCAGTGGAAGGTAGAATGTTATAAACCGCCCCGTTTTTCAAGTTTAGTCTTTCTAAGTCTGGCACAATGGCATACAATACCCTTGTAATTTGTTTTACCCCAGGATTGTCAGTGATTTTACTTAATTGTAATAGATCTCTACTTAAATGTCCCATAATGTAAACCCCAAAACTAAAAAGGGTGGCCAGGATGGAACTAGTGAAAACACCGAAAGTCATGGCGACGGCTATTAACAAGGCCAATTCCAAGAGAATAAAGGCGACGGCTATAAGAATACTTCCCAGGTTGTAGGGGATTTTTAACAGACTAAGCAATATTAGATAAAATACCGTCATGGTACTTAACAATACAAATATAACCGCCGATAAACCCAGGTGTTTGCCAATGATAAATTCTGCCCGAGTCACAGGTTTAGGAATTAAAACCAAAACCGTCCTTTTTTCTATTTCTTTATTGATTAACCCTGTGCCTACAAAAATGGCAACAATAGCCCCCACTAGACTAATGGCACTTATTCCCAAATCCAGGAATATTTTTTGATCTGCCCCTACGGAAATTGGCGGCAACAATATCGCTCCCAGGATTAGAATTAGGATAAATAAACCAACAATGTAGAGAATTTTATCCCTTAGCACCTCCTGAAAACCATTCCTCGCTACGGCTAAAATCCTACCTATATTCATATTTTTTCCCCTTTTCTCTGTTTCCAATTGTCTATTTTACTCTCTATTTGCTCTCCCGTAAATCCCCTTTTCTATCCTTTCCCTTTTAGGAATCTTTCTCAGATTTTTCACCTATTTTCTGTAGCTTTTACTACTTTTTGTTTTCCCTTCTCAGTGGGCGACGATAAAAAAACTCTAACTTTTGTAAAAAAATATAAAGAGTTACGGGGGTTTTCCTGAGAAAAAATACGAAAGAAATTTAAATATTACAAAAAAAAAGAGAAAAAGAAAAGAATAACTCTAAAAGAAAAAAAGGTGAAAATATGAGAGAATAAAATAAAAGGAAGAGATGAGAGAGAAAATAGGAAAAAATGCTTAAAAGGACATCTCAGTTGTTTGGTAACACGGCAAAGACAGAAGAGTGTGTCAAAATAGAGGTAGAAGACGATCGCACGGGGATGAGTCCAGAAACCCTGAAGCGAGCGTTTTTGGATAACCTGTTTTATATCCAGGGGGTTAGTTTTACAGATGCAACTAAGTATGATTATTATGTAGCACTGGCCTATACGGTAAGGGATAGGTTGTTACAACGCTTCCTTAAAACCATCGAAACCTACAAGAAAAACCGCCCCAAAATTGTCTGCTATCTGTCGGCAGAATTTTTGATGGGTAGACATTTGGGCAACAATCTGGTAAACTTGGGCATATATGAGCGAGTAGAACAGGTTTTAAGGGAATTAGGGCTAGAATTAGAGGAAATACTGGAAGAAGAGCCTGATCCAGGCCTAGGAAACGGGGGTTTGGGCAGGCTGGCGGCCTGTTTCTTGGATTCTCTCGCCACTTTGGAAATACCAGCCATAGGCTACGGTATCCGTTATGAGTTTGGCATCTTCCACCAGCTGATTAAAGACGGCTGGCAAGCAGAAGTGCCCGACAACTGGCTACGTTTCGGCAACCCCTGGGAAATCCCTCGCCCCGATGAAACAGTAGAGGTGAAGCTGGGAGGCCACACGGAAACCTATTATGATAGTAAGGGAAGACAACGAGTCTCATGGGTGCCGGAAAGGACAGTTATCGCTATACCCCATGATACACCTGTGCCGGGATATAAAACTAACACCGTAAACCCCCTCCGCCTTTGGAAGGCAGAAGCCAGTGAAGCCTTTAACTTTGAGGCTTTTAACGCTGGCAACTATGATAGGGCGGTAGAAGAAAAAATCAACTCCGAAACCATCTCTAAGGTGTTGTACCCCAATGATAACACGCCGGCAGGTAAGGAATTAAGACTGGCACAACAATACTTTTTCGTCTCTGCCTCCCTACAGGACTTGATACGTCTCCATCTACGCAATAATAACCGTTTGGACGACTTCCATGAACACTTTGCCATTCAACTGAATGACACCCACCCCGCCATCGCCATCGCCGAGTTGATGCGAATATTGGTAGATGAACATGGGATGGATTGGAATCAGGCTTGGGACATTACCCAGAAAACCTTTGCCTATACCAATCATACCCTAATGCCAGAGGCTTTGGAAAAATGGTCGGTTAGCCTTATTCAAAAACTCCTTCCTCGCCACATGGAAATTATCTATCTCATCAACCATCTTTTCCTGGAACAAGTACGTTCGTGGTATCCTGGTAATGAGCAACTGGTAAGAGAGGTATCCCTTATCGAGGAGGGAGAAGACAAAAAGGTAAGGATGGCACATTTAGCCTGTGTCGGCAGTCATGCTGTCAACGGAGTGGCAGCCTTACACACAGAATTGTTGAAAAGAGACACCCTCCGCGCCTTCGCCTTCCTCTGGCCCCATAAATTCTACAATAAAACTAATGGGGTTACCCCCCGTCGCTGGCTATTGTTGAGTAATCCTCTCCTGTCACAGCTGATTACTAGTAAAATAGGTGATGGTTGGTTAAGAGATCTCCATCAGCTGCGAAAATTAGAAAAATACGTTTCTGATCAGCAGTTTCGCCAACAGTGGCGGGAAATCAAACATAAGAATAAAATCCGCCTCGCCGATTATATCCACAAGAAGCTGGGGGTAGAGGTGGATGTTAACTCTATCTTTGATGTACAGGTGAAGAGAATCCACGAGTATAAGCGACAACACTTGATGGTGTTACACATCATCACCCTCTATAACCGCATCAAACGCAATCCTAACATAGACATCCATCCCCGGACTTTTATCTTTGGCGGTAAGGCGGCGCCAGGCTACTTCATGGCCAAACTAATCATCAAACTTATTAACAGTGTAGCAGAAGTAATAAACAGTGACCCGGATGTGCGTGGGCGTCTGAAAGTCATTTTCCTCCCCAATTTTAACGTCTCTTTAGGACAAATTATTTATCCAGCCGCGGATTTATCTGAACAAATTTCTACCGCTGGCAAAGAGGCTTCTGGTACTGGTAATATGAAATTTGCCATGAATGGGGCGGTTACCATTGGCACCCTGGACGGTGCTAACATAGAAATACGAGACGAGGCTGGCCATGAAAACTTCTTCCTCTTTGGCTTGACTGCCGACGAAGTCTACCGCCTTAAAGCCTCCGGTTATAACCCCTACCAGTATTATGAACAGAATCAAGAGTTACGGGAGGTAATCGACCGTATTGCAGACGGCACCTTCAGTCACGGTGACAAGGAGTTATTCAAGCCGCTGGTAAATCATCTTCTCTACGAGGATACCTATATGCTGATGGCTGACTATCAATCCTATGTGGAATGCCAAAAACAAGTAGCCGCCGCCTATAAGGATAAGGAAAAATGGACTACCATGTCCATCCTCAACAGTGTTAGAATGGGTAAATTCTCTAGTGATCGCACTGTAAAGGAATATTGCGACGAAATCTGGAAGGTATCCCCCGTGAGAATTACATTAGAATAACTGGTAGAAGGGTTTAGTTGGGGAATGCCGGGGGTGGCGCCAATCTACTCCCGCTTTCCCCCACGGAGGTGTTTTATGGATTGGATAGTTGGTGCCATTGGGGCAGCCGTCGTTATTCTCCTCTCCTCCTTGAAAGTAGACAAGGAATATCAGCGAGGGGTGGTATACCGTTTTGGACGAATTAAGGGAATAAGAGGACCTGGTCTATACTGGATTATACCTCTTATAGAACAAAGAACCCCTATTGACCTGCGCACCAAAACCGTGGATATTGAATCTCAGGAGACTATCACCGCCGATAGTGTTACCGTAAGGGTTAATGCAGTCTTGTACTACAGAGTGTTAGACCCAGTAAAGGCTATTAACAACATCGAAAACTACGAGTTTGCCGTATACCAAGCCGCTATGACTACCCTACGGAATGTAGTAGGGCAGAATGCATTAGATGACATCCTCAAAAATCGAGATAAAATTAACCATCAAATCCAAGAAATAGTAGATGAAATCACCGAACCCTGGGGTATACTCATAGAAAGGGTGGAGATGAAGGACGTAGAAATCCCTCAGTCCATGCAACGGGCAATGGCACAAGAGGCGGAGGCTATTCGCGAAAAAAGGGCGCGTCTTATCAAAGCCTCTGCCGAAAAAGAAGCCGCCCAAATGTTGCAAGAGGCTAGTCAGATTATTGCCTCCAATCCCCTTGCCCTAGAATTGAGAAGACTACAAACCCTCACGGAAATTGGCGCCGAAAATAATACTACCACCATTGTCCTTATCCCCAGTGAGTTAGTTACCCTAGCTAAACAAATTACAGAAAAGACACAAAAAGAGCTACAGGAATTTCCCCAATGGGAGAAGAAAGTCTGAATCGCACCACTGTGGAAAAAGCAGGGGATGCCTTTGACAGTCTTACCCCCGTAGAATTCCAAACATCCTTTGTGGGGATGATGGAGATGTACAGTGATATAGAGACGGTAAGGGATTATCTGCGTAACCACCGGGGATGGTTTGTCCGTTGTGCCCAACCCATGAAGGCTACCCCCCTAGGCGACAACGGTTATACTATCACCATCGGTAATTATGGCGCCTTGGGTTACTATTTGCAACCTACCATGAGTGTTGTCTTAGAACCCCCTATTAATGACCACTATATCATGTATTCGGTGGCTGATGACTCCCCCTCATCCCCTTATACCATAAACTATCGTGCAGAAATGGACTTGGAAACTATCCCCTTGTCTGCAGCTGCCAAGGGCATTGAAACTGTCTTCCGTCGTCATGGCATTTCTCCCCTCCCCCCCACTATTACTCGTATTAACTGGCATCTGGATTTGACTGTGACTATCACTTTCCCCCCTTTCATCTACAAATTCCCCCTTTCTGTTATCCAGGAGACAGGCAACTCTCTGTTAAGGCAAATCATCAAACACCTATCCCCCCGTTTTAGCTATAAAGTACAAAAAGACTTCCATGAAAGTCTCTCCCTCCCCACCCCCCCCCCCCCCCCCCCGGTTTGCTATCCCGTAGAATAATTTTTGCCTACACATTTTGTCTCTACTATGAGGATAGTATTTTTTGGCACCCCCTCCTTCGCATTACCTACCCTGGAAAAACTACTAGCCACAGAAAAACATACCCTGGTAGCAGTGGTAACCCAGCCTGACAAACCCAGGGGAAGGGGTAATCAACTGTCTTTCTCCCCAGTTAAACAATTGGCCCTACAATATAATCTACCCGTTTGGCAACCAAAACGTCTCAGAAAAGATGAGGAAACCCTGACAAAACTGAAGGATAGCCAAGGGGATGTGTTTGTGGTGGTGGCCTATGGACAAATCTTACCCCCCGAAGTGTTAAAAATGCCCCGTCTGGGTTGTATTAATGTCCATGCCTCCCTTTTACCAGAATACCGCGGCGCCGCACCCATTCAATGGTGTCTTTATGATGGCAAGACGGAAACCGGCGTTACCACCATGTTGATGGATGAGGGATTAGACACCGGTGATATTCTCCTCCAAGCCTCTACCCCCATTAGCCTTCTTACCACTTATCCAGAATTGTCCCAAAAATTGGCCTTCATGGGGGCAGACTTGTTGCTGGAAACCCTAGACAAGTGGGAAAAAGGTGAAATTACCCCCATCCCTCAAGACGACAACAAAGCTACCTATGCCCCCCTTATCCGTAAGGAGGATTATCTCATAAATTGGCACCAGCCGGCAATAAAAATCCATAACCAGATTCGCGCCTTCTCCCCTGACTGTTATACCACTTTCCGAGGACAAATTCTCAAAATTAGCCGTAGTCTTCCCCTGGTAGACAATATTCCTCTTCCCCCCCCTTACCAACATCTTTCTTCTCTTGATATACCCCAGGGAAAGATGGGCGAAATCGTTAAAATCGTCAAAAATCAGGGTTTTGTGGTGCAAACGGCAGAAGGCTGGTTGTTGATTTTGGAAGTGCAATTGGCTGGCAAGAAACTGCAACCCGCAGCCTCCTTCGTCAATGGCATGCGCTTACAGGCAGGGGAAGCCCTACAATAAATCTTACCCTCCCAATACAGGAAAAGGACAAAAATGAGAGAAGAGTCTGTAGTTAAAGGCACAAAAAACTGCCCCCACGATGACTATCGTCAGGTGAATATTGCCGATTTGAGCCCCATGTATCAACACTACGTGGAGGTGAAACAACAGTATCCCAACGCCCTGTTGTTATACCGAGTGGGGGATTTCTTTGAATGCTTCTTCCAAGACGCTGTTACCGTTGCCCGAGAATTGGAATTGGTAATCACCAGTAAGGAAGGCGGGGTTAATGTGGGGCGAATCGCTATGACAGGAGTGCCACACCATGCCCTTGAACGCTATGCTAGACAATTGGTAGAAAAGGGTTACGCTGTGGTAGTATGTGACCAGGTAGAGGATTCCGCTACCGCCGCTGCCGAAAAAAGAATGGTGAAACGGGCTATCACTAAACTCCTCACCCCTGGCACCATTACAGATGATGAGATGCTACCGGCTAAACGCAATAACTTCCTGGCAGCAGTGGTGGTAGCAAAGGATTATTGGGGATTGGCCTATGCTGACATCTCCACCGGCGAGTTTTTTACCACCCAAAACCAAGACTTAAATGCCCTCACCACGGAGTTATTACGTCTCCAGCCGGCAGAAGTGCTTATCCCTGTCAATGCCCCCGATTTTAACACCCTCATCCGCCCCGGGCAAAAATCTGAACATATCCCCCCCTTCCTCCCCGACTGCTTCTGCTATACCCTTCGCCCCCAAAAAGCCTTTGAACTTCACGAGGCTAGGACAAGACTGCTGTTGGAGTTTAAACTCAAATCCCTAGAAGGAGTCGGCTGTGAACATCTCCCTCTTGCTATCCGTGCTGCCGGTGGTCTGCTAGAATATGTTCAGGATACCCAAAAAGCTCACCAAGTTCCATTGCAACTTCTTCGCACTTACCAGGTGAGCGATTATCTCATCCTAGACCATAGTACCCGTCGCAACCTCGAAATTACCCAAACTGTCCGGGATAACACCTTCCACGGGTCTCTCCTTTGGGCTTTAGACAACACTTGTACTGCCATGGGAGCCCGGGCTTTAAGACGGTGGTTATTGCAACCGCTTATCAATAAAGAGGGAATAATAGCCCGGCAGGATACCATAGAAGAATTGGTGGCAAATCCCAGTCTGAGGGATGAGTTAAGACGGGTTTTCAGAAGTCTATACGATTTGGAAAGGATTGCAGGCAGGGTAGGGGCAGGCACAGCAAATCCTAAAGAATTGTTAAATCTGGCTGACTCCCTCCTCCGTCTAAGTTATTTGGCTGTTTTGGCTAAGCAGGGGAAATCTCCCTATTTTAAGGCTTTACAGCAAATACCACCCGAATTAGAGGCTTTGGGGCGAAAGGTGGTAGACTGTCTGGTAGAATCCCCCCCGCAACAGATTAAGGAAGGTGGTATTATCCGGGATGGGGTTAACCCCCAGTTGGATGAGATGCGTCGTCTGGTGGAAGGGGATAAGGAATGGCTAGCTAACCTGGAGGCTACTGAAAGACAACGGACTGGTATCCCTACTCTTAAGGTGGGCTACAATAAGACCTTTGGCTATTATATCAGTATTCCTCGTTCTAAGGCTTCCCTCGCCCCCAAACACTACCAACGAAAACAGACTCTCATTAATGAGGAAAGATATATTACTGCTGAGTTGAAAGAAAGAGAAAATCGAATCCTAAATGCCAAGGATGAAATCGCTAAGTTGGAATACGAAATATTTGTCCAATTACGCGCCGAGGTAGCGGAAAAAACCGAGGAAATCAGAAAGATTGCTAAAGCTATAGCTGCCATGGATGTGTTGGCGGGGTTGGCTGAAATCGCCGTATATCAAAATTATTGTCGCCCCACTATCACCGATAAAAGGATAATTAAAATCAAAAATGGCCGACACCCAGTGGTAGAAAAACTCCTCGGTTTCGGCATGTATGTGCCTAATTCTACTTATCTAGGAGATGGAAATTATCCCGATTTAATCATTCTAACAGGACCTAACGCCAGTGGTAAGAGTTGTTATCTGCGACAGGTGGGATTGATTCAAATTATGGCTCAAATTGGTAGCTTTGTCCCCGCCGAAAGTGCTACCCTGGGTATATGTGACCGTATCTTTACCCGTGTTGGTGCGGTGGATGACATTGGCACTGGCCAGTCCACCTTTATGGTAGAAATGAATGAGACTGCCAATATCCTTAACCATGCCACTGCCAAATCTCTTGTACTACTAGATGAAATAGGACGTGGCACAGCTACTTTTGACGGGTTGTCCATAGCTTGGGCGGTGGCTGAATATATAGCTCTTCAAATACGTTGTATGACAATCTTTGCCACTCACTATCATGAATTAAACGAATTAGCCTCCATTTTGGACAATGTAGCCAATTATCAGGTAACCGTGAGGGAGTTGGAAAATGAAATTGTATTCTTACATGAGGTGAAACCGGGTGGTGCGGATAAATCCTATGGTATTGAGGTAGCTAGACTGGCAGGCTTACCCCCTGTCGTTATCCATCGCGCCAAACAGGTGATGAAGCAGATTGAAAAACATAGTAAAATTGCCGTTGGTTTGCGCAAAAATCTAGGCAAAATTTCTCCCCCCTCCCGGGAAAACCACACCCCCCCTCTTCTCCCTCAATTAGACATATTTGAATAATTAGGATTTATTTATTTGTTTCCCCTTTCCCCCCATAAACAACCCCAAAGCCTCTTCTAAAAGCTGGACTAACTCCCCTGGGAAACTATTTAACAACTCTTTCTCTCCTATTTTTTCTTCCCAATAAAGGCTACATTTATACTCAATGTCACCCAGAGTTTCCGGGGGAATGTGCCTGAGCATAAAAACTACGAAACTCCCTAGTTTCCGGGAGGGAAGAAATGAGGTTAGCCTATCTTCCTGTAAAAGGTTAAGTATTTCCTTTAAGTAGGGATTGGTGGGAATTTCAAGGGGGTTATTCAGAGGAAGATAGTCAAGGAAACAGTCATATTTAGCAAAAGGAAAGCCTACATCTGGAAATAAGAAGGATAGGGGAAGGGAGAAGGTAAATCTGGCAATCAAAGCCTGTAAAATTGACAAGCTGACTATTTGGCAAGACAGAAAAAATTTCCCCAGGGAGATGTTATAAACAACCCTATCAGCCAGTATTTTATATTCCCTTTCGGGAGGCTCATTTTTGTAACGGAGGAGAATCATCTCGGGGGATAACTCGGATAAAAGTTTATGTGGGGCAAGTAAAGCCTGACAATAGTCTTTTACAGTATAAAAACGGTCATCTTGGAGAAAAGTATTCCCCTCCCGTAGCACCAACCAGGTATTCCTTATAAACTCCTCAAAGTCTGTGGCGGCAAAGCCACTAACATCAATGTTGGCTAATTTTACTCCCTCAGTGATGGTGTCAACAATCTCCTTATCTGTAAAACCTAAACCAAATTCTGCATTCACCCTCCCCAGACGATTATATAATTCCTCTGGTGGGGTTTTTTCTTTGAGCTTCCTAAACGGAATAGTTAGTTCAATTATAGTCATCAGGCGTGTTAGAATTTTGAGAGGCAAATAAGGCCGAAGAATCTTGGCCATTACCAGGGCGCTTAAAAACTCGTTTTTGCCCCGAAATTTGCTCAAATTTTGCCCCTCTTTTAGACCAAATAAACCTAAACATATACCCAGAATTTTATCCTGACTGGCCACATTGTTTCTAAGCCAAAAATCTCCATTTTTTTCCTTGAGATAGGGAGACAGGTAGGTGGTGAGATTAAAAGGAATTTTCCCGTCTACCTGAAGGTATATTAAATCATGAAATAAGGCTGCGATAATAATAAACGGATCATCCTGATTACTGAAGGTTAAAAGATGCTCAAAATTGTGATAATAACGACGCCTCCCCCCCATTGTGTCTACAATCAACTCACAAATCCCCGCCATCTCCTCCTCCCCCACAAACGCCCCCAATTTCTCCAAGGCACCAGCTAAAATTTGTCTACACCGCTTAACACACTCCCTCTCCCTCTTTTGTTCCACCTTTACACCCTCCTGGCGCCTCTTGGCTCATTATAACACCTTTTTCCTCTCCCCCACCTGGTGGAGACTAACCCCACTCCTACTTGATAATTAATCTCTACAAAAAAATTGCCAGCCCAAACTTCTCGGCAGTCCCTATGCCTGCCTTTTAACTCTCCCCCCTATCCTAACACGGCGACCTGGGCTGTGTCAAGTGGGAATTTTGAATAACAGGCCCACCTACAACAAGCCCACAGGGGGGAGAAGAACACTATTCCTCGAAGAGGACTTTCTCAAAACAGGCCTCCCCAACCTCCCGTAACTGGTTAGCCACCTTTTTGTCCCTCTGGGAGCGTCTTGTCAAGTCCCTAAATTTTTCCGGGCTGTATTTTTGTCTAAATTCTTTTATAGTACAATCACAAACACTCTTGGCAGAAAGGGGGGGTAATCCTTCTTTTTGTGCCCGCAATAGGCATTCTTGCTCATAATTACACCAGACGGCGGCTTGGTCATTTTTTAGCCCCTCCCTAGCCATGCGTTGTAAACACTCCTGACGGTTGAAGGAGGGGGTGGTAGAGTTGGATGGGGCGGTGGCTAAAGAGGCAAGGGGAAGGAGGGAAACCACCCCAACAGCAGTAAGTATTGGCTTCCACATGACAATTATAACAGGAAATCTACTCCCACAATAGGACGGAAACTGGTAAAAAAAGTTCGACTTGTGGGGGGAAAAATCCCCCGGTTGTGGGTTTAGCAGGCGCGTTTGTAGGCTTCGTCTAGGATTTCCGATAAGGTGGGATGGGTATGAATATTAAAGGCTAAATCCCTCACTGACTGACGACAGGCAATGGCATTAGCCGCCTCCTGTATCAAGTCGGAGGCATGGGGGCCTATTATATGAACACCAAGTAATTCACCTGTATCTTGTCTGTAGATGATTTTGGCCATACCCTCCGTTTCCCCGTCAGCAAGGGCTTTTGAATTACCTTTGAAGTAGGTCTTGGTGGTGGCAATGGCAAAACCCTCTTTTTCCCCTAACTGTTTAGCCTGGGATTCATTTAAACCTACATAGCTGATTTCGGGGTGGGTAAAAGCCGCAGCAGGGATACTGCGATAGTCAATAACCCTGTCTCTGCCACAGATGTTTTCCACCGCCACCATGCCCTGTCCAGAGGCAGCATGTGCTAACATCATCTTACCAGTGGCATCCCCCACCGCCCAAAGATGAGGCACAACAAACCCGTCTTTTAACACCTGCATCCTGTCATTGACGGGAATGAAGCCACGACTGTCTGTTTCTACCCCCACATTCTCCAACCCCAGATTCTTGGTAGCCGGAATCCTCCCTGTCGCCACCAAACAGGCATCCACTTCCAACACGTCTACTACCTCTTTCGTCTTTGCTGATGTTAATTCGATTCTTACCGGAGTACCGGGGGTTACTTTTGTAGCGAAAACGCCAGTGTAGGTTTCAATGTCTCGGTTATGGATTAAAATCCTCTCGGCTATTTTAGCAATGTCTGGGTCAAAGGTGGGCATGAGGCGGTCTAATGCTTCTATCATAGTCACCTCTGCCCCCAAGGCGGTATAAATATCAGCAAATTCTAGGCCGATGTAACCACTGCCAATAATCGCCACCCATTGGGGTAACCATTCTAGTTTTACTGCGGTGTCGCTGGTATAAACAGTCTTGCCGTCTACCTCAATGCCCTTGGGGACAAAAGGCACCGAGCCGGGGCAGAGTATAATATCCTTGGCGGTGTATATCCTTTCCTCCCCTTCCGGGGTGATTACTTCTACCTTTTGCTGTCCAGCCAGTTTACCCCACCCTCTTATGACGTCTATTTTCAAACGTTTTAGACTGTTTGTCAAGTCTGATTGGATTTTTTGCACCAGGTTGTTGGCATGGGAGGCAATGGCCTTTAAATCATAGGATACCCCGTTGACTTGTATGCCGAGGGATTGTAGGTGTTGACGGTGGGATAATTCTCTTACCTTACCCGCCGCCGCTAATAAAGCCTTGGAGGGAATACAGCCGCGATTTACACAAGTCCCTCCCATTTCTGCGGCTTCTATGATTGCCGTTTTTAAGCCGCATCTGCTGGCGTGTAAAGCGGCACCATGTCCGCCTACTCCTGCGCCTATGATAATTAAATCATAATCGAAGTTGCTCATATCCTTCTTTCTTTCCCTATCCGTTTTACTTAGGGGGTTACTGTGGCAGAAACAATATTACCCCCTTTTTCTGCTATGATGACTTAGTAAAGGTTAAGCCGTGTTCTTCAGCGTAGCGTTCCATAAAACGCATAAAACGATCCCATTCTTCTGGACTTCTCATGATGTAAACGGCTTCTATCACCTTAGGCTCACCGTTAACAAACTTACATTTTACCTCCCTGGTGACCAATTCCCCCTCTTCGTCTATCATGTACATTCCTGTTATCTCCTGGGTGTTGCCGCTTTCTAGGATTTTGGTGTTTTCAAAACGAAAAGTAGCCGTCCCATTGCTGCCGTCGCGAGAACGTGTTAATCTAACCTCAGGGATGGACTCCTCTACTATGCCACGTGCGAATTCGATTCTTGCCATGAACTTTTTTCCCTATCGGACTATACTAGGCATCTATACTATAATCGCATATCCTTGCCCCCAATAGCTAGAATTTAAATTGGACTGTCATCTCCTCCCCTATGTTAGAAGCAAAAGTCCATAATCTTCTAAAGAGTCTATGCCAGCAACGTAAATTCCACTGTGACTGGCTACACTCTTTTACCATGGCAAGGATGGTTGCCCGTGGCTTAAGACTAAAAGACTCTACTATCATTCAAACTGGGGTTTCTCATTCCCACTATTGCCTCAGTTACCTGATTCCCCTTCTCTTGTCTGAGGATTCCGAAATTCTCGTTGCCTCCACCCCCCTCTGCCAGACTCTTTTCCACCAGCAAATCCCTCTACTCCAACAACACTTAAATTCTTCTAAACAGATTTCCCCTCATAAACCCGCCACCCCGGAAAAAAAAACACTTTATCTTCTCAATTATGACTCCTGGTTGGATTACATCTTCTCTTTTCCCTCCTTCCAAAATGATAGACAGTCTACCTCCTTCCCCACTACTATTCTGGTGGAGGCGGAGAGGCTACCTGACATTCTTTCCTCTTATTTTACTCGGCAAATTAGTCCTAGCGATTGGTATTTTATTATCCCACAACTTCCCCCCTCCCAACAGGAATACTTCCGCCAAAATCTTGTCCAACTAACTAAGTCTATTCTCTCCCATCCTCTCAACCGTTATAACAGTTATCTTCTAGAAGAGGATGAGATTTATCTTCTCTTGAGACTTGGGGAAATCCTAAGAGATAACAACATTTTTATTCCAGAAAATGTAGCCCAATTTTTTCAGACTTTCCACAGCAGAGAAGGAGAATATGTCCACTATTTTTCTTTTAGTAGACAAGAGGGATATTTCTATCTGAAAGCCACTCCCATAAATTTGAAAACTATCTTCGGACAGGTTTGGCCAAGGGGTAAATTTATCATCATAGGTAGTCATCTGGATTCAGAAAAAACTCCCAGGGATTATGGAAGAAAAATAGGCCTAAACCCCGAAGATTTTACCTGTCTAAAATTCCCGCCCCCTCGCCAAAGTAAACCTCTGAAATTGTACATCCCCAGTCACTTTCCCCTGCCTAACACTCCCATTTTCGCCACAAAAACTAGTCAAGAAATTACCTCCTTGATAAATACAACAAGAGTCAACCATTGCCCTATTGTGGTTATAATAGATGACATTCCTCTTCAAAGTCAAATTACAGCCAGTTTGGCAGCTTCCTTTGGCTCAAGGGTAAGATTAAATGAGACTATTCTAGCTGAAAATAGCATCATTGTTTGCTCTACTAGTTATTGGCTAAAACACCAAGAAGAATTCTCCAACCCCCAATACAACCCCCGACTCATTATAATGCCAACTCTGCCTATTCCCTCTGTGGAAAATCCCTTAGTTGCTGCACAAGTTAATCTGTTAAAAAAACAGAAAAAAGACTGGTTTCGCCTCTATCTGTTACCCACTGCTATCCAAAGTCTACAAAGAATAACACAACCTCTTCGTCAATACGGAGGAGTATTAGTCTTGCTAGACGGCAGGGTAAACTGTCGCGGTTATGGTAATACTATTCTACAGGCTCTTGAGCCTTATATCAGAATCCAAGACTACACCCATCAAAACCTGGGCAAAGCTATGATAGATGGTATTTGACTGTCTCCTCATCTACCGGCGACAGTCATGACAGTAATTCCACCTCAATAGGGTAACAGCTAAGGTATATTTTAACCCCTCCACTAGCCAATAACCACCATGCCAAAGAATCATGTTGACAGATAGAGGCTTACTGGTGCTAAACTGGTCTAAACACAATCCCCAGGCGGTTAGATTGGGGGTGAATACATAGGTATAAGCCAGAGAGATTAGTAACAGGATGATGGCGAAAATCACCGCCAGATTCTGTTTTCTTGCCGTAAAATAGTGTTGTGTACCTTCTACTAGAGTAGCAGTTAGAATCAGAGAGGCACAAATCATTTCCACCCTGTTGAATATGCCGAATAAAACAAACCCCACATAGGCAAACTCGTCACTATTCATCATTCCTGTGAGGGAAAGAGAAGGGATTAGTACAAAATCTAAAATAAAACTACCACTCAGCCAAAAACCAAGAGTGAAAAGGATTACTGTATGCCAGTCTATTTCCCTATGATGACGAGAAAATACTATGTTTAACATAGGCCAATTATCCCCTCTTGACTGTAGTTCTATTTCTAAGTTAGCCTATTTCCCTCCCTTCTTCTGTTAAGTATTTTTACAGCTTTTTATTAAGGAAAATTAAGTAATTGTTTTAGGAGTTTATACCCAATAAAATTTTCAGAGTATTCGGGAGTAATTTAAGAGAAATTACCGAAGAATTTCATTAGGGCAATCCTATCGGAATTTGGCAGTAGAATGATATAATTGTCCAGGGCAAGGTATGGGAATATATTTCTCTATATGACGCCGAAAAGGTGACCAGATGAAGGGGGGAATGACTATGACTAGGAGAAAGGGAAGTAACAGGATGGTTGCAATAGAGGAGGGGAAGTGGCAAAGATTTAAACAATGGTGTGTTGAGAGAAATTTGGATGTATCCTTGGTTATAGAAAGCCTAATAGATGCCTGCCTAAATGAAGAAAAGGCGGTGTTGGAAATAGTGATAAACGGGGGTAAACCCCTAGGAAACCGGGATAACCTTGAAGAAAAATTTGAGCAATCCCTGGAGGAGATTATAAGAAGAATAGAAAGACTCGAAGCCAGTTTGTCTGTTACCCCCCAACAGCCACTAACACCACCTTCCTCTTCACCAGTATCTCTGTCTCACAAAGAAGAGGAAATTGTCTACATCTCCCGTCAGGAAGTGTGGCAAATTCTCAAAAAAACGGATTATGTCAAATATGCAGGCTATGACAGTTTTCTGAAGGCAAAAGGACATGAATTCGCTGACTATGGGATATTCTATGATACAGAGAAAAAACGCTTTTATGTCCTGAGGGAAGAAAACAACAACAAATAGTAAAACATGGTCACGCTATGATTTTCGGACTGAGTGTGATATAAGAATAGTCAGTAAAAGAGACACAATAGCCACTATGCCATTAATAAAAGTACAGACATCAGTATCTCGCCCACAAGAGGAAAAGATTAATAGCCTTTTGAAGACTCTGTCGGCAAAACTGGCAAGTCATCTGGGGAAGTCGGAATCCTATGTAATGACAATTTTTGAATCAGATACCCCCATGACTTTTGCAGGCACCTTCGACCCAGTATGCTATATTGAGGTGAAGAGCATCGGAAATATGACTCCCAATCAAACAAAGGCCATGAGTCAAGATTTCTGTAGTATAATAAACCAGGAATTGGGAGTCCCCCAAAACCGCATCTACATAGAATTCACCGATGCCAAGGGGTATCTGTGGGGTTGGAATGGTAGTACATTCTAGCCTTTGAGGAGATGACGGCGGAGTTTATCCAAGGCTTCGCCACAGGTAAGCTGACGAATCACGTCGCGACTGCGATTTTCCCCAAACCGGAATTCATAGGCTACCACATCCCCATCCGGCTGGGCAATTCCTACATATACTAACCCCACTGGCTTATTTTCACTGCCACCGCCTGGGCCTGCAATACCTGTAACACCTATACCCCAACTTGTGCCCAGTCTTTCTTTAACCCCCCATGCCATCTGTTTTGCCACCGTCTCGGAAACCGCACCAAATTTTTCTATGGCTGTCACCTCAACCCCTAACTGTCTTATCTTCACCTCGTTGCTGTAGGCTATTATCCCCCCACAGAAATAGGCTGAACTTCCAGGTACACTTGTAATCATGTGTCCTATACCGCCACCAGTACAGGATTCGGCAACGCTGACTGTTTCCCCCCTCTGTTGCAACAATTTCCCTACTACCCTTTCTAGGGTATCATCGTCTGAGCCTACATAATCTTCCCCGGCAATGGCCTTAATTTCCTCTACAATAGGATTCATGATTTTACGCGCTTCCTCTACACTCGTTGCCTTGGCAGACACCCTTAATTTCACCTCCCCTGGGGAGGCATAAGGTGCTACCGTAGGGTTAGTAAGGGAAAAAAGATGGTTTACCTTCGTGGCTAAGGCTGACTCTCCTATTCCCCTAAACCTCATCATCTCGCTGTAAATTTTTTCCTTCCCCCACCCCTGACTTTCTAGGAAGGCTATTACCGTTTCCTCCCACATTCTCTTCATTTCCGATGGCACTCCTGGCAATGTGACAATTGTTAATTTTTGTTGCGGATGATTGACAATATCCTTGTAGGGTTGGAGGATAAAGCCGGGGGCAGTGCCAGTGGGGTTAGGTATTACCCGGGCGCCGGCAGGAATTAGTGCCTGTTTTCTGTTGTTTTCTGGCATTATTTGGCCTCTAGCTGCGAATTTTCCGGCTATTTCTTCAATTATTTCTCTTTTCTCCTCCAGGGGGATTTGGAAGAAAGAGGCCACTGCTTCTGTGGTAAGATCATCCGGTGTAGGGCCTAAGCCGCCGGTAAAGATGAGGATTTCTGCCCTTTTTAAGGCTATGTCTATTACCTGGTGGATTCTCTGTAAATTATCTCCTACCACGGTTTGGAAGTAGTGAGGGATTCCCAAACTAGCCAGTTGTTGTGCCAAATATTGGGCATTGGTATTTAGGGTATTTCCTAGTAGTAATTCTGTGCCTACACAGATTATTTCCGCCGTCATGACTTCCTCAGTTTAAACAGGAGAAATTGATTCTTTTGTCGTTCATTTGGGGCAAAATTGTTATCACTGACGACAATCAAACTTTGACTGCCATCAGCAAGCCTAGGCCCCAGGGCCATGCCTTCTACGTTATCTAATTTTATTCCCAATTGACCCAAATCTAACAACAATTTTTTCCTAATAGGTGTCAGGTTGTTATTCTTGTTTAGGGATTCTTGGGAAGTAATATCACTGGCATTGCCTATTAGAATCTGAAAAATTTTTGCCCCATAACCCTTCATCCCAAAAGTCCTTTCTAAACTTAGTAAATAACCCTCTTCTGGTAGGGCTAATAAATCACATACCCCATTGTATAAGGTAGTGGGGCCAGCCGGGTCAATTTTGTACAAGTATTCGCCTAGTAAGATGGGATTATTATTAACAAGATAGTGCAAAAAACGGGCATTTAAATTTGTCTGGGGATTGTTTATTAAGTCTACATCCTGACTTAAGGCGGCTTCTGTGGCTGTGAAGAGACGGAATGATGGTTGGGGGGAAAAGCCGTCAGCCTTGATAGCTAAAGACTCGAATCCCAAATTATTCTGTATCCCCTTTTTCCCATCTGTAGGGATGTATTTAGGGGGGATTGGCAGTTGGCTGATAAGATTGCCTTGTAAGTCATATTCGTTGATGAAGGGGGGGATTTTTCTGTCTGCCACCCCCTCACTACTAACAAACAATGTCTGACGGGGGGAGTAGGCAATCCCCTCGGCGTCAATAGTGTTTTCGGGGTAGAAATTCCCGTTTTCATCTCTCAAAAAGACGACGTCTTCTAGAATCACATCACTGATTTTTTGGCCATCAATTTTAATTTTTGCCTTATAAAACCTGGCAGGAGAATATTGTGAACGATCATCGGAAATGATATAATAGCTATCCTCCGGGGGACTGTAGGTTATCCCGGAAAATCCGCCTACCACTGTGTCTTTATACCGACTCTCCTGCAACTGGTATTCGTCTAAAAACTCCAGGGTGAGGGGGAGAAACAGCCTCTCATCCGCTGCTAATGCTAACCCCCCCACTTTACCCAAACACAAAGTCAAAAATAGGGATAAACCTAAACAGAGGCAAAACGCCACCATTTTTAATTCCCTTTTTCTCCTTGCCATGGGTATAATACTGCCCTTAAAAGTAACTGTTTACTAGACTATTGACTGACACCGGTAAAGGATTGTTGGAATGACTCCCTTGTCATAGGTTGGTCTACCATTAATCCTTCTTCTCCTAAAATTTCTAATGGTTTCCCCTCTACGTTTATCCAAACCTTTGCCTTGGCATCCAAACTAGTAGCAGTATAAATTACCTGTCCCAAACGGGCAATCATACTACTACTGCCACCACCACTGGTAAATTCCTTTGACAAGTCTATGTGAATCCCATCTGCTTTTACTTGTAGACTGAGTAGTTTGGTATTGGGGGGGATTGCCGTGTCGGTGTTTTTGACATTGGTGAGAAGATAGTTAAACGCTGCTGTTAGAATTGACTGGGGGTTGGGATTTTCTCCTTTCCCTACCGCCACCTCTTTGGGTGTTAGATTTAAATTGTCATCCAGAAGGTATACCTCTACCTCTTGTTGCTGTCGTGTTGGTTGTGTTGGTTGTGTTGGTTGTGTTGGTTGTGTTGGTTGTGTTGGCTGTTGTGTGGGAAGTTGCGTTGGGGTAACCCTATTGGCGGATTGGAGTTTTGTATAGGTATACCATGCCGCCAATACGCCACAGGCAAGAATAGCAGTGGCAAAGGAGGCAAGTAGTTTAAAGGATACAGGGGAATGGGATTTATTCTCTTCTGTCATAGTCTTGTCTAGTTTTCTTGTTGTCTATGTGAATAAAACCGGCTATTTCCAGTTGATTCTCATTAGTATTTAATCTCAAGAGTCTGGCGGCAATACCCTCTTTCTCCCATTGTCTCAAAGTCAATCTATCATTGATACTCTCTACCAACTCATTCAACAGTTTAGAGGACAATGGCCTATTATTTAAAGTTCCAGCTATATTTTTAATTTCCAGTTTATGCCCCTTTGCTACTGTTAGGGTGAATTCTAAACTAACATTTAACAATTCCTCTCCTCTGATGGGGAGTTTGGCTTTGCTGTCGATACGAATCCGGTTATTTGCCTGTAAGTCTACATTCAAGTCTGCGATTTTTATCCTTTCTCCCATCCTCCCTATCAGAGACTCTACCTCTGGCGATTTCAACAGGCGATTGAGGTTGTCTTGGGTGATAATAACCCTCCCGGCTACATTTACTGGTGTCTCTAACAGTTGTCGCCAATTTCCCTGCTGATTTGTTACGGCTGAGAGATTCAGTTGAATCCCATCTGTTTCCAACTCCACCAAGTCGAATACTATCGACTTTCTCGGTTGCCACTGTTTTATACTCATCTGCAGTGAGTCTATCTTTCCCCCCAACAGTTGATAGGTGGGGATACTATTCACCCTCATTTGTATTTCCCCTACCTGTTGGGAATTCTTTTTGATGTTGTTGATTAACAAATTATTAACCACGTACCCCCCCACTCCCAGGGTTGAGATTATAATGGTAAGTAGCGTAGACAACAATTCCATAGTCGCCTTTTTAAAATCTTCTCAAGTGTGGGTTTAGAGTGTCTCATGTTGCCGTCACCCTTGTGGTGACAGATAGGCGTCACCCCCGGGGGGTTTTCTTTCCTTGTCTTCTCATTCTAACACTCCTTTCCCTCTCTCCCCCTTTTTTTGGGTTTTTGGCAAGATGAACTTCTCCCCTACCAGTGTATCATCCACCATGTCATTTTCCCGTCAACCCCCCTACTTGATTTATATCATAGATGATGACAAGACTAACCTGGAGATTCTCAGTCTTTTTTTAAAAAAAAACGGTTTTAGGGTTATAGCAGAAACTGAGATTGTTAAGGGAATCCAGGAGATATTTGAGGTTGTCCCGGATTTAATTATACTAGACATCCTCATGCCCGAGTTGAACGGTTTTAGGGCTTGTTCGATTCTCAAAAAATCTCCTAAAACTAGAGACATCCCCATCATTTTTCTTACTGCCCTAAAAGACACAGAAGACAAGGTAAAGGGTTTAGAGTTGGGCGCCTATGATTATATCACAAAACCGGTACAATATCCTGAACTTCTTTCCCGTATCAATTCCTGTCTTAAAATTAGTCAACTTACCAAAAAACTAAAGGCACAAAATAAACGCCTTTTGGCAGAGGTAAAGGCGAGAAAAGAGGCAGAAATACAGCTAAAAGAAACCGAGGAAAAACTCAAAACCATCATCAACAACAGTCTTCAGGGAATGGTGGTGGTTGACTTGGAGGGTAAGATAATTTTTATTAACCAACAGGCGGAAAAACTTTTTAATCGGCCTCGTCATAGTCTTCTGGGTGAAACTTTAGGCATACCCGCAGAATTAAATACCATTAGCGAGTTGGAAATACCTCGGAAAAAGGGAGAAGTAATTACCGTAGAAATGCGGGCGGTGCCTATAATTTGGAATAGTAGAGGCGCCTATTTAATCTCTCTTATTGACATCACGGAGAGGAAAAAAATGGAGCAGGAGTTGAGGATATTATACCAAGCATCTGAACAAAGTCCTGCTTCCATTGTTATCACTGATGTCCACGGAAATATCCAGTATGTAAACGCTAAGTTTGAGGCTATATCTGGATACAAAAGAGAGGAGGTTATTGGCAAGAATCCTCGCATTCTTAAGTCAGGTTATACTAGTCCCGAAGAGTACAAAAAATTGTGGCAAACTATCACTAGTGGTAAAGAGTGGCGAGGGGAATTCCATAACAAAAGAAAAAACGGGGAATTATACTGGGAAAGAGCCTTAATTTCGCCTATTTTTAACTCGGCTGGTGTAATTACGAATTATGTGGCAATCAAAGAAGATATTACTGAACAAAAAAAACAAGAAATTATCCTAAAATACCAGGCGATATATGACAACCTGACAAAAATTCCCAATCGCAACTATGCCCTCCAAAAAATAGGGGAGATTTTAGAAGAAGCGAGGGAGAAAAAGAGTAGTGTGGGACTGCTATTCATCGATTTAGACCATTTTAAAGAAGTCAATGATACCTTTGGACATGATTATGGGGATGAATTATTAATACAAGCCACTGAGAGGATGAAAAAAGCCCTCCGTAGCACCGATTTAATCGCCCGTATGGGGGGAGACGAATTTTTTGTGGCTATTCCCATGGTAACCAATCCCCTACAACTGCAGATTATAGCAGAAAAAATTATTTCTGTCCTCAGTGAGCCTTTTGAAATTTTGAAAAAAAAAGTCAACATTTCTGCTAGTATAGGAATTGCTATTTTTCCACAAGATGGGGAGGATTTAAAACAACTAATCCGGCGGGCAGATTTGGCTATGTATCAGGCAAAAAGAAACGGACGGCATCAGTTTCAATTTTATCATGACGAACTGGATGATCCTGATGAGGAGCAGTCTTCGTGGGAGAAAAATTTTTTCGAGGCAATCCACAACAATCAGTTAAAGTTTCTCTATCAGCCAGTGGTAGATTTAGCTACAGAGAAAGTGGTATCTGCGGAAATTTTAGTGCGGTGGCAACATCCTAAAGTAGGCTTGATATATCCAGAAGAGTTTATTCCCCCGCTGGAGAAGAATGGGCTAATTTATGTTTTTGAAGACTATCTGGTAAGTACCCTGATAAATGACCTGAGGAATTGGCCAATTCTCAAGACAATACCTATTAGCATAAATTTGTCAGAATATCAGTTGAAAAGTAGAGATACTCTCAAAACGATTCAGGAATATATTGGGAAAAATGAGATTAATCCCGGGAAATTACAGTTTGAGATAAAGGAGGAAAGCCTGCAAAAAAATATCTCCACTGGGAGTATAATTATTAGAGGATTAGACCAGCTGGGGATTCAGTTGTGTTTGGATGATTTTGGCCAAGGGACATCCTGCATTTCCCACCTACAAAAATTTCCCTTCAAGTTTGTAAAAATAGCTCAGAATTGCGTGGGAAGAATAGAAACAGACAAGGAAATTAAAACATTCATCCAGGCGATAATAGCAGCATGTAAAGTGTTAAATGTAAGGACAATTGCCAAGGGGATAGAAAAGGAGAAACAAAAGGAGATATTACGGAAAATAAACTGCGATTATGGGCAGGGATATTTGTTTTCTCACCCACTGACGGCACCAGATTTTGCTAGCTATTTGAATGGTAAGAGTAAAGAATGATAAATATTTGCCCCTGAAGGGGAGAAATGGTCTAAATTAATAAATAACCACCCACACAGCAGGAGGTTGTATGCGTGCCGTCTTGATGGCGGGGGGCTCAGGGACCAGACTACGCCCGCTTACATGTAACTTACCAAAGCCCATGGTGCCAGTGCTAAACCGACCTATAGCCGAGCATATCATAAATCTTCTCAAACGTCATGGATTGAAGGAAATTATCGCCACCCTCCACTACCTCCCCGATGTAATGCGAGATTACTTCCAAGATGGCAGAGAATTCGGCGTCAAAATCAACTACTGTGTGGAGGATGAACAACCTCTGGGTACTGCGGGGTGTGTCAAGAATGTTGAAGCCATGCTGGATGACACCTTCCTGGTAATCAGTGGGGATAGCATAGCGGATTTTAACCTGACAGAGGCTATCGCCTTCCACAAACAAAAAAAAGCGAAGGCTACTATCATCCTCACCCGTGTGGCTAACCCTCTGGAATTTGGTGTCGTAATTACAGATAAAGACGGTCGTATTCAGAAATTTTTGGAAAAACCGGCTATTAGTGAAATCATCTCGGATACCGTAAATACTGGTACGTATATTCTCGAACCAGAAGTACTGCAGTACCTCCCCCCCCACGAGGAGAGTGACTTTTCCACTGACTTGTTTCCCCTCCTTTTAGAAAAAGGTGAGCCTATTTATGGTTATATTGCTGATGCCTACTGGTGCGACGTGGGACACCTGGAGTCTTACCGAGAAGCCCATTACGCCGCCTTGGAGAAGAGGGTTAAACTGGAATTCGCCTATCAGGAGATTGACAACGGGATTTGGATAGGAGAAAACACCTACGTACATCCTACGGCGAAAATAGAAGCCCCGGTGTTAATAGGACATAACTGCAGAATCGGGCAGGGGGCGAAAATCCTAGGAGGTACCATCATCGGGGACAATGTAGTGGTGGGGGACTATGCGGAATTGAACCGTCCCATCATCTGGAATGGTGTTATCATCGGTGAGGAATGTTCCCTTTCTGGATGTGTAGTAGCAAGGGGGACAAGGATAGATCGCAGATCCCAAATCCTAGAGGGGGCGGTAGTGGGCTCTCTTTGTAGTATAGGGGAGGAAGCATGTATTAATACAGGGGTAAGGGTATGGCCAAACAAGAGAATCGAACCAGGGGCAGTGCTTAATATTAACCTGATTTGGGGGAATATCGCCCATAGTACCCTATTTGGACAAAGGGGGGTTACTGGTTTGGCTAATATTGACATCACCCCTGAATTCGCCGTTAAACTAGGGGCAGCCTATGGTTCAACTCTTAAACAGGGTAGTAGTGTTGTAGTCTCCAGGGATCAACGGGCTGTATCTCGTATGGTAACACGCTCTCTTATTGCTGGCTTGATGTCTGTAGGTATTGATGTTCACAATCTGGAGGCTACTGCCATCCCTATTACCCGCACTATGACTCCCAAATTGGGTGTAGCCGGTGGTGTTCATGTTCGCCTACATCCTGAACGTCATGATTATATACTCATCGAGTTTTTTGATACCAATGGGATTAACATCTCCAAGGCTAAGGAGAAGAAGATAGAAGGGGCCTATTTTAAGGAGGATTTGAGAAGGGTACCTGCTATGGATATAGGGGATATGTCTTACCCTTCCCAGGTGGTGGAGACTTATCGCAAGGCTTTTGAAAATCATCTTAATCTGGAGGCCCTCCGTAACAGCAATGCTAAAATTGTCATCGACTATGTTTATTCTGTGTCTGGTGCTATTTTGCCCCAACTGCTGGCCAACTTTGGTTGCGATGCCGTAGTTTTGAATGCTAGTTTACGACAAAGGCCTATATCTTCTGTAGAAAAGGAAAACCTCCTCTCCCAACTGGGGCGTGTAGTGGAGGCTTTAAAGGCTAATTTTGGTGTCCAAGTTTCCGCTAATGGGGAGTTGCTTATCCTGGTGGATGAATCCGGTAGCCCCATCCGTGGCGAGGAATTGACTGCCCTCATGGTGCATGTTATCCTCAGTGCTAATCCCCGTGGTACTGTTGTCGTGCCTATCAATGCCTCGTCGGCAGTGGAAAAAATAGCCCGCCTCCACGACGGCAAGGTAATTCGCACTAAAGCTAGTCCTACCTCCCTCATGCAGGCAAGTCAAAATCCTCAGGTGGTTTTAGGGGGTAGTGGGGATATGGGCTTCATCTTCCCCCAACTGCATCCTGGCTTTGATGCCATGTTTACCATTGCTAAGCTTATTGAAATTCTAACAATACAGGAACGTTCCCTTGCCCAAATCCGTAGCGAGTTACCCCTAGTCTGTCACAAGTCTATCACCCTCCGTTGCCCCTCTAAAATTCAGGGCGCCTTAATGCGTTATCTTATTGAAACTGAACCCCCAGAAAGACTAGAATTGATAGATGGGGTGAAAATCAAAGAGTATTATACCGACAACTGGGTGCTCATTCTTCCTGATGGGGGTGAGCCCCTTGTTCACATTTATGCTAATAGTGATAGCAAAGATTGGGTGGAAGAACACCTACAAATGTACCGTGAGAAGGTACAAAATTTTATCCTCCAACAACAAGGTTTTTAATCCCTATTCCCTAATCCCTATTCCCTAACCCCCCTTTTCCGGTTTTCCGGCAGATTGATAAACACCCTCTCCCCCGGAGATAAACCACTGAGTATCTGTGTCTTATCCTCCACAGTTATCCCTATGGTTACCGGTTTGAATTTGGGTTTTCCTCTCTCATCGGGTATCATCACCCCCGTTTGTCCTTTTTCTGTTACTATGGCCACTGTGGGTAGGACTATTGTATCTTGAGGTTGACCCAGAAACTGCACCTCTACATTCATCCCTGACAATAACTTCTCCTTGCCTGTGAGAATATCAATTTTTACCTCAAAAGAGGTCACATTCTGCTCTACAATAGCAGCTGGGGCAATGCGTTTTACTACCCCCCTAAATGTCTCCGTGGGATAAGCGTCGGCTATGATTTCCACCGGTTGCCCTACTCTAATCTGTTTTAAGTCTATTTCTGGCACTTTGGCCACTATTTCTAACCCCCTGGCCAATGCTACTATGGAGGTAGATGTGGCTGAGGCTGTACTAGACGCTGAAGTTGTAGGGGTTACAAAAGAGCCCTCCGTGGCAAACCGTTGGGTGACAATACCGTCAAAAGGTGCTACAATAAAACTGTCCTGATACTGGATTTTGGCTAACTCCAGATTGGCTTGGGCGGCTTTGACACTGGCTTTTAGTCTTTCTATCTCCGCCTTGCCACGCACCTGTCTCTCCTGAAGGGCAATCTGTATCTCCCTCACTGTGGCTTCCAAACGTCTGATGGTAGGCTGTGCTGTCCTCTTTAATTCTTCTAGTCTCTGTTGTATCTGTTGGACGTTTGCTTTGGCTACTAGATACTGATTTGCCAGCTGGTCAAATTGAGATTGCGTTATTACCCCGTCTTTCAAAAGTTGTTCATTTCGGTTTAACTCAGTCTCCGCCAACAAAAGCCTAGACTCTGCCTCTTTTAACTGGGAGGCTACCTGTTCAATCTGTCGGGGAATCCTCTCCCTTGTTTCTTCCAGGTTGGCGGTGGCTTGTGCCAGTTGTGCCGCCAGTCTTTGTATCTCCCCCTGAATGGCTATATCTCTTTCCTTTAATGCGGCTTCTGCCTCTCTTAGGGTTGCCTCTGCCTTTGCCCCCTGAGCATACAACTCCCCATTCTCCATTATAGCAATGAGCTGTCCTTTTTTTACCACTGTCCCCTGGTCTACCAATAGGCGGGCAATTTTTCCAGGGTTTTTGGGACTAATATTCACACTGTCTATGGCTTCTACCTTGCCGCTAGCCCTTATTCTGGGATTGATAGTCTCCTGTCTTACCACTACTGTATACTTCTGCCAGTCATTTTCCGACTTGGCAAAGCGATTCCAGGATACCCAATTCCACCCTACTAGTAATAAAATCCCCCCCACTGCCAGCCCAAATATCCAAGGCAACGGGTTACTCTGTTTTTCTATCTCACTCCCTTTCATCATAAACGATAGCCCCCTGTTGGGGGCAAATTTACTTACTGACAGGATTTAAAGACGTTTATCCCTTTCCCGACGACGTCTATCCCGCCACTGAAGACTGGTGAGGTAAACAACCCCGCCACTCACGAATAACAACAACCCCACCGCTATTACAAATAAGATGTTGTATACAAACTCCAACTCCACTGCTTAAAATCCCCTACGTCCCCATACTACCATAGCAATGGACCAAGAAAACAATGCCAGAATCCCAACCCAACCTAGTGTTAGAATGTCCATAACCTTTACCTTATCGACCATCCAGTGCTGTAGAATCATCCGCTTCCTATCATACCATCATGGGGGTTGGGCTAACAACTGCAAAAGGCCTATTTTTTCGGATGGAAACGAATCCCCAGGAAGACATCGTAGAGGAATTCCCAAAAATTCCTTCCATTCCACAAATCCAGAGTTTGGGCACATCCCTTGGCATCTAATAGGGGTTTAGTGGCATAATAGGCGTCTTGGTATTTATACCAGGGAATAGAAGGCCAGAGGTGATGGATGAGATGATAATTTTGCCCGAAAATCAAAATGTTTAGAATCCGACTGGGATACACCCTCGCATTTTTCCAACGATCAGTTTCCTTAAATGGCCTATGGGGCAGATAATCAAAAAATAACCCCAAGGCAATACCCACCACCAACGCCGGCACAAACCAATAATTCATCAGATAATCTATAAAACCATATTTAATTCCCAAAAAGACAATTGTAAACACCAATAACCGACTCAAAAACCACTCCAACAACTCCCAATTCCGCCATAGTCTTCTTTGGAAAAAGAATACCTCATGATAGAAAAATCTAGCTGCTATCATCCATAATGGTCCCCCTGTGGATACAAAATGGTCTGGATCATTTTTTGGGTCATTTACATGGGCATGATGTTGCAAATGCACCCTGGTGAATACTGGGAAAGCAAACCCCAACATCAACGCACTTCCATGCCCCATGATAGCATTTATTATCCTATTACTGTGGGCACTATTATGGGAAGCATCATGAATTACTGTCCCAGACATATGCAATGCTAGCACATTGGCCAGAAAACAATACCAGTTGGGTAAGTGCCAGCAAAAGTGCCCACACACCGAGCTTATTACCAGTAATATTGCTGTTATAAACATTATTACATTGGGATTCCACCCGCCGGGCGCCTTTAGATACTCCTTAGGCACCGATGGCAATGGCATTCCCTCTTTCTCCAATACTGACTCCATGGGCTTGTTTTGCTCCTTGCTCGCACTCACATGTGGTAGTTTACAATATTTTGCTAACTTGGTAAAGTTTTGTAAATAGAATGAGTTACTATCTGGGGATAGACTTTGGCACCACTTCCGCCCGAGCTGTTATTATCAATCAAGACAGGGAAATTCTCTTCTCTTACACCACTTCCCCTTTCCCCAGTCAGTCTCCCCAACACTGGCAAGATGCCCTTTTTTCTATCCTTTCTCATCTTCCCCCTTTTCTTGCCAAAAATTTGCAGGCCATTGCCCTTGACGCTACCTCCAGTACCATGTTATTATCGGGGGAGGATGGGGTAATCTGTGCTCCTGTTCTTTGGTATAGTGACGGCAGAGGCCAAAAATACCTGGAAGAAATAGCCAGAATGGCCCCAGAGGAAAGCATTGTGGTGAGTGCCACTTCCAGTTTTGCTAAGGTTTACTGGTGGTATCGTGAGGGTTTTCTGGGGGAGGGTTTTCATGTCCTTCATCAGGCGGACTGGCTAGCCTACCTTCTCCACGGCAATCTTGGTGTCAGCGACTATCACAATGCCCTGAAACTGGGATATGATCCTGCTATAGAAGACTATCCTCGTTGGCTGCAGGATTTGCCCTTTTTCTCCTCCCTGCCTCAGGTAAAGACTCCCGGGGAGGCAGTTGCCCCTGTTTTGCCTTCTATTAGTCGTCAATTTGGCATTAATCCCCACTGTTTAGTCAAAGCCGGTACTACTGACAGTATTGCCGCCTTCCTTGCCAGTGGTGCCAACAAACCTGGGGAGGCGGTTACTTCTCTTGGTTCAACCCTTGTTTTAAAATTACTTTCCACCAGGCGGGTTGACGATGCCCGTTATGGCATTTACAGTCATCGCCTTGGTGACTTGTGGCTTGCCGGTGGGGCTTCTAACACTGGTGGTGCCGTTTTAACCCACTTCTTCTCCCTTGATGAGATTGTTTCCCTTAGCCAGCAAATCGATCCTTCCATCCCTTCTCCCCTCCAATATTATCCCCTTTTGAGTAAAGGTGAGCGTTTCCCCATCAACAATCCTCATCTCGAGCCTAAAATTTCCCCTCGTCCTGACAATCCCGTCCAATTTCTCCATGCCCTTCTTGAAGGCATTGCTGCTATTGAGGCTATGGGCTATCAACTACTAGTACAACTTGGCGCCAATCCCCTTTCCCTTGTTTATACTGCTGGTGGTGGCGCCCACAATCCCACCTGGCTTGCCATCCGACAACGACATCTAAAAGTCCCTGTCTTCCCCTCTCCCAATACCTCCGCCGCCTTTGGGTCTGCCCTTCTTGCCTCCCTATAGAGCCAACCCCCAGTCCCACACCCCCTCACCCCTCTTGACATTTTTTTGGGCCGTTTGCTAGGATGGAGGTAATAGAATTGCGGCGGGGGTGAGAGACCGCCAAGACATTTGTCCCGGATTTTTTTTATATGCAAAAAATTTTCAAAAATTCCGGAAGTAGGGGTGGGGCTTGTACCTACCCCCTAGGAAGGGGAAAATGGAAAAAAAAGAGGATTATAGAGAAAGGGCAAAGGAAAATTGCAGAGGTAGGGGTTGTCCCCACCCTCAAGACACGATAGTAGCAATAGCAACAGCAGTAGTGCCCCAACAGGGAAGCATAGGGGTAGTGAGGATGAGTGGGGATAGGGCAGTAGAGATAGCCAAGAGGGTATTTAAACCCAAAGGGAAGGCGGTGTGGGAGTCGCACAGAGTGTTATACGGATATGTACAAGATCCCAAGAAAAACAAAATAATAGATGAAGCCCTATTGTTGCTGATGTTGTCGCCAAGGTCATATACGAGGGAAGATGTGGTAGAATTCCACTGTCATGGGGGGATAATGCCAGTACAACAGGTATTAGAGGTATGTTTGCAAGAAGGGGCAAGACTGGCGAAACCGGGAGAATTTACCCTAAGAGCCTTTTTAAATGGTAGAATAGACCTGACGCAGGCGGAGGGTGTAGCGGAGATGGTAGGGGCAACCTCAGAAGCAGCCGCCGAGATTGCCCTAGCGGGAATCCGTGGTTTCCTGGCACAACCGATTAGGGAAATCCGCAGTCAGTTGGTGGATATATTGGCAGAGGTGGAAGCCAGAATCGATTTTGAGGAGGATTTACCTCCACTGGATGAAGATAAGATAGTTGAACAGATAAAGGGGAGTTTGGCAAAGATTGAAACCATCCTGGCGACTAAAGAGAGGGGGGAATTATTGCGCAGTGGCGTAAAAGTTGCTATAATAGGGCGCCCTAACGTAGGCAAGTCTAGTCTTCTCAACGCCTGGAGTAAGACGGATAGGGCTATTGTTACTGATTTACCTGGTACTACTAGAGACGTGGTAGAATCCCAACTGGTAGTCCAGGGTATACCTATCCGGGTGTTAGACACTGCTGGTATCCGAAAGACTGAAGATATTGTAGAGAAAATTGGGGTGGAAAGGTCGTTAAAGGCTACACAAGAGGCTGATTTGATTTTGTTTATAGTGTCTGCTAGTGAGGGGTGGACGCCGGAAGATGAGGAGATTTACCATAAAATTAAACAACGTAATCTAATTTTGGTCATCAATAAGATTGACATTGCACCTCCCACCAGTGTAAAATACCCCCCGGAAATAACTAACGTGGTGGCTACTGCCGCCGCCAAAAATCAGGGCATTGAGCAACTGGAGTCGGCTATTGTGCAAACCGTCTATCAGGGGAAGACTATTGCCAAAAACCTGGATATTGCTATCAACCAAAGACAAGCCGCCTCCCTCACCCAGGCTAAGGTTGCCCTGGAAAACGTGTTACAAACTGTGGCAAATCAACTCCCCCTGGATTTTTGGACTATTGACTTGCGTAGTGCCATTGTCTCCCTGGGGGAGATTACCGGTGAGGATGTTAGCGAGTCGGTATTAGACCGTATTTTTAGTCGTTTTTGTATTGGTAAGTAATACTAGGTGCTGAAGTACTTAGCTGCCGGGTGATAGCATATAATAGCACTAGTGGACTGTTCTGGGTATATTTGCTCAGACTCGTCCATATACATGCCAATCCGCTCACACCCCAGCAATTCTAATTGTACATACTGGTCTTGGATGTTGGGACAGGCCGGATAACCGAAACTATAACGGGAACCTTGGTATCTTTGTTGTAACACATCTCGAATATTATCAGGGTCCAGATGTCCGAAACCCAACTCCCTCCGGATTAGGGCATGACACCATTCTGCCAAGGCTTCTGCCGTTTGCACTGCCAAGCCGTGGTAATATAGGTAGTCGGTATATTGGTTGTCTTGGAATAGTTTTTGGGCGTAGGTAGTAGCGATTTCTCCCACAGTCACTGCTTGCATGGGGATTACATCGATTATGTTGCTATCTTTGCTGGCAAAAAAGTCGGCAATACATAGTCTTTTGCCTCCCTTTTGACGGGGGAATTCAAAGGTGGCGATTACTTCTCTTTTTTCTGGGTTTTCTGGGTTGTAAATATACAGAGTGTTGCCCTCTGACTGACAGGGGAAATAACCGTAAACCACGGTTGGGTGTAGGAGTTTTTCCCGTTTAATTTTCTCTTTCCATTCTTCCAAAATAGGGTACACTTTCTCTTTTAAGAATATGTCATATTCCTCCCGCTTTTGACCTTTTTGTCTGCGAAATTGCCACTGGCCCACAAAAAGTGCCTGTAAATCCAAATACCAGAATATCTCGTCTAAGTTTAGGTCATCAGGGTAGAGAATTTTAGTGCCCCAGAAGGGAGGTTTTGGCCTAGGAATATTTGCCTCTACAAACTCGCTTCTTCTAGTATCTTTATCCCCCTCAAAACCAGCAGATTTTTCCCCTTTAACTTTCTCGGATGTAGCTTCATTTTCGCTTACATTTCCCCCTAGGAATATTTTATTTTCCTCAGCGAATTCATCTAAAAAACCCTGGATGTCATCCCATTTATTTTGCTGTTTAGCCGCCATTAGTTTATCCATGAAGTGCAAGTCGGCAAAGGCATCTTTCCCATAAACCACCTTTCCTTTGTAGGTTTTACGGCAGTCCTCATAGACAAATTTGGGGGTAAGGGCAGCACCTCCCAGGATAACTGGCACAGTAATTCCTTCCTCGTTAAACACCTCTAAATTCTCCTTCATGAAGGCAGTGGATTTTACCAGTAGGCCACTCATAGCAATACAATCCGCCTTGTGTTGTCGGTAGGCTTGGATAATATTTTCAACAGGTTGTTTGATGCCCAAATTGATAACCTTATAGCCGTTATTAGAGAGGATAATATCTACTAAATTTTTGCCAATATCATGGACATCTCCCTTAACAGTAGCGATAATAAAAGTGCCTTTAGTAGTGCCATTAGTTTCCGCTTTATCCATGTAGGGCTCAAGAAATGCCACAGCTGCCTTCATAGTTTGGGCAGACTGTAAAACGAAGGGTAATTGCATTTTGCCACTGCCAAACAAATCCCCCACAATCTTCATGCCTTCTAGGAGGAAAACATTAATAATATCCAGGGCAGAATATTTTTCTAAGGCGGCTTTTAGGGTATCTTCCAGGCCAATTCTTTCCCCCTCAATGATGTGTCTTTTTAGTCTTTCTTCTATGGGTAAATCAGCGATAGTATTCTTACTAGTTTTAGTGGTTTTCCCTTCAAATAGAGCAGTTAATTTAGCAAGAGGATCATAGACACAGACATCTCCATCAAACTGTCTTCCATCATAAATCAGATCAAGACAGACTTGGATAGCCTCTTCCTCAATCTTAGCCAGGGGTAGAATTTTACTAGGGGAAACGATGGCACCATCCAAACCGGCAGCAATAGCCTCGTGGAGGAAGACGGAATTTAAAACCTGACGCGCGGCTGGATTTAAACCGAAAGAGACATTAGAAATCCCCAACATGAAGTGACAATGGGGAAACTCCGCCTTAATCATCCTGATAGCCTCGATGGTAGCCTTGGCATTGCCCCTATCTTCCTCAATACCGGTAGAGATAGGCAATACTAGGGTATCAAAGAAGATTTCATGGGGTGGAATGCCAAAATTAGTGGCATCGCGATAGGCGCGTTTAGCAATTTGATACTTTTTCTCAGCAGTGCGCGCCATGCCTTCCTCATCGATGGTGCCAATAACCACACCGGCGCCATATTTTTTAGCCAACTGTAATACCTTAAAGAATCTCTCCTCCCCGTCTTCATAGTTAGTGGAGTTGAGAATACACTTGCCACCAGCCACCTTCAAACCGGCTTCCATTTTCTGCCAGTCGGTGGAATCCAACATAAGGGGGAGATTAACATTATTCACCAGGCGGGAGACTAACTGACGCATGTCTGAGACACCGTCTCTCCCCACATAGTCTACGTTGACATCGAGGATATGGGCGCCTTCCTTTGCCTGGGCTTTAGCCAGGGAGACTAAACCATCCCAGTCAGAGGAGGTAAGCAAATCACGACATTTTTTCGAGCCACTGGCATTAAGTCTTTCCCCTACAATAAGAAAAGAGTTTTCCTGTTTATAGGGTACACTAGTGTAGATAGAGGCGGCTGCCGGTTCAAACCCTTGTGTTATTACCCTGTCACCAGTGAGACTATTTCTGACGACACGGGGTTTTGGGGTGAGGGTACTAGTAATTTCCACCAAAGCCTTGATATGATCGGGACGAGTACCACAACAGCCGCCTATAACTTGTACCCCCAAGTCTTCTACGAAGTGCATCAGATGCATCCGTAGTTCTATTGGAGTAAGCCTGTAGTGAGCCCTTCCCCCAATATTTTCAGGGAGTCCAGCATTTGGAATACAAGAAATTACAAAAGGAGAATGTTCACTGAGGAATTTGATGTGGGGTTTCATCAAGTCGGGGCCGGTGGCGCAGTTTAGGCCTAGAATATCAATAGGGAAGGGTTCGAGGATGGTAAGGACAGCACTGATGTCTGTGCCGATTAGCATGGTGCCGGTAGTTTCCATGGTAACAGACACCATGATGGGGAGGCGTTCTCCCTTTTCCGCAAAAACCTCCTCGATGGCATTAAGTCCTGCCTTTATTTGTAGTACATCCTGACAAGTCTCTAATAGCAGTAAATCCACGCCCCCATCGTATAAGCCTCTTATTTGGGGCAGGTATGCCTGTTTAAGGGTATCGAAGTCCACATGGCCGAGGGTAGGTAATTTGGTGCCTGGGCCGATGCTCCCCGCGACAAAACGAGGTTTTTCTGGGGTAGAATATTCTTGGGCCAGTCTTTTTGCTAATTGGGCGGCTTTTTTGTTGATATAATAGGCTTGGTCTGCCAGGTTGTATTCTGCTAGGACTAAGGTTGACCCTCCGAAGGTGTTAGTTTCTATTACATCTGCACCTGCTTCTAAAAAGTCTCGGTGTACCTTTTCTACTGCTTCTGGTTTGCTAACTACCAGGTATTCATTGCATCCCTCGTAGGAGGCGCCACCGAAGTCTGCGGCGGTAAGATTTTGGGCTTGTAGATTAGTACCCATTGCCCCATCAAATACTATCACGGGGCGTTGGGGGCTATGTAATCTTTCCAGGAATTTGCTCTTCATTTATTATCTCTTACCAGCGGTGTTTTTTCTCATTTTAAACCCTAGGTATTATCTTATCAAATCCTATAGCTGATGCAGGGGTTTAACCACCTATAAATTTCCCTATAGAGGGTTTCAAAATCCTTGGCCACATTTTCTTTCACCCATTGTCCTACCATTCCTACTTGGTTGAGGAAATCCTCGGCAATACCCTTGTTTAAATCTGGGCCTAGGGGAGTTAAGTGGTTACCTGGCAGGAGCAAAGTAGAAATCATTTCTGGGTATTTCCCTTTTAAAATTTCCTGTAAATCTTCCGTTTGATCTATGGTATCATTATCAAATTTTATCAGCAAATTGCGCCTAATTTTGTAATGATTTTTAATAATTTCCTGAGTCTGGGTGGGGGAGGGATTGAATTCCAAATCCGGTTGTTGTGGGGGAGGGAGGAAAGAGAAAAAGTCGGAGAGGGGAAGGGAATTTTTGATATTTTGGAAGGAGGATAATAGGGAGGAGAGTTGTTTAATATTACCCTGAATATTGTCAATAATATTTTCAGCAAAGGGGATAGCCTTTTTAAAGGGGAAATTGTTAAAGGAAATGAGAATATTGCCAGCCCTTTCTACTTCTAGTAAACTACCTATTAACAGGTGTAATTTACAACCCATACTGTGGCCAATTCCGTAAATGGGGAGGGCAGTCAAATCGATTCTTTCTTGGTATTCTAGGCGGAATAAAACATGTTCAAAACGGTTTTGGACACTAACAGCAATGGCTTTATGGTTGAGGGTATTGAAAAAGGGAGTAGCAACAATAAGAAAACCATCGGCAGCCAATTTTTCTAACAACCAGCGGTAGGTGATTTGAGGGGCAGTTGCTACAAAGGCGCCGCCGAGAAAGTGGACAATGCCGACGGGATAAGGGGGAATTAAAACCCAGCTACCAGCTAATTCTTGCCATTGCATAGTAGGAAAAGGTAACTACAAAGTCTAATTTAAACACCCATTGTAAAAGACAAAAAGGCAAAAAGGGGCACAATAGATTACAATAGGCTCATTGACGCCACTTAAGCCGAGAAAAATGAACTCCCAGTTGTTGATAAAAGAGGCACTGATGGTACTTTCCCAGGGGGAAATGCTAGTGGGGGATTTATTGGTAAGGGAAGGGAAAATAGCAGCCATTGGCACTGATTTGGTGTCGGACTGTGGTAGGATTATAGATGCTAGGGGTTTAGTACTATTACCAGGTGTAATTGACCCTCAAGTACATTTTAGAGAGCCTGGACTGGAGCATAAGGAAGATTTATTTACGGCTACCTGTGCCTGTGCCAAGGGAGGAGTAACATCCTTTCTAGAGATGCCTAATACCATCCCTCCCACCACCACCCAAGAGGCTTTGAATGAAAAGTTGGAGTTGGCAAGACAGAAATGCCTAGTAAATTACGGCTTTTTCCTAGGCGCCACGCCAGAGAATTCAGAGGATTTACGCACTGCTAATCCCGTCTGTGGCATTAAGGTGTTTATGGGCTCAGGCCATGGTAGTCTATTAGTAAGTAAGGAGGAGGACTTAGAAAGGATTTTTGCCACCAATAACCGCCTCATTGCGGTGCATGCGGAGAATCAAGAAAGGATACTACAGAGGAGAAAACTGTTTGCCGGTAACACCAATCCCGCTGTCCATTCCCAAATCCAAGATGAAGAAACCGCCCTAATAGCCACCAAACTGGCGGTTAAACTATCCCATAAATACCAACGTCGTCTACATATACTGCATTTGAGCACAGGGGTGGAAGCGGAATACCTGCGCCTCCATAAAACTCCCCTAATTACAACTGAAGTTACCCCGCAACACCTATTGTTGAACACGACGGCCTATGAGAAACTAGGCACATTAGCACAGATGAATCCGCCGTTGCGATCGCCAGAAAACAATGAGATGTTATGGAGGGCGTTGAAGGACGGTGTAATCGATTGTATAGCGACTGACCATGCGCCTCATACCCTCCAGGAGAAGGCCAAACCTTATCCGGAAAGTCCATCGGGGATGCCGGGGGTGGAAACCAGTCTGCCATTGATGTTAACCCAAGCCAAACAAGGACGTTGTAGCCTTGCCGAGGTAGTAAAATGGATGTGTACCAATCCCGCCAAAATCTATAAAATCCCCAACAAGGGGGAGTTAAAAGTAGGCTATGATGCAGACTTAGTGTTAGTAGATTGGGAAAACTGGCGCCCTGTATTACGGGAGAATCTGGCTACCAAGTGTGGTTGGAGTCCTTTTGAAGGATGGAATCTTACCGGCTGGCCAGTCTATACCATAGTCAATGGGGAGGTAGTGTTGGACAATGGCAGAATCAACACCCAGGTAAGGGGTAAACCACTTTTCTTTTCCCCCTGAGGTTATTCCTCCTCCTCGCCACTGACTTCTATTTCTGTTTCCTCTTCCGTGTCTTCCCCCCCTTGTTGAGATTTTCTGGCACTTTCCGCGGAAAGCCTATTGATTAGACTTATCACTCTATCTCCCTTTTCCAGAGACGGGTCATAGATAAACTGTATTTCAGGAGTATGACGAAGACGAATCCGTTGTCCTAATTCCCGTCTTACAAAGGGAGTACAGGCTTTAAGGCCTTCCATAGTCTCGGCTTTAGCTTCCTCTGTGCCATAGATGCTGACAAACACCTTGGCATGTTGCAAATCCCTTGACATCTCCACATCTACCACACTCACCATCCCCGCACCTACTCTATCATCTTTAATGCCATTGATAAGCATTTGACTTATTTCCCGGCGAATTAGGGATGATACCCTTTCCACACGACGACTGCTGGCCATAATATTATCATTCCTCCTTATACCACTAGTTTTTTTAAAACAGCCCATTTATTCTGGTTTTATTATTAGTTAAAAGAGGGGCAATCCCAACATAGCCCTTATGGTAAAATAGAAAAAGGCAATCATCCCCAGGATAAAAACAATTAAAATGGTGGCGGTGAGGGGGTTATTAAGGAGGGGTTTTACTGTCTGTGCCAGGAAGAAAAAAATGCCTAAAATCAGACTAAGCAAATAACGAGGATAACGGGCAACATTTTCCCAAAAATCATCCATGAAAAATCACCCCCAAGGAACAATGGTTCCTATAATTGTAACCCCCCGAAAACGGTTTAGCAACAACCCTGTCGGCGGCTATGAGGGTTAGTCTTTAAATTTGATGGGACAAGGCAAATCAGGCACATCTATCAAGTCAATTAATCCCAACTGGATATAGGGTAACATAGAACGAGTCATCCTGGTCAGGTCTTGATTCAGTTGCAGACTTAAATCTCTAAGGGTGTTTTTCCCATTGAATAGTTTGACCATCATCTGGAAGGCTTTTGGGGAAACCCTTTCTTGTAACTTGTCTGCTAATTTAATAATAGGACACTGGTCAGGATAACGGTCAGCCAGTTTCGCATTCTGCCAACTTTGCCATATTTGCCACGCTTCTGCTATAACCTGTTCTGGATCTAAAAATACCAACTGGGTAGAGAGAGGCTGGGTGGCGTCTAACTGGAAGACTACTTCCATTCGCTGGGTAATATCAAAGAGGATTTCCACTACACTGGCGCGGATGATAGAATTGAGTTGTTGTCTAGTGACTTCTTCTTTTTTCAGCCAGTAACATAGCAATTCATATTCCCAGAATTGGCGGAAACTAGGTTGATTAACTACTTCATCATCTAGGGTAGAGATTTGGGTGATTAAAGCTGGTGCGAAGCGAGATACATTTCTAATCCATCTCCTCACGGTGTGTCTTCCACCGGTGGCAAAAATGATTCTGCCCATGTAAAAATAAAAAGTCCACTTCTCCCCTTTTGCTGACTGAAAGGTTAACTCGCCGGTAAATTGAGGTTGTTTCAGACTTTGAAACAGGGTAGACTGTCTAGTACCGATAAATTCCTTTATGGGGATTTTTGGTGCTTTTGCCTTGCCTTGTTGGTTGGAGTCTGTCATTATCATCACACAATTTCAATGGTGGATTTTATAATTGCTTACAATAATACCAGGGCAAATGACGCTATCATATAAGAACAACGAGATTAGATTTCCATTTTGCCCCCCTTTTTTAATGTTAAACAATTCAGGCGGAAAAATAAATAGCCCATAGGAAGATGAGTCAGGATTGCCACAACCACGTAAAAAACACCCTGCGTCGTTGGCGGGAGAAAATAAACTGTGACAGTTACCGGCAGTGGAGTCAAAAAAGCCATGTTCCCGAGTTACAATTTTACCGTTTGGAGAATGGACTGTTGGAACAGACGCCATTGGGGGTGATAAGGAAAATTGCCGATTCCGTGGGGTTACCGCTAGATGTAGCCATTCGTCAGTTAACCCAACCTCAACAAGGGGGGGAGACTTATCCTTCGGAAGCCTATCAGCAATTCCAACAAGAGACTTTGGCCATATTAGAATCCCTGTTATTACAACTGCCCACCTTCACTGATGCCATTAGCCGTCATCCAGACTTACCAGCCTCACGACTTTTGCCCTTCCTACAACCATTGTATCAGCTATTAAAGACCTGGGGCATTGAGCCCATTGGCCAAGTAGGAGAAATTGTGAGGTATAATCCCCAAGAGCATGAATTGATGGAAGACTCTTCTTCCCCCGCCAAGGAGATAGAATGGGTGAGGATACGCTACGTGGGATACCGTCAAGGGGATCGTCTTTTGTATCGCGCCAGAGTCAGCCCAGTAGAGTCTACACCTCATCCCACTCACTAACCATCATAGCAGGATCTATAAGGGTAATGTCAAAGGGATCATCTGGTGGCAGGGAGGGGAATATATCTCGCTGACAGTGTTGATATATCATATAAACCTGAGGGCCAAAAACCACCTTATCCCCGTGTTTAAGAGGATGACTGAGGACCTTTCTGCCATTTACAATAATACCGTTGGCACTGAAGTGGGTGTGGCCATCCCCGTCACAAATCTCGTAGTATAGATACCCATCCTCATCGAATTTGCGGGAGAGGGTGGCATGGTAACGGGAGACAAAGGGGGAGTGGATACGTATATCACACTGTTGTGCCCTGCCTATACTATAGCGACTTTTTCTCAGCAATAGTTCCCGTCTGCCCTTATCATCCTCTACAATAAGAATATGGGCTTTATGAGGTTGGGCGGAGGGGTATTCTGTCATTTCTCGGCTTTCGTTGACCATATTCTGTGGGAGTGAGTTGGACAATCTCATGGTTTTCCCTTTTATTTTGCTCTTGGGGGATAATGTTTCTATTATGCCATCTAATCTTTATTTTATCTTTAAAAAAACACTTAAGTGTAGTCTTGGGAAAAGGAAGATGACTGCCACAGGAGTAAAAGGGAATTAGTGACTACAAAAAGGGAACTAAAAGCCATCAAAGCCGCAGCAGTACTGGGATTGAGCCACCAGTGTCGCCAAGGTAAGAAAACCCCTGCGGCTAGAGGGAGGGCAATAGTATTATAACTGAGGGCCCAGAAGAGATTTTGTTTAATTTTGTTAAAGATAGCCCTACTTAGACGGAATAAAGACAACAAATCGGGGAGATGTCCATGAAGCAAGACTACATCAGCGGCTGCCACTGCCACCTGGGTTTTCTCCCCCATGGCAACAGCTACAAAAGCCTCACTCATGGCAGGGGCATCATTAATCCCATCCCCCACCATGGCTACGGCTGGCCATGCCGCCAACACCCTCCCCTTCTCTAAAGCTGTAAGCCCTCCGTAGTATTCTGTTATCTGCAGTTGTTGGGCAATGGTTTTAACAACCGTGGGATTATCGCCACTGAGAATAGCCAAGGAGAAGCCCATTTGCCTTAGTTGTGCTACCGTTTCCCGGGCATGGGGTTTGAGTGGGTCAGCTAGGGCTATAAGGCCTATTATAGCATCGTCTTGTGCTAGATATAAGACAGTTTTACCCTCTTGTTGGAGGCAGTCTGCCAGATGGGCAACCTGGGGAGGGATGGTATTGCAGTGTTTCTCTAGCCAGGTAGCATTACCCAGGTAGTAAGGGCAGTTAGCTAAAATACCCTTTACCCCAAAACCGGTTTCCTCCGTGGCGGTAATGGGTAACGGGAATAATTCCAATGCCTTTGCCTTGGCCAAAATAGCCTCAGCAAGGGGGTGATTACTGTTGATTTCAAGACTGGCGGCTATTTGTAGGATTTGTTTTTCGTCAAGGGCGTCATGGAAACTGATAATATTAGTAATTGTCGGTTTACCCTGGGTAAGGGTGCCAGTTTTGTCAAATACTATAGTCTTCACCCGTTGTAATTTCTCTAAGACATCTCCCCCCTTAATCAGTATACCCCTGCGGGCGGCAAGGGTGGTACCAACCAGAATGGCGGTGGGGGTGGCCAATCCTAAGGCACAAGGACATGCTACCACTAAAACACTGATGGCCAGTTTCAGGCTGAAGGAAATTTTGCTACTAGCCAGAGGTGGCCAAAACTGGAAACCCCAAAAATACCAAAAACAGAGGGTTAACAGCGACAACAACAGTATGCCATAAACAAAATAACCAGCCACCCAGTCTGCCCATTTTTCCACTGGTGCCTTTCGGGTTTGTGCCTCCTGGACAGCCCGAACAATTTGTCCTACAATAGTGTCACCCCCGACATGGGTAGTTTCCACGGTGACGACATTTCCCAAATTAATACTTCCCGCCGCAACGGCATCCCCCTGTTTCTTTACCACTGGGATAGACTCTCCTGTAAGATAAGACTCGTCTACTACCGTTTCCCCCGCCACCACCACCCCGTCTGTAGGAAACTTTTCCCCCTTTAACACTTTAACCCACTC
Source organism: Cyanobacteriota bacterium SRBZ.bins.94.201705 (assembly GCA_030549855.1). Lineage (GTDB taxonomy): Bacteria > Cyanobacteriota > Cyanobacteriia > Cyanobacteriales > Cyanobacteriaceae > DVEF01. The sequence continues at coordinate 67,799 of JAUQQP010000046.1, forward strand.
CCCCACCCTCACCTGAGAAGCCGGTATCATTACCCCGTCGTCTTCCTGTTTACCATAAGCCACCAAACGGGCATAAGTTGGAGTAAGGGTAAGGAGGGTTTCCATAGATTCCATGGCCTTGTTTCTCGCTTCCCCCTCCAACACCCTTCCCAAAAACACAAAACCCAGTAACATCACCGGTTGGTCAAAAAAACACTCCCACTGGGGCATAATTAAGGCTAGACAACTAGTAACATAGGCACTAATAGTCCCCAAGGCTATCAAACTGTTCATATTAGGCTGTCTATGCCACAATCCCCGCCAGCCATCCAACATTATTTCCCTTCCCGGCAAGAGAATAGCGAGGGTTGCCAAAGCCCAGTGGAAGGGGGAATGGGGGGCATAATGGTTTAAATGAGCCACAAAAGATAAAAACAGGAGTAAAAAGGCAAAAATCAGCTCCAACTGCCTTTTTTTTCTCTCTTCCTCCCTCTTTCTCTGCCACAACTCCCTTTGTTCCTTCTCCCAGTCTTTTCCTTCCCTCACCCGGCTGGGAAACCCTAAGGCAGTCAACCTCTCTGCCAACGCCTCCGGTTTTACCTCTTCCGGTTTGTATTGAACCGTAGCTACAGAAGTAAATAAATTAACCTGGGCAGAAACCACCCCCTTTTGTCGGATAAGCTGTCTTTCCACCGCCTTAACACAGGCACTACACTTCATCCCCTCTATGTCTAATACTGCCCTTTCTATATTTAGGTTGGGGGGGGTGGAGGTGTCAAAACGGGGGTATATCATAGGGGAAAACTACTCCTCGTTTTGGCTAGGGGTTTCGTAGCGAGAAGCCTGGGAAGAAAGAAGACGACTGACTTGTTCAAAAACGGTGGCAGTGTTAGAATGACCTAAAGCCTTTCTTTCAGGATAGAAGCGAGGACAGTTGAGATAACGCTCAATAGCTTCCTCTACCCGTTGGACAATGAGGGATTGTAATTCCTGTTTTGCCTTTTGTCGTTGGAAAGAAGCCCCCTCTTCCGTGGTAGCATAAAGAGGAGGGAGTCGATTAAGGGCATAGGCGGCTATATCTCCCACATCCAGTGTAACATCAGTGGTGGTCTCGATTTCTGCCACCCTGTTGATTACCTCAGTCACCACCAACTCCTCCATGACGTTGATAAACCGCTTCTTGGGGGAGGCGGTGATTTCCCCTGCCAAAAGGGCTTCCATTAGTCTGTCTAACGCCTTATACTCCGCCGCCGTCAACTCCTCGGAAGCCTCACATATCCTGCTAATCTCCGCTTCCATGCTAGGAGTTAAATACCCCGTTTTGATGGCCTGTTCGACTATTTCCTCCAGAGTCATTATATCTCTTCTTGTTGTAGGTATTCTCCACTATTCACTATTGTAGGCGATAATCGGAACTTAAGACGAATTCTCACAGTCAATGGTATGATGGTCTAGGATGCCTATGAGCAGCAGTTGGAAAAAAGGAAAAACCCTCAATAAAGGCCAATTCGTCATCGAGTCTATCCTCAGAGGGGGGGTTGGTGTATTCTACCGCGCCCGAGAAACCACTAGTAACAAAATAGTTACAATTGTAGCGACAGAGACAGCAGACTTGATGGGTGCGGAAAAGGCGGATTTGACAAAGAAACTAATCCAACAGGCACAACAGGTGGCAAATAACTGTCAGAATCCCTACATAGTCAGACTCTATCCTCAGGTATTTATCGAAGAAGACAGCGTCTACATGGTGATGGATTACCCCCAGGGAGTAGATTTGGCAAGTTATCTAGACAACCAGGGAAAATTCACCCCCCCCGAGGCTTTAGGATTAATCAGGAAAATAGCAGGCGCCATCAATACTCTCCACCAGCATCGCTGTCTTCACCTGAATATTAAACCCCAATATATTATCCTAGAACAGGAAACAAAAGAACCTATTATCATAGACTATGGTTGGGCAATTAAACTGTTTGCCTTTGCCCAGAGGAAAAAACCCCAACAGACTCTAGACTGTTTCTCCCCCCCCGAAAGATGGCAGGAAAATGGTAAACTGGGAGTCTACAGCGACGTCTACTCCCTGGCAGCTACCCTTTATGTATTGGTAACTGGCCAATTGCCTACACCCCCCAATTTACGCCACCTTCAACCCCTCATCCCCCCCAAACAATATAACCCCAACATGAGTGACGTCTTTAACGAGGCTATCCTCAAAGGCATGGCAGTAGACATAAAACAACGTCCCAAATGTCTTAAAGACTGGTTAGAATTGTTCAAAGACTCCCCAGAAATGGCAGCCATTGGGCAAACTGCAGTGGAATTGCCTTCCACCCCTACCCTCACACCCCCAGAAGAGGAAATAACAGAGAAAAACGAAGAAACAGTAGTACAACCCGTGGATTTGACTGCCCCCCTGCCTACTCTCACTAAACCTAGATATAACTATCCTAACATCGAAAAGTTCACCTTTGAAACCATTACCCTTTCCCGCAAGAAAACCTTTCTAGGTTTGATTTCCAAGGTAGAGAAAAAATTGATCACCAGAGAGGCACAATTTTTTGTAGAATACCTAGGAGAGGGTGTTAACCTGGAAATGGTCTTTATCCCTGCCGGTAAATTCCTGATGGGCTCCAACAACAATGAAGAAGGTAGGGATAATGACGAAGGCCCACAGCATCTAGTCTCCCTACGTTCCTTCTATATTAGCAAATATCCCATCACTCAGCTACAATGGAAGGTAGTCTCCCGTTTTCCCAAAATTGTCCGTCCACTTAAACCTAAACCGGCGGCTTTTAAGGGGGATAACCTGCCTGTAGAAAGAGTCTCCTGGTTTGACGCCCAGGAATTCTGTAAACGCCTAAGCAAATATACTGGTAGGACTTACCGTCTCCCCACCGAGGCGGAGTGGGAGTATGCCTGTCGCGGTGACACCCAAACCCCCTACTCCTTCGGCGATATCATCACCCCCGAGGTAGCCAATTATAATCCGCAAAAACAAGGCAGTGGAAATACTAATCCCCGGGAAAGAAAAACCACCCCCGTAGACAACTTCTATCCCAATCCCTTCGGCTTATACGACTGTCATGGCAACGTTTGGGAATGGTGTGAGGACCATTATACCAGTAGTTATAACCTTACCCCCAGAGATGGTTCCCCCTATTATTCTCCCATGACTAACCAAAACCGAGTTGTTAGGGGTGGGTCTTTTGCGCTACCTGCTAGATACTGTCGTAGTGCAAAACGCAACAGTTACCCCCCCGAAGCTTGTTACAACTTCATCGGCTTTAGGGTAGTTTGTGTTTTGGATTAATGGGGGGTTTAGCCACCAGGGAGACTAGAGTTTTCTCTTCTTGGGGGGTGAGGAATCGCCACTGGCCTGGTTGTAACCCCTCCAGGGTAAAATGGAGGGAGGGGGTAACTCCTATTTTAACTCTTACCAGACGTAGGGTTGGGTAGCCTACTGCCGCCGTCATCCTTCTTACTTGTCTGTTTCTGCCTTCAGTGAGGGTTATCTCCAGCCAGGCGGTGGGGATGCTTTTCCGATAGCGGATGGGAGGGTTTCTGGGGGGTAATTCTGGTTCTGATTCTAGCATACGTACTATAGCCCTTCTTGTTTTTTTTCCCTGGATTATCACTCCTCTTTCCAGTTGTCTTAGGGCTTCCTCATCCGGTATATTTTCTACTTGTACCCAATAGGTGCGTGGGTGGGCATTTTTGGGTTCACAAAGACGGTGTTGTATTCTACCATCATCGGTTAACAGCAGCAACCCCTCACTATCCAAATCTAGTCTCCCCACTGGGTAGACATTAGGTATTGGGATATAGTCTTTGAGGGTTTCTCTTTCTCCTCTCTTTGGGCTATTATCGGTAAACTGACACAACACATTATAGGGTTTATAAAACAGAATGTAGGTGTATCCCACTTGCCTCTTCTCCCTAGAATGCCAGTCATAATCCTGTCTTACTCTTTCCATCCCCCTAGCGAATTATAAAGGACATCATGGTGAAATTCAAGAGATATTTTACTGGATTTAATCTCTATCTTTTGTTAGGTTTTTTTATCCTATTCATCTCTAGTATAACTCGTCATTTGTTGTTTCACTCTGGGGCTTACGATTTAGGGATTTTTGACAATGCAGTCTATCTAATCTCCCAGAGGGAATATCCCTATATAACTTTCAGAGGATTGCATATAATGGGAGACCATGCAGCCTTTATCTTCTACCCGATAGCCCTATTATACTCCCTATATCCCTCAGTATATTGGCTGTTTTTTATTCAATCTTTATCCCTGTCGTTGGCCGTTTTGCCAATAAGAAAACTCTGTGAAATATTTGGCATTAAGGCAGAAAAAGCCAAAACAATATGCCTAGTTTATTTACTCTATCCAGTTATATTCAACGTAAATCTATTCGACTTCCATCCGGAAACAATAGCCACGCCATTATTTTTCCTTGCTGTCTTAACCAGCAATGCCTTTGGAAACAATAAACCCCCTGGAAGATGGTATTTGTTTGCGGCTAGTATCATTTTAATCCTGGGATGTAAGGCAGTATTGTCTTTAAATGTGGCGGCGATGGGATTATGGTTATTGCTATTTAGAAACAGGAGGATTGAAGGATTAGTGGCAACATCTACAGGGTTATTTTGGTTTATAGTCGCTTCTCAGATAGTTATACCCAAATTCAGTGGCGGGGAAGCCGCAGCAGTCAGCAGGTATGCCTACTTGGGAGATAGCGTTACAGAGATTATCTTAAATATCTTCACCAAACCACAAGCAGTTTTGTCTCATCTTTTCACTTTACCCAACCTAGAGTATCTAATTCTTCTATTTATCCCCGTTATACCTATTATTTCCTGGAGAGAATTAGATAATTTGTTTCCTGCAATTCCCACTATTGTGATTAACTTACTGGCAGATTATCAACCACAAAAAGATTTGGTGCACCAGTATTCTCTTCCTATAGTTCCTTTTTTGATTATAACGGCCATTGCTAGTTTGAGTAGACAGAAAACTTTATTATCAAAAGACATAAAAATAAGACTTTGGGCGTTGATAATGTTTATAGCCTTGACAAGATGGACAAAATTCTTGCCTGTTATCCCAAAATCCTACTGGCGAGATGTTTACCAGTGGCAGGCAACTAGACAAGCCATAGAATTAATCAACGGCAAGGATACTGTATTTACTAACCATAGATATGCGTCTCATCTCACCCATCGTAAAATCCTTTATCTTGCCAACGAGACTATAGACTACCAGCAGGTTTTTGCCAGCAAGTATATCCTCCTCAATGTCAAAAATCCCGGCTATCCCACCTCCAGAGAGGATATGGAAAAGCTGATTAGTCTTCTGCTAGCCGATAATAATTTCACCCTAGCATACCGAAGGGATGATATATTCCTTTTTATCCGCAAAAACTAGGCAGTAGATAATGATAAACCCCTTTATTTAACCCCTCGGCTACACCCCATCCCTATCTACCAAATCTATCTGCCTACCCCCCAACCTAACCAAATACCTATCCGCCTCACCCACCTGCCTACCCCAACTCCTTCCCGCCTACCCATCTATCTGTCTACTTATCCGCCTAACCCTCTATCTGCCATATATCTATTCACCTATCCACCCGTATACCTACACCACCTCCTACCTACCCATCTATCTGTCTACTTATCTGCCTAACTATCTACCTTTCCACCATATATCTATCCGCCTATCTACCCGTATACCTACACCACCTCCTGCCTACCCGTCTGTCTGTCTACTTATCCGCCTAACTACCTACCTTTCCACCATATATCTATCCGCCTATCTACCCGTATACCTACACCACCTCCTACCTACCCGTCTATCTGTCTACTTATCTGCCTAACTACCTACCTTTCCACCATATATCTATCCGCCTATCTACCCGTATACCTACACCACCTCCTACCTACCCATCTATCTGTCTACTTATCTGCCTAACTATCTACCTTTCTGCCATATATCTATCCACCTATCTACCCGTATACCTACACCACCTCCTACCTACCCATCTATCTGTCTACTTATCTGCCTAACTATCTATCCCCCCACCTATTTACCCATCTACCCGTATATCTACCTACCCATCTATCTGTCTACAAGTATCTCCAGTTAGTGTGTCAAAATTTGGCCTAACCCTAGTGGTTAATCTCATTGACTAAGGGAAATTATAAGGGACTTTTTATACAACAAGGAGGCAGCCGAAAGATTAAATTGCCGTAAGCCACACCAAGCATAGACAGTCTACGAAACAAAGACAATGAAATCCCAATCGCCAGGGGTAAACAACGATAAAGTTAATAGGGTACACTGAAGGAAATAATAACACTGAGAGTCGATAAGACAAATACTAGGGGGAGGGAAAGACAAAGAGAAAGGCAAATACTGGCGACAACCGGCATTACCTATTACTGGTAACGGGATTATCTAGGTTTGATAAAGCTGCCACCACAGATAGGCGGAGACTGGGGTTGTATATACGACTTTAACGCAAATTCAAAACCTAAAGGGGCAATCTGTTGACATGCCGTAACCAGGGATAACTATTAAGGGTTTTTCTGCTTATGAATTCAAATTCCCTGCCACCAAACAGCAAGTTAGCTGATAAATTAATTGGATTATTGTCAGCCACATCCTTTGAAGGCAATAGTTGGATGGTGAGGGGAGTGGGTGCGATAATAATGCTGGGAGTCGATAGGGGAGATAATAGAAGGAGAATGAGGAAGAGAAATCCTGAAGCCGGGATTATCTATAAACCTGCCTAGTAATTATCTAGGGGAAAATTTTAACACAAAACTACACTTGTTTTGGGCAACCAGCAGTCTGGTAATTTTTCGAGATACGCTTTCACAGTAACTAAATATAGCTGCTTTTATAACAGCTGATTTCTGGTTGGCAAAACAAAACATTATTCCACAATTACCTTCATAGCAGACAGTAGATTCGCGTGTATATGCCACCTTGGAAACCCTTCGTCGGTGGCTAGATGGAAAGACAGACAAAAACAGGCAGATTTTATTTACTGGAAGGCAAACAGCGATAGAGTTGATAAGGGATACCAATGCGGTAATGATGGTGGGTATCAATAAGACAAATATTGGAAGAAGAGAGAGACAGAGAAGGAGGAAAATCTTGGCGACGCAACCCAGGCGCGATTAGCCACAGATTGGGGGATTTTTTAGCTACAGAATTGTCTAGATTTGAGAGGAATTGCCATACAGTATGATAGCCATTTTTGGTATTGACAAATGACCAAAACGTTGACGAAGATTGGCGCCGCTTGTACAATTCCAAGGCAAATCCTAAGCCTAGGGCAATCTCCTGGTATTTGCTGTAGCCAGAAACGACTATTAATGGCTTTTCTGCTTCTAAATTCAAGTTACCAGCCACCAATTCTGGCTTATAAGGTTTTTCAAATACCAACCCATAAACCACACACAGACTACTCAACAATCCCATCAAAAAAACAGTTAAGTATGACAGTTTTATTCCCTCTTTTCCTTTGTCTTGCCTTGGATTTTTGGGGAAGGTAAAACAGGCAGCTAGGAGAAGACAAATGGCAGGGTAGTAAACGAAATGATAACGAATAGCTGAGGTTATATCTTTGCCCAGTAAGTATATTATTAGCAAAAATTGAACCAGATTCAAGACAATAAACCCACAGAAGATAATAGTAGATTGTTGGTAGACTAAATTCCGATTGGAAAATAATTGGGGGAGTCTCTGCCAAACATCTCTGCCTAAAAAAAAGGCAAATATAAGCATCAACAAGGCGGAGGGGATAGTAAGCCAGAGATAGGGGGTTTCCACAGGCAATGCTATAACCATCAAAACCCAACCTATCAAAATTTGGTACAAAGGAATGATATAATTGAGGAGAGTGGGTTCAAAGGGTTTAAACCACTCAGTCTCAGGGCGGGTGGAATGTTGTAACAACACCGACAGCCAAGGGGAAAATAAAATTGGAGGCAAAACACAAATATAAAAATGTCGAATCCAAGACAATAAACACTTGACTTTTTGCCGCTGCCAATACTGCCAAAAAAACCAGAATAATAGGGCGCCAATCTGGGAAAGATATACTAGAATAAAAAAGTAGTGGGTATAGAAACCAAGAGTGGTAAAAACAACCCAAGCTAGCCAGTTTTCCGGTTTAATTTTTCCCAAACGACTGTAGTCTTGTTGCATTGATATTAGCTTAATCAGAGAAAGAATAATCAGTAGTATAGCGAGGGTGTAATGGCGGGTTTCCTGAGACAGGTAAACAGCAAAAGGGGAGACTGCCATAAATGCCGACGCCATTAAACCAGTGGTGGCGGAAAAAGCTATCCTCCCCAAACAATACATGGAAAAAGTGGCAGCTACCCCAAATAATGCCGGTAAGAAACGCGCCTGCCATACTGTTTCCTCGAAAGACGCATTTGGCTTTATCCCTCCTAACCAAGCATGTAATAGACAAAAAAATAACGGTGGATGGGTAGATTCCCTGGATACCGTCTCCGCCACAAAAGCACAACCTTTGGGAGTAAAGGTGAAAATACCCGGCAAAAAGTCTAGGGGAAACACCTCTCCCAACGGCAGATGATTAAAACTATGTCCTAGACTAAATATAACTGTTAAAATTTCATCCCCCCAGAGGGGTTTTTTTGCTAATTCAGTCAACCTCAAAAGCAGACTTAAAATAACAACTAATCCCAGGAGTAGTACGTGTTGTTGTCTAGGCTTAGTCATATATTCCTTGTGCAATTCCAAGAAAGCTTCCCATACAGAAATTAGTTTATCTTCTTCCTCTCCGCCTATACACAAAATACTCCGGCTTTTCCGTGATTACATTTCTAGATTTTTCTGGATAAAGGAGATAGAATTGTGTTATAATGCCTCGGTTAAACAGAGAGAAAAAAATAGATATTTTAAGGGAGAAAATGAAACAATTTCTAGGCTCAGAAACCACATCCACCTACGAAAAGGCACATGTAGTTATTTTACCAATTCCCTACGAAGCCACCACTACCTACAGAAAAGGATGTGAAAATGGGCCAGGGGCTATACTAACCGCCTCAGATCAGTTAGAATGTTATGATGAGGAGTTAGGCATTGAAACCTGCTTCCAGACACCCATCTACACCCACGAATACATAGCCGACACCCGCGTCAACCCCCACCTCACCCCCGAGGAAATGCTAGATGTCACCACCGCCACCGTCAAAAGACTCATCCGAGACGGCAAGTGGGTTGTTGCCCTTGGCGGAGAACACGCTATAACTACTGGTGTAGTGAGAGCTTATAGAGAAAGCATACCTGAAACATTCACAGTAGTACAAATAGATGCCCACGGAGACATGAGGCATGAGTATGAAAATTCCATACACAATCATGCTTGTGTGATGAGGAGGGTGTTAGAATTGGGATTACCGACACTGCCGGTAGCTATTAGGGCAATTTGCAAGGAGGAGGCGGAGTTAATCAAAGCAAAGAATATACCGGTGATTTGGGCAAGGGAGATACATTGTAACCCCCATTGGATGGCAGAGGCAATAAGTAAAATCACCACTAGGAAGATTTTTATCACCATAGACTTGGATGGCATTGACCCTAGTATAATACCAGGAGTAGGTACACCTGAGCCAGGGGGTTTAGACTGGTATCAAACGTTGGCATTTTTGCGTCTGTTATGTCGTCACTTTGAGGTAATTGGCTGTGATATTATGGAATTAGCCCCCATCAAGGATTCCGTTGTCTCCGAATTCACTGCAGCCAAACTAGTCTATAAACTAATAGGCTACTGGCATACAGGCAAACAAAAATAAACCATCTTTCCCCGGTATTTCAATCTTATAAACTACAACTATATCGTTGCCCCTTTTCAGGGGGGAGGGGGGTTTTCCTGTTATCTTGCTAGCCACCCCGGGGAGATTATCCGATTACATTCAGCTAACTTTCCTGGGAAAATCAGCTTGTTGTATTTCTGGCAGCCTAGGAAGAGAAGTCATGTTATCATATACGCCGAAGTAAAGTATTGTGGCATTTCTTCTGTATACCCCATTCCACTGTGGGGGAGTAACCCTGTTATCTTTCCTGCCACTGTTTGTTATCCAATCACCGTGATTTCTGACTACCCTTTTCCACTCCGAGTCATATTCTGGTATTCCTCCCCACTCCCCAAGACGGCTAAACACATAAAACCAATACAAGGCAACCCCCTAGCTGCCAGTCACAAAAAAAACTACTCAGCAACAATCACCACCTGCCAGAAAACAAGACTCTCTAACACGGTTAATAACAGAGACTGGTGTAGACGTCAACTACAACACGGCTGCAGAGGGGAGTATAACCATCAACATTAGCTGCTAACAACGAGACTAGTAGTTTAGTTTAACAATCCAGGAAGGAAGACTAAACCTATAAAACCAACACTCCCTTATTTTAGTAGCAAGTCACAACCACAACTGGGTAATCCCCTACAACATGGCATTAACTACAGACACTAGTATTACCCTAAAAACTGGTGGCTGACAACAAGACTGGTAGTTTGGCTTGACAATCCGGGAAGAGTGAATACATAAAACCAACTTCCCACCATAGTAGTCAGTCACAAAAACGACTCTAACTCCCCCTTGCTAGAAGTATCCACGGGTTAACGACAGAAGGCAGTATGACTGTCAAAGCCAGTAGCCGACAACAAAACTGCTAGTTTAACAATCCGGAAAGACTAAGCCGATAAAACCAATACCCCGGCAATTCATTCTGGCAGCAAGTAACAAAGACAATTCGACAACCACTAACAGAAAAAACACCAATGAAACAGTTGATGACAGACAGTCAGTCAGTGAGTGGTGTAACCGTCAACTATAACATAGCAGCCGAGGCTTGTATAACCAATCAATACCAGTAGCCAACAATAAGACTAAAAGTTTGGTTAGTATTTTGGTTTGACAACCCAGACAGTCAACCAATATGCCGGCAACTCCCTCTAGTGTATATTTGATAGATAACTGACAGCAGTGGCTTCTCAAGAAAGCTAAAACGCCATTGGTGGATGCCATAAACTGTCACCTCCTGCAAAAAAACCTATGACAGAGACTACTACCCACCCTCTCACCAGTAACAAATACTTTTGACTACCAGCCACATTTAACAGAGACTACTATCCCCCCCATGAATCCCCCACTCACAACCAACAATTTTGACTACCTGCCATATCTGTTGTGGGGAGACTTATGACAAAAATTACTATCCACCCCCTCACCAGTCACAATTAATGCTACTATAGTTTATGCCGTAGATTACTACAAACAGTCACTGGTGGCTGATGATTGCCAAAACCCCCAACTGATGACATCAACCACCATTCCAAAAATCCACTCATTTGGTTGGTGGCAATGGCAACAACAGTTGTAACCAGTCTGGCAATTGCTGCCGGTGTTAGGCAATTGAATTTTGAATAACCCCATCTGACGGCTAACAAAAATTTTTCCAACCCCAATTACTAACCCTAGCAACTGATAGTTATCTCTGACAGGATAATAATAGCAACTGGTGGTGCCCGTAGCCAACAGGAGTAACTAGTGGTAGAAGAATCTAGTAGCATTCTGGTGGCTGACAGAGAAAGTCTTTGACAGTCAAACAAAACTAACCAGTTTCAAAACCTTTTGCAGTTTTTAGAGGAAGCAAACCATCAGTCTGGAGTAAAGACTAGTAACTGATGGGAAACAATAGACTGCTGTAATAACTCAATTATTCGAGTCATCGCTGGCAGCCATTTCTCCGCCTTACCGACAACTGATGGCAATGACAGTCAGTTTTGCAAACACTGGCAGCTACGGAAAAACACCGACAAACTGTTGTTTATTACGACTGCCGGTGGCTTATGACAGAAACCCAATAGTTAGCAACTCGTGGGCTTATTATAATTCCCCACCTCTATTACAGTCAACGTCAGCAACCAACCAGCCAACAGTCAAAAAACTCTCTTAGTCTGTTATGACAACCATATCTATTAACTGACAACAACCACCCCCATTCCCGTGACTAATACTAGCCAACAACACACACAATTAATCCGGCAACCAACAACGACAGGCGGTGACAAGAAGACTGGCAAAAATGATAACGTAGATTGGTGGTTTAACAGTTTATCCTCACAGACAAAATTAACCCTGTAAGCCTACGCCTATTCCCCTTATGTTTTTTGCTAGTTACTTCATGTTTGCCACTTATCTCTACTAATCACGACAACTGGAAACAACCATTCTGACGGCTAATGGCAGTGGCTAGTGATAAAAACCATCCTCAGCAACAATCATTTTAAATACATTTAGCCGGTAACAGTAACAGTGACTCAGCTATCATGACTGACAATGACAACTATTGCGGGGATGAGACTTACAACTGGCAACAGTAACAACTAGTCAGTCAACCAATATTAGTTGGAAGCCAATGACATGGATGCTGCCGTCAAAAAACAAACTGTGAGTATGGCATGGATGACAAACAACCAGCATGACAATCTTTTCTACCGGTTTGACATTGACTAGCTTTGGGGAAAAAGTGGACTACTATGGCAATGACTGATATGATAATCACCACTAGAGGGATAACCATGGCAATAACTAATGGTAATAACTGTTGTAGGGATGACTGGCATGATAGCTTTCCCTTCCACATACCGCCAGTGGTTGGGAATAACAACAGTCATTTAGATGACAACCTCCACTGGTAGCTAACAAAAGTAACAACAATCCCCTGCTAGGGGGTGACTATGACAATCATTCTGACAACCAATACCAGCAAATGGTGGCATCCGACAATTTGTCTGGCAACCAATACCACTAGAAACCACTTATCCAGCTAGACTACTTGCTAACAGTAGTAGCAATACCAATAAGCCAGAGGTAAAGCCAACCTCACTAGGCTATAGCTATCCTCTTTTTTCCCCGACAACCCAAGGGAGGTAACGGCAGACTAGACTATATAGACAGCCAATAGCATGCCACTTCTGGGTGTCAGAAACCGCCAACAACAATGGCAACTGTTGTGATAATTTAGCCTTAGTTTCTTCTTATATCTGGTTAACGCCACTCACATGGATGCCTACTGCCAACCTACAGTGTCAAAGGATAGCAATGGCATAACACCCCCATTTTCCCAGCCAAATAGACTAGTTTTTTATTGTTATCCACCACTACTCCCATGATATTCTTGTCAGCCACTAGACTAGTCTCTTTATTGTTTGTGTTTTTCACTTTCCCGGCGTCACCCAACTGGCTTGTTATTTCTTTTTCTGACCACTTTTATGGCAGCCTAGGGGCTTATAATTGTTGTAGACTTATACTCTCCTTTCCATGCCATTACTGTTAGACTGGTGGATGACTAATATCACCTCCCCTCCGCTACTGGCTAGTCTACAATAAAACCTATATCTTTTACAGACGCCGTAAGTGTTTTTAAATCCAAAATCTCTACCCTCATCTAATGGTTGAAAGCCACTGCCAACGGTGTAGGAAAACAACAGGTGGGGGATACCGTTACCCCTGTTGTCAACGGTAATGTCAATATTACCAACATTTGTGAACAACAGTACGATTTTTGCCTCTTCTGAGGAGAAAAAGACAGCCATAGGCTTTCCCTACAACGCGGAGTGACAAACACACACCAATAATCCAGAAGGGGAATAAACCACTCCAACAACAAGGTAGATACCAATAAACCGGGGTTAGTAGATTGTAACAAGGGTTAACAGGGGTAACTGTAACTGTAAGTGAATTTCACAGGCAGACTGGTATAACAAGCCAACGTTACAACGCCGGTATGACAACAAGAAACTACCTAGAAGGCAATCCACGGGGGTAGTGGCTTAAAACGCTGGTATCCTGGCATACACCGGCATCAAAGTCAATCAGTGGTTGTGGCTTTTTCCCCCATGACAGACGACTAACGGCAAAAGCAAACTAATATCACAAGACAATTCCTAGAAACAGAAACGACAACTAACTACAATACAATCTTCTGAAAAGACTACTTTGACAAATGAAGGATTATTGAAAGACACTATCCATGGAGAATACAAATTCAAGGAGATAATAGTGGCAACGACAAAATACAAGTTACATAACCATTCTCAAAGACAAATGCAATGACATACTGATGAGGGAAAATGCCAGTGGCAGATGGGAAAACCCACCAGGGGGAAGAGATTATTCTGGCAACTGGCAACAACACCGGCAACAACCAACAGGAAGAAACAATCAAAAAAAAGGGAATAATTAACCTGTCAAATAGCCTTTAGCCACTACCGGGAAACACAATTAACCCATGACATAGGCATAACAATCAACCTCAGCGACTTTTAGCAAGAAGAAACTGGTGTCACGACAAGCCACCGGGAAGACAATTATAGTAACTAATGGCCAACACTACTGGCAACCAGTGTGACTACTGACAACCCCTGACAAACAATAGATAGACAATTACAACACTTCCGACTGACAACTATAGACAGTCTGATGAATAAATGATAAACTAGCACCAAGAAACTGCTATGAGAATAGACGTCAATTGGCTAGCAGTCTGATAAGACAACACTAAGACGCCTACATGAAAACCCCTGTGGCTGACAACAGAAATAACCGAGACATTGATATGACAGTCAGTCTGTTGTGAGTGGTTGATGATAGAAACAAGTAGGAGACGTCTATGTATACAACAAATCAACCCCCGGCAAAGAATATACTGGCATAACAGTTACTCCATCTGTGGGAGTTGGTGGAAACAAACAACTAAAAAGGGTAACAGTCAATAGTTGTTAGTTATAGCCAAGACAACCAACTATAGACAGACATTATTGACATTGACAGGCGACTGACGGCAAAAGCCAACTAACACCATACCAATAGACACCTCCATAACGGTTAGTGTTGGTAATCAGTAGCTAGTGAGGGTAATTAGCAGTGTGAGAAGTCATCTCCCAGGCAACAACGGAAGAGAATTATCATTAAACCTCCACTCACTGGCTGCCGACTCTAAACACTAATGACAACTCAAGAAGAGTTATTAGCCTACTTCCCAGTAGCCGACAAGAGACACCAGTGACAAAGAAAACGGTGGCTACCAGAAAATATCAATGGCAGGGGAAACAACTTATTGGCAAACCACCACTTTTCCATGAAAAAAACACCAGTGGCAGCCAGCATAAGAGGGAGAAATGGCAAGCTGTAGACAATGCCAAAAACCAATACAATCATAATGAGAAAACAAACACACAAAAGTAGCCAAAAAACAAGCATGCCAACCAACAAACAACAGACAACCCCACTGATAAAAAACAAGCCAACAGACGTGGATAACAGGCAACAGTAGATGACTTAATAGGTAAACACATAGCCTGTAAGCAGAGACAACAATTAACCCCAAATGGCTGCCTGCATTAGTAAACAGACAGTCAGAAAGCAGAGACAAACAGATAGACGGAGGGGATGACAATTTTTAATAGCTTAGGTAGAATTAGACTCCATCAAGCTACCCCCCATCTTATCCCATCTGTAAGACAATAAAGGGTTAGAAAGGCAATGGTTGAAGCCTCGACTACCAGACATAAAAACAAACAAAAACAGATGTCTGCCAACAAACAGACAAGCCACCCCCGGGTAAGTAACAAGCCACAGAGGATAACCAAATCAGTAAACACATAGCCTGCAGAGGAAAACAAACACCTACGGGAAACAGACAACAACCAACCGCAGCCAGCTGACGCCTGCAAGCAAACGGGTAGCCGGAAGACGGAGTGGAAATTGTTAACATTCTAGGGAGAATAAGACTCATAGTTAGCAACAATAGTCTTGATTTCCCATCGGCTGCAAGACAGTAATTCGAGAGTGAGAAAGACAATGGTTGAAGTCTTGACTCAACACCATAAACATATTCCCCTATAATTCCCTTGGGAGTATTATCCCTCGCGGAAATAAGAGTTACCCTGTCAGGTGGATGACAGACAAAAACAGATGTCTGCCAATAAACAGAAATAAACAGATAGGCAATAGGCTTAGGTGAAAGGCAAGGGAAGATACTCAAATTGAGTAAACAGATAGCCGGTGGGTGGGGGTAACAACCACTGATAAATGCCTGCAAATAAGTATATAGCCGCAAAGCCAAGACGACAACCAACGACAGATGCCTGGGTGTATTGGCGGCTTTGGCTGAGGCGACAAGGGGGTAGGGGTGACAACAAACTAGTATGATGGAGAAGGTGATGCCACTAACGGCTGATGGGGATAATAACGGAAATAAGTGAAATGGCAAGCAAACAACACTAGTAGGCAAGACAGACAAGACACGTCGTTGGCAGTAACCAGTGGCATGCTAATTTAGCATTTTTTTTGTTAGTCACACCGCGGCTTCTGCTGACAGATGCAGTTTTGAGTAAAGAAACAAAAACAAATTATCTGACATCTGAAAAAGCTATGCCACTGACGGGGAAAGCCAGTGTAGAAGTCGATGGGGAAATAGATAGAAGATACATATGGTTGGCAATGAGTGGCAGCAGTGACGCAAAAAGAGGCAAGCTTTTTAACAAAATACTGATACAGTGGGTGGGATAAAAACCAATTTCTTGTAGCATACCACTGGAAATAAAAACCACCTTCATGGGGAAGCCAGTATAAAAACCCATTCTAAACAATACACCGCTTTGACAATCCACATCATTCCGGCTATGATTACAGCTGACAACTCCAACAACCCCTTGGCAATTCTTTTTTCTCCGCAGCCAGTGTGTGTCGGGGGGTTGACAGACATCTCTAACAACAAATACAAAAGGCTAACAAAATAATAGGCATATGAATAGCCGGTGACAGAAAGTGGTGACTTAAAAGCGGGAAAGTCAGATAAAGGTAATAAAATTACTAACCCACCCCACTGGAAATAGCCAGTAAGAGAAAAAGACTAGTTGACTGACACAACAAATCAATCACCCAATAAGATGGCAAGACACACGGTTAACCACAGACACTGGCATGACAGTCAGTCAGTATTCTATACCAGGGGTGACACCCATGACGACAGGCAACCACCGTGAAGGCAATTCCAGTAACCAGTAACAGACACTAATGGCAACCATTTAATTTTTGACAACGCACAAGTATAATTATAGGCCCCTTTTCACAAACAACAGACAGAGGATTACCACACTGTCGAATTGTAGCCATAGATGGTATATTCTGACAACTCTCCCTCCGACAAAACAAACCTAAGACACTGCCATTACAATCCACACCAGTC
This sequence comes from Cyanobacteriota bacterium SRBZ.bins.94.201705, assembly GCA_030549855.1. Taxonomy (GTDB): domain Bacteria; phylum Cyanobacteriota; class Cyanobacteriia; order Cyanobacteriales; family Cyanobacteriaceae; genus DVEF01. Next base: position 85,077 of record JAUQQP010000046.1, read on the forward strand.
GCCAGTCTTATAGGGTAATATTAGCCCATGGAAAGGGGGTTGATAACAGGGACAACTAGAGTTAGTATGAAAATATGTGCCATGTGGGGTTAATAACAGAAGCAAGCGATACAATGGCATGACATAAAAGTCTGTGCTATACATGGTTGTGGATAACAAAAAAACAAATAAGATGCTGGCAGGTGTGTGGAGGTTGGTGGAAAGAAACTACTGACAAAACACTGACAAGAAAGTCAATGGTTGTGGTTTAGCTGTTGGCAAGACAACCACAAAAAACAAATATTATTAATGACTAACTGGCGGCAAAAGCAAACCAACCCAGACAACAACAAACTAATCTTCGGATACTGGTATAGAAATATACTTCTCGGCTGACAAATCTAGCCACTGGTATGCAGCGATAATCAACACTACTAGTCTGTGATGAGAATGACTCATTCTGACAACCTACAAAAACCATCGACAGAAGATGCCATTGACAGGGTAAACACACAGTAGTCAGTCTTCTGCCACTGACAAAGCCTACGAAGCAATCCACTGTCACGGCTGATAGATTCCACGCCAGTCGCAACCCCTCTACCGCCGCCACAATAGTCAACACCACTAGTCGGTGGGAATAAATTATTTTGACAACCCACACACCAACACATTGGATGCTGGCGACAGGATAAAAACACCTCTGACTGGCAATAAATTTCCAAGACAGCCAACAAAACAAAGACACTGCTGGAAATAAGTAGCAACTGAGACAAACTACAAAATAGTTGTCGCCAAACCCACTCTGCCTGCAGTAAGTGGGAGTAAAACTCGGCAATACAAGTTGCCTTGGTGACTGTAGTAATCAACAATCTGACAACCACTGAGACAAACGGGAAAAAGATACAAAACAGTTGTCGCAACCAACTATTAGCTAGCCTGACAACCACGATGGCTTATGGGGGATACAAGGCTGTCTGTTGTGACTAACAATAACTGATACCTGATGGAAATAGTAAACAAATACTGATGGCAGAGAAAACACACAAACCAACGGTGGTTGATAACAGGTTGTGGGGTAATCCTCTTTTTTCCCTCAACCGACTGGCAGATGACAAATTCTAATTCAACCCCCCTATGGTTGCAACAACCCCCCACTGACAGCCATTATAACCTCCCTTGTACATCTAGTACACAACCATAACCTGCCCCTGACACTTGCTTAAAATATCATATAGTAATATAATCAAATGATAAGAAATGTTAAAAAGCTGAAAAGGAGAAAAACAATGGAAAATATCATCTATAGCCATCAAATAGTAATAGTAGGTGGTGGTAGCGGCGGGATTACAACAGCTGCCCAACTGTTAAGAAAAGATAAGAATTTAGACATTGCTATAATAGAACCCTCAGAAAAGCACTATTATCAACCAGGATGGACACTAATGAGTGGCGGGTTGATGAAACCCGAAGAGATGGTAAAAGACAAAAAAGACGTAATCCCCAAGGGGGTAAACTGGATTAAAGACTATGCTGTATCCTTCGACACCGATAAGAATCTCATTATCACCGCCTCGGGCATAGGGGTACAATATCAGTATCTCATTCTCTGTCCAGGAATTCAACTGGATTTACACCTAATAAAAGGGTTAAAGGAAACCCTGGGCAAAAATGGTGTTACTAGTAATTATGCCGGCTTAGGCGCCTATAGTTGGGAGTTGATTAAAAACTTTAAGGGGGGTAATGCTATTTTCACCTATCCCGCCACTCCCATCAAGTGTGGTGGTGCTGCCCAAAAAGTCATGTATATGGCAGATGATGTATTCAAGAGTAAAAGTGGCGTCGGCGTAAACACCAAAGTAATGTTCTGTACCGCAGGAACTAAACTCTTTGCAGTACCAGCCTACTCTAAAGCCCTAGAAGAGATTGTAGAAAGAAGGGGCATTGAAGTCAAGTATCAACATAACCTCAAGGAAATTAAGCCGGAAACCAGAGAAGCAATATTTGACGTCACCACCCCCGAAGGTGTCAAAGAGGTAAGCATTAAATATGACTTACTACACGTAGCACCCCCCATGAGTGCCCCCGATTTTATCAAAAAAAGTCCCTTTGCGCAACAAAATGGCGACGGTGGCGGCTGGATAGATGTAGATCAATACACTTTACAACATAAACGTTACGCGAATGTTTTCGGGTTGGGAGACGCCACCTCCCTCCCCACTTCCAAAACTGCAGCGGCGGTGCGCGCCCAAGTCCCAGTTGTGGTAGAAAATTTATTAGCGTTAATGAAAGGCAAACCCCTCACTGCCCGTTATGACGGTTATACCTGTTGTCCTATTATAACGGGCTACAACTCTGCTATCTTCGCTGAATTCGACTACGAGAATATTCCTATTTCCTCTTTCTTTATTGACCCCACTAAGGAACGTTATAGCATGTTTTTGGTCAAACGTTATCTCCTCCCCTGGTTATACTGGAATCGCATGCTAAAAGGAAAACCCCTTGAAACCGAGATGTACAAGAAACTGGGATTGCGTCAGTGGCGACAAAAGGCACCATCTTTTGCATAACGGAGGCCATCAGTTATACTAGAGGAAATCCATCATACCAAGTGGGTTTCCTCTCTTTATGAATTACTCTTTATACCCCGATGCCGACGACAAGAGGAATTTTGAGTTACCCGGTAGTAAGCCTCATTATAACCCAGACCTCTACGGCAAGGTACAACACATTTCCCTTCATTTAGACTTAGACATCCCCCGTCAGAGTCTAAGCGGCATCTGTCACATTACCCTCACCCCCATCCGCCATTTCACCCATCTAACCCTTGATGCTGTCGACTTACACATCCAATCAGTATTTGTAGATAATGTTAGTCATCCCTTTGACTACGACGGCAAAACCCTCACCCTCCACCTTCCTTCCCCCCCATCCCTCTCCCAAGACTTAACCATTACCATCTCCTATCATAAGGAAAAACCACAACGGGGGATTTATTTTATCTCTCCTGATGAATATTATCCCCATAAACCTACTCAGGTTTGGACTCAGGGGGAAGATGAAGATTCCCGTTATTGGTTTCCCTGTTTTGATTTCCCTGGACAATTAGCTACCTCCGAAATTATAGTACAAGTCCCCCCCGATTATATTGCTATCTCCAATGGCGAGTTGATCAAAACAGAAGAAAAAGACGGCAAAACTGTCTACCACTGGCTACAACCACAACCTCATCCCCCATACCTAATAGCTTTAGCTGTAGGGAAATTTGCCATAATTGAAGAACAATGGCAGGATATTCCCGTGGTTTATTATGTGGAAAAAGGCAGGGAGAAGCAAGCAAAAATAAGTCTTGGAAAAACTCCCAGGATGATTCAATTCTTCAGTGAGAGATATGGCTACCCCTATCCCTACGAAAAATATGCCCAAACATGTGTAGAAGACTTCATATTCGGAGGTATGGAAAATACCTCTGCTACCATTCTAACAGCCCGTTGTCTTCTGGATGAAAAAGCCTCCCTTGATGATCGTAACACGGAAACTCTCGTTGCCCACGAATTGGCCCATCAGTGGTTTGGCAACCTAGTAGCCATCAAACACTGGAGTCATGCCTGGATAAAAGAAGGCGCCGCTTCCTATGCAGAAGTATTATGGATAGAACACGAATACGGGCAACAGGAAGGGTTATACTATCTATTCCAACAGGCGGCTAGCTACCTAGAAGAAGACTCCTCCCGTTACCGTCGTCCCATTGTAACAAATGTTTACCGTGAGGCTATTGAATTATATGACCGTCATCTTTACGAAAAAGGCTCTTGTGTTTATCATATGATTAGGGGAATTTTGGGGGAGGAATTATTCACTAAGTTTCTCCATACTTTTGTCAACGATAACGCCTATAAGACTGTAGAAACAGTGGATTTGTTAAGGGCAATAGAAAAAGCTACTGGTTATAATTTAGCACCTCTGTTTGAACAATACGTCTTCCGCGGAGGGCACCCTGACTTTAAAATTACCTACCATTGGGACAATGATACCAATATTGCCTCTGTCACCGTTAAACAAAAGCAGGCTAGGGAAGAAAACGGTAAGCCTCTCCACTTGTTTTCTCTCAAAATCCCCCTGGCTTTCGGTTATATCCAACCAGACAATAAACCTCAATTAAAAACCTTTATTTTAAAACTGGAAAAACCTGAACAAACCTTCTACTTCTCCCTAGATAAAAAGCCAGACTTTATCTCCTTTGATGTGGGCAACTACCACCTCAAAACCGTAGAATTGGATTATGGTTTTGCCCAATTGAAGGCACAACTGTTATATGATCCTGATATAATATCTCGTATCTATGCGGCGAGGGCCATCGGCAAAAAAAACAACATAGAGGCTGTAAACACCCTTAAAGAGGCATTGGCAAAAGAGACATTTTGGGGAGTTAAAGTAGAAATCATTGACAGCCTAGGCAAAATCAGACTCAATCAGGCAACAACAGTCTTAATTTCCCATATGCAAGACAATAATCCCAGAGTAAGAAAGGCAATAGTTAAAGCCTTGACTCAACATAAGAACATCTCTAGCTATAATACCCTCAAGAATATTATTGTTCAGGGAGATGAAAGTTATTTTGTAGAGGCAGAGGCTATTAGTGGCATTGGGAAAATTGTCGCCACTGGCAGTCTACAAGACAAACAAGAAGAAGTTATTTCCCTTCTCCAAAGCATTCTCATAGAAAGAGACAGTTGGAATGAAATCATACGTAGTGCGGCTGTCAGGGGATTAAGTTATCTCAACACCAATCCCAAAGCCGCTGACATTATTAGTCAATACACCAGCCTCGGCATCCCCCAACCCCTACGTCAGACAGCCATCCGTTGTCTTGGAGAAGTAGCCACTGCCCAAACCCCTGATAAAATTACTTCTATTCTCGACACCCTAGAGTCTATTCTCCCAGAAACCTTCTTTTTTACCCAGATGTCCCTTATAGATGCCTTGGGTAAAATAGAACATCCAAAAGCTGTGTCTATGTTAACAGATTTACTAGCCAATGCTACTGACGGCAGGGTTAGACGTCACGGAGAAGAAACTCTCCTTCGTCTGCAGGAAAAACTGGGTAAGGATAAGACTCTTCGTCAACTACAAGAGGAAGTGGAAAAGCTTAAACAGGAGAATCAGGAATTACAAAGTCGTCTTGCATTACTAGAAACGAAAAATAAACAAGCCTCAATGCCGGTAACATGAAACTCGTCTCCATCAAATTGGGAAAGGGGGATTGGTATCAAGGCATCCCCACCATCCAAATACAACTCTGGTTAAACCCCCATCTTTTACCCATCCAATTTTTTGCCTCTCTGCCTCCCAATCCTACTCTTGCCTCCCTTTATTCCCACTGGCAAACCCTCTATAAACATCTCATTAAATTAAACCTTCCCCGTGGTTTACCCCCTGAAGACATTGAATTTGAAGAAGAGGATTTATCCCACATCTCAACACAGGATTTTGAGGAGGCGTCAACAAAATTAAAATTGGAATTTAACTGTTGGTTAGACTCTCCTTCTTTTGCCTCCACAGAGGCTAAAATAAGATCTCATCTAGACGTCCATGAGGAGATTAATCTCATTCTAGAAACCGACAATGACGAATTTCGCAGTTTCCCCTGGATTATCTGGGATTTTTTTGATGACTACCCCCAAGCAGAAATTGCCATCAGTAACCTAGAATACAACCGGCCTATTTTAACAAAAAGAAATCCTCGTAGATACGTTAAAATACTGGCTATCATAGGTGACAGTAGAGGTATCGACGTGGAAGAAGACAAGGAATTACTGGAGAAAATTCCCTGGGCAAAAATTAGATTTCTAATCCAGCCATCTCGCCGGGAATTAGAAGAAAATCTGTGGGAAAAGGGATGGGATATAATATTTTTTGCTGGCCATAGTCGGCGGGGGAATCAAGAGGAGAATTATAAGGGTTATCTGGCTATTAATAGTCATGAGTATATCTCCGTATTTCAACTGAAAAATGCCCTAAAAAGGGCGATTCAATTAGGCCTAAAAATGGCTATTTTTAACTCCTGTGATGGCTTGGGTTTGGCTAAACAATTGGCAGAATTAAACCTACCGCAAATAATTGTAATGCGTTTTGAAGTACCAGATGTGGTAGCCCAGGAATTCCTAAAACACTTCCTCTCAGGTTATAGTCGGGGGAAGTCATTCTATTTGGCAGTGAGGGAGGCAAGGGAAAGATTGGAAGGTTTAGAAGACAAATTCCCCGCAGCCACCTGGCTACCTGTTATCTGTCAAAACCCCTCCTGCCTACCCTTATCCTGGTTTGACTTGTTTGAAACCACCACCACACTCCCCAATCCCTACCCAAATCCTCCCCTCCACACCTTAATCCCCACCCCCGGTTTTCATAAAACAAAACTAATTCACCTTACCACTGGCCTACTGGTCAGTATACTGGTTTTCGCCCTGAAAAGTCTAGGCTATCTACAGGCAATAGAATTAAAAACCCTTGATTGGCTACAAAAACATAAACCCCCCTCCCCCCCAGACAGTCGTCTTTTAATTGTGGGAATAGATGAGGAGGATATTAGACGCTATGGCTATCCCATTGCTGATAAAACCCTTCTACTGCTGCTACAACGACTGCAATCCTATCATCCCACTGCCATTGGTATTGATATATTCCGAGACCAACCTACCCATTCCCCACAAGAATATCATGACCTCGTCTCTTTTATAGCCAACAACCCAAACATTGTAACAGTATGTAATAGGGGAAATGGCCTCCATAAGAGTGTAAGTCAGCCAAAAAAGATTACAATGGAACAAACGGGTTATGCCGATTTGTACAACGATTCGGATATTAGCGGCGATTATACCATCCGTCGTTATCTTTTGAGTCGGAGTCAAAATCCCATCGAAACACCTAACTATTGTCAGACTAACTACTCTCTTGCCTGGCATCTGATATATCGTCATCTTTCCCATCAACTTTTACCAGTATCTGTAACGGGGGATAGTTGGCAATTTGGCAATGTAATTATTCCTCCCCTGAAACCCGGCGGCGGCTATCAAAGATTCGATGCAAGAGGCAATCAAATCCTCATAAACTACCGTAACACCCCGCAAATCTCACAACAACTCACCCTTAGGGATATTCTCGAGGCTACTGATTACCTCAACCCCCACTGGCTTGAAAATAAAATTATCCTGGTGGGGATGGTGGCAGACAGTATCCCTGATATTCATGATACTCCCCTGGGGAAAATGCGGGGAATCTATATTCACGCCCATGTCATATCTCAAATTCTAGATGCAGTGGAGACTGATGGCAAGAATCTCATCTGGTGGTTACCAGCCTGGGGAGATTTTCTAGTAATCCTTTTTTCCACCACGACGGGTTTATTTTTCTTACGCTTCCCCTTCCCAAGAAAAATACCTCTCCCTTTTGCTATTATTCTCTTCCTATTAATTCTCTATCTCTGCTGTCTCTTGGCTTTTCGTTTTTATCTCTGGTTACCCCTAATCCCTGCTGGAGGAGGCTTTTTCCTCTCTGCTACTATAGTCACACTATTAGACAGCCAGTCAAAATCCTAAAGCGTCACTATATCCTTCACCGAGTAAACTAGCTTTTCGTTTCCGTCTTCCGTTATTTCTGCCGTCAGCCTCCCTCTTCCTGCCGTCGCGGTGGAGTCAATAAACATCCCAATATCCCCCCATCAGGTAAACTGGTTTCCCGTTTCCCTATCCAGTCAAACCCATCCGACTAACCCCTCTTTGAAGATGTAACTACACTAAATCCCAAGTATGAGGAAAAACCAGTAATAATGCCAATCCTGTTTTTATTTTTCCCCCTGTTTATGATTATCCCCTCTGATGGGGACTTTTTCCTACCCACTACTGCCGTAGACTGGTGGATGCCTAATAGCAACCCCAGGTGTTAGAAAAGATGGGTGACAACATCAATCCCTCTGTAGTCTATGCCAGGCAAACTGTGGTTTCGTTTCCCTCCCTATTTACCCCCTAGTATCCTCATCTTTTTTCCTACAAATGGTACTAACAGCCTAGCGATTGTATCGCAAAACCCCTCCCTAGTAAACCTGCTTCCCTCTGCCGGAAAAGTCAAACCAATAGACAGCGTCAGTGAAAATTCCAATCTCACTCGAGTTTCCACCTCCATACCCTGCCGCGTGACTAGCATCTGTCTATTGCTATTTTTCTTCCTTTGGCTTAGCTTTTTTTTGCCACCAAAGCCAACAGACATTTAATAACACATCATGTGGCAATGTCAATCCCCCTTCGTTTTCATCTCTGCCTTTTCTCTCCAGTTAACCCTATGGTTTTGGCTTTTTTCCTCTTGCCAGGAAGGAGAGTAAAATCACCAGGTGTCTGGCTGCGGGGGTGTGGGAAACGCCAGTGAGAATCCTAATATCTCTTTAATCACCGCAAGTTTTTAGTTTACCTTATTCTATTGGCATTCTCTGTCGCCACTGCCACCTTCTGCAGACTAGTAGAAGCGTTTCGGCAATTGGTATTGGCTTCTTTTTCCGTCACTCACTGGGGTTGAATCGGTGGATACCCAGGAAGGAGTGGCAAACCCATCCGATGTCACCTCGCCTCCGAAAAAACTAGCCTTTACCCTTGCCTTCAACCTCCTTCTTCCTGCCACTGCGGTTGATTCAATAGACATGCTAATATCCTCCTCATCAAGTAAACCATTTTTCTGTTTCCCCATCCAGTCAAACCTCATTTCCAGCTTATGGCAGAGACAACAGTGACATTTATGGAGGCTTTTTCTTCCCTGCCACTAATGCTATAGACTGGTAGTCAGTAACTCCAAATATCAACAAAAGTCAGCTGCCTACCTACCTCCATCGCTTCTTCCTGTTTACTCCTTGTTGGCTTTACTGTTTTCTGCTACTAATGGATGCCTAGTAGGAATCGGAGGGGAAACGGCAATTCCATTGCTAACCAAAAACTAGTATTGGCTTTTTCCCCATGTAAACCGGCAGACATCTACACCATTGCACACTATAACAAAATACACTCCTCTTCTGTCCATGATTCCCCTTAATCTCCCCCTTTTTCCTGTCTGCCACTGAAGCCTAACAACGCCAACTTCACTTTCATTCCTCCGTTTCTGTTGCTGTTTTTTTTTATCCCCTTTTCTGCTATCCCGGCAGACAGCTGAATGTTTGTATTTTTGTTTTAATACTTTGTGTTATGGGCTTCAACCAATAGACACAGTGGCAATTCCCGAGACGGCAACCTCCCCAGTTTTACGCCTGTTTCCCTGGCATCCTATTTTCTTGTATCCAGTTACTCCCTCTTTTCTCCCCTCCTCCCCATCGCCTCAGTCAGACTATGCCTGGTGGTGATTCCAACTATTAAGAAACCCCAACTACCATATTGACTCCCCCCTAGTCTTCATGGTTGTCTTCATCTTCGTCTTTGTCTTTGGTTATCTCCTCTCCCGGGTATTCCCCTTGCCGTTATTGGTGTAAAACAAACCTGGTGAGTAACAATACTTATCTACCCCCTTGGCAAAATAGCCTTTCTTCTCTACCGCTGTTTGATTCTTCCGGGTTGACTTTAACTGTTTTTTTTTTGCGAATAAGTAGATACCCAGTGACAATCCCAACCGATTGTCTGAATTCTCTTTTTTTCCCCCGGAAAAGTAGTCTTTTTTCCTGTTTTCGGCCACATTTTCGGTGTCAGTTTTACTTTTTTTTGCCAATCATAGACAACTGACAACCCCCCTTTCCCCCAACCAGTAGACATCAAACATCAATAGCAAGCAAATGTCGATACCCCTTTATTCTTCCCTTTCCCCTGTGGCTACTTTTTAGCATTTTCTTGTCCTTTTTACCACCATTACGACTAAACCAACAGACACCATAGCAATCCTTCTGTTAACAACAACAGTGACGCCAATCTCCTGTGAGTCTTCACTTCAGTCTCTCTCTACCCCTTCCGTCATGTCGACATATTTTCTTTCTTGCCACTCAGGATAAGCCAATAGCCATCCAGAATGTAAGATAGCCAAGCATACCAGTCTTTCCCTCTCGTCTTTGTTTACCCTTAATATCCACATCTTTTTCTCCCGTCACTGTGGTTAAACCAATAGACATGACAATACTAATTTTCTTAGTGTCTTTGTCTCATTATCCCCTCATTGTCGGTTTCTTTCCCTCTGCCACTAACTGACGGATAGCCGGTGTAGTGACGTCAAGCATCAGAAAACTCAAACCACAATACCCTTAGTTTTACTCCCCCTAGCAACACCCCTTTTGGTTTCACTCTTTTCTGCCACCAGCCAAAACTAATTAATAAGTCTCAGAATTGCAAAACTCATTCCTCTAGTCTCCATCAGCAGTTTTCTGTTAACCCCTTTCCCGGTGTTGACTTTTTTACTGCAGCCACCGTGGTTGTAAAAAACCAATAGATAACCCAATGGCATACCACAAATCATGAATATAAGTGGCTGATGGTAAGCCTTGTGACAACAATGACAATCTAGCCTTTTGTTTCCTCCAATGCATCCTATCCAGTTGCCAACAGGTGTCTACTGGCAATCCAATGGTATAAGAAAATCCCAATAACAACACTAATTCTTTTTCGTTTTCTTTGTAGTGGTTATTCCATCACTGTTGGCAAGACTAGTCTTTTGTTTCCATCTACCTCTAGACACCAGGCAATAATTCCAAAGTGTTAGACAATCGCCTCAACGACAATCAACCCCTCCCTAGTTTCTGTCTGGCGGTTATTCCTCTTCCCAGTGTCGGCTTTTTCCCACAGCTGGTGGCAATGCTAAGTATCAAAAACCCTAATAACAAGGCAAGGCTAATTTTTTGTTGGTATTCGCCGACAGTCTCTGGTTATCTCTCTTTCTAGCATCCACATCCCACCTATTTAAAGACTTACGCCTTAGCCAGCCTCCTCAGCGGATTATTCCTGTCTATGGCTAAACCTCACGCCTGCTGGAGGAGGTATCCTCTTTTTTCTGCCACCGCAGTCACATCAATATCAACTCTATCCATCTCTAGTATGATAAAAAACTAGCCTTGTTTAACCCTCCACCGGGTAAACTAGCCTCTTGTTTTTGTCTGCGATTGTCTTTCTACTGTCGACTTTTTTCTCTCTACCACCACAGATACCCAGAAAGTGGTAACGCCAAGCATCATAAGACTACAATTACAACTTTTATCCCCCTTGGTATTCTTTAACGGTTTTTCCCCATCCCCCTTGCTTTCACCCCTTTCTGCCACTAACTAATACCAACAGACAGTTAGTAGCAGTATTGAGTCTCAGACAAAGAATTTCAATGACAACATTCATTCCCTTTTAGTAGTCTTTTCCTTTTCCGACAGTTTTTTGTTGACTTTCCTTGCCTTCCCACACCAAAAAGACTCTCCCCATCTCCCGTCTTTGCTTTTCTCTAGACACCCGGCAACTCTTACGATTCCAAAATGTTAGACAACTACCTCGGTGACAACACCCTTTTTCTGGCAATTATTCTACCACTGTTGGCCAATTCCGCCACTAGTCTTTTGTTTCCCTTTTTGCCTAACCTAGTAATGTCGGCAGGGGATAGCCGTATGGCATTACTTCTTTTTTTTGCTTTCTCAGCCTCCCCCTTCGTCGGTGGCTTACTCTTACTAATTCCCACTGGCAAACCACGACAATACCAACCCTTTTTTGTTTCCGCTTCTGATTATCCCCATGGCGACGCCAGACATCATAAAACGGGGGGTAGCAACACCCACCTTTTATTCTCTACCATCCCCCTTCGCTTACTTGTAGATACTCCGCAAATTTAAAGCTTCTTTAGTCTGTCTTAGCCATTTTCCTCCAGTCACTCACTCCCCTCTGTGTCGGCATCCTTTTCTGCTACTGTGGTTGGATTTGCCTACACCTGCCAACATCCCGTGGTTTCCATCTGGTTATTATCCCGCCACTGTTGTTTTTCTCCAACCCACTTTAGACTGGCTTTTTACTTACCCTTGTGCTTACCCTTCCCCTTCTAATATATCCTCTTTTTTGCCACTGTAGTCCAACTAATAGACACCCAGAGTGACAATCCACCCGTTATCAGACTTCCAACCCCAACACCAATCCCCCATTTTCCACCAGTAGACAGGTTATCTCCCCGTTTTCCCATCTCTAGATGCCTGTTAACAGTAGTCAGTAACAATCCAAAATGTCAAACAACCCCTCCAACCCCCCTAACTTCCTTTGAGTTTATGTATCTGATTATTCTCCCTGGCGTTTACCCCTTTTTCCGCACCACAATTGTTAGACTAATAATAGCCTAGCATGCCATAATGTTTTTAGAGGCTGCTAATGGCAACCCCTGTGATAATGCCAGGCTGTGATAGTCTGGCTTCTAATCTCCTACCACATGCCTACTGGTAACTCACAGCGTAAAAGGTGGGTAGTTGTTGCTGTCTCCCGGTGTTTCCATGGTATTTTTCCCTCGGATTCTTGTCTATGTTTCCCGGGTTATCCCCACCCTTAGTATTACCCAGTAGACGGGTTTGTTGTTTATACTTCTGACTAATCCCATGGCCGTCGTATAGGCCTATAATTATAAGCCACCATTATTTCTTATCCTTTGCTGCTAGAGTTAGACTAGGGGATGACTGTTGTATTTTCTTCCTACCTACACACAGGCAATCCAGATTTAAACCCATGATGAATGGTAACCCTTCAACTGCCTCCCTTCCCATTTTATCCTTCAGTGAGGCTGTCAGTTTGCTCAAATCCTCAAAGCCTACCGACATTCAATGGTTGAAAACCACTGCCGATAGAATGCGGAAACAACAGGTGGGAGACACTGTCACCTATGTTGTCAACCGCAACATCAATTTTACCAACATTTGTGAACAACACTGCGGTTTTTGCGCCTTCCGACGAGACTTGGGGGAAAAAGATAGCTTTTGGCTTTCCCTACAACAAATCCTAGAAAAGGCAGAAGAGGCAGTGAAAAATGGTGCTACCGAAATATGCTTGCAGGGGGGATTAAATCCCCATGCCAAAATCCAGGGTAGCACCCTTAGATATTATACCTGTCTGGTGAGAGAAATTAAACAAGCCTTCCCCCAACTCCACCTCCATGCCTTCTCTCCCCAGGAAATCCAATTCATCGCCCGTCAGGACAGTCTAAGCTATGATCATGTTATCTTATCCTTACAAGAGGCCGGCGTTGCTTCCTTGCCTGGTACTGCCGCCGAGATACTAGATGATACCATAAGGAAAATTATCTGTCCAGAGAAAATTAATACCCAAACCTGGATGGAAATAGTTTCTTGTGCCCATCGTTATGGTTTATATACTACTAGTACTATTTTGTCTGGCCATGTTGAAAAACCAGAACATCAAGTACTACACCTGCAGAGGATAAGATACCTCCAAGAATTGGCAATAGAAAAAGACTATCCTGGGAGAATTACTGAGTTTATCATACTACCTTTTGTAGGAGAGAAGGCTCCAGCCTCCCTGAAAAAAAGAGTGGGAAGACTACAACCAGATTTACAGGCGACTTTGAAACTTACTGCCGTGGCACGCATACTGCTGGGTGATATAATAGTCAACCATCAACCTAGTTGGGTAAAACTGGGGATAGATGGGGCTAAGGAGGCTTTAGACTGGGGTTGTAATGACTTCGGTGGCACTCTAATGGAAGAACATATTACCACAATGGCGGGGGCAAAAGGAGGCACTTGTCTATCCGTATCACAAATACAACAGGCCATCGCATCAAAAAACCGTCCCTATGCTCAAAGGGACACCCTCTACAATCTTATCACATCTCCGGCTAAAGGGGACATCTAATCCTACCCTTTTACAGAGACGTGTTATACCCCTAGTCCAATCATACACCTTTTAGGCTAAAGGACAATTTCAAGGGGCATAAGGGTATGTGTTTATAACCCCCCCCCGGGATGCTAATACTATGAGTAACCTCCACCTTCCAACACACACTGTCACGTCTACCTCCACGGAGAAATTTCTTTATAGAATCTCCATAACAAGGGCATAATGTCTCCAGAAACCCCTATACCCAATTATCCCCACATCCAGCCGCATTTCTTATTACCAGATGTCTTCCTATACCCCTCGCTATGGTTTATTCTCTTAAACCCCACTGGAAGCATATTGCCAACTTTCTCCTCAGTAACATTCTCTTATAATGCTTCCAAGGATATACTGGCATTCTTCACCACAAGCAGATGTCTTGATGTATATCCTACACTTTGTCTATCCCCACTTCGGGCATTTCTCTATACATCCCAAAGAGGTATACTGTTATGTCACCTGTAGCAAACACTCGCCAGGCATGTGTTTACATAACCTTACACGGCCATAGTATTATCCCCTCCCCAACTTCCCCACCTACATCTTATACAATCTTGCCACGGAAATGTCTTCATAAATCACAACTTTAATCTCCTCTTAGTCACTAGGGTATTTTTCTCTACGCCTTTTTTTAAGAAGCAAACTATCCCCCAAGTCGTCTTGATATACCTCCCACCCAAAATCAAAGCTGTGTTTCCCTATACCCCCGGAAGATGTCTTGACATATACCTGACTGTTGTATCCCCCTTTCCCTTTTCCTTTCCCCAAAGGCGTGGTTTCCTCTGCCACTTTTACCCATACATAGGTGTTTGTCTTTATACCCCTTGAATAAACCCACTGTCACATCCCGTCACGGAAGCATGTCTTTGCCTTTCCCCAGCCATACCTCATTCTTTATACTTCCCCACGGGTAAATACTGTTATCCTTCGCTATGGGGTATGTTTTTATACCCACCTTGCAAACCTTATTTGTATATTCCAACCAGTTTTCCATCTCCCTCAATCAAGCCTAGAGGAAAAACTCTCTTATGCCTTCCCCTTCTATTCCCAGTCTCCCCATGGTAAAACCCTAAACAGGCATGCTATATATCTATCCTCCTTCAGATACTCCACAGCCATAACCACCCTTCCCCGAAGCAGTGACAAGTCTTTACAGAGGTGTCTTTTCTTGATAAATACCCTACCTTTTACTCTAACAAACCCTCCACAGGTTACTGAGTTGAGTTTCGGATTTGTCTTTGCTGCTACAGGGATAAATACTGCTAACCTTCCGGCGGCATGTGTTAAAAGATGTCTTTATAAACCTCTTACCGCAGTCTAACCTAGTATATGTCTTCCTCATACCCAGAGAGAGGCATACTGCTAACTATCTTTCCCGCCGCCTCCCCTTATATTCCTATATACTGGCATCCTTCACTATAGGAAGATGTCTTGAGACATACCCCACTGTTATCTACTCCCACCCCGGCTATGTTTCTGTCTAAAGAAGGTATCCTATTCCCCGCTACCCAGAAGACAAGTCATCATCCACCTCCATAGAAAGTCAACTATTTCTCCGACGTATTTTTGCGCAACTATGAAACATAGTCTAATCCACTCTATGGGTTTGTCTTTATAATACCCCCAAAAGTTACGCAACTATGATGCATAGTCTTTATTTACTCCACCAGTTTGTCTTTATGTTTCCAACACTGTCAACCCTGTCACTGTTATTTCTACCACATACAAGTCTTTATAAATGCCAAGCAGGCAAGTTTTTACCTATAAGGCATGTCTTTCCTTCACACACCCCAGGGAAATTTATTGTCACAGCTTAGCCACAACGAAAGGCATTGCTTCCCCCTTTAAACCCTAAAAAGGCGTGTTTTTTTTTATATCTCTTTACAGTAACCCCCTAGGTTTGTCTTTGTATTCCTGGGAATACCACCCACCATATCTGTCTCCACCACAGACATGTCTTTATAAACCTCAACTGTTATCCACTGCTACTTGCTGAGGTATTCCTCCATACCCCTTTGCTAAAAAGGCAAACTCCCCCACATGTTGTCTACCCCAAAAGAAATTTCTTTATACACCCCCTAATCCCATAGGGGTATTCCCTATATATCCGGGGAAAGACATTGTTACCTATTTCTCCAAGGATATTCGTTTATACCTGCCAAATACACAAACTATTATCCCCTAGGCATTTCTCCATAAACCCCCCCTTTATCCCCTCCTACATAAACATCTTTTTATAAACCATGGGGAGGCAGTTTGTTGTTGGTCACTCTAAGGTATATTAGACAACCGAAAGAGGCACACTGTCAAAGGGTAACTACAGAGGTGTGTCTTCATACAACCCCCATGTCTCCTCCCATATCCCATTTCTCCCCCCAAAGGGGCATAATTGTCAACCCCCTCACAGTCAGTGGCATGTCTTTATATTCAGAGGCATATGCCTATCGTCTTCCTAGAATCATTCCCTTATACTCCTGAAACGGATATATTGTTACCCCCCACAGCTGTCTTGATATACCTTACTGGAAAAAGTATCCTGTTACCTGTCACCTACAGGGAAAGGCAAACTTCTTATCCCTCTCCACAAAAAGTAACCCACTAAGCATAGCCTCCGCCAATATACATAGTCTTATACCCCTTTCCCCCCATCACATATACTTCCACCATCCACATGTCTTTCCCAACCCAATGGGTATACTGTCAGTGTCTGTTACAATAAACCTCCACTTTCTGTCACACTCCTAGGGGGATGCTGTTGCCTACCCCTAGACAGTATATATCCCCCCGGCACATTTTTACCCACTAGGCATGCTGTCACACGCCTCCACTCTCTATACACCCCCACTGCTGTCTACTCCCCCTCTAGACATGCCGCCACCCCCACCCCTTTGTATTTTGTATTATTCCTAAACCTAAAGAGGCATATTAGACACCCCAGCCACAGAGATGCCTGTTGACATACACCCTGCTGTCATACCCTCCCACAAAATCATGTCTTTGCCCCTCCGATAGTATACTATTACTCCCGCCCCTCCATACTATAATACTCCCAAAAGACATGTACCCCTCCCGCTGAGGGATACCACTTTCCCTCCCAGAGATGTTTTTATACACCTTCACACACCCCTTTTACCCCACCTACAACACTTATCTGCCTCAAAGCCATAGTCTTATCCCCCTTCCTCCTAACACTGTCACCCCTATCCCTTTACCCCCAACCTGGTTTCCTGCTATAAGTATATAGGCGGGACATGGTTCTAAACCACAACCCCCTGCAGCCATTGTGGAATAACAAGTAGATTGTCAGTCACTACAGTCTTTTCATCATTTCCCAACCCCTCAGTTATAGACTGCCAAGACTGTTGGGGGTTAAGGTGTGCCTCTATTTGATCACAAACCACCTTCCCTTTGTTCTTGTATTTTAACCTCCTTTGTATCCCTTTGACATCAAAACAATAAACTATCTTCGGTTTGTTGATTTTCCCAAGTAGGGTGGCTAATTGTTTTACCTGTCCCCCTACCAGCCCTTTTAGGCTTACAATAACAGCATGGGTGTCTTTATCCTCCTCACACCATTCAAACCATACATGTGAATTTTTGAAGGCTAAGCCTCCCTCCCCAAAACTAACTACTAGAGACACCCCCAACCCAGCCTCCCTTAAAATATGGGCAATCTCTGCGGCAACTATTTGCTCACAGTAGTTGATTATAGCAACATTGCCCCCGGAAAAAAGACTAGCATAATTCATGCCACAATAAAAACGGCCAGGAATCAAAATCCCCCCACCACAAACCCCTACTATCTTGATACCCCTTTTCTCTCCCGTCTCATACACCTTCAGCAAATCTAGGGGGGGTATCCCCTCAGAGTGAATGACAATCTGACTTATGCCACTGTCAATGGCTTCCCTAGTAGCATCTAACACCCGGTAGGGATGACTGCAAATAATACTAGTCACAATTTGGGGATGACTGGCTACTGCCTCTGTCACTAAGTCAAAAACGGGTATTCCCTCTATACTCCCCCCACCACAACCCTCCTCCACCACACCAGCTACCACCTGCCGCCGAGAATCGGGAAACCCCCTCAAGTACAGTCTAGCACAGTCCTGATCTATACCCTGTATGAGAAATTGAGGCGAAAAATCCCACGTCATAACTAACCTACTATTTGTAGGGAAAGGGGGCAATAGTAATACCCCTATCCCCCTATTTTAGGCAGAAACGGAGACTTGCTGTTGGACAAATCTCCTTGCCCATCGGTCAGCCCACAAAATTTCCTCTAAACTAGGATTAGATTTATTCTGCCCAACAAAACTCTCACAGGCTTCTTCTATCAAACGGGGAATATCCAAAAAACCTATTCTTTCTTGTAAAAACAAGGCTACAGCCTCCTCATTGGCGGCATTCAACACCGCCGGCATGCTGCCTCCTGCCCTTCCTGCCGCGTATGCTAATTTCATACATGGATACTTCTGATGGTCAGGGGCGCGAAAGGTAAGACTGCCTACCGCCACTAAGTCTAGGGGTTTCCAATCGGTGGCTATTCTTTCAGGATAAGATAGGGCATACAATAGTGGCAGACGCATGTCAGCCCACCCTAACTGTGCTAATACCGAAGTATCTTGTAATTCTACCAGGGAATGAACAATACTCTGAGGATGGATTACAATATCAATGTGGTCGTAGTCTAGGGAAAACAAAAAATGGGCTTCGATAACCTCTAATCCTTTATTCATTAGGGTAGCAGAGTCGATGGTGATTTTTTGTCCCATCGACCAGTTAGGATGTTTTAAGGCATCAGCTACAGTAACATGCTTTAATGCCTCCACTGGCAAGTCACGAAAGGCACCACCCGAGGCAGTCAGAATTATCCTCTTCAACCCACCAGGAGGTACACCCTGCAAGCATTGGAAAATAGCAGAGTGTTCTGAATCCGCCGGTAGTAATTTTACCCCATGCTCCTTAACTAATGGTAGCACAACTGGTGCCCCGGCAATCAAAGTTTCCTTATTAGCTAAGGCAATATTCTTCTTGGCTTTGATAGCAGCTATAGTAGGCAGTAATCCCGCACAACCAACAATCCCTGTTACCACCGTTTCCGCATCCCCATAGGCTGCTACCTCCTCAATAGCCGCCTCCCCCCCTAATAATATCGGCTGTGGTGATACCCCCGCAATTGCCTCCTTCAACTCTAACAACTTCCCCGGATTGCGAATGGCTACAATCTCCGGTTTAAACTCTTTTATCTGCTCCGCCAACAAGCTAATATTGTTACCAGCGGCTAATCCCACCACCCTGAAGAGGGAGGGATGGTTTCTTACAATGTCTAAAGTCTGAGTGCCAATAGAACCAGTAGAGCCTAATATGGTAATTGGCTTCATATACCCATATCTTATCAGTATTAGAATTGTCAATATCTTAACCGAATAAATGGCCTCCTGTGGCCTCCCTATGGTATATTCTTCAGATAGGCCACGTCTGTCTGAATCCCAAAACTACTTAATACCCTTGCTGCCTCTTCTAGGGTTACTGGTTTTTGCGGCTGGAAGATGGTAATATAGCCAAAGGCTTTCCTTACATTGGACAATTCCCCATTCTGCCAGTCTAGATACAATTGAGGCCATACTTGTGGATTTATCTTTTCTGCATCTTTAAACCCCCACGTGTTTTTAATGGCATCCAGGGTTACATTGGGTAGAGGCTGACGGAAGTCTAAAGGCGTCTTCCAGGCTATCAAATCCTCCCTCAACAGGGGTTTGTCTGGGTGGAAATTTAAATACTTGCTATCCTGGTGGGTTAACGGGGAAGGGATTATTCCTGCTTCTGCCAATCCCTGAATAATACCAAAATCTGGATCTTTTGGCCTCACATCGTTGAAAACCGGTTTGCTGTCGCGGCTGGCTAGGCGGATAATTTTCCCGCTACTGTCTTTGAATAGAAGATTGTTTACTGTCACTAGCCAACGGGCATATTCTCTCCTAGTAATTATTCTATTGGGATTTAAGTGGTAACAATACCCCTCCTTACACTGAGAGTCTCTAATAATCCCCAGTCTTATCAATTCCCCCAAGGCAGTGTCAAGGGGAGGATTATTGTCTTTAACAGTGATACTGTTGCCGACAGCATTGTCGTCGCTGTTGCCAGTTTCACTGTTAGTCTCGCTGGGTGTATCGTTAGTCTGACTAGTTTGATTAGTTTGATTAGTTTGATTAGTCAGACTGGTTTGAGTGGTTGGATTAGTTTGACTAGTCTGGTAGGTGAGGGTAAATTCTGTATTCCCACCCCTGCCAATGGCAGTTAAAACTACCTCCACCCCCTGTTTCTCATCTCTAGCCTTGATGGTATTTTCTGTCTTCTCCTCTATTACCCACCCTCTTTTCTCCAACTGTTCCCCATAATAACTCAAAATCACATCGGTAGCATCTGGAGTCATCCCCACAACTCTATTGCCTTCTATCGTGTTTAGGGTAATAGAGGGGTGTATAGGGAAATCAAAGGGAAGCGTTACTGTTTCGCTTTTATTCTTATTGGCGGCAGTCAACTGAGGGTTGGCGGCGAAACGAGACTCTAAAGCCTTATTCCCCTTACAACCTGATAAGGCTAGGAGAATTAGTAGGTAAAGACAGAGGATAATTCTAGACATTATCTGCCTTACGGTGAAAACCTTTTTATTCTATCCTAAGAAAGGGGAATATACTTTCGAGGATGATGCTAGCAGAAGTTTCTCTACCACTATACCAACTACAACGGATGGCTGACAGTCTCGTCTCCTCCCAACTTTTACAACTCTCCCCTGTCAGTCTCCTGATTATTTACCTCACCGGTTTGATTACCAGTCTCACTCCCTGCATGTTATCAATGCTGCCCCTAATAGTTGCCTACATTGGCGGCTATGATAAAGGGGGGAGGTTGTCTGCTTTTCTCCAGTCAATTTTCTTTACCCTAGGCTTAGCCACCACCCTCTCCGCCTTAGGTATTTTCGCCGCCTTGTTTGGTAAGGTATATGGACAAGTTGGCAAGGGTTTACCCCTTCTAGTTAGCATCATCGCCATCTTAATGGGTTTAAATCTCCTGGAAGTCATCCCCCTGCCACTTCCTCAAGGCAACATTCCCCTTCCTCCTAACCTCCATCTCCCCAAAAGTCTTCAATCCTACCTTCTAGGCGTCAGTTTTGGTTTCATCGCTTCTCCCTGTAGTACACCAGTACTAATAACCCTCTTAGCCTATGTAGGCAGTAGTGGCAATATTCTCCTCAGTAGTCTTTTTCTTGGCAGTTATGCCTTAGGTTATGTATCCCCTTTAATTGTAGCTGGTACTTTCACTGGCCTTATTAGGAGTATACTATCCCTCAAAAGTGCCACTCAGTGGCTAAACCCCATCAGTGGCATGATTCTAGTTACCTTTGGCGTTTATTCTCTCCTTTCCCGTCTTTAGTCTTACACCCTTTTACCCTTTTTCTCCCCTTTTTTATCTTCTTCTCAGCCAGACGTCTTTGCCGCCAATTTTCTCCTAAATCTGCTAGATAATGACTCATTGCACCTAATTCTAATCCCAAAAATACTGCTATACCCTCTTGCCAATAATCCTCTTTCACTCTTGTGTAACCTTCTCTCAACCATCCCCAATCCCAAGACACCCCCACTATTAGTCTTCCCACTATCCCTAACAACACCCCCAACACTACAACCACTGAAGTTAAATACACTATCCTCCCCATTGTACCTATTAGTATGCCGTGGGAAAAAAAGGATCTGTGTTTTAATAGTCTCTGATAAGGCAGCCAAATAACCCTCAGAAAACCCCAGCGTTTGTATTGTAGCGAATAAATATCCAAATCCGGCCCAAACATCAATCCGCTAAACATAAAAGCCACACTACTACATAGTGTCAAAACCACATCCCTTGTCACTACCAAACCCCCCACCACCACCCCCGGCAAACACATCCAGGTAATTCTGTCGTGAATTTTCCCCGATGGCATTGCATTTCTCTTCTCTTTTTGCTATAATATTCTAACGTGAGTCAGGGCGATTAGCTCAGCGGTAGAGCGCCTGCCTTACAAGCAGGATGCCAGTAGTTCGAATCTACTATCGCCCATCTCTTTCCCCTCGGGAATCGAAGGCTTGAGGGGGTCGTTGGCTCGCCCTTTTTGAGGCTAGTCTCCAGTTCATTCTCATTTCTCCTTTTTATAGCCCCGTGGCTCCAGTTTGTCAAGGGGAATGGGGCTGCCCGTATTTATTTGTTGTGTCCTACTCCTAGTATCCTACTGCCATAACGCCACAACTATGGTTTTCCCCTGTGGAAATTCATTCTACACCCCCGAGGTTGAGGGTAGCTTTAAAACTTCTCTAAGGGGTGGCCATCACACCACTTAATCCTTCAAAATGCCTTCCAATGCGCCAGCCGAGGACTTACTTTTTCGGGTTTTAGAGTTCTGCATTCCCCAACCACCGCCCTCATTCTAGCAGTATATCCCATTAAAGTCAAGAAAGACTTTCACGACAAAATACCTACAATCCATAAGTATCCATTCAGTAAGATACTAACCCCAACACTTCATATCTTCCATATTTCCGGGTGTAATGACAAACATTCCTTTGCCAAAACAAGGGGTAGACTATAGGGAAAGTGGTGTAAAGAAACCCGTGTGGCATTGCCTCGTTTGTGCTTTAATTAGGCCAGATTGTCTTCTAACAATTAATTGGATTTATTCCCCTGTAGCGGTTTTCTTTCCCTGTAACCTTCCTCCCCCCGCCACTTTTCTTTGATTCTTCTCCTTACAGGTCTTGACAAGGCCGGTGCTTTTTTGTTAGAATGGGGACGTTGGACGGCAGGAAGTAGTGACTGCCAGGGGCGTTGCTGCGCATTTTTTATTTGAAATTTTTTATCAATTCAATCATTGTTCCATTGACATTTACAAAGGTGGCAAATATGGTTAGGACGCCGTTGTAATGGGTTTTAGCGGTAATATTGTTGTCATCACTTCCGGCTGTCGGTCCCCTATGTTGAACAGACATGTAGGTGGTGCCCCTAACAGTCAGCATATTACCGGCGAAGCCGCCGACTTCTATGTCCCTGGCATAGATAATCTTACAGTTGCTATTTGGATAAGGGACAATTTAGTTTTCGACCAATTGATTCTAGAATATTATCAGGGAGGAAATTCTGGTTGGATTCACGTCTCCTACTCCGACAGCAACCGTAAGCAAGTCTTAACCATCAATTATTCTGGTCGTTATAATGGATTAAGGGGAGTATAGTCCAGTCTTAGGGTTTTCTTCCGCCCAACCGTATAGCCTACTAACCCGCCTATTCGGCGGGTCTTAATTTTTTTATCCCCAAGTTTTATTTTATCTTTTGACCGTTTTCTAAAAATTACTACCACCCCCTACCAGGGGGTATCTTTTTCTCAGTTGCCCATAAAAATTTTTTTTTATTCCATCTTGACAAACAACCCCTGTTGTGGTTATAACAGGGGGTAATGAGAAACACTTGAGAAACTTGAATAGGCTTTTACTGGGTATGGAGAGTGAAATTCTTGATTTTAGACAATATCACCCCGGGCGAGCGATGGGATTCGAACCCACGAATGGTGGAACCACAATCCACTGCCTTAACCGCTTGGCTACGCTCGCCGAACACTGTTAGAATTATAACAAGTTTTAGACCAAAAGTCCAGAGGGTGTTAAAATTTTTTGCATGGAGCCGTTACTATTAGAACAGAAAAAGTCGTCTTCTTGCCTCTCCTGTTTGTCTATTATATTCCTGTTAGTGGCGGGGGGGATACTGGCGGCAACTAATCCGGGGATGGAAAAATATCAAAAATACGCCACGGAGGCTTTAATCCGCTACGCCAAGGAAAAGGTTTGCCTCCCAGCTTCTAAAAGCCTAGAGGAATTAGTAAAAAGTCAACTATGTAATGTCTTACTGGAAACGGGGAGACAAGAGGCAATCCCCGCAATAATTGCTAGCAACACCAGGAGAGACAATTATTTGCTGTTGAGTATATATCGGACTAACCTTTACCTATACAGCTTTGAGACAGTGGGCATTCTAAACAATTTTTATGTCTACAGGGCAAAACAGATACCCCCCCAGGGCCAAGAATAGTTATAATCGGAGGAGAAAGAAAAACTAGCTGACCTGGTTTTGTCTTGCCCGTTTATCCATGGACAACAACCCTTCTAGTGCTAATCCTAACACAATCGTCCGCAACCCGCCATGGGGTACTGTCACCCTCTTGGAAGAAGGCCCCAATTATCGTATAAATAAGATTGTAATCAAGCCTAAACACCATATAAGTACCCAACTCCACTACCACCGCAGTGAACATTGGGTGGTATTATCGGGCACTGCAAAGGTAACTTGTGACGGAAAAGAACAACTTTTACTACCCAGACAGTCAACCTATGTGCCGATGAATACCCGTCATAGGGTGGAGAATCCGGGAGTAATACCCCTAGTGATGATTGAAATTCAAAATGGGGAGTATTTAGGAGAAGATGACATAGTACGTTTCCCGGATTCCGCTGAAGCTAACCCCTAGACGCCTAGCTTTGCCTTTTGGGGCTTCTCTTTCTTAGTAGTTTTGCCCTTAATTCTCCCTTGAGGCGGTGGAGAATGGAAGTCTCATCAAGGGAGTTAATTATATTTTCTACCACGGCTAGAGGCCCATTTTCCCCCCAGGATGCCCCCTTAGCCAGGTATACCTTTGTAATCTGCCCTATGGTGTAGGTGGACACCCCGGCTACTGCCCCTTGGGTAATTGCTACTGAAGTATACGGTAGCAAGGATAAACCGCCAGAAACGGGGGAAGCAATTCCTAGAATGCCTTTGAGGGAACTAAGTCCCAATGTTACTAGTATATCACTTAGGCTAATACCACCAAGGGTAAATGCGATTTTTTGAAGTAGTTGGATGGCCCCCTCCTTGGTCATGGGGATATGATACAATTGGGAGAGGTTGAGAATCATGGCCACATCGATAAGGGCACCGGTGAACAGATCGATAGCGGTTACCGGGTTGAGGGCAATGGCTGTGGCTTTGGTTAGGGCGGTTTTTTGAATTATCCTTTCAGCAATTTTATCCCGGTACAGTAGCTTTTGTTGTACCAGTTTTTGGTTGATTTCCCCCACTGACAGCATGGCGTTTAAGGCCACCAGGGACTTCCCCTCCCTGTATAATATCTCTAGGATTTTTTGTCTTAAAGGCTCAATTTGTGGTTTTCCCCTCTTCTTGACAATGCGAATTTTCCCGGTGGAGTCTTTAACCGCCATGGTAACCAGAGGGGAAGCCGCTACCATCACTATCTCGTCTGGGGATAGCAATTGCTTCACTCTAACATTGCTAATTGTCTCATAAATTTCCTGGCGGTCTGCAAGGGGATATTGGTCGATTTTGTTGAATACTAGAATGATAGGCTTGCCAACCTCCCGCAGTTGACATAAGGCTTGGTATTCTACCCTTGTTATATCCCCGGCTATGACAAAGAGAATCAAATCCACCTGAGAGGCAATTTCTTTTGCCAATTTTTCTCTGGCTTCCCCGTTTATCTCGTCTATGCCGGGGGTGTCAATTAATTGGATTTGTACCTCCTCTGTTTCCCTAACCAGTCGTTGGATGTTACCACTGCCTTCCCCAAAAGTCTCTGTTGTCAGCCGCCAGTTAGTCTGTTTGATGTCTCGAGTTACGCCATGTAGTGGCCCAGTAGCAAAAATTTCTTCTCCTATTAGGGCATTTAAGACACTAGATTTTCCCTTACCTACCATGCCAAAGGCGGCAATTTGAACTACCGAGTTTTCTAATTTCTGTAAAATAAGTTGTAGACGCTCGATTTCCGCCTCTAATCCCCTCTTTTCTTCTTCTTTTAAGTCCAGATTCAATAGTACATGCCTCAGAGACTCCTGTGCCTTCTGATAATTAATTTCCGCTTGCCACCTGTTTAGACTATCTATAGTAGCTTGCCAATCATCCATGGCGTTTCAAGGGAATTGTCTTTTATGGTATGATGTCTCAGCTTTCAGTATACCTTGATTGCCTATGGGACTGTTTTGCGGCGAGAAGACTTCAGTTGCCGGCTTAACTCTTCTCGGAGAAAACGTTGATAAACCTGGGGGAGGTATTTACTCATGCTGTTGTCTTCAATGCCATAGCCCAAACTAGTCCAGACAGGAGATAAGATTTTTAAAACCCTGTCTATTTTTCCTTCCCGTAACAGTTGGGGTATATCTTCTCCCCAGGCCGTCTTATCCGTTAGCCAATTATACAACACCAGGTCCTGGTATTTTGGCTCAAAGCTATACTCTTTCCAGAAAAGAAATTTAGAGGGATGGGGATGATACTTAGCCGCTTTTTCCTGCCAGGTGGTGTTTAAAAACTGATAGCGCCCGGAAGCTGTAGTACACTTGCCTCTATTTGGACCACTTTCTATTTCCACACACAGGTTGGGGTGACGACTCAAATCTTTCACATACCTCCCCCCGTAAATCACATGATAGGGGTTGGGATAATTGGACTCACTGAAACTAATTGTACGCATTAATGCCCTTATATAAGGGTCTCCCCCTTCCATCACTAAAGGTGGGCTACCATATATACTAGTGAGTAAATATTTGCCTGCACCTCTCCAGTCTATTTTTTTTCCCCCCAAAATCACCCTTCCCATCCCCAGCAGGATAATTACCACCATTGTTATCTTCAACCATTCTCCCACCCTTAGGCTTTGTGTTTTTTTGCAATTTACCATATTCTCTCTTTTTTACCGCCTTCCCTATGATAGGGCATTCCTACTCCCTCTGCATCGCCAGAAGCACAAGCCAAGGGGGGAGACAAAATAAACCCCAAAACACCCCCGGGATAGATACAAGCCCTATCCCTATTATCCCTACAAATCCGAATTCAAAAAAAAAAAAGCGGGCAACGCGATTCGAACGCGCGACATTCACCTTGGCAAGGTGACGCTCTACCACTGAGCTATGCCCGCAGGGAGTAGAGTGGGAACTGATGGCGCTCTAGGCAACCACAACTACAATTATAAGGAGAAAAAAGGAAAAAGTCAAGGGGGAGGCGGGGGGATGAACTATTTTTTCTGGGGAGATACTTCTTCCAACTCCGAGAGGTTAAAGGTTACTAACTTATCCCAATTGCCTCCCTCAAACAAGACGGCGGCTTTACCGTCGGTTACTCTTTGCACTATTCCTTGAAAGCGATAGTAAATGTCGTCGGGATTTTTGACTATGACTGTTGCTCCTGGTAGAATCATGGTTTTCACTGTCCTATAGGGGGTATTAGGATTTTAGCAGTAAGGGAGTCTGTGGCACTAGGTGTCTAGTTTTAATACTGCCATAAAGGCTTCCTGAGGTACTTCCACGGTGCCAATGGCTTTCATTCGTTTTTTGCCTTTTGCTTGTTTTTCTAGGAGTTTTTTCTTGCGGGTTACGTCGCCGCCATAGCATTTGGCTAACACGTCTTTTCTCAAGGCTGGGATGCTTTCACTGGCGATAACTCTTGAGCCTATTGCGGCTTGAATTGGCACTGTAAATTGGTGGCGCGGGATCAATTCTTTTAGTTTTTCCACTAAGGAGCGTCCAACCTGATAGGCTTTATCTCTATGTACTATTACTGCCAAAGCGTCTACTGGCTCCTTGTTTACGAGAATATCTAATTTTACTAAATCGTTTTCTCGGTAGCCAATAAACTGATATTCCATGCTAGCATAGCCACGAGAACGAGACTTTAATTGGTCGAAAAAGTCAGTTACCACCTCCGCCAGGGGCAGTTCATAAATCAAACTAGTACGGCTTTGGGTAAAATAACGCATGTCTATGAATATCCCCCGACGATTCTGACAAAGGTCCATCAAAGGCCCTACATAGGTTTCTGGGGTGATAATTTCTACCTTTACATAGGGCTCTTCAATTTTAACCCGTTTTTGTGGCGGTGGTAGGGCACTAGGGTTATCAATTTCCAACACCTTGCCATCAGTACAGGTTACCCGGTATACCACCGAGGGGGCAGTGGCTATCAGGTCCAAATTATACTCCCTTTCCAGACGCTCCTGGACGATTTCCATGTGTAGCAAGCCCAAAAAGCCACAACGGAAACCAAACCCCATGGCGGTGGAGTTTTCCGGCTCAAAATGAAGGGCAGCATCGTTCAGCTTTAGTTTTTCCAATGCTTCCTTCAAATCGGGGTATTTTTCGGAATCAGTGGGGAAAAGTCCACAGAATACCATCGGTTTAGCTTCGGCATAACCTGGTAGAGGCTGTGATGCCGGTTTTTTAGCTAGGGTTATGGTGTCGCCTACTCTGGCATCTCCCACACTCTTGATGGCTGCCGCTAAATAACCCACCTCTCCGGCATGTAATTCTTCCACTGGTACCTGATAAGGCGACAACACCCCTATCTCATCCAATTCATACTCTTTCCCCGTGGACATCAACAGAATGCGATCTCCTTTTTTGAGACTCCCATCCATCACCCGGAAGTATACTACCACCCCTCGGTAAGAGTCATAGTAGCTGTCAAAAATTAATGCCCGCAAAGGTTCATTTACTGTATCCCTTGGTGGTGGTATCCTTTTAACTATGGCCTCTAGAATGTCCTCTATGCCCACCCCCGTTTTAGCTGACGCCAGTATTATGTCACTACAGTCCAACCCTATAACATCCTCAATTTCGCGGATAACACGCTCTGGTTCGGCACTGGGCAGGTCAATCTTATTGAGTACAGGGATTATTTCCAGGTTGTTTTCCAAAGCCAGATAGACGTTAGCTAGGGTTTGTGCCTCTACCCCCTGAGAAGCATCTACTACCAGTAATGCTCCCTCACAGGCTGCCAAAGACCGTGAAACCTCGTAGGAGAAATCCACATGGCCGGGGGTGTCTATCAGGTTTAAAACGTATTCCTGGCCGTCTTTGGCCTTATATTTCATCCTAGCCGCCTGGAGTTTGATGGTAATCCCCCTTTCCCTTTCTAACTCCATGTTATCCAGGAACTGTTCCTTCATCTCCCGTTCTGTAACAGTCCCTGTCACCTGTAGTAATCTGTCTGCTAGTGTTGACTTCCCATGGTCTATGTGGGCTATTATACAGAAGTTGCGGATTAAGTGTACGGGAGCCTCAGTCATATATGTAGTTGGTCTCGGAATAGGGTTATAAGTAGTTTTAATGTTTCTTAACTTATTGTAATATTTAGAGGTGAAGATCTGTATTTTTTGAGGAAAATAGAATAAGAGAAACAGTACCCACAAATACAGGCGGTAACTATATGAATGATAACACCTTGTATGGAGAAACTGACGGGGAAAAGGTGGAAATTTCCGTCCATCTGGATTCGGAGTTGGTGGAAAAAATCAGACACCTCACCAACGACCCTAGTAGAATAATAGAATTGGCACTAAAACAGTGGCTTAGGGGGGAAAAAGCGGAAGACAATGAACTTACCCGTCGTCTTCGTCGCAACCCTCCTGTACCCCCCAGGGGTGAGTGGAATGATTAAAGCCTCCCTTTGGAGAGGAAAACCTCGCTGGATGAGGATAAACAGCGTCAAGACAATCTATGAAACCATATTGTCTCTGTTATAATGGGGGTGACAGATTCTCCCATCTAGGTGCGGAGATAGTATTTACCCAAAACCGTGATGGGGAGTATCTCTCTTTCTACTGGCAGATTCCCCCCGATTTTCTGCCGGCAGACGTTTTATCCTCTCTCCCAGAAACGCCCCCCCTTTCCCCGCCACCGCTAAAACCCCTTTTGCCACACAGCTATCTGGAAAGACTACAAAAGGTCATCACCAGAAAGATACCCCAGCAATTAAGTACTGTCTTCTGTTTCAACGGCATTGAAATCCCTTTCCAATTGTATATTAGTCCTCTGGTCAACTCTAAAGGGGAGGCGGAGTCGGTTATTGTCACGGGGTACCATCTAAAACAACCAAAGTCAACCCTTGAGGAAGATTGTAGCCTTTCCCCCTCTGAAGGGGCTGAATTTTACCATAAACTCCTCACCAGTATTGCCCGCAAAATCCGTCGCACTCTCAATCTGGACGTCATAGGCCAACAGACAGTAGACTGTATTGGGGAAGCCTTAGGGGTAAGCCGTTGTCTGTTATTGACTCCCACCAGTGACAAGAAAAGACTAAAAGTCCAGTCAGAATACCGTCAACCTCAATATCCCTCCTTCCTGGGCTTTGAGTTTGACTTTAATGACTATCAGGAGGTAAAAGAAGCCATAGGGAAGAGACAAGCAGTAGCCTTTTCCCCCCAATACCCCCACTGTGACGCCCTTTCTGTATTACTGGTGCCTACCTTCTATCAGGGGGAACTAAATGGCATAATCTGTCTACAGCAGTGTGACCATCAGCGGGTGTGGAGTGAGGCGGAATGGGAGTTGATGGAGGAATTGGCAGACCAAGTGGGCACAGCTATGGCCCATGCTAGTCTCTATCATAAACTAGAAGAGGCAACTAGGCAAGCAGAAGAAGCCTCCCGTCTCAAAAGTGAATTTTTGGCCACCACCAGTCATGAATTAAGAACTCCCCTAAATGGGATTATAGGCTTTTTAAAACTAGTCCTAGATGGCATGGCCGATGATCCAGAAGAAGCCCAACAGTTCATCCAGCAAGCCTATGACTCTGCTATTCACCTGCTCAATCTCATCAACGACATCCTAGACATAGCCAAGATAGAGGCGGGGAAGATGGAATTCTCCTTTGCCCCCATCTCCCTTCAGCAAATTCTCCAAGAAATCTCTAAATTCGCCCTCCCCCAAGCCCAAAAGAAAAATCTCTATTTCCACGTCATCCTCCCCCCTACCTATGACGAAATCCTCCTATATGCCGACTATCAAAGGGTGCTACAGGTAATGTTAAACATAGTAGGCAACGCCCTAAAGTTTACCCATGAGGGGGGAGTGGAGGTAAGGGCAGAAATCATCGCCAAGGAAATAATGTTTCACGGCGAAAAGTTACCAGGGATGGTGAAAATCTGCGTGGAAGACACCGGTATTGGGGTGCCTTTGGAAAAACAAGAGCGTCTCTTTGAAACATTCTACCAGGTAGATGGGTCTAGGACTAGGGCCTATGGTGGCACCGGTTTGGGTTTAGCCATCTCCAAACGGCTGGTGGAAGCCATGGGTGGCCAAATTTCCTTCTATAGCATGGGGGAAGACTTGGGTGCTACTGTCACCATTACCCTCCCCCTATTTCAGTTACCTGTGTTAAAAATGGAAAACAGTCCATCCCTTAGCTAGTCCACCCTATGAGGCGGTATTCCTGGTTTAGCACCATTGTTTTTCTTCTCCCCCTGCTTACCCCTTGGTTGTCTGCTTCAGCGGTTGTCGGCGCTTATTGTCAATTAAACCCCCAAGCTATCACCCTCAAAGACAATCTCAGAAAAAAAGCTATAGCCGGGGATACAAATGCACAACGGGAATACGACAAAATCCTCAAACAACACGCAGACTGGCTATACAACTGTCGTCGCCAACACTGGTTAAAAGAGCAAGCTATTTGGTTACGACTGTACCCCTGTGATGTAAAACCAGGCGCCCTAGACGAGGTTTTAGACCAAATTGTCAACATGGGCTACAATACCGTCTACCTGGAAGTCTTCTTTGACGGAAGGGTACTACTGCCCAAAAGCCAAAATACCACAGTATGGCCCAGTGTCATTGATATGCCAGGCTATGAAAACCGAGATTTGTTGGCAGAAACCCTCGAAAAAGGAAGAAAAAGGGGCTTAAAAGTATATGCCTGGCTATTCTCCCTCAATTTCGGCTATCTTTACGCCCAACGCCCCGATAGACAACATGTACTCGCCCGTAATGGCCGTAATCAAACCAGCATTGAATTCGTCCATGACCAATCTCAAGCCTTTGTAGACCCCTATAATCGTCAAGCACTACAAGATTATAGTCAGATGTTACAGTTGGTATTGCAGAGAAGACCAGATGGAGTACTGTTCGACTACATACGTTATCCAAGGGGCACAGGGCAAGATTCAGTGGTAGGCAAGGTGAAGGATTTGTGGATATATAGTCCAGCGTCTAGGGAAGCCCTTTTACAACGGGCAAGGAATAAGCAGGGGCGATGGCTGTTGGAAACCTACATAGACAAGGGATTTATCACCGCCGAGGATTTGAATCAAATGAGGCAACTGTTTCCCGATGAGATAACCCCCCTCTGGCAGGGAAGAAATCCCACCTCCCCCGAGTCAGATACCCTGGCTAACTTACAGATAGAACTATGGTACTTCACTGTAGCCCATGCTGCCCAGGGGGTAATTGACTTTTTGGACTTTGTTACCAGTCAGGTAAGACAACGAGGCATCCCAGCTGGTGCAGTTTTCTTCCCCGAAGGCAATCAGGCAGTGGGAGATATAGGCTTCGACTCCCGTCTGCAACCTTGGG
Source organism: Cyanobacteriota bacterium SRBZ.bins.94.201705 (assembly GCA_030549855.1). Lineage (GTDB taxonomy): Bacteria > Cyanobacteriota > Cyanobacteriia > Cyanobacteriales > Cyanobacteriaceae > DVEF01. The sequence continues at coordinate 117,319 of JAUQQP010000046.1, forward strand.
ATAGTTTCTCTCAAACCCTAGAATGGCATCCCATGTCCTATGCCCTCTGTGGTAATCCTATTTGTATAGTGGAACAAGTAAAGCGGGTTACAGAGGTAGCCCAAAACCGGCGCAATGTGAAACCGGTGTTGGCAGGCTTCTGGGGAAGAAATGATGGCCAAAGGCCGTCTCTAGAATCGCAAATGGAGGCCATCCGCAGCCGCATCCCAGACATCCAGTCCATCAGCCACTTCGCCTACTCCTGGATTCAACCTGAACATACCCGGAAAAGACAAAGTTGTAGCTTTTAAAAAGTGTGGAGTTTTATTACACCCTCGCCCCGGGAAGCCGGAAAAAAACTAAGATGATCCTAAGAGCCTACACCAAGGGACAATTATGCAAGAATTCTCGGACTTTTTACGTCACCGCTGTGCCTATGTGGCTACTGCCAAGTTTAAACCCGGTAAATTCCCGGAAGCCCAAAAACTCTTTGAAAAGGCAGTGGCAACCTACAAAACCGGCTTCAAGGGGGCATATTTATTCCAAAAACCCAACACCGACGAGGGCATTGCCTTCATCATCTGGGACAAAATTGACGATATGGAAGACAACCGTAACCCCATCCATGACCAAATCTTAGAGGAAATGAAACACCTGTTTGCTGCACCCCCAGAAACCAACTTCTACGAAGTGCTAACGGAAATCACCATCCCCCCTAACCCCCTTTCTCCTTAATACATTTGTAACAAAAAAATAACAAACTGTTACAGTTCATAACAAAGATGCACAGGAGAGGGGCTATCAGTGGTAGTATGGCCTAGATAGCAAATATCACTAAAAAAAGCCAGAAATATATGAGCGAAACCATCCAATTAACCGGGAAAACCCCCAAATTCGGCGGAAGCACCGGTGGCCTCCTCTCCGCTGCCGACAGGGAAGAAAAATATGCTATCACCTGGACTAGCCCCAAAGAGCAAGTTTTTGAAATGCCTACCGGCGGCGCCGCCATCATGCACGAAGGGGAGAACATACTGTATTTTGCCCGTAAAGAACAATGTCTAGCCCTGGGCACCCAACTACGCACTAAATTTAAGCCCAAAATCGAAAACTACAAAATCTACCGCATCTACCCCAACGGCGAAATCCAATATCTCCACCCCGCCGATGGTGTCTTCCCCGAAAAGGTAAACGAAGGCAGACAATACCACGGTAAAAAAGACAGAAGAATCGGCCAAAATCCTGAGCCTGCCACCCTCAAGTTTTCTGGTAAGGCTCCCTACGATGTTTAATAGTGCTATAATGCAGTAATCATACCTGAACTATACCTATCAGTACCTCTGTACAACCAGTCCATGGGGATGTTAGGATGGGGACAGGCTTAGGACGGACGGCCCTATCCCTCCATCCCCTGCTTATAGCCAGATGATGAAGGAAAGACCTAAAATTATTGTCCTGGATGACGATCCCACTGGCAGTCAAACAGTCCACAGTTGTCTACTATTATTGCGGTGGGATGTGGATACCCTGGTGGAGGCACTGCAAGACAACTGCCCCATTTTCTTTGTCCTCACCAACACCCGTGCCCTCCCCCCAGAACAAGCAGAACAGGTTATCCGTGAAGTATGTCGTAACCTGAAAAAAGCTATACCAAAGGCCTCTGTGTCAGATTATCTGATTGTAAGTCGCTCAGACTCCACCCTAAGAGGCCATTATCCCCTGGAAACAGATGTAATAGCAGAAGAATTAGGGCCCTTTGCCGCCCACTTCCTCATCCCAGCCTTCTTTGAGGGGGGCAGAATCACCCGTAACTCTACCCATTATCTTATCATAGACGGCAAGGAAACCCCAGTCCACGAAACTGAATTCGCTAAAGATTCCGTCTTCGGCTACCACCACAGTTATCTGCCTTTGTATGTGGAAGAAAAAACTAAGGGGAAAATTAAGGCAGAACAAGTGGAAAGATTTCTATTAGATGACATCCGTAAGGGCGTCCAAAACCGTCTCCGTCAGCTAGAAAATAACCAATGTGTGGTAGTGGATGGGGAAACTCAAGAGGATTTTGACAGGTTTGCCCAAGACATCCTTACAGTGGCTTTTGAGGGCAAAAAATTCCTCCTCCGTAGTGCCGCAAGTATCCTCACCTCCCTGGCAGCCTTAGGCCCACAACCTATCCCCCCCACGGAAATGGCTAAGTATAAACCTAATAATAACAGGGGGGTGGTCATAGTAGGCTCCCACGTCAAAAAAACTACCCAACAACTACATAAACTCCTCTCCCTCCCCGATACCTATGGCATTGAAGTAGATGTGGCTATCCTCAAAGAGGACCTACAGCAAAGAGACAATATTATTACAAAAACCCTGGCAGAAGTAAAATTGGCCCTAGAAAAAGACAAAACCCCCGTCGTCTACACCAGTAGGGAAGAGTTGACCTTCCCCTCTGTCCACTCCCGTCTCCAATTCGGCAAACAAGTCTCCTCTGTACTGATGGATATTGTCCGGGGTTTGCCCCGTCACATCGGCTTTCTCATCAGCAAGGGGGGTATCACCTCCAATGACATCCTCAGTGATGGCCTCAGTCTGAGAGTCGCCAGATTGTTAGGCCAGATAATACCAGGATGTTCTGTTGTTACTACCCCCGACGACCACCCTCTCTTCCCCCGTCTCCCAGTTGTCCTATTCCCCGGTAATGTGGGCGACGAAAACTCCCTGGTAACCGTCTATCAACGTCTGACATAAAACCCCTTCCTCCCTACCTTTTTATGATTTCATGACTACATAATAGGACTGGTTTAGTTACCAGGGAGGATTATGTTGCAAGTTACGGAGAGTCTGGCTATTGGCAATGCTTCCAAAGAGGCAGAGTTGAAAACTGTCCGAGAAAAAGGTTATCAAACCCTCATTGACTTGTGCCCCAGTAGCGAAGGCAATAAACTGGACGAAAATCTGGTGACATCCCAGGGACTACAATATGTAAATGTGCCAGTCAACCCCAAAAACCTCTCGGAAGAAGTGTTGGACACCTTTAAACAAACTCTGGCACAATACCCCTCCCCTACCTACCTCCGTTGCGCCTCCGGCCTTAGGGCGGCAGTCCTTACCCTGCTCACTCTAGCAGACCAACAACAGTGGAGTCAAGCAGAATACGAACAAAAATTGGCCTCCCTGGGATTACAACACCGCCCTAACTGTCCTCTCAAAGAATTCGTCCAACAACACTTTGAAAAACGCGGGATGTAACAAATTGTAGTTGCCTACCAGCCCCTGGATTTGTTATGATCGAGGGGTTGTTTTCCACTCCCGTTTATGTATGGGCAACAAGCCAACCATCGCCATCACTCACCTCGGCTGTGAAAAAAATCGTATTGATACTGAACACATGCTGGGATTACTCGCCCAGGCTGGCTATGGGGTTGATACTAACGAGGAATTGGCTGATTATGTTATTGTAAATACTTGTAGTTTTATAGAAGACGCTCGTAGAGAATCGGTAAGAACCTTAGTAGAATTAGCGGAAAACAATAAGAAAATTATTATAGCCGGGTGCATGGCACAACATTTTAAAGAGATACTGTTGGCAGAAATCCCCGAAGCAGTAGCTATAGTAGGCACCGGTGACTATCAGAATATAGTAGACATCATCGAAAGGGTAGAAGCTGGAGAAAGAGTTAAGGCAGTATCTGAAAACCCCACCTTCATCGCCGACGAAACTATACCCCGCTACCGCACCACCACCGAGGGAGTGGCCTACCTGAGAATCGCTGAAGGGTGCGACTATAACTGCTCCTTTTGCATTATACCCCAGCTGAGAGGTAAACAAAGATCCCGCCCCATGGAGTCCATCGTCAGAGAAGCCCAACAACTGGCCGATGAAGGGGTACAAGAATTAATCCTTATCTCCCAAATTACCACTAATTACGGCATAGACCTCTACGGGGAACCAAAACTGGCAGAATTGTTAAAAGCCCTCGGAAAAGTAGATATCCCCTGGATTAGACTTTTGTACTGCTACCCCACCGGCATCACCGATAAGGTAATTGAAGCTATCGCCACTACCAAAAATGTACTCCCCTACCTGGATTTGCCCCTCCAACACTCCCACCCGGAAATCCTCAAACGGATGAATCGCCCCTGGCAAGGGAGAGTTAATGACGAAATCATCGAACGCATTAAAACCGCCCTGCCAAATGCTATACTAAGAACTACTTTTATCGTCGGCTTCCCCGGGGAAACCGAACAACATTTCCAACATCTGTTACAATTTGTAAAAAGACATCAATTTGACCATGTCGGGGTTTTCACCTTCTCCCCAGAAGAGGGCACTAAAGCCTATAACATGACTGAACAAGTGCCCGAAAAAGTAAAGGAGGAAAGGCGTAACCGATTAATGGAAGTACAACAACCCATCGCCGCCGCCAAAAATCAAGCGGAAGTGGGTAAGGTAGTGCCAGTGTTGATCGAACAGGAAAACCCCGCTACCGGTGAAATGATAGGACGTTCACCTCGTTTCGCCCCTGAAGTGGATGGCCTCGTCTACGTCAAAGGGGTGGCAAATCTCGGGCAAATAACCCCCGTCCTCATCACCGCCGCTGATGTCTATGACCTCTACGGTGAGACTGTATAATACAAAATTGTCTGAAACACACAGTACACATGACTACATCCTTCGCAAGTTTAGGACTGTCCCCCTCTCTGGTTAACCGACTGGAAAACATAGGCTTTGTAACCCCCACCAAAATCCAGTCCCTGGCCATACCCCAAATCCTATCAGGCCATGATGTGGTAGGACAATCCCAAACGGGCACCGGTAAAACGGCCGCCTACTCCCTCCCTATTATAGAACTAATCGACCGGGCTAACAAACAAGTCCAAGCCCTTATCCTTACCCCCACCAGAGAATTGGCTCAACAGGTGGCTGAATTCCTCCAAGATGTCATCGGCGACGAGAAAATCTATGTCCTAACCGTCTACGGTGGCCAGTCCATCGAAAGACAAATCAGATGGCTGGAAAAGGGCGTCCATATCGTGGTGGGTACCCCCGGGCGAATTATTGACCTACTCAATAGGGGTAATCTGCGCCTCCACTGCCTCCGCTATGTGGTGTTGGATGAGGCAGACGAAATGTTGAGTATGGGCTTCATCGACGACGTGAAACAAATCCTCTCCCAAACGCCCCCCTCCCGTCAAACTACCTGCTTCTCCGCCACCATGCCCAAGGAAATCCAACAACTCGTCCAGGATTTCCTCCGTAACCCTGTCTATGTTACCGGCGATCAGCCCCAAACTACCCCCTCCCAAATCGAACAATACGTCTATTTTGTCCCCCGCGGCTGGACTAAAACCAAAGCCCTCCTCCCCATCCTGGAAATTGAAGACCCTCAATCAGGTATTATTTTTGTCCGCACGAAAAAAACAGCTTCCCAACTGACGGCAAGGCTACAAGAAGCCGGCTTGAGTGTGGACGAATACCACGGGGATTTGAGTCAGGCCCAACGGGAAAGGCTTATCCAACGCTGGCGGGAAGGCAAAATTCAGCTGGTGGTGGCCACCGACATCGCCGCCCGCGGTTTGGATGTCTCTGACTTAAGCCATGTATTTAACTTTGACTTGCCAGATAACACAGAAACCTACATCCATCGCATCGGACGCACCGGCAGGGCAGGAAAAGAAGGAAAGGCTGTATCCCTGGTGGAAGCCAGTGAACGTCGTCTGTTGAGGCAAATAGAACACCGTCTCAATAAAACCCTCAAAGTGGCCTCCATCCCCACTAGGGCTCAGGTGGAAAACAAGCGCATGCAAAAACTCATGGCACAGGTTAAAGATACCCTGGCCGGCGAAAGACTCGCCTCCTTCCTCCCTCTGGTCAAGGAACTACAAGGAGAATACGAGCCCACCGCCATCGCCGCCGCCGCCCTCCAATTACTCTACGATCGCGATTGCCCCTCCTGGCTACAAGAAGACTGGGAAGTGCCCCCCTCCCTGCCCCCCAAGCCCTCCCTTAAGGGCAATTTCCGCAAGCCTAAGCGCTCAGTTTCCTCTCTCTAACGGCGGTGGACATAGCCTCGTCTCCTCTGTGGGGGTTTCAGGGGTGTACTCCACATAGGGCAGATTCGCCCCCCTCAACCCCTTTCTTATCCTCTCCGGCGTCTGCGGGAAAACCACAAACAAGGGGTGGAGCTCCTCCGCTATATCGCTAAACATGTGTGCTTCAGTCCCTGGCATAATCCACTCGTACTCCTTGTTGAGATACACCTGACACTTCCGCCAACGTCTCAGCAAGTCAGAAAAATCCTCCCCAGGGCGATGGATAAACACTAGTATCTCCACCCCTACCTTGATTTTCCACTCTGGATCACACATTAAAATGGCTATGTCACAGGGAATTGGCGTTACCTCGTTGCTGGATGACGGCGATAACTCCTCCACCCCGTAAAGTGTCCTTAGATTCTTCACCCTCGCCACCGGTAAGGGAATCGTTATCACACTCTCCGCTGGCCTCCTCATGCTGGGAATCATTTCCAGGTATTGTCTATAAGACCCCAATAAGGATACTATCCTGTGACGATTGCTGTAATCCGCTAATGCCGTCTCATAGTCCGATTTTCTTACTGACATGCCCCACCTTTTGTTTTCCAGTTCCCATCTTTAGTATAACAATCAATCCCTATAAACCAAGAGTATCCTTTGCGCTAAACTATCCTCTGCACCTGTTTTTACCCTATAATATCATGCTCCAATTATTACCTCCTGAACTACAAAAACTACAAGGACAAGTAGCCATCATTACCGGTGCTTCCAGAGGTATCGGCAAGGCAACTGCTTTCGCTTTAGCCTCTGAAGGGGCAAAAATCGTCGTTAACTACGCCACCAACAAGGAAGCCGCAGAAGCCGTAGTCAACACCATCCTTGCCGCCGGCGGGGAAGCTATTGCCATCCAGGCAGACGTGTCAAAGGCTGAACAAGTAGAGGAAATGGTTAAAACTACCCTGGATAAGTGGGGCAGAATCGACATCCTCGTCAATAATGCCGGCATCACCCGCGATACCCTCCTTCTACGCCTGAAATTGGAAGACTGGCAGGCGGTTATCGATTTGAATCTCACCGGCGTCTTCCTCTGTTGCAAGGCCGTCAGTAAGGTTATGCTTAAACAAAAAAGCGGGGTTATTATCAACGTCTCCTCCGTGGCTGGACAAATGGGCAATCCCGGGCAAGCTAACTACAGTGCCGCTAAAGCCGGCGTCATCGGCCTTACTAAAACCCTCGCCAAAGAATTGGCCTCCCGGGGAATCCGAGTCAATGCCGTAGCCCCCGGTTTTATCGAAACTGACATGACTAGCGGCTTGCAAGCAGAGGAAATCCTAAAACTCATCCCCCTCAACCGTTTTGGCAAGCCGGAAGAGGTTGCCGGCATGATCCGCTTCCTCGCCGCTGATCCCGCCTCCCATTATATCACCGGCCAAGTCTTCAATGTAGATGGCGGTATGGTAATGTAAATATTCTCCCGTACGGGTTATTATTGATCCCTTTAGCCCGTACGCTTCTAGCATTGGGATAGAATCTCCTCATCTATGCTAAAATCCACCTCTGCTTTATCCCTCCCCTTGGCTAGGTAATCATTCTCAAAAGAGTCTCTTAACCCCGACACCAAGTCGTATTCCGGTTGCCAATTCAAATCCCTTTTAGCCTTGGTAATATCCGCAAAAAAGTGTTGTACCCTCAAAGGAAATGCCTTTCTTTTGCCAAAATTGAATTTCCTGGCCTCATAATACCTTATTTCCACCTCCTCTGGCTTTTTCCCCATCGCCTCCGCACAAGCCAAGGCCAAACCGGTAAAAGTAACGTATCTGTCACCGGATATGTTGTAAATCTGACCAATGGCTTTGGGGTTGCCCAGAATCATACTCATGGCGTTGGCCAAATCATACACATGTCCCAACTGGGTAATGTATAATCCCCCATCGGGAATAGGAATTGGCCTGTTGCGCACTAACCTGTCAAAAAACCAGGCCTCCAGGTCATTATAGTTCCCTGGGCCGTATATGTAAACTGGACGCACCGAAGTAAACGGTACTCCCTGTGCTTGCAAATAGGCTTCGGTTTCGTATTTACCTTTGTGGCGACTTTGTGGGTCAATAGCATCAGTCTCCCGGTGGGGCAGTTGGTGGGAGGGAAGATACACCCCTGCTGAACTTACGTACACAAAATGAGCCACCTTATTGCCAAACATTTCTACTAACGGCTTGGTATCCTCCAATTCCCTCCCAGTGTTGTCGAAAATGGCATCAAAATCCATTCCCCCCAGTTTTTCCTTCAACTCAGAGACGTTTTTGCGATCGCCATGTATTTGTTCTACCCCCTCCACTGGTGGCGGATTATTACCTCTGTTAAACAGTACTACAGAATGTCCTTGTGACACCAAAATTCTCGTTAGGGCAACCCCGATAAAACGAGTGCCCCCCATTATTAGTATTCGCATAAACCGTAACAGGCTAATATTACTGTTTACTGTTATTATCCCCCAATGTAGCGAAAAGTGAGATTGATGCGGGGGGCTACAGCTTTAGCCGTCTTTGGGATTCCGTGTTGCCAATACTTTTGTGTCTCACCCCCCATTACCAGAAGACTTCCGTGACGTAGTAATATCTCTCCTCTTGTTGGATTTTTTTTATCTTTAGGTTTTAGTAAAAAGCGTCTTTCACCGCCAAAACTTACAGAGGCAATAATAGGATTTTCCCCCAATTCTTTTTCATCATCACTATGCCATCCCATACTATCTCTCCCATTCCGGTACAAATTTAACAACACACAGTTAAAACTTGCCCCGACAAAATTTTCTACTCTTTCCTTTAGTGACAACAACACCTCATTCCACGGTTTAGGATAATTCGTCACCCCCGAATAGGTGTATATTGCCTCGGCGTCTCCATACCATGCTGTCAGACGGGGCATCTTATAGGTTTTGCCAAAGATAGTTATTTCTTTTTCCTCCCAGGCAATCTCATTTTTTAGCCTTTCAAAATAATCATCCGCCTCCTGTTTGGCCAGAAAATCCTCATAGTAAAATATCTCACTTTTTGGCAAATTTATCCTCATATCCTCTCTTTTAATAGACATCCCTACCAGTACCTCTCAAATTTTCAAACCAGGAATGAATCAAATCACTACAAGCCCTTTTTTCAATGCCTGCAAACACCTCCACCCGGTGATTAGAAGCCTCACTGTCTATCAAATTCATAATTGTACGTACAGCACCTGCCTTGAAATCGTCCGCACCGTATATCAGCCTTTTTATCCTCGCCTGGACTATTGCCCCCGCACACATCATACAAGGTTCTAACGTTACATACAGACTACAGTTTTCCAAACGCCAACTGCCTAGCCGTCTACAAGCCTCTTCTATTGCCAGGATTTCCGCATGGGCTAAAGGTGACTGCAATTCCTCCTTCCTGTTGTGTGCCGCCGCCACCAATCTATTTCCCTCATCCACTATCACCGCCCCCACCGGTATTTCCCCCTTCCTCCCCGCCACCATGGCCTCCCTCAATGCCTCCCTCATCCAATATCTGTGTCTTTCTAACTCCTCCATCCTCCCTTCATCCCCTCTACTATTTCTTCCTCCAGCATACCACCCACTGGCAAGGACAAAACTTTTCTCCCCACCCCTTGACAAATTGCACTTTTCGCGCTACGATGGTGTTATAGGCGGGGCGGGCTGGGTAGCGCGCTCAAACACTTGGGCTGAAAAAAATTTTATTAAAAAAGAATAGCAACAAAGTGGGTATAGGGGGGAGACTAGAGAATGAATGCAATTCAGATAATAAGATTGGTTTTGGGGATAGCAGTATTAAAGTTTAGAAATGAGTGTTTGATTTTCAAAGAAGAGGTAAATTGTCTGTTAAAAATAATCAACATATTATCAAAGAGAATAGAAGACTTAGACATAGAAAAACCAGTGGATGAAGAAACAGTAAAGGAGGTAGAGAGTATCGGGGAAAGTATAAGGGAGTTGTCAGGGAAAATTGTAAACAGATTCCAGGAAACAGCCAGGTATATAGGGAGTGAGTTGAAATTGATAAGGAATGAGACAGTAAAACAACACTATACCTCCATTTTTGACAATTACTTTGCCCCGGAGAGGAGGAATACAAAGTACAAGTTTCTCCAAGAGATTCTAACAAAGGTTTCTTTTCTCTTGGAAAACATCAACATGGAAATAGATTTCTACAATCTCTTAACAAAAGAGGAAACAAAGAATATAGAATACGGAGAGATAAACATAGACTTTAGAATCAACAGTTGCGGGAATATGATTTACTTTAGACTTGGGGAAGCAGAGGAGATTATAAGAAAATACGTGGTTTATGTTAGGGAAAACCAGAAGCAAACAGGCTAGAAAAATCGAAAAACTCCATCACACAATATATCCGGGGAAAGATCATTCTAACATCCTTTTGACTTCCCGGTTTCCCTGTCTCCCGGTTTCAAAGAGAAAATTTACTTCCAAGGGTTAGAATACTCCACGGTATTATAAGTCAAAGCAAACGGCCTAACTTAAAACAACGGTGGCCAGTAAATTAGAGGCAAATTAGATAGGTTAAATTTCATTGGCGTGGCCATCAATGATAAACATTTTCGCCGTTTTCTCCTGGTTTTCTTTTCTTGTTTTTTTTTCCCTCTTACAGTTAATTTTTCCTTGCTTCCCTTATTAATCTCTTACAATTTCTTCTTTATCTCGTTAACTCGTTATCTTTTCCTTTCTCTTAAGCTTCAGGTTTGCCTATCTTTTCCCCCTTATATTTTTCTCGTTAATTTTTGAATCTCCTCAAATATATTTATTTTTTCCTGTATCTATTGCTGGATTATTATTGATGATTTTAGTTATTCTGGAGGGATACTTTTGATTTATAGCCCAGCAGTAAAAAACAAATTGCTGTAATATTACCCATGAACGCTGAGAAAGAAAATGGCCCTATGGAGGGAAGCATGAAAATCATGTCTGAGGAAACAAAAAGCAGAAACAGAAACACCGAAATTAGTGGACATTAATTAGTGATAACGGGGGAACAGTAGCCTGGAAATAGAAGAAGGGGCGTAATATTTTTTAACAAAACGGCCAACAGAAGGGCAAGAGGTGTCTTGCGACATACCCCCAAGGCACAAAAGAAGAGTAGGCCAGAAAACATCAAAATAAACTGGATGTCAGGAAGAAATACCAGTGGTAAGACTATGAACAATTAATGGGAAAGTCAGGTTAGAATGAAAAACAAGTACTGAAAAAAAAACAGAAAAACAGAAGCAAGCCTGAGGGCACAAAAGTCATTTTATCGGTAGTGAAAGGGAAGAGCAAGAGGAAAAGTCCATGACCAAAACATACCCACAACCCTTCAGTGAAGAAAAAAAAGTAGACTACAACGACAACCAGTCCATCCCAACCTCCGGTGACTCTCTACCACCCACCGTCACCCCGGGAGGCGGAGGTTTAAAACAGTGGTGGCAAAACAGAAGCCTACGATTTAAAACCACCTCTATTGCCATCGCCTTGGGGGTAATACCAATAGTGATTGTCGGTGGGGTAGCCTCCATCCTAATATCCTCCTCCCTCCGACGTCAAATCGAAACCCTAGAGATAAATAAAGTGGATGCGGTGGAGAGGGAGACAATTCAATATATTGAACATGGTGTAAAAGACGCCCAAAGTCTAGCCAGTGTAATATCCTCCTCTGCTGCCTGGGAAACAAAAGATTTGAACAGACTGTCGCGAGATTTAAACAAATTTCAAGAACTCTACAGAGTGTATGACAATATAGCTATTGTCGACACCAACGGCACTATCATTGTCCAAAGTGGGGGGGAGTCGGTAAAAGAAAACCTGGCTAATACCATACCCTTTATAGAGGCCAAAACCAAAGGAAAAGGGTCAATGTTAGGGCCTGTCAGGGCTAACGATGGCAGAAACTATCTCATATTTGCTGCCCCCATAATAGAACCAAATACAAAACAATTTATGGGAGTAGTACGCTGCCGACTCCCCCTAAGGGAAATCCAAAAGATAATAGCCAGAATGGAAGACACAAAAACAGAAACAGTATACCTGGCTGACGGAGAAAAGAGAGTATTTTTGTCTACTACACAAGAATTTACACCGGCTGTTACTAAAACGGGTCAACCCATAACTGAAGACATCACCCTGTTGGAGAACATATTCCCCTACCGTACCCCTCAAGATATACCAGTAGATCCTATTGTTTTCACGGCCAAAAATCAACTGACAGGGAAGGAGCAATTAGTAGCTATACAGAGAATACAAGATGACCAGTTAAACCTGAACTGGATAGCGGCCGTCGGAGTCTCAACGGAGGCAGCCTTAGCCCCCCTAAGACGTATCCTCAACTTTATATACGTGGGCACTGCCCTAACTGCAGCCCTAGTAGGCCTTATTGCCTATAAACTGGCAGAGAGACTGGTATCACCCCTGGAAAGGACTTCTAACACCATCAAAAAAATCGCCTCGGGAGATTTAGAGGCCAAGGTAGAAGTAGAAGGCAACGATGAAATAGCCCAGCTGGGCAACAGCATCAACGAAATGGCGGCACAGCTGAAACAGTTGTTTTTAGAACAACAAACCCTGGCCAGTCAGTCTAACCTGTTGAAAAACCTCACCCTGGAGATGACTAAAGCCTTTAATGTGAATGAAGTCTTCGAGATAGCAGTACGAGAAATACGTCAGGCTTTACAGGCGGACAGGGTGATTGTTTATTCCTTTGACGACGAATACAAGGGTACCATTATAGCTGAGTCGGTAGAGGCCAATTTTCCTAAGGCTTTAGGGGCCAATATATATGACCCCTGTTTTGCGGAAAAATACGTAGAAAAATACCTACAAGGCCGAGTACAGGCCACCCCCGACATATATAAAGCTGGACTTACTGATTGTCACCTCCAACAACTGGAGCCCTTCCAAGTCAAAGCTAACCTAGTAGCCCCCATTATCGCCGAAAACAAGCTGTTGGGACTGCTTATTGCCCACCAATGTTCTGGCCCAAGAAACTGGACGGTGCAAGAAATTGACTTCTTTGCCCAAACTGCTGCTCAAATGGGGCCTGCCCTCCAACGAGCCATGCTAGTAGAAACACAACAAACAGACTACATGCTATCGCAAAGACTCAAAGATATTACATTTGCTATAGCAGGGGCCCTAAATAAAGAGAAGGTATTTGAAATGGCAGTGTCCATGGGGAGGGAGGCCCTCAAAGCAGACAGAATGATAGTATATACCTTTGACGAGGACTGGAAGGGGACAATTATAGCCGAATCGGTAGATCCCAAATATCCAAAGGCTTTGGGTGCAAAAATTAAAGACCCCTGTTTTGCAGAAAAATACGTAGAGAAATACAAAAAAGGCAGAATCCAGGCCACTAACAATATCTATACGGCGGGACTGACCTCCTGTCACATCCAGCAGTTGGAGCCTTTTGAAGTCAAGGCCAATCTAGTGGCACCCATCATCGTCGAAGGGAATCTACTGGGATTGCTCATAGCCCACCAATGCTCTGGCCCCCGTAACTGGACTGTATCTGAATGTAATTTCCTTTCCCAGTTGGCCACTCAAATAGGCCCCGCCCTAGAAAGAATCCAACTGTTGGAAAGACAACAAAAAGCGGAGTTGGAACAAAGGAAGGCAAGGGAAAGACTACAACAAAGGGCCTTGGAATTGCTCATGCAAGTTGATCCCGTTGCCCAGGGAGATTTGACCATCCGCGCCACCGTCACCGAGGATGAAATTGGTACTATAGCAGACTCTTATAATGCCACAATAGAAAGTCTCCGGAAAATCGTAATGCAGGTACAAGGTGGTGCCAAGGCCATGACTCAGGTAGTAACTGAGCAAGACCAGTATATCGAAAACCTGGCCCAGGAAATAGTACGTCAGGCAGACGACATCAATATGGCCTTGGAAAAACTACAAATGTTGGCCTTCTCCGCTAAAACAGTGTTGAGTAATGCGGAACAAGCTGAACAGGCAGTAAAACAGGCCAACAAGTATGTAGAAGAAGGGGAAGTGGCCATGAATCGCACCGTAGACGGCATCCTGGCCATCCGCGAAACGGTAGCAGAAACCGCCAAGAAGGTAAAAAGACTAGGGGAGTCCACCCAAAAAATCTCCCGGGTAGTCAACCTGATTAGTAGCTTCGCTGATCAGACTAACCTTTTGGCTTTGAATGCTTCCATCGAGGCTGCCCACGCTGGCGAGGAAGGACGTGGTTTTGCTGTAGTAGCGGAAGAAGTACGCTCCCTGGCACGGCAATCGGCTGAGGCTACCGCAGAAATCGAAAAGGTAGTAGCGGAAATCCAGGCAGAAACCAACGAGGTGGTAAAAGCCATGGAAGAAGGTACTGAACAGGTAGTAGAAGGGACTAGACTAGTAGAAGAAACCCGCGCCTCCCTCAATGAAATCACCGCCGCTGCCGCCCAAATCAGCCAGTTGGTAACAGCCATTGCCGCTGCCGCCGCCGAACAGTCCCAAACCTCTGAGGCCATCACCGAAACCATGGCAGAGGTGGCCCACATCTCCAATGAAACCTCTAATGCTGTTAGCCAGGTGGCCCGTACCTTCAAGAAACTACAAAGGGTAGCCGAAAGTCTTGAAATCGCCGTAAGTAAATTCAAAGTCAATTAAGACTTTTGTAAACATCAGGGAAAACAGTCATGACACAAGCACCAGAAAGACCTATAGTCCAGTCCCAGGAAAGGGTAACAGTCAAAACCACCCCGCCACTTGCTCCCCAAAAACCCTCGCCCCTTGCCCAGTGGTTTTATAATCTGCCCATCGGTACTAAATTACTCTTTGTAATTCTGTTTGGCCAAGTGGTATCCGTCGGTGGCCTGTTGGGGGCAGGTTATTACCAAATTGTGAAAACTGGCCGGGAGCAGTTGGTCAAACAGTCCCAGTCTCAGCTGGAGGTGCTTAAGGCTAGCTATGACCTCAAAATCGACCAGATGGGCTATTCCTTCCGCGGACAGTCCGATAACAGGGCTATTATCGATGCCGCCCTCACTGTGGGAAAGGGTGAACCCCTTTCACCGGAACAAAAGGCCATAGTAAAGGAAATCCTGGCCAACGAGGCCAAAGCCACAGAAATTGAATATGCTACCCTGGTGGGCAAAGATAAACGTATTATCGTCAACGCCAACAGAGACCGGACCGGGGAGCCCTTTGACCCCAACGGCCTGGTTTCAGAAGTACTACGCAACCCCCGACAAATCAAAACCACTGAGTTGGTAAGTGGCCAAGAATTGCAGAAGGAAACACCCCCAGTGCTATATAAGGCCATTAATCCCCAAGAAAAGGCCCTAATCCGTTATGTGGCAACCCCAGTATTCAATCCCAGTAATCGTCAAGAGGTAATAGGAGTACTGGTAGCCGGAGACGTAGTCAATGGCAAGAAGATTATCGTTTCCCGCGCCGCCTCTCAGTTTGAAGACAGTTATAGTGCCATATATCAGGTGGAGGGAGATAAGCTAACAGTAGCAGTGGCTGCCCACCAAACCCATCCAGAAGACGATGAAGGCTTAACTGTTGAGGAACCACTAAAACAGGCAATAAAGCAACCCGGACAGAAAATCTCCTTCCGTGGCAGGGTAGGAGAACATCCAGAAACCTACACCCTCACCGCAGAGGCCATTACCACCTCCCAGGGGCAACCAGTGGCAGTATTGGTCCATGGCGCCTCTGAACAGTTCCTCCAAAAGGTGCTAGCTGGCGCCTTGGGACTTTCCCTGCGCGTTACCCTCATCATTGTCCTGGTCAACCTAGTACTCATCGTCCTGGTAATCAGGTCCATAATACGTCGTCTTAAAAACCTAGAGACAACCGCCACTCTCTTTGCCCAGGGCAACCACAATCTAAGGGCAAAAGTCCTTGGGGAAGACGAAATCGGCAGTCTGGCAAAAACCTTCAACCAGCTAGCAGACTCCATCCAGGCTAACGAGGCTGTGTTGGTATTGGATGCCATCAAGGCTAGTTTGTTGCAAGAAATCACGGGCACCCCAGTGGTCACCGAAGAAGAGGTCAACAATGTGTTTAACAAAACCCTCCCCAAGGTCAAGGAGATTCTGAGGGCAGATAGAATGGTAATCTACCGCTTCAACCCCGACTGGAGTGGTTACATCAGCAATGAGGCTGGAGATGAAGACTTGCCCAGTGCCCTCACAGAGGAACTTAATGACCCCTGCATCCCCCTCACTCTCCGACAAGCATACCTCAACGGGCGAGTAGTGGCCACGGAAGACGTCTATAAGGCTGGATTTGCCCCCGAACATGAGGCCTTGATGCACCGTTTACAAATTAAGTCTAACCTGGTGGTGCCCATCATCAGCCAAGGACAACTCTTCGGCCTCCTCATCGCCCACCACTGCCGTCAACACCACAAATGGGAAGAAAGCGAAGTCTCCTTCTTAGGACAAGTGGCCCTCCGCTATGGGGTAATCCTCGACAGGGTAAACCTCCTCAAAACCCAAATCCAAGCCGCTACTAGGGCTGAACAGCTAAAGGAAATCACAGTGGCCCTGGCCCAGGCTACCACAGTACAACAGGTTTTGGACAGAGTGGTTGTGGCCCTCCGTCAGGCCCTTAACTGCGATCGCACCCTGGTGTACAAGTTAGAAGAAGACTTTCAACAAGGCCAGGTAATAGCTGAGTCAGTACAAGCCCCCCACGCCTCCGCCCTACGGGCCATAATAAAAGATCCTTGTTTTGCTAAAAAGCCAATAGTAGAAAAATACCTCAGTGGCGAAGTTACCGCCATCGCCGACGTCCACAACGCTGACTTGAACCCCTGTTACCTGGCACAGTTGGAATCTCTCCAGGTAAGAGCCAATCTCGTAGCCCCTATAGTAGTACACGAAAGGCTACATGGTCTGCTAGTGGCCCATCAGTGTAGCCGCACCAGGGAATGGCAAGAGGCGGAAATAGACTTCTTTACCCAGGTGGCCATTCAGGTGGGCTTTGCCCTAGAAAGGGTGGAACTGTTAGAGCGTCAGGCCAAGGCTGAACGAGAACAACGGGAGGCCAAGGAAAAAATCCAAAAACGGGCTTTAGATTTGTTGATGCAAGTGGAACCTGTCTCTAAGGGGGATTTGACTGTTCGGGCCACCGTCACTGACGATGAAATCGGTACTATAGCAGACTCCTATAATGCTACAATAGAAAGTCTACGGCAAATTGTGGCCCAGGTACAAGGGGTAGCCCTAGAAGTAGCCCGCACCACCGTGGCTAACCAGGGAGAAATAAACCTGTTACGGGAGGAAGTAAACCAGCAGTTAGAAAATATCAACCAGGCATTGGAAACAGTAGCCGCAATGACTGCCTCCAGTAGGGGGGTGGTGGAAACCGCACAACAGGCAGAAGAGGTGCTCCTTGTAGCTCAAGATACCGTCCAGCAGGGTGACCAGGCCATGGACAAAACCGTAAAAGCTATTATGGAAGTCCGTGCCACCGTCCAACAGGCCGCTGGACAAATGCGCAAACTGGGGCAAACCATTGAAAATGTCTCCAAAGTAGTCTCCTTGATCAGTAAATTCGCCGCCCAAACCCACATGTTGGCACTAAAAGCCTCCATCGAGGCAGCAAGGGCAGGGGAACAAGGACAAGGTTTCGCCGTGATTGCAGAAGAAGTACGCTCCCTGGCCAGTCAGTCGGCTACCGCTACCGCAGACATCGAAAAACTGGTAACCGAAATCCTCTCAGAAACTAAAATGGCCCTCAACTCGGTAGAAGAAAGTAGTGAGCTTGTAGTAGAAGGAAGTAAACTGGTAGAACAAACCCGTAATAGTCTCAACCAAATCACGGCGGCAACCATCCAAATTAGTGAATTGGTAGAAAAAATCGCCCTGGCCGCCTATAATCAGTCAGAAAGCTCTGAACAAGTAAGTGCTACTATTTCTGAAGTGGCCCGGGTAGCACAAAAAACTAACGAATCAGTTACTCAGGTGTCAGAAACCTTCGCCCGTTTACAAGAATTGGCCAAAAAACTAGAAGCCAATGTAGCCAGATTCAAAGTCAGCTAAAAAATCAGTCAACAAGACTCCTTCCCCCCACCCCCGGGGGGAGTAAACCAATCCTCCATCCCCTCCTCCTGGGTTTTTTTACTTACCTTGAGACGAAGACAACGACTCTCGATGCCATCCGCCGCCACCGCCTTAATGGGAAATTCCACTACTCCATCCTTGAGGGAGACTTGAAAACGAAAAGTACCATCCTCCCTTATGGGAATTTCTCTATCCCCCACCATTACCCTAGCAGAAGGCAGCGTTGCCCCATATATCACTAACTGGGCGTTGGCAGTCAAGTAAAACCCCCTCTCCTTTCCCCTTACAGTCCCACTCCACATGTGTCCACTACCTGTAGCCGCCGGTATTGACAATTGTAGGTACCAGTCGTAATCCCAGTCATGGGTTTCTCTTTTTCCTTCCGGCAGGGGAAAAGACACCTCCTCTAAAGGCGTATCCCAGGAAACAGTGACAAAAACATCCTCCTGCCAGTCACTGGGATAAGCAGAGGGAAAACTCACTGAAGGAGAGTAGGCAAGAGACGTCCAATTCTCCTCCCTGTCTCTATACCCCAACTCCACCCTATAAATACGTCCACCCACAGGAATGGGCAGATACCATTTCCGGGCATCAATACCACAGAGGAATTCCTTTACATTCTGAGGAGTCTTCTCCTCCCCTGCAGTAACATCATACAGACGCAAAACCAGATGTCTTATCCCCTTATCCGCCAACTGTTGTTGAGTCGCAGGAGAAATATCCCAGTAAACAAAACCCCACTGCCAATCTAAAGGCATCAAACAAACACAAGTCTCCCCCGTCGAGGGAGGCAAATCTACCAACTCCCACTCGTCTGATGACAAAAAAAAATCCTTCCATTGCCTCATCTCTTCGGAAAAAGTTTCCCCCTTGTCAGCAGGTTTGTCGGCAGGAAGGGAAACAGAGTTAGTATTTTCTATGGTCTCCTCCACAGAAGGCGGTGTCTGGGGAGATTTATTCTCTTCCTCTTTCCCCTGTTGCTGTAACAGACTATTTTTTTTTAGCCTAATAGCCTCCAGCAGTTGTTGTTTCCGCATGCGACTATAACGGGGTATATTGAGGAGACTGGCTATTTTCCTCAACTGTCTTAAAGTCATTTCCTCCAGATTTTGTTTCGATTCCGTCATGAGTTACCTGTCCCTCTCCGGATTACATTAGATTACAACAGCGTTTGCTCGCTGGCCCACTTGAAGTTCATTCTATTTAATTTTTTTTATAAAAATCAAAACTTTCTTCTGTCTCTCAAGTAATCAAAGATTCTCGCCGCTATAATCTTCTATGTTGCACCAGAAAACCCCAGAAAAATCAACCCCCTTGTCATTATTTGCTGACATGAGAGGAAAAAGATAAAACAAAACGAAAATCAACTATCCATATAAAGCAGTGACTCTGCCAAAACCCACTGCGTTTGTCCAGAAACACTATACACCAATGCCTCCCGGTAGAGACGATTGGCAGTGTTATCCACTAAACTAGCAGACCCCTTAGAACTAATTATACAAGCCAAGGTGCAACGGTGAGCCAAATGGATAGCCTCCACCCTCAACTTCAACTTTTCGGTAAACTCCGTATCAGGGTTTGTTATGCCACTAAACATCCTTTCCCGTAGTAGTTTTTCCTCCTCCTCCAGTTTTAGATACACCTTTTCCAGGGAGGGGAGATTTATTTTATTCAGGTTTTCTCGTAGTATTTGTAAAGCAGCCTGACTACACCCCAGAGGGAAAAAACCATGGTGTAACACATTATCTCTGTCTCTAATATGAATACTATCCTTTGGTTTTATAGCTATTACCTCTTCCTCAGGCAAAAACCATCCCTGTAAACGCGCCGTCACTGTATTGGTGCTACTCATTGCCAGTAATTTCAGCGGCTGGCTAAATTCCAAAGCCGGTGGTTGGTTGGCAAAGGGGATGATACCATACAATTCTCTACCATCTGGGAGAGTAGCCCCCACGATTAGATAACTAAAAATACCATACCCTGTCACCCAGGGCAAAAAGCCATCCAGTTGGTATCCCCCCCTACAAACCGAAGCCGTCACCAGTGGTTTCCCCTCTCTTCTCAGGTGAGAAAAGGCCACTCCAAAAAACAAATTTTTCTCTCTCAATAAATTCAAATACTTCTCCCGCAGTTTCTCATTCTCACTTTGACATATAAAACCTAGGGCACTTTGGTGTTGTGTTTGTAAAAAAGATAAAGCACCAGAGTATTTAGCCATCATCACCTGCCAGTGATAAAAACCCAGATTGCTCATCCCAAATCCCCCCCACTTTGGCGACAGTTTTAGCCTGAAGAAAAGGGGGTTATTCCAGTGCATTTTTAAGAATATATCCCTCAGACAACCGAAATCCCAGTCCAATGTATTAGCCAGCGAAGGGTCTACCTCTCTTTTTAAAAATTTTTCGGCCTCCCTCACCATCTCCTCTTCATTTCTCCTTAACTCTTCCCGGAAGATTACCGGGGTTAGCTGGTACTTTTTCTCAAATCTCCCCCTTTCTTCTGCTTTCTTATTCCTAACAATTTCTAACTCTTTTCTGTCTATATTGTAGGCATTTATTATAGCATCTATCACTTCATAAACATCGGCAATTTCTTCTATCAAATCTTCCGGGGTATCAGCAGACAAAACCTCCCTCCCCTCCTCCAACAACTTGGCCTTAAGTTCCTTTTTGTATTCCTCATCACCTAATTGAACAACCTGATATTTGGTATTATTTTTGGGGAGAAATTCGGGAATTTTATCTCGGATTAGTTTTGAATTACCACCCATAGGGAAATGGTCACCAGAAACAGATGGTGATTTATTATATCATTGGGGGATAGAAAGGCTTATAACCACAAATAGGGGGGGGAGTGTTGGTAAACGGGGGGCAACGGGGGGAATTAGTGACTGACAAATCCATCCTGTGGTATTCTCGAGTGGGATAGACTGTGATTTAGGGAAGAGTCAGAGGGGAAAGAAACAGAAGTATTGGAATTGTTGTAATGCTTCAAGGCGTATTTTGGTTTTAATGCCTCTGGATTAAAGCGATAACCAACATTTCTGACAGTCTGAATCAAAGTAGGTTGTCGGGGGTCTGGTTCCAGTTTCTTCCGCAGTGATAGAATATGAGTGTCAATAGTCCTAGGATTGTCGATATTAGAGGGCCAAGCCAATTGTAACAGTTCAGTACGACTAAGGGGAATCCCTTGGGCCCTGCTGAGGAGATATAATAGGCTAAACTCCTGGGGGGTTAAGTCTACCAACTGTCCCCTATATTCTACCGTCCTATGTAACAAGTCGATTTTCAAGTCTCCCAAATCTAGAAACAGGGGTGCACTACTTATGCGTGCTCGACGTAATAAAGATTCTACCCTTGCCAGAAACTCTTGGATGCCAAATGGTTTTTTCAAATAATCATCCGCACCAGCTTTTAAAGCCTTTACCACATCCCTTTCCGTCACCCGCGCGGATAACATAAAAATAAGACTGTGGAGGGATTTACAAAGCCACTGACAGAATTCCACCCCATCCCCGTCGGGTAAATCCGAATCCAAAATTACAAGGGAGGGGGGATTGTGGATTATATTTCTTTTGGCCTTTTCGATTGTATCATAGGAACTAATGGTGTATCCTAGTTGTTTCAAGTGCCACCCCAAAAGAGAGCGCAGGTGAGGATTACCTTCTACTATAGCAATACCGCTCACTGTATTTACTTATCCAATACTAGTAGTTCTAACTAAGCATAACTAATCAACTATTAAGATACTGTCATCTAGAATACTATCCCCAGCCACTGGCTATAGCCTTTTCCCTGCTCACATAATTGTTTCAAAGGAAGTATAATAGCCTCGTACCTGGAATTATTCGGATTTTACCCATGAGAGTCTTAGCAGGGGATGTTGGTGGCACCAATACCATTTTGTGTTTACTAGAAGCCGACTCAAAGACTCAAGATGTAAGTGTAGTAAAAAAACAGAAATATGCCAGCAAACAGAGCAAAAAATTTTCCGATATACTAAGAGATTTTCTAGGAGAAAATAAGGCAGAATACGCTTCAATTGCCGTAGCAGGTCCTCTAGAAAATAACAGCAGTATAATAACCAACCTTGGCTGGGAAATAATAGGATTTGAACTGGAAGAAGAATTTAATTTTAAAAAGGTATATCTTCTCAACGACTTTGCGGCGATAAGCTACGGAATTTTAACCTTAAAAGAAGAGGAATTGTCCCTGTTACATGAGGGAGAAAAACCGGGAGATGATGAGAAAGACAGAGAAAGTCCCATAGCAGTAGTGGGGGCAGGGACAGGACTAGGGGAAAGTTTTTTGGTAAAAATAAAGGGAGAATATCAGGTATTTGCCACAGAAGGAGGACATACAGATTTTGCCCCTAGAAATGAGGTAGAGTGGCAACTAATGCACTATCTCAAACACAAATTCAACCTAGAGAGAGTATCAGTGGAAAGGGTGGTATCTGGACAGGGGATAGTAGCAATATATCAGTTTTTGAGAGACAATAATTGGGCTCAAGAATCCCCGGAGGTGGGAGAAAAAATAAGAAGATGGGAAGAAGGGGATGACAGTATTGATCCTGGGGCCATAATAGGGGAATCGGCCCTGAAGAAAAACGATATTCTAAGTAGCAAGGCTATATCTATTTTCCTGAGTGCCTATGGGGCGGAAGTAGGTAATTTTGCTTTAAAAACACTCCCCTATTCAGGGATTTATATAGCCGGGGGGATAGCGCCCAAGTTACTGCCTATCATACCAGGAAGTGACTTTTTGTACAGTTTTTTGAACAAAGGAAGAATGAGGCCAATTTTAGAGAAGATGACTATAAAAATAGTAACAAATCCGGAGGTAGGACTAAAGGGCGCAATATACCACCTGCTGGCCAATCTAAAAAACCTTTCCACTGCTGATGCCTGACTTTTCAGTTAGCTACCCCCCAGCCTTCCCCCCATGAGACAAACTAATATAGTCCATTAAGAAGTCTCAAGAGGTGTTAGTGTTTTTTTTTCTCTCTTGGGTTACAATAGGGGGCATTGATATATAGCTATCGTTATTAAAATTTAGATAGCAATAAGTCAATATAAGAGGGAATAAAGGAAATGGGGATAACCAATGAAATTAATTTGCGCAATGTGAGGGGGGATATACTGGGAGGGTTAACAGCGGCAGTAGTATCCCTACCGATGGCGTTGGCTTTTGGGATAGCCTCCGGTGCGGGGGCATTAGCAGGTTTGTGGGGTGCGGTGTTAGTGGGCTTTTTCGCGGCGTTATTCGGTGGCACTCCCACACTAATATCAGAACCAACAGGGCCAATGACAGTGGTGATGACGGCCATCATAGCAGATTTTGCCAAATATGACAACGGGATGGCCATGGCCTTTACGGTGGTGATGATGGCGGGTTTATTCCAAATCCTGTTTGGTTTTCTGAAACTGGGCAAGTATATTACGATGATGCCCTATACAGTAATATCCGGCTTCATGTCGGGGATAGGCATTATTCTGATAATTTTACAAATAGGGCCATTTTTAGGACAAAAAACCCCGCCGGGGGGGGTAATAGGCACCTTGCAAAACTTGCCCAACCTGATTGCCAATGCCAACCCGTTAGAGACAATCCTAGCGGTGTTGACGGTAGTAATACTCTATTCTGTGCCATCCCGTTATAAGAGGATAATCCCACCACCTCTGTTAGCTTTAATTGTAGGCACCATAGTGTCCCTAGTGTTTTTTGGGGATGCGGAAATCCGGCGTATTGGAGAGATTCCCACCGGCTTGCCCAAAATGCAGTTACCCACCTTTGAGCCTTCTCAACTGGGGAATATGGTATTCAAAGCCCTGGTGTTGGGGATGTTGGGGTGTATAGATGCTCTGTTGACATCCGTAGTAGCAGACAGTTTAACCCGTACTGAACACGATTCTAACAAGGAGTTGGTAGGGCAAGGGCTAGGTAACTTCTTCTCTGGGCTATTTGGGGGGATTGCCGGGGCTGGTGCTACCATGGGTACAGTAGTCAATATTCAAACGGGGGCCAAAACTGCGTTATCTGGTATTACAAGAGCCCTGATACTATTTGTGATTGTAGTATGGGCGGCCCCTCTCACTTCCCAAATTCCCCTGGCAGTATTAGCGGGAATTGCCCTAAGGGTAGGTATAAGTATAATGGACTGGGGTTTCCTCAGAAGGGTACACAAAATTTCCTGGAAAGCCACAGCCATTGTATATACTGTAATCGCCCTGACGGTATTCATTGACCTAATGGTAGCCGTAGGGGTAGGTATATTTATAGCCAATATCTTGACTATTGAGAAACTGTCCTCCCTGGCGTCTAAGTCTGTAAAAATAGTAAGTACTGCCGATGATGAGATAGTCCTAAGTCCAGAGGAGCAACAGATATTGGACTTGGGTGGTGGTAAGATACTCCTATTCCATCTTAGCGGGCCAATGATTTTTGGTCTAGCCAAGGCTATTTCTCGGGAACACAATGCCATTGCTAATTATGATGTACTAGTAGTAGACCTCAGTCAAGTGCCACTGATGGGGGTAACCTCCTCCTTAGCCATAGAAAATGCCATCCAAGAGGCGGTGGAAAAGGGAAGAGAGGTGT
The DNA here is from genome assembly GCA_030549855.1 of Cyanobacteriota bacterium SRBZ.bins.94.201705. Lineage (GTDB taxonomy): Bacteria > Cyanobacteriota > Cyanobacteriia > Cyanobacteriales > Cyanobacteriaceae > DVEF01. The sequence goes on from JAUQQP010000046.1 coordinate 141,984, forward strand.
TTATAGTAGGTGCTACAGGGCAGGTAAGACAGCGTCTGGAGAAACTGGGTATTTCTAATTTAATACCAGAATACCACTGGATTACGGACAGGTTGACAGCACTACAAGAAGCACTAAGGCTTGTCAGGGAAAGAGAAACAGCTGAACAGTCGCAAGCCCTTGTTTAACAGTTAACAGAAGCAACCCCAATCACACACCAAACCAGGCAGTAACCATAAACCTGTAATTACCAGCATCGGTATAACAACAGGCTGCCTGAGTTTTTTTCTTCCCCCTGCAGATAGTATCCCCCTTTAACCCATTACCACAAAACCAAGGAAGTTGAGATTGTACTTTTCAATACGCTGTACTGCTTTTTGTACTTGGGAAAAAGATGTGGACTTGAGGGTGACTACCATTATAATCCCGTCAGTATTTTCTGCCAACAGGCTTACGTGATGGGATTCTAGGAAAAAAGAACTGTTGTAAAGGGTGAGGTGATAGCCTTTCTTTATCTCCTCAATTACAGATTGTACAGACTTGGCGCTCAGATACCTAATGTTTTCCTCCTCCTCCTCCTTGGCTTCACTGGTTATCACCACTATTTTTGTATCTTCTGGTAGTAGCTTTTGCAGAGGAATATCCGAGTCAGCAGCCAGTAGTAAATCTTGAAGTTGGACGCAATACTTCTCGCCAAAATGTTCCTGCATTTCCGGAAATAGGGTATTGGCTTCTATTACCAAAACCTTTTGGTCGAGTTTGGTAACAGTTTTGGCTAGATTAGCGACTACATAGGCTTGTCCGTCACTGGGGTGGAGGGAGGTGATCAAAATCGAACAGGGTTTATTCGGTGTCATTTGGAAGTGGAAGTTAGCAAACACCTCTGTCAATTCTGAGGGGGTTTCTGTATTTTTTTGTACTTTTTGGGTGATGGTACTGGTTAATTCTAAAAAGGAACTTTCTTCCTCCAAAGATACCAGGTTTTTCCCTTTTTCCCCACTAAATTCTAATATTCCTAACACGGGCAATCCAAAGGCATATTCCAAATCACTGGCTTCCATGATTACATCTCGTTTTCTCTCAATGGCAATAGCCAACAGCAAACCCAGAGTTATTCCTAAACCTGTGCCAGCCATGAGTTTCTTTTTTGGTTCAGGGGGATTGGCGTAGATGTTACCATCAGGAGTGGAGAGAATCTCCCAGGGAGTTTTTTGTTGTGCCAACTCTACGCGGAGTGTTTCCCTTTGACGGGTTAGTTGACTCAAAAGTTCATTATTAAGTTGGATTTGTCTGTCTAAGTCATCATATCTTCTGATTAAATAGGGAATCTCCTTTAAGGAATTATTGATTTCTGCCTGTCTTGCTACCAACAACTGACGACGGGCGCTAAGAGTGTTAATCTGATTTTGGGTTTCTATCAGCTTTTGTATCAGTTGGAGACGGTTGTTGTCTTGAAAGGCAAATACTCGCGGGTTAACTGTGTCGGTAATGTTTTGTTCCCTCAATACTCTTGTAGTTTCTTTATCCAACAGGCGTCTGAGGGCATCTTTTTGTGCCTTTAAGGCGGTGATGGTGGGGTGTTTGTTGTTCAATCTGGTGGATTCTAGGGCAATTTGAGACTCCAGCTGTTGTATATCTGATTGTAATTTTTGGATTTTTGGGTCTTGATTTAGAGTATAGGCGATAAGTGACTCTCTGGCATTCAAGCCCAATTCTTTTTCTAGGCTGGCTTTGGCGGCTTTCAATCCCTTTAATTCCGCGTCTATACTGTTTATTTCTTGTTGGTATTGGACAGTTATCTGAAATAGGGCGTCTCCCTTAGCCTGGGGATTTGCCATCAAACCGTTGTTTTTTAATTTCATTTGTTCATTTTGTAGCCTCTCAATGCGACTACGAATTTGGGGTATTTGCCTGTCGATGAATTCTATTCCTGCCTTTAGGCTTTTTTCCCTCTCCTCTCTGCTGTATTGTATATATCTTTCTGCCAGGGCTCGTAATACAGTTCTCACCAAAAGTTCATCTTTATCCTTAAAAGTAACCCCGATTACTTTGGTAACATCAAATCTACTCTTGCCCAATTGTACCCTTTCCACATGGAGATTTTCTTCTAGCTTTTTTTGGATTTCTTCTACAAAATAGCTACCTTTAGGTAGTTGCTGATGTACCTTTTCGGCTACGTCTTCCAGTATCTTACCAGTCTTGAGGATTTTCAAAACAGTGGGATAGTCTATGGCCAACAGTCTCTCGTCGATATTACCGCCAGTTCGTGTTATAATAACAGGGTCAGTTAGTTTTTCTATGGAGGTAGCAGGTTCTACTATCATCTCAAAACTACCCCGATAAGTGATAGGATCTTTGCTAGCCCAATAAACTGACCCACCAAGTCCTAAAAGAGTGAATGTGAGGACAATGGGCCACTTCCTTTTAACAACGTTGAGGTAAAACAGGAAAATATTGCCCTTTTTCTCTCCCGGCGACGGTAAAGTCTCCTCCGTCTCCTCTTCCAGCCACAACTGGTCTTCTTCCCTGGCTATCGGCTTCATTCAATTGTTTCCCCCCTCCTGGAACTTAAGTGTTTGTATCTAATTATAATCACTTACAATGAGAAATAGGCCAGAATAATGAGCCAATGACCCACAGAGGGTCAAACCATGATATTCTTTTTCTACATGGTTTTGGTTTTATTTTGCCTACATCCATTGCTATGTCTTCTTCCCAAGTTAATCCCACCAACGGACAATATGATGAACCAGCGGAAATAGTAACTATTTTCGATGACAAAGGTAGAGAATTAGACTGTTATTTGGAAAACGAGTTGCAATATGACGGGAATACTTATGTACTGCTGATGCCAGTAGATGTGGCCATTGTCATCTTTACGGAAAATGTGAAGGGGGAGGGGGAAGAAGAGGCGATAATTGTAGACGACGAGGAGGAGATTACAGCCATCTTTGACACAGCTAAGGCAGTCTTGGCAGAGTTGAATCTCTCTTTAAAACGGACTGGTTATGTCCTCACTGCCAGCGGCGAATTGCCACCCCTGGAAGAGGAGAATATTATTAGTTTAGAAGTGGAGGAACATGGTTCGGAAGTGGAACCAGAAGAGTTACAATTTTTAGCCAGTTTCTATTTCCAGGGGCAAAAATACAACGTCTGTACCCCGGTTAACCCAATACTATTCATAGGGGAAAAATCTGAGTCAGGGGAAATCCGCATTCTGTCTGAAGAGGATGAGAAGATGAATTGGATTGTGGAACAATTGCTTTTTGAGGAGGAGGGCGAAAATTAGTGCTACTGTTAGTTTTTAACAAAATTGACTCAATTTCCTTTTTTTGTTGTATATTGGGGGCATAGTAGTGGATGGGGGCTTGTCCCTCCCTGATGGGCTTGTCCCTCCCTGATGGGCTTATTCCCCTTAGACTTGAAAATCCGTAAAATTCAAACAGGTAAAAATACAAAAGGAATGACAGAATTAGATGTAGTCTCATCCTCTTCTCGAGTCAACCCTTCTGCCTCTTATAACCACAAGAAGCCACCATTTGCTCGGGATTTGATTCGTTTATACTTGAGGGATATAGGACGTATTCCCCTGTTGACGGGGGAGGAAGAAATTGCCCTAGCCAAGAAGATAAAGGCAGTTCAATCCCTTCACCAGATTCGCCTAAACCATCAACATCTGCCTGCTATTGCCCAATACAACCAGGTAATTAGTGTTTGTGACAGTTGTCTGTGGGAAAAACCTCATCCGGCTAATCTCCACAAGTGGGCAAACAAAACCAATACCCCTCCCCAAAGACTGTTGGAAATTCTCCAAGAGGGTAAGAAAAAATGGGCACTTCTGGCGGGCATTTCTGTGTCTGACTTGGAAAACACCCTCCGGGAAGGGAGAAAGGCAAAACTGCAGATGATTAGCGCCAATTTGCGTCTGGTAGTGTCCATTGCCAAGAAATATCAGAATCGCGGCTTGGATTTGCTGGATTTAATTCAAGAAGGCACTCTTGGTTTAGAAAAGGCAGTGGACAAATTCGATTACACTAAGGGTTACCATTTTAGCACCTATGCCTACTGGTGGATCAAACAGGGGATGACACGTGCCATTGCTACCCAGTCTCGCACCATTCGTCTGCCTCTGTACATCACGGAAAAACTTAACCAACTGAAAAAGGTGCAAAGAGAATTGTCCCAAACTAAGGGAAGAATGGTGACAATGGAAGAAATAGCCCAGGCGATGCATATGACTGTAACACAACTGCAGGAGTTTTTGGGTCAGATTCCCCGCTCCATTTCCCTAGAAATAAGGGTAGGAGAAAACTACAACACCCCTCTGTTGGACTTGATTGAGACATCCGCTGCCACCCCTGAGGAGAATCTTGCCAGGATGACACTACAGAAGGATTTGCTGTCACTTTTTTCCCTTTTAAATGAGAGGGAACAAAAAATACTACGACTGCGTTACGGGTTTGAAAATGGCAAAGTCTATTCCCTCAGCGATACCGCAGCAATAATGAATCTCTCCAGAGAAAGAGTAAGACAAATCCAGGCTAGGGCTATTGAGAAACTACGTAAACCCCTTTTGAAGAAAAACCTACAGGATTATCTTCTTCATTAGTCTTGACTGATGGACTGAATGGGGGATGATTATTGTTGACCACTTACGTAAGACCTACGGTGACAAGTGTGTTTTAGATGATGTGTGTTTCACCGTGCCCAAAGGGAGTATTCTTGGCTTTTTGGGGCCCAATGGTGCCGGTAAAACCACTACAATGAGGATTATAACGGGCTATTTGGCGGCTACCAGTGGCACCGTGGTGGTGGACGGGGAGGAGGTGCATGCCAATCCCATGGCGGTGAAGGCCAAAATAGGCTATTTACCGGAAACACCACCTTTGTATCCCGACATGACGGTGCGAGAGTATCTTGGTTTTGTAAGTAAGATAAAAAATGTGCCGGCGGGGGAGAGAAATCAGCGGCTGGAGAGGGTGTTAAAGGCGTGTCAGATAGAGGATAAGGCAGATGCGGTTATCAGGACACTTTCCAAGGGATACCGTCAAAGGGTAGGCATTGCCCAGGCTATTGTTCATGATCCTCCTGTGATTATTTTAGACGAGCCGACGGTGGGACTAGACCCTCGTCAGATTACCCAGGTGCGTAGTCTTATCAAGAGTTTTGCCGGAGAAAAGACTGTTATTCTTTCTACTCATATTCTTTCGGAGGTAACTGTCACCTGTGATAGTGTTGCCATCATCCACCGGGGGAAAATTGTCGCCACCGGTACTTCTGAGGAGTTACTTTCTCAAGTCCAATCCCAGCTGTATCGTTTAGAAGTGGATTCCAATCCCGCCACCGTCCTCCCTCGCCTTACTGAAATTCCGGGTGTCCAGAAGTTAGAATCTCAACCGGTTTCTGCTTCTTCTCCCCGTTTTCTGATAGAGGTAGCCGTAGCCGGAGAGGAGGTAGCCAAGGATATTGTTTCTTTTCTAGTGCATCAGGGCATTGGCATTTATGAGATGAGGAGGGTTAAAGCCTCTTTGGAGGACATTTTCCTGCAACTGACCACAGAGGAACATAATAGTAGTTAGTTGGCACTGATTTTTACTTGTTTTTATGAATCTAATTGAAATCATCAAAGAGGATTATAAGAGGTTTCCCGAGAATCAAACTTATAGTATTTATGACGAGAATGTCCATTTTAGGGACCCTGTTTATAATTTTTACGGCCTAGAAAAATACAAGGAAATGATCAGTTTTTTGAAGAGATGGTTTAGTAATTTAAAACTAGAACTCCATGAAATATATCAGGTTAAAGATAAAATTTACACCGTTTGGACTATGTCTTGGAACAGTCCTTTGCCTTGGAAGCCCTTTATTTCAGTCTCAGGACGCAGTGAATTAAAGATAAAAAATAATCTAATAGTGGCCCATTATGACTACTGGGATTGTTCGGTTTTTGATGTAATTAAACAACACTTCGTTTTTACCAAGAAATAGGAAAGAATCTGGTAGAAAAAAGGTGGGCTTGTTTCCCTCCCAGGCGGTGCCGAAAAAAGAAGGAAAAGACACCCAGTGGGAGGGATGTGGTACTATTCTAGGGCATTGGCGCCGGCTACCACCTCGAGGATTTGTTGAGTGATGGAGGCTTGACGGGCTTTATTGTAAGAGAGGGTAAGAGTCCTGATCAACTCGGTGGCGTTGTCACTGGCATTACTCATAGCCGTCATCCTTGCCGCCAACTCACTAGCCGCTGCCTCCTGTAGTGCTCTTAGTAGTTGGTTGTTAATATACAAAGGCAAAAGGGAGTCTAAAATCTGGACAGGATCCTGTTCAAAAATCATGTCCCTGGGCAAATCGCTGACGGTAGGCTTGACGGTTTCTCTTTCTACCTGGAATTGTCCCCCTTTGACTATGAGACGGAAAATTTCATCGTCTTTAACCTCTAGGCCTTGAGGGGTGACAGGGAGTAGAGTTTGGATAACGGGTTTGGAGCTAATGAGGGAGACAAAACGGGTATAAATCAATTCTACCCTGTCTACGGTTTCCGAGAAGAAGAGGGAGGCCAATTCGTCGGTGATAGCCTGGGCATCCTTGGCGGTGGGGATTTGTTCTAGGCCATAAAAGGTTTGACTGATAGGCTCACCCCGTCTGCGGAAGTGTTGTTCTGCCTTGCGCCCCACTGTCACATAGGTGTATTCAAGACCTTGGGCCTTTAGCTGAGCGGCCCTTTCCTCGGCCCTTTTTATCACATTACTATTGTAGCTCCCACAGAGGCCCCTGTCGCCGGTAATCACCAACAGGGCTACAGTTTTGACCTCTCTCTCCTTCAACAGGGGCAAGTCCACATCCTCAAAGCGGAGACGATTTTGTAGGCCATAGAGGACTTGTGCCAAGGCATCGGCGAAGGGGCGGGTGGCCATAACCTGTTCCTGTGCCCTTCTCACCTTGGCCGCTGCCACCAGTCGCATGGCCTCTGTGATTTTTCTGGTGTTTTTTACTGCATTAATGCGATCGCGGATTGCCTTTAGGTTAGACATATTTCTCCCAAGATAATTTGGTATTGAGGGGGGCGCACCGGGACGCCCTTGGGATGGATTATGACGTTAGGCGGTGAAAGCCTGTTTAGCCTCGGTGATGGCTTCTTTCAGGAGAGTTTCTGCCTCTTGGGTGAGGTCTTTTTCTTTGGAGATAATCTCGATGAATCTGGGCTTATTGTTTCTGATGTAATTGCGCAGACTGACCACAAACTCCTGTACTTTTTCCAGGGGCAGGTCATCCAGATAGCCATTGATACCAGTGTATACCTGGGCTACCTGTTCCCATACAGCCAGGGGGGAGTTTTGGGGTTGTTTTAGTAACTCCCGCAGCCGTTGACCACGGGCAAGTTGTGCTTGGGTAGCCGGATCCAAATCAGAAGCGAACTGGGAGAAGGCCTCCAATTCAGCAAACTGGGCCAATTCCAGTTTAAGTCTTCCGGCCACCTTTTTCATAGCCTTAGTTTGGGCGGCAGATCCTACCCTGGATACAGAAATCCCCACGTTAATGGCCGGACGGATACCGGCGTTAAACAAGTCTGCAGAGAGGAAGATTTGGCCGTCGGTGATAGAAATAACGTTAGTGGGGATATAGGCGGACACGTCTCCCGCTTGGGTTTCCACGATGGGGAGGGCAGTCATGCTACCACCGCCCAGCCGCTCATTGAGTTTAGCGGCCCTTTCTAACAGACGGGAGTGGAGGTAGAAGACGTCACCGGGATAAGCCTCACGGCCTGGCGGACGACGCAACAGGAGGGACATTTGACGATAGGCTTGGGCTTGTTTGGTCAAGTCGTCATAGACTACCAGAGTGGCCTTGCCCTTATACATGAAGTATTCAGCGATGGCGGCGCCGGTGTAGGGGGCCAGGTATTGGAGGGTAGCAGGGTCATTAGCATTGGCAGCCACCACGATGGTATAATCCATGGCCCCTTTCTCTTTAAGAGTTTCCACCACGTTGGCCACGGTAGAAGCCTTTTGCCCTATGGCCACGTATACACAGATTACATCTTCATTCTTCTGGTTGATGATGGTGTCGATGGCGATGGCAGTTTTCCCCGTTTGTCTGTCGCCGATGATCAACTCCCGCTGCCCTCGGCCGATGGGGATCATGGCGTCAATGGCGGTAATTCCCGTTTGCAGGGGCTCACACACCGAGCGACGGTCTACAATGCCGGGGGCGGGGGATTCGATGAGACGGGTTTCGGTGGTGTGGATTTCTCCCAGACCATCAATAGGGCGTGCCAGGGCGTCCAACACTCGGCCGATAAGGGCTTCTCCCACGGGCACCTGAGCGATTTTCCCGGTAGCCTTAACAGTACTGCCCTCTTTAATATCTAGGCCGTCTCCCATCAACACTGCCCCCACGTTGTCTTGTTCCAGGTTAAGGGCGATGCCGATGGTGCCATCCTCAAACTCCAACAATTCCCCGGCCATTACCTGGTCGAGGCCGTAGATTCTAGCTATCCCGTCTCCTACCTGTAGTACAGTACCTACATTAGATACTTGTACTTGTTGCTCGTAGGATTCAATCTGCTGACGGATAATGCTGCTAATTTCGTCTGGTCTTATTGCTACCATTGTCGTTCTCTCCAATACAAAAACAACAGAAAGACAACATGTCTCTAAGCGAGGGCTTGCGCTAGACGACGCAGTTGCCCTCTAATGCTAGCATCGTAAACCTGAGAACCGATTTTGATAATTACACCGCCCACCAAGGAGGGGTCAACTCTCATGTCCAACTCTACGGCTTGTGCCCCAGTGAGGCTTCGGATTTTGTTCACCAGGGTTTCCCGTTGCCCCTCGGACAGGGGTACAGCGGTGGTTACCTCTGCCAGGACAGTATTACTCAGTCGCCGTAGGACCTCCAGATACTTATCAAAAATAGCCTGGGCAAATCCAATACGACGACGGTCCACCAGTAGCAGTAAAAAATTTAGCAAAAAAGGGTGAATCTGTGAGCCAAAGGCCTTTCTGATCACCTCTTTTTTGTCTTGGGCCTTAATCAGAGGACTTGCCAAGAATTGACGCAAATCCTGACAGGATTGATAGATGTTTTTCAAAGACTGGACTTGCTCCCCGATGTCTTGGACAATATTGTGGGCTTGGGCCACTGACATCAGGGCCTCTGCGTAGGGTTCTGTAATTTCAGCTGTAATACTACGACGCATTGGTTTTAACCTCCCAACTGCTCCAGGGCACGGGTAATAAGTTTTCCGTGGAGTTCGTCATTAAGACGCTCCTTTAACTGTTCTTCAGCCAAAGAAAGGGCGCGGAGGGCTATTTGTCGCCTGAGGGCAGCAATGACCTTTGTTCTTTCCGAATCCAATTCTTGTGCGGCCATTGCCTTCATTTTTTCAATTTCCTTTTCACCTCTTTCCAGGATTTCTGTCCTAAGTTTTTCTGCCCTAGAAACAGCTTCAGCCTTAATTTGTTCTGCCCTAGCATGGGCTTGTTCCAGATTTTGCTTAGCCAATTCCAATTCCTTGGCCGCTGCGGCAGCCCTTTCTTCTGCCTCTCTGATTTCCTGGGCGATTCTTTCTCGTCTTTCGGTGAGGATATTGTTTAACACCTTCCCACCGTAGACCACCAGGAGAGTGATCATTATTACAAGGTTTATTACATTAGACCCCAGGATATCAGGATTAAAACCAAAGCCTTCCGTGAACCTGCCAAATGCCCCTACTACTGCCAGGTAGACCATACCAGTCATCATAGTTTTCTCGTCATAGGAATAGGACTTATGGATAGGAAAATCCCTTTACGGGAAGCTAGACGGAGAGGATTTTTTCTAGGATTTTACTGCTGAGGGCCTCCACTTGTTGGTTTAGGGCAGAGAGGGCTTCCTCTTTTTCCTTAGCAATTTCCTCGGCGGCTTTCATGCGTTGGGCAATTACCTCTTGTTGGGCCTGTTGCACCTTTTCCGCCACCAGTTTTTGGGCTTCAGCTTCTGCCTTGGCGATAATTTCCTGAGACTGTTTGCGCACAGCCCTCAACTCTTGTTCATATTGTTGTGCCAGGGCAATAGCCTTTTCTTTTTGTTCTTTTGCCTGTTTTAATTGCCCTTGGACGTAGGAGGCCCTTTCATCAATAGCATCCCCCAGAGGTTTATAGTAGATAGCATTGAGAATGACAGCCAAAAGCAAAAACTGAATTGCCATCAAAGGCAAAGTAGCGTCTATATCAAACAGCCCACCTGAGTCGGCCAGGACAGGCATATTGATGTATGCCCCCACGGCAGCCAATAAAAACCTATTTATCATCATGATGATTGTAAGAAAAAAACTCGTTTCTTTTTCCGGATTTCAGATTATCCTGGAGATAGGCAAAGGCATTTTTTAGAGGTGAGGGCCCATACCATGAATGAGCCCCGGGCTGTGGTTTGAAAGAGAAATAGCCCAGCCAATACCTATAACCTGAGGGCACGTATGTGTGCCCCTACAGGGATTTAGGAGAATGGGTTAGCAAACAACAGTACTAGTGCCACTACCAAGCCGTAGATGGTGAGGGCTTCCATGAAGGCCAAGCTGATGAGGAGGGTGGCCCGGATTTTGCCCTCTGCTTCTGGCTGACGGGCGATGCCTTCTACTGCTTGTCCAGCGGCATTTCCTTGCCCTATGCCTGGGCCGATGGCCCCTAGACCTACAGCCAATGCTGCTGCTATTACGGAAGCTGCTGCGATTATTGGATTCATAGTTGTCCTCTTCTGTATTGTTATTTACTACAAGTGTTCTTGGGTGAGGGTCTTTTCCCTCTTTTTAGTTAACCATAGAATGGCTATTTTATTAAGCCCAAAATGTATTTAACATATTTTGGTTTTTTCCAAAAGTCACCGGTGGGATGAAGTGTGGTGGTTTTTAGTGGTGTTCTTCTTCCCCTTCGCCATGGCCGTGGGTTTCCAAGGCTTCACCGATGTACGATCCCGCCAAGGTAGCGAAGATGAGTGCCTGAATCCCACTGAGGAATAGCCCCAATACCATCAAGGGCAGGGGGATAAGAAGAGGCACCAGTAGTACCAAAACTGCCACTGCCAACTCGTCTGCCAGGATATTTCCGAACAAACGGAAACTTAGGGATAGGGGGCGGGTGAAGTCTTCAATGACTCTAAAGGGTACCATAATAGGGGATGGTTGGGCGTAGTCGGCAAAATAACCCAGACCTTTTTTGCTAATCCCCGCATAGAAGTAGGCCAGAGAGGTGAGAAGGGCAAAAGCCGCCGTGGTGTTGATGTCTACCGTTGGGGCGGCCAACTCTCCTTCTGGCAGTTGGATTAGTTTCCAGGGAATCAGGGCTCCAGACCAGTTAGATACAAATATAAACAAGAATAGTGTTCCGATAAAGGGCACCCAGGGGCGATACTCCTTTTCCCCGATTTGGTCTCTTGCCAATCCCCTTAAAAACTCCAGGACAAATTCCATAAAGTTTTGCATCCCCTCTGGTACTCTTTTTATATTACGAGTTGCCAATAGGGATGCTACAATCAGCACTGCCATGACAAACCAGGATACTAAAAATACTTGTCCATGTACTTTGTATTTGCCGATTTCCCAGTAAAAGTGTTCTCCTACCTCTATTTCTGCGAGTCTAGCCAAGTAGCTCCAAGTGTTGACCATCATTGACAGTACTATCTGTTTAGGATAATCGATGACAATTTATCACAGATTTAGCCCTTTTGTTCCCCTTCCCAAAGGCTCATTGGTAAAATGTAGAACAGCAGGGCCCCTTTATAGCTCAAAAAACCCAGGAAAATAGGGATTAGCTGTAGTTGTTGCCATCTGGTGGCTAGAATCATTAGGGCGGCGAAGGCAGCCAGGCGGGTGGCACCGATGCGTTTTTTTGTAACCCCCACCCTCTCCACTTCTCTGGCTAACAGGTTGATGTACACCAGACTAAAACAGACACCCAATAGAAAATTGAGTGCCACATTGCTGCCATAAAAAAACCACACCAGTAGGAATGAGATTATACCGATAACACCAGTTGCCAGGTAGAGACTGTTACGGAGTTGATAAAACTCCTTCATGGGGTTGTTGTTAATTTTTTTCTCTTCCCCTGAAGATGGTGATGATGCCGCGGTGCTCATTTTCCAGACTATTTTCCAGTCTAAACCACTTTTTAGTTTAACTTTTCTACGTAGTTTTTCCCTATCCCCCAGCCCCGGGAAGAATCTAAAAATTTCCCGAATTCCGTATCATTAATGACAGTTTCCGGGGAACTTTTTCCGTTTACTGGGGATGTTGTATTGACCCCTAGCCCCAGTCAATGGCAACAACGGCTGTCCTTGAAATCGAAAGGGAGGAGAAAATTATGCCAACGATTCTACCCTCATCCTCTTCTACCTCTGCTTTTACCACCCAAGAATATATAAACTTGGAAAACACCTATGGCGCGAGGAATTATCATCCCTTGGAGGTAGTGATTACCAGAGGAGAGGGGGTGTGGGTGTGGGATACGGAAGGAAATCAATACCTAGATTGTCTGAGTGCGTATTCTGCCCTAAATCAAGGCCACTGTCATCCCAGAATTCTTAAAGCGCTAACAGAACAAGCCGCCAGACTGACCCTTACCTCCCGTGCCTTTTACAATGACCAATTGGGGCTGTTTTATGAAAAAATTTGTAAAATTTCAGGTTTTCCCAGGGTACTTCCCATGAACACAGGGGCAGAGGCGGTGGAGACGGCCATTAAGGCTGTCCGGAAGTGGGCTTATACGGTTAAAGGGGTACCGGCAGATAAGGCAGAAATCATTGTTTGCAGCAACAACTTTGCCGGGCGCACCATCAGCATCATCAGTTTTTCCACTGAACAGCAGTATCGGTTTGGCTTTGCCCCTTTCACCCCTGGGTTTAAAATAGTGCCCTATGGGGATGCGGCGGCACTGGAAGCGGCCATCACTCCCAACACTGCGGCCTTTTTCCTGGAGCCGATTCAGGGGGAGGGGGGCATCATTGTTCCTCCTGAGGGCTATCTGCGAGAGGCTGAGAGAATTTGCCGACAGAACAATGTACTACTGATATTAGACGAAATTCAAACGGGGTTGGGACGGACGGGCAAAATGTTTGCCTTTGAACACGAGGGGATAAAACCAGACGGGATTACGGTGGGCAAGGCTTTGTCGGGGGGATTCTACCCCATTTCAGCTTTTCTTAGCACCCATGAAGTAATGGATGTTTTCCGGCCAGGGGATCATGGTAGCACTTTTGGGGGCAACCCCCTGGCGGCGGCGGTGGGTATGGCTGCCCTGGACGTGATAGTGGATGAAAACTTGCCAGAAAGGGCAGCTTCCCTGGGGGCTTATTTTCTCGAGCGTTTGCGGCAAATTCCAAGCCCTCACATTAAAGAGGTACGGGGCAAAGGATTACTGATTGGAGTCGAATTAAAACCCTCTGCCTATGGTGCCCGTCGCTTTTGCAAAGCCTTGATGCAGTTAGGGATTCTAGCCAAAGAAACCCGCGAGAATGTCATTCGTTTTGCCCCCCCACTGGTCATCACTCGCCCCCAACTGGACTGGGCATTGGAGCGAATTGAGCGGGTGTTAACAACTCTCTAGCAATAATCAAGTCAGGCTGCCATGTCAAAAGTGCCTAAAGGATGGCTGTCTTGTTTCACTCCTTCGGCTTTTATTGGTTATCCCCTCTTCAACTCCCCTAACAGTTGGCCCGCTGTTGGGGCTATTCTTTTTTTTTGCCTAAACGTCATATTTAAAGCACTTTTTTTCTTTTTAGCAAAAGGGGTTTTACCCCTCAACAATTTCCCGTGACAGCCATAACAGAAAACATTTAAGCCGACATAGTTTTAGGCTTTAAAATTAAAGTCTATAGCTACGAAATATAATATTTAATCCAGGATTATAATAAGATATTTAATAACAGAAATTTGGCTCCTAATCCAATAATATTATCCATAAGGGAGTAATTAGGATAGATAGATTCAGATTCATAAATTATGAGGCCAATAATTTTTCGGGAATTCTCTAGGAATAAGAGAGGGAAAAAGCCGTTGGATATAAGAAATACCAGGGGAGATTAGCTAAGATGAAAATTTGGGAAAGTGCCTTGTGAGATAGAGAAGGTTTACGGCTAAAGGAAGGGAGGAGATTCAAGGGTTTCCTAGGGGTGAGAATTATGGTTGCCAGGGGGGATTTTATATATTTTTGTTGCGGAAAAAAAGATGTTTTGAGCCCGGAAACTAGAATGGAAGTAGAGGGGAAGTGGGAGGAGATAGTTATGATGGAAGACTATGTTTATCTACTGGCGACTGTGACTATTATAACCTTCATTAGTAGTTTTATCTTGCCTATAGTTGGTAATATAATCTTGAGCTACCAACATCACCAATAGTAATACAAAGGGGCAAATAAAACTAGGTGGCATGGGGTGTTAGGGGGTGGGAGGGGAAAGTGAGTCTTGAGAAGAGGTGCTGGATGGGGGATAATGGGTGAAGACAGATGAAACAGCAATAAGAATCCTCCTGTGGGTAAGTTGTAGGGAAAATGCAGATTCAACAACTCCTATACGCTGAGATACCCAACCCCCAGACGGCAGAGGTTTGTCTGTGGCTACAAGAAAAATGGCAACCACCGGCGGGGAGAAAAATTAAAACCCCTGATGGGATTCGTTTGGAGTTTTCAGGGGAGGGGAGTCTTTCTATTTTTGTCTGGAATTTACAACGGACTACATACCTAAAAATGTTTCGCTGGGGAGAAAAAAAAATCAAGGGGGAGAGTCGCATTAAAAAAGATTTAGAAAGGGCAATTCAAACTCAATTTCCCCCTGAATACCCTCCTCTGCCAGAGATAGATTTGAATAACAGTGATATTTTTACAGCCCTAGAAAAATATTATCCAAAGACTGTAAAATACTTCCGGAAGATGCCCAAGGGAGAATATGATTTAAAAAGAGTATACTGGTGGGAAAAACAGTGGCGAGAAAGTGTAAGAATCAAAAGAGGAGAAAACAGATTTAAAAAATCCCCAGTGGTATTCTTTGAAAAGCTAAAAGGAAAAGCAGAGTATGACATTATTTATGTAGGAGGGGCGTTAGGAGCAATTCATGGGGCTTTGATGGCTAAAAAGGGTTATCATATCCTTTTAATTGAAAGAGTGAAATTTGGGAGGATGAATAGGGAATGGAATATTTCCCGAGAGGAATTTCAGGTACTAATTGAATTGGGGTTATTTACAGAGAAAGAGTTTAATGATATAATTGCGGCGGAATATGAAGACGGGTTTAGTAAGTTTTTTGATGGCAATATTCCCCAGAATTTAAAGGCGGAAGTATTGCATACGCCAAGGGTGTTAAATGTGGCAATTGACACCAGTAAGCTGCTGAGTTTGTGTGGGGAGAAAATAAAACAATACGGCGGAGAGATATGGGAAGAAACAGAATTCAACAAGGTAACAGTGGGGGAGGATTTAGTAATAGTAAATGCCACCCATCTGCCCACTTGTTCACCAAAGGAGGCTAGTGGTAGACTGTTAATTGATGCCATGGGCACAGCGTCACCTATAGCCTGGCAACTGTGGGGAGAGAAGACTTTTGATAGTGTATGCCCAACCGTAGGCGCGGTGGTAGAGGGAATTAAACCGGAGGTATGGGATAAACGTTACGGGGATGTTTTGTTTTCCCATGGGGATATTTCTCGTGGCAGACAGTTGATTTGGGAGTTGTTTCCCGGCGTGGGGGATGAATTAACTATCTACCTATTCCATTATCACCAAGTCCATCCAGATAATCCAGGCTCTTTGTTACAAATGTATGAAGACTTTTTCTCCATCCTGCCAGAATATCGTCGCTGTGACATGGACCAATTAGTCTGGAAAAAACCCACCTTTGGCTACATACCGGGACGTTTTACCATAAATGGCAACGAGCGTCAAGTGGCACAGGAGAGGATTTTAGCCATAGGAGATGCCGCCTCCTTACAGTCTCCCCTTATTTTTACAGGATTTGGGTCTCTGGTGCGGAATCTGGGTAAGTTAACTGGTCTATTAGATATTGCACTCAAATACAATCTTTTGGACGGCAAATCCCTCAATTATATTCAAGCATATCAGAGCAATATTGCAGTAACTTGGTTATTTTCCAAGGGGATGATGGTACCAACTTATAAAACCTTACCACCAGAGAGGATAAATGCCATCTTAAACACCTTTTTTGGTATATTAGCAGAGGAGCCAGAAACAGCAGATACTTTTATTAAGGATAGGGCATCCTGGCTAACTTTTAATCGTTTAGCCCTAAAGGCGGCAGTAAAAAATCCTAGACTGCTTATTTGGATATGGGAGATGGCAGGCAGTAAAGACATATTCCGGTGGTTATTGTCTTATTTAAGTTTTACTGTTTCTGCTTTCAAAAACCTGTTATTTAGTCATTGGTTTAGCCAGTGGTTACAAAAACAAGAATCCTGGTTACCTAAATTCAGTCCTGGCCTCTGGTTTCGTCTTCAGGTTTTTGCCTCTAATCTGTCTCGCTGGTAGGGGTTATAATATCTCTGTTTTTACATGGTATCAGGGCCAAGATGAATAGAATAGATTTGACCACGGTTGAGGCTATTGTTTTCGATTTAGGGGGGGTGCTTATTGAGGTGGATATGGAAAAGCCCTACCGAAAAATTTTAGAAATGAGCCCTAATAAATCCCCCCAACTTTTAGAAGAATTAAAAAACATTGCCTACCAATATGAAATAGGCAAAGTTGACGACAAAACCTTCCTGGAATCAATTATAGACAGGGCAGCATTGGATTTAAAAATTACGGAAATTGAAGATATTTGGAATGAAATGTTGGGAGATTTGCCGGATTATGTAGGAGATTTTTTGGCTAAAATTAGCAGGGAAAAAAGGACGTTTCTGCTGAGTAACACCAATCCGATTCACATCAGAGAGGTATTAAAAAGATTCAAGAAAAGTAATCCCAGTTACTCTTGGGAAAATCTGTTTGAGAAAATTTTCTATTCTTACGAAATAGGTTTACACAAACCAGACAAAAAAATATATCAACACGTTATAGAATGTGTCAAGGAAGCCCCAGGGAAAATTCTGTTTATTGATGACAACTATGATAACATCATAGGGGCTCGAGAGTGCGGTTTACAAACCCTTCACCTGAATCCCCCCATGACTCTTTACCGTTGGTTTGATATTGGCTTGTAGGGGCATATGGCAATATCTTCTCACTTTGAGCGGCAATCCCATTTGACTTTATACCCGGTTTGTTGAAATCTACTTCTAATAAAAAATCCAAACCGGCGCTGGTCCATCTTCTTTTTGCTCCAAAATTATTGATTATTTATATCAATAAAAAATTGCCCAGCCCCAACCCTGACAGTCACACCTCCTGTCGCCCCACCCCCCTATTCTAGCAAAAAACTTCACGCTCTTGGGGGGCTTTATTAAGAAATGTGAAAGAAAATGTGGGGAAAGGGGGTGAAAACTCCTGCTCCCCTGCATCTAATTTTATTAAAAATATTTATCTTTAAATAGCACCTCTCATCTCCAACATCCCCTATGGCAGCGCAATAGAAAACATCCCCTCTCTCTAATACCCCTGTAATATTGCTTATTAATATCAATAAAAAATTGCCCAGGCACGCCCCTGGCAGTCACTCCCTCCTGCCGTCCATTGCTACCATCCTAGCACCAGCCCCCTCCATTTGTCAAGGGGAACAAGAAAAAATTCCTGAAGAAGCTATTTTGGCCTGAAAATCCAGGGAAAGAAACCACCACTACCATCAGATGCAGCACAAATATGTCTTGTCTGTTATACGGGTTGTTGGCTCGAATTCAAGACATTTAGACCACACCACGCCCTCGGCTTTCCTTGGCTGCCATTATTTGAAATATATTCTCATTTAAAAAGGGCCCAGGAACAACCCTGGCAGTACCTTCGCCTGCCGCCCCATGCTCCTATCCTAGCAAAAAATCTGGCCCCTGTGCTAGAAGGTTAAGAAATGTAAAATAGTGTGGGGAGAAGATGGGGAATTGAGCCTTCTAGGTATTATTATAAGGATTATAGGGGGATTACAGACTCAGGGAAATGTGCGGCATAAAAGTTGGGCAAATGGGGAGACAAGGGGTTAAACTTTCCCCCTTTCCTCTCTGTCACGTCATTTGGCTTTTCCCGAGGCAAGATTATGCTCTAAAACCCCTGATACATGAGTAATATAATGCACTTATGACAATCTCGGCTAGTATCCCTTTGGTGGGAAAAAATAATTATAATCGAGGGAAATGTTCCCACCTCCTCTGCCCCATGCAGGGGGATTGCTAGGGGATATGCTGCCCATGCTTCCCTAGATGTATGCGAATGATTATCATTGTTATTAGGATTATACTATTGCCCAAGCCACTGGTGAATTTCAGTTAAGAAAGCAGCAAGACATTTTCCTCCATCTGTTTTTGGGGTGGTGGAGGCGGCTGGCTTTTTCCCCGAGGGATTCGCCGGCTGGATTGTTTCGTAGCCGTCTATTTCTGGTATCAGACAATCCACCAGGATTGGGTTATAGGGATTAGTGGGGTTGTCTTTAAGAGGGTTAAGACTTCTTTGCCATTGTTGACAAATAGGGGGATTTTTTCCAATTCCGGCACACTGTTTGGTTAACCTTATTGTCTTATACTAGCAAAATTTTGATTTTTCCATGGGTTTTAGAGGGGAGTAAAGACAGATTTTGTATTACTTCCTGCCTGGCTGGTATTCTGTCTGCGAATATGTGGAGATTTGCTGGCTTAAAGACGACAGGAAAATTGAAACAACAATAAGCATTATTCTTGCAGGTAACTGTCTATTATTATGTACCATAAGATGTAGGCGTATTTTGGACCCATTTTGTGTAATAATAATTCCTATATTGTTACCAAATTCACTGATTACAGAGGTTTTTGGTAATAGCTAACCCTAAGTAAGTGCCCCATTTGTAGGATTACCTTCATCTAATCCAATGAACAATTTCAAGAATTTTGTCGGCGGCGGAGGTATCACTACGGCCATGTATTTAACGGCGGTGGGAAGTAATTCCTGGCTTTCTTTAGTTGGAATGCAGTCTATAAGAGAGACTTCTATTTTAGCCCTAAATTTGGGGCTGTTGCCAACCAAGGGGGTATGGGTAACTCCCGACATATGTTACACCTTTTGGGCCTTCTAATTCAAGGGGAGATTTGGGATTTTTGCTTTCAGCTAATTGCGGGATAGATTGGGGGAAGTATTTAAGTTTTTCTGGCATATTGAAGCAGAATTTTTCGATAGGTGGTCAATGAGATGAAAGAGGGAATTGGCACTATCTTCCGCTAGGTTTACATAATAATAAAACTGGTCTATAGTTGACTGTTTCCCCGGCAAATAGGGGAGGCGAGGAAATTAATTTTTGCCTGGCTGGAATCTTCGGCCTGTTCTTTTGCTAAAATCGACTTGTGCTTGGTTAAAATCTCCAAAATTACGTCCAAAACCAGGGATAAAATGGAAATGGGCATACCGGCTGCCTCTAGCAAAACTGAATTATGGGCCTTATTTTTGATATAATCGCGACTGAAGCAGAAATCGCTGGGCTTTCTTTCTGTAAAATGCTTGTCGGTGGTGACTCCTACTAGGCAGTAGTCTTTCTCGCATGCTAGCGGTATTTCCCGCCAACAACTGCCAGTGGTTTCTTTAGCCTTGTATTCGAGGGTTTTTTCAGCCTGGGATAACCGGAGGAGGATATGAACACTGCCCTCCCATTCTATCACAGCGGGGGGTATTTTGAAAGAAGATAGTTTGCAGACGTTGGTAGGGGGTTTGTAGTTTTTTTGTTATTTATTGTACGCGGGACGTCTGGCAAGGGAGGCTTTGACTGTATATATCATCATATTAAAGGGCTAGTTGTCCCAATTCGTCAGTGTGAGGGAGTTGGAGATAGGTATTGGGATTGCCTTATGTAATAGACACCCTGGTATAAAACCTGGATAGGGGGGATAATTCTCCTACGATTGGATAGTATGCTGGAAAATAACAATGCCTGCAACAATAACAAGTAGGGTGAGGAGAGAGGGGATAATAGAAGGGGTAATGGTTTCTAGTATAGACTGTTTTACTGGACAGCAGACTGTCTGATGGTGAAGAGGGGTTGTCTATTAATTTTCTGGCAAGGAGGGGGAAAAAATTGTGGAGGTGGGGGTATTGACTCTGTCTGCCTATCCGGGGGTGGTTAATGGCTGCTATGACAATGCCATTGTTATCGACAATGTAGAGATAACCGGTTTTGCCGATTTTCTGGGATAGCGCATTATACCACAGTTGAGTCAAGTCCACCCGTCCTATCAGTAAATCCTCCCAGAAACCCAGACTGTGGGGATGGCGACACGGGTAGGGGGTGTTTTTTTCAGTTTCGAGGTGCTAACATGTACATTCACAGAAGCATGCCGGAGGAAGGTGAAGGTGGGGATTGTGGGGGGTTTTCCTTGCAGTCGACTAGTTTTCCCCTGGCATCAAAAAGGCTAACCGCAAATTTAGGTGTCTTAGCCGCATTTGGTGTAGTCTTTGGGCAAGTGGGGGATATTGTCTTATGGGGATGTGTAGGTGGTGAAGAAGTCCCCTTTCAATTCTACCAGGAAAAAGTCCAATTGTCTGACGGCATCTAAACTAGTTTTTTCCAGACAATATTCTGCCGGCAAGTGACGAAACCTAGGCTGTAAAATACCACGGAATAAATATCTAGCAAAAGCATTCCAGACAATTCTAGGGGTAAGTAGTTTTAATAAACCTTTGCCATTGGCTTGTGGGGGGGAGAAAAGAAAGATAGACAACCACAATCCTATCTCCATGTCAATGGGCTATGATAGGATTTTGGGGGGGAAGGGGAGGAGAGGTTTTTTGGTTTCCAGATGATAAACCGTCAGTTGAAAGGCAATTTTAGTCTGGATGGATTTCCGGCAGTTGGGTATGGTAAGGAATAAGTCTCCTTTTTTTTTGACTGCCTTTAAGGCGTAGTATAAGCCACACCTTCGACTCGTCTTTGCGAAGAGATGGTATCTATTGCGGGGCCATTTCATCATTGACAGAGATAATAATCCATAGAGGGAAATTGTAGCAACCACTGGGAGATAATTTACCCTGCCTTTTCCCGTTGCCAGTCAGCAGACTTAACTGCTAGAATACTTGCGTTGTCCTGTTGTAAACCTGCCGAAAAAGGTGACACACAAGGGTGTTATCGGCGGGTGTCTCCTGTCGTGGGATTAAGGCTTTACCTTAACTCTTTAATTGTTTAACCAGCTGGGTAGCAACAGCCTTACCTGCGTATTCGCTTCAATTACTGGGATAACTCCACCAACAGCCTTCCCCACCAAAGGCAGTAAACAGAGGGAGTCAGCTACGCCTATAATTGGGTCATATACATCTTGCCTGGATAGTTTTCGTTATGTGCTTATTTTAGCTGTCCAGGGTGGCAATTAGGTTAACAGGGATAGCCAAGGGTTTAGTGGTGATGGCTGCCTGTTTGAGCCTTTGTCAGTAGGTGCCATGTTAGGTTTTAATTATACAGGTGAGATGCCTGGGATGTAGCCGCCACTTTTGTGTGGTGTATAGCAGGTTAGGGGGTATAATGACATGGTGGTGGTTAGATGTAGGGGTGTCTCTTGTCTCTTATCTTGGGAGGGAGGCTTTTTCTCACAGGCGTATAACGCTGGAATAAGAAAAATAGCAGGCGCCACACACATTTTACCCAGAAATGGGCTAGTTTACAAAAACCAATTTATTCCAGGGCCAATAGTAGTCATATAAGTCCCTTATACCATTAAACTAATTTTTGTGGCTAAAGGCAGTACACTTGTTAGTGGTAAAAAAGAGGCCAATGAAACAACTACTAGAGAAGTATAAGCATTTATACTTACATGGTTTCCTTTCAAGTGCCAGTTCGGCCAAAGCGAGTTATTTTAGAGAAAAATATGGGGAATTAGGGGTAAAACTAGAGATAATTGACTTAAACGAGCCAGATTTTTTTAGTTTAACTCTTTCCCGTCAAATTCAAAAGGTGAGTCAAATAGTGTTGTCCTCTTGCCAGGATTATGTAATAATAGGTTCAAGTTTTGGGGGGTTGACAGCAAGTTGGGTGGGGAAACAACATCCTGGGAGGGTTAAAGCCTTAGTTTTGTTGGCGCCAGCTTTTAATTTTGCCGAGAATCTACGGAGAATTATGACGGAGGAAAAGATGAAAAAATGGGAGAGGGAGGGGAGTTATTATTTCTATCACTACGGTTACAAGAAAGAGTTGCCCTTGAGTTATAATTTTTGGGAAGATTTAATTTCCTACGATGAGTCCCAACTTGAAAATGATGTTCCTACTCTTATTTTCCATGGCACAAAGGATGAGATAATTCCTCTTAGCTGTAGCAGAGATTATTTGAATAAAAATCAAAGGGCAATTCTCAGAGAATTAAACAGTGATCATAGCTTGGAGGATAGTTTAGAGCAGATTTGGGAGCAGATGCTATATTTTTACCAACAAAATCTGAATGAAGGCTAGAACAAAAATAGCAGGGAGAAAACAAGGGGAAAAAGAGAGACAAAACGGCCATGATATATCCCAATGTTGTTTCGACTACTGAGTTGAAAAACCGTAGGAGATTGTTGGAAAAGGAGCGTCGTATTCGCTTGCTTATATCCCTGTTTAGATTGGGGGCAATTTTGGGGTTTACTACTATAACCTTTTGGTATGTAACCCTGCCTCATTGGGTAATAAGGGATAGTAAACAGATAGAAATAGAGGGGAATGAGTTAATGACTGTGGATGAAATTAGGAGACTAATTCCTCTCAAGTATCCCCAGTCTATTTTAAAACTTTCCCCTCAAGAATTAGCCAGGAGGATGGAAAAGAAAATGCCAGTAGAAAAGGTGGTAGTAATAAAAGAATTTCAGCCGCCACGTCTCAAGATTAGACTAAAAGAGAAACCCCCGGTGGCAGTGGCATTCTCCCCCAAAATTTCCCAAAAGACACCACAGATAACCCTAGAGAAGGTAGGATACTTAGACGCGGATGGGGTGTTTGTGGACAAAAAATTCTATCAGAATCTGGAGAAGCAGAGGGAGAAAATACCCCAACTTAAAATTATAGGCTGGCCTCAAACCTATTTACCCTACTGGCAAGAAGTTTATCACATGATTGAGCAGTCACCGGTGAAAATAAATACCATCGATTGGCGCAACCCAGCTAATATGGTACTATTAACAGAGATAGGGACAGTATATATAGGGCCTTATACCTCCAAATTTCCGGAACAGTTGATGGTGTTAGAAAAAATGAAATCTATTACCAGGAAAATTCCCAGGGAAAGGATAGTTTATATAGACTTAATGGCGCCAGAAATTCCGTCGATAAAAGAGAAAAAAGAAGAGAAGAAGGAGGGCAAATATGCAGGTAGCTGAAGCGGGAAAAAAGTAGGAAGGGTGAGACTAAATGGGCGAGAATTTGCTAACATCAATTCTTGAGAAGTAAATAGAAAGTAAGCTGGGTAAAAGTATGAGCATATCTAGTCTGTTTCAATTTCTGATAGGCTTTGTGTTGGGAGTAATTCTATTTGGTGCGGGGATTGCGGGAGGCGCCTATTTTTTCCTCACCAACGTAAGTGGAAACCCCCCAAAGCCTACCTTTGAAGACAAGACTGCCGAGGGAGGAAAACAGCAAAATAATACTAACACAAAACCAGCAACAGAGTCCAGAAAGACTAACGCAGCCACTGCTAATCAGAATAAGGGAGAAAAAACAACCTCTGTCAGACAGCCAGAGGGAGAGAAAAGAGAAGAGAAGACAACTTTTAATCAGCAGTTGCCAGAGGGAGCCTATCGTGCTAGAGTGGTATGGTCTAATGGTTTAAGTTTAAGGGCAGAACCAACACAGGAATCGGAAAGGATAGGTGGGGTAGCTTATAATCAGGAGATTATAGTATTGGGTTTAAGCGAAGATGGACGTTGGCAAAGAGTGCGTATTCCCGGTAGTAACCTAGAAGGGTGGGTGAAAGCGGGAAATACAGAAAAGATTACAGAATCCTCTCCCTAGCCGGTTTTTTTTTTTTGGATTTGATGACAAAATGTTATCTCGTTTACACCATAGAGGCTCTTTAGAGATAAGATTAAGGAAAACTAAAGAAATCGTGAAATCCTAACCCATGATTCTACTGACAAAGCCAGAGGCGACTGCTTTCCCCAGGCAAACCCTAGATGTAATCAAATTAGACACAGGAGTAACGCTCATCCATAAAGAAATCCCCACCAGTGAGGTAGTGGTGGCAGATATATGGATGAATGTGGGAGTAGTATGTGAACCAGAATCCTGGTCAGGAATATCCCATTTTTTGGAGCATATGATATATAAAGGGACAAAGAGAATTTTGCCGGGGGAGTTTGATTATCTGGTGGAGTCGTCTGGGGGTTGTACTAATGCCGCCACCAGTTATGATTATACCCGTTTCTTTCTAGCCACGGCAGCCGGTTATTTTGCCCAAACCCTTCCCTACTTGGCGGAAATTCTTTTGGCGGCTGAGATTGCCGAGGAGGAGTTTTATCTGGAAAGAGAGGTGGTTTTAGAGGAGATAAGGTGTAGCCATGATGATGTAGAGTGGCTGATATTCCAGACAGTTAACAGTACATTGTACCAGTCTCATCCCTACGGTAGGTCGGTGTTAGGGGAGGAAGCCAACTTATTACAGACAACTCCCAATCAGATGCGTTGTTATCATAAAACCCACTATCAGCCGGAGAATGTGAATGTGGTGATAGTAGGGAATATTTCTCGTGGTGAGTCTATATTTTTGGTGGAGAATTATTTTCGGGATTTTAGTGTTCGTTCCGAGTGTCCTCCTGTTATTATAGACAGTGAGCCTCCTCTAGTAGACATTCGCCGACAGAGGTTACATTTGCCCTTTTTAGAGAATTCTCGCCTAGTAATGGCGTGGATGGGGCCAGGTGTTGAGGATTTGGAGGGGGCCATTGGGTTGGATATACTGTCTATTATACTAGCGGGGGGTAGGACATCTCGACTAGTGCGTAGACTGAGAGACGAGAAGGGATTGGTGTTTGATGTTTCTGCACAATTTTCCTTGCAAAAGCATTCTAGTTTGTTTACTATTACTGCCTATCTTAAGGGGAATTGTGGGGAGAGGGTAGAAGAGATAATCAGAGAGGAAATTCATCGTTTACACACTCAAACCGTTACCATTAATGAGTTAAAAAATGCCCAGAGAAATTTGTGTCATGATTACATTTTTGGCACAGAAACTCCTGAGCAATTGGCGGGTTTATACGGTTATTATCAAATTCTAGGGGATGCATGTTTAGCCTTAAAGTATCCCCATATTGTTAGAAGTTTTGTGCCAGAGAAATTACAGAGGGTAGCCCAACAATATCTTTCTCCCGAATACTATGTGGTTTGTGAATTTTATCCCTGTAATTAAAGGCCATGACTTGAATTCTGGATGATTTTTAGTTTCTGTTGAGAGGGATGGGGGGGGCAAACCGTTAGAATTGGATAGATGGACAATCTAACTTACAGATTTTAGGGGGTTGCTGGGGCAGGTTGTATAAGCCTAAAAAGGGGAAGGCATGGGAGTTGTATCTGTCAAATTCTTTCTAAGGCATCAGTAATTTTATCCTCCCTAATGCAGAGGGTTTTTCCCCTATCTAAATCCAGGCAAATTTCTCGTTTTGCTACTGGGAAGAAACAAATCAGAGTCTAGTTTTTTTTGTGGCACAACGACAGTGGGGTTACAGATTGGAATTACAAACAAGGTAGTTAAAATAGGGGGTTGTTATCTGTTAGAGAAAAGGGGTTAAAAATCGAAAAATCAGTATTGACGGAATAAATGGAGAATATGGTCAAAAATCAAGAAATCAGGAATGAAACCCTAGGCTTAAAAATGAGACGTCGTCATGGAGAAGAATCGCCGGGATTAAGGTAAGGAATTGAGGATTTGAGCCCACAAAAGTAGTATAAATTGGGGGTTAATGTTTGTCATGGAAACCATTAGCCAGTCTTAAGATTTTAGCCGCCAAAATAGCGGCGCCAAAGCCATTATCAATATTAACGACAGCGACGCCTGGGGCGCAAGAGTTAAGCATGGTCAAAAGGGGTGCTAAACCGCTAAAATGGGCACCATAACCGACACTGGTGGGGGTAGCAACAACTGGGCAATCCACCAAGCCAGCAACCACAGAGGGTAATGCCCCTTCCATACCGGCAACTACAATCAACACATCGGCTTGGGAAAGGAGGTGACGATGAGAAAGGAGTCTGTGGATGCCAGCCACTCCCACATCCCATAGTCTAATCACATCAAAACCACACAATTGGGCAGTGACAGCGGCTTCCTCTGCCACCGGCAAATCGGCAGTACCTGCGGTGAGTATCCCAATGGTACCATTATATTTTACCTCTGTTTGTCCCACTGCGGCTATACGGGCCACCGGGTAATAACGCAAGTCAGGTATTTCTGCTTGAAGTTGGTTAGCAACACAAGATTCGAGACGGGTAGCGATGACGAGGGGTGTCCGTTGACGCATGGAGGTGATAATCTTAGATATTTGTTGGGGGGTTTTTCCCTGACACCAAACAACCTCGGGAAAACCAGTGCGTAACTGGCGGTGGTAGTCGATTTTGGCGAAATCCTCCACCTCTTCAAAATGGAGATGTTTTAGCCTTTCCAACCCCTCCTGAGGAGAAACCTCCCCCCTAGCGATGGCATTTAATAGTCTTTCCAACGATGACTGTTCCATAGTACCCTGTCATTATAGCATATCCAGATATATGCTTCTCCCATGGCTTATAGGCTTAACCTTCTCCACCTTCTCCACATCCCCAATACCCTTGCCAGGGGAAAGAGGATGTAGTAGAATGCAAGACTGTTTCTAGTAGGGAGAGACAAAGATGTCTGGTATAGTAGCCTATTTTGGGATTCTTCTTGTCTTTTCTGTCATTGCCCTGTCGTTATATTACGGTTTGAAGGCACTAAAATTCCTCTAAGAATATCCCCACCACCACACTAGGCAGTAATGCTAACAGTGGCTGTGGGAATGAATGCTTGTTTTCAGGGGGTTTATGGGGAGAGGGGGAAGTAGGTTTGTTTTTACGAGAAAATTTTAAATATTTTGTTACAATTCTCTGCAAAAGTGTTTTGTTGTAGTAGAATGAGGGGAAGACCATGAATGAAAGAAAAATAGTAGTAGCGCCGTCGATACTGTCTGCCGATTTTAGCCGTTTGGGGGAAGAGGTAAAGGCGGTGGATGAGGCTGGGGCAGACTGGATTCACGTGGATGTGATGGATGGGCGTTTTGTACCTAATATTACCATAGGGCCGTTGGTGGTGGAGGCCATTCGCCCTTACACCAAAAAGCCGTTGGATGTACACTTAATGATAGTAGAGCCCGAGAAATATATAGCAGACTTTGCCAAAGCAGGGGCTGATATAATTTCCATCCATGCTGAACACAATGCCACTGTACACCTCCATCGTGCCCTCTGTCAAATTCGGGAGTTAGGAAAACAGGCAGGGGTAGTATTGAATCCCTCTACCCCTCTCTCCTTCATCGAATATGTGTTAGACGTATGCGACTTGGTGTTGATTATGAGTGTCAACCCAGGTTTTGGTGGGCAATCCTTCATTCCAGCGGTGGTGCCAAAGATTAAGGCTTTAAGACAAATGTGTGACGAAAGAGGCTTAAATCCCTGGATAGAGGTGGATGGGGGGATAAAACCCAGTAATGCCTGGCAGGTGATAGAAGCAGGTGCCAATGCTATTGTAGCAGGTTCTGCCGTTTTCAAGGCCCCCAATTATGCTGAGGTGATTGAGGGAATTCGCAATAGCAAACGGCCACAACAATTGGCTACAGTATAAAGGGGGAGGGAGGCAACTAGTATTCCTGCCTCCTTTTCAGCCAGTTTGGAAGATGTTTTGAATCATTTGCCTTTTTAGGGAAAGGGCAACCCTGTCCAATTCTACCACCTCAGCAGCCGACAACCGCCAGCAGAGGGCCCCTAGATTTTCTTGGGCTTGTTGCAAAGTTTTAGCACCAGGGATGGGAATAGTGCCTTTACAGATACACCAGTTTATAGCCACCTGCGCCATGGTTTTGCCATTATTTTGGGCAATTTCTTTTAGGGTGTACAATAGAGGCTTGACGGCGGGGAGAAGCTGTCTAAAAAGGGCACCACGCACCCCAGATGGTAAAATATTCTCATCCCAGTATTTGCCGGTCAATAGTCCCAGGGCTAGGGGACTATAAGCTATAATCTTAATGTCCAACTGTTGGCATAACTCTTTTAGTCCCAGTTTGACAAAGGGGTGGGTAGAAAGGAGGGAATACTGTATTTGAAGGGTGCTAATCTTTACTCCTCTGTCTAACAGATAATTATAGGCGCGGAGAAGGTTTTTTGGCCCATAGTTGGATAAACCAATGGCCTTCACTTTCCCTTGGTGGTATAATTGTGCCAATCCCTCCAACATAGGCTTCTCTTGCCAAGGGAAATAATTAGCAGGCGACCAGTGCAACTGTACTAAATCTATACTACGGCCAACTCTAGCAGCGGATTGGTTATATGCCTTAACGAGGGAGTCTGGGGTTAAACGCCAGGGATATGGTGCTAATTTAGTAGCAATTACTATCTCATCTTGATGATCTCCCCTATAATCTCTGCTAAACTTACCCAGTAGCGTCTCACTCCTCCCCTTAAATTTACCTGTGCCATAGGAATCCCCCGTATCAAACCAGGTGACACCCTGGGATACCAGAAGGTTAAAAACCCTTTGCAACTCCTCATCCCTTTGGGGGGTGTATCCCCAGAGGAAGCGGTTACCCCATGCCCAGGTGCCACATCCCATGGGGGAAAGGTAGAGATTATCCGCCACTTTAATTCTCTTTTCTAGTATAAAACTCATTTGGGTCTTGCCGCAACTTTAGGATATATTCTACCCTTCCACTGGCTACCCCTTCCCAGCCAGTATTGCCAGGCAGAGTCTATAGTCATCAGAGTGTATAACAAGGCTATAAACCACAGGAAAAGGGCATAAACGGGGGGGAGGTGGTAGAATCTTAGGGTAGGCAGATAGCTGATAGCCATCAAAAGCCAGCAGACAAAACCAAAAGCGGCAGTCAGCCACTGAGAGGTGAGGAGGCCGTAGACTAAGGCAACAGGAGGGATAAGATAGGTGATAGCCATGCCTATGACGGTGGCAACCAGTAACCAGGGGGAGTAGTTTAACTGGGTGAAGGCTGTGCGGGATACCATTTGCCATATTGTCCCCAGACCATTATAACCCCTGAGACTAAAAGTGGAATCAGTTAAACCCAGCCAGATGCCACGGGAGGGGGGTAGTGTCCTTTTAACGAGACTAGCTAGGGTACAATCGTCTATAAGGGCATCTTTTAAGGCTTCAATCCCACCAATACGAGTTAAGGCGGATTGGTTAATCAAAATACAACCACCGGCGGCGGCGGCGATTTTCTTCTTTCTATCGTTAACCCAGGCAAAGGGATACAATTTTTGGAAGAAGAAGACAAAGGCAGGAATCAACAGTCTTTCCCAAAAACTTTCACAATGCAGTTTCACCATCAGGGAGACTAAATCTAGATTTTTTTCTTCTGCCAACGTCACTAATTGGGAGAGATTAGTGGGATGGTGTTGGATATCGGCATCAGTAAAGAGAAAATATTGCCAGTTTCCAATTCGTTTTGCCCATTCCACTCCCTGATATAATGCCCATAATTTGCCACTCCAACCAGCAGGAAGGTGTTTTCCCGTCAAAATGTAAATATCCCCCTCCTTCTGTTTTCCTTCAGCAATTTTTGTAGCTATTTCCCTAGTATTGTCTGTACTTTGATCGTCCACTAATATGATTTTATAGTCCCCAGGATAATCCTGACCTAGTAGGGATTCAATACATATAGATATGGTTTCTGCCTCATTCCTGGCGGGGATAACTACTGCCACTGGGGGGTAAGAAGAAAGAGGCAAGCAGGGAGGTAAAAACTGATTACAACGCCAAAAATTGCCTCTAGCTAAAAGCAAATAAAGCCAAATTATCAGGGAAATCAAAACAAGAATAAGAATCATGGCTGACGGAAAACAAAACCCCCCTCCAGATATAGTCATCAGAAAGGGGGAGAAAATGCCATTGTAATTATAACCTAGAAATCTACGAAGACCAAATGCCTCTGGCGATGTCAACGAGGGGTTTCAAATGGGGCGTTTGACAGAGGAAGAAGGCAAAAAAGGCACCACCACAACCCCCTAAAAGGAAACCACTGGCAAATTCACTCCAACCCTCCTTAGTAGCCAAATCCATGGGCACTTCAGGAGTAGTAAGGGTTTCGGTGGGTTTGCTGGCGCCTGTTGCCCCATACAAAGATAAAGCAATGGTTAGAATAGCAATTAGACCAATAGTAGCTAATAAACCGGCAGTAGGGGCAAAATCAGTGCCACGCAGAGGTCCCAAGAGGGCAAAAGGACCATACAATAGATAACCATGGGCCATTCCCACTTCTAAACCCCGACGACTAGGGGATAAGCCTTTACGATAGGCAGGCAAGGCATTGATAAAAGCCTTAGTAAAGGGAGACCCATTTACAGGTGTACACAAATTACCTACCTGGGGATCGCCCCCATGTTGTACTACATCAATACTCATAGCTAGCAACGACTATCCTCTCGTAAGACGTTTTTAGCTTAATTTAACCCGGGGAGGGTATAATTCGTTTTTTTTTGTTAAGAATCTTTATATTTGATCCCTTTAGCACCGTTTTGGCTTTAATATCCACTTAGACGGATTCATAGTAAGAGGAAGATAACAAACATGACTGGAGAATTTGCAGCCTCTTTCTTGCCTTCTATCTTCGTGCCTTTGGTAGGCTTGGTAATGCCAGCAGTGGTAATGGGGTTACTCTTCCTCCATATCGAAAGCGAGGCTTAACCCCCCTTACAGAAAATCGCCTCCAAGGCAGACTTGAGTTGGGGATAACAATAGCTATACCGCATTACCTCTAGGGTACGCTTCGGTAGTACCTTTTGACCTTCGAGTACTACCTGAGCCCCCTCCCCTAACAACAATTGTAAAGCCAAAGGGGGGACAGGCAGCCAAGAGGGGCGTTTTAAAACTTCCCCCAGAGTTTGGCATAGTTGCAGCATGGTGACGGGATTAGGAGAAGTGGCATTAAAAACCCCCTCCAGCTGTGGGTTATTCAAAGCCTGGCTGATAATTCCTACCACATCTTGGATGTGAATCCAGGAAACCCACTGCTTGCCACTGCCAAGGGGGCCTCCCGCGAATAACCTAAAAGGTGTTATCATTTTTGCTAGCACGCCTCCGTCTTTTCCCAAAACAATCCCCAAACGGAGGATTACTAGTCTGACGCCTATTTCCCTGACTTTTTCTGCCTCTTTTTCCCATGCCTGGCACACTTGTGCTAAAAAATCACTACCAGGGGCACTTGTTTCCGTATAGGTTTCAGTGTCACTAGTGCCATAATAACCCACCGCCGAGGCATTAATCAACACTCTTGGCTTGTTGCTTGCCTTGGCAATAGCCTCTACAATTCTCCTAGTGCCTATTTGTCTACTTTCTAATATCTCCCGTTTATAACTGGCCGTCCACCTCTGGCTGATAGGCGCGCCTGCTAAATTGATAATACCATCACAACCATCTATTTTTGTTTGCCAATCCCCCCCCTCCTTGGGATTATATGCCACCACCTCTGCTTTAGGGAAAAGGGATTTTGCTTTTTCCACATTACGGCTAAACACCACAATCCCATTTTCCCTTTCCAATTGCCTCACCAACTCCCTACCAATAAAACCAGTGGCGCCTGTAATTGCTATTTTCATCCCTTTTTACTCCTTTGTACCCAATATGACTATTTTACTAGGTAGGATAGGAACAAGCCTTATCCCTACCAACCCATATCTCCCTTCCCATTAGTTTTACCTTCCCTTCAGAAAAGCAGATTTTATCCGTCTATGTTGTCTGCATCACCCCATTTATCCCTCGGCTGTGCTAGAGTGAAATTGTAAAGGAATTTTAATAAATGTAAAGAGGAAGCAAAAAAATGGCTAACTCCCATCATGTAAGTCTGGTGAAGAATCCATCTGTGTGGAATGACTGGCGGTGGCGTAATCCCGACATAATACCCGACTTGCGCGGCGCAGATTTAAGTGGTAGTGATTTAAGGGGGATTAATTTGGCCGATGCCGACTTGTATGGCGCCAATCTAAGTGGTTGTAATCTGGTAGAAGCTGACTTGACTAAGGCTAACTGCTACCAGGTAAACTTCCGGCAGGCAGATTTGAGTAATGCCAATTGTTACAAGGGTTGTTTTAGTTTTGCCAACTTTCAAGAGGCTAATCTGACGGAAGCGGATTTTAGTGTGGCCAGCCTGGAGAGTGCCAATTTGCACAATGCCAACTTGAAAGACTGTTATTTAATAAAAGCTAGTTTGAAAAATGCCAATTTGAGTCATACTTATTCCCGGGGGGCAACTTTTACAGAAGCCAATCTATCGGGTGTCAATTTTACCTATGCAGATTTAAGAGATACTGATTTTAGTGATACTATTGTCTTCTATACGGACTTTACTGGGGCCAACCTCACCGGCGCCTATTTAGAGGGGTGGTGTCTAAATGAATATACTCAAATAGGGGAGGTAATTTGTGAGTATTATTATTGGCTAAATCGTCAAAAGAAAGAGGTGTTTTCTAAGTCTGCCCTTGTAGATTTATCTCAAGAATTGTCCCTTATAAGTCAGACAAATTCCAGTATTACCATCCCTGTTTACTCTGATTCATCTCCCTCCCAAGGGGGAGTTTTGCCCCTTTCTTCTTCCTCTTCGTAGCAATCAGAATGCCTCAAATTTTTCCCTTTGTCAGTGGGGAATCGAGAGGCTATTTGTTGTCGTCATTTCCCCGTTTACCATAAAATTTTCCAGCATTCGTCGGCAACTATCTTCCCCGGATTCTTAACAGTCGGCCGGTTACTTACCTCCTTAAGCCCCCAAATAGTGGTTAAATGAGAATAGTTGCCTGGAAATTCCTGAAGGGTTGATAATATTTCTCCCCTACTTATAATTGTGTACTG
Source organism: Cyanobacteriota bacterium SRBZ.bins.94.201705 (assembly GCA_030549855.1). Lineage (GTDB taxonomy): Bacteria > Cyanobacteriota > Cyanobacteriia > Cyanobacteriales > Cyanobacteriaceae > DVEF01. The sequence continues at coordinate 175,063 of JAUQQP010000046.1, forward strand.
GCAATAAAAAACACCCCTACAATCCATAACCAAAACAGGGACAACATGCTAGTACAAGAAACATTGTACGGTTATTCTTAAATACCGAAAAATCCTAAATTGCCCCGTGAAGCCCGTTTGAATGTAAGGGGAAAATTCTGACGGTTATTATTTCGAAAAATCAACCATGTTATATACTCTCTGGAATTATTATTGTTTAGTAAAATCCCTTCTACTCACAAGTTTAAAAACAGTATCACAATTAGAAAAATTAACATACAAAGGGTAGTTTTCTATCCCTTCAGTATCAGCCACAATGATTGCCAACCTTTTAAAAACATAAACTTCAAAGGATAAATAGTGAAATAGATTCTGATTTTGGCTGTGTCGAAAGCATAAATTTCTTACCCCAATAGCCTTTATAAACTAAACACCCCCCAATGACAAGAAGTGGTGGAGAAAACAGTCTCGATAACTGTGATATTATTGGGGGGGTAGAAGTTATTATACTATCCCAGGGGTTTACTAAATGAGACAAACTAGTCAGCAAATGTGGGATCAAATTAGAGAAGAAATTATCCTACTATGTATACAGTGGTATGTCACAGATAATTTAACCTATTCCCAGTTGAAGGAGGTAATGCAACAAAGAGGTTTCAGGATAGATCCCCGCACCATTAATTGCCTAGTAAAAGAGTATTCTCACCTGGCAAAAAAAAGGGCAAAGGAGACTCAAAGAAGAAGAAGGAGGGGGTGGCGTTTAGTGCAAATTCCCTTTAGACTGAGGGGAAGAAGAAAGTATCTCTATCGTGCAGTAGACGCTCAAGGTAACACCATAGATTTTCTCATTACCAGCAGTCGTAATAAAGAGAAAGCGAGGAGATTTTTCCAGCAGACCATTCCTCAGAATATCGAAGAAAAAGCGGCTAGGATTATTCCCAAAAAGGAAACCAAAATGGGTAAAAATAGTTTAATTTTCAGTATACTGTCTCTTCTCATTCTCTCGGGAGTTACTCTATTTTTGTTCAGTCAAATTCAGAGCAAAAGCACAGGGGAAGAAAATAATCAAAGTGGCAGCAAATCTAATAGACACAACCTCGTAGAAGAAGTTTATATTTGACTAGATGCCCCAGATACTCTATAATTATTCTCGCCGAATGCAAGAATTTAAAAACTGGTAGAAATAGTGACAGGTGTAGACAAAAAAACAACGGCGGTTTTAAGAATACCCGCCGGAGATAAGAGAGAATTGTCAAGGCAGGGACTATACAGAATACTCCTATTTTTTGCCCTCCTCATTCTGCCCCTTCAAAGCCTTATAGCAATCATCATCATAGTCTATGTTTCTCACAAGGGGTGGCAGGAGAAAAATGGAGAATTTCCTAAGAAAGACTGGCAGCTTGGTTTTCTTTTGGTTTTAACGTTCTCCCTGATTATTTCCACCATATTGGCTGAGAGGAAACAAGAGGCAATTCTGGGAGTAATTCACCTATTGCCACTGTTTTGGGTCTTTCTTGGTATAAGAAATCTCATTGACGATTGTCAGCATCTCTGGTATATAATCGTCCCTTTTGTTGTCAACTCTCCGCTGATAGCAATTATCGGTATAGGCGAAATAGTTTTCCACTGGAAGACGCCTCTGTTATTCTATAAAATATTTGGCTGGAGATTGACAGGAGAAGGGACTCCCCTTGGGAGGGCAGCATCTGTTTTTCCCTATGCAAATTCCCTGGCATTATATCTAGTAATCAGTTGCATTTTTACCCTCGCCCTATTACTTAACAACTGGGACAAAAAAAGGATAATTGCCCCCGACACCATATTTCTGATTACTGCAGTTATTTTAAACTTATACTGTCTGGTATTGACCCAATCTCGGAATGGGTGGATTCTGTTTTTTATTGCCACAATTGCCTTTTCCATCTACCGAGGCTGGAAGATAATAAACCACCTGACAATCCTGACTATTGTACTTACAATGTGGGCATCTTTTGGACCGAGTTATGGCCAAGAAATAGTAAGAAAAATCGTCCCAGATTTTCTCTGGTTAAGATTCTCAGACCAATTATACCCAAATAGGCCTTTAGAAGAGTTGAGAATTAGCCAGTGGAAATATTGTTTGGAACTAATTAAAAGCCGGCCATTGTTAGGATGGGGATTAAGAAATTTCAGCGTCTTATACGAGGAAAAAACGGGGCATTATTTGGGACACCCCCACAATTTTTTCCTGATGATGACGGCAGAAACTGGCATTATAACCACTATTATGCTATTATTGGTATCAGGGTTAGTTATAATGGGGGGTATTGTTTGCTTATTGCAGGGGAGAAGGAAAAAGAGAGAAACAGACATCTTCCTTTTCAGTCTGCTAACAGCCTTCCTCTGCAGCAGCATCTATAATCTGTTTGATGTAAGTGTTTTCGACGTGAGACTAAATATCATTGTCTGGATAATATTAGCCGCCATTGCCGGAGTTGCCCAAAATACCCCCTTTTATCATCCCATTCGTCTGTTAAAGGGGGTTAAATGGCAAAAATAATTCCACCTTTTCCACTATCTTCAAATCCTGGCAGACATCTCTTGTAACTACAAGGATAACCAGTGACATTGTTTTTCTTTCTGCAGGCAAACAGACAGGAAGATGACAAGTTGCCACCCCTCGACGGCAGGGAGGGGAGACGGAAAAATGATAAATTCCTATCTGCCGGGAAGCATACTCCCTCTTACTGTTGCCAGACGGGGAAAAGAAGGGTTTTTGTCAAAACAAAAGACGATAATATGACGGGTTATTATCCACAAAGGGGTTTCATTTTACCTATCAGAAGACAAGAGTATTAGAGATTACCAGGGGGGAAGGTTGTCTTTTACTTGTGGGAAGATAACAGGTTTATGACTTGGGGGGGTGTTGGGAGAAAAGAAGATGACTGGTTGCTTTCGGCGAGGCATTTTTCCCCAATATCTGTCAGAAAGGGGAAAAGAAAACTATAAGTGAATATTCCCACGAGGGGGATTATCTATCAATAGACAAGAAAATCACTAACCGCCACGGGGGAAAACCGTTTATGGGAAGAGAAAACAAGAAAATGATGGATTGTTATCCCTAGGGGGAAGACTGTCTATAGGCAATAGAAATAGATTAACCAGAAAATGACAAGTGAGAAAATGACAAGTTGCTATCCACCTCGTTGCCGGGATTTTTTACTCCTTACTGTCAATGATTATTAGTCCATATTATAACTGGAAGGGGATAATATCCTAACCACCCCCTATTAACCCCCGATTCAGGGGTAAACAATTTCGTTGATACCCAACTATCTCCGTTGTGGCATTTTTTAGATTCGGGAGTAAATAGTCTTACTGCCACCACAAAATAACCAATGGGATTGGATTGGAGTAGTGTTATCACCACCAGGGAATAGGCAGTAGCCTTTTTCAAAGGAGGGAATGTATAGGGTTACAGTGGCTAAGTAGAATTTTCCCGGAAAATAGTATTGTTGGCGTCTGTGAGGGGGGAGGCATTGAGGGGAATAATCCCTTTGTCAGTCACACTGCAAACCATACAGGAGGGGATGGCATTATTGCCACAACCTCATACCTATGGATTTAGGAGTAAATAATTTTCACCACCACAACACCAGAGGGTAACATTCTGCAGAGGTAGACAGGGAGGGAATGGAGGATGGGGAGTTTATCTTGTCTTTTCGGGTGGAGGATACAATAATCTCATTCTCACCACGCCTATTCCCGGGGGGGTGAAAATAATCTAGTCTTCGTCACACCATGAATAGGAATAGACAGAAATAACACCACTGCCAACCACACTACAAAACCGTGACACTAGGCTTGGAAGAAGATAATATCACCATCGCCAGCAAGTGATAACCAAAAGGCGAATAGTCTTGTTGTCACCACGGTATAATCAGTGGCATTCTTTAGATATGAAGGTAAATAACCCTACCATCGCCAACAGGATTACTCCAGCGTGGAGGTGTGACATTATTATTACTAGACTACTAACGGTGACAGCTTTTTCAGTCAGATGGGAGGGGATTATATAGTGGCAGTCTAGAGAGGGAAGTGTGGATAATACTATCACCTACGTCATTGCCAATAGATAGAAGCAGAAACAATCCTATTGTCGTTATGTCATTACTAGTGGCATTTGGCTGGGTAACAATAGGAGAATCCCGGGGTAGAGGGAGATAATGATAACATAGTTGCCACTCACACCGTAAACCCGTGGTATTTTTCAGCCTAAAAGGGAAATATCAGTGTTGTCGCCTTCATTATAACCAGAAGACTAATAGTCTTATCGTTACAACAGGATACCTGGTGGCATTCTTCAAATATAGGAGTGAATAACTCTACCATAGCCAATGGGATTACCTCGGGGGTAAATATACTGTTGTTACCCCACTGTCACTGGTAGAGGCATTCACCGGGGGAGGGAATTATATTGCTACCACAGCAACACTAGTAAAAATCTGCGGAAAAAGACAAGAATAATCCCTTTGTCGTCACTATGCCACCACTAATGGCTTTCCTTCGGGTAAAATATAATAGTCCCATTGCTACCACATCATCACCAGTAATATCTCCCCGGGGTGGATGGGAATAATATCGATAGGAATAATATCACTGTCAGCCACACAAATCTGTGGCATTCTCCTGGGAGGGGAGGAGATAATAGCAATGCGGCAACCAAAATCGGATTAGTAGATGGGGTAAATAGTCTTATTGTTTTCGCGGTATAGCCAGTAACATTCTTTGGGAGTGGGAGTGAGTGGTATTACTATCGCCAGTAGAATACCCTCGGGGGGTAAGGGTATTGTTATAACTCCACTGTCACTGGTAGAGGCTTGAAGGGTGGGGGAGAATTGTATTGCCACTACAGTAACCCCAATAAGAGTCTACGGCAAAAGACAAGAATAATCTCATCACCGCAATGGTATCACCAGTAGATGGGAAAACGGAAATAATCCTATTGTCTTCACGTTATTACTTGCAACATAACCCTTCGGATAAACAGCAATAGTCTTGTCGCCACCACGTTAACACCAGTAAAGGCATTGACACTCCCAGAAGATTAATATCTATAATAGGTCTAGCAGTTGAAAATCGATAGTCCCATTGCCACTTTTTTAGTTGAGACGGGGATAATATCATTGCCGTCACGCCATTAATGGTGGCATTCTGTGGGGGGAAACAGGAATAACCTCGCTGCTGTTACGCCATTACTCCTGGGGGGTGGGGGTAATAGTCTTGTCGTCATTTGGGGGAAAAGCGGAAGAATATGGCAGCCACTACACTCCCCAATAACAGTCTAACTGCTTAGCAATTGACAAGACTTGTTGCCACCACAACAAAACTAGCGATATTCCCTTAACATGGACAAAAATAATCCCATTACCACTACAATACTGGGTAACAGAAATATGGCAGTGAATTCCAATTGTCATCAAAATGCCAATAGGAAGATGAATAATATTAGTTTCATTGCTACCAGGTGGAATGAAAGTAAATAACCCCGTTGCCACTCACAAACACCCAAACCATTTCCTTTATGGCGTTTTCCAGTTACCTTTGGGGATGGAGAAGATGATTGCCATCTGGGGGTGGAAATAAATAGTCTCATAGCCAACATATTCCAGTAACGTTTCCCAAGGGTATTGGAGAATAATCTCATTGCCATTCACATGCCGGTTTTAGGAATAATCACTCACCACCAATAAGCCAAGAAGTGAATAATCTAGTTGCTGCCACACTATCATCACTGGAAGGGATTGGCGATTTGCTACCCCCTGACAAGTAATCTCATTGTCAACCAATGGCAGCTGGAATGGAAGTAGAAAGTGTTATCGCCACCACAATACAACAATAGCATCCCCCGGGTAGATTAAACTGAGGATGACTGCCACTAATGTTGTCACCAAAACGACTTTCACTCAGTGTCACCATCAACAGCCTTGTATAGGCTATCCAAGAAATTCCATATCTTTCCCCTATTTGTTGGAAACTCAAACAATTGCCACTATAACCCCCCGAGTCAGATACTCTTTTTTTTTCAGCCACAAAAATCAAATAATCGCCACCGTTACCCCCTTTTCGCAAAAAAAAACAGACAACTGTCGTCGCCAACCAACCACTTATCCACCCACTGGCAACAGCTAACAGCCACGACTGTCTTCATCTAATCATCTATTTCTTCCCCCCGGTGAAAAGATATAGATAAACAATACCGTAGTCTTGGTTAGATTTTATACCATTTGCCCTTCCAGGGGAATTAGATGGAATTTTTCCGCCGCCACCAATGGAATCTTGTATTTCTTTAAATACAAAAGACTACTATAGTAGTAAGGTATATTAGAATTACTCCATAGCAAAAAGACAATACAATACGGTAATCTCCCTTCGTCCACCAACCTCGTAATGTGATATATTATTCAAAACCATTATCTTTGTGAAATCTCCTTTTGTCTCCCCACAAACCCCTGTGATTCTGTGACTTTATCCCTATACCACCATAAAAGGGTTGAATTGCAAATGTTACGCCGCCAAATTTCCGTCTAACACCATGGAATCCCCTCGCCTCTTGCCACCCTTGTTGGATTTCATATAATCTCCGTTACCAAGGAAGGTTGAATCCCCTTCCATCTCTCCTATTTCATCTAAATCCATGGAATAGTGTTAGTAATGCCATGCTTTTTAAACCCCATCCCTTCTAAACTCAAATTTTCTTCCCCCACTTGGATTGATTCGACAAAACATCCCCCCTGTCAATCCTTTATCTCATCTAATGGTCTACCCCTAGTTGAATTCTACAATACAATATCTTTCCATATGCCTGAAATTCTTCATTTTGCTATCTTCGTGTTTGCCGCCTGCAATTGACTGCTGCCGGCAGGAAGTTAAATTCTACCATCTTACC
>JAUQQP010000011.1 GCA_030549855.1 Cyanobacteriota bacterium SRBZ.bins.94.201705
GCTGGTGCCATTCGAGTTGCCCAACGCCCTGAAAATGAGGGTAAACTAATTGTCATGATCCAAGCTAGTTTCGGTGAACGTTATCTTAGCACACCTTTGTTTCAGGATTTGTCTTGTTAGTACAGGGATGAACTATTACGAATTATTACAAGTTACCCCCAATGCCACCCCCCAGGAAATAAAACAAGCCTATCGGCGGCTAGTAAAAAAATACCATCCAGACAGTCAAAGTGACTCTGCTGACCATGAACTGATTGTTAAACTCAATTTAGCCTATGAGGTGCTAAAAGATCCAGTAAGTCGTCAAAAATACGACAAAAGCCTAGAAGATACCATCGCCCAGCATTCATCCCGTCAACAGAAACACAAACAAGCCGCCACACAACACCAAAATACCACAAGACAAAGAAAGGCTAAACAGGAAAGTCAACTCAGGTGGCTAAGGCAAGTCTATCTGCCTGTTAGTAGTCTTCTTCATTCTATCCTAGAACCCCTGGAGGAGGAGATAGAGGCTTTGTCTGCAGACGTTTACGACGACGAGTTGATGTCATTTTTCCTAGCCTACCTTGAAAATAGCACTCAAGCCTACCAAAAGGCCAAAAATCTCCTCTCCTCCCAACCCAATCCCGCCTGTTGTGCTGCCATTGCCGCTAATCTCTATTATTGCCTCAATCACATCCATGACGGCTTGGAAGAATTAACCCGGTTTACCCAAACCTACGAAGAATACTATCTTCACCTGGGTAAGGAATTATTTAATCTGGCAAGAGAAGTCCACCACCAAGCCTCTGTCATGGCCAAACGATTCCTCTAATACCCCTTGACGAACACCCCTCCCCCTTTGTTATAATATACTCGCTGACTATCCCTCATACTAGCCACCTTAGCTCAATTGGCAGAGCACTCGACTTGTAATCGAAAGGTTACCGGTTCAAGTCCGGTAGGTGGCTTGCTTTTCGTCTCTTGAAAATTAATACCCCTGACTATCTGACAACAGGATCAAGTATAATCTTTCCACCCAAAATCGACCAACGCTTTTCTCTCTGTGGCCGAGAATTGGGCTTCCCTGGTACCAACCTGGTAAAACGCCGTAAAAGTTTCTCAGAAGTTTCTCCCTCCCGTTGTAGCAGGGGAGGGTTTGTCAGGATATGAGATAAAATTAAAACAGTCCTCGCAAAAGTACTTACAGAAGGATAGTCTCCCCCCTAAGCTGCTAAGACTCTTCTTGTCTTCTCCAAATAATCACCATTGCCTCCCTCCTGTACAGACAAATCCCCCATCTTTAACCACTTTTTGCCATCTAATATCAACCAAACCCCCTGCCTGTCGATGAAATCCCACCCTCCACCTTTATCCCTACGGCCTTTAGATACCTAACCAATGTCGCTAACAATGACCCCATCCTACTAGCACTACTAGCACAAAAGGGTAAATATGTCAATGGCCACCCTCTCCACCTTTGCCCGAGGCTTGGCGTAAGCTTACCATGGAACAAAATGCACCCCGTCGGAATAAGAGTGTAAATATGTCAAGAAGGCTAGGCAATATAAGATAACATGGATGACGCTGCCTGTTGTTGTCTTACCCTCTTCCCCTCAGCCAGCCATACCCTCTACTAGAAGACAAAAATATGCCAACAGAGGCAGTTATCCCTGTCAAGAGGTTTTGATGGGGAAATTTGTAGGAGGAATTGCAGTGGTAACGAGAAAACCCTAAAAGCCAGATTCATGGCAGTTGAGTCTGGATATTTTGCCAGTAGGCAACGGCAAGTGGCATTACTCCCATTTCTCTGCTTTCTTTCTAGGCAGCCAATTGCTGTTTTAACCCCCCGCGGGGAATAATTCTCCTAATTTCTTCTTCCTATCCCCTGCTTTCTCCCTTTGACTTCATTTTGCTGCCACCCCTTTTTGAAAAACTTACAATCCTTTGTGCCAACTCATGTTTACGGTGGGAGAAAATTGAAATTACAGCAGGATAGCTGCATATCCCACCGGCTGGATGTCATTTTGTTATTTTATTATATTGTCACGGGAAAGGTTTTCTTAATTACTGGAGAAAATTATGGTGGTAGCAGTTATGAGGTTAAACTAGAAGGGGTGAAAGAGTAAAACAGTTAGAGGGTTTATTGGGGTTTTTTAAATACAGTCTGCCTTCTCCTCTTAGGTAATAAGAAGCTAAAATCTTGACTGGTAACTAGAATTTGGTTGCTAGGGTTAATGGTAAAGTATCTGATAGTAAATGCCGACGACTTTGGTATTAGTGAACAGGTTAATGAGACAATTATAACTGCCCATCGTCAGGGGATTGTAACTAGTACTAGTCTAATGGTATCAGGGGAGGGAGTGGAATCAGCGGTAAGGCTTGCTAAAGAAAATCCCAGTCTGGGAGTGGGTTTACACTTGGTGTTGTGTTGTGGCAAGTCAATTCTTCCCCCCTCCCAAATCCCCCATCTGGTTGACTGTAGAGGTAATTTTCCTGACAATCCCACTATTGCTGGTTTGCGTTATCAGTTTGTTGCTGCCGCCAGAAGGGAATTAAAACTGGAAATCAGGGCACAATTGGATAGATTTATTGCAACTGGTCTCCCATTATCCCATATAGATGGTCATTTACACCTCCACTGTCATCCTGTTGTTATTGACATCTTGGTAGAATTGGCCACAGAATATCCTATTAGATTCATTCGTCTCCCCCTAGAACAACTGCATTATACCCTCTCCATCGACTCTAGCAATCTGGGGTTGAAAATATTATATGCCACTGTATTCAGTCTTTTAAGGAAATATAATGAAAAACAACTTCTGGGAAGTGGAATTAGGTGGCTTGATCGAGTATATGGATTACTACAGACAGGTTGCATGACAGAGTCTTATTTGTTGGGATTACTGCCACAGATAAAAACCACCACCAATGAGATTTATTTCCACCCCCAAAGTAGGGAAGACGAGGAGTTTGCCGCTTTGTGTAGTCAAAGAGTGAAGGATATGTTAATCTCAGAAGGTTTCACTTTGGTGAATTATTGGCAGTTAGGGAAAAAGGGAGAATAAAGGGTGTTTAACGTCTTACTCCTATTTTTCTTGGTAATCACTCAGGTTTTGGGGGATGTCTGTCTCAGTCAGGCAATGAAGTTGTATGGGGAGGTTACCTCCTTTTCCCCCACCGCCGTATTTGCCGTCATCTATTATCTCCTCACCTCTGTTTGGTTTTATCTTGGTTTGGGTAGCCTTACCATTTCCTGGTTTATTTACCTTTTTGCCGTCTCCAAGATGGATTTGAGTTATGTTTTACCTATTCATGCTTCCAGTTATGTCATAAATGCCTTGTTGGCTTGGCTACTGTTGGGGGAAACCATAACACCATTACGTTGGTTTGCTACCTTGTTAATTTCTGTGGGAGTTTTTATTGTTGGTTATAGTGAGTATCTTAGAAGAAAATCACTTTTGGCTGCTAATAAATCTTCCGGTTTAACTCCCCTATTTTTGTTGTTTATCTCTCCTAACTTTTTCTCCCCCTTCTGGCTGGGTATAATTGTCATGGTATTAGCCGACAGTTGTGGTGATTTACTCAATGCCAAGGGGATGAGACTAATTACTCCTCCTAACTCTCTTTCTGTTGCCGAAATTTCTCGTTGGCTACTGCAAATTGCTACTAACCTTTATGTCATCATAGCAGTTTTGTGTCAGGCACTGGCTCTTTTCTTGTTTATTTCTCTCCTGAGTTGGGATGATTTAAGTTTAGTACGCCCCGCTAGTGCCCTGGGTTATCTTGTCACAATTTTAGCTGCTAAATATATTCTAGGAGAGAGAGTGGGTAGATTGCGTTGGTTTGGTATCACTCTTATAGTCGCTGGCGTTATGATTTTGTCTGTTAGTTAGTTCGTTTTTACTGTTATTAATTCATCCTAAGATTCCTAATTTAAATCTAAAATAAATCCAGGATTTATATAAACATTCAAGGATTTAATATCTAGTTTTTAATTCAAAATAGTACGGAAGTAATTGAGGGGTAAAATTCTTAAAAAAGGTAGCGGCAAAGAAGGAAAAAATCAAATAAACTCCCAAAGCAAATTTATCACTTTCATCCAATGACAAGGGAAAATGGCTAAAACCCAAGTAGTAGTAGTAGTAAACCCCCCTTAGTTTCCCCTAACACCACTAAGTGAGTATGATGAATCGGGGGGGATATTTATCTTTGTCTTCAAATCTGGGGAATTGGATGGTAAAACTAAGACGGGCAAGTCGTGGTATAGTTGTCATTGACGCACCACTAAAACTTCTTTCAAGGCGTAGTCTGTGGTTGCCTCAAAGACTAGACACACAAACCAGCCTTATATCCTCGTCAAAATATTCCCACGCCTCAAAAACTAAATATACCAGCCAGTTAACCTTCTACTATCCTGCTGTGGTTGCCTCAACAGATACACAAGCCAGTTTAGCCTTCTACCCCCCATTTAAGACACTCCCTATATGTAGTCGTCTCTTCAGAGAAAACTCATTAGCTTTCCAACCTCCCACAGACACTCCCACTATCATTGCCTCAAAACCCCACTATGACAAGCAGGGGTGGTATTTTATTAGCTTTTGCCTATGGGTTTATCCTCTTTTTGCCAAAGGGTTTACAATGGTGGACAGACACATATGCCAGACGACTTATTACTACTTTGGTGTTTGTCTGGCTGGGTGTTATTAAGACAAAGGAAGATTATAAGAGTGTCGTATAAATAGACTTTGTCTGCCTGGCAGGGATTATGGGGTAAGGGAGTTATTGGCTACGTCATTAAGGGGGAAAAACAGACTGACAACACTTCCCTAGGTGGGAGGAAATAGACTAACAACAAGATATTCCCAAATTTAATGTCTGTTGACTGCTTTTGACTTGACTACCATTAAACCCATGGCTTTATTGACTTATACCTCCTCTTCTTAGTATCCCCCTGCCGAATGGGGTGACAGGATTGACATTGAGTTATTATGCCTTTTTGGGGATTGTTTTTGGCTTATTTATCTTCGGTTTAGTGTCTTATTTTTGGCTTACTTTCTCAGCCAATCTTCTTCCTATAGGGAGGATTATCTTTCTCATTGTCAGCCTTACCTGCCAGTCTTACTTCAAAAAGGAAGACTACCCTCCCCTTATTCCAGTAGTCTTTTTCTCACAACAGGGATTATTATGACGCCATTTGTCTTAGGCAGTATTTTTACAACTTCTCACAAGATGGATTACTATGACGCCATCCGTCTTAGGCAGTATTTTTACAACAAAAAGAATCATCCCCTCCGCTTACCCCTTGTCTTTCCAGCTAGTTTTATTACTGCAGAAGGAAGGATTATTCCTCTTGACTGATGTCACTAGTCTCAGCCAATGTTGTTACAACAGGAAGACTATCCCCTCCCCTTGTGTTAACCAGTCTTGTCACAACAGATTGCCGTTTGTCTTTCCAGCTAGTCTTGTTGCAACGGAAAGGATTATCCCCCCGCTTACCCCTTGTCTTCTCATTCAGTCTTATTACTGCAGAAGAAGGGGGTATTCCTCTGACTAATTACTCGTCTCAAGCAGTCTTGTCACCACAGAAAGATTATCCCCTCCACTGTCACTTTTGTTAGCCTGTCTTGTTACAACGGGGGGGATTATCCTCCCTTGGAATTAATGCCATTCTTATTAGATACCCCCGTCGGGTTATTATATCTGTTTATTACAAAAACGTCCCTGTTTCAACCCCCCACTACTGCCGACAACGCTTCCTCAATCCACCACTAGTAAAAAGACTTTCCCATTGCTGGTGACTGGATGGTTGTCTGTATTTCTTGCTGCCTTGCTATTCCTCTTGGTTACCCTCAACAACCTGTCGTCTGTAGCCGGTAATAGAAAGATGGCTATTGTCACTTTTATGATGGCTTATGGTATTCAGTCTGTGACAACTAAAGTCTACCACTGCCACCCTAGTCGCCTTTTTAGAATTCAGCCTCTAACAGATATAAGTCAGTCTCTTACAAGGAGACTTGTCATTGCTGTGTCAGTTGCCTTTGCTAGGGGATAAAACTAGAATCAATTAACACTGACAACTAAATAAATCAAACCCATCTGCCGGCATGAGGAGTGTCTTGGATGTTGACGTCTTACCAGTGGATTTTTCTTCAGCAAGCCATAAGATGGTGAAGTCTTACTATCATCTCCCTTACTGTCATATCCCCCACTGTCATACCCTCTACCACCATGCCTCTTACTATCACACCTCTTACTATCACACCCCCTGCCAGTAAATCCACAACCCTTTGCTAGTAAATTCAACCCCCAGCAGGAAAAGACAAAAAACCAAGTCTGTGATTCCTTTCCCGATTCTAGCACTTGGCACTCTCCATTTTACCCTCTCTTCTAACTGGTTTGTCTGCCAAAATTAATAAGTAGCCGCAAGGGTATCATTTTTTCAAGTCTAATCCACCCCTCCAAAACCCTAGCCACAAGATAATACCCCCGACCATTATAACCCATTAGCCGATAACTAAGGGCAAGAATAAGCCCCTTTTTGGAAGATACGCCAATAAGTCAGCCTCACAAAACACCTTTCCCCAGCAAACCTCTCTTTTCATGGCATACCACTACACCCAATTCCCACAGCGGCGTTTTAAACCTACAGGCAGGGTTACTATAGAAGTCTATATTGCAAACACACTGCACATTGGGCTATGCCTAAAAACTACACAATCATCCCCCCACCAGAGGCTTCCCCTACGTCTCCCCAACACAGTCCTATTGTACCATAACTTGAACTGTCTTTAGTCCTTTAAAAGGCCCTGTTGAGGATGAAATCCCCAGCGGAGGGATAAAGGGGGAGGGTAAGATGGCAGAGGCGTTGTTAAAACATACCATCCCCAGAAAAGAAAAATTGGAGATATGCCTATTGAAGGGAGTTGGGGGGAAATCCGTTAGAGTGGACTATAGTGGCCCATCTTATATCTATGCCGTCAATTATAGCATGCTCAAAATTGCTCATAAGGATGCTAGCCTTACCGAGATGAGTATTGACTAGTTGGGCATGGCTAAAATCAGTCTTGTAAATAGTTGCCTCTGCCAATTCCGTTTCGTATAAGATAGTCCTACTAAAGTCAGATTCACAGATGATACTCTTAACCAAATTAGCCTCGCTGAGGTTGCTACGCTGAAGGGTAGTTTTGTAAAAAATGGCGTTTCTCAGGTTACTGAGTCTAAGATTTACGCCAATGAGATTACTGTCAGTCAAATCGGCATGGGAGAGATTAGCAAACCGGAGATTACTGCCAATAAGAGTAACACCATGTAGTTTACAACCGCTCAGATTAACCCCCTCTAAATCATAGCCACTCAAGGTGACTCCCGAGAGGTCAATAAAAACCCCCGGGTGGAGACTACGCCAATAGTTCCATTTTTGAACGTTATTTAACAAGTATAGCAGATAATCGCGGTTATTCATCGTAAATTTTGTGTTTACTACTCATAGATGTTGGATAAATCGATTCTCCCTCCCACGTTAGTAATAGCCTCCAATGCGGCTTCTGCACCAGCCTTAATCTCTCTTTCCGCACCACCTAAGTAGAGTCTGCCGAAACTGCCTACGGCTTGGACAGAAATAATATTAATTCTAGCAGCCTTCTCAGCTTCATTGGCAGCAAGTGCGGCATAAGCAGCGGGTTTGACTTCCAAAACATATAAAGTTTCGCCGGCAAGCAACATTTGACCTCTCCGATTACGGTTTATAATTTGAGCCTGATATGGGTCAATATTACGGATAATCTGACTAGAAACTACTTCCGGCTTAAGACAATCCTTCTCGCTTACCCCCAAGGCTTCTAGGATGGCCCTACCAGCTGCCTTCACCTCCCCCTGATTGCTAGAATGGATCTCTAGTAGGCCATATAGCCTTTCCACAAATTGTACTCCCGGTTTTACCACCGCTGATTTTAAAGCTACATCTGTAATCCTATTAATCTCAATCCCAGGAGAAATCTCAATCCAGAGAGAAGCATCCCCGGGGAGGGGGAGGAAACCAAGGGCAACAGTACCAATATAAGAAGCGTGTTGAGGTTGCAGTCTATCCAAATAGACATAACTACGCAGTTCAACACCCATGAGATTTTTTATAAACTATACAGAGTAGATTATCATCGATCCTATAAGTTTAATCAACTGGGTTTACCGTTGTGGAGGGGTGTGCAGTCTTTCAAACTGATTTGTTTTTTCTGTCAGTCCCAAATGATTCAACAATCTTACCACAAAAAGGGAGGCTAAAATTCCCATTACCAACCCTGTGGCTAATAAACATAAAAATAACCGTTGGATTTCTCTTCTTTTTTCAGGAGATACTTCTCTGTTTTCCCCTTTCGCTATCTCCCGCGTAAACGAGGAATTAATCCCAAAATATTCCCTATTTTCCTGGGGGAAAAATTGGTTATCCATTGGAGGTATCAGCAGTTATATGGGCCATAATATATTCTACCATCCCCTACAACAAAGAACCCCGCTTGTGACAAGTAATTTCAGGGCCTTCGAGGATTTTAAATGAGTATATGTATCTAGTAATGCCAGTCATTAAAAAAAAGTTTTTGTTAAAAAAAGTAACTAAGGTCGTCGTTATCATGGCAGGTTATATAGACTGAGATAAAGTAAAAATAGGAAGGTATAAATCAACAGGACTGGCTATGGCAAATTTACTAGAACAGTTGAAACAATATACAATAGTCGTGGCAGACACTGGCGATATTCAGGCTATTGAAAAATTCAAACCCAGAGATGCCACTACTAACCCCTCTTTGATAACAGCAGCTGCCCAAATGCCCCAATACCAGAAAATTGTGGATGAAACCCTGAAAGAGGCTAGAAGGGAATTGGGAGAAGCCGCTAGCAGTGAAGAAGTGGCTAAATTGGCAGTAGACTGGTTGGCAGTAGCCTTTGGCAAAAAAATCCTCGAAATAATCCCAGGAAGAGTCTCCACAGAAGTAGATGCCCGTCTATCCTATGATACAGAAGGCACAGTAAATAAAGCCCGTTATCTGATTTCCCTCTACGAAAAGGCAGGGGTTAACAGAGAAAGGGTTTTAATTAAAATTGCCTCCACCTGGGAAGGGATTAGGGCAGCGGAAATCCTCGAAAAAGAAGGAATCCACTGCAATCTTACCCTCCTGTTTGGCTTCCACCAGGCAGTGGCTTGTGCAGAAGCCGGTGTCACCCTCATCTCCCCCTTCGTAGGCAGAATTCTTGACTGGTACAAGAAAGAAACCGGAAGAGACTATTTCCCTGGGCCTGAAGACCCTGGAGTACAATCAGTTACACGTATATATAACTATTATAAGAAATTCGGGTATAAGACAGAAGTAATGGGCGCCAGTTTCCGCAACATAGAAGAAATCTGCGAATTGGCAGGATGTGATTTGTTGACCATCTCCCCTAAACTGTTAGAAGAGTTACAAAGCAAAGAAGGCGAATTGCCCAGAAAACTGTCTCCCGAAAAAGCCGCCGCCATGGATATAGAAAAGATTACCATGGACAGGGAAACTTTTGATAAAATGCACAGTCAGGATAGAATGGCTAGGGAGAAACTAGATGAGGGGATTAAGGGATTTACTAAAGCCTTAGAAACCCTGGAGCAATTCTTGGCTAAGCGGTTGAGTTGTCTAGAAAGGGGGGAAACCCTCGCCCATGCCGTGGATGACATTTTCCATGTCTACGACTTAGACGGCGATGGGTTTATCACTAGAGAGGAATGGGCAGGCGCCGATGCCGTCTTTGATGCCCTAGATGCCAACCATGACGGTAAAATTAGTGCCGAGGAAATGGCCTCCGGGTTGGGAGCTGTGTTATACTTGGCAAAGATGTGTTAGGTTGGCGGTTTTCTTGCCATTGCCCCTCCCCCCCCAGTATACAGGTTATAAGGGGAGGGATGTTGTCTCCTGGCAGATAAGCCTAGACGGCTACCGTCAGATAGTCTTCTAAACGAGAGAAACGACTGGCAATGTCACTGCCTGTGTAGTTGGCTACCCAGCCGGAAGGATTGTTGAAGAAACGAATAGCAGTAAAACGAGGATTTTTACCCATGTCAAACCAATGACGGGTGTTGGCTGGTACCCCAATTAAGTCCCCCCTGTGGCACAATATCTCTAATACCTGATTGTCTAGATGAATACTAAACAAACCTTGGCCATCTACAAAAAAGCGTACTTCATCTTCACTATGGGTGTGTTCTGAAAGGAATTTCTGTCTCAATTCGTCTTTCTGAGGGTGGTTGGGAGTGAGGCTGACTACGTCCACCTTCTGATAGCCTCCTTCACACATTAATCTTGCCACTTCCCGCTGATAGGCAGACAAAATCTCCTCTTCGGATGCCCCAGATACCACCTCTTCTTTAGTCTCCCACTGCTCAAATCTTACACCCAATTGTTGCAACTTTTCCTTGATGGTGTTGATTCTTTCCTCCTCTGAGGTAATCTCATTGCTGTCGAATACAGGGGTTTTAGGATTATCCTCTTGGAATATTCTCAGGACAGTCATTTTAGGTTACACCCTTTAGCCGCATAAGTTCCAATTCGCACTCCATTAAATATTCTATCGCTTCTAAGTGTCTAAGTGCCTCTGCCATATCCCTCCCCCAAGTATAGACTCCGTGTTTTCTTATCAAATACCCCCAGCAGGGAATTCCAGTTTCCAAATATTCCCTCACCTGTTTCGCCAATTGGGGTATATCCTGGGTGTTATCAAAGATGGGAAAATCTACCACCGTCTCATGGGTGTTAATGCCAGCAAAAGCTTTTAACAACTCATACCCCTGTAACCGCCAACGATTCCCCCGGCAAAGACAACTAATCAAATTACTATTAAGGGAATGGGTGTGCAAAATAGCACCAATAGAAGAATTCCAGGCATACAGGCTGGTGTGGAGGAGGGTTTCTGCAGAGGGTTTTTGGGGAGTTTGAGGTATCCCCTCTAAATCTACCACCATTATGTCTGCTATGGTAAGATTCCCCTTATCCCTTCCAGATACGGTTATAGCACAATACCCCTCATCCAAACGCTGGGAAAAATTACTACTAGTTGCTGGTGTCCACCCCCGCTGATATAAAATCTTCCCTATGTTAATAATACTCTCCGCTGCCTGCTCAAAATCCCTCCGAGAATAAGCCATAAGCCTCCGCTACCCCGTCCTACCACTGGTATTCTATGATAACTCTTGTCCACCCCCGGGGGCAATCTTATGTCGCCGTCTTCTACATCTTTCTGAACAGTATTTTACCTCCTCCCAGCAGGAGGCCCATTTTTTCCGCCAACTAAAAGGCAAGCCACACACTGGGCATATTTTTGTCGGCAAATCAGATTTTTTCCTCTGTTTGGCCATACTATCTCATTCCTCGGCAACTGTCAACCATTTTTCTACCTCTTGCCACCCTTTCCCCTGTCTAATTATAGTAGGCCTTTCCGAGGAGAAGTCTATAATGGTAGACACTTCATAGCCTGGGTCTGTATCATCATCGATTATAATATCCACGATTTTGTCAAAATAGTCAAACAACTTAGCTTTTTCCCAGTTTTCAGAAGGGGAATACCCTTCCTCGGGGTTGATATGTGCCGAGGTGGAGATTATCGGGTTGTTAAGATTTTTTAAAAGGGCTTGACAAACGGCATGGTCTGGCACTCTAATACCCGTAGTCCTCCTCTTGGGAGACATCACCAGTTTGGGCACTAGTTTAGTAGCCGGCAAGAGAAAAGTATAGGGCCCCGGAATTAGTCTTTTCATGATATAATAGGCCTCGTCCGGAACTATGGCATATTCGGCTATATTAGAAAGGGAAGAGCACAAAAAAGTCAGGGGTTTGTCATTGGTTAGCCTTTTGATTGCCCTAACTTTCTCCACCGCTTTCTTGCAGTTTATATCACAGCCAATGGCATAGACTGTATCTGTAGGATAAAGCATGATTGCCCCCTCCCTCAAGGCTTTGGCAATGGCCTCTATCTTGCGAGTCTGGGGGTTTTTATGATTTACCTGGTACAATATGGCCATTTTTTAACTTGGTTTCTCTTTTTTGGCTTAACGGATAGTCTTGACCAAAAAAAAAGCAGGGACATAGACAATTTTAGCAGTCCCAACGGAAACAAGAGTATTTTGACCATTAGAATATATGGTGAGGTGGCAATATTCTCACGGAGACAAAGACATGGAAACCAGCTGGATAAACGGCTTAGTAGGTGGAATCCTCATAGGAATCAGTGCCACAATACTGTTAGCTTTTAATGGGAGGATTGCGGGGATAAGTGGGATGATTAATGGGGCATTAGAATTCACCCCCTCGCAGCTTTGGCGTTGGTATTTTCTGGGAGGGATGTTATTAGGAGGATTCCTCTTTGAATATGTGTTACCCTTCCCAGATACCCCCCGTTACCCCCTCAATCCCATTGCTATGCTTGTGGGCGGTTTTCTGGTAGGATGGGGCACAACCATGGCTAACGGTTGTACTAGTGGACACGGTGTTTGTGGTTTGGGTAGACTATCATTACGCTCACTAGTAGCCGTTATCACCTTTCTTATTACTGGAATTCTAACAGTATTCATCCTCAGACATGTGCTAGCATAGGGGGACATATGAAACCACAGGATGTCATCGCCATTCTTTCCGGCTTGCTATTCGGCTTGGGGTTGGGCATCTCCCAAATGGTAGACAGAGAGAAGGTATTAGGGTTTCTCGATGTTGCCGGCAAGTGGGATGCCACTCTTATTTTCGTCTTGGGAGGCGCAGTCGGTGTAACTCTTATTGCTTTCCGTTTTATCCTCTCTTGGAAACAGCCTTTGTTAGATTCTCAATTTTATCTACCTCCCCGCAACGACATTGACTTGAAGCTAGTCACAGGTGCTGCTATCTTTGGTATCGGCTGGGGTATTAGCGGTTATTGTCCCGGCCCTGCCGTCACCTCTCTGGTACAATTTACCCTTAACCCCCTTATGTTCATTATAGCCTTTATCCTTGGTTCTCTTGCCTATAGATTAACCCTGGAAAACAAACAGTCAAAATAGAGGGGATGAAAACCCCCCCGGCTGCGGCGGATGCCTTGCCACCCGTTATAGTCTACTAAGCCTTTTGTTGTTTATTGAAGAGTTTTTGAAATTGCACCAAGGCAGCTGACGCTATATTATACACCGCCCAGCCTGCCGCTACCAACACAGGCAGTAATACTACCAACAGTCTCCAGTCCATAATGATTATACTCCCTCCAGTTCCTACCTAGTTACATTGTTTTCTTATCTGTAAAGAAATAATAGCACTTGTTGTGTCCTCCTGTCCTAGTGGGGTATTATAAAAAAAAAACCGACGCCATCCTTGCCATGGGGGATAGCCGTCGGCAGATTGTTTGTTGTCGTTTAATCTTAAGGAAGTGTGGAGGGGGAAGGTCCCATGTCTTCCGTAAGATTTCTTTACATTTATTGTAACAAATGGGGGGTTTTTTGTAAAATGGATCACCCAGGATTGACTGGGGAGGAGGAGTTTTTACCAAGAAGGAGGTGTTTTCCCTTATAACCGTTATTGATGGTAGGAGGGGGGTTGCTGTTGCCGTTGTTGGGGTTGACAATTCCCCCAGAAAGGAGAATCTTAAAGGCATCCTCAATGGACATGTCTAGGGTTATTACCTCTTCCTCCGCCACAATGGCATACCAGCCAGTGGTGGGATTGGGGGTAGTAGGGATAAACACACTTAGCAGGGGTTTGTCAAAATTCTTCCCTATGGCATCACTCACCCTCCCTGTGACAAAGCCTATACTCCAAATCCCCTTGCGAGGGTATTCCACTAGTACCACCCTTCGGAATTTGTTTTCCGTGTCTTGGAAAATAGTTTCTAGTATCTGTTTTACAGTTTTATAAACCGCACCTGCCAGGGGTATTGCCTGTACAATTCTTTCCCCCAGGTGTAACAACCACTGGCCTACAATATTCCTGGCCATTAGCCCTATTGATAGTATAAACACAAGAGGCACAGTTAGGCCAATGCAGAAATTTATCAGATTTAGCAATACCGGATGAAGATTGTCTAGGGGATTGAGTTGTTTTGGTATTCTGGTTAGCAAGTCTATTGCCCAGGTGGCGATGACATAACTCAGCCATATGGTAGTCGCCAGGGGTATCACTACCAACAACCCTGCCAAGAAGTCATTTTTTAAGTCTTCCTGTAGTTTTTTTAACACCTGCACCCTCTGCCTCCTTTTATTCTTCTACTTCTACTACTAGTATTATTACCCTTATTCCACCCATTTCCTGTACCGGTGGCAAGTCCAAATGCCCTTGACAAAGCTGCCTGGCCTCTGCTAGAATGGTGGTATAGGCGGTGGGCGAAGGGACCACCAAAACACTTGGGCAGAGCATTTTCTTATTGAGAATAAATATAGAGAAAGTGGGGTAAAAAGAGAAGGGAGAAGAAATAAAGAAGGGGGGAGGAAGGGGGTTGAAGATAGTAGGG
>JAUQQP010000040.1:0-46301 GCA_030549855.1 Cyanobacteriota bacterium SRBZ.bins.94.201705
ATGACTGGTAATGGGGGGGTTGGTAGGGGATGGGGCTTGTCTTTTCCCGGTGCCTATAAGAATATCTTGACATCTATCCTATGTCTTGTGCCAGGGAAAGAAGCAATGGCACCATTTTGGTACCAACCTTATACTTGATTATGTCGTCAGGTAGTTAGAGTTATTGTCCCTTGGTTAAAAAAAACCATCGGAATGGTGGGACTTGAACCCACGGCCTCTTCGTCCCGAACGAAGCGCGCTACCAAACTGCGCTACATCCCGTTGTACTGACTGACCATAACCTATTTTATAACACATTTTAGTGGTTTGTGGTGGGGGTTAGTCACAATCTTCTGAGTGGATAAGTTTTCTCATCTTAGCCACTCCTTTTTTCAGGCGACGAGAAACTGTGATGACGCTGACTCCTAACATTTCTGCGGTTTCTTTTTGGGTTAAATCCTTCAGGAATACAAACTCCAACACCTTGCGGATGCCTTCTTCCAGTTGGTTTAGGGCATTTTGCAGACGGATTTTGTCTTCTTCTGCCAATTGAAAGCTACGATAGCGATTGTCAGGCAAGCAGTCGGCTAAGGTAAGTTTCTCGTCTTCGTCACTGGTGCTAATATCCAAACTAATAGGCTCACGGTTTTGATATGCTAATTTTACCTCTTCCCACTCCTGTAGGGAAACCCCCAACTCCTTTGCTACCTCCTCATCTGTTGGCTGGCGACGAAGGCTATTCCTTAGTTTTCTTATTACCTTGTTGGCTTGGTTTTTCAACTCCAAACAGCGACGGGGGATACGAATGGCATAACCCTTATCCCGCAAATAGTGTTGGATTTCCCCTCTAATATAAGGTACTGCAAAAGTGCTAAAAGCGAAACCCCTTTCTGGGTCAAAACGCTCAATTGCCCTCAGCAAGCCTATACACCCCACCTGGAGTAAGTCTTCATGGCTTTCCCGACATTGGTTTAGCCAACGGCATACTTCTTGACGGACTAATCCCATGTTCAATTGTAATATCTGATTTCTTATTTCCAGACTTTTTGTCCGTCTATATTCCCAAAACAGTTGACTATTCTCTTTGGTATAGCCGCAGTCAAAACTTATGGTTTTCATAGCCTATCCAGGTGATTTAGCCCTTTTCAAGCAACAACGCTTATAACAATAAAAAACCTAGCAACCTTTCCTCTTTTCCCACAAGTCCCTCCTCCTATCATTCTATTTGGTAAGTTTTTGTTAACACAACGGGGTATTCACTTATTTTCTTATTGCTGTTCATAGCTTTCGTGACCATATACACTTATATATTGGTGCACCGTTGATATTTATTCACAACAACCCTTAAATGGAACTGGTGAGGACAACAAGAGAGATATGGCGGAAAATCAGATATTCAGGGAAAAAAAAAGATTCTTCGATTTGTGGGCAAAAACCTACGACCTTATCCCCACTACCTTATTCTATCAGACAATTCACCGTCGTTTGTTAAATTATGTTGCCCTTCCTTCCCCCTGTTTGGTGTTGGATTTGGGATGTGGTACAGGAAAACTACTTAATCTCCTAGCGGCAAGGTATCCTCAACTAAAGGGGATTGGCTTAGACTTATCTTTGGAGATGTTAAAACAGGCGCGTAAGGCTAACCGGCATCATCCTAGACTGATTTTTGTCAGTGGTAACGCGGAGGATTTGCCGTTTGCCGACAATCAATTTGATGCCGTTTTCAACACCATTAGTTTTTTACACTACCCCAATCCAGAAAAAGTATTCCAACAGATTGCGAGGGTGTTAAAACCAGGGGGATACTTCTATCTAGCAGATTACACGGCCAGGGAAACACAAAATACTGTTTCTATTTCCCCAGGAGGTGTTCGTTTTTATAGCCCCAAAAAAAGGGAAGAAATGGCAACAAAAGTAGGAATGTTAACCATTTCCCATCCCTATCTTTTTGCCAACGTCGTCCTTTCTATTTTCCACAAGCCCCATGGTTTAAACCAGTGAAGGTATGATATATTATTACGCGATTTCCCGGATTTTTTTGTAGCCTGATGCTGGTAATTGCATGACATTCCATCTAATAAAGGGAACCTTTCATGTTGTAGGATATTCTCCGGATGGAGATTCGATTCGTTTTAAAGCTAATAACCCCGAAAACTGGAATTTTTTAGCCGGAATACCTACAGTATTGAATGAAGAAAATCATGCACAAATTCGTCTCCTGGGTATTGACAGCCTTGAAACTCACTTCCGCAATTGCCGACAACAGTGGGGCTTCATTTCTGCCAATTTCTTACTGGAATTTTTGGGTATAGAAGGAGTAAAATGGGACGAGGATAGGAAAATAATTGTGGCTGCTAAAGACAAGAATCCAGGATTCATATTAGCAAAAAAAACAGATCAACACGGTCGTCCTTTGGCCTTTGTCTTTAGTGGTGATATTGACCATCCAGATGGTGCGGAGTTTTTTCTCCCCCTGGATTTACTTTTCAAATCGGCCAATTATAACAGTCTAGCTTGGGGACAATCTTATCCTACCTATTATCGAGGAATAGCACCCACTTTACGGGCAAAAATGACTGGGGCAGTAATAAAAGCCAGAAATAACAAAAGAGGCATCTGGCAATTCGACGTAACTAATAAGGGTTTTAGGGTAGGGGATTTGTTTGATGCTAGTAAAAACGTTGTGATTTTACCCAAACTGTTTCGCCGTCTAATAGCATATCTAGAAACTAGTAATGACCTCAGGGGTTTTAAAAACTCCCTGGTAAAATCAGAAAAGGTTTTAATATTGCCCCACAAAGAAAAAAGATTGTTCCGGGATATTATCCTGCAACAGGAAGACTTTTTCCGCCTATCAGAGTTACCAGAAAACTTGGTTTATTTGTAGTATACATATACATAAAACTGCAGAAAAACATGCAGCAATTTAATCAACTTCACCATCTGGTGTTATATCATGGCGAACCTAGGGGATAATAAATAGGCATAAGAACAACAATTTGCCTCTAAGCGTCTATAAGGAGGCTCCTTGTACAAATAAACAAGATTTGTTGCTCATGATTTCCTCTTTTCTAATTGCGGCGGCCATTTCTGGAATAATATCCGAATACAAACATGTTTTGGGGGATTGGATAAATGATCCTCAAGGAAAAGGGCCACAAAAATTCCACTGCCAACCGACTCCCCGGATAGGAGGGGTGGGGATATTTTTGGGGGTGGTATTGGGTTTTCTGTTGCCCTATTGGCAGCAACAGGGATTTGCCCAAGAGGGACTACTGTTGTTGTTTTCCTCCCTCCCCGCTTTTCTGGCAGGCCTAGTGGAGGATGTAACTAAAAGGGTTCCCGTTAAGGTAAGATTAACTCTGTGTTTACTTTCCGGCGCACTGGTGTTTTTCCTGCTGGAGGGGAAAATAACAAGGACTGGTGTACCCCCCTTGGACTACATACTAGACTTTACCCCCTTCTCCCTGGCCTTTACCATGCTGGCCATTGGGGGTTATGCTAATGCCATCAACATCATTGACGGTTTTAATGGCCTGGCTGGGGGCGTTTCTGTTATCATCCTTTGTGGGCTAGCCTACCTCTGCTATCAAGTTGAGGATTGGTTTCTGCTTTACACCTGTGTTGTATTATTAGTATCCGTCCTCGGTTTTCTGGTGTGGAATTACCCTGGTGGTAGGATTTTCCTGGGAGACGGCGGGGCCTATTTTCTGGGATTCACCCTGGGTACAGTTTCCGTACTACTAGTCCATCGACACCCTCTGGTTTCCCCCTGGTTTCCTGTACTTTTAGCCATCTACCCTGTGTGGGAGACTCTCTTTTCCATCTATAGAAGACAACTGCTGGGGGGTACCTCTGCTGGCAACGCAGATAGACTACATCTCCACTCCTTGATCTACAAAAGAATTCTCAAAGCCCCTCCCTCTGACCAAGACAAGGAGGCTAATATTGTAATAAATGCCACTACTTCTATATATTTATGGACTCTGAGCCTCTTGGGCTTCATCCCGGCTGTAGTATTTTGGAAGGACACAACTTGGTTGCAAATATTAACCTTATTATGGATTGTCTTCTACATCTGGTTGTATGCCAGTATTGTTAGGTTTAAAACCCCCACTTGGCTCAAATTAAGTCCTAACCTAAACTTTCATGGTATGAGAAAATAAGCCCTGGTGCTTTTTACTAGTAGAGGAGATTAATGGACATTTTAGTAACAGGCGGTGCCGGCTATATAGGAAGTCACGTAGTAAAGCAACTGTTGGAATCCAGTAACTATACCATAACGATAATAGACAATTTATCCACTGGTTCTCTCAAAACTATCCAAACTTTGGAGGGGATTAAAAGTGATGAAAACAGTATGAAATTCATCAAGGCCGACTTGAGCAATTTTGCCCAAATAGAGGAAATATTTAAAACTAATTCTTTTCAGGCGATTATCCATTTTGCCGCCAGCATTATAGTACCAGAAAGTGTCACCAATCCCCTGAAATACTATCTAAATAACACCACAAATACCATAAATCTGATAAACTTGGCCATAAAGTACGGGGTGTCGAAATTCATATTCTCCTCCACGGCAGCTGTTTATGGCAATCCGGAAGAAATCCCCGTGAGGGAAGATTCCCCCACTTGTCCTATTAACCCCTATGGCATGAGTAAATTGATGAGTGAAAATGTCCTTAAGGATACTGCCAGGGCTTATAAGGGATTTAAATACGTTATCCTTAGATATTTTAACGTAGCCGGAGCGGACATCAAAAACAGGATTGGCCAGTGTTTTCCCAATGCCACTCACCTGATTAAAGTGGCGGCGGAAACTGCTGTTGGCAAAAGGGATAAGTTGTATATCTTCGGCGATGACTATCCCACTTTTGATGGTACCTGCATAAGAGACTATATCCATGTAGATGATTTAAGTGACGCCCACCTCATGGCATTAGAATACCTAGAAGACCATGATAGCGATGTGTTTAACTGTGGCTATGGCTATGGCTACTCGGTAAAACAAGTAATAGAAACTATGAGGAAGGTGTCTGGGGTAAACTTCCCAGTAGAAGTAGTCGGCAGAAGGGAGGGAGACGCTGCCTGTCTGGTGGCTAACAGTGACAAAATTAAAACCCTTATGGGCTGGCAACCCAAGTATAACCAGTTGGAACTTATCTGTCAAACCGCCCTTAACTGGGAGAAAAAACTACTGTCTAGTTACTAAATCCGGCCCATTCTACCATATTCCTCTTCTCTCCGTCAAGGGTTATACCTACTAGAGATAGTTTTTTAAACCGGCAGAAAGTGGCTAACCCCTTACCCTTTTAATTCCTTTGACCTGGGCTTAATTTTAAGTTTTGTTAAAATATAATTAGATAACCATTAAGTGTTAAACCACCCTGGGGAGAGACAGTTCGGCAAAAAGTTCATTTTTTGTAATAATTAGATAATGACTTTCAGCCGGCCAGTCTAACACTGGGCTGCCTTATAAATAATCCTCTTGTAAACCAGTTGTACAAAAACAGGGAAAAAATATGACCCAAATAGCAGGAAATACTGATGCCCCCGACATGGGGCGTCGTCAGTTTCTCAATCTCATCACCTTTGGTACTGTGACTGGCGTAGCCCTAGGGGCATTATACCCCTACATTAGCTACTTTGTGCCTAAATCTGCCAGTGGCGCCGGTGGCGGTGTTGCCGCTAAGGATAAACTGGGCAATGATGTGGTGGCTAGTGAATTTTTGGCTAGTCATCAGCCGGGGGATAGGGTTTTAGTCCAAGGCTTAAAGGGAGATCCCACCTATCTTATCATCACCGACGACAAACAAATCGCTGACTATGGCTTGAATGCCGTTTGTACACACTTAGGTTGCGTGGTTCCCTGGAATGCCGCAGAAAACAAATTCATCTGCCCCTGTCACGGCTCCCAGTATAATAGCGAAGGTAAGGTAGTGCGTGGGCCAGCGCCTCTCTCTTTGGCCTTAGTCCGCACCGAAGTCCGCAATGACAAGGTACTCCTTAGTACCTGGGAAGACACCGACTTCCGTACCGGTGAAGCCCCCTGGTGGGTCTAATTCCTTTAACTATTCTGTACCACCATAGTAATTATGAAAATAGAGAAACACCGTATAACTCAAACAGTAGTTAAATTCCTCCTAGTAACAGCAGCAGCGGTGGGGTTGCTATTTTTCTCCACCCCACAGGCTATGGCTTATCCCTTCTGGGCACAACAAACCGCCCCAGATACCCCAAGGGAGGCCACTGGCCGTATTGTCTGTGCTAACTGCCATCTGGCTTCTAAACCCGTTGAAATCGAAATCCCCCAGGCTGTACTACCAGACACCGTATTTGAGGCTGTAGTTAAAATTCCCTACGACCACTCCCAACAACAAATCCTCGGCGATGGCAGCAAGGGGGGTTTGAATGTAGGGGCAGTGTTAATGTTGCCTGAAGGCTTTAAAATAGCCCCTGAAGACCGTATCCCCGAGGAAATGAAGGAAAGGGTTAAGGGGGTATATTTCCAACCCTATAAGGAAGGCAAGGACAATTGGATTATCGTTGGCCCTCTCCCCGGTGACCAATACGAGGAGATTGTTTTCCCCATCCTCTCCCCCGATCCTAAATCCGATCCTAACATCCACTATGGCAAATATGCCGTCCATGTGGGTGGCAATCGCGGCAGAGGCCAGCTTTACCCCACCGGCGAGTTGAGCAATAATAACGTCTTCCGGGCTACCGTTGCCGGTGTCATCACCAAGATTACCAAAACCGACATGGGTGGCTATACCGTCACCATCAATAATAACGGTGAGGAAACCACTGTCGATATACCCCCTGGCCCAGAATTGATTGTTTCTGAGGGACAACAAGTCGTCGCCGGTGCCCCCCTTACTAATGATCCCAATGTAGGCGGTTTTGGTCAAAAAGACACCGAGGTTGTCCTGCAAAGTCCTGAACGTGTTAAGTGGCTATTGGTCTTCATTGCCGCTATTATGATTTCCCAAGTCCTCCTCGTCCTCAAGAAAAAACAAGTGGAGAAGGTACAAGAAGCCGGTTTGTACTTCTAATTTCTCCTCCTTTTTTACCTATCATCTCTACCTAGTTTAAGGGGCAACAACGCCCCCTTTTTTTTTGACAGCTACAGGATTAATCCTCTGTCATTACCCCCATTAATTTATTAACTAATGTTGCTTTTTATTTCTATTTTGTTCTCCCTAGTTTATAATAGTAAATGTGTGCTCTAAACCCCTACTATGGAAGAAAAAATAAAGATATTCGTGGTGGAGGATGAGATAATTGCCGCAGAGAGTCTCACCTGTGATTTACAACAATTGGGATATGAGGTTGTAGGCAAAACCAACAGTGCCGAAAAAGCCATAGAAAAAATCCAACAACTCCAGCCTGATTTAGTTTTGCTCCACATCAAAATTGGCGGGAATGAGGATGGAATTGAGTTGGCCAGGGAGTTGAATAAAATTTTCCCTATCCCCATTGTCTACCTGACGGCCTATGCTGATAGTGATACCTTACAAAGGGCAATGAAAACTTCCCCCTATGGTTACATTGTCAAGCCCTACAAAAAGCAGGACTTGGCCGCTACTATTTCTATTGCCCTTCAAAAATACCAAGAGATTAGACGCCTCAAAACCCAATTAACTGTTCAACAGGAGAGACTAAATTTTTTGTCCAAATACGATGAAGTCACCCAGCTTCCCAACCAACTTTCCCTGGTAGAAAATTTTAATGCTATTCTGGAGGTATTTTATCAACAAGTTGACCAAAGTAATCCCGACGAAGACATTTTTCCACAATTAATCCCCATCTTCTACATCACTCTAACTAACCTCCCACTTCTCAGAAATAATCTGGGCACAGAATTCACTAATCTTGTCTTAAAAGCAGTAGTTAACAGATTCAAATCCATTATCATCAAAGAGTCGGTTTTGGTGAGGCTAGATGACGACGATTTTGCCCTTCTCTCTCCCCCCGTCGCCACTAAACAGGTAGCCCTTGATTTTGCTGAGCATTTTATTAAAGAAATGGCACCTCCCTTTTTGGTCAATGGAAGAGAAATTTATGTTGACTTTCAGATGGGAATTAGTTTTTATCCCCTCCACGGCGAAAACATTGATGAACTTCTTTACAAAGCCAAAGAAGCTATTCAAGACTTGGCAGAAAGAGGCCAAAATTGTTATCAGGTATATTCTCCAGTCTTCCACAAGTATGATTCTCTGCGGCTAAAATTAGAGTCTGATTTACATCACGCTTTAGAAAAAAAACAACTGGAAATTCATTATCAACCCCTGGTGGAAATTGGGACTAATAAGATTATAGGGGCAGAGGCTTTGTTGAGATGGAATCACCCTCAAGAGAAATACATTTCCCCCGACATTTTTATCCCCCTAGCGGAGGATATAGGCTTAATTGAATCTATTAATAATTGGCTTTTACATAAGACCTGCCAACAATTTCAGGTTTTCAGAAAACAATTTTCGCCTCAATTACTCCTTTTCGTCAACCTATCAGTGCGACAACTTTATGATGACTCCCTGGAAAACAAAATCCTCAAGGCTATTACCCACAATTATCTCTCCCCCGCGGCACTAGTTTTAGAAATCAGTGAAAGGGCTTTAGTTAAACACACCCCACAGGCGGCTAAAAAACTAAAAAAACTCAAATCTCTCGGTTTCCAAATCGCCATTGACGACTTTGGTACTGGCTATTCTTCCCTTGGCTACCTAGGTAATATTGACTTCGACATTCTCAAAATAGATCAGTGTTTTGTTAGGAATATTGACAAAAATCAAAGAAACCAAACCATTACAAGATACCTAATTCAAATGGCACACCAACTGCGTCTTAAAGTGGCGGCAGAGGGAGTTGAAAATGAGCCAGAATTAGCCTTTTTATATAAGAATAACTGTGACTATTATCAGGGTTATTTATTTAGCCGTCCACTTCCTCCAGAGGAGTTTGAAGAATTGTTAACTATGCACTTTTAACTCCTCAAAAAGGTTGACAAAGAGGGGGGAAGGGGGATAGAATGGGGAGAGTGGGGGGGCAATGGAGAGAATTGCTCAGACACTTGGGCTGGGGATAAAACAAATAAGAATGACTAGCAACAGGCGAGGGGAAGGGGGAAGGGAGACTAGGAAGAAGGGGTGTGAAGGAAGTGAGTGATGTGGGAGAAAACACGGGCATCTTCCAACATGCAGCGGTGATGCCAGACGGGGATAGGTTTTTCGAGGCCAAGGCCAAAGAGGGAACTGTTAGGGGGTATAATAATGGTGTCAAAGGGTGTCCAGAGGTTAAGTATCTCCAAGTCTTTCAAAAGGTGTTTGTCTTTATTTAAAGCATTGAGGAAATGGCTATTAGGGCGCATCTGGACAACACCAGGAAAGGGAAGGAGATAGGCGGTGATAGTGCCATTGTTGGGGGCAGAAATGGTAATATATTTTCTTACTCTCTCAATGCCACCAAGTCTCTGAAGATAGTAACGTGTCACCAATCCCCCCATACTAAAACCCAAAAGGTTAATCTTGCCTTGGGGCACAATGGCGTCTATAAACTCTTTTAGTTGTATAGCAAGGTGTGTTAAATCCCTTAGTCCACAATTGGGTTTTAAGTCTGGTGCATAGGTTTGGTAGCCGTGTTTTTGAAGATGACTAGCAAGAGAATGAAAGATACTACCGGTGTCGAAAATCCCATGCACCATTACAATGATTTTAGACATATTGGCCTGAAGGTTCAAGTTATATTTAATTTCCCCTGATTTTAACTCCAATAAGGGCCTTCACAATTTCCCAGGGTGAGGACAAGATAAGATAAATCCTCGCGTACAGATTTATAATGATAAATCCCGACATTTACAGGCTTATAATCATATACCTCAAATCCTAGTAAGGGTTTATTGCCACAAACCCCCCTACATCCTAATTCTCATTTCTCAATCCAGATAACAGGCAGTGTAAAACTGGCGTCGCCTCCTATTTTCTGCATGTCTGCCTCCCTCTCCCTGGTTACTGACAATACATTCCCCTTTTAAAGGAAAATCCCCCTTGCTGCCAATGAAATTTTCCCCAGACTTTGAGCACAATTGTATTTTTCCCCAGAATTAAATAAATGCTTACCCCTTTAGAGAAATTTATCCTCCAGCCGAGGTTTAATAGTTTTCCCCAAAAATTCCTATAATATAGACCTTTTTTCAAAACCTAGCCGTTGGAAAGTAATATTATGCCCTTTTAGTTTCTCAATATGTCTTTGAGTACTTTTTCCAGGTGTAGAGTTCTATTTTCCCCTATAGGTGTATGTTATAGATGTTATCTGGCTTGATTTATATTTGCGTCTATTCCCAGGGAATTTGCCGTAAAACATTTGAGGATCTTTTCTTTGCCTTTATTTATGCGTTTACTTCGGCTGTTTTCTCAATCTCATTCTTAATTGTACTCTTTCTTCATTTCAAAACCCTGTAACTTTTCTGGTTGTGTATTTGAAGCCCCTATTTGTAGGGGTATAAATGCAGCTTTTTCTTTTCCTTGGGTAGGTGGTTTAATCCCGCCTTCAAAAATTTTGCCATTTTTTTCTCCTCTTTTGTAGCTGTTTGGCTATAGCCGCCGAAATTTGTCTATATTCTCTGGCGTCGACTGGAGACATTTCGACTCTATTGTTGGCCGAATTTCTCTTTTTTTATAATCTCACTCCCTCTTCTTTTACTCCCTTTTTAATATTCCGCTTTTGAATCTAAATTTGAAATTCTTATCTTTGTTTTTCATTTAACTGTGGTGTTTTAAAACTATTCGTCTCAATGTGTTGACAAGGGATATAAGACTCCCCAATCTCTTTTGTATCCCTGCCACTGACTGGAGGCATAGGTTTCACCCCTTTACACTTCCCCAGCTTCGTCTTTTTCGGTTTTATAAATACTAGTTTGTCTTTTTTTTTTCTGTTTTTTTACTGTCAGCAAAGGGTGAATAGGTGTATGCTATCCTTGGTAATCTTCTGAATAATACCCTCTGTTTCTCCTCGGCTTGCCATGCAATAGTGTATAACCAAGCCCAAAAACTTTAAATGTCAGAAAAGAAGGCAACAATTCCTCCTTCCCACTGTTTTTCCCTAACCGCTTTTTTACAAGAATGCCCTCCTTGGCTACCGTGTTTAATTAAAGGTAAGCAGATTCAATCCTTATTCCTCTTGTCTCCCTTGATTTGAAGAAGATTCTTCCCTTGGGATTTCTCTCAAAGTCGATAGAAGTGCGTCATCACATTTTGAGCATAATTTTCTATGGGCCAGATTTTATCCCCCTTAGCCAGTAGATTATTTTAGTCTCTCTGCCCATTAAGTCTGTCTCCATCTTCGTAACTGAAAAGGAATAAATAGGTGGCTATGGTTTCATTTTTAGATTCTATTGTTTCCCCATTTTCTAAGAGAATTGTACCCCCTGACAGAAATTGTTTCGCCCCAGGCACATTCTTCCGTTCAAATAATTTACCACACTTTTGTACAGCCTAGCCCTATTTCTTCAGCTTGTTGTAATAATCTTATGTAAAACCCCACAAAAAAGAGTCATCGTTTTAAGTGTTTTCCGCCTATATTTTCCCATTAATTTTAATTCAGATATTTGTTTTCCCCACCGCCTTATAATCTCCCAAAGTAGGCCAGTGTGTTTTTTCCCCCTCCTTACAGGTAAAAAACATGTTTTCCCATTTCCTGATTGCATCATAATAACCAGTCAGGTTGACAGAAAAATTCCTGAATATGATATAATCGAAGTATTAAAAGGTAGAATAGGCTTATTTTGACCTTTATTACTGTAGTTGTTATAAAGTACTAAAAACTACTGCCAGCTAGGAGAAATTACACAGGCAAGTTAAAAGTAACCGCATGGGGAGAGTGGGTTTGGGGTGATGGACAACCGGGAATCCTCTTTCTTGTTGTCCGTCGAGACTGCCTTCTCCCTTGCATCATGCAGGCCAAAGGCATTTCCTCCCCCTGTCAATTTTTTCTTAGTAATTTCCAGGATTATCATTCCATTTCAATTCATAACAGTTATCTGCATTAGTTAGAAAAATTTTATGGGAGAACAACAGGGACGATTTGTGATAAAATTACGGTTATATAGCAGAAATATTTTGAAATTATGGAAGAGAGAAATACCCGCATAGAAAAAGACAGCATCGGCGAGATAGAAGTGCCTGCAGACAAATACTGGGGCGCCCAAACCCAACGCTCATTAAAGTATTTTTCTATCGGAGACGACTTGATGCCCTTAGAGGTAATTAGGGCTTTGGCTATAGTTAAAAAAGCGGCTGCGATTACCAATCAAGAATTAGGAAGATTAGCCCCGGAAAAAGCCAAATTAATAATCCAAGTAGCAGAGGAAATTATCGAAGGGAAACTGGATGCCCATTTCCCACTACATGTGTGGATGACAGGCAGTGGCACTCAGGCTAACATGAATGTAAATGAAGTAATTGCTAATCGTGCCATTGAAATAGCGGGAGGAAAATTGGGCAGCAAACACCCCATCCACCCCAATGATGATGTTAACATGTCTCAGTCTTCCAATGATGCCTTCCCCACCGCTATGAATATTGCCGCGGCTGTTGCCGTCAAACAGCGTCTGATTCCGGGAGTAGTGAAACTAAGAGACGCCCTAGCAGAAAAAGCAGAAGCCTGGAAGGACATTATAAAAATAGGACGCACTCACCTTCAAGACGCTGTACCTCTGAGTCTAGGGCAAGAATTTTCCGGCTACGTGGGGATGTTAGACGATAACCTTCACAGGATTGAAAACGCCCTTCCCGGCATATATCAACTAGCTATTGGGGGTACAGCTGTAGGTACTGGTATTAACGCGCCTCGAGGTTTTGCGGAAAGGGTAGCCCAACACATAGCAGCCATTACTGGTTTGCCATTTGTTTCCGCCCCTAACAAGTTTACCGTAATGGGGGCCCATGATGCCATGATAATGTTAAGCGCCACCCTTAAAACCCTCGCCTGTTCATTATACAAAATTGCCAATGATATTCGTTTACTGGCTTGTGGGCCAAGGGCGGGCATTTATGAGTTAGAATTACCAGCTAATGAGCCAGGCTCTTCCATTATGCCAGGAAAGGTCAACCCCACTCAATGTGAAGCCTTGGCAATGGTAGCAGTACAGGTGATAGGGTATGATACAGCTGTAAGTATGGCAGGCGCAGGCGGCATCCTGGAGATGAATGTCTACAAACCGCTTATTATTTACAATGTGCTCCAGTCTATCAAAATTTTGGCAGACGGGTGTAATAACTTTGCCCAATACTGCGTCAGAGACATGAAACCCAACAGAGAGAGGATACAACAGCTGGTAAATCAGTCTTTAATGTTAGTCACCGCCTTAACGCCCAAAATAGGCTATGACAAAGCGTCAGAAATTGCCCAGCTTGCCTATAAGCAGAATCTTACCCTGAAAGAAGCCACTCTGCAATTGGGTTACCTCACCGAGGCAGAATTCGATGAATGTATGGATTTACACAAGATGGCTTACCCCCACGAAAACGGCCAAACCTGACTGATGTCACCCACAGTTGCCCTATTTTTATTGTAACCATTCGATTACCCTCACCAGTTGTCTCAACTAGTAGACTATCTCCCCCTTGTTACTAGTCACCCCAACTAGTAGACTACCTTCCTTGTTACTAGTCATCCCAACCAGCAGTTATCCCCTCTTGTTAATAGTTATCCCAACTAGCAGACTACTCCCTCTGCTACCAGTTATCCCAACTAGTAGACTACCTTCCTTGTTACTAGTCATCCCAACTAGCAGTTACCCCCTCTTGTTAATAGTCATCCCAACCAGCAGTTACTCCCTCTTGTTACCAGTTATCCCAACTAGTAGACTATCTCCCCCTTGTTACTAGTTATCCCAACTAGCAGTTACCCCCTCTTGTTACCAGTTATCCCAACTAGTAGACTATCTCCCCCTTGTTACTAGTTATCCCAACTAGCAGTTACTCCCTCTTGTTACCAGTTATCCCAACCAGCAGTTACCCCCTCTTGTTACTAGTCATCCCAACTACAACCAGCAGTTACCCCCTCTTGTTACTAGTCATCCCAACTACAACCAGCAGTTACCCCCTCTTGTTACTAGTTATCCCAACTAGTAGACTATCTCCCCCTTGTTACTAGTTATCCCAACTAGCAGTTACTCCCTCTTGTTACTAGTTATCCCAACTACAACCAGCAGTTACCCCCTCTTGTTACCAGTTATCCCAACCAGCAGTTACTCCCTCTTGTTACCAGTTATCCCAACTAGCAGTTACCCCCTCTTGTTACCAGTTATCCCAACCAGCAGTTACTCCCTCTTGTTAATAGTTATCCTGACTAGTCAACTAACCTCCTTTAATTGTTAGTCAACCCATAGTCATTGTAAACCAGTCATTGCTTCTTCATTTGCCAGTGGTAAATCTTTTAAGCCCCATTCTCATTGTAACCTCTTATTACCCCTTTGCCTCCCGACAGATAATCACCCCTACTTTTCTCTACTATTCCTTGCCGCCGGCTACCAGCCGTTGATTCCTTCCCATTGTTTTCGTTTATCCTCCAGTCGTCTCCCCTCGGGGAAAGTAACAAATACACTTGGTGATGAGATACTTTTCCCGCCGAGGTTTTAACATTGTTAAAGCTGTCGTCGTCTGTCTGCCGGCTTGTTTCTTGGGTTTTGGGTGTGGCAGGGGGGTTTTCCAAAACACAAAAGGGGGGAAAATCATAAAGGCGGCATAACAGGAAAGAATCAACGGGGAAAAATCATTGTAGAGGTGAGGGTTTGTCTCTACCCCATGCCCATAACAAGTCTATAATCATAAATCCGGTTAGCAAAATCCAATTGAAGTCATGAGAAGAAAGCAACATCTGGAAGAATTACTAAAAAGTTTGGAGGGAAGAGGCTATCCCGCCTATAAGAGTATCAAGGGGGAATATCAATTTAGCAATCCCAATTTTCTGTTACTAATAGACAAAGTCCAAAGTGACCCCTTTGCCCCTCCAAGTAAAATTAGAATTAGAATACCCCAGACTGTGGCTCAATTTCCCTCCCATCTCTACTCCTCCCCCATCCGCAATATTGCCTTATGCGACTACCTCCATAGACAGGCAGTGGAAAAGCTAAAACAATTCAGTCAAAGAAGGGGGAGTGGTAAAAGTGGTTTAATCGCCATGGCTAATATTGGGCAAGAGGTTTTGCGTCGTAGTAGTATTCTAATAGACTCCCAGTGGCTAGAAGTGCGTTTGGTGGTGGGGTTGCCAGCAAGTGGCAGAAGAATCCTCGGTTTTGAAGCCTTGGAGTTGTTATGTGAAGACATCCCAGAAATTGTCAAAGAATGCTTTTTGTATAAATTCCTAAACCCCCGTCAGGTTACACTACATGTGGAAACAGTAGAAGATGCCGAATATATACGTCAACAACTTCCCCATAGGAAACTAGTAGCCTTTGTGGCTAATGGTGCCATTTTACCTCGTGACAGTGGTGTTTCTAGTCTTCCCCTACAAGGAGAAGAGGTGGTAAAGTTTCAATCTCCCCCATCTTTGGAGGTGGAATTTGAATGCCCCAACAGGGGTAAAATTAGGGGGATGGGAATACCTGAAGGCGTCACTCTTATTGTCGGTGGTGGCTATCATGGTAAATCTACCCTCCTTAGGGCATTAGAATTAGGAGTTTATAATCATATTCCCGGCGATGGACGAGAATTTGTAGTAACTATACCTACAGCTGTAAAAATACGAGCTGAAGATGGACGAAGTATTACTGGTGTAGATATATCTCCTTTTATAAACAACCTACCCCAAGGCAAGTCTACTACCAATTTTCATACTGCTAATGCCAGTGGCAGTACCTCCCAGAGTGCTAATATTATAGAGGCATTGGAGGTAGGGTGTCGTTTGTTACTAATAGACGAAGACACCTCTGCCACTAATTTTATGATTAGGGATGCCAGGATGCGTCAACTGGTTGCCAGAGAGCCCATTACGCCCTTTATTGATAAAATTAGACTACTATATCGGGACTATGGGGTATCTACCATTTTGGTGATGGGGGGTAGTGGTGACTATCTGGATGTAGCCGACTTAGTCATTGCCATGGATTGTTTTCAACCGGTAGATGTGACAGAAAAAGCTAAACAGATTGTCAGACAATTACCCCTGCCGCAACCCTCACTCCCCTCTCATTTTGGCAAAATAACTCACAGGATAATCAACCCTGATAGTATTTCCGCCCGTCGTGGCAGAAAAGAGGTTAAAATTCAAGTTAGAGATTTGACTGGTATTGAGTTTGGCGAGGAGAAGATAGACTTATCCTGTGTTGAACAGTTGGTAGACACTTGTCAACTACGTGCCATTGCCCTAGCCATATTATATGCCCAGGAGACATACCTGCGACAGAGAAAACCCCTAGCCGAGGTTTTAGAAGCTGTAATGAAAGATATTCAGACAAGGGGGTTGGACATTTTAACAGACACCCCCCAGGGAGACTTGGCCATGTTTAGGAGTTTTGAGTTAGCAGCCGCCATTAACCGTCTTAGAAGTCTGGAGGTGTTTTCCCCCCAGTAGAGGTAAGTAGGGGTAAGGGTTTATCCCTATCCCTAGGTTTATCCCTATCCCTAGGTTTATCCCTATCCCAGGTTTATCCCTATCCCAGGTTTATCTCTATCCCTAGGTTTATCCCTATCCCAGGTTTATCCCTATCCCAAGGTTTATCCCTATCCTAGGTTTATCCTATCCCTAGGTTTATCTCTATCCCTAGGTTTATCCCTATCCCAGGTTTATCTCTATCCCTAGGTTTATCCCTATCCTAGGTTTATCCTATCCCTAGGTTTATCTCTATCCCTAGGTTTATCCCTATCCCAGGTTTATCCCTATCCCAAGGTTTATCCCTATCCTAGGTTTACCCTATCCCAGGTTTATCTCTATCCCTAGGTTTATCCCTATCCCAGGTTTATCCCTATCCCTAGGTTTATCTCTATCCCTAGGTTTATCCCTATCTCCTCTTTTAGCCCTTAATACCTGTGCTGATAGAATTGGGGATAATATAGCGTTGCAGGATGAAGAACAATAGTAAAACCGGTATGAGGGATATTATAGAGCCGGCGGCCACCAGACGCCAATTCAAGTCAAGGGAACTGGCTAAGGAGGCCACCCCTAATGGTAAAGTATAATAGTCGGGACGATCTAGAATGATCAACGGCCAGAGGAAATCACTCCATGAGCCTATAAACACGAAGGTGGCTAGTGTAATTATAGCAGGACGAATAGCAGGTAACATGATATGCCACCAGATTTCCAATTCGTTGCAGCCATCCATTCTGCCGGCCTCTTCCAACTCCTTTGGTACTCCCAAAAATGCCTGTCTTAGGAGAAAAATGCCAAAGGCGGAGGCTATTTGCGGCAAAATTAACCCCAAATAATTGTTTTTTAAACCCAGATTTACCACTAAGACATAGAGGGGTATCATTACTATTTGGAAGGGAATCATTATAGTAGCAACAATAAAGACAAAAATGAAATCTCTTCCCCTAAAGTTCAATCTGGCTAAAGGATAGGCCGCCAAAGCACAAAACAGTAAATTCAAAACGACAGTTAAAACCGCGGCTATGGTACTGTTTAATAGATAACGGGCAAAGGGGTAATTTTGCCAAACCAGACGGTAATTTTCTAGAGTAAATTGTTTTGGTATTAACTGTGGAGGGAAAGAAAATATATCCTCTCCTGCCGACTTAAAGGAGGTACTAATCAACCACAGGAGGGGGAATAACATCCCCAATGCTATGATAACCAGAAGGATGTATATGGTTAGAATCTTTGCAAGGGTATACTTTTGTTTCATCGCCCATGGGTGGGACTAGCCCACCTCTCAATGCTCTACACAGAAGCCTTAACAGGATTGGATTCCAAGGCTTCTACCAGGCTACGTACTACAGCCACCATCGCTACTTCGTCATTGAGTTTATTAACAGCGGAGCCAACCCCAATACCACTGGCGCCTGCAGCGATGGCCAGGGGAGCTGTAACACTAGATAAACCTGAAGCACACATAACGGGGACTTCAACGGCCCGAGAAATGGCATAGGCAGCGGCAAGGGTGGGGGTAGCCTTCTCCATTAAACCCAGAATACCGCCATGATGGGGGTTGGCACTAGTACCACCTTCTGTTTGAATAATATCAGCGCCGGCGGCAACCAGGGCTTGTGCCAATTCCACCTGCTCGTCCAGTGGTAAAATATGGGGGACGGTGACAGAGAGGGTCACATCCGGCAATAAATCACGGGTTTGATGGGTAAGGCGTAGTACATCGGCGGCGGAGAAAGTAATACCTTGAGGATAGAAACTGTCAAAGTTACCAATTTCCACCAAATCAGCCCCAGCGGCAACGGCTTGTGCTAAACTGCTGGGAGATACAGAAGAAACACAGACAGGCAAACTAATTAACTGCTTTACGGCTTCCACTAACTGGGGGCTAGCGGCAATATCTACGAATGTAGCTCCCCCCATTTCAGCTGCCTTACAAACAGCAGTAACATTTTGTAGGTCAAAATTGTTCAAGCCACTAATTATTTTGAGAGCCTTTCTGCGGGCAAAGGCTTCAGCTATTATAGGGTTGAGAGTCATCTTCACCACCGTTAACTTTTGTGTTGTCTGTTAAACAGGCAATTATAGCAAAAGAGGGTCTACTGGTGATAGGCATTGAGCCCAGGGCGGACGGCAAGGCGTGGTAAATTATATAAGTGAAATAGCAATAATAGTGGTTTGAGAGAGGAAGATAGAAGGATTGCCGTGGAAAAGGGCACTTTGATTGAGTTTAAGGTAAATGGGACTCGCCGTTTGGCAGTGGTAGAGAAGCCGGAGGGGAAGAAGGATTGGATTGTTTTGGATGAAAAGGGGCACCCCCGTAAAATTAGACCACAGGATGTAGAATACCAGGTAAAAGGGGGTTCCTATCAGTATACTGACATCCCTACCTTTTTGGCACAGGTAACACCTCATTTGGACAATTCCCATCTAGAGGTAGCCTGGGAGTTGTTGATAGAAGAAGCCCAACCTGTCACGCCGGAGGATTTAGCCTCCCTTATTTTTGACGAGACGACTCCCGCTTCTTGTTATGCTGCCCATATTCTGTTAGAAGAAGACAAAATTTATTTTAGGAAAAAAGGAGACATTTACGAGCCTCGCCCCCGGAGTCAGGTAGAGGAAATCAAACACCAGATGGAGGTAGAGGCTAAGAGGAAACAGGAGAAAGAATTGTTTATCCAGAAGGTGAAGGCAGCTTTGGAGGGAGAAGAGGTATCCTGGAATGAGAATGACCAAAGCCGTATTTTGCTGCTAGAAAAATATGTCCTCCAGCCGGATAATTCTCCCAAGGCTGCCCAGGAAATTCTAGAGGCATTGGGGCGTAATAAAACTCCTGACGCCGCTTTCCAATTACTGGTAGACTTAAAGATATGGAGTAAACACGAAAATATCTTTTTGCGTCGTAGCTCCTATCCTGAAAAATTCCCACAACAGGTATGCGAAGTGGCTAATTCTATCCTGGCGCAGATTGCCGCCAATGAGTTTGTTGACAAGGACGACCGTCTTGACTTAACCTCCCATAAGGTCTACACAATAGACGATGAGACCACTACGGAAATAGACGATGGGCTAAGCATAGAACAATTGCCCGATGGGAGGGTGAGGATTTGGGTACACATAGCAGATCCTACCAGAATTGTAAGCCCCAATGATGCCCTGGATTTGGAAGCCAGGAGGAGGGGCACCAGTCTCTACCTGCCCACGGGGTTAATTCCCATGTTCCCGCCAGAATTGGCCACAGGGCCCATGAGTTTGGTGCAAGGACAAATTTGCCCTGCCCTCAGTTTTGGCGTGATTATAGACGAAAATGGCCAGGTTGTAGAGTATAAAATCACCCCCTCTCTAGTCAAACCCACCTATCGTCTCACCTACCAGGACGTGGATGAGATGTTGAGTATGAGGGTACAGGGAGAGGAGGAGATATACATGATAGCAGAACTGGCCAAAAAGAGGGAACAGTGGCGGAGGAACAATGGCTCAATCATGATAACCATGCCGGAGGCCATCATCAAGGTGAAAGGGGAGGAAGAGGTATCCATCGAACTGTTGGAGATGTCTCCTGCGCGGTTAATGGTGGCCGAGATGATGATTCTGGCGGGAGAGGTAGCTGGCAAGTATTGTCAAGAGAATAACATTCCCGTGCCCTTTAGAGGCCAACCACAGCCAGAATTACCGCCGGAGGAGGAATTGTTGTCATTGCCCCCTGGCCCTGTCAGGGCGTCCGCACTGCGCCGTTGTATGCCCAAAAGCGAAACCGGCCTAACCCCCATCCGCCATGCCAGCCTTGGCCTAGACGCCTACACCCAAGTCACCTCCCCCATCCGCCGCTATACCGACCTTTTGACCCACTTCCAGCTGAAGGCCCATCTGAGGGGTGAACCTCTTCCCTTCCCTCCTGAACAATTACAACAAATCCTCTATGAGGTATTAGCCACCTCCTCAGAAGCCTCCTTCGTTGAAAGACAAACCAACCGCTACTGGAGTCTGCAATACTTCCTGCAACACCCCAATGAAACCTGGCAGGGCATTGTCTTGCGCTGGTTGCGAGAAGAGGACGGCCTAGCCGTAGTGCTTTTTGAGGAATTGGGCTTAGAATTCCCCCACAAGTTCGATCGCAACGTCCAATTAGGTGATACCGTCCGACTACAACTAGCTTACTGCGATCCCCGCCGCGACGAAATCCGCTTCCGAGAGGTTTAATCCCTTCTAGGTTGGCCCCCCAACCTTTTTTTTTGTAAATTTATATTAATATTTGAACAGATATTCAGATTTTGAGTTAAACTATAGAAAGAGAGAGTGAGGAGGAAAAAGATGACCACTACAACAGTAACCCAAATGAAATGTGCATGTCCCTCCTGTTTGTGTATAGTAGACATTAGTAATGCCATTGAAAAGGGGGGGCAGTACTATTGTTCCACCGCCTGTGCCGAAGGACACAAAGACGGGAATGGTTGTGGGCACCAGGGGTGTAACTGTCACGCCTAGGTAAGGGGGCAACCTCTATTCCCTGGAAGGGACTTGTAGAAGGGTATCCCCACCCAAACCGAAGGCAGAATGGACGGCTTTGAGGGCGGGGATGCCGTGGGAGGCGTCCACCACGCAGCTGATTTTGATTTCCGAGGTGGTGATCATAGAGATATTGATGTTTTCGGCGGCTAGGGCTTGGAAGAATTTGGCCGCTACGCCGGGGGTGCCAATCATGCCTGCCCCCACAATGCTCACCTTGGCAATAGAGGGGTTGAGGACAATTCCCTTAAAGTCTAGCTTGGGCTGGAGTTGAGAAAGGACCCGTTGTGCCTCTTGGGCTTCATTGGCCGCCACGGTAAAGGCAATGTCCCGACGAGGTACCCCCTCTAGTATCCGGCATCGCTGGGATTGGATGATCATGTCTACACTGATATTGGCCTCGGCTAGACTGCCAAAGATAGCAGCCGCCATCCCCGGCACATCGGGCACCAGGAGGATTGCCAATTGGGCCTGATTTTGATCTAAGGCTACTGCCCTCACCGGTACTCCCTTGTGTTGGGGGGCCTGGGTGAGGTGGGAGCTGTCTATTTCAAATGCACTACAAACAGCGGCAATGGCGCGCTCGCAGTCTTCCTCCGCTACAATGCAACTTACCTTTACCTCGGAGGTGGAAATCATTTGGATGTTGACGCCGGCATCGGCCAAAGCCTGGAACATTTTAGCGGCAATGCCCGGCCTTCCTATCATCCCTGCCCCTACAATGGCAATCTTGGCTATCTTTTTGTCTACTATAATATCTGTGTCTGCATCTGTACTTCCCAATGAGGGGGCTATAGCCCTGGCTACCGCCTCCGCTTTCCCTGATACCTCCCTAGCCACGGAAAAGGCAATGTCGTTGGTGTTGCCCTCATGAATGGACTGGATGATTAAGTCTACGTCTATGTTGTGACGGGCAATCTCCCCAAACAGTCTGGCGGCTATCCCAGGACGATCGGGTACACGCAGAAGGGCAATTTT
Organism: Cyanobacteriota bacterium SRBZ.bins.94.201705; assembly: GCA_030549855.1. Taxonomy (GTDB): domain Bacteria; phylum Cyanobacteriota; class Cyanobacteriia; order Cyanobacteriales; family Cyanobacteriaceae; genus DVEF01. The sequence continues at coordinate 22,051 of JAUQQP010000040.1, forward strand.
AGCCTGGTTGTTGTCCAATTGTACCGCATCCACCGCCCTGGTAATCTCTAAACCCACTACACACCTATCTGTAGGAGGCGGGGAAATCACTTTGGTGCCTGGATCGTCCGTCCAACTGGATTTTACCACCAAGGGCATGCCAAAATTCCGGGCAATCTCCACTGCCCTAGGATGCAATACCTTTGCCCCCAGGCTTGCCAATTCTAACATCTCATCTGCCGTTATTTCCTCCATCAGACGGGCAGAAGGTACTATCCTAGGATCTGTAGTTAAAATCCCAGGTACATCCGTATATATCTCGCAATAGTCTGCCTCCAGTGCTACAGCAATAGCTACAGCAGAAGTATCAGAACCGCCCCTACCTAGGGTGGTGATTTCTAAGTCATCCCCCCTCATCACCCCCTGAAATCCCGCTACTACCACCACCTTCCCTTCCTCTAAATGGCGTCTAATCCTCTCCGTCTTAATCTCTAAAATTCGTGCCTTGCCGTACTGTGCTTCTGTTATAATACCTACCTGAGCCCCAGTAAGGGAAATGGCAGGCTGTCCTAACTCCTGTAACGCCATGCTTACTAGGGCAATGGAAATCTGTTCCCCCGTAGACAGTAACATGTCCATCTCCCTCTTACTGGGATTGGAGGACACTTCCCGGGCTAATTGCACTAAACTGTCAGTAGTCCTCCCCATGGCGGAAACCACCACCACCACCTGATGCCCCGCCGCTACTGTCCTACATATCCTCTTACTTACCGATTTGATCCTCTCTGTTGTCCCTACTGAACTACCTCCGTACTTCTGGACAATCAACCCCATATTCTAACAGTACACCATGCCTAAGACAAAATTACTAACCCATGGTAACAAAAAGCCGTCCCTTTATTTCAAATAATTAAAAAACCTAGGAAACCATGACTTTTAAAGGATACAATGAAAACAGGGATAAGGGTAAGGGGGTACAGGCTATGTATGAAAGAATCCTGGTGGCCTTAGATCGCTCTCCCATGGCACAATTAGTCTTTGATAGTGCCCTATTTCTGGCCAAAAAATGTGATTCCCAACTAAACCTGTTACACGTTATCTCCCAAGAGGTAGCAGAAACCCCCCTTAGTTTTGCCCCTTATTCCTTCACCTATGACATGGAAATAATCCAGGAATTACAACACCAGTGGGAAAAATATAAGCAAGAATCCCTGGAAATGCTAGAATACTGGGTAAAACAGGCCCAAAAGGAAGGGGTTATCGCCGAGTTGACTCAAACCTATGGACATCCCGGGGCAGAAATCTGTAAACTAGCACAACAGTGGAATGCCAATCTCATCGTCATGGGAAGAAGAGGACATTCCGCCGTCAGTGAGATGATACTTGGTAGCGTTAGCAGTTACGTGATTCACCGCTGTCACTGTGCTGTCCATCTAGTCCAATTTTAGTCCCTGGTTGTCCTATTTGCTACCACTGGTTTTAGTGAGGGCGGCTATTATTGTACTTTTAACAGACTCAAACTGTTTCTTGAGGGCAATTTTACTCAAATGAGGTTGTCCCGAGACGGAGGGAAGGGCATATACTTGATCTAAAAACGCCATTAGTTTTTTGACTTTGTCCTCCCCAATTTTTACGGTGAATAACTGTCTATATTTGTCTGGTTTCCCTAACTCAAACAGAAGGATATAATATATCTTCTTGGATATTAGATTATTCACAATCTGGAAGCCTATTTCTGTTTCTAAATCCACATAACAGGGCAGCCATTTTGGTTCATAATCCCGGCGATAAAGCAGATTTACCCAGAGAATCATGGGATGGGGTTTTAGCTGGAAAAGAAAATGGCTGAAGCAAAAAGTTTTCTGGGGAATAAAAGCCTCTACCTCCTCCTTTTCAAGCATAGTCCAAAGACTAGTAAATGTCCCCTCCTGGGCCTCGTTAAGGCAAGGAAAAACAATTTTCTTCTGAGGTTTATCTGCCGGCCAACCGGTTTGAGCATAAATAGTCTGTAGGGGCAAATTCCGGCCGCCACCTGTGGTTTTACAAGCAGAATCCCCCCCGGTTGTTTTATCTTTATTAGTCTTAAAATATTGTCTTTCTACAGTGTTTATAACCTTTAAAATTTCACTGACACTCTGAGGCCGCTTTTCAGGAGATTTTTCCAGACAACGCATGATTATATCCTTCAATTCCGAGGGCAAAGATAAATAACTGGGCAAAGGTTTTGGGGGAAACTCATGATGGGCTTTATACCAAGCCTGAAAACCTTTCCCCTCCGCCTGGATTGGTGTCTCCTGGGTCAACATCTCATACATCAGTACTCCTAGGCTATATATATCCGAAGTAGGCTGTAATTCAGCTTCAGCCATTTGTTCCGGGGAACAGTATTCTGGAGTACCCATGAAGCGCTGTTGTGTTTCACCCTGTTGGGGATCACGAATTTGGGCAATACCAAAGTCCAGAATCTTGACAGTAACACTGCCGTCAGCGCCTTTGGCCAGGAAAATGTTATTGGGTTTAATGTCTCGGTGGATAATAGTAGCCAACTCGCCATTGACCAAAATACCATTGTGGGCACATTGTAAGCCAAGACAAATCTGACGGGTTAGAAAGAGAAACTGGCGCAAAGACAATGCCTTCCTTTTCAACAGTCTATCTAAGTTTTCCCCCTCCAGATACTCCATCACATAAAAAGGCAGGTTGTTTTCGGCTATACCGTAATCTTTCACCCTTACAATGTGCTTACTTTGTTCCCCTAACAAAGCACTAATTTTAGCTTCTGTCTGAAACCGGGCAATCATCTTCTCATCCAACAACGCCTGGGAAAGAAACTTGATGGCTACCACGGCATCCCCAGCCTGTTTATCTATTGCCTTATATACCTGCCCCATTGCCCCTTTCCCTATCTGACTCACTAGCTGATAGCGTTTGGCTACCAACCTGCCAGAATCTTTGCCAAATAGCTGGAGTAAGTCCAATGATTTGTTCAACATGATACGGGACCAATTGGTCAACTCGTTCTAGAATCTAGTACAGGAGGATAAAATGGGATAGTTTTGTCACATCTATCCAGTAGGAATTGTTAACAGTTTTGGGGTCATTGTACTACAGATAGAGGGAAACAAGATCCCCCAGGTTGCTTACTACAATCCCCTCTCCCCTGGCTACCACTTCCCAATCATCACCTACACGGTTGATTTCCGCCATAATCATCCCCGTTTTCCCCTTATAGCCTTCCCCAGAGAGGGTGTAACGGGCAATCTCTTGATTATTACTCAAGTTTACCAGTCGGACAAAGGCATTTTCCACCTGAGAAAAATCTTGCCCTCTCTCCAGGGCATTGTATATATTAATGACGAAGATTAGTTTGTGGATGGAGGGGGGAATTAGGGGCAATTTTACAATGATTTCCTCGTCATCCCCTTCTCCCTCACCGGTAAGATTGTCTCCCAGATGGACAATGGCGTCGGAGTAATGGCGTAGGTTTCCGAAGAAGATAATATCATTTTTGCTAGTCAGTTTCCCCTTTTCATTGATGCATAAAACAGAGGAATCTAAGTCAAAGTCGCTGGCAAAAAGACTCTCAAAAAAGCCTCGTTTTTTCCTCACATCCCAACCCAAACCGCACATTAACTCCTGTAGTTTTGGGGCTTCTTTTCTGAGGGAAATTCTTTGCCCTTTTTGTAAATTGATACCCATGGTTTTAGCTTTCTCCTCTCTTCCATAATGATATACCATCTCGCCAGCGCACCAACCATAAAACTTGTCATTTTTCCCCTTGTGTTAAACAGAGGGGTGGGTTAAAATCAACTGTTGATGTGCCGATGGTGTGAGGAGAATGAGGCCATTATGGTTTAAGTCTACTTCTGTTGCCTCCTTTATAGTGGCTAGTACCATCCTTTTACCCGTAGTTTCAAATTTACCACAACAGACACAAGCCGAGGCACAGATAATCCCAGTGAAAGCCTTCTCTCCCTGGCGGGAAGCCTCCTTCCCTGTGGAGAATTTTCAGGGTTATACCTCTGGGTTTGGCTATCGCTTTCATCCGGTTACAGGGGAAATCCAATTCCATCGGGGATTAGACATTGCCGCCCCTTTGGGTAGCTACGTCCGTAGTTGGTGGGGTGGCAGAGTCATTCATCTCTCCGACCATACTAACTGTGGCACAATGATTATAATCCAATCGGGGAGTTGGACTCATACCTATTGTCATTTAATGGGCAGTGTGGAAAACACCCCCAGGGGAAAGGTCCTGATAGACCGTCAGGGAGGTATTATCTTATGGGAGGGTCAAACTGTGCCCACTGGTGCTAGAATTGGTAGGATAGGGATGACTGGTAGGACTACAGGCCCTCACCTCCACTGGGAATTGGCCTATAATGGTATTCCCATCGATCCTGCCATTGTCCTAAGACAGATGTTTGCCCAGTTATAGGGGAAGGGAGGGAAGAAGCTGGAAGAAACTATCTTCTAACTCGTAGCCGAAAATTTGTGCCATTGCCTTTAGACGAGAGTGACTTTTCAGATTCTGACTGGTCAACCAGCGGTGGAGGGTGAAGACTTTTTGCATTATCCAAATATCTAAAGCCTCTGGATTATACCGTATTCCCTCTGTCCTACTAAACTCGTGGGGCACTAACATGGCGGCATATCTAGCCAACTCCCCCTCTCTCCAGTTGAGGTAAAAGGGAAACCACGGATAGTAGCTATCTAAAGCAATAAACCACAGTCTTATTTCCGGTATTTCCGACAATTCTCGAGGATCAGTTGCCTCCCTAGGATAGTTTATATTAAACCCTATTTGTTGTTCCAGACTCTTTGCTTCTTTCCCCTCTACAATTTTTACCACAGGGGATATATCTAGTTTCTCGATTTTCTCTTGGTTTATCTCAATGGTGATAGGCATAATTTCTTGTTTTTTTTTTACCCGTGCCAACTATCCCCCCGGGCATATAGCACTATGCCCTAAATCTTGTTGACATCCGTTTTTCCCATTATATCATCTTTCTTTCCCCTACCGTCTAGAAATTTTTGACCTAGGAAAATAAACAGATTTAAATAGATTCTCTTGCCAGGAAACTTGGGTTATAAATAATTGTACAGGCCCTTTGGGAATTTATCGAGTCTTTGTCTGAAGGGGATGGCAAGTGAAATTCCTTTACCTTTTATTGTTTTGTGTTCAGATTTTTGCCAAGATAATAGTAGTTGACAAATAAGCATGTCTGAAATCATGAAAATTTTGGTCAGTGATTTTGACGGGGTAATCTGTGACGGTTTAGAGGAATATTTCCATTCTAGCAGATTGGTTTATCAAAGGATATGGGGAGACTATTCCGGTGACTGGAAGACAATAAAAACTCAATTTGAAATCTTGCGCCCCGTGGTAGAAACCGGGTGGGAGATGCCACTACTTTTGCGCGCCCTAACTTGGGGGGAAAAAACTCAAAATCTTCTCGATAATTGGTTAGCAATCAGAGATAAAATCGTAAAATACCTAAGTCTTGAAGGAATCAATGTAGAGAAAATAGCCCAGGCCCTAGACGAAGTCAGGCGACAACAAATTGAGGAAGATTTGGATAAATGGCTGGGATTGCATCAGATTTATCAGCCAGTTTTAGAGAAGATAAATAGCATACTTAACCAAGGCAACAGGGTTTATATTCTCACCACAAAAGGGGGGTATTTCACCAGAAAAATAATCGAAAGGGCAGGGATAAACATTCCAGATTCGGCTATAATTGGCAAGGAGGCTAAACGCCCAAAATATGAGAGTATAAGAGAAATTATTAAGCGGGAAAAAGTAGAAGCAACAGATATTTGTTTTATAGAAGACAGATTGGAGACACTGGAATTGGTGCATCAACAACCGGATTTAAAAGAGGTAAAGTTGTATTTAGCTCTCTGGGGTTATAATACAGAAAAGACCAGGGAAAGAGCGAAAAGACTGGGGTATATTCGTCCACTGTCCTTGCCAGAGTTATTGTCCTGGGATTGCAGATTATAATGGAAATAAGAGGGAGCTTTTCGCTGAAGGCTAAAAACTCGTCTGGGGGTTATGGGAGACTGACTCTACCTTCCCCAAGACGGGATTTCTCTTGATGGGGTTGTGAGGGTAAACGGGCAAACAGGAGTTATACTTGTTTCATGGACGTATTAGTAAAATTCCTTTAACAAGAGAGAGTTAAGATATACAAACAAGGCAAAATGAGGGCAGGAATTGAGTTAAATGAACGTCATCGGAAGGTACTAAAAGCCACGGTAAAACATTATATAGCCACAGCGGAACCAGTGGGGTCCAATACCCTGAGGAGGGAGTATGATTTTCCTCTAAGTTCGGCTACAATTCGTAATGCCCTAGGAAAACTGGAAAAGGCTGGTTTTCTCTATCAACCTCACACTTCTGCCGGGAGAATTCCCTCCGACTCGGGGTATAGGGTGTATGTAGATGAAATTCTCCACAACCGGGAAAAACGCATTCCCTTTCCCCTCCACTCCCTCCTAGATGCCATCACTCTTCCCTTTGCCGGCAAATACGAGATTCTGTTTCAGAAAATCACCAAAATCCTATCAGAAATAAGCGGTTGCATGGCACTAATCACCTTCCCCCAGGTAACAGGGGGCATTATACAACACCTGCAGCTGGTGAGGGTGGCCAATGACAGAATCATGTTAGTGATGGTAATAGACAGTTACCAGACAGAGTCGTTTGTTTTGTCAACACAGGAGTTAATTGCCTCCATCCGGGAAAAACTGACACCGGAGATGCTAGACAGACAACTGGAAATTCTCTCCAACTTTCTCAACCATAAATTCAGAGGCAAATCCCTTCGAGAAATCCATCAGCTAGACAGCAGTCAACTGGATGCCGACTTTCGTGACTATGCCACCTTCATCAATAATATCCTGGCCAAAATTAAATCCAGCTATCGCCTCCCCTCCCACACCCCCATCATGCTACAAGGGGTTTCACAACTGGTTAAACAGCCAGAATTCTCACAAATAGAACAGGTGCAGGTACTGCTAAACTTTTTAGAAGAGGAACAGGAGCAACTATTGCCGTTGATTTTCAACCTCCAGGAAGACTCCCGCACCGATGAGGTTAAAGTACATATAGGCTCAGAAAATCCCCTAGAATCCATGCAGTCTTGTAGCGTCGTCTCCGCCTACTACTGCCAGAATAATGCGCCAGTAGGCAGTGTAGCACTAATAGGCCCCACCAGGATGCCCTATGAAAAAACTATCGCCCTAGTAGAATCTACCGCCAAGTACCTTTCGGAGAAACTATAATTTTTCTGGGGGGGTTGCCAGGGGTGCCATTTCGGGGCATCTCAACAAGTCAAAGAGAAACCCATGGATATACTCCTCCGTCCAATCCTGGCCATATAATCTCGTAAACATGCCCCTAGCTGGGTCCTTTTCCGCACGATACCGTACGTATTTCCACTGGGCCAGACGAATGGCGGCTAACCTCTGGGAGTCAGTGATTCTCTCCGCCTGCTGGACAAACTGGATATAAGCCTGGAGATAATCCTGAAAGGCAGAAAAGACGACGGTTTGTACGATTTCGGTTTTTTGGGGCCTAGTCCAAAGGAAAATAGGGGAAAAAAAGGGTTTAGCCTCCTCGGGGATATCTCCCCCCCAGGCCAACTGCTGCCGATACTTCTGGAAAAGGGGTAAAAGGGGGTCACTGTATTTACGGCGGTAATCAGGTGTGTGAAAGAGAGGCTGCATATCCAAGGCAATGAGATGCCCTCCTGGCAGGGTAACCAAATCAGCCCCAAAGAAGGGCAAATCGTAGTGCAGATGAGGGAAAATAACGAAATTGAGCACCTGTAGCGAATCGCCCCCCTCTACCATAGCCGCCCGAATTTGCCGCAGTTTTTCGGAGGCTAGGGCATAACTGGTGGTGATGACCTCTTGTGCTTTTTTTCCTTTCCCCGTGACAGTCCTTTTCTCCCTGAAACCGTCCTTAATAGGATAATCCCAGGTGGGCAATTTTTCCCGAATCAGATGGAAGGCATAGTCTAAAAAAGGCCTATATAGAGACACGGCAGTCAAGACTGTTACTTGTTAGCTACAGTTAAAGGCACAGAGTCTTCAAACAAAAACTCGTGGAGGAAACGGGTAGCCCACTCATGGCCAAAATAACTACTAAACAGACCATGGGCTGGGTCTCTTTCCGCACTATACTGATCATAGTCCTTTTGGGCTTGGACTATTCTTTCAATCTCCTCTGGGGAGGATAAAGGCTCAGCCTGTTCTACCAGTTGCCAGTATAATCGGAGATACTCCTGATAGGCGGGGAACAGTCGCTTTTGGATGGATTCGGCATCGGTTTTAGCAAACAAGAGATTAGGGGAGAAATAGCGATTGGCATCGTAGAATTTCATCTCCAGATTTTGGGCCAAATCGGCGTATTTCTCCCGAATAGGCGCCATAGGGGCAATATATTTTTGTAAATAGGCTTCATCCCGGAAAAGGGGCTGAAAATCTAATACCACCAGGTGTTTCTTGTTGCCAAAGGAGAGGAAATCTATTCCCAACAAGGGTAAATCGTAGTGATGGGCTGGATAGATTACGCTGTTGAAAATCTGTGCCGACTCCCCGGCATCTATGTAGGTGTAGCGGATTTTGCGTAACTGGGGGCACTGAAAGCACCAACTCTGGATTACCGCCTTATTTCTGCCTCGTTCACTTACCTTGTATTCTAACCCCTGAGGTATGGGACGAGGGCGCAACTCGAAATGAGCCGCCAATTCCTGTTCCAGAAAGTCTTTAAAGGCCTGATACATATGGGGGGATAAAAAGTTAAAACTGCGCACTTCCAATTTATCTCTTTTTTTCCCCTTTTTCGCTTCTTTATTAAAGAAAGTAACAATACTTTACATTACTTCCTTTTTTTCCGAACAATTGTTACAAATATTAACGAAAAGGTGGGACAAATTCCTGTTAAATATTAGAAAAATAAGAGGGAAAGATTGATTGTCCGGCACAGAGGGCTCTACCGGGGGAATGTAAGCCTGGGGGAGCCAAAAGGACAGTCAGTCTTCCACTCTCAACATTCTAACCGCCTTGGCGGGGTATAAATTTTCTAAAGGAACGTTAAGTTTTTTTAAGAAACAAGAAAAACAAGAAGGATTGGAGGAAAAAATGGTTTTTGGACCAGCGTCCATATTGGGGGTAAGTCTGTTTGAGGAAACCCCACCCATCGAAAGGACTCCCGACTGTAGTGCAGATGACCTAGAAAGAATTATCCGGGCGGTATACCGTCAGATTCTGGGGAATGCCTACGTGATGGAAAGCGAAAGGCCAGTAGTGCCAGAATCCCAGTTCAAACGAGGGGAATTAAGCGTGCGGGAGTTCATCCGGGCAGTAGCCAAAAGCGACTTGTATAAATCCCGTTTCTTCGACACCTGCCCCCGTTATCGCTTTATTGAGCTGAATTTTAAACACTTTTTGGGGCGCACCCCTGCTAATCTGGAGGAAATGAGGGCCCACAGCACCATTTTGGACACCCAGGGGTATGAAGCAGAAATAGACTCCTATCTGGACAGCGACGAGTATCAAAATGCCTTTGGCGAAAACATAGTGCCCTACTACCGCGGTTACAAGACCGAGCCCGGGCGCACTATGGTTGAATTCACCCATATGTTTGCTCTATTCAGAGGGCCAGCAGGTAGTGACTTGAAGGGCAGTCTCGCTGGGAAGTCTCCCGTGTTGAACAAGTATGTAATCCAAGAAATACCTATCCCCGTAGTACCCCCCTCTGGGGGCGCCCCTGGCGACGGCTGGGCCTTCTCTGAACCAGTTACCGCCCGCACTCGTCTGGGTGTTGGCGCCAGCGAAGACGGGAAGGTATATCGGGTGGAAGTCACCGCCTATCGCTCCCTCGGCGCTGTCAACCGTGTTTCTAAATTCCGTCGTAGCAACAAAGTCTATCTTGTGCCCTACAACCAATTGTCCGAAATCTACCAAAGAATCCACAAAGAAGGTGGCGTGATTGCTAGCATCACCCCTGTATAACCCAAATGGCGTAATAGAGTTTGGAGGTGAAACTATGGCTTTTGTAATGGATGCCCCAGTAGAATTACGGGATTTGTCCCCTGAAAGTGTTGACCAGGTAATCCGTGCCGTTTACCGTCAGGTGTTGGGCAACCCCCACATCATGGAAAGTGAGCGGTTGGTATCCGCCGAATCCCGTCTCCGCAATGGCCAGTTGACCGTCAGGGAATTTGTCAGGGAGGTAGCTAAGTCCGAATTCTACCGTCGTCGCTACTTCTACTCCTGCCCCACCTATCGTTTTGTCGAATTGAACTTCAAACACCTATTAGGGCGCGCCCCCGAAGACCAAGCTGAAGTCTCTGAACACGTCCGCATCTGCAATGAAGAGGGTTTTGAAGCAGAAATCGACTCCTACCTGGATAGTGCCGAATATCAGCAAAAATTCGGCGAAAATATAGTCCCCTACTATCAAGGGGCCCAAACTCAACCAGGCCACCGACAAGCGGTTTACAACCGTACTCTCAACCTGTGGGGGGGCTACGCCAGTGTGGATAGTGCCCGCAAATCCCCCCGTCTGTTGCAGGCTATCGCCGTCGGCACCGACAACAAAATCACACTCCCTTCCACCGGTGGTCGCTCCGGCTACAAGGATGCTACCGACAAAATGTTCAAAATTGTGGCCAAGGGCTTCAAATTCGACTCCCCCCGTCGTGTCAGTACCAGTGTATATCTAGTGCCTGGCAACAGAATGAGCCCCCAAATCCAACGCATTCAACGGGCAGGTGGCACCATCGTCAGCATCACTGAAGTAGCCTAAAGCTTACCCGCGGCGTACAACCATTACGTCTCAACCTCGGCGTATGGCGGTACGCCCTCTTTTATGCTAACAATAAAAACGTGTCCTTGTTTCTTTGTTGTAGATGGCTATCCAGGAATTCGTAGCAAAATCCCTCGGCAGCTGGCGCTCATTGCGTAGTGTCCACCATCTGGCCTTTAATTATCTTGAGCAGGTCAACTCGGAAATCCAAATCCAAGCCCTCGCACCAGATAACCCAGCAGTTATCAGTCTCTGTCAACAGTATAACATTGAACCCTCCCTGGCTACTTGCCCCTTTAAAATGAGTTGGGAGGGAGAATCCGATTGGGATGAAAATCAGGAATTGAAGGGTAGTACTATTCTAGTCCCTATCCCAGAGCCAGATAACCCCAGTCGCGGCAAATTGTTACGAGATACCGGCTATGCCGAAACCATCCCCGCTATTGCCCACTACGAAATCCTCCCTGATGGCACTTTTGTCTTAACTACCAAGTATGATAGGGCAAGTGCCGAGGAAAAAATCTGGTTTGTCAATCCTAACCTCCGTTTGCGAGTCTCCATGATTAAAACCAGTGAAGGCAGAGGTGTCACTACTGCCTCCTTCTCCTCCGAAATTAGAATCAGTTAAAGGGACAAATTGCTATATAATCGGCACAAGAAATTCATTGCTAAACAAAGACAAAATATAAGGCAAGATGTCTGATAAAAAGAGGGAATTGTTGGCATCATTCTGTCGCTGTATTGCCGGACAATTTAGTAACAAAAAACAGGCTTTTGCTAACCCGCAATTGTTCGCCCATATTCACGTCTTTTTCCGGCCACTCCCCTGGGATTTCTTCGGAGGAATTGGCTTTTATTCCGAACAGGTATATGATTATGACATGTGGAGACCCTATCGCCAAGGAGTACATAGATTAATCCCAGAAGATGATTATGTCTATGTGGAAAATTATGCCCTAAAAAACCCTATATGGTATGCTGGTTCAGGACACAATCGTGCAATCCTGGAAACAATTACCCCCGATGTCATTGAAAGACGTTACAACTGTTCGATGATTTTTAAAAAAGAAAATGGCAAGTTTATCGGCCAAGTAGAAGGCAATAAATGTTTCATCAAAAAAGGAGATGCTCTCACCTATTTAGTAAGTGATGTGGAACTTACAGAAACAACATTTGTAAGTTGGGATAGAGGCCTAGATGTCAATACCCACCAACAAAAATGGGGCTCAGAATACGGGGCATTACACTTTGAAAAAATTGCCGATTTCTCCTCAGAAATTCCCTGGGACAAATTCTAACTCTCCTATAAATTACTACTAATGGCCTGCACTGGACAGGTGGGGATACATTGTTCACACACAATACAGGTTTGACGCCGGAATTGTAGTTTGTATGTAACCGGGCTGAGGGTTAAAGATTCTGTAGGACACACCCCTGTACACAAGCCGCAGTGTACGCAATTCTCCTCATCAATTATAATCTCTCCTGTAGTAATAGCTACTTCAATCTGTTGACCCTTCATCCAATCAATGGCCGCCTCCAGTTGATCTATATCTCCCGACAATTCTAATACCAGCTTCCCCACCTGATTAGGTGCCACCTGTGCGCGAATTATATTGGCAGCCACATTGAATTCTTTTGCCAGAAGGTAGGTAAGAGGCATTTGTACTATGTTACGGGGAAATGTGAGAGTCACTCTTTTTTTCATGGTTACGCCAATGACCCCTATCTGTTGCAAAATATTACAAACAATTAGCATTCTCAAAACTCTAGGCTAGCATGAAACCAACTCCCTCTGAGCCAATTTGATTTTTTTATATCAAGATTATGAATATTCAACAAAGGGAACTTTATCAAAAAATACAGGAGTTTTCCTTTGACGTCTCCTTCCGTAAAAGGCTAGCCAGAGAGAATAATTGGAGTGAGGAATTTACGGAATTAGCCATCGCTGAGTACAAAAAATTTGTCTTCCTAGCAGCAGTCGCCAACCAGCCACTGGCCCCATCAGAAGTGGTGGACAAAGTATGGCATTTACACCTGATTCATACCCACTCCTATTGGCAAGAATTCTGCCCCAAAATCCTAGGGAAACCTCTGCACCACTCTCCTAGTAAAGGGGGAATTGCAGAAAAAATAAAACACCAAGAAATGTATCGCCAAACCCTAGAAAGTTATGAGAAATTTTTTGGGGTATGTCCTCCATCAACAGTTTGGAATCCCCCCCACTTATATCTGGCCAATGAGAAAAAACCAACCCTATCAGCCCTCCCAATACCGACTATTTCATCCTGGAAGAAAATATACAATTTGCTCCTCCTAAACTCTGTCATTTTTCTTGTAGCAGGCTGTGGGGCCGTTGTCAACCCCCTAAACCTACCTGGGCCAACCTTCCTAGCATTTTATGGCTTTTTGGTCGCCGCAGTATTTGTAGTAGTAAAAATTCTGAGAGATTTTCTTAATAAACCCCACAGTAATCCCCTACCATATAATCCAGAATTAGACGCAGTAGAAGTAGGATACCTGGTGGGAGGGGCAGAAAGGGCTATAGAGGCTGCTATTGCTACTTTAGTGGAAAAAGAAGTACTAAAAGTGGTCCCCTCTGGGAGAAGTTTGGAAGTTATCAATGCCCCTACAGATGTAAGCGAATTAGAGAAAAAAATAGTTGATCTGGTAGGATTGAAAAAGAACATAAGGGAAATCAAATCAGAAGCAGAGTCTGCCACCAAATCCATCGAGAAAAAACTCTTAAACTTGGGTTTATTAACTGACAAAAAAGGGTTTAATCAGAAAGCATTTTGGAATAGCAGCTTGCCAGTTATTCTGGTAATTTTGTTGGGGATAGCCAAAATTATTGTGGGGATACAACGACAAAAACCAGTGGGATTTTTAGTAATTATGGTTTTTTTCTTTTCTATTATGGCATTGGCCCTTTTACAACCTCCCTTCCGTAGTGGCTGGGGAGAAAAATTCCTACAACAGCTAAAACAACGCTACACTACCACCACTCAAACCCCCATGGCACTAGCTTTATTCGGCTATACGGTGTTGACTGCCTCTAGCCCCCTAGCAGAATTGTATTGCATTTTGGCCCCCGTTACTACCTCCTCCGGCGGCGGGGATGGCGGTGGTAGCAGTTGTGGCAGTGGTTGTGGCAGTAGTTGTAGCAGTGGTTGTGGCGGTTGTGGCGGCTGTGGCGGCGGGGATTGACATATCCCCTATAATAGGCCGTAGGACGTTTGCTATGTTATCCCATGGAGGCAAATAACAAGAAAACCCCTTTTTCCCCACAGAGACTGGTAATTGCCCTGGTGGCCGTAGTGCTAGGTGTTGCATTAGTAATAGGAGCAAAAAGCACCTGGAAACAGGAATCCCTAGAAACCCTGGCAGCCTCGTCTACCCCCCTAGAGGTGGCCTTGAGCAATGGCAAACCTAGTATGATTGAATTCTATGCCCCTTGGTGTACTACCTGTCAAATGATGGCGGGGGATTTGGCTTCCCTTAAGAAGGAATATGAGGGAAGGGTGAATTTTGTAATGTTAAATATAGACAACAGTAACTGGCTGCCAGAAATTCTCAAATACGACGTCAACGGCATACCCCACTTTGTCTTCCTCAACCCTGGGGGGGAAGCTGTAGGCCAGGCTATTGGTGAACAACCCCTACCCGTGTTAAAAGCCAATCTGGAGGCACTGGTAGCCAATCAGCCTCTACCCTATAATAATTCTCGGGGAAGTGTCTCCGGATTCAACCCCCAAAGTCAACTACAACAGGGAAATAAGGATGCCCCCACAAACCATGGTCATCCTCAGTAGGGGTTTTTGTTCATTTTTTTTACATATTCTCTGAATCTTTCTAAGTCTGCCTTGAGGGTGGATTCTACAATCTGCCCCAGGAAAAGACTGTCCATCAGTTGGCCTAAAATTCCGGGAATCCCATAAGCCACAGTCAAACGCACAATACTAGACTGGTTTCGGGGATAAAAACGCACCGCACCTCTGTTGGGCAAACCGTCTACCGACTCCCACTGGATGATTTGATGGGGTTGTAACTTGACAATTCTAGACAGCCAACTAAACTCAAAACCGCTACTTGCCAACTTCCAACGGGATAAACTGGGATTGTCAGGTAAAACTTCCACCGAGTCTATCCACTTCATCCACTGGGGCATTTTTTCTAAGTCTGACCATAAATCCCACACTAAGTTGATGGAAGCAGGCACTTCAATTTGGACACTGTGTTCTAACCAGTCACTCATCAGCAATACAACAACCCTTGTAAGTCTATAACTACCCGATGATAACCCCAATTAGTACCAATTGTCGGACCAAATTAGTTACAATTTTTAAAAAATCGGCCGAAGACAAAATAAACCCCCTAACCCAGTGGGGACAAGCCCTATCCCCCCGGGCAAAAAACAAGTCCTACCCCCACCTCACCCACACTGCCAATGTTTATTGTAACCAGATAGGTAGAGATGAACCTGACTCAACTGGATTTAAAGCAGCTGTTTCCCTATAAGTTAGACGATTTCCAGCAAGAAGCAATTTATTATTTAGACCAAAACAAGTCAGTATTAGTAGTAGCCCCAACAGGCTCAGGAAAAACGGTAATAGGAGAATATGCTATTTATAGGGCCTTAAGTCAGGGCAAAAGGGTGTTTTATACTACTCCCCTAAAGGCACTTTCTAATCAAAAATTCCGGGATTTCCAGAGAAAATTTGGACGTGTTTTTCTGCCAGATTTGGGTATTTATGAGGAGGTAGGTTTAATTACTGGGGATGTGTCCATTAATCCCAATGCCCCGGTAGTTGTCATGACTACTGAAATATTTCGTAATATGCTCTATGCGACACCAATAGGGGAGGTGGGGACATCTCTTTGGAATGTGCAGACTGTAGTACTAGATGAGTGCCACTACATCAGTGAACCTTCTAGGGGTACAGTATGGGAGGAGTCGATCATATATTGTCCACCACATATTCAGCTGGTAGCCCTCTCCGCCACCATCGGTAATCCTGAACAGTTGTGTGACTGGATTAATACAGTTCGTAGGTCTGTACCCGGGGAGGAGGTAAGCGAATGTGTTTTGATTAATTCTAATTTTCGGCCTGTCCCCCTAAAGTTTTATTTTAGTCACAGTCAGGGTTTATTTCCCCTTTTGGATGAGAGGGAGAAAAAATTAAATCCTCAGCTGAGAAAATTTTTAATTCCTGGTAAGAATGGCAGGTTTAGTCCCAAGGATTGTCCTAGTGTAAAAACCGTTGTCCAACAGTTACAAAATAATAACATGTTGCCGGCGATTTATGTTATTTTTAGTCGCCGGGCTTGTGATGAAGCGGTGAAATCTCTCCCCTATTTGAATCTGGTAACTGTGGAGGAAAGCCGTCAGATTTTACTATATTTGCTCCATTTTCTCCTCATTGAAAACATAGAATTGCAGATTAAGGTAGTAGAATTTGCTAAACAGGAACACCAATTGGCTTATGAGAGAATTTTAGGGTTTATCGCTGACCCTGAAAATGGGGGGGAGGAGTTGGTGGATTATATTATTGCTAATCCCATTTTTAAAGCCCGTTTCTTGCAATTTTTAGCCTCACACAGTGAGGTAGCAAGGACAAATCAAATTGAGCCCCTCACCCGGGGGATAGCCGCCCATCATGCGGGAATTCTACCAGCCTGGAAGGAGTTGGTGGAGCGTCTGTTTGAAATGGGGTTGGTGAAAATTGTGTTTGCCACAGCTACCCTGGCAGCGGGGATAAACATGCCAGCCCGTACTACAGTAATCTCTGCCCTGAGGAAAAGAAGTGATGATGGCCACCGACTGTTAACGCCTTCAGAGTTTTTACAGATTGCTGGTAGGGCAGGCAGGAGGGGGATGGATAAGGTGGGTTATGTGGTGACAGTACAAACCCCCAATGAGGGGGTCAAAATGGCCTTCCAACTGGCAAAAGCACCACCTGAGCCTCTCCGCAGTCAGTTTACCCCCAGTTATGGAATGGTGCTCAACCTGTTGCAAAAACACACCCTGGAAGAGACTAAGGATTTATTGGAGTTGAGCTTTGCTGAATATCTCGCC
This sequence comes from Cyanobacteriota bacterium SRBZ.bins.94.201705, assembly GCA_030549855.1. Taxonomy (GTDB): domain Bacteria; phylum Cyanobacteriota; class Cyanobacteriia; order Cyanobacteriales; family Cyanobacteriaceae; genus DVEF01. The sequence continues at coordinate 38,925 of JAUQQP010000040.1, forward strand.
CGACTTCAATTGGCACCCCACGAGGAGGCCATCCGCAATTATACTAAGGAAATCGCTAAACTGGACGTGGAATTAGCCCCCTTCGAGGCTAAGGAACTGGTAGGCTATGAGAAACTAAAAGAAAGGAAAAAACAGGAGCAAAAAATCCTCAAATTATTCGAGAAAAACTGGTTACAACAGCGACAAAGATTTATTCTCCCCCTGTTGGACAATTTGCCAGTGGGTACCATTTTACATCTGAGTCGGCAGCATAAGAAAAATTCCTACCAGGTGGATGGAGTTTTCCTACACTACCACCACAGTGGCAATCAGAAATTCCTAGTTTGTCTTGGCAGTGACAATTGCTGGTATTTAGCCTCTTTTCAGGATGTAGTGGACATTAATGACGGCAAAATTCCCCTATCCTTCCTAGATGGACTTTCCCTGCCTCCTATTGAACAGACAAGGGTGGGGATGATTACCCCTGGGGATGAGCAAACGGTGGTGGTAGCCAGGGCCATTGCCCATTTTGCCCGGGAGAGGGTAATGGAGAGTGAGGAGATTGTCTATCAAAGACAAAGACTAGAGGAGATAGAAAGACAGATTACGGCCCATCCCCTTCACCAGGTAGAGAATATCAACAAAATCCTCAAAAAGTATCGAAAAAGACAGAAATTAAAGCAGGAATTGGCCAAAGTGCAAGTCCAGTATCAGCGCTATAGGGCTAGCAGTTCATACTACTGGCAGGAATTCTTAGCGCTGGTGGAGGTATTACAAGAATTTGAGGCCTTAGACGGGTATAGACCAACTCCTCTAGGAGAGACAGCGGCAGCCATCAGGGGGGAAAATGAGTTGTGGTTGGGATTGGCCTTGAAATCCGGACATTTGGACTACTTGGAGCCTCACCAGTTAGCCGGGGCCATTACTGCCCTCACCACTGAGCCTTTGAGGGGGGATTTGTGGGTAGCCTATGAGCCCTCGGCGGAGGTGTTGGATGCCCTCGGTTTACGTCGAGACGATGACTACGGCAGTGTCGTCAATTATCCCCAAATCCCCTTGTCAGAAATCCGTCGCCGTCTCTACCAGGCCCAAAATCGTCGCTCCCTCACAATACCGGTGTGGCTGGAGCGGGATTTGATTGGCTTGGCGGAGAATTGGTGTCTAGGCGCCAGCTGGGAGGAGATTTGTAACAATACCACCCTGGATGAGGGGGACATAGTGCGCGTGTTACGGAGGACAACAGATGTATTAATGCAGTTACCGCAAGTGCCAGGATTGGATTTAAACTTAGTAAAAGCGGCAAAAGAGGCGGTAGTCAACATGAAACGCTTTCCCGTGTTATAGGGAGGAGAGAATTGGACTGGAATCTACTAGCGGCTCAGAATTTTCATATTATTGAGCAGAAAATTTCCAGGGAGGGATTTACAGCGGCGGAGTATGAACTAGTCCGGCGGGTGGTTTACAGTAGTGGGGATTTGGAATATGCGGCTTTGCTCAAATTTGCCCACCAGCCCGTCACCGCCGGGGCGGCAGCCCTCCAGAAAAGGGTGCCCGTTATTGTAGACGCCGGGGCAATACGCACAGAAATTGGTCCCCTCTTGGAAAGGACTTTCGCCAATCCCATTGCCTGTTTGGAGGCGCCGGTTACCCCCCTAAAACAGAGGCAAGAGTTGGCCCTCCATCATCCGGAAGGCATCTATGTAGTGGGCAAGAATTTATTATGGTTGTCTTTGCTGCTAGAGTTGGTCAAATCTTCTCAAATCAGTCCTAGTTTGATTGTGGCTACCCCCGCTGGTTTTATCCGCAAGGAGAAAGTAAATCGTCAGTTAAAGCTCAGCCACATCCCCCATATCCGCATCGACAGTAGTAAGGGAGGTATTTCTCCAGCCATAGCCCTCCTCAAGGGGCTGATAACCCTGGCTTGGCTTGCCTACAATCAAACTATGGAGGGATAGAAGGGGGCTATAGCCCCGGGGACTAGGGTTGGGGTGCTATCCACATGAGGGTTTGGCCGTATTCCACCGGCTGTCCGTTTTCCACCACTATTTCCATTACCCGGCCACCAACCTCTGCCTCAATTTCGTTCATTAGCTTCATGGCCTCTATAATACAAACCACCTGTCCTGGGGAGATAATATCCCCCACTTCCACAAAGGGAGGTTCCCCTGGGGCTGGTGCGCGATAGAATGTTCCTACCATAGGGGAGGTGATTTCCACCCAGTTTTCCCTTGTCTTGGTGGCAGGAGTGATTTTTTCCCCCTCCACGGTTTCCAACACCGGGGTAGGGGCAACTGGGGGAGGTGGACTGACTGGGGGTGGGGGGGCTGGTGTGGGGAGGGCTTTGTGGATTGTCAGTTCAAAATCCCCCTCTTTTATCGCCAGTTCAGATATATCCGTCTTGGCGATAGCCTCAATAAATTCCCTTAACTGCTTGAAGTCTATTGGCACTTTCAATTATCTTTTCAACTACTCAATCACAGACAATAATATCAAGTCTATGGCAAAAATAAGGGAAGGGCCAAGCCAATGGGTTTATTCCCTACCCAGGTAAGTATCAGTCCGGGTATCCACTCTTACCTTATCCCCCACAGCCACAAACAGGGGCACCATGATTTGGGCGCCGGTTTCCAGAATAGCTGGTTTTGAACCTCCTGTTGCCGTATCTCCCCTCACGCCTGGATCTGTTTCCACCACCTCCAATACTACAGAGTTGGGCAATTCCACGTCCAACACATTATTTTTCCAAAACAGGATGTTCACTTCCATTCCCTCTTTCAGGTATTTAGACTTTTCTCCTATCTGGGCGGCAGAGAGTCTGAACTCCTCAAAACTCTCCATATCCATGAACACATAGTCATCGCCGTCCTTGTAGGTATGCTGCATTACACGCTTTTCCAAGTTGGCCTGGGGCACCATTTCCCCCGCACGGAATGTTCTTTCGATCACCTGCCCCGTCTGGGCGTTTTTCAACTTCGTCCTTACAAAGGCTGATCCCTTACCGGGTTTTACGTGTAGGAATTCTACCACTCGCCATGCACTACCATCTAATTCAATTGTAACGCCGGGACGAAAATCGTTACTGGAAATCATAGTCTATGAAAAGCAAATTTGACCAAAAATATATTCCCTCAAAACGGAACACCTGACAAGTGGTGTAGGGGAGGATAAGATAAGATTTAAACTTACACAATAGCCAGGAGGAGCAAAAGAGAAATTCCATGGAAATCCGTCGTCAAAATCCAGCCCCCATAGTAACAGTAGAGAATTTGCGTTATCAAGTGAAAGTGCCCGAGGGGGAACCAAGAAACATTTTAGAAAAAATCGTCTGGCACAAGGAAGAAGAAGTGGAAAAAATGCGAGAAAAACTGTCTCTACAGGATTTACGCCAACAGGTGGAAAAGTTATCTAATCCCCCTTTAGATTTTTTGGCCAGCCTAAAAAACTCCCCCCGTAAACCAGCTTTAATTGCCGAAGTGAAAAAAGCCTCCCCCAGTAAAGGTGTAATCCGCCCTGATTTTAATCCCACTGCCATTGCCCAAGCCTATGAGAAGGGGGGTGCCGCTTGTATTTCCGTTTTGACAGATGAGGAATTTTTCCAGGGCAGTTTTGACTACTTGGCCAGTATTAGACAAACCGTCTCCCTGCCTCTGTTGTGCAAGGATTTTATCATTTACCCCTATCAAGTCTATTTAGCCCGTTTGAAGGGGGCAGATGCCGTCTTACTCATTGCCGCCATTTTAAAGGATAGTGACCTGCGTTATTTCCTTAAAATCATTCACAGTCTAGGAATGACTGCCCTGGTGGAGGTACACACCCTGGAAGAGTTGGATAGGGTTTTACAAATAGAGGGGGTAAGATTAATTGGCATCAACAACCGGAATCTCCAAGACTTCAGCGTTGACTTGAACACCACCCGGAATCTCCTTGCCCAAAGGGGGGATATTATTCGTCAAAGGGGCATTGCTGTTGTCAGCGAATCCGGATTGTATACCAAAGACGACCTAGATTATGTCCACAAGGCTGGCGCCGATGCAGTTTTGATAGGGGAGTCTTTAATGCGCCAGTCGGACTTGCAAAAGGCCATAGAACAACTCTATCAGCCCTGTGGCAACTAGAGGGAATAACGGAAATTCCGATTGCCCTTGTAACCCGTCAAGTCGGCCAGATTGTCCAAAGTCAAAACCCCCTCATATACCTTCCCATTGATAATCCAGGTAGGGAAGGCCCTGATTTGGGCCTCTCTGCACTTCTGGGGTTGAGCTTTCAGGCCAGCTGGATCGCATTCTACGGTTTTCAGTTTAGCAAAAGCCTCCTGACCGAATAACTGTTTTTGCTCATAACAGTGGGGGCACCAGTAGGCAGAATACATAACCGCCCCCGATTTAGCCAAATGTTCGGCCAAGGCGATTTCTGCCGCCCCAGATTTGGTAGTAATGGCCCAGCCAATAGGAGGCACAGGTTGTGTGGTTGCCCTGGGAATCCGAATCCTGCCCCCCTGTGCCATTTCCGTTTCCACCCCACCAGGAGTCTGAGTTACATCCACCCTGGCATATACCCCTAAGGTAGTCACCAAACTGAGCAAAATGACAATAGCCCCCGTAAAAACCACCTGTCCTATGTCTTCCCAGTCATGGCCAAGAAGGGTTAGCAGGAGGAGACTAAAGGAAAAGAGGGCAGAACCAATACAATAGTAACAAACCGTGTGAAGTTTAAAAGCCAAAACATACATCAAATAACTGCTGATAGAGGCCATGACAAAAGCCCCTACCAACATAAACCACCAAGTGATGTCTTCTAGTTTTTGGCGCAGTTGCTTATCCTTTTCGGGGTTGACAAAAAGGGGGGAGAGGGCAAAGGTAGCCATACTAAAGTAGGCCAGTGCCCCAAAAAGACTCAAAGGGGGGCCGGTTTTCCCCACAGGATCCAACGGATAGGCATAGGGGCTGTCCAAGACACTGTTGCAACCGCCACTGGCCCCCCCAGAGGCGTCACAAGCCACTGACCCCCCCGCCATTTTACTAATGGTCAAATACAAGGTTAAAATCAAACCTACAATAGCAATGGCGCCGATGAGGAAACGGGATTTTTTTTGTAGCCAAGACTGTTGACGGTGACGAAGCATAATTGAGCTTATCCCCCAAATCAATGCCATCTCAATTCTAATACAGGGGAACGCAGTGTCATGATACCTTGGTTTTGACAGAGGAAGAGGCAGGGGGGGAGGGGATACTATTGGCCGCCTCCACAAACTGGGCTACCCTGATGGGGTCAATAGGCTCCTCTATCTTACCATGACGTTTCAGAGAACTGGCTACAATCACACCGTCGGCAATGGTAAGCAGTTGTCCAATGTTTTCCCAATTAGCCCCACTGCCCACCAGTACAGGTGTATCTTTGGCAGCTTCCTTGGCCAACTCCAAGTCTTCTATGCTGGGAGGCAAACCGGTGGCCCACCCCGACAAAATCACGGCATCTGCCAAGCCCCTCTCAATGGTGTCCTGTACCGCCGTGGTTAGATTGGGTGTTCCCAAAGGACGAGCGTGTTTCACCAGTACATCAGCGAAGATGGCAATATCTTTCCCCAATTCTCGTCGATACCGTTGTAGTTCATGGGCGTTACCTTCAATGAGACCTTGATCGGTGGCCATGACGCCGGTGTAGACGTTAACCCTGATAAACTGTGCCCCCACACAAGCAGCAATGGCTAGGGCACTATGGGCGTCATTGCGTAGGACATTGATGCCAATGGGTAGCATCACCAAATTCATAATCCTGTCCACGATTATAGTCATGGCACTCACCACGGCAGGGTCAACTCTGTCCTTGGGAAAAGGGGCATCAAAGAAATTCTCCACGATAATCCCATCCACCCCGCCAGCCGCCAAAGCCGTGGCTTCCTGTTCAGCCCTTTCAATTACGGCCTTTAAATTTCCTCCCCATCTTGGCGATGCGGGCAAAGGCAACAAGTGAACTACGCCAATAACCGGTTTTTTCTTAGCAAAAATCTTCTCTGTTATCATAAACTTTTAATATGCCAGTAGAGTCACCAGAGCAGTAAATATAGCTTCTCACCAGGCGGAATTTTATTTTAGTCGTCGGTGAACCTCTCCCAACATTTTACCCCAACTGGTTTATGACCCCTTGGAAAAGTCCCAAAAATTTCCCCCTTCTTTTTCTGCCAGCCTTCTTTGGTGTTGGCACCATTTTTCTCTGGCAGGGCGCTATAACATTTTGGCATAATCTTGTCTCCTCCTTTACCCCCGCCGTAGTTACCCCCGCCATCACCGACTCCTATTCCCTCCTCCAACAAATTCGCTCTGTAGGACAATTAGTTACAACTGTCTTTGTGATGGACACCATTGTGCCTACCTCCTCTCAAAGGGTAATTGGCAAGTGGGTGATTGGCGAAACCAAGCTGTTGTATCTGGCTAGGGGAGAAGTCAAGGCCGGCATCGACTTGAGCCAACTACAACCGCAACACATCCAAGTCACCGGTGATAGGATTACAATCCAACTGCCCCCCCCACAAATTCTTGACAGCAAAATCGACGTAAACAATTCTCGAGTGTACCACTACGACCGCGGTTTTCTCAATCTTGGCCCAGATAATGCCCCACAACTACAAACCCTTGCCCAGCAATATACCCTTCAAAAAATCACCGCCGCCGCCTGTCAACAAGACATCCTCTCCCAGGCTAACCAAAAAGCTGTTACCCTTGTGGCACAATTACTTAAAAATTCCGGCTATAATCAGGTAGAAATCAAAACTACTCCCTCCTCCTGCCCCTTCCCCCCCTAACACTTCAATCTCCTTATTCCCCCATTTTAATCCCCCTCCTTGTTATAATCACAGTTTCTCCCCTTTCTTGTGCTAGCAAATTATTACCAGATGAAATTTAAATAAACTTTAAGATTGTCAACAGCGACACTTTAAGGTGGTAAATTTATGCTATCATGATAATGGGAGTACTCGTTTAAATATTAATTTAAAAAACGTATTCATATTTATGGAAGCAGCCGACCCTCCGAGGAACAAAAATCATTCACAAAGCCTGCCCATAGAAATAATAGGCACTGTCATTGCCCTCACCACCCTAATTACCCCGATACTGCTGATAAATAACTTTTCCAACAGGCCGGGTTATTCTTCCCTTGAGCCTGTTTTATTGCTTAAAAATGACTCCTGATAAAATTTGGAAAACTAATTTGCTATGAGGGATTGTCCCGGTTTGTTGTTTTTTTTTTGTGGCCTATTTGTAATCATGAAAGTCTTTTTTACCCTCCAGGGGATGAATTATCTTCAGGAAATGGATTTTCCTTGAGTTTTATCCCAAATTTTTCCCAAAAATGCTCCCCTCCAAACATACCTATGGTCTTCCTTTCAATCCCAAAAAGCCC
>JAUQQP010000040.1:46311-53787 GCA_030549855.1 Cyanobacteriota bacterium SRBZ.bins.94.201705
AACAGGCCGGGTTATTCTTCCCTTGAGCCTGTTTTATTGCTTAAAAATGACTCCTGATAAAATTTGGAAAACTAATTTGCTATGAGGGATTGTCCCGGTTTGTTGTTTTTTTTTTTGTGGCCTATTTGTAATCATGAAAGTCTTTTTTACCCTCCAGGAGGAGAGAATATTGGAAAAAGGCATTATTCCCTGGGATGAATTATCTTCAGGAAATGGATTTTCCTTGAGTTTTATCCCAAATTTTTCCCAAAAATGCTCCCCTCCAAACATACCTATGGTCTTCCTTTCAATCCCAAAAAGCCCCACATTTTAACCCCATTTCGCCAGGGGGATTCGTGCCATTTACAATTAACTCTATCTCTGGTACCATAATATTATAACTGGGGGATAAACCCCACAATTTTCATCATGAAGAAACCAGAAAAAAAAATACAATCATGGGAGGAGTAAAACAACTAGCTAGACAAATCTACAGAAAATTGTTCCCTCTGTGGGGTTAGGCTTTCACATCACCAGGAATCACTTTTATTCGCCTATTCCCGACACCCGCACTCTCAAAGACGAATTGTGGACAAAATATTCTGAACTTGTGGGCATCGATATTAATGAAAAATACCAGCTGGAATTACTTTCTGTTTTCTCTAAGTTCAAAACCGAATACGATGGCTTGCCCCTTAACTATAGTCCTGGTTTAAAACCCTATGATTATTATATAAAAAATGGGGCATTTGAGTCAGTAGATGGGGAAATTCTGTACTGTATGATTCGGTATTTTAAACCTAGAAAAATAATCGAGATTGGCTCAGGATATTCCACCCGTCTGTCCGCGCTGGCTATTTTAAAGAATGAAGAGGAGGATAAGAATTACAGAGGCGAGTTGATAGCAATTGAGCCTTATCCAAATGAGATTCTAAAATCTGGTTTCCCCGGCTTATCTCAATTAATAGCCGGAAGAGTACAAGATATTCCCCTGACAGAATTTATGCAATTAGGAGAAAATGACATCCTCTTTATCGATTCAACTCATGTATTAAAAATTGGCAGTGATGTGCAGTATGAATATCTGGAAATATTGCCAAGACTTAATAAGGGAGTGATAATTCAAATTCATGACATATTTTTGCCGGCAGAATATCCTAAAAAATGGGTGCTAGAGGAATATAGATTTTGGAATGAGCAATATTTACTCCAGGCTTTCTTGGCTTTTAATCACAGTTTCCAGGTTTTGTGGGCCGGGAGTTTTATGCACTTAAAACACCCCGATAAACTGGAATCTGCCTTTAATTCATATAACAGAAATGAGGTGTGGCCAGGCAGTTTTTGGATGAAAAAGATTAAATGAGAGGTATCTGTTTACAAAGGTCGAGCAACAGCATAAAATGGAAAAAACTGTTGTGAGGAATCAGATACTCCGAGGTAAAACTGTTTCCTTCAGCAGGAAAATTCTCAGGCATCTAGGAGAAGAATGGGGGATATTTATCGGGTGAAAATAGAGGAGGGAAAGACAAGGAAAAAACGACCCCCGGGCAATTGTCAAGAAAACCCAGGGGGGTTGTCATTTATTATGCATTTTTGCTTATAAAATTAGGCCTGTTATCTCCGCCAAGAAACTTTTGGCATAATCTGATTCATGTCTACTCTGTCTTTGTATTTCATGGCAAAGTTAAGCAGGGAATCCAAGAGGGAATCAGAAAGATAATGGGGTTGTAAACCTAAGGGTTGTAAACCCAAGTCTAATAGTTTGGTATTTTTGGCGTTAAAATAGTGCTCTTCTAATTCTACCCGGGGATTTTCAATATGCCGAATTTCTACCTTTAAACCCATTGCCGCACCAGCCTTTTGCACCATGTAAGCTAAGTCTCTGATGCTAAACAACTCGGTGAATTGGTTGAAAACCCTGAATTGCCCGGGCTCAGCGGGATTCGCTATGGCAAGTTCCACACATCTTACAGTATCCCGGATGTCTAAAAAGGCCCGAGTTTGCCCCCCTTTGCCATATACTGTTAGAGGATGTCCGATAGCGGCTTGAATACAAAAACGATTCAAAGCGGTGCCAAAAATGCCATCATAGTCGAGACGGTTGATTAAAATCTCATCCATCCCGGTTTCCTCTGTCAAAACCCCGTAAACTACCCCCTGGTTTAAATCTGTAGCCCTCAACCCCCAAACTCTGCAGGCAAAATGAATATTATGGCTGTCATGGACTTTGCTGAGGTGATACATGCTGCCGGGTTGTTTGGGGTAGGGAAGAATGTCCTTTCTGCCGTTGTGTTCGATTTCAATATACCCCTCTTCAATATCAATATTGGGAGTACCATACTCTCCCATAGTGCCCAATTTTACCAGATGGGTGTCGGGAAACTCCTCCTTCATAGCATAGAGGATATTGAGGGTGCCTACCACATTGTTCACTTGGGTAAACACCGCATGTTCCCTGTCAATCATAGAATAAGGGGCACTTCTTTGTTCACCAAAGTGTACTACCGCTTCCGGCTCAAATTTACGAAAGGCTTTGATGAGAAAATCGTAGTTAGTAATGTCACCTATGAATAATTCTATTTTTTTCCCCGTTAACTCATACCATCGTTGAATCCTCTTCTGAATTGGGGCAATGGGAGTAAGAGTGTTGACTCCCAGTTGCTCATCCCATAGTCGACGCACTAAACTGTCTACAATCCCCACTTCATAGCCTCTGTTAGACAGATGGAGTGCAGTTGCCCAGCCGCAGTAACCGTCTCCGCCTATTACTAGTACTTTCATCTTGATTCTCTCACTTTTTCTGTCTTAACACATTTAGGTTAATGTACCAAATTATTGCCCCCGGCAACATCCTTTATTCAAGATTTTTAATTGCCGGGTTTAATGTTATGCTATATACAATCACCCCTCAGTGACAACAGTGGCAAAAGACAATAAAAGTATATCCAGGGAGAAACTTACTGCTGGCTATTCGAGATTTTTATTTTTTAAACAAAACGCCAACTGTTGAGGCCAAACTAGCGGGGAATAAGCTAGCGGAAAATCATTTACCCTTTTCCCTTAGCCTAAGAAATGGTTACGCCCCCCACCTGTGGGATATAATGTGCTGTAATTACTTGTTTGTCCCACGGGGGTTGGAGATGACAAGAGCAAGGAATGTATTAGGAAAACCTCTAGAGGTATGCTGTAAGTCACCCCTTACCGGTTTCTACCGCGATGGTTGTTGTAATACTGGCCCTGGGGATTTCGGATTACATATTGTATGTGCACAAGTTACAAAAGAATTCCTAGAATTCACCCTTACCAGAGGCAATGATTTGATAACACCCATGCCTTTGTATAATTTCCCCGGTTTGAAACCAGGAGACAAATGGTGTCTGTGTGTTAGTCGCTGGTTGGAAGCCTTGGAAGCAGGCGTAGCTCCTCCTGTGGTCCTCCATGCTACCCATGAGAAAACACTGGAATTTGTCCCTCTTGAAGTACTACAAGAGCACTCCTTGGACTGAGGGAATTATTTTGGCCTTCCTCCTAGGTTACCACCTCATACTCTTTTTTCTTGTCCTTTCTTATTGTCCCCCTTTCCCCATCTTTTTGTCTATATTTTTTCATAATTTATGTTTATAATTGTCCTCTGTTTCCCCTCCATTGGTATTATCTTCCCTGGTATTTACAAAAACGCTGCGTCTGTTAAGATATACCGAAAATTATAACAGGTGATAACTGCCAGAGAGTTGTCTTGGCAAAAAATTATCTTGACAAAAGACGTAACTTTCTTAGCCGTTGCCTGGGGAGATAATATAGTTACAACCGTTTGAGTTTTTTTGGTTTTATCTTGAGAAAAAAATGACTATAATTGGAATCGCCTGGAATTACTCACAGATGATAACAGAGGATATTTCTCCGGAAACATTGGAGGATAAAAACACCATATTACCGCTGTTATGAATTCATTCATGGCTACGTCATCCTAAAGCAAAAAAAAACAGTATATCCCCTTGGTTGTTGTTTAAAAAAATAAATGAATGTCCTGGGCTATTTTAGGTGGGAAAGTATATCTTCTTGGATTCCGTTAATGATAGACATAATCCCCACATCGGGGGCATAGAGTAGCTGGTACTTTAACTCTTGTAGGTATTCAATCAGGTTCTGTTTTAAAATAGGTCTTTCCCATTGAGCATTGTGATAAACATCCCAAAAATCCCACAGCAAAATGCCAAAACCAATAGCGGCATCTAAAGCATAAAATACCATTTTCGCCGCCAGCTTTCCCCCCGTTTTGGTGGCAGTTTTTGTCCCCAGTTTTGTGCCTAATTTTGCGGTAATTTTACCTCCGGCTGCCGAGAGGGATTTTACTAGCAAAGAAGCAGTTGCCCCAGCCAACAGTTTCGAGGGCGTGTTAGAAATACTGCCCACATAATAGGCATTGATAGCTAAATCTCTTAAATACCTATCCCATTCTTCCTGGGGTACCTTGAATTTTGCCCTAATATTGTTAATAGCATATTGGACTTGTTCCAGATAGTATTCTACCGTCTGCTGAGCGATTCTTTCTATTTTTAATTGGGCGGTTTCGGGAGAAAGTACCCTCTTAGCAAACTCCCTCTGAAAATCCGCAGTTATTTCCTCAGCCACCTGGGTGTTTATATCCTTTTTGTTTATCCCTAATGCTTTGGATATTCCCGCTTTTCCTAGGGCTAACAATCCCCTATATTCTATCATTTTTTGATTCCAGTAGCTGAAGTACCAGTCTAAAAAACCGGCCTCAATTTTTCTCTCCAATTCCCCAAACCAATCATCCAATTTGGCTTCAGCATATACCTCGGTATTTTTATAGGCTGTCTTCAGACTATCCCTGATAGCTTCATCAACTTTTTCCCAGTCAATTTGCGGTTTTATTACGATTTCCTCTCTTGGGGATTTCGTTAGGGTGGTATTGAAAGATTGGGCAACAGTTATTTGTCCTATTATGGGCACAATCACGAGGATTATAACTGCTAGCCAGACATAGGGAGTAAAGGCCCTCAACAAGTCTGCTATTGCCCTGAAATACTCAGCTTTGGCTGCGATTTTTTCAAGGTTTTCCGGGGAATTGTTACTGGCTTTTTCTCCCGTATTCCCCTGTTTTTTTTCTAACATAAGATGGGTAAACAAAGAGGTTTTTCAGTTACATTATACAGTTATCAGCCGGAAATTGGAATTCAGGAATAATAGTTTTTTTCAGTCTATGTTGCTGGGTATTGTGTTCAAAATTTCAGATAACATCATCCCGACTATCCTCACAACCTCTACCACTGACTATTAGACTTCCATGTCCTTTGTAAAATTTAACATAGTCAGATGGGCCCCCACGAGGTTTTATCCTATTTGTCTCCACTTACATGTTTACGGCTTCTTAAATGTCTAGTGTTAACTACCTTTCTAGAAAATGTGCCATGGCGGAAAGTATTCTTACCTCTTCCAATAACCTTTATTTTTTTCAATAACCTTCACCTGTCTTTTCCTATCTTGCCAAACAGGCTAATATATTCAAATCAAACCTGTACATCTATTTCACCTTCTGAGGTTGGCTAAATATCCTCACCAAGAGGAGTCAACAGTAAAATTAATTGTCCAGGCTTTTTCGGGTATGTTTATTGGCCTTTAAAGTCTGCTAATACCCGTCAACAAACCAGGAATTTTAGGAGATGAGATTCAGCAAATACCACCAGGAAATAAATAGGGTTTCGTTATAAAAACTGTCTACCTCTATGGCTTTGGATTAGCTGATGGTATAACTGGAGTCTACCGCTAAAGGAGGCATTAAATAGGGTTTCGTCATAAAAACTGTCTACCTCTATGTCTTTGGATTAGCTGATGGTATAACTAGAGTCTACCGCTAAAGGGGGCATTAAAATCATACTATCTGGTATTAGAGGCTTGGAGTATAGATGCCGGAGTGTGGGTATCAAAATAACAGAAGATTGTGGCAGTAGGGGCGGATTTATATAGATACTGGGGAGAAGATACTGGTAAAAAGAGGGAAAATCTGGAAGAGGATTGCCTTGTTTCAGGGAAGGGTTGAAGGGTGTTGTAATGGGGGGAGGGAATTAAAATTTTATCCTTTTGACTGTGGCTAATACCTCCCCGAGTTTGCTGTGAATTTCTAATAGTTTCTCCCCTTTTAAATGGACGTCAGAAGTGGGATAATGTTCTAACAGTTTGACTACACTAATACTGTTGTTTTCAAGGGCACAACTGACTAAGGCGCCACGGAGAGATTCCCGAGAAGCCTTGCCGGTGGGGGTGGAGATAATTTCGGAAAAGGCATCCAGAATAAAGTCGCCAAGGGGGTTATTCAGCATCCTGGAAAGCATGACACCATTGACGGGAATGGGTTTACAGAGAAGATTGTTGGTGTTGTCGATTGTCTGTTTCGACATCCGTAGGTAAGACTCCAAGGCTGGGGAGGTTTTCCCTGATTCGCAAAATTGGGTGATGTCGGCGACGGGAAGAGATTGTCGCCAAATGCCGTATTCCATGACAACTCTTTCGGCGGCAAAGAGGGGAAAGAAGGGGGAAAAGGAGGCTATTGTCGCTAATATGCCTGTGGCTATCCAACTACAATGCCTAATGCTAGACATTCTGTTTACCAGGATATGGGTAGAGTCTGATAATATCCTGGACGATTTTTGTGTCAAAATGTTCAGTCTATGTCTGGATTGCCGGCAAATTGGATAGACTGTTTCCCTTCAATGACTTCTCCTATGACATAACTGTCTATGCCAGCTTGTTGGAAGTGTTGACGAGTGGCTTCTGCCTGTTGGGGAGTGACGATGACTACAAAGCCAATTCCTAGATTGAAGGTGTTTAGCATATCCTCGAATTTTACCTCTCCTTTTTCTGCTAACCAACGGAAAATTGGGGGGATATGCCAACTATCTAGATTTACCACAATGGATTTGTCTTGAGGGAGACAACGAGGTAGGTTTTCTGGGATACCACCACCGGTAATATGTGCCATCCCTTTTATAGCTATGCCTTTTTTCAATGCTTCTAACACCGGCTTGACGTATATCCTAGTAGGGGTTAAACAAATTTCCCCAAGGGTTTGACTGCCTAATTGCTGACAACGATAATCCCAATTTAACCGATGGGTTTCAACAATTTTACGCACAAGGGAAAAACCGTTGCTGTGAATGCCACTACTGGCTAAGCCTATTGCCACATCCCCTAGTTGTATTTGACTGCCATCGATAAGCAGACTCTTTTCTACCACCCCGACAGCAAAACCGGCTAAATCATATTCCCCTGGCTGGTAAAAACCAGGCATTTCCGCGGTTTCTCCCCCCAACAAGGCGCAACCACTCTCTTTACATCCTCTGACAATGCCATCTATTACACTCTCTAACTGCTGTTTGTCTAGTTTCCCTGTGGCTATGTAATCCAAAAAAAACAAGGGAGTAGCACCTAAAGTTAGAATATCGTTAACACACATAGCCACCAAGTCAATTCCAACCA
>JAUQQP010000017.1 GCA_030549855.1 Cyanobacteriota bacterium SRBZ.bins.94.201705
GAGTAAATGTTTTCGTATTCCCTCTATAATTCCAAAATCTTCAAACATGTTGGGATATTCTGGTCCATAGGATGGACGTATCTCCAGCCAGTTTTAGCATTCTTTCGATGATTATCGTTAGCTGAACTATCTCGATAATTTCCTATGCAGATAATATGTTCGGGATTCTTCTTGACGTCTATTAATACTGGAAATACAGTCTTAAGGGGATTGTTTTCTTCTGGAGCTTTTGCGGGACAATAATCTTCTGTCCAGTTTCTGATATGGAGTATTTCAGAAATACGTAACCCGTAAACAAACTATACACTAAATACCCAAACCCAGAATTCTCTTGGTACCAAGCCCTTTGATTTACCGTCAGATGATTAACTAGAATCCCTCTCTCTCCGCTGTTTTCGGGCATTAGGGATTGGGGGAGGTGGGGATTTCTTGTCCCTATCTCGGGCTTGTGGTGGTTGTAATGTAAACCAGTATGGGGAATTTGTAGGGGAAAGGGAGTTATCCTCAGTTAGAGACATCGGTGGTAAGATCTCAAGAAGGTAAACTATATTCTTGGAGTCCTAATCGTAGCCAGTGGTGGAAGTACCCCTAGACTATTATCGCATTCTGGGCATCCCTCTGGAGGCTGAACCGGAATTGATTGAACAAGCCTATGAGGATCGTTCTGTTCAACTGCCCCACCAAGACTATAGTATCATAGCCCAGACTTCCCGGAAAAACCTGTTAAAAATTGCCTATGATACCCTATCCAACCCCCAGTCTCGTTTACAGTATAACGCTTCCCTTCTTGCCCAAGAGGAGGAGAAGAAAGAAATATCCCTTGAAATTGATAACAGTCTCTTCTTAGGGGCACTAATCATCCTTTTGGAATTGGGGGAGTATGAACTGGTATTGAATTTGGTTCAACCCTATCTCAATGATAAGGGGAAACTGGCTCAATTAACAGACCAGGTTAATTGGCAAGATTTAATCCTCACTGCGGTATTGGCTTATCTGGAATTGGCAAGGGAAAAATGGCAAGAGAAGGAGTATAATCTTGCCGCTAGCTATCTCCAATCCTCCCACCACTTACTGGTAAAAGAGGATTTGTTTGCCCACATCAGAAAGGAGATTAAACAGGATTTAGCCAAATTAAAGCCCTACTGTGTAATTGAACTGCTTACACAAAAAAATACAAAAGAAGAGAGGGAAAAAGCCCTCACTCTCCTCCGCGAAATGTTTAACAGCAGGGGAGGGTTTGAAAATAAGAGTGTTGACGATTGCGGGTTAGATGGAGAGGCATTTCTCCGGTTTATTCAGCAAATTCGCGTTTATTTAACCGCAGAGGAACAACAAAAACTGTTTGAAGCAGAGGCAAAACGTCCATCCACCGCCGCTACCTATCTTTTCGCCTACGCCTGTATTGCTAGGGGGTTTGCAGAGAGAAAACCAGAGTTGATTATCAAAGCCAAAAACAGTCTTATCCCCCTTACTATCCATCAAGACGTCTACCTTGAACAGTCTATCTGTGCCCTTCTTTTAGGCCAAACCACAGAAGCTGAATTCTCCCTCAGCCAAAGCAAGGAAAAAGAGGCTATCGAATACATTAAAACCCTTTCTGCCAACTCCCCCGATTTGCTTCCCGGTTTATGCCGTTATACTGAAGAGTGGTTAAAGACGGAAGTATTCCCCCAGTTTCTCGACCTGAAGGATGCTAATCCCTCCCTCGACGCCTATTTTGATGATCCAAAAGTACAAAACTACCTAGAAAATCTCTCCCAGCCTCCACTGCCGGAAACAGAAACAGAGTCTTCTTCCCCAGAGGATTTTACCGTCTCCCTGCCCCAAACGGATACAAAAACGGACACGGAAAGCCCCCATTCTATACCCTCTACTAACGATTATACTGACCTGGGGCCGGAACCGCAACAGTCAAATGTTGCTATCTTCTCTCAACAACAAGAGCAAGAGGAAGAAAGGGAAGAATTAATCGGCTTTGGTGACCTATTGGAAGCCGAAATGGAAACTATTGCCCCTCAGCCTCCCTCCACCAGTAGTAACGCCGACAAAAAGACCAATTCCCGCCTCCAGAGGCCTTCTTCTGCCAAAAAAAACGTTAAAAGACCATATACCCCTACCTTCTTCCCCCTTCTTATCCCCCTAGCCGCCCTTTTCTGTGCTACTTTTGTCGCCTTTTTCGCCGTTAAAATCTTTTTCCCCAGACAACAAGAAGGCCTAAATATACCTCTATCTGAGCCCTTAATTGATCTACCACAAAAAGCTACCGACCCGGTTAAGGAAAATCTCCAAGTACAATTGTCCCAAGAAGACGCCGCCGCTATTATCAACAACTGGCTGGTTGCCAAACAAAAAGCTACTGGCCCAGAATATGATACCACTTCCCTTGAGCAAGTCTTGACAGACTCCCTGGCTGCTATCTGGAAAGCTAATGCCAATAGCCTCCGTCGTCTTAATGCCTATCGTCGCTATGAACATAAAATAAAAGTCCTTTCTGCCCAAGTTAACCCTCAAAATAATACAGAAGCCATCGTCCAGGCTGAGGTTTTTGAAAAGTCTCAATACTATCAAAATGGTGCCCTTAATCCCAGACTTTCCTATGAAGAAAAGTTGCTCGTACAATACAATCTCGTCAGAGAAGGTCAAAGATGGCTCATTCAAGACTTAAAAATTCTTCCCCGCCGCTAGTTAATTTTTGTTATTCTCCTGAAAAAAATTGCTTTATATTCCCCTCCCTTATGGTAAAATCCCCCCAGGAGTTAATGATGCTGAGTACAATGTTTAAAAAAATAACGAGGGGATTGGGCTTTTTCCTCCTGGCAAACCTGTTGTATTCCCCTGCAATCACAGCAGAGGTAGTTTCAGCACGAATTGACGACGAAAATCCCGAAGCTACTATATCAAAAAACGATATAACGGTAGATATTTATGCCCAAGAAAAGACAACTAAGGAAGGAAAAGTTGTTGTTAGTAAAATTAGCGTTTTTGAAAGGGGAAATAAGGTAATAGAATTGGAAGGGGCCCAGTCTTTCTTCCCCCTAGCTCAAGTGCAAATTGCTGAAATGGACAAAAGCAATAAGACTCCCGAAATTATTTTTGAATCCTACACGGGAGGGGCTCACTGTTGTGCTAAACTTGTGATATTGACTAAACAAAATGACAAATGGAGGGTGATAGAGGGAGGCAATTTTGATGGAGGCCCTGTAGGAGTTTCTGATATTGACAACAACGGAATTTATGAGTACGTCACCATCGATAATCGTTTCCTCTATACCTTTGCCAGTTACGCAGAATCCGTTGCCCCTCCCCAAATCTGGACAGTACAGTATGGTAAACTAGTCAATGCTACTAAACAGCCTCAATACCGTTTTTGGCTGAGAAATGAACTGAATAAGCTGTGGCAAAACTATAAAAATAACACCAAAGGAAATAATGCATTTTGGGCAGCATATGTGGCCTGGAAAGCCCTTCTTGGGGAAGAAATTGCCGCCTGGCAAATGATGCTAAAAAATTATAACATAAACGAGGATTATTGTGTGAGATATTCCAAAAATTATGATTGTCTTGCTAAAGCAAAATTCCCACAAGCCCTTCTGACTTTCCTAAAGGAAAATGGGTACTTAAATAATGAGGCTGCCCGGAGAATATCTACCATCAAATAAACATCACGACAGGAGATGGGAAAATACCCCCCCCCTCACTGACATTTCAGCTGCCTCTGGTTTAACATAGGACACGTATGAATGTTAGTACGTCCATTGCAACAAGAAGAATACAGGAAGAATAATACTGTCCAACCAGGTATGAAGAAGGTATTAGTGGGATTGTCAGGAGGCGTTGATAGTTCCGTAACTGCCGCTATCCTCCAAAAACAAGGTTATCATGTAGAGGGGGTCACTCTCTGGTTGATGAAGGGAAAAGGCCAATGTTGTTCAGAAGGAATGCTGGATGCCGCCTATGTGTGCGAACAATTGGGCATAAAACACCATGTAGTGGATGTTAGGGAGGTATTTCAAAATAACATTGTAGACTACCTGATAACTGGATATTCTAATGGCATCACTCCCCTGCCTTGCTCTCAGTGTAACCGTACGGTAAAATTCCCCCCTATGTTAGAATTCGCCCGCAGTCTGGGGTTAGAATATGTAGCTACGGGACATTATGCTAGAGTTGTATATAATCCTGACCTACAACGCTATCAGTTATTAAAGGCTATTGACGCTAAAAAAGACCAATCCTATTTCCTCTACGATTTGCCTCAGGAAATCCTCCCCTACCTTATCTTCCCCCTAGGGAATCAAACTAAGGCGGATACTAGGACATTGGCAGCACAGTTCAACCTCAAAACAGCCCAAAAGCCCGAAAGTCAAGATTTGTGCCTCATTGAAGCTCACGGTAGCATGAAAAATTTTTTAGAGAAATACATAAAACCTAAGCCAGGAGAAATAGTAGACTTAGAGGGGAGGGTGTTAGGCACCCACCAAGGTATCCATAACTACACCATAGGACAAAGGAGAGGCCTAGGTATACCCTATTCTGAACCCCTGTATGTGGTAGAATTGGACCCTGTGATGAATAGGGTGGTGGTGGCAACTCGTAGTCAGGCGGGAAGACAAGAATGCTATGTGGGGAGGGTAAACTGGTTGTCTATCCCCCAACCGGCTAATCCCATTAGGGCAGAAGTAAAAATCCGCTATCAGGCCCCCTCCCAAACCGCCACTGTTATACCATTAGAGGATAATAGGGTGAAACTGGTATTCGACGAACCACAATTTGCTATTACCCCTGGCCAAGCCGCCGTATTCTATCATAAGGATATTCTCCTCGGTGGCGGCATTATCCAACGTAATTAATTATCCCCTTGTCTGCTATTGTAGGTTTGTTCTTCTCCTTAACTGTAGTCTGGTTGTCCATGGTACTGTCTTTCAAACCCCCTATAAAACAGTTTTTCTTATCCCTGTCACTGTCTACCGCCTTTTCCCTCTTTACCCCCTTTGCCTCCCTTCTTGCCATTGATTTAACTGTGGGGATAGTACAACGGTTTGGGGATAACCCGGAGGATACTATAACTCTCACTACTGTTGGCAGTCAACCTCTGTCACTTCGGTTTACCGACAAGAAGACTAAACAGACTTTTTCCCTGGAGACAAAGGAAGTACAGTTGAGGATAACCAAAACCCCTCTGCTAAGAAAACAACTGCAAGAGGTGGTGGTGTTGGGGGATTATGGCACTTTTGAAACCGCCGAGGATAATGCCAACCGCTGGCGTCGTCTGGGAATTGACGTGGAAATAACTCAACCTGGGCGTTGGCAGGTTTGGGCTAAACGTAGCACCTATAATACCCCCCTTCTTAGAAGACTGTTACTGCAACAACTCCAACAGCAAGGTTATGAAAATGTTTATCTGGAAAGCCACCTGGTGGCAGAAAAGTCTGAAGTGGCTTTTACTGTAAACGGACAAACCTATAGGGTTGACTGGCTAGAAATATCTAACCCCGGCGGTGTTACTGCTGTTTTGGATAGCCAGAATGGGAAATGGACTAGATATGCTGGTAGTTTTGTCGTCCAACCTAACTCCTATGGAGATTATACCCTCGTCAACAAGGTGGAATTGGAAACTTATTTAAGGGGAGTAGTGCCCCATGAAATTGGAGGCAATGCGCCTAAAGCCGCAGTAGAAGCCCAAACTATTATCGCCCGCACCTATGCCCTCCGCAATATCCGTCGTTTTGAGGCGGATAATTATCAACTTTGTGCTACCACCCACTGTCAGGTTTACCATGGCCTTTCTGGTACCTCCCCCGTGGCAGACGCTGCTATTATGGCCACTAGGGGTTTGGTTTTAACTTATAACAACGAGTTGGTGGATGCCCTATACTCCTCCACTAGCGGTGGTGTCACTTCCAACTTCTCTGACATTTGGAATGGAGAAAACCGCCCCTATCTAAAGCCTATCATCGATGCGCCCCGGCCTATCTGGAATCTTGCTGAACAAAGTCTGGATAAGGAGGCTAATTTCCGCAAGTTTATCTCCCTGGAAAAGGGTTTCAATGAGACTGGTAGAAGTCTTTTCCGTTGGCAGAAACAAAGTAGCCTGACAGAGTTAACCCGGGATTTGCAAAGATACCTCTCCCGTATTAGACATCCTCTCGCTGATTTTAAGACTATTAACGAAATGAGGGTGGCTCAAAGGGCTCCTTCTGGTAGAATCCTCAAATTAGAGGTTGTTACTGACCTGGGTGTGGTGACTCTTGAGAAGAATGAGGTGAGAAGTGCTTTCACTCCTCCCCGTAGCACTTTATTTTACCTTGAACCCGTCTATGACTCCCAGAAAAACCTCACCGGCTATAAATTCATTGGAGGCGGTTTCGGCCATGGTGTGGGCTTGAGTCAGTTTGGTAGCTACAATCTTGCTAAACTGGGTTGGACTGCTGAACAGATTTTACAATTCTACTATCCTGGCACCGTGGTACAACCCCTCAGTGATTCTATCGTTTTTTGGAAACCTTCTTTCTCCCACTAAAACTAGACTCGGTATACAATACAATAGAAAAGATATATTAACTATTATTACAGAGACTTAACAAATATTCACTTATGTCCACCCCTATTCGCAACGTGGCCATAATAGCTCACGTAGACCACGGGAAAACTACACTAGTAGATGCACTGTTGAAACAGTCAGGAGTATTCAGAGAAGGAGAGGAAGTACCAAATTGTGTATTAGACTGCAATGAGTTAGAAAGGGAAAGGGGAATTACTATCCTGGCTAAAAATACCGCAGTACGATATAAGGATACAATAATTAACATCGTAGATACCCCTGGACACGCAGACTTTAGTGGCGAGGTGGAGAGGGTGTTGGGGATGGTAGACGGCTGTCTGTTAATTGTAGACGCCAATGAAGGCCCCATGCCCCAAACTCGTTTTGTCCTCAAAAAGGCCTTAGAAAAGGGTTTGAGGCCTATTGTAGTGATAAATAAGATCGATCGCCCTAACGCTGAACCTCTTAAGGTAGTAGACAAGGTTTTTGACCTATTTGTGGAATTGGGGGCAGACGACGATCAGTGTGACTTTGTAACTCTCTATGCTTCTGGGTTAGCCGGTTATGCCAAAACCAGCCTCGATGACGACAGCCAAGATATGAAACCCCTGTTTGAGGCTATTTTACGTCATGTGCCACCCCCACCCGGTGATCCCAACAAACCTCTACAATTACAGGTGACCACCCTTGATTACTCGGAATATCTAGGTAGGATTGTAATTGGCCGTATCCACAACGGTACTATCAAGGCGGGACAACAGGCAGCCCTCATAAAGGAAGATGGTACTATTGTCAAGGGCAGGGTAACAAAACTTTTTGGCTTTGAAGGCCTCCAAAGAATTGAACTAGAAAGTGCTAGTGCGGGACAGATTGTAGCGGTAGCCGGGTTTGATGATGCCAACATAGGGGAGACCATAGCCTGCCCCAACAATCCCCAAGCCTTACCCCTAATCAAGGTAGACGAGCCTACCCTCAAGATGACATTTTCTGTCAATAACTCCCCTTTTGCAGGCCAAGAGGGCAAATTTGTCACCTCCCGTCAGTTAAGGGAACGTCTTATGCGAGAATTAGAGACCAACGTAGCCTTGAGGGTGGAAGAAGGGGAATCCTCTGAGCAGTTTATAGTCTCCGGGAGGGGAGAATTACATCTGGCCATCCTCATTGAAAACATGCGGCGGGAAGGGTATGAATTCCAGGTATCTCAACCCCAGGTAATCTTCAGAGAAGTCAACGGACAACCCTATGAGCCTTTTGAGTATCTCGTCATAGATATACCAGAAGATGCCCAGGGCGCCTGTATTGAAACCCTGGGGCGCAGAAAGGCAGAAATGCAGGACATGCAGTCTGGGGGCAATGGCCGTGTCCAGATGGAGTTTATCATCCCTGCCCGCGGCTTAATCGGCTTTCGCAGTGAATTCATCCGCATCACCAGGGGCGAGGGCATTATGAGTCATAGCTTTTACGAGTATCGTCCTCTGGTAGGACAACTAGAAACCCGTCACAATGGCGTTTTAATCTCCTGCGAGGAGGGGGTTGCCACCTTCTATGCCCTCAAAAACGCCGAGGATAGGGGTGTCTTCTTCATCGAGCCTGGCACCAAAGTCTACAAGGGTATGATTGTAGGTGAAAGTAATCGCCCCCAAGACCTAGAGTTAAACGTCTGCAAGACCAAACAATTGACCAACCACCGCTCCGCCACCGGCGAAGAGTTAGTTCAACTCCAGGCGCCCATTGAAATGACCTTAGAAAGGGCCCTCGAATTCATTGGCCCCGACGAACTTGTTGAGGTCACTCCCAAGTCCATCCGTCTCCGTAAAGTCCCCTCCAAGAAACTTGCCAAGCGTTAGATAGGTCGCGGCCTGGCGGTCCCTTTATATTTCTCTTTACATTCCTTAACAACTCTCCCCTCCGCCGCCCGCCCTGTGTTATCCTAGACACCAGGACGGTAGGTATAGAGACTACCGGGGCCTGCCCTGTCTACTTATTAAATGAAAATTAATGTCGTTAATAATGACTTTTATTCTATAAAATATTTCAATAAAAAAGTTTGCTGCCCAAGTGTTTTGGCAGTCCTTTCGCCTGCCGCCTAGGGATATTTTAGCACGGCGCGCCGGCCTTTGTCAAGGGTGGAGAAAAAAAAAAGGAGCTAATTGTCAAGGGTTGGGGGTATGAGATAGACTGATAACGATTGAGGTAGAGGTGGGTAATGTGCCTGCCGCATAGAAGAGGGGAAGAAGTGGTATGTCTCATCCGTTGTATGTAGCGTTTATTTGGCACCAACACCAGCCATTGTACAAATCAAGGCTGTCAAGCAATGAGAAGAGTGGGGAATACCGTCTACCTTGGGTGAGATTACATGGGATCAAGGACTATTTGGATTTAATTTTGATACTAGAGAAGTATCCAAAGTTACAGCAAACAGTAAACCTAGTGCCATCGTTGATACTACAGTTGGAGGAGTATGCCAGCGGAAAGGCAATGGATCCATATTTGGCACTAACTCTGACGCCGGTGTCGCAACTGACAACTGCCCAGAAGGAGTTTATAATCAATCACTTCTTCGATGCCAACTATCACAATTCTATACGGCCCCATCGACGCTATGACGAATTGTACCAGCAACGCCACGATTTGGGACCTAGATGGTGTCTGAAGAATTGGACGGAACAGGACTACAGCGACCTACTGGCATGGCACAACCTGGCTTGGTTTGACCCAATTTTTTGGTCTGATCCCCAAATAGGTGTACTTATAGAAAAAGGAAAGGGGTTTACTCTGGCAGACAGAAAGTTGATTTGGGAAAAACAAAGGGAAATCATCAGTAAGATTATACCCCAACACCGGAAAATGCAAAACACGGGACAGTTGGAGGTGACTACTAGCCCATACACCCACCCTATCTTGCCTCTGTTGGCAGATACGGATGTAGCAAAAGTAGCAGTGCCAAATATCTCATTGCCCTCCCGTCGCTTCCAGTGGGAGGAAGATATACCCCGTCATCTGGATAAAGCATGGAGTATATATGAACAGAGGTTTGGCTGTCAGCCAAGGGGATTGTGGCCCAGTGAACAGTCTGTGAGTCCAGCTATTCTACCCCATGTGGCCAGAAGGGGGTTTAAGTGGTTGTGTTCGGATGAGGGGGTATTGGGCATTTCCTTACACCATTATTTCTACCGCGACGAGACTGGGAATGTCTATGACCCTGAGCGTCTGTATCGTCCTTACCGTCTAAAAACCCCTGAGGGAGACTTGAGTATAGTGTTTAGGGATCATCGTCTGTCGGACTTGATAGGCTTTTCCTATAGTTCCATGGATCATCATCAGGCGGCCAAGGATTTGATAGGACACCTGGAGGCTATATCCCGTACTCTTAAACATAAACAGCCGGACAATCAGACTAGTTTAACAGACCCATGGCTAGTAACCATAGCCCTAGACGGGGAGAATTGTTGGGAGTTTTACCAACAGGACGGACGCTTGTTCTTAGAATCCCTCTATGAGAGACTGTCCCGTCAGGATGACATTAAACTGGTGACGGTATCGGAGTTTTTAGAAAAATTCCCCCCCACTGCCTCCCTAGATAGCCGTTACCTCCACAGTGGTTCGTGGATCAATGCCAATTTTACCACCTGGATTGGTGACCCGACTAAAAACAAGGCCTGGGACTACCTAGCCGAGGCAAGGGAAACTCTAGCAAGACATCCAGAGGCAACAGAGGATGTAAATCCCGCCGCCTGGGAGGCGTTGTATGCCGCAGAAGGGTCAGACTGGTTTTGGTGGTTTGGTGATCCTCATCACTCTGCCCATGATGCCATATTTGACCAGCTGTTTAGGGAACATCTTATTGCCCTGTATCAGGCGTTAAATGAGCCAGTACCTGAGTATTTATACCAACCTGTAGAGGAGCCTAAAAAGCAGGAAAACTACATCCCAGGCAGTTTTATCCATCCTCCCATCGACGGGGCAGGGGAAGACGAAGACTGGGAGAAAGCCGGGAAAATCACCGTGGGCGGCGGTAGGGGCACTATGCATCGTGCCAGTGTTATTCCCTGTATTTATTACGGCTGGAATCATTTATACTTCTTTTTAAGATTCGACTTGAGGCCGGGGGTACAAGCAGGAAAGGATTTGCCGTCGGAGTTGCATTTAGCCTGGTACTATGTGGATAGGCCAGGGCCGAATACGAGACTACCGTTGCTAAATGTGCCAGAGGAGGAACCGCTAAACTATAATTACCGACACCATCTAGGCATTCACATTCCCAGCCAAACCTGTTGGTTGGAGGAGGCAGGGGATGATGGTCAATGGCATGCCCGTTACTGTGACGCGAGGGTAGCCCTGGGGCGCAGTTTGGAGATAGCTGTACCCTGGCATAATCTCCATGTAGATCCAGACCAGGAGATAAGGCTGATTGCGGTGTTGGCAGACAATGGTTTCTTTAAAGAAGCCTTGTTAGACAACCAACTTATCCCCCTTCGTGTGCCATAAGAATATTATGAAGAGTGACAAAAGTTTAGGCCCAGGCAGTGGCGCCAAGGTAAAGTTGTTGGTATTCGAGGTGGGGAGTTTAAATGCCGCCCTACACATAGACGTAGTGCAGAGGGTGGTAAACTACACCACCATATTTGGCAGTGGGTTGAATCCCTTTGGGGTGGTGCATCTAGACGACCGGGAGGTGACGGTGATAGACTTACATAAGATGTTATTTAACACCCCTCAGCCCCTAAACCCCAAGGGGAGGAAGTATTTGCTGTTAGCGCGTAACAGTGTGGACGAGATGTTTGGCATTGTAATCACCTCCCCCCCGGAGTTGTACGACATACCCCTGACTGCCATTAGGGTATTGCCCGCCTCCTATCGCAAGGCAGACACTCTTAGGATAGCTTCCCATGTAGCGGTGATGGGGGGGGAAGGGGAGGGGGAGGGCAAGACCATTTTCATTCTAGATCCAGATCAACTAATTCCGCAATAGGTATGGCCAATAGCGAATCCAAGACAGAGAAGGACGAAAAGTATTGGGATGAGATTCCCAACCCGGTGGAGATGTCATTTTTTGACCACCTGGAGGAGTTACGACAACGCATTATTGTAAGCCTAGTTTCGGTGTTAGTATGTGGTATAGGCTGTTTTGCCTTTGTAAAACCCATAATTGCCTGGTTAGAGATGCCAGCGAAGGGGGTAAAATTCTTGCAACTGTCACCGGGGGAATTCTTTTTTGTTTCCTTACAGGTAGCGGGTTATAGTGGTCTTCTGTTAGCCTCCCCTATGATTTTATACCAAATAGTCCAATTCCTGTTGCCAGGTTTAACCAGAAGGGAGAGGAGGTTGTTGGCACCGGTGGTATTTGGCTCAAGTTTTCTCTTCTTTGCCGGTTTACTGTTTGCCTATTATGTGCTAATTCCTGCCGCCCTTCAATTCTTCATCAACTATGGCAGGGAGGTAGTAGAACAAACCTGGTCTATTGGCAAGTACTTCCAGTTTGTGTTACTATTAATGTTCGCCACAGGAATTGCCTTCCAGGTGCCAGTGGTGCAGCTGCTTCTTGCCTCCCTTAACCTGACCAACTCTCAACAGATGCTTTCCGGGTGGCGTTTTGTCGTTTTGACCTCACTGATTCTAGGGGCCATTATAACCCCTTCTACTGACCCTCTTACCCAGTCTCTTTTAGCCAGTGCTGTCCTTTTCCTTTACTTCACTGGCATTCTTCTAGTCAAACTCGTCGGCAAATAACAGCCACCTCTGTCATTTCTTCACTGTTTTTTCCCCTCTCTGAAATATTTAAGTTTCATATAAACTACATTAAATGCACGGAATACCCATTCTAATGCAATTGTTACCTAATATTTTAGGGAAAAACAGGGGACGGGGGCAAGGAAATTTTACATTTTTTAACAGGCTATTATTCATGAGACAGGATTACTGCTAAAAAAGCACCACGGCCGGGGAAAGCTGCCAACTTTCTTCCCTGTTGGCTACTTTCTTCTCCTATTCCAGGTAAACCAAATCCTTTTGCTTCCCGT
>JAUQQP010000038.1 GCA_030549855.1 Cyanobacteriota bacterium SRBZ.bins.94.201705
AAACAGTATTTTATAACGGGACGTAAATAAGTACAAGAGTGGTAAGTATTATGGTACAAGTTGCTCGAGGGGAATGGCAAGAAAAAACACTAAAAACCTGGAATCGAATTACAAGGAAGTCTATTTGTATACTAAATATAACACGTATCGTCTCATGAAAGGGGATAGTAATGGCTACAAAAGGGGCACTGTTGGTTATTATTAATGCAATTACCGCGGCAGAGAGTGCCCCCTAGGGGAAATTGACTATTAATTATAGTTAAGGAAAAGATTAATAAATATCATCGTCACTCATCTTGTCAAACGTCCCATGCTTGTTTATGCTGGATCTAGATGAGTTTTTAATAAAAAAGCTGGCCAAAGAAAAGGGGGGATTCCGTGCTTAAAAAAGTAATGGAGTTGTCACCCACCTTTGGACAGCAGGTAGCGGTAGGCCTTGTGCCTGCCATCAGGGGTGGGCCTTGTGCCTGCCATGAGGGGTAGGCTTTGTGCCCCACATCAGGGGGAGGCCTTGTGCCTAATACCACAGTCGTAGAAAGAAATAGTATCGAAGGAAGGGAACGAAGATGCCAATCGCAGTAGGAATGATCGAAACCCTGGGCTTTCCAGCCGTGGTAGAGGCAGCAGACGCTATGGTGAAAGCTGCCCGTGTTACCTTGGTAGGGTATGAAAAAATCGGCAGTGGCCGTGTCACCGTGATAGTCAGAGGTGACGTGTCGGAGGTGCAAGCCTCTGTAGCGGCGGGGATTGAATCTGCCAACAGAGTGCCCGGAGGGGAGGTATTATCTACTCATATCATTGCCCGCCCTCACGAAAACCTAGAATATGTACTACCAATTCGTTACACTGAAGAGGTAGAACAGTTCCGTAACTATTAAGTAGTATAAAAGTGAGAATATAGGAAGTCAAGTAGTGGTGGGCCTTGTGCCTGCCTCGACCATGCAAATATTCTAGTAAAAAGGGGAAGAAATAAGCCTATGTCAATCGCAGTTGGGATGGTGGAAACCCTGGGCTTTCCGGCGGTAGTGGAAGCGGCAGACGCCATGGTAAAGGCAGCCCGGGTAACCCTGGTGGGTTATGAAAAAATCGGTAGTGGCCGCGTCACTGTAATCGTCAGGGGCGATGTGTCTGAGGTGCAGGCTTCTGTGGCGGCGGGCATTGAAAACGCCAAAAGGGTAAAGGGAGGACAGGTGTTGTCCCATCACATTATCGCCCGTCCTCACGAAAACCTAGAGTATGTCCTGCCCATCCGTTACACCGAAGAGGTAGAACAGTTCAGGGAAAGCGTTAATCCTCGCCCCTTGAGCCGCCCCTAAAGGGCACCACTACCCTCGCAAGGGCATGTTTTAACTAATTTTGGGCACCTAATTGCGCCCCTCTGCGGGGGTGTCATTTAAATACTTTTAGTTACAAATGTCTTAATGCAAATAGCTAAGGTCTGTGGCACAGTTGTTTCAACCCACAAGTCAAAGGCCCTAACAGGAGTAAAGTTGCTCCTGGTACAGTTTCTGGACGCCACGGGGCAGCCTACGCCCCAGTACGAGGTGGCGGGGGATACTGTGGGGGCTGGCCTCAATGAGTGGGTGCTGGTGACCAGGGGAAGTTCCGCCCGCAAGGAATTCGGGATGGAGGACCGTCCGGTGGACGCCATGGTGGTGGGGATTATTGATACTGTCACCGTGGGGGGTGATTTGATCTACAGCAAAAAAGAGGCTGAAAGGCCTTATTAATCACACCTTTGTAGTTTCTAGATAAGTGGTTATAAAAGTTCTTCTATGTTAGCCCGTTTGGCCGTTTACAAGTACAAGGAAGGGAGGTAGACTGTGAGCTTTCCTATAATGGCTGCTCCCCCAACTCCTTGGTCCAGAAACCTGGCGGAACCAACTATCCATGAGACTGCCTATGTTCACTCCTTTTCCAATCTCATAGGGGATGTAAGAGTAGGGGCTAATGTCCTCATCGCGCCTGGGACAAGTATCCGTGCTGATGAGGGGACTCCCTTTTACATCGGTGACAACAGCAATATTCAAGACGGCGTTGTCATCCACGGGTTGGAAAAGGGACGAGTTAAGGGGGATGACGGTAAGGAGTATTCTGTCTGGATCGGTCGTAATACCTGTATTACCCACCTGGCTCTTATCCATGGCCCCGCTTACGTGGGGGATAATTGTTTTATAGGCTTCCGTTCCACGGTTTTCAATGCCAAGGTGGGGCATGGCTGCATCGTTATGATGCATGTGTTGATTCAGGACGTGGAAATACCGCCCGGCAAGTATGTCCCTTCGGGGTCTATCATTACTACCCAGCAACAGGCTGACCGTCTCCCGGATGTACAACCTGAGGACAGGGAGTTTGCCGCCCACGTGGTTCAAATCAATGAGGCCCTCGCTATGGGCTATCAGTGTATCGAAAATGCTGCTTGTCTCAATGCTGTGAGGGCGGAAAATGCCCGCCTTGAGCCTAACAGGCATCTTGGTAATGAAGAAGGTAATAATATGGCTGTAACTACAGATATTGCTAACCAGGTGCGTTCTTTCCTAAGACAGGGGTATCAAATTGGGGTGGAACATGCGAACCCCCGTCGTTTCAAGACTAAGTCTTGGTTGACTGCCCCCTTGAAGGCTACCGGGGAGGCCGCTATTCTCCGGGAGTTGGAGTCTTTGCTACGGGAATATTCTGGGGAGTATGTCCGCCTTATTGGCATTGACCCTAACGCTAAACGCCGTGTAGCCGAGGTTATCATCCAACGTCCTGGAGAAACCCCTTCTGTTGCCATCAACTCCTCCAGTCGGGTAACTGTCAACAGTAATAACACAGTCGCCTCTAGTGCCCCTGGGAAGGCTAATTGGACTGATGAGGTGCGCGCCCTAATCCAGGCTGGCTATCAAATCGGGGTAGAACACGCTGACAAACGTCGCTTTAAGACTAAGTCCTGGCTTACCGCCGGCAGCATCAATACTAAGTCCGTCCAGGAGGCCATTAGCGCCATTGAGGGCTATCTCCGTCAGTTTGAGGGGGAATATGTCCAGATTGTGGGAGTTGATCCCTCCAGCAAACGTCGTGTTTCTGAAACTATCATCCAACGCCCTGGGGACAGTGCCAGTACTGCTTCGGTAACAGGCAATACTTCTTCTAGCTCTTCTTCTGCCAATGGCGCCTCGGTGACAATTACGGGCGGCCGACTCAGCCAGGAGGCTATCGCTCAGGTGCGCTCCCTTTTGGCCCAAGGCTATCAAATAGGCACTGAGCATGCCACGGTTCGTCGTTTTAAGACCAATTCCTGGCAGTCCTGTGCCCCTATCCAAAGCAAGAATGAAAGGGAGGTCATTGCTGCCCTGGAGGCTTGTCTGAAAGAACATGATGGGGAGTATGTCCGTCTGATCGGCATTGACCCCACCGCTAAACGCCGGGTGTTGGAAATGATCATCCAACGGCCTGATGGTGTCCCTGGGGGTAATAATACCGTAAATAGTAAAGTTACAAACGTAAATAACAATGGCAAAAGTGTAAATGGGGCCGTTGCTACCACTAGTTTGTCCCCGGAAGTGGTATCTCAGGTGCGCTCCCTTTTGGCCCAAGGCTATCAAATAGGCACTGAGCATGCCACGGTTCGTCGTTTTAAGACTAATTCCTGGCAGTCCTGTGCCCCCATCCAAAGTCGCAATGAGTCCGAGGTGCTACGGGCTTTGGAGGCCTGTCTGAAGGAACATTCTGGGGAGTATGTGCGCCTGATTGGTATTGACCCCAATGCTAAACGCCGGGTATTGGAAACCATCATCCAAAGACCATAATTTTTTCTCCTAGCGGGCGTACTTCTCTACGCCCCCCTGTTTGACCTTTTGAATTCCTTTATGCCAAAAACTGGTATCCCACACCAGAGTTAGAGCTACTTGCCCCCCACATGTCTATACCTGTCCTTCAAGTCCCCAGTATCCCTAACACCCGCGTAGTAGGAGATGTTACGATAGACCCCACGGCTATCATTGCCCCCGGGGTTATCTTAAATGCAACTCCGGGCTGCCGCATTGTCATCAAAAGTGGGGCCTGTCTGGGCATGGGGACGATTATTACTGCCATAGGGGGGGATGTGGTAGTGGAGTCCAATGCCATTCTCGGTGCCGGGAGTTTAATTGTAGGAGCTTGTGTTATCGGAACTCAGGCTTCCTTGGGGGCGCTGGTGACTATCTACAGGGCCGATGTGCCGGCTAATGCGGTTATTTCTGCGGGGACAATCCTAGGGGATAGCTCTCGGAAACCTCCTTGCCAGTCCCCGCCTCACCCCAGTCCCCCCTCAGCTGCTCCGGTACAACAGGGGGATGGAAACGAAGACAACCAGTCCCCCCCAACTCCCCCCTCCTCCACAACGACTCAGGAAACTAAACAGGGGGTAGAACAGGAAAACACGGAAAACGCAGAGGCAAAGGCGGAAGAGGAAGACCCCTGGCACCAGGAAGAAACCCCCTCCCAGACAAGCTCTGCCGAAAACAGTAATGTCCCACCAGATGCTTCCTACACGCCCCAGCCAGACACCTCCGCCAAAAAGAGTGTGGTGGGGAGGGTTTATATCAACAAGTTGCTGTTTACCCTCTTCCCTGACAGAAACAGCAAACCTCCCCTCTAGGCTGGATATATCCTTAAACGACGGTTAGGCTCCTCCCCAAAACTGTCTGAGCGGAGGCGGTAGTGGGCTACTAGCTCGTGTTGCATTTTTCTGATCCTGGCGTTACGGGGTAATAGTTCAACGGGCTGTCCCCTAGGAATGACAATCTGTTCTACCGCCAGCCGGGCCTCTTCTAAGGCCTCTAGCTCGTCGTCACTGTCCCCTGTGAGGAACTGTCCCAAATCTAGGGACTGGGGCTTGTTCTCCTCTTCCTCCCCTATCAATTCCCTCAGGGCACGGACAATTTGGGGAATACTGTTAGACTTGACTGTCTTGATGGTCAACTGCCTTTCTTTGGCCATCTGCACCAGTTTGGAATTGTTTTTCGCCTGAGAGCGCAACGCCAGGATTACGTCTGCACTATCTAGGTCCTTGGTGAGGACAATGGGCATCTTGAACAGGTCGATCACCTGCTCCAAGTTACTTTTCCCTATGCCATAGGGGTAGACATAGACAGGAAAATCCTCCCCATTAGGCCCCGGGGTGCGGATCTTTCCCCCCTCCCCTTCCTCCTTGTACCAGGACTGGTCTAGCATTTGCTCAAATTCTGAATGGGCTGCCGTTGTCGGTGGGGGGACTGGTGCCATCTTCCCTTGAGCCCTTAGGCCGGTGGGGGGACGGAAATCAAAAGAACTATGGTTTACGGTACTGCTATTACTGACGGACGGCAACGAGTTTAATTTTCTTGCTGGCAACAAAGAGGGATCCCTTGTAATGGTCACCTCCCCATTTTCGTTGATTTGTCTCAGTTGCGGGATGGGTTGTTTGCCCCGGAGAATGCAGTCTACCGTGTGGGCCACGTCCTCATGTACTACCCACTTTTGTCTTTCCCACATTTCTATGGCGATTTGGAAGGTGGGTGGCGCTTTCCTCTCTAACACCGTCTTCTGACAACCCCGCCGTCGCGCCTCCTCATCCCCCAGGGTTACGGACTGGATACCCCCCACTAAGTCTGAGAGAGTGGGGTTTTTAATCAAATTTTCTAGACTGTTACCATGGGCAGTGCCTACCAACTGTACCCCCCTTTCGGCAATGGTACGCGCCGCCAAAGCCTCTAACTCCGTCCCAATTTCGTCTATTATTATCACCTCCGGCATGTGGTTTTCCACCGCCTCGATCATCACCTGATGTTGTAATTCGGGACGGGCTACCTGCATTCGTCTTGCCCGGCCAATGGCGGGGTGAGGTATATCCCCATCGCCAGCAATCTCATTGGAGGTGTCAATGATCACCACCCTTTTTCCCAGTTCATCCGCCAATACACGGGCAATCTCCCTCAGGGCAGTGGTCTTCCCTACCCCCGGACGGCCCAACAGAAGGATGGATTGGCCACTTTCCACCAACTCCCGAATCATGGCAATGGTGCCGAATACCGCCCTGCCAATGCGACAGGTTAAACCAATTATGTCCCCCTGACGGTTGCGGATACAGGAAATGCGGTGTAAAGTCCGCTCAATCCCCGCCCTATTGTCACTGCTAAAATGACCTACCCTAGATACACAATAGGCCAGATCTTCCCGGGTTACTAGTTCCTCACTAATATATTCTGACCCTTCCGAAAACCGCGCCTCCGGCTGTCTCCCCAAATCCAGGACAATCTCAATGAGAGACTCCTTCTTGGGGTGTTTCTCTAGGGCATGTCTGATCCTCGGGGGCATTACGTCTAGTAGCTTGTCTAGATCGTCAGTTATCTTTTGCATCTGGGGAGGGAGTTTCAATGTCATTCCTGATTTTGTTCTCTCTTCTTCCTAGTTGACGAAAGACTGTTTTTCCCTTTGACTCGATCATAGCCCAACTGCGCCCATTTTGACCGCCCTTTCCTCCTTCTTCTTCTTTTACAAAACTTAACAAAGGCTGAGAAAAAATAAAAATAACTTAAAGTTGACTGTTTTTCCCCCGAAAAAAATGTTACTATAGTTCATAGGAAAAAGAGAAAGAAAGGGGGCAATAAAAAAAACAAAATCGGCCGCAAAAAATATGTCCTATCGCAACGTTTTCAGGGCGATTTTCTGGTGTAGCAGGCTCAGGTATTAGGGGGTTTCCCTAGCTCTGTCCTCCTCACCCCCTCCAAGCGGGGAGGAAAGGGGGGGAGAAAAAAAAAACCTCTTGTTAGGGGAAATTCTCTGTACTGTTCCCGTTTTCTTCCCAGCAACAATCAGTCAAAACCGAAAAAATGGAGTGTCAGTTATGAAGTTGTTAATCCAGGGAAATAATATCCAAGTCACTGAGTCCATTCGTAATTATGTAGAGAAAAAATTAGAAAAGGCGGTTAAACACTTCCAACATCTGGCCACCAAAATGGACGTCCACTTGTCGGTGGAACGCAACGCCCGCATCAGCAACAAACACAAGGCAGAAGTGACAGTGTATGCCAATGGCACCGTGATTCGAGCCCAGGAAAACAGTGAAAACCTCTACGCCAGCATTGACCTAGTCTCCGACAAAATCGCCCGTCAACTCCGTAAATACAAGGAACGTATGTTGGCTAAGAAAACCCACACCACAGAAAAAACTGTGAATGCGGTAGAGGAGAAAATGGTTGAACCTAGTCTAGTGGGAGATCGTCAGCCCCAATTACCCCCGGAAGTAGTGCGGGTGAAGTACTTTGCTATGCCGGAAATGACTGTGGAAGAGGCCCTGGAACAGTTGCAGCTAGTGGACCACGATTTCTACATGTTCCGCAACAAGGAGACTGGGGAAATCAACGTTATCTATGAGCGCAACCACGGCGGCTATGGTTTGATTCAACCTCGCAAATAAGACCTTCCTCTGGTGACTTAGGGGGGGCCGGTTTTCATTCTCTACGGGAATCCTCACCAAGGCCGGTTCTCCCTCGCCTCCCCCCCAGTCGTCTTCATCCCCCAAAAACAATAACAGCACCAGGGCAACTGCCAACACTACAAGGGTGATTGCCATTTTTTTTTTTGTCACTACATCTTCATCCTAACCAATGTAAAGTTTTATTGCAACTCTGGCGTCTTCTTTGGGGAGAAGATATAAGCGCAACTGTTATAAGCTATTTATTGTTAAAAATTGTGTGTGAGGAAGAAAAATGGTACTGTCTTTGTCTTCTGCCCCCTCAGTGGACTTGTTGCCAGAGAAACTGTTTGGTACTGATGGCATTAGGGGTAAGGTAGGGGAGTTGTTGACACCCCATTTGGCCTTGACGGTGGGGCTAGCAGCGGGCAAGGTTTGGCGGGAGTTTCACCCTGGTGGCGTAGTAATTGTGGGCCAGGATTCTCGCAATTCCAGTGACATGCTCAGCTCAGCCATTGCCGCGGGGTTGACGGCCATGGGTTTTGAGGTTTGGCATTTGGGCCTATGTCCCACCCCTTGTGTGGCCTATCTTACCAAGACTACAGAAGCTATTGGCGGTGTCATGATTTCTGCCAGCCACAATCCCCCCTCTGACAATGGTATCAAGTTTTTTGGCAGCGACGGCAAAAAGCTGGATTCCCTCCTAGCCGCTTCCATGGAAGATACCATCCGTCAGATTTACTATGGCCATATTACCCCCCGTTGTACCTCCGCCGGTCGCCTTTTACCACAACAGGATTTGACTGCCTCCTATAGCAAGTTTCTCCTGGACTGTCTGCCTGGGGGGCTAGATTTTTCGGGATTGCGTATTGTCCTGGATTTGGCTTGGGGGGCCTCCGTAAAATTAGCTCCTTCCCTTTTTGAATCCCTGGGCGCAGAGGTGATTTGTCTCCACTCTTCCCCCGATGGCGCTCGCATCAATGTTCAGTGTGGCTCTACCCATCTGGACAAGTTACAACAGGCGGTGAGGGAAGAGAAGGCAGACTTAGGTTTCGCTTTTGATGGAGACGCCGATCGGGTTATGGCGGTGGATGCCCGAGGAAGAGTCGTCTGCGGTGACTATATTCTCTATCTTTGGGGCAGACATCTCCAATCATTAGGCTTGTTGCCTGATAACCTCCTAGTGGCAACAGTTATGGCCAATCTGGGCTTTGAAATGGCTTGGCGAAAACTGGGGGGTCAATTAATCCGCACCCCCGTGGGCGACCAACATGTTCAAGAGGCTATGTGGAATACTGGGGCCATGTTAGGGGGAGAACAGTCTGGCCATATCATCTGCCATCATTTTCACTATTCCGGTGATGGGCTGCAAACTGCACTACATTTGACTTCTATTGTCAAACAAAGTGGCGGCAGTTTAGCCGAGTTGGTGGACAACAGTTTTTCTCGTTATCCCCAAGTCCTGAAAAACGTCCGGGTGGAAAATCAAAAGAAACGGGCCAATTGGCATAACTGTGATGCTATCCAAAAGGCTATTGCCCAGGCTTCCTCTGCCCTCGGCCAAGGGGGGAGAGTTTTAGTCCGCGCCTCTGGTACTGAGCCTCTCATTCGCATTATGGTGGAGGCTGAAAGCCCCGATTTGACAGAATACTGGAGTAACTACCTAGCCACTGTGGTGGCCGAAAGTCTGGCTTA
This sequence comes from Cyanobacteriota bacterium SRBZ.bins.94.201705, assembly GCA_030549855.1. GTDB lineage: Bacteria > Cyanobacteriota > Cyanobacteriia > Cyanobacteriales > Cyanobacteriaceae > DVEF01. The sequence continues at coordinate 9,113 of JAUQQP010000038.1, forward strand.
AACTCCTTCCTTTGTCCCCTCTACCAGGGGCATTTTTTTGTATTTCAAATGGTATCCCAAGCTCACGAAGACTATGATGCCTATGGTTCCCAATCCCACGTAATTAGGCACCCAAAATACCGCCTTTATCCTGTTTATTTTTCCTGGGGATAGTTTTATTTCGTACTCCCCTCTTCCTATTTTCTCCCACTTAAATGAGCTATTTCCTACAAACTTTGCTACCAGGGGAAATTTGAATTTCACCCTCAAATCCATTAAATCTTCCCCAGAAATAATTACGTTACCCTCTTTGTTCACTATGGCTAAAGGGGTCAAATCTGCCTCGAATTTTAGCACATTTCTCTCCAAAAGAAGCCAGTTGTTTTGCTCCAGGCTCAGGTTAGCAGAGAGGTTAAAATAGTCCGGGCTACTCTTAGGGATTTTTTGCTTATCAGTAGAGGAGGCAAAAAACTTGTTGAATTTTTCCACTAAGTCTTTGCCGTTATAAAAGGGGATGGCTACCACCAATTCGTAGTCATTAAGGCGTTTACTCCTGCCGTTTAGGGAAGAAGCCCTTTGTTCAATGCTTTTCAGCCAGTCATTGACTTCCTCGCCACTAAAGTTGACTAGCTGTTGTCCTAATTTCACGTGTTGGATGATTTCCCCCCCATTAGCCTGGGGAAACTGAATACCCACATCATAACGAACACAACCACCTAGAAAAATTAGCAGGGACAGCAGTAGTAGGGGGATGTAGCAACGTGCCCGGAGTCGGGGCAAATATGCTCTGTTCAACATGTTTGACTGTAATCCTCCTGATGTGGGTATTCAGCCCCAATTTTCCCCCTCCTGGCAACTGCTGTCAAGGGGGGTGGGGCGTAGCCTATATCACGTCTCAAGCTCGTTTTCTGAAACAACAGTGCCACCACGGACAACCACTAGGTCTATTTGTTGACGGTAGTAGTCTACACTTTTCACTTCCACTTCTACCTCATCGCCGAGACGGTAGACGACACGATTTCTCCTGCCAACCAAACAGGAGTATTTGGGCACATACTCATACCAGTCATCTTTAAGGGAACTAACATGGACTAGTCCTTCCACTAGTAGAGGTTCTTCCAGAAACCGTCCTTCTTCTTCTAGGATTTGCACAAAAAAGCCATAGGATTGCACTCCCGTAATTAAACCACGAAAGACTTTTCCGGTACAATCCTTCATTTTTTCTGCCTTAGACAGGCCAACTAAATCCCTTTCCGCATCTTCTGCTATTTTCTCTCGTTCGTTGAGATGACTGATAATGGAGTGCAAATCGGCTTCTAGTTCAGAGTGAATTTCGGGGGGCAATACATTCCAGTGGATTTGTCCATGACAGGTACTGCTGGTCAGGTCAACCCCTTCTTTTACACGACTGGTGCGACGGTCTCTTCCTTGCTCAAATACCTTTTTCAGGATACGTTGATTAATTAAATCTACATAACGTTGTCCGGGAGACAGACAGTGGGTATAGATGTCATAGGCCAAACCGAAATGGGGTGCGGGATGTAGGGTGTACTTGTTGGACTTGAGGGAATTGAGGAGTAGATGGTGTAGTACTTTTTCGTGTTCTGAATTGCTGAAGGCCAGGGTCAGCCTGTAGTAGTCCATGGGGTAGACTTCATCCTCTTGTTCCAGTTGGAAGGAGAGTCCGAGATTGGCCACTAGTTTCAGTAGGTCTTCCAATTCATCCCAGTCTGGTTTACCTTGACTGCAGTATATAGCTGGGACTTGTAACTGTTGGAGGTGTTCTGCTACCAGCTGTCCTACCAACACCATCAACTCGGTAAAAAGAGATAGAATAGGGAGACTGGGATAAAAGGCGATAGTGCCAATTCTTCCCTCGTCCTTAAAATAGGGAGGGCTTTCCGCTATATCTCCACAGTCCAGAGAAATGTCAAACCCTCCTTTTTGCAGACGTTTAGCCCTAACGGCGGGACTGATGTCAAAGAGGAGATGGTTTAACATGGTCAGGGGCTCTTCCAGGCCTTCCTTGGCACTGTTGGTGGCTATCATGGTTTGTACTTGTTTATAGGTCAACTGGTGGTCTACCCTGACGATACTAGGTTTGATTTGATACTCTGTCACTTCACCCCTGTTGTCTAGGGTAATTAAGACGGAGATAGCCAGACGGTCTAAACCCGGAGTAAGAGAAGCGCAGCGGAGAACTTTTTCTGGCAACAGGGGGATAAGAAAGTGGCCCAGATGGACAGCGGTGCCTCTTTTTCTTGCCTCTCTATCCAAGGGGGTATCTTCTGGCACGAAGTGGGCTACATCGGCAATGTGGACACCCAGAATCCATTTACCGTCTTCTGTTTTTTCCAGGGAGAGGGCATTTTCCACCAATAGCTCTCGTTCTGTCGCCACATCTGGTTCAATGGCAATAGTGAGGAGATGTCTTAAGTCTAGGCGTTTTTCCCACTCGACGGGGGGGATTGTTTCACAGCTGATGGTTTCGGCTTGGGCGAGGACTTTTTCTGGGAAATCATGGGGCAGGTCGTGTTTTGAGCAGACAATATCAATGTCGGCGATAGTGGAGGCGTCACTGCCTAAAACTCTTAGTACCTTGCCGATAGGGGGTTTTTGTCCTATGGGGTAGCGCAATATCCCCACATGGGCCAGATGGTCAACCGTTTCGGCCAGTGGGATGCCGTTTTCTCTCAGTTTGATTTCAAAGAGGAGACGGTCGTCTAGGGGAACAGCCACATATTCTCCATTTTCGTCTTGGCTCACCCTGGCTAAAACGGAGGGGTTTGCCCTTTCCAGGATTACTTTAACTTCTCCTTCGGGGCTGCGACGACGGGTGCCTTCTTTAATAATCTTCACCAAGACCCGATCGCCATTCCAGGCATTGCTTAGATGGGTTTCACGGATGTATATGTCATCGGCATCCTCGTCATCCTGAATGGCGAAGCAGAAGCCCTTGCTGGAACAGCGCAATTTGGCTTCTACCACGTCTTTTTCTATACACCGGCGGTATTTGCCGAATTCTTTAGCAATCACCCCAATTCTTTCCAGGACGTCTAGGGCGATTTGTAGTTTTTCGATGTCTTTTTCGTCTTCACAGCCCAATTTTTTCTCAATTTGCTTTCCGGATACTAGCTTATCTGGGCTTAACAGGGAGAGAATTGTAGCGATAGAGAAGTCCATTTACTATATCCTTTTCTTACTAGCTATAATGTAATTGGGGACAGGCGAGTGGCTCAAAGGCCCCCTTGCGGCTTGTCTTTTTAACTGGTGATGGGTCTATTACTTTTTTTGGGGGGGTTAAGGCAATAAGCCCTTGCTTCAGCTGGGGGCGGATGGTGCTCAGGGCCCGTGGTGTGGGTGGCTACAATTATAAGCCCGTACCTGTCCATGATACACCCGACGGGGGCATTCTCACAAGAAGGGGACAAGAGGTAGTAGGGCTTTAGGCCATAAACCCACACTCAAGGAGGGGCACCGACGGCCGGGGTGTAGGGGTGTACCACGGAGGGGGATACTCCTTTCCTTAAGACTATGCCCCATTGCCTATGGTTTCCTCCCTCCACCTGGGGTACTGGCCTAATATAATTGTACTCAAAATCTTGTCTGAATGCATTGTTCCCTATGACAGAACCTCGTTTTGCTCTGACCACCGAGCTGATTACTGTCACCGATGGTAATTATATCGTAAGGGCCTCCCTTTGTGCGCAACAAAATATTATCACAACTGCCCTTGCTGCTGCTCCCACGGTGGAGGAGGCGGAGGATAAAGCCCGCCAGAGGGTTATGGGCTTTTACCACCAGGTACAACATCTTGAGAAGGATTTTGAATCTTATGTCCCTACAACTGTAGCAACTGGCCACAAGGAAAAGGTTACAAGCCTGCCGGGGGGAGATACAAGGGGGCTGACAACCCATATGGTATCTTCCTACCCTGGTAAAGTTGCTGCGCCGCGGGAAAATACAACCGTTGCCTCCTCTTCCGGGGTAGTTTCTCCTGTGGCGCGGGAGAATACAACTTTTACCTCCTCTTCTGGGGTAGTTTCTTCTGTGGCACGGGAGAATACAACTGTTGCCTCCTCTTCTGGGGGGATTTCTTCTGTGCCACGGCCGAGTGGTACTACCACCCACTCTAGTGTTTCCACTTTCTCTTTGTCCACCCAAGAGGGCACCAGTTTTGACACTTCTCCGTCTCTTCAGCAGCCAGCGGCGGGAGAGGAGGAGAAGGTAGAGACCATTGATTTCAGTAAGATTATTGAGGAGACGACGCGGGAGATGAAACGTCTGGGTTGGACCCAGGAGGATGGTAAGAAATACTTACTGGAGACCTATGGTAAAAAATCCCGCCATCTCCTAACCGACGAGGAGTTGCTGGAATTTCTCAACTATCTTAAAAGTCAACCTTCATAGACTGAAGTTAACAGGAATCGTCGAAGCGAGTATAAAGACTTCCCTTTTCATACCAGTATTGTTTGATAGGATGATTTGGTGAGGAAAGGGCAGCTTTTGCTTGATAGAGTAGTACTTGCCGATGGTTTCCTCGCCAAACCCGTTTCAGCACTTCCACGGACAATAACTCACCTCCCAGAGACTTTACACATTCTTCAAATTTTTCCACGGCGGAATAATCAAAAGTCTCGAATACCAGCAAGTTATTTCTACAAATCAGGTGCCTGCTTCTGATCCACGCCTGCATTTTTTTACTTGCTACTGGAGGCAACATATACCCAGCAACCCTGCAAATATTTTTCTCTTAATTTCTCTTGCTTGATTTAGTTTTTTTGGTTAAAACAGGACAATTTTCTTAAAAAAATAACCGGATTAAAAACCAGGAAAAAACCAAAAATGCCGGCCCTTTTATCATAGGAATTTATGTCCGGCTTATCCAAAATTTATCACATTGTCGTCCCTTGTAAAAGTGGAGGGGGGAAGAAATGTAAAAAAATTAATTTTGTAAAAAAATGTTAAGTGGAGGGGTATTAGGAGCGCTCGTCGATGGGAATATAGGGGAGGTTGTGTTCGCCGACGTAAATTTGGGTGGGGCGGAAGATACGGTTGTAGGAGATTTGTTCCTTCCAGTGGGCAAGCCAACCGGCGACTCTAGCGATGGCGAACATGGAGGTGAAAAGGTCGGGTTTAATGCCCAGTTTTCGATAGACTAGGCCGGAGTAGAAGTCGACATTGGCGTGGATTCCCTTGTGGCCGAGTTTTTCTTCTACTACCCTTTCTACTTCCAGGGCTATCTCATAGTATTCGTCATAACCGGTGAGTTCAAAGAGTCTTTCAGCCAGTTGTTGGAGGATTTTGGCACGAGGGTCTTTTACCTTATAAACCCGATGGCCAAAGCCCATGATTTTCTTTTTGTTTTCGATACAGTGTTCGATGTAGGGACGGACGTTTTTGACTGAGCCGATTTCTTCCAACATCAACAAGACTTCTTCATTGGCCCCCCCATGGAGAGGGCCGGCCAGGGTGCCCACGGCGGAGGCCACTACGGCATAGGGGTCGGTGAGGGTGGAGGCGGTTACCATGGCGGAGAAGGTGGAGGCGTTCATTGTGTGTTCTGCATGTAGCATTAGACAAACATCAAAAATTCTGGCCTCCAGGGGTTCTGGTTCTCTTTCCGTGAGCATGTAGAGGAAGTTAGCGGCGTAGTTGAGATTTTCCTTAGGCTGGACGGGGTCATTGCCTTCTCTAATTTGGGCAAAGGCGGCCACAATAGTGGGGATTTTGGCCAATAGGCGCACCACTGCTTCCCGGATGTATTCTTCTTCCAGCTGGGCTTTGCGGGAGTAGAACAGGCCCAAAGCGGCGGCGGCGGTTTGCAGGGCGTCCATGGGGTGTCCTGTTTCGGGGAAGCATTTCATCATGTCTCGGATTTGGTATTTAATGCGGCGATGACGATTTATATCTTCCTGAAAGCGGTTTAATTCTTCCCTGGTGGGCAACTTTCCCCAAATCAGGAGATAGGCTGTTTCTAGGAAGGTGCTTTTTTGCGCCAACTCTTCTATGTTAATACCTCTGTATTCCAGTATACCCCTCTGGCCGTCCACATAGCTGATACTGGATTTAGCCACAGGCACTCCTTCTAGGCCGGGTCGAAATTCATATGTGTATTCTGTCATATTTCACAATCTCCACTAGGTGTATCTCATTTTTGAATCTATCCCATGTTGTGCTCAATCAATTATCCATTTAGGACTTACTAGGAGGAACATTTCTGCCCTTCCCAGGGGGTTGTTCAAATCGGGGACATTTAGTCCAATGATACCGGCCTTTTTGAGGATAATTTTCTCTTCACTTCTTCCCCAGATGAGAAGTTCTGCCCATTGGCTCAAATCTGGTTGGTGTCCTACCCAGGCCACACTTTCTGCATCGTGGTATGGGGATGTTTGTAGCCAGTGGATCAATTCTAGGAGATTTCCCTCCGGCATTAGTGCGGGGTGTTCCACCACTTCCTTACTCAGCTTGGCCTTTTGGAGGATGATAGCCGTTTCCCTTGCCCTTACGTAGGGGCTAGTGATAATTACGTCGAATTGGATGTCTTTCTGGCTTAGTTTTTCTGCCACCTTTTGTGTTTTAGCGATGCCTTTTTTGGTCAGGATTCTTTCCGCATCCTCCTTATCGGGACTTCTTAATTCCGCGATACCGTGACGCACTAGATATATTTTCATTATTCTCTTTTTTTCCACTCCTTTTACAGTTTATTTCCTTCCATCTAGGATATAACAACTAATCATATCAGTGATTTCTAGGCTATTTTGGGGTTTAGGCATTACCGGTATTTTTGCCCTACATCTTTTTACAAATTGTTGCTAATCTTTTTTATTTTCAACGCACTTAATCCCCATAGCACACCAATAACCCCTTTTTTCTTACCTCTGAATATTGCTAATTTTTGTATATAAAAAAATGCCCTGCCCAAATGTCTTGGCAGTCCCTCAGCCTGCCGTCGAAATGTTCCGTCCCTCTCGCCCCCCCATACCCTACTATTATAAGGTAAGAAGAACAGGGATTTTGTCAAGGGGGGGAGGGTTATATCATGGCGATGTAGACATAGTGGGAGTTGAGAATAACAAACTGGTGGGGGGTGGATTAGAATCTAATAGTACTGAAGAAGACCATTTAGCCGTGGAGAGAGAAAGGTGGTTGAATATTTAGTTTTCTTGACGATTTCTGCAAGTGTATATGCGCTGTTTGCCCTGGGGTTGAATTTACAGTGGGGGTTTACAGGATTGATTAATTTTGGGCATGTGGCTTTTTTGACCATTGGCGCCTATGTAACTGTGTTGTTGGAGATGCGTCTAGGGGTACCAATGTTTATATCGGTGTTGATAGCAGTATTAGGCTGTTGTTTGTTTGGTTTAATTATTGGTTTTAGTAGTATAAAACTGAGGGAGGATTATCTGGCAATTGTGACTATTGGGGCGGGGGAATTAGTGCGTTTGATAGTACAAAATGAGGAAAAACTGACAAATGGAACGTTTGGTTTGCAGGGATACAATTTGCCTTTAGGGGGTTTTCAGCCGAATTTTTTGGGGAAACTGGTGATGATTGCCGCCCTAACGTTGTTGGCGATTTTTGCGCTTTGGCAGTTGTTAAAAAATATAAAATTGCGTTTAAAATTGGCACAGGAAATCCAGGGGAAAAGTTTTCAACCTCCCAGTCGTTTTAGTACTTATTTCTGGGGTGCTGTTGCCATTATTCTGGTTTTAATCTGTTATATAAACGGGGTAATTGCCCTTTATAACTACACCTATAAGGCGGGTTTGATGTTGCTGACTTTAATTGCCTTGGCGGTGGTTTACTGGGGGTTGGAGACTTTGGTGCATTCGCCATGGGGTAGGGTGTTAAAAGCCATTAGAGAGGATGAGGAGGTGGCGACTTCTCTTGGGAAGAATGTGTTTTGGTATAAACTGCAAGCCTTCATGTTGGGGGGGGGTATTGCGGGGATTGCAGGTGCTTTTTACAGTTGGCAGCTGACTACTATTTACCCTTCTAGTTTTGAGCCTTTGATGACCTTTAATGCCTGGATTATTGTAGTACTGGGAGGTGCAGGAAACAATGCGGGGGTATTGTTGGGGGCTATTATTTTCTGGGCTTATGATTCTCTAACCCGGTTTATTTTTAGTAATATGCCCTTTTTCACCTCGGCACAGGTAGCCTCTTTTAGGGTGATGGTTATTGGTTTAATTTTAATGCTATTGATGCTTTGGCGTCCTCAGGGGATTCTAGGCAAAAAAGGGGAATTATCCCTCAATGTGTGATTGTATAGGTGTGATTGTTTTTGGGGTTATTTGCTGTTATTATTTAGAGCTAGTGGGAGAATTATTTTGCCCTGTCGACGGTTTTGGGGGCTTGTCTATATCCCTGGGGTTAGTAGGGATAGGGGTTGTCTCTACCCAGGGGTGGGGGTAGGGGTTGTTTTTGCTCAAATGGGGGGTTGTTGTTGCCCGGGGGGTTTCCCAGGAAGGTGAAAGATTTTCTTCCATCCACCCGGGGGTTTATCTTGTTGTTAGTGGGGGGGTAATTAGGATTGGGATTTTTTGGGGGATAGTAACATGATTATGTTTTTGCCTTCTTTTTTAGGTTTTTGTTGGACTTCTGCCACGTCTGCCAAGTCTTTTGCGAGTCTTTCTAACAATTCTTCTCCGAGATGGGTATGTTGTGCTTCCCTGCCGCGGAAGTTAATAGTGGCTTTGACTTTATCGCCGGCGCCCAAAAAGCGTCTTGCTTGGTTGAGACGCACCTGGTAGTCGTGTTCGTCAATTTTATAACTCATTTTGACTTCTTTGATTTCGGCGGTATGTTGTTTTTTGCGGATTGCCCTTGCCTTCTTCTCCTGTTCAAACTTGAATTTTCCGTAGTCCATTATCTTACAAACAGGAGGATCGGCATTTTCGCTTACCAGCACCAAGTCTAATTCTCTTTCTTCCGCCAGACGAATAGCCTCTTGAGTGTCAAAAATCCCCAATTGCTCGCCATTGGTATCAATAAGTCGAACTCTGGGGTAGCGGATGTTTTCATTGATTTTGGGCAAATCCTTTTGGTTGGTTTTTTTGTTGCTATAAGTCACAGGCGTTGACTGTCTTCTCCAATGAGCAAAATTACTTATTAACGAGTGAGAGGATAGGGTTGATTAATTTGATTCTAATGATTATTATAATGGCTTGTTGCCATTGTTTAGAGAACCCCTTGGGCGGAAGAGATGGATGGGACAGTTATTCAGACATTTATCAATGGTATAGCGGTGGGAAGTGTGATTGCCTTAGCGGCGGTGGGGTTGACGTTAACCATGGGGATATTGCGTCTTTCCAACTTTGCCCATGGAGATTTTCTCACCCTTGGGGCATATTTGACTTGGTGGTTAAACGAAAGGGGGATAAATTTTTGGCCATCTTTATTGCTGGGGATGATGGGCACTACTGGGGCGATGTTGGTGGCGGAGAGGTTATTATGGAGGCCGATGAGACAGAAGAGGGCTAGTGGTACTAGTTTAATCATTGTTTCTATAGGTTTAGCGTTGTTTATCCGCAATGGTATTTTGTTTGTGTGGGGTGGGAGTAGTCAAAACTATAGACTGCCGCTGATGGAGGCGTTGGACATTTGGGGGGTAAAGATTGCCTTTTACTGGGTGGTGGCATTTGTGGTAGCCATTGTAGCCATTGGGAGTTTGCATTTGTTATTACAGAAGACTAAGATAGGGAAGGGGATGAGGGCGGTAGCGGATAATATAGACTTAGCGAGGGTATCTGGCATTGATGTAGAGCAGATAGTATTATTTACCTGGGTGATAACGGGGATTTTGACGGCTTTGGCGGGGGGGTTATACGGGTTGATGACAGCGGTACGTCCCAACATGGGATGGTTTTTGTTATTGCCCATTTTTGCGTCTGTGATTATGGGTGGTATTGGCAATCCTTATGGGGCGATTGCTGGGGGTTTGATTATTGGCATTGTGCAGGAGATGAGTGTATTTTTGGTGGGGCCTGAGTATAAACTGGGAATAGCCCTGTTAATTATGATTGTGATTTTACTAGTACGTCCGAGGGGGATTTTTTAGACGGCGGTTACTATTATGACTGAACCTGGTAGAAGGATTGTGTTAATATCTCCGGTGCGTGACGAGGAGAAGTACATAGAGAAGACCATCCAGTCGGTGGCCAGTCAGACCATTTTGCCTGTGGAATGGGTTATTGTGGACGATGGTTCTACGGATGGCACGGGGGAGATTCTGGCGCGGGCTGCGGCGAAATATCCATGGATTCACGTAGTTAGGAAACCGGATAGAGGAAAGCGTTCAGTAGGGCCGGGGGTGGTGGAGGCATTTTATTATGGTTATGAGAGGCTAAGGACGAAGGAGTACGATTACATTGGGAAACTGGATGGGGATGTAGAGTTTAAGCCCCAGTATTTTGCAACTCTTTTGTCTTATTTTGAGAAGGACCCCTACTTAGGTGCGGCCAGTGGCAAACCCTATTTACTGGAGGGGGGAAAACTGATTAAGGAGAGGATGGCGGATGACATGGTGGCTGGGCAGATCAACTTTTATCGTAGACAGTGTTTTGAGGATATTGGTGGTTTTGTGAGGGAGGTACACTGGGATGGGATTGCCTTCCACCGGGCTAGGATGAAAGGGTGGCGCACTCGTAGTATTGACGATCCCAATCTTATTTTCATTCACCAAAGGCTGATGGGGTCATCTGAGAGGGGCATTATTGCGGGGAGATTAAGGTGGGGCAGGGGTCAGTATTTCATGGGTACTCATCCCCTCTACATCTTTGCCATTGGTCTGTATCGCATGTGGGAGAAGCCCTATATCATTGGTGGCCTTTTGATTGTAGTTGGCTATTTCCTTTCTATGCTACAAAGAAAGCCCCGTTATGATGACCCCGAGTTTCGTAAGTCTCTTCATGCCTGGCAGATGGCTAGACTTGGACTGGGCAAGCCCTTAGAAACCATCCCTCCTCCTCCTAGTGATGGGCACTAGGGGGGCTCGGTCTCTCCCTCTTTACCCCTCCATTTGTCAATTATTCCCGTTATTTATACTTTTATTATTGATATTTATTCCTATTTAAAAAATGCACTGCCCAGATGTTTTGGCAGTCCCTTCGCCTGCCGCCCTCATTGTATTCTAGCAACAGCGCCCCCTATTTGTCAAGGGGTTAGGGGATTTACCAGCCAGGGCCATCATAGGGGGAGAGAGGTTCGATGGTAGGATCAGAAATAGGCTGGTCTAGTGTCCAGAGTTGGATGGAGTCGTTGTATTGCACGGAGTTATCGGTGTAGCCGCCGGCGTAAAGTCCCCAGTGGGCGCGCAAAAGGTGGTGGGAGGGGCCGTCATTGAGTCTGCCTCCCCTAGCCCTAATGATGAGTTGGCCATTCATCCAGACATACATGACTCCTTGTTGATAGTCTAGATAGGTAGTGAAACGCACCCATTGTCTGAGGGGCATTGTGGGAGAATTGACATATTCCCAGCCGTTGCCCTCCTGATAGCCACCCAAAGGCGCCTGTAGGTGGTTAAGTCGGACTCGGTTGCGGGAGTCGATGACCAAGACCAAAACCGTGCCCCAGTTGTCCTTGTTGGCGTAGGTAACCAGGTGTTGCCAGTCGTTGCGTGTTACGTCGGGGTTCCAATCAGCCCACACATAGAATCTGTTGACAAGGGGTTTGGCAGGGACATTCAGATAGTTTTGGGAGACTTCATCTACGTGGATAACCGGATAGGGACGATGGTTGGTGGGGGCCGTATTGTAAATCAGCCCCTTGTAAATGCGATCGCCCTCTACCACGGCAACTCCCTCGCTGGCAGCCTGTTGTGCCGAGATGACCGTCCACATGGAGCTTTTGTCTGGGAGGAGTTGCCCTGTGTCAGAATAGTTTTGGGTGTGGGCATGCCATTGTCCTATGACATATCCCTCTTCAAACCCGGAATGCCAAATGGGGGTAACTCCTTCCAAGGACAGCTGGTTGACATTGACTTGGAAGACGCCTAGGGTTTGGGGAGGCAAACTTTGGCCACTATTGCTAAAGACTTGACTAGGTTCCAGGGTTATGGTATACTGTCCGTTATGGGCTGAGGACCATGTAGGTGTGGGAGATTCTATCTGATAGGTAGCCCAGACTGAGCCGTCCTGCCTAAGATTATATCCCACCAGTTTTGCCAGTTGATTGAAGTTATTGGGGCCAGTGACCCGAATATCATTGTCGTCTAGGGTAGCTAGGTTGAGGCCATGGGGGTGGGCGTAGCTGATGGTAAAGCGGTGATTGCTGTCACTGTTGACTAGTTGTCCCTCCTCGTATATTTCTAGATGGCGGAAGTAACTGTGGGCATTGGCATTGGCATCATCGTCATTGATGAGAATGAGGTATTGGACGTTGCCAGTAAAATAGTCCCCTACTCTGATATAATAGGTGCGCCAACCCTCTGTGTATCTCCTGGCATATAGTTTTCCGGAAGTGCCTTCTCGCCAGTATTCATTCCCTGCTATCTGGTAGGCAAAGGCAACTCCATTGGCTAGACTGTTATCATTGTCAAAGGCGATAGCATGTATCTCGCCCAACTGGCCGCTGTAGAATTCCAGGGTGAGGACTGTATCTGGGGTGATAGTACGGGGTAATTCGATTTTCTTCCAGGTGTTGCCGGTGAGGATTAATCCTTTGCCCCCATCTACAATTGTATAACTGCCTGCCAGGTCTTCTCTAGGGTCATAGCCGGTGATGTCAAAGTCGCTGAAGTTGATTTGTTGTCTGTTATACTTGGCCTTCTCATTGCTAACCACTACATTGTTCAGCTGTACTGTGGCGGCAGGCGTCCAACTGTCATAAATCTTTACATTTCGGAAGGCACTAAAGGAGTTAATATCCCTAGTATTGCCGTCGTCGTTGATAAAAATGAGAGAATTGAAACTTCCCCGGTAGTATTTGCCCAAATCGATTGTAATTTTCTGCCATCCCTCCCCCTGATATTCTACAGGAAAATAATTGTCGCGAGTGGCATTACCAAAGAGATTAAATATTACATCCTGGTTGGTGAGGGAGTTACCGGTGGTAGAAATGCCTATACCCTTTAGCCATCCCCTCTGATTGCTGTTGAATTCAAACTCGAGAATTGTAGTGCGATTGGGGGTATTGATGACGGTATAATTGAGGGGGATAGCCTTCCAGGTTTTCCCCTTTAGGGTGAGAGTCTTGCCTTCCTCCTCTATCAGATGGATTTTGGAAACATCTCTAGTGGCAAAGGAGGTAATATTAGCCTTGTTGAAGTCTATAAAGCTGTTGACATGTACAGTAGCGAGGGTAAAGCCTGGGATAAAGTTACCCCTGCTGTCGCCAACCTGATTATCTTGTAGGATGAAATGATAGACACCACTGTCATTCAAATCCCATCTCCCATCCTCGGCAGTGATGGCGTAGGTGACTGTTACACTATGACTGTTGTTATTTTTTATCTCGACTATTTTAGCTAACTGTTCAAATCCATTTTCCCCCCTTACTATAATGTCTGTGTCATCTATAGTTGACAGGTTTAGGGAAAGGTTGTCTGTATAAGTTACAAAAAAACGATACTCGCCGTCATTAAAGACAGAGACAGGCATTTCAACAGTTGCCTGAGGAAAAGTGGTATCCTCTTCATAGAGACGAATATTACGGAAATAACTTTCAGAATTGGAATTAGTCCCATCATTATCATTGATTAGTACTAGAGAGTTAAAGTTTCCCGTATAGTAGTTACCCAGTGGGATAGTGAATTGTTGCCAATCGTCTTGCTGATAGGCGTAGTCATATTTAAAGTTTCCCAATCCATTTACGTCTTCACTACCTGTTAATCTAAATTTTAAGTCCCAATGGGAGTATATGTTATCAGTTTCTATTCCTATTCCTTGGATTTCTCCTACTCCTTGACTGCGGAATTCAAAACTCAATAGTGTATCCTCAGTTACATTGTATGGGTAATCAATTTTTTTCCAGGCATTTCCGGCAATTTTTATGCCATTGCCTTCTTCTAGGATTTCATAGTTTGTCTCTCTACCGTCTTCTCCATCTTGATAACTGTAGGGGGTGATGCTTACTTGGTTTAAGTCAATGGCTTGTGGGTATTCAGCAATATAACTACCACTTCTCCCACTTTCTATCCCACTTTCCAGGTTACTGTCATTTTGGAGTATAAACTCTGTTGCTATTATCTGGTTTATGTTACTTCCCACGTCTGTGGTTATAATCATTTTTCCTCATCTTTGTTCTTTTGTTTTTCTTTTTTCTTCTCCTTTATTTCTCCCCTACTTTATTCTCCCTCTATAATTCCCCTCTGTTGTCCTTTTTTCTACCTAATTTTCTCTTAAAATCTCCTTATCCTCTCAGTATTATCCCTACTCCCTCCCTTCCCCCTTCTTTCTCCTCCTCAGTATTTATACTGAATCTTTGGATTTATTGCTTAGTTTTCTCAAATAAAAAATGCGCAGCCCAGATGTCTTGGCAGTCCTTCCGCCTGCCGCCCATTGCACCCATCCTATCACGGCCTGCCCCCTTTTGTCAAGGGGTATTGTCAGAGGATTATGGGTGGAGGATAGGGATTAGGGGGTAGTAGGGAGAAAGCTTGTCCTTCTGGTGGGGATAGGGGGGAATTAAGCGGTTGCTGAAAGAAAAAATTACAAGATGAAGGGAAATTGGAAAAATAGGCCATCATTGCGGGAGTAAGGAGAAGACAAAAAAGAAAAGTAACCCAGATATACTGGCAGAAGAAAGAAGAAAACGGATAGATATTACTTGTAGAAGTATCCTGGGGAGGGAAAAGCGGCTGTGGAAGTATATGGCGGCAAATCCGTGGGGATTGGAAGATTACTGCGGTATTTGTCAAGGGGAAACTTCAACTCTATTTTTTTTCTTTTAAACAGCAGAAACTTAAGGGATATTGTATGGGGCATTGGCAAACAAAGGCTATGGATTCTACCCTTGAGGTGGATTACAAAAATTTTGTCACTGACACAAAAAGTCGGCAGTAACAAGAATTTTGGAATTATCAAAGAAGCAGGGAAAAAAATCCCACTGTGAGGGAGAATCACAACCACCTTGGGCAACTAACATAAAATAACGATAAAACAGAAACAAATTCATGGCTGGGATTAGAAGACAAATTTCTCAAATAAAACCCGTGGAGGAAAAAATATTGGAAGGGTGTTTAAACAGGGGGGTATTAATAGCCTTGGCCAGTTGGGGCTATTGTACACTAAAAATTGTAGGCTGGCAAAAACAATTTAAGGGGTAAAGAGGTAACTTTTTGCTTGCCAAAAGGGAGACTGAAAAAAAAATTGAGAATAGGGCGGAGGGGAATATAATTGGACTGTTAATAAGACTAAGAAGTGAAAAGAAGGGGAGAAGAAACCATGGGGGTATATACTGGTCTATTGGAAACTGTTATGCCGTAGGAATATGGAGAATTGTCTAGTTTCCGTGGTAATGCCCGTTTATAATGGGGCAAGATATCTCAAAGAGGCGGTGGAGAGTATTCTAACGCAGACTCTGGCTGACTTGGAGTTCATTATAATTAATGATGGCTCTACTGACAAATCCTTGGAGATTTTGGAGGATTTTTGCAAAACAGACTCGAGAATTAGATTGTTGAATAATCCCAAGAATAGAGGAGTAGTAGACTGTCTTAATGAGGGAATTAGATATGCCTGTGGCAAATACATAGCCAGAATGGATGCGGATGACATTGCTATAAGTGAAAGACTAGAAAGGCAAATAGAGTTTTTAGAAAATAATCCTGAATATGTAGCAGTAGGTTGTCGGGTATTGGCTATTGATGGGGAGGGTTTGCCTATAAGGGTGTTTGGAGACTGTTTCAGTCATGAGGAGATAGACAGGGGAAATTTAAAGGGAGTAGGTAGCATGATAATCCATCCCACGGCTATAATCAGAAGAGAGAGTTTAGAAAAAGTTGGAGGTTATCATTATTACCCCTATGCCGAAGATTTGGATTTATTTTTGAGACTGGCGGAAATCGGCAAACTGGCAAACCTTTCTGAGATTCTCCTGAAATATCGTCTTCATGTAGATAGTATCGGCAGTAAATATCGTCATATCCAGGTGGAGTCTTGTAGGAAAGCGGTGTTAGATGCTTGTAGGCGAAGGGGATTAGATTTTCCAGAGGATTTTGACATTACAACACCTCGGTTTTCCACAGGGGAGATTTATCGCAAGTGGGGTTGGTGGAGTTTGAAGGATGGCAATATCAAAACCTCTAGAAAGTATGCCTTGAAAGCGTTAATGGAAAATCCCCTGTTGTTAGATAACTGGCGGCTGGTATGGTGTTGTCTAAGAGGCTATTAATGACAGTAAAAAACCTCTCTTTGGGATAACTAGTGGTTAGGATGATTTTATCTAGTAGGCTGTTGGCAGTGGAAGGAAGTGTTGTGGGGGAGTAGTTAGTGTGATGTCATCTACAAGGCTATTATGGTAGGCAAGAAACCCCCTGCAGTGGAAAAATAACTAGGAGTAGGGTGTTGTTTGTAAGACTACTGGTAGGAAATCCATTGCCTGTGGGATTACTAGTGACAATGGTGTTGTCTAGAAGTCTATTGTATTGGCAGTGGTGATTTTCTAGTTAGATAACTAGCTGTTGGCATGGTGTTGTCTAATGGTAGCAAAAAAGTCTTTTAACTGTGGGATAACTAGCAGCATGTTGTTGGGAGGCTGTTGATGATGATGAGAGAGAGAAACTCATTTTTGGGATAACTGGTAGTCGGCATGGTGTTGTCTGCAAGAGTATGGATGGTAACCACAAACCGCCGGTGGGGAAAACTAAAATTCTCCCATGGTTAGTGAGTGGTGGCAGTAAGAAACCCCTTGTTGTGGGAGACTAGTAGTCGGCGTGGTGTTGTCTAACAGTAGTAGTAAAAAATCCACCCTTGGGGTAAAGCAGCGATGACGGTGAGAAACCCTTTTGTTGAATAACTAGAGGCTGGCATGATTTTGTCAGAGAGGCTGTTAATAGTGGCAAGAAATCCCCTGCCTTTGGAATAACTGGTAGCTAGCATGGAGTTGTCTGCGAGTTTGCCGGCGGTTGTGTAATTGGCGGTAAGGCTATTGGTGGTGGTAACAAACCCCCATGGATGACTAAACCTCGGCATGGTTTTGTTGTCTAAAAGGCTATTAGCGGTAGCAACAAATAATCCTTTGTTGTGGGATAAATAGTGGCTGACATGGTGTTGTTTGTGAGGCTGTTGGTAATGGTGGAAAGTCTTTTCTTAATGACTAGCTGTTGGCTGTTGTCTAACAATGGCTTCTCCCCGCTGGTGGGAAAGTATTATCCGGTAGGCTATTGATGACAGTAAAGGGGTAACTGGCAGCTGGTATGAGGTTGTCTGTGAGGCTATTGACTTATATATAGTAGAAACTGTTGTGGGATAACTAGCAGTTTAGTTGGTGTGGTTTTACCCAACAGACTATTGGTAGTAGTAATAAACCCCCTAGGATTGGATGACTAGTAGTTAACATAAACTTGTCTGCAAGACTACTGGCGGTGGGTGGCAGGAAACCCCTGACTGATGTCTGGTATGGTGTTTTTTGCGAGGCAGCAGGTAATAGCAAGAAATCCCCTGTGGTTGGATAACTAACTAATGTCTGGTAAAGTTGTCTGGGAGGCAATTGGGGGTGAGAAGAAACCCTTTTGCCTGTAGTGGTGTAATTGGCGGTTAGTATGGTGTTGTTTAAGAGGCTACTTATGGCAAACAAAGCATACTATTTCCCGCATGATAACACACCCCCCACGGTTTCTGCGGGACAAAGGAGACACATTCTCCTGGTAGGGTAATTTATGATGTTAGATTATGGCAACAATCAGGTTGAATTATGGGGATAGAAGAAAAAAAGTCTGACATCTCCCTGCAACAACTGGCTATCAGAGGGAGCATATGGACGATTGTAGGTTATGGTGCTTCCCAATTTATTCGACTGGTCAACAATATTATTCTAACCCGCTTGTTGGAGCCCGAGTTATTTGGGTTAATGGCATTAGTCTATACTTTCATCACTGGTTTAAACCTATTTTCGGACATTGGCATAAATCCTAGCATAATTAGGAGTCCTAGGGGAGAGGATGCCAGGTTTTTAAACACTGCTTGGACTTTACAGGTAATCAGGGGTACTACGCTATGGTTAATTTGTTTTGTGATTGCCATTCCTGTTGCAAACTTTTATAAAATTCCCCAACTTTCCTGGCTGATTCCCGTGGTAGGCAGTAATACTCTTATTGCTGGATTTAATTCTACTTCTTTAGCAGTTTTAAACAGACGGGTGGAGATTGGGAAACTCACTATTGTGGAGATAGTCACCCAGGTTATAGCAGTGGTGATTATGATTGCTATAGCCTTGTATAAACCCACTATTTGGGCATTAGTTCTTGGAACTTTAGTAGCTAATATAGTTAAATTATTTTGGAGTCATCTTCTTTCTTCTACGCCTCATACTTTTCTCTGGGATAGGGATTGTTTAAAAGAATTATTTTCTTTTGGGCGTTGGATTTTTGTAGCCACTGCCATTACTTTTTTAGCCAATCAAACCGACAGACTTGTTATGGGTAAACTTTTGCCTTTGGAGATTTTGGGCGTTTATAGTATTGCCTTCACCTTTGCGGATATTCCCAGACAAATAGTCAACCAGTTAAGTAACAAGGTTATTTTCCCTCTCGTCTCTCAACAATTACAGGTATTGCCTAAAGCTGTTTTTTTAGGAAAACTCTTGGAGAAGAGAAAGTATTTGTTGACGTTATCCGCCTTATTAGTAGCTTTCTTCTTCTGCTTCAGTGACATAATAATCGACATTTTATATGATGAGAGATACCAAGATGCTGGGTGGATGTTTGCCATTTTAACCTTGGGTTTATGGCCTCTTATTCTCAGCATTAGCACAGGTCAAATTCTTCTTTCCATTGGCAAGCCTCAGTATCATACTCTATCTGTTTTTCTCAAGTTTTTATACATGATTACCCTCTTTCCAATTACTATTATCAGAGGGGGGATTTTTTGGGGGATTATTGTTATAGGGTTAAACGATTTACCCAACTATTTTGTAAGTATTTTTGGCCTTTGGCGTGAGGGATTTTCCTTCTTTCGACAAGACTTTCTTCTTACCCTTCTTCTGTTTGGCTTCATGGGAATCTTTGCCTTTTTTCGCCTCTTGCTTGCTTTGTTGTTTTCTATTCCCCTTCCTTTTTACCTCTAATTTTCCCCGGCGGTTAGCTGTTATTCCTTATGCCATGGAGTCTATCTAATTCCACATAAAAACCCCCGGGGTGGTGGGATAAAATGGGGGGTGTAGGATGATAGACTAGCAGAAAAGGGAAATGAGAGTGACGTTTGTATTGCCCAATTGGGAGGGAAATCTGGCGGGGGGGATTCGTGCCAATGTAACTCTGGCGTATCATCTACAAAAGAGGGGGCATGAGGTACAGTTGTATTGTCCGAAAAAGCGTGGGAAGAGTTGGAAACAGAGAATAAAGGATTGGTTGCAGGGGAGGGGATGGGATGGAAGAGAGGCAAGATTTTCCTATGTGGAAGGGTTAGACATACCGGCAAAAGTGGTTAACCATCTGCCACCCCTGACGGATGAGGATTTGCCGGATGGGGATGTAGTGGTGGCAACCTGGTGGGAGACAGCGGAGTGGGTAGCGAGACTATCTAGGAAGAAGGGATCTCGTGTGTACATGATAAGACATCACGAATTACATGATTATTTGCCAAAAGAAAGGGTAGCGGCAACTTATCGTTTACCATTACATAAGGTGACGGTGTCTAGATGGTTAGTAGAGGTGATGAAGAGGGAATACGGGGATGAAAATGTAGATTTAGTGCCAGATGCAGTGGATTTAGGGCAATTTTACGCGCCACCACGGGAGAAGAATAAGATTCCCACTGTAGGGATGGTGTATTCTGATTTGTATTGGAAGGGGTGTGATATTAGTCTGAAGGCTTTTCGTATAGCAGCGGAGAGAATACCCTCTCTACGATTGGTGGCATTTGGCAGTATACCCCCTCAGCCTCAGTTGCCTTTGCCTCCCAAGTGTATCTACTATCAGCAACCCCCCCAAGAGGAGATTAGACATATATATGCCCAGTGTGATGCCTGGCTTTTTGGTAGTAGGGTGGAGGGTTTTGGTTTGCCCATTCTAGAAGCCATGGCTTGTCGTACTCCTGTAATAGGGACTCCTGCAGGCGCCGCACCGGAATTATTGAGTGGGGGAGGGGGGATTCTAGTCAAACCGGAAAACCCTGAAGATATGGCAAGGGCTATCGAAACAATAGCACAAATGTCACAACAAGAGTGGCAAAACATGTCCTCCCTGGCATACAAGACGGCTACCAGTTATACCTGGGATGAGGCGGCAGAATTGTTTGAAAAGGCTTTGTCTAGGGCAATTGAGCGCACTAGGAGGGGGGAGATATAATTTATCATGTCACCACAGGCGCAATTGGCACTGATTTTATGGCTACCTGTAGTGTTCTATATTTTTAACAAGTTTCCTCCCAGGAAGGCGGCTATAGTTAGCTTTCTGGGGGGTTTCTTATTTTTGCCAAGGAAGGCGGGTTTCAAGATGCCTTTGATTCCCGACTATAAGGAGATTTTTGCCACTTGCTATGGGATTTTGATTGCCATTGCCGTTTATGATTTCCGGGTTTTCCGTCGTCTTCGATTCAGTTGGGTGGATTTGCCCATATTATTGTATGGTTTTAGCCCCATTTTTTCTTCTCTCACCAATGGGTTAGGCTTATATGATGGCATAAATTCGTCTATAAGCCAGTTGTTTCAATGGGGTTTACCCTATCTTATAGGTAGATTATATTTGGGTAATCCTTCAGGTTTTAGGGAATTGGCTATAGCTGTTGTCAAGGGGGGACTTTTGTATGTACCTTTATGCTTATATGAGATTAGAATGAGTCCACAGTTGCATAGAATTGTTTATGGTTATTTTCCCCATTCCTTCTTGCAGACAAAAAGGTTGGGGGGGTGGCGTCCACAGGTTTTCTTACAACACGGTTTAATGCTAGGATTATTTATGATGACTGCCACTTTAGTAGCTATTTGGTTATGGCAGTCCAAGTCTGTGAGAAGAATCTGGAATATTCCCATTTCCTGGGTTTGTTTTATCCTCCTGGTTACCTTTATTCTTTGTAAATCCACTGGCGCCTATATTCTTTTTTTGTTAGGATTAATCTGCCTCTTTTTTCCCCGATTTGCCGCCTTAAATTTGCCTTTACCTTTGCTGATTTATTCTAGCCTCATTGTGCTATATTTGAGTCTATCTGCCAGTGGCAATTTCCCCAAAGAAGAATTGTTGAATTTTTTATATAGTCAGAGTATAATTGAGCCTGACCGTGTACAGTCTTTTGAATTTAGAATAAATAACGAGGAAATCTTGGCGGAGAAGGCGAGGGAGAGATGGTTATTTGGCTGGGGTGGGTGGGGGCGTAATCGCGTTTTTCAGGAAAATTATATGGGAGAATGGGTAGATGTCACTGTCACCGACAGTCTTTGGATTATTGTCTTTGGTATCAATGGCTTGTTTGGTTTAGCCAGCATTATGGCGTTATTAATTCTTCCCGTTTTGCTAATCACCTGTTTTCGTTTTCCCCCAAAAACCTGGCTGCTGCCTCGCGTTTCTCCTATTGTGTCTCTTGCCGTTTCTTTGCTTCTCTTTGCCATTGATTGTCTTCTCAACAACATGTTTAATCCTATCTTCCCCCTTATCAGCGGCGGCTTATCTGCCTTGTTTCTCCATTCCTCTTCCTTCTCCTCCTCCTCCTTTTCCCCTCGCCACAGTTTTTCTCTTGCCAACCGTAAAACCCACAAGTAGGGATAGGGCTGTCTCTATACCAGGGGTATAATTGGAATGTGGCCTATGGAGGAGAATGATGTGGAAAAAGAGGGGAGGATGGGGAAGAGGGATAGGGTTATGGCTGGGGAGTATTCTCCTGTGGGGTTGTGTTTTGCAGGCAAGGGAGGAGAAAAGAGGGGAGGGGAAGAAAAGGGTGGCTATTGGGATTAATTTGAATGGAATTAGCGATTGGTCAACAGAATTTCCCTTTCTAGACCATTTTAAATCATCACGACGCTGGGTGACCCAGAGAGAGGGTAGTAAACAGTGGGATACCGGAGAATATGACTCCTTGCAGTTAGATGAGAGAGGATGGGTGAAATCATTGCCAAAGGGGACAAGGGTTAGTACTATAGTAGGCCATAGTCGTTATTTCCCCTCCGGAAGGTATGTGGTGTTGTATGAAGGGAAGGGAAGGATAGAATACGGCTGGGGCGCCAAGAAAATAGAAGACGAGTCAAAACCGGGGAGGGATATAATATGGTTGGCAGATAATCACAACAATGGCATTCTACTGACTATCGTCTCCACAGACCCAGAAAAAAAAGGGGACTATATCCGCAACATAACGATAGTAGCAGAAAAACAGGAAAAACTCAAGAAGCAGGGTGAAATTTTCAATCCCCTGTTTCTAGAGAAGATAAAGCCTTTTGCTGCCATCCGTTTTATGGACTGGATGAAAACTAACAATTCCCAGGAGATAAAATGGGAAAATCGCCCCAAAATAACCGACGCTACCTATTCTATCAAAGGAGTACCTTTAGAGGTAATGGTGGCTTTGGGTAACAGACTGAATAAGGATGTATGGTTTAACATACCCCATCAGGCTGATGATGAGTATATAAGAGAATTTGCCAAGCTGGTTAAAAAGACTCTTAATCCCAATCTAAAGGCGTATGTGGAATACTCCAATGAGGTGTGGAATAAGTTGTTTACACAGTCTGAGTATGCCAGACAACAGGCAAAGAAAAGATGGGGTGATGAAAATGCCTATCTACAATGGTATGGCATGCGGGTAGCCCAAATGTGCGATATTTGGAAGACTGTTTTTGACAAGGAAAAAAATAGGGTAATATGTGTAATTTCAACTCATACAGCCAAAAAAGGGACGGAAAAGGAGATATTAGACTGTCCATTATGGGTAAAAGAGGGGAATAAGCCTTGTTATCAACACCAGATTTCAGCCTATGCCATTGCCGGTTATTTTGGGGGGAGTTTGGGGAAACCGGAGAATGAATCCTTGTTACAGTCTTGGTTACAAGAGTCAG
Organism: Cyanobacteriota bacterium SRBZ.bins.94.201705; assembly: GCA_030549855.1. Taxonomy (GTDB): domain Bacteria; phylum Cyanobacteriota; class Cyanobacteriia; order Cyanobacteriales; family Cyanobacteriaceae; genus DVEF01. Next base: position 32,237 of record JAUQQP010000038.1, read on the forward strand.
ATGGTGGCTTTAAAAAGGCTTTTGCCTATCTTTTACGTCAACAGGATGAAACCATGACTACTTTCTCCTATCATAGTAGAGTAGCCAAAAGTAGAGGACTGGAATTGGTAGCTTATGAGGGTGGACAACATATTGTGGGGATAAAGGGGATAAAAGACAATGAAAGACTGACTAATTTTTTCATCCAGTTAAACCGTCACCCCCAAATGTATAACCTATACAGGCGACTGTTGAGTGACTGGGAAAAGGCGGGGGGAGGCTTGTTTCTGCATTTCAACGACATTAGGGAATCTAACAAACACGGTAGTTGGGGTAGTCTAGAATACTTGCAACAGTCTAACTCCCCTAAGTATGATGCTCTAATAGACTTTATCAGGAGTCATTAAACCGTGATAGAAAAGCCTTTTTTCCTAGTAGGGGCTGAACGCTCTGGTACTACATTGGTACGTCTGATGTTAAGTCACCACCCCCTTATAGCCTGGGTGGAGGAATTTGAATATGCGGTGGATTTGGTTGAAGAGGGAGGGAGGTTTCCCCCTCTGGCGGAATACTATGACTGGTTGGAGACTCATCGAATTTTTCAGTCTACCCCTTTTGTCATAGACAGACAGTTAGACTACCCCCGTCTTGTAGACAGTTTCCTATGGCAGAAAAGGGAAAAAGAGGGGAAACCCATTGTGGGGGCAACTGTACATAGAAACTTTGATAGAATACCCTACATTTGGCCCTCTGCTGCCTTTATCCATCTTATCAGAGATCCAAGGGATGTGGCACGTTCCTGTATAGACATGGGATGGGCAGGCAATGTATGGTATGGAGTGGATAGATGGTTAGAGGCAGAGTATACCTGGAATCGTCTCAGAGAAAAAATACCCCCAGACAGGTATGTGGAAATACATTATGAGGATTTGATTGAAAACCCCGTGACGGTGTTGTCTAAGATTTGCCATTTCATGGGGGTAGAGTATGACGAGGCAATGTTATCCTATCCCAAAGATAGCACTTATAGTTTACCTAATGCCTCCCTAGTAGGACAATGGCGGAAAAAACTGTCTAATTTTGAAATCCAGTTAGTGGAGTCTAAGGTGGGAGACTTACTGGTAGAAAGAGGTTATCAAAAAAGCGGACTGCCGCCAACAACAGTAAATCTTTTCACCAGGAAGTGGTTACAGATAGACAACTGGTGGTATAGACTACAATTCAGAATCAGACGTTTTGGATTGCTTTTGGTAGTAGCGGATTTTCTTTCCCGCAAATTAGGGTTAAAACAGTGGCAAAAGAGGGTTAAATTAGCTATTAACGAAGTCCAAAAAAGACATTTAAAATGACAAAGGGTGAAGGGGAAAAGCAACAGTCATACCACTTAGGGGTGGTAATTATAAACTATCGCACACCTCAGCTGACTGTAGACTGTTTGCAGTCTTTGGCGGGAGAGATACCCCAATTGCCTCCCACCATGGTAGCGGTGGTAGACAACAATTCTGGGGATGACTCCTTAGCGGTGATAAACAAGGCAATCCTGGAGAATAATTGGCAATCCTGGACTATTTTAATCCCCTCTCCGGTAAATGGGGGGTTTTCTTACGGTAATAATTTAGGCATCAAAGCCATCCACGCAGAAAACTACCTACTTTTAAACAGTGATACCATTGTGCGCCCTGGGGCAATTAAAATACTACTATCAGCCTTGACTGAATATCCTCAGGCGGGTATAATTGGTCCCCGTCTAGAAGAGTTGGATGGGACTGCACAAATCAGTTGCTTCCGTTACCGCAATCCCGTTGGCGAGTTTATCAATGCCGCCCAAACAGGCATAATTACCGGGATTCTTTCTAGATATAATGTACCCCTTTCTGTCACCGACAGTCCCATTTTTGTCCAGTGGGTGAGTTTCGCATGTGTTCTCATCAGGCGACAAGTAATTGAACAAATAGGCTTGATGGATGAGGGGTACTTCATGTATTTTGAGGATGTAGACTATTGTCGTCGGGCGAGGAAAGCCGGCTGGGAGGTGTTATACTATCCTTATGCCAGGGTAGTACATCTGCGGGGGCGTAGTAGTTCTGTAAAAGATGATATAGCTGCCAAAAAACGTCTTCCCTCCTACTATTATGCCTCTCGTTCCCGTTATTTTGCCAAATTTTACGGTATTTTTGGCCTGTGGTTGGCTAATTTGTTGTGGTTAGCCGGCAGATGTATTTCCCTGTTGCGGGAATTGGTGGAAAAAAAGCCTACTGGTGTTTGCGAAAAAGAGGCGTGGGATATTTGGACTAACTGGCTTAATCCCCTGGGTGGTAGAGAATAGGGGTATGGGTGGGGGGTACAATTTAAATGGGTTTATTGGCAGGGAGAAGGCAAGGGGGGGGATGGACGAGAAACCCCATTTCATCATTATAGCGGCCCTGAGGTGTAATACCGCTTTAATTCATTAAAAACTATAGAGACAGCCGGGGATTTTTATGACACAATTGAAGGAGCCTAATTTTTTTAGCAACGATGAGGAATATGAAAGAAGAATCCACTGGTATTTGTCTCTTTTTTATAATGCCAAAGGGAGGGATATTTGCGGCAAATCTAGCAGCCATTATACCAAACTTCCGAAAGGATGAAAAGGCATCTGTCAGATGTAAAACTAATATATCTGATGCGTCATACCATTGACCGTCTTATTGCTCAGTATATTCATAAATGGACCCAGCGGGTTATTAATACGGATATTAATCTTGCCATTGACACCCCCCCAGATTTGATTGCCCACAGTAGGTATTCTATGCAAATTAAACCCTACTTTGAGGCCCATGGGAAGGATAAGGTTTTACCGGTTTTTTTTGAGAGGCTGTTGAAAAACCCCCGGGAGGAATTAGAGAGGATATGCCGGCTCGTAGGTTATAATTCTAGACCAAAATGGCACGATTGGCACCCCATAGGATGCGTTTGCCTGACGATATTTTTTGATACAGATGCCTATCCTCAAAACTATTAGAAAGAAACTAATACCACAGCAGGTAAAATAGTGGGCAAAAGGTTTTTGGATGATGAAAAAAAAGGCCCCTTAAGGAAGATAAGTTAAAATGGGGTCTATCTTTGATGAAAAATTAGCTACCCTGGGGGAGGGCATAGGGGGGTTTAAACTGTGAGAATTATCACAGGGTTGTAATAGAATCACCCCCCCAGGATTGGCGTGATAAAAAACAGCAGTCTACAGTCACATCTGATTTCTTTTGGGGATTAATTGGCCATGATAAAACTCCCTCTCTATTTTACCCAAACCGAGATAGGACAGAAAACCAATTAGGGTTAGTAGAGAGAGGAAAATGGAAAGGGAAAAACTATGGTAAAAGCTGAATAGAGGGGTACCAGACAAGGATAAGCCAAAGACTAACAAACTGAAGAAACGAAGTTTTTTAATAATAGCTAATGCCCCCCTACAACTGGCACAATGTTTGGTGTGAGAGTGATATCTTTCCAGTAACTCTTCATCCCTGGGGGTAGGAGGGAATGGTTTATCAGAAAATACCTCCCCATACCTGTCTACCCACTTCCTAAATTCGGCTACAAACAAGTCGGCTTTTGTAGGAAGATAACAAACTTTATTATAGTTGCTAGAACCTCCTTTTTCAGCTAAATATCTTTCCTGATAGTGAAGAAATATTTGGTCCTCTTCTAGTATTTTATTCTGGTTAATGTGAGAATACCATCTGGGGGTTAATTTCACAAACAATTTGGGTATTTTAGATTTGAATTGGAAAGGGAAAAGGGCAAACAATCTACATCTACCCTTAGTAATAGGAGTAGCATAAACTACTGTCATAGTACGTCCTAATTTGGGAGAAGTCAAATCGTGCCACATCAAATTGGGGGCGACAAAAGTGGTATACTGGCTTCCTAGTGTACCTTTTCTTGGGCCTTCAGGCCAAAATCCCCTAAAACCCTGTCTATCACTGCTTTCCACCTGTAAATCCATACTAGTGGCATATTGGCGATTGCCTACAGTACCATGGTGAGTATAGGGCACGTGACTGGCATCCAACACATTTTCTAGAAGAGTTAGGGCATCATAGGGCACATCCCTAAAGGTTTTAACGATAATCCAATCCTCCTCGTTGTCTATAAGGGGTGTTACCAGTGGCAGAGGGGTGAGGGGGGCATTCTCCTTTTTCCCAGGATATACAAAAAGCATACCATGAGCGACGGCTGTAGGATAGGATTTTACACAGGCGCGATGGGATTCATGGCTTTTCACCTCTGGACGCTGTTGGGGTATAATGGCACAATTGCCCTCACCAGTGAAAGCCCAACCGTGATAGGGACATTCTAACAACCCCTCTTCATTGATTCTCCCCTGACTTAAGGGTACCAAACGGTGAGGACATTTGTCCGCAAATACTCGCCATTGTTTCCCTTTTTCATCCCACCACACCACCAAATCTTCTTCTAAGAGGGTAAACCGGTGTAGCTTCCCTTTTTCCAAGTCGTCTAGAAAAAAGATAGGATACCACACCTCCTTGTAATCGAATTTATTTGCGTCTTTACCCCCCACAGGCAGACTTTCCCCTATTACTTTCCTCTCCAACTCCCCTGTTACAGACATATTTACTCCTCCTTCTAAACTCTCCTGTTACAAATCTTAACAAAAAGAAAGGGAACATTTTGACGGATAATAGACAGAGGAGGTATTTATGACTAGTAAAAACGTGAATAATCAGGGTAAAAAGTCCTTAGCAAAAATAGCGGGAATAGTAGCCATAGCCACGTTAATTAGTAAGATATTTGGTTTAATTAGAGAACAAATTGTGGCGGCAGCTTTTGGGGTAGGGGCAGTGGTGAATGCCTATGCTTATGCCTATGTAATTCCGGGGTTTTTGTTAATTCTTTTAGGCGGCATTAATGGCCCTTTTCATAGTGCATTAGTGAGTGTTTTAGCCAGGAAAAATAAGAAAGAAGCTGCCCCTCTGGTAGAGACAATTACCACTCTGGTAACCGCTACACTATTGTTAGTAACAATCCTCCTAATATTTTTTGCGGAAAAGTTTATTGATATTCTAGCGCCAGGTTTACAAAACGAGATTCGCCGTCTAGCTATTTTACAGTTGCAGATAATGGCGCCTTTGGCCATTTTTGCAGGTTTGATTGGCATTGGTTTTGGGACATTAAATGCTTCTGAGGAATACTGGTTACCCAGCATTAGTCCATTATTTTCTAGCGTGACAATCGTGGTAGGAGTTGGAGGATTATTTTTGTTTTTAGGAGAAGATATCGACGCCCCTGAGTATGCAAAATTAGGGAGTATAGTATTAGCAGGCACCACTTTGGCAGGGGGAATATGGCAGTGGATAGTACAACAAATGGCACAGATAAAAGCGGGAATTGGAGGGATAAGATTGCGTTTCGACTTTCGTCAGGAGGGTGTAGCCGATGTTATCAAAGTTATGATACCCGCTACTCTTTCTTCCGGCATGCTGCATATCAACGTCTATACTGATTTGTACTTCGCTTCTTACATAGAAAATGCCGCGGCTGCCATGCGTTATGCCAACTTTATTGTCTTGACGCCACTGGGAATTATTTCTAACATGATTTTGGTGCCATTTTTGCCGATTTTTTCCCGTCTGTCCACCCCTGACAATTGGGAGGAATTAAAAACTAGAATCAGACAGGGTTTAGTTTTAACCGCCCTTACTATGCTGCCACTTACAGCAATTTTTATGGCATTAGCCAAACCTATTGTGGGTTTAATTTACGAAAGAGGGGTGTTTAGGGAGGCAGAATCAGCAATAGTTGCCCCTGTTTTATTTGCCTATGGCTTAGGGATGTTTTTTTACTTGGGCAGGGATGTATTGGTAAGAGTATTTTACGCTTTGGGAGATGGCAATACTCCCTTTAAAATCAGCGTGATTAATATTTTTCTAAACGCCTTTTTGGACTATATTTTCGTCAAGCCTTTTGCTACTCAGGGGTTAGTTTATGCCACCATCGGCGTGAATTTATTTTCCATGGCAACCATGCTTATTATTCTCCACAAACGTTTAAAGGGTTTTCCCTTAGCCGAGTGGGGGTTTATTTTTTTAGGGTTGACCATTGCTACCATAGCTTCTGGCTTCGCCTGCGGCAGTTTTTATCATCTTTTCTCTTCTATCTTTGGCGACACCACCTTACTATTAAAGCTGATAGATATTCTTATTTCTTGTCTGATAGGCTTAGGCATCTTTCTGATAATCTGTTTGCCTTTGAAGTTGACAGAGTTGGAAATTCTCTTTAGCCGTATTAGCAGTAAATTTTTCAAAAAATGTTAATCATTCCCCTTTATTTATAAAACCCACTGCTATCCCATAAACGTGGCAGCCAAAGCAAAACTATTCACAGGGAAATACTATTACTGATAGGCTTAAGCATCTATAAATTGACCTCAATAAGGAGGCGAAAGAGAAAAGGAAATAAAGTGGCAGATGCATGTTGCCAGGCAGAAATTGAATATTATCTCAGAGGTGGTTATTGTCTGTTACCCTTGTTGGGGTAGGAAAATTTTTGTATAAAAGGCCACTGTTATTTTCCCATAACAGCAGGATATAAAACAACCGCTATTCTTACTGGGAAGAGGGGAAGTGTTGAGGATGTCGAAGAAAGTACTTTTGACAAAAACACAGAAATGGACGAGAATATCAACAGCAAAATGGCAAGGCAAACAACAAAGGCAGTAGTCTACAATATGAGGGATTTTTCCAAACCTTTATAAGCCCAAAAACAAGGCAGAGAAAACCAATACTACCACGACGCTTGTATACAGAGTGGGGATTATTGGAATGGGGAATAGGGAATAAGGAATAGAGATTAGGGATTAGGAATTAGGGGGTAGGCATAGGGCTTGTCTCTACTTTTGGGTAGAAGGTTTGTCTTTCTCCCTGAGGGGTGGTTATGCCAAATTTCTCACAAAGCCCTTCTTCCTATTATTTGAGTAATGTTAAGTAAACAAGCAATTGGACAGAAAAAGGGCCATTTTATACCATTGTATCACGAATATTAGCTTTTGAGATCCCCCGGGGGGGCATATTGACAGCCTCTATGTCTAAGAATTGGCGATTAAAAATTGGTAATTAAGAGTTCAAAAATGGCCCCGCGTTTGTCACCTTTTGAGTTAATACTTCTCCTAGCTTTGACTCTTTTTATGTTATAGTCTTGGTAAAGTTCATACAGGTATTTTGAATCAGAGTTACTGAGGATAAAATAATTGCCGCTAGCTTGGATAGCGTCACAAAATTTCTTTAGTCTCATTTGCTGATCAAGGTTGAATTCTTCCGAAGAATAGGAGGTAAAACAGGAGGTGACGCTGAGGGGGATATAGGGAGGGTCTAAATAGAATACCGTAGGCTTTTTAGCATAGTGAATCGTTTGGGCAAAATCCCCACTGATGATGGTCACTTTTTCCAGATATTTGTGTACAATATTCAGGTTTTCTCTATCACATATTTTAGGATTTTTATATCTCCCGAATGGCACATTAAATTCCCCTTTCTTGTTGACTCTGTATAAGCCATTGTAACAGGTTTTATTCAGGAAAAGCAAAAGGGCAGTTTTACGAATAACAGACTGACAATTATTGGTAGCCAGGCGGTTGAAAAGACACCTCTGTTGAAGATAGAACTTCTTTTTGTCGGCTTCTGTTTTCCTTTGGTAATATTGCCTTTCTATTTGGGAGAGAAATTCCAGCAAAGTTTTACAATTGTATTTTACAGCATTATAAGCGTCAATAAGATGAACATTTATGTCGTTGATGATGACGCTTTTCGGACTAAATTTGCTGAGGATGTGAAAGAGAATTGCACCACCTCCAACAAAAGGCTCAATATAGGTAAAATCCGGCCCAAAACGGGAGAAAATTGCTTCAAATATCCCGTCTATCTCCCCAATCAACTGTCGTTTTCCTCCCGCCCATTTCAGAAAAGGTTTAGGGGCTGCCATATTTCCGCTTCCAGGCATTACCGATTTCCAATCTCTCCAGCAAAGAAATAAAAGTCAAAGGAGAATACCGGGTGGTCGCTGTTAATTTATAATAAATGTATGTCAGCTAAAATTGAGAGAAAAAAATTCCAAGAAAAAAGATGCGAGTCTACGTTTTGTTGTACAACCCAGGCACAGACAACGAGGGAATACATAGCCTCCGCATCGGCAATAAAGACATAATCCTGATGTTTGAATCCTTCGACGATGCTACTCGCTATGCCCTTCTATTAGAAGCCCAGGACTTCCAGCGTCCTTCCGTAGAGCCCATAGACAGCCGGGAAGTGGAAGAATTTTGTAAGGAGGCAGGTTATGAGTGGAAATTGGTGACAGAGGGAATGTTGGAAATACCTCCAGAAAGAAATCTAGAAGAAACCGATTGGAAACCCGATCAACAAGAAAAAATGAGCGAGGAAGAGTTAGAAACAATCCGTCGGCGTCTGGAAAAGCTACTTTAAAAAAAAGGCGAGTCTTGCTACACTACCGTCAAAAATGTCAAGAAGTATCAAAATGTATAGAGGACACCTGTTGACTGAACAAATTAACCCCGCCAGTACCAATCTGGATCTATTAACCCCCCTAGAAATTGTCGACCTTTTTAATCAAGAAGACCAAAAAACCATAAAGGCTATTAGTCTAGCAAGGGAAGAAATAGCAAAAACCATCGAGGTGACAGCAGATAGACTGAGAAGAGGGGGGAGACTATTCTATGTTGGGGCTGGCACTAGTGGCCGTTTAGGAGTGCTGGACGCTGCCGAATGCCCCCCTACCTTCTGCACCCCCCCTACCATGGTACAGGCTATCCTTGCCGGTGGTCAAGAGGCTATGATGAGAAGTTCGGAAGCAGTGGAAGACTCCTGGGAAGACGGCGCCCATGCTATAATCTCCCATGGGGTTGACTGTCGGGATGTAGTAATAGGAATTACAGCCGGCGGTACCACCCCCTATGTCCATGGGGCATTGGCAATGGCTAGACAAAAAGGGGCTGTTACGGTTGCAATCAGTTGTGTTCCAAAGGAACAAGTATCTATCCCGGCAGACATAGACATTCGTCTCCTCACCGGTGCGGAAATTTTAGCGGGTTCAACACGATTGAAAGCAGGGACAGCTACCAAAATGGCCTTAAATATCATCTCCACCGGGGTGATGGTACAATTAGGGAAGGTGTATGGCAACCGGATGGTGGATGTATCCGTCACCAACAGCAAGTTGTTAGACCGTGCCTTAAGAATTATAGAGGATTTGACTGGTTTATCGCGACCAGAGGCGGAAAGGCTATTATATGCTAGCAACAAACAGGTAAAGGTAGCCTTGTTGATGCATTGGCAAAACAAAACCAGAGAAGAGGCAGAGGATTTATTAAGACAATATAATGGCCATTTGCGCAAAGCCTTAAATCACCACTATTCCCCGCCACGGCCAAACTAGTTTTTACCCCTTGCTATAATAAATCCTACTGTTAGTTTTATTTGTCCATCTTCAGCCACCATCGAAATAATTATCTATGTTTAGTTTAGCAGACAATTTTGCCATCCTCGTCATTAGTTTGATTGGTTTAGTCATTGTCATATGGGGTTACACTCGGGCGAAACCCTATGGGGAAATTGGTATTTTAGCCTGGCTACAATCTATAGCTTTGATGGCGCCATGGTTGATATTTTTCTTTCTACTCAGCTTTGGTGTCTACCTCAATCTAATTGCCGTTATTTTCCTTTTAGTATTGTCAGCGGCTTTTTATATTTATCTCGGGAATAGAATCAGAAATAAGGCTAAGGAAACCATCAAAAGCGGATTGCGAATAAATCCCCAGCCTCCTGAGAAAACAGGGGAAAATAAGGAAAAAAACGAAATCGCCGGGGAGAGTAACCTGCAGCTGGAAAAAGGGAATGAGACAACAAGTGCAACTTCTCAATTAGAGACACAACCTCCACCTATACCTGAGGAAGAATTGAAGGAAATCAAGGGAATTTTTAGTGTCGACACCTTCTTCGCTACTGAGACAATTCCCTACCAAGATGGAGTAATTTTTAAGGGAAATTTGAGGGGTGACGCCGAATTTTCCTATCGCACTCTTAGCCAGAAATTAGAAGAGAAATTGGGGGATAAATACCGTTTGTTTCTAGTGGAGACTCCCGAAGAAAAACCAGTAGTTATAATCCTGCCTACTACCAACGAGCCTAAGCCCCTTAGTTTAGCACAAAAAAATCTTGCCTTCGCCCTATTCCTGGTAACAATATTTACTACCATGGAGTCTGTTGCCTTCCTTTTAGGCTTTGACTTGGTAGGAAATTGGCAACGGTATACAGAAGTCTTACCCCTGACGCTGGGGTTGTGGGTAATACTCCTCGCCCATGAAATTGCCCATCATGTGGTAGGAAGGAGTAGGGGGGTTAAAGTCAGTCTTCCCTTCTTCTTACCATCATTACAGATTGGTAGTTTTGGCGCCATCACCCGGTTTGAGTCGGTAATTCCCAACCGTAGTGTTTTATTCGACACGGCTTTTGCAGGACCTGCTGCCGGTTTTCTGGTATCATTGATTATACTGGTTGTGGGTCTGAGTCTGTCTACCGGCAATGAGGGTTTAGAAGTGCCCACTTTTTTCTTCAGAGGCTCAATTCTAGTGGGTAGTATAGCAAAATTTTTCTTCCAGTCCGGCTTAGAGGCAGACTCCATCCGTGTACATCCTTTTGCTATTTTAGGATGGCTGGGGCTAGTAATAAACGCCATTAATGTGCTGCCAGCGGGGCAGCTGGATGGTGGTAGAATGGTACAGGCTATTTATGGCAGAAAAACTTGTCGTCGTACCACTGTTGGTACACTTATTGTCTTAGGAATAGTTAGTCTGTTTAATCCTATTAACTCTCTCCCCTTCTACTGGGCTATTATAATTCTATTTCTACAACGGGACTTAGAAAGGCCTTGTTTGAATGAATTGAGTGAACCAGATGATACCCGTGCTGCCTGGGGATTGTTTATGATATTCTTATCATTAGCCACCCTCATACCTATCTCCCCTAGTCTTGCCACCCGTTTAGGCATTGGCATACTATAAATCCTCTTGCCTGCCAATCCCTCCTCTTATTACTAACAGTCTTTCGGTAACATCCTCTAAATAACCCCATTAAACTCCGGGGATTGGCGTATGCTAAATAAATTCAGGTTATGGCATTGTTTCTCAATCACTTCAAGTAGCCATCCCGTCGCTGGCATACTTTAAATATCCCCACTAGTTGTCTACCATCAGTATAGTTTAAATAATCCTAACAACCCCACTACCGGGGTAGCATACTCTTGACAAATCCCAGGCTGCCATCTTCTCGCCTTGATTAGCATGCCTTCAATTTCTCCAAGTAGCTATCCTCTTGTTATCCTATGCATTGGCATACATCTACCTGCTAGCCAATCTCTTGTCATGCACAAACCCATTATACCCCCCTATACCTTCTACAACCATCCCAGTGGCTACGGATTTGGCATATTCCGAATAGTCTTGGTGGCTACCCCGTGGTGTTGGCATGCCTTACAATAACCCAAAATAGCCATCTGTCTGCCACCAGTTGAAAAATTGGCATGCCTTAAATATCTCCCTGCTATGCTATGAATGACTGACTCGATTAATTACACCCTAGTGGCTATCCATATAGCCATTGACATGCCTTGAAAAAAAAGTCGGTATACTCTGAAATCCCCCCAATCTGTTTGGAAATTGGCATGGCAAGAATAATCCAGTAGCCATATTCTCGCCACTCGTTTAGACACTGACAGGCTTTAAATCCCCCTAACAGTCACCCTCTTGTTACTGGTTTAGGGGTTGCTATTTCTTCAACCAATCCTAGTGGCTGCCGGCAGGTTACCAAGAAGTTGACACCCCCCAACCAATCCCAACACGGGGTTGACATGGTTTTAATAATCCCAAGTAGTCACTCTCCTGCCTGTTTAAAAGGAGGCATGTCTTCAATATAACCCCGGCGGCTATGGGTATTGGCATACTCTCAACAATTCCAACGGCTTTATGTTGAAAAATCGGTGACAACAATGCCTATCAGTCTCCTGTGTCTTATTCCCAAACCTGCCAGTTTTCTGTTAAACATTAGTAATCCCAATTAGTCACCCCCTTCTGTGTGGCAGTTGGTATACTCCCAATAAATAACCCCAGCCATTACCCTCTTGCCATCTTTTTGGCTATAGGCATACCTAGCAATCCCCTTGTCTTTCTGCCTCCTGTTTAGAAACCAGGCATAATACCCCCAATAGTAATCCCAACCAACAAGAAGTTTTAATCCCCCCAAACTGCCAGTTATGGGTGTGGGAATTGTTATATCACAAGTAGTCTCAGCCACCACATTTTATTGCCTGTTTAGTTGGCATGGTTTGAATCTTCTCACTTGTCAATCAGAAAACCGCCTACTGTAGTAATGTCAGTGTGGCTATCTGGAAGATTGGTATAATCTGAATGACTTCATTAGTCTCCCCAGTGTAGCTTTGAATCCCCTCAGTGGCAATTAGGCATTGGTATCCCCCCCATCGCTGCCTTCTTCTTCCCCTTGAGGATTGACATTTTTTCCTAATCACTCCAAGTAGCCATCTTTCTGTTAGCCGTTGTATCCACTTATTGTAAATCCCCTTACTAGCCAAAATACCCCGACTAGCCGTGTCGCCAAAAGGGAAAAGATGATAAAAACTGCCGCAGCCTAGTGGCAACAGTTAACCCTGAAAAAATAAACCCCCAGGTGAGGGGAAAACCCTTTAAACGTCTGTGGATAATCTGAATATACCCCACCAGGCTGCCATCTTTTCGCCACCAACAACATGCTTTCAATCAATTACTTCAAGTTGTTATCCATTTAGGCATTGGCATATCTTAAATCTACTTTCCAGCCAATCTCCTTTTATCGTTAAGTAGCATAACCCAGACAAACCCATTACACTCCTCGACATGCCATGACTAACCTCAACTAGCTACCCTGATACTAATTGTTTTGGGGTTGACTGAAATACTTCCAACTACCCAATCCCAGTAGCTATCCTACCCCCAACAGATGCCACCCATCTAAGACATAGTCTGAATAACTGTATTATTCCCGGTTTTGTTACCACTGAGGAATTGGCATGCTATTAATAACCTCATCAAACCTATCCCTACCATCCGTCATCACACCATGTTGCTATGGATTTGCCTGCCACACCACCTCCCCGTTTGAAAACCCAATAATCGCCAACCGTCAGCTTCTTGTCATACTCTATATTCACCCCCAGGTGTTTGCCTTCAAAGATTTTAAGGAGTTACTTTGTAATATTTGTCTATACCGACACAACTTAAGTCACCTCTTGGCTGTTTCCCACCATTGTTGACATAAATTCCAATCTCCTAGCTTCAGGGTGTTAACTTTCTCTGAATAACCCCACCAGTTACTCGTTTCTAAAGCCAGTGGAGAGGCAGCCTATTTAAGGGTTGACTGGGATGGGGATGAGGGGTAATAATACCGGTGGCTATTTGAGGGGTTGTATACCCCTAATAACCTCAGTAGGCTAGCCTTTTGCCATTTTTCTAGACATTGGTATACTCTAGACAACTCTATCACAGCCTCAGGAGGTTGGGATGCTTTCAAGGGGGGGTTGGCATGCCTTAAATCAACTGCTTCCAGTAGCAACCCCCTTGTCGACTGGGTGTTGATATACCCTATTATCCCATTAGCGGCTATCATCCTCACCAGTAGCCACTCGTTTGGGTGTTGGTATAATTCACATCTTCCCGCTAGCCGACATCTTTCTGCCACTTGTTTCCTCCCCCGGGGTTAACATGTCTTGCGGGAAAAAGCCAGCTGTTGTCTTCCCCATCTGTAGCCTTCTTTTCGCCACTCCTCTTAGGTGTTAGCATACTGTTAAATCACCCAGTGAGTGGGGGGATTAGGCTTTTAATGACACCAGCTGCTAGCCTCTTGCTGGATGTTTGAGAATCTAGTATACCTGGAGTAGTCCAAGTAGTTGCTGATAGATAATGGTAACCGCAAAAACCGTTGGCTTTCTCTCCCTTTGGCTGGGATTTGTTGTCTATGCCATATTCCTCGCCCCCAACCACATACCCACATCTGATACCATTGATTTAATTGTCAGACTATCTACGGCACAGTGGCAAGAAGAGAATCCTATAATTGTCTGTCTTTTCAATATAATGGGCATTTTACCCCTTGTATATCTTGCCTTTTTATGGTTAGATTATTCCGGCCAGAAAATTAATCCTACCCCTTTCCTAGTGGCTAGTTTCTTTGTTGGCGTGTTTGCCTTGTTACCCTATCTTGCTTTTCGACAGCCACCCTCCCTCCCTGCAGACAAAAACAAAAATCTAGCTACAACCATCCTCTCCTCCCGTCTTTTTGCTGTGACTGTTGCCTTTGCCTGTATTTTCTTGCTATTGGTGGCTATTATTAAAGGCGACTGGCAAGATTTCTGGTATCAGTGGCAGAATAGCAAATTCATCCATGTCATGAGTTTAGATTTTTGCCTGCTTTCCCTGCTTTTACCCGTGGTTGTCTACGACGACTTGACTGCAAGGGGAATAGACAGCAAAATCATTTTTTGGGCTATTACTGTTATACCCTTAATTGGCCCCCTTGTATATCTCTTTTTACGTCCACCTTACAAGGGTGAAAAAATCCATTAGCCATCTGGATTTAATCGCCAAGCTAAATAAGCCATGATGGTTTCCGCTAACATGCTGGAGAGGCGAAAAAAAGCCACCACAATAATCACCTTCTCCTCACTCAACACTCTTCCCCCCAGAATGGCTAATACCACCGCCTCGAATACCCCCAATCCCCCCGGCGCCCCCGGTATAATTAAACCTAGTAACCACCCTAGACTAAATGCCATTGTAACCACTGGTACAATACTCGCCTTTAGGGGTATAAATGCCATTAGCAAAACAGTAAATGCCATACCTCTTATTATTAAAAATACCACCTCCCCTAACAAAGGTTTCAGGGGATACTTTACTAGTTGCTTCTGATGACCTACTTTACTTATCTTCTTAGTTTTTTCTAGAATAAAGTTGATGAATTTGGGGTTGATGCCCATGAGGCAAATGGCTATAAATCCAGTTGCAAAAAGTAAAATTAATATGGCCGACTCACTTTTAAACCCAGCGAATATGAAAGCAACAACAGTAATCAACGTAGAAGCAAAAGCCATCAAAAAAGGCTCAATAATCACGGCGACGGCGGCTAAATCCAAACTATCCCCTTTTCCCTCAATTGCTTTTACCCTCCCCAAAAGATGCCAAACGTTACCCGGAATGTATTTGGCTATGTTGGTTACTAAGTAGACACATATAGCCGAAAACCCTCTTAGATTTGCCTCGAATAAATCCAAAATCCAACTCCAAACCCAGGCAGAAAAAAAATGGCCAACACAGTTTAGTATTAAACTCAAAAAGAGACAGAAGTATACAAGAGAATTTAGGGAAACTTGAACTATCTTATGCCAGTTTTCAAAGAGGTTGGCCAGCAGAAAAAATAAGGCAACCCCAAAAACAAACCAACGAGTAAAACGCCTGATTATACTCATTCCAACTACTAGACTACCCTAAGGAGGGGACAAGGTTGAGAAGAATTGGAAGCCATAGCCTGACTACAAGTATCTGGCAAACAGGGTTGATGGAATGCCGCCTCAGTAGCAAAAGGTGGAGGAAACTTGCCAAACACCATCTCACAACTAAAATCCTCAAAATTAGGAGTCATAGTCAGGGGAATCCCAAGATAGTCTGTGAAAAATTTCTGTGTAGGCAATTTACACATGTTGATACACATCGCCACACAACCACTGGCTTCTAGATAACGACATTTATGAATATATACCCCACTTCTCTGACGACGAATCTCCCCACTGTCGCCAACAATTTCTACCTCCCTCACTTCCGATTTTCCCACCAGCCATTCAAACAAAATAGTGGCAAAGATGGCATTAGACTCACATACCCATTTGGAGGGGGGAAAAAAAGTGCGAATCAAAAATACCACCGGGGAGGGGATTAAAGACTTCAAAACCCTTTCCACCAATTCCTGTTGCTGCTGCGGATTCCTCCCCCTCATAATCTGTTTTGACAAGTCTACAAAACCATCGTACCCCTCCAACCTCACCTTTGTGCCTAAGGCTTTTGCCATTTTCCGCGAAAACAAGGCAATAAACAGTCTGTCAATCCAATTGTCTTTGTATTCCTTTTTCTCCATGTTAGTCATAAGTTTTGCACTATAGGACTGCCTGAATAAAAACCCTCATTCTCTAGAGTATAACCCCACAACAGGGGGATTGCTTTTTGGTTAACCCAAATACTAACATAAAAAAAAAAAACAACAACCCCCATGACAGTATGACAGAAAAACCATCACCCACTCCTACTACTGACCACAAGACAAACAACAGGGAGTATAGCTATGTTAGACTAGCCATGAGGAATATGGTGCGGAAAAAAAACACCTCCCTCAAACATTTCTTCCTCACCGTCATAGGCTTATTAACCTTCCTCGTGGGGATTTCCTATCTCACCCGCTAGAGGCAACTATATGCTAACACGCTCTAGGAGAATCAGGGAAGTGACAATGCCAGCAAAATGAGCCGCAATTGTGTTAGTATTGGCCTGGATGATCAATAAATCCAGAGAATTGACAAACTGTTGGGGATTTGGACTAATTAACTGAGGCGCGAGGGTTAGAGACTTAGCTAAACCTATACCTACCAGAGTTTCTGCGCCAATTATAGCAAACAACATCCCCACAAGATTTAAAATTAAACCGAGTCTGATAAGCCGTATTGTTTCCGATTTTTTTGGTCTTATAGAGGGGTTGGCATTCTCCAGCCTTCTCCCGATTCTACCATACCGGAAGGCAATTATAATGGCTGCCGTAAGTAAAATCACACTGACAAAGGCGGCAAAAACCCCAAGTTGGATACCACTTTTTCTTTCCTGGGTGTTGAATAAGGCGGGTGTAGCAAATAAGAGAGTAACCCCCGAAATAATACCCAAGACTAATTGCAACCAGAAACTCCAAAAACCCCACCTCTGTAGATTCTTAGATACCCTGGCAATGGCGGGTGGCAGTGAGGGGGTTTGTGTAATTTCTGAATCCTTCGTCATTTCGCTGGCATTAGAGATACTATCTGTTATCCAAGTATAACTTTTATCCCTACTAGTTTAATGGGTATAACTGGGGGGATTTAATCTTTTCTCCTGTGGGGAATCCTCCCCACATCAGTTACCTGTGGGGAATCCTCCCCACATCAGTTATTTGTTTAATTGATATAATTGGGGAGACTTAATCTTTTCTCGTATTGGGGAAACACCATCATGGGTGAGAAAACTGTAAACTGCAAGGTAGAATGTGTCAATGGTTGTCTTCTAGGGGATGATTGTCCTAATAGGGAATACGTAAAACAAGCCTCCCGCTTTATCGAAAATACCCCCCTGGAGAAAATGTTGGAAATGGCGGAAGAGGCAAGACTACGCAAATTGATGTCGCCAGCTAAATGGGTTATCCCAGAAGACTTATAGGGAGGAGTTATAGTGTTATAGTGTTAACAGACACCTCCAGAGGTTTTGCCATCTACTGACAGATGGCATAAACCCCATTCTACCACTAACTGTCCCTATTCATCCTCCCACTTTTCTACCACTAGTAAGTCTCGAATCGGATCTTGCATGGAAAACCCATAGGCTATCAATTCCGATTTGAGGAAAGCCCAATCTCTCCCAAACAATAGGGCTATCTTCCCAATATTATCATCAGGGGTGACTATTTTGGAATTGACAAGGGAAGAAACTTGCTGTTGCAACTTCACCATCGGGTGAATAACTTGCTTTCTTGGCATACACTTCCTGATTTTTCCTTACAGTTATAATGAAACCATCAGTCAAAAGACTCGTGGGGGAGAAAATGGTGGCAAGACGCCAGACTCGTGGGGGAAGCCGCAAAAGACAAAACAAACACCAACCGCCTACGCCTCCCCCCACCCGTCTGCCTCATCCACACGTTTTATCCCCCCCGGCTTTAAGTCTAGGCGTTTTCTAGTCCTCCTCAGAAGGGTACTCTTTTGGACTGCTGCCATCCCATTATAACACATTTTGCTAGAATAAATACTCGGTTATTGATTTGATTAGTTGGTTTGACTTTAGTATCACTGCCAAGCTAGATGAATTTCACTCCCCCCGCTTCCCAAATCCAGCAGATGTTTGATAGAATAGCCCCAGTCTATGATTTACTCAACGACTGGCTAAGTCTTGGACTACACAAAGTCTGGAAGCAAATAACTGTTAAAATGAGTAGTCCAGATACAGCATCTGTAGCATTAGATTTGTGCTGTGGTACAGGAGATTTGACACTTTTATTGGCAAAGAGGGTAAAAAAGGGAAGGGTAATAGGTGTAGACTTTTCCCCTCGTCTGTTAGCAGTGGCCAAGGAAAAGGCAAGAAGAAAGGGGTATGATAAAATAGAATGGCTGGAGGCAGATGTTTTACAACTCCCCTTCCCAGACAACAGTGTAGACTGTATCACCATGGGTTATGGTTTAAGAAACGTAGTAGATATCCCCGCCTGTTTGCGAGAAATATGGAGGGTTTTAAAACCAGGTAAGAAGGCTGCCATTCTTGACTTCCATCAGCCTGAAAACAACTGGTTGGCGGCAACTCAACAATGGTATCTGGAAAACATAGTAGTCACCGCTGCTTCTTTTTTTGGCAATCGGCAAGACTATGCCTACATCCACCCCAGTATCCAACGCTTTCCTAACGGGAAACAACAAGTAGCCATCGCCAAACAAATTGGCTTTAGCCAACAAACACACTACCCCCTCATGGGAGGTATCATGGGTGTTTTGGTCTTGACCAAGTGATGACAATATTATAGCTTAATCTTAACAGTAGGGAATGCCCATAGACCTAGCTTATTGGTGGCGTTTTCTCCTTCCTCCCCTTGTCGGTGGTGTCATTGGTTATTTCACTAATGATTTAGCTATTAACATGTTATTTCGCCCCTACAAACCTATTTATGTGTTTGGGCGAAGACTTCCCTTTACCCCTGGTTTAATTCCCCGCAACCAGGAGAGGTTAGCCAAAAAAGTTGCCGACACCATACTCAATTCCCTTCTAACCCCCGAAGAATTGCAACACATCACCAAGAGACTGTTAGCCACCGAAAGGGTAAAAGCCGTTATTTTCTGGTTGTTACAACTGGGATTGAAACAAATCAACCAGAATCGAGAAGAAAAAACTGCTAAAATTCTGGCGGATATTCTAAGGGATATTTTCGGTGATTCCCTGCCAAAGTTATTAAAAACCATTGCCAGAAAAGGCGACTTCTTAGAAACACAAATAAACCAAATTTTCGATAAGGTTTTGCTGGAATTTAAACTCAACGAAAATCAGGCAAGACAACTAGCAGACTGGCTGTTGCAATTTGTCCTTTCTCCTGATATAATCCGACAGGGTTTAGTCAATTTTTTGACTGAGCGTAACATAAATGTCATCGACGAAGGATTTAGAGAGAAAACAAGTGGTACCTACTGGGTGGTAGCCAATCTTTTTGGGGTGAAAAATGCCCTAACTAGACTCAGGAGTTTCTGTTTAGACGAGAAGGAAACGGCTAACACCAGAATTCAGGAGTTGCTATTATCCCTAGAAGTCAGGAATAGACTAAAGGAATTTTTCCTGGAATTATCCCTCCAAAATCTCCCCGTTGCCACTGTCAAACAGTTAAGGGAAAATATCAATCAGACTGTCCGTGAATACATCCAGGATAAAGGCCCAGATTTACTCCGTCAACTGAGTGAAAATATAAACTGGGACAACATATCCCTCCTCATTGTACATCGTCTTCAAGCCTCCAGTGCCGTCACCAGTTCCCTGGAATTTATCAGTGAGGAATTAGCCCTAATCATCGAAAGACATTTGGAAAAAGACTTGGAGACAATTGTAGCCCAAGTCATCCCCATTCTTTCCCTCGATCAGGTTATCATAGAGCGCATCAAAGCCACAACTCCCCAACAACTGGAAATTGCCACCCAAAGTCTCGTCAAAACCGAATTACAGGCCATTGTCAATCTCGGCGGTATCCTTGGCTTTCTCATTGGCCTCCTCCAGGCTATCTTCCTTTGGTTTAATCAATAAAGGGGCAACAGGTAAAAAAATGTTAAAATACCTTTCATTTCCCCCTCCTTTTTCTTTACAATGGTAATTGCATGACAATGGGTTTTCTGTCAAAAACTGTATTATGTAGAGCTACAAAAATATCTAAAGCCCTAGTAGTGGTTTACGGGAGGGGGTTGAGGTTGTCGGTAAACCCAGGCGGAAAATTCATAAGGACAATATCGAGGGCTGTCTTCTTGGGGCTGTCTTTTCCTACAGAGGCTGGATGTAAAAAAATGTTAAAACACCTTCCATTCCCCTTAGGGTTTTCTCTATAATGGTAATTGCATGACAATGGTTGTTCTGTGCATATACGTATTACTTATATAAATTTAACATTTACAAAAGGCCAATAGGGTTGTTCAATGTGGTTTGGCCGGGGGGTGTTGGCATTGGATTTTACTAACAAGGCCAATAGCCACTGACGGGAAGCAAAAGGATTTGGTTTACCTGGAATAGGAGAAGAAAGTAGCCAACAGGGAAGAAAGTTGGCAGCTTTCCCCAGCCGTGGTGCTTTTTTAGCAGTAATCCTGTCTCATGAATAATAGCCTGTTAAAAAATGTAAAATTTCCTTGCCCCCGTCCCCTGTTTTTCCCTAAAATATTAGGTAACAATTGCATTAGAATGGGT
>JAUQQP010000010.1 GCA_030549855.1 Cyanobacteriota bacterium SRBZ.bins.94.201705
CTGAGCCAGGATCAAACTCTCCATGGTGGTCTTCCGACCTTACCTATTTCTTTGGGGCTTTCGGCTAGAACTATTCTCTTTTCTAGGTTCCTGCGCGGCCTTTCTTCACCGCACGTTATCCATTCTAACTTATGTTTTTTTGTTTGTCAAGGTCAAGGGGAGAAAATTGTCATTTTGCTTGACTGGGCTTGTGATAGAGGTGAAGATGGACTCTGGCAAGATACCACATGTAATTTTCTATTTTGCAGTCTAGGGCTAGGCTTATGTACTTGTTGGCACTAGCCTCGTCCTGATGGACAAAATAATACAGTCCGGCATAGAGATACCGGAAAAAGAGGTTTTTCTTGTCTTCGGCAGTGGTATAGTTTAGGAGGGTTTTCACATCAGCCATACCCGCATATACTTGGTATATCTGGCGCATAAAGACACGAGAATCCCTTTTAATGGCAGGCAAATATTTTCTGGCCTCCTCTACCCCCTCTAGTTTGGCCATGGAAAGGTATATCCATAGGCTGTCTTCTATGTTTTGTTGGCTGATAGTGTGCACTAGTTCAAATTGCCTATAGGCTTTGGCGTATTTCCCCAAATAGTAATAAGTCAATCCCCTTTGCCAGAGATAGGGTGTTATTTGTGGATTTAGTTCCTCCGCCTTGTTAAAATCTCTAAGGGACTCCTTTAAAAGTGCTAGCTTGAAATGGATGGTCCCCCTTTGGATATAAAGGCGGGGGGAAAAGGGGAACATCCTCAATTTCTTGTTACAGAGGTTTAATTCCTTCACCAATGTACTATCATCGATGGTCATAAGGGGGCAACATTCTAGTCTTCCTGCCTCATTTCCTCCGGCAGCGATGGTTTTTTCTCCTGGGGTATAGAGGTAAAAAAACTTGCTTAGCCTCGGCCACCTAATTTCAACTGGTTAAATGGTAACAGTTAAATGGTAACAGAATATGGAAAAAAGTTTTTGTGATAATTGACCACAATAGTTATATGATTAGAACAAATTTCTAGTATTCTATTCTCGAAAATTTGGTGTGAGAGGAGCTAGTCGAGGAAAATGTCAGAAGTTAACTTATTCGATGCGCCATTCCACTTCATAGGTGTTGGTGGGATAGGCATGTCCGCCTTAGCCTACATTCTAGCCAAAAAAGGACTTCGGGTCTCAGGCTCTGATCTTCGCTCCACTCATATTACTCATCGACTACAGTCTCTGGGGGTAACTATCTTTACAGAACAGAGTGGTGCTAACTTTGAAAAACTAGATGCTAGCTTTCCAGGCTTGCGGCCACAGGTAATTTGTTCTACGGCAATTGGACAGGAAAACTCAGAATTTTTGGCGGCAAAGGAAAGGGGCTATCCCATATTCCATAGGGCCGACGTTTTGGCTGCCCTAATCAGAGAATACTGCAGCGTAGCAGTAGCCGGCACCCATGGCAAAACCACCACTAGTGGCTTGATCTCCTATATCCTCTGGGATGCAGGATTAGATCCTACAGTAATTATCGGTGGGGAAGTCTCCGCCTGGGAAGGTAATGCCCGTCTCGGTACTGGTAATTACCTGGTGGCAGAGGCAGACGAATCAGACGGCTCCTTGGTCAAGTACTTTCCTCACATTGGGGTTATAACCAATATAGAATGGGATCACCCTGACCACTACCAGTCTGTACACCAGTTAGTGGGGGTATTCCAACAATTTGCTCACCAGTGTAAGACAGTGGTAGCCTGTCTCGACTGCCCCGTCGTAGCTAAGTCTATCACCGCAGACATCACCTATAGTATAAAACCGGAGTCAAAAGCCAATTATATTGCCACTAATATAGTACATGGTCCCCTTGGCAGTCAGGCAGACATTTGGGAGAATGGAAGTCTTCTGGGTAGTATTTCCCTGCAACTGTCGGGCAACCACAACATCAGCAACTCTCTAGCTGCCATCGCCGTCGCCAGAAAGTTGGGCCTAGATTTTGCTACTATTGCTAAGGCTTTGGCCTCCTTTAAAGGGGCTAAAAGAAGGTTCGAGTATAGGGGGAGTTACAGGGGGGCTACTCTAATAGATGACTACGCCCATCACCCCTCGGAAATAAGATGCACCCTGGCAGCGGCCAACTCAAGACTGTCCCAATATGGGGCAGAAAGGATAGTAGCAGTATTCCAACCCCACCGTTACAGCCGCACGGCCACCTTTATGGAAGACTTTGCCGCCAGTTTCCAGGAGGCCGACGTATTGATTCTTACTGACATATATAGTGCTGGGGAGGCCCCCATCGAGGGAGTCAGTGGCGAAAAATTGGCAGAATGCGCCCGAAAATACCATCCCCAGGTGTACTATTTTCCTCAATTGTCCAATCTGACAGACTTTCTCTCCGGCTTCCTACAAAAAGGTGACCTGGTTTTGTTTATGGGCGCCGGTAATCTGAATCAGGTTATTCCCAGTCTCCTCAGCCTAGAAGAAAAATCCCTCCTGCAGGCTGCCTAATTTTTCCCCCCACTTTTCCTGCCAACATCCAGGGAAAAAGGCAACAAAATAAAATAAATTTCGTCCTCTGAGTGTTATTCTGGGCAAAAGAAATGATTGTGTCCTCCAATTACGAGCTATCTGCACCATCCTCTATTATTCTCAAGGGGAGTGATTGTATAATACAACGTAATGTGCCTCTTTCCGGATATACCACCTACCGCGTGGGAGGGAAAGCACGGTGGTATACTGAACCAAAATGTTGGCAGGAGGTGGAAGCCCTTTTCCAATGGGTGGAAAAACAACAAATCCCCTTTTTGGCTATAGGCGCCGGCTCAAACCTACTGGTAAGTGATAATGGTTTTGAAGGACTAGTTATAAACACTCGTCATCTTAAGGACTGTTCTATAGATGAGGAGAATAGGATAATAACAGTAGGTGCTGGCTATCCCTTGCCCAAATTGGCCTGGAAAGCTGCTAAAAAAGGATGGTTGGGACTAGAATGGGCTGTGGGTATACCTGGCACCATTGGCGGCGCCGTGGTGATGAATGCCGGGGCTCACCAAGGTTGTATGGCGGATGTTGTAATAAATGTTACAGTTGCCTACCCCGATGGCAAAATAGAAACTATCCCAGCCTCACAATTGGACTACTCCTACCGTCACTCCCGACTACAACAGCAACCCTGTGTGGTATTGCAGGCAACCCTAGCCTTAAAACCAGGCACAGGGAAAGATGAGGTGATGGCATTAACCAGTAAAAACTTTAAACTGAGAAGGGAAACTCAACCCTACGACAAACCCAGTTGTGGCAGTGTATTCCGTAACCCCAAACCCTACGCTGCAGGCTGGCTAATTGAAAAAACCGGTTTGAAGGGGCATCGCATCGGTGGGGCTATGGTATCCCATCAGCATGCCAATTTCATCCTCAACATGGGAAATGCCACTGCAAGGGATATATTTGACCTGATTAGATACGTACAAGAGAAAGTAGAAGCTACCTGGTCAATCTTTCTCCAACCTGAAGTTAAATTCCTGGGACAATTCTAACACAAACCCCAGCCGGTGTAAACAAGCCCCACCCTCCACCAGTTAAGATTATGCCACAAAACAAACCATCCCGCCGGAAGGGGTCTAAGATGGAAATGGAGGGATAAAGACCAAATTGGGGTATCATGAGGCGACAATGAACATTTTCATCTTGTCCGGGCCTTCGTGTGAGGAGTAACATGTCATACAATAAGGTTAGTGGGAAAAAACATGAGAAATTTACCTGGCGATGGATATTGTTAGGATTCGCCTTTAGTGGTATCGCAGTAGTATCGGCTAGCCTTGGTGCCTTGTTGGCCCTATCTTTATCCCATACCCCCCTCTCCCAAAGAAAACTAACACCCCTGGAAGCTGCAGTCTTCAACCAAGAAGAAACTATCAGTTTTGACAGTCTTAACCTCCCCAAATTAAGTCGTCCTGTAAATATACTTGTATTAGGGATAAAGGTACTCACCTCGGACCTTCCAGAAAAACCCCCCTCTAATCTAGGTTACCATGCCCTGGTCAATTCTTTTGAGGGTCTGTCGGACACCATGTTACTAGTGCGTTTTGACCCAGAAAAGGACTCTGTAACAGTACTGTCAATACCACGGGATACAAAAGCCCTAATCCCAGGAAGGGGCGTGGCAAAAATTAATGAAGCTAATGCCATAGGAGGGCCAGCCAAAGCCGCAGAAACAGTAAGTTTGCTGTTAGATAACGTGCCCATTGACCGTTATGTGAGAATTAATATTCAGGGGGTGGAAAAGCTAATCGATGCCTTAGGGGGTATAACTATCCATGTACCCCAGGATATGAAATATACTGACCACAGTCAACATCTTTATATTGACCTGAAAAAGGGAAAACAACATCTGGATGGGAAAAAGGCCATTGACTTCCTCCGTTTCCGCTACGACGCCTATGGGGATATTGGCAGGGTACAACGACAACAAAGTTTCATGCGTGCTTTAATAGAACAAACCCTAAACCCGAAAACAATTCTTAGAATGCCGGAAATTCTCCGGATTATTAGGGCTCATATAGATACTAACCTGACTACCAACGAATTGATCGCCCTAGCTGCCTTCGCCGCCCAAAAAAATAAATCTGACATTAAAATGCTTCTGTTACCAGGAGACTTCAACAGCCCCAAGGAAGGAGAATTAAGTTATTGGCTGCCCAATCGTGCTAGAATAAGAGAAGTCATGGCCTCCTACTTTGGACAAGATTCCGGCTACTATGCCAACTATAGGGAGGTAGAACCCCGGCGGATTAAAATTGCTGTACAATGCACAGAAGAAAACCGAGAATATGCCCAACAACTAGTCCAGTTTTTACAAGAAAACGGCTATAGAAGAAGTTATTTGAGCACTAAATGGCTGCCAGAAACCCCTGAAAAAACTCGAATTATTGCCCAACAGGGAGATGGCTATGCCGCGGCTAAACTTAGGGCAGATATAGGAGTAGGGGAAGTAATAGTGGAAAGTACAGGCGTACTCAACTCCGACGTCACCATCCAGGTGGGGAGAGACTGGCAAAATCCTCCATCCCCCCCCAGTCTTCAAAATGTCTTGTATTAGTTGGCCGTCACATATAACTGGTGAATGTCCTCCAGTCTCATTCTAGATTTTACCCCTAAACTGAGGGGAGAGACCTGGCCACATAAAAAATGCTCCTCAGCAGCACAGGCAATCATGGCAGCATTGTCAGTACAATACTTCAAAGGGGGGAAAAATACCTGAAATTGATACTGCTTTGCCGCCTCCGTTAGGGTTTTTCTTAGGGCACTATTGGCGGCAACCCCTCCCCCTACCGCAATGGTATTCAACTGCAAATCTAAACAGGCTTGGATAGTCCTTTTAGTCAGCGCCTGGGCTACGGTATACTGGAAACTGGCACACAAGTCAGCCACAGGTATTTCCCCTCCCTCCTGCCTCAAACGTTCAACCAAACGCAACATGGCAGTCTTCAAGCCGCTAAAACTGGTGTCGTAGGGGTGATAACCCTGATTGTTAGGCAGAGAGATTTTTCCCTCCGGCAACTTAAAGGCAAGAGGATTCCCCTGTTGTGCCATCTTATCAATAATGGGGCCACCAGGATATGATAATTCTAGTATCCTTGCTACCTTGTCAAAGGCCTCCCCTACTGCGTCATCTCTCGTACTACCAAGTGTACTATATTTTCCCTTTTCAATTACATGGATAATACTGGTATGGCCTCCTGAAACCAGAAGACAGAGAAAAGGGGGTTTTAGGGAGGGTTCACCTAAGTAAGATGCGTAAATGTGTCCCTCTAAGTGATGAACCCCCAAGAAAGGCTTGTTATGAACCATAGCCAGTGTTTTTGCGGCAGTGGTACCAACTAGTAATGAACCAACTAAACCGGGGGCAACCGTAGCAGCAACCCCATCTATCTCCCCCCAACCTACCCCTGCCTGTGACATAGCTTCCTCCAAACAGAAGTTAATCGTCTCCAAGTGGCGTCTGGAGGCTAATTCCGGCACTACCCCACCAAACTCCTCATGTAGGTCTATTTGGGAGGCTACTACATTGGCTAAAACGTTACGATTTGTTACAATAGCCACCCCAGTCTCATCACAACTGCTTTCTATGGCTAAAATAATAGGCATTATCCTCTCAATTTGTTTAAAAATAATAAGTTTTCTTTCTATTACTTTACTGTACTTCGATATCAGAGTAAAATCCCATTGAGAGTCTATCACAACTGCCTCATATCATCCCGTTTATGAAAAAACTACTTGGTTTCCTACTGGCTTTTGTAATTTCCCTGAGTCTGTGGTGTAATTTCGCCCCAGCAGCCAAGGCGGATTTGTCCCACCTCACCCCCTGTAGTGAGTCTCCCGCCTTCCAGGCTAAGTCCAAAACCTTCAGGGATACTACAGCTGATCCCAATTCCGGTGAAAATCGTGCCGCCCGTTACAGCCAAGCCTTGTGTGGCGAAGAGGGTTATCCTCACCTGATAGTGGATGGCAGACTTAGCCATGCCGGAGATTTTGCCATCCCTGCTATCCTCTTCCTCTATATTGCCGGTTGGATTGGTTGGGCTGGAAGGTCATATCTAATCGCCATCAGGGAAGAAAAAGACCCAGAAATGAAGGAAATTATCATCGATGTGCCTCTGGCCCTCAGTAAAATGTTATTTGGTTTCCTCTGGCCTTTACAGGCTATAGCTGAGTTTACCACCGGCAAACTGGTGGTCAAAGACGAAGAAATTTCTGTTTCTCCCCGTTAATTTTAGTTATTCTTCCGCTATTTTAATTAGGAGAAAAAGCTATGAAAGACCTCACCACTTTTCTCTCAACTGCCCCTGTTTTGCTCACCGCTTTGATGGTTTTTACAGCTGGTTTACTGATAGAAATTAATCGCTTCTACCCTGACCTTCTTTTCCACCCCCTAAAATAGTCTAAAAGAGGTTTTTCCCCGTGTTTTCCTCCATTACGGTTGCCCTGGCGGCGGCCGTACTTTTTTTATTATCACTTTTTGCCCCTTTTTTCCCTCTTTTTACTCTGGTATTCCCAAAGAAAAAACACTAGGGCTAACAGTTTTACTAGGGACATGTTGGGGTCATTCACCCATAAATTTTTGGCAAATAACATTATTAACTGGGCAATCCTAGATAACAGTGATAATAAATATCCATATACTTTTAAAAAAAATCAGTGAATGAATCCGCCAAAAGGTCAATGAATCTGGGAGTGGTCACAAGACTGGGGTTTTTGTTATAATCCTAGGATAAAATGGCCTCTTCCTTGTCCTTTACGAAGGGTAGCTGTGGCACTGCTGCGGCAAAACAACAAATCTCCACTGGTGGGGAAGAGTGGGCAGTGGGTTTCAAAGTGGGGGTGGTTAGAAGGCTAGGATTTCCCCCGGTAAGGGAAACTAGGTGATCAATCCCAAAGTATGGCCTATTTCCGTTCGGGGGTTACTGGGGGGCTAGGATGTTGTTGCAGGCAAGACTTCTCTATAAATTTCAAGGGAGAATTGGTTGCAATACTGATCTCTTTGTTATAATCATAGAAAGAGAGAATAGAATGGGGGCGTGTCTGCATTTTAGGGGCTGCTTTGGGGTTACTGTGAAAACCTGTGGTGGGGGAATGAGTCTAGCTAAAAGTCTGTGGAAAAATGACAACAGAGAAAAACAATACGAGTAGGGGGTGAATGTAAAAAAATAAACCCGGCTGTCAGGAAAAAGTCTGTTGGGAAACAACAAAGCGGGAAAAACAATCCCAGTCGACTTCTACGCCAATGCCAATCCCCTGAGGCACATCAATGGTAGAATCATCAGAATTCAAAACAAAGGGTTGTGTTATAATGTCCTGGGCAAAGTAGCGACTAGAAGCAGAAATGTCGGCAGGGAAAACGAAATTGGGCAAACTGGCTATATGTAAATTAATAGCCCTGCCTATACCTGATTCTAACATGCCACCACACCAAAGTTTTATTCCTGCTTCCTGACAGAGATGGTGAATGGCTAAAGCGTTGGTGATACCCCCCACCCGTGATACCTTAAGGTTAATTGCCCTTGCCGCTTGTAACAGGATTGCTATCCTGGTGTCATGGGGTGAATTTATACTCTCATCTAAACACACGGGGGTTTTTATTAGGGATTGCAACTTGGCATGGTCTAAAATATCATTATAGGCAAAGGGTTGTTCAATCATCAGTAAATTCAATTCTTCTAAAGCCAGAAACAGGTTAATATCATCCAGGGTAAAGGTACAATTGGCATCAGCCATCAACAGCAAATTGGGATAACGATGGCGAATTGTCTGTAGTGGAAGAAGACAAAAGTCAGGGGAAATTTTGAGTTTTACCCGCCGGTAACCCATCGACAAGTAAGACTCTACTACCTCTAATAATCCACTCAGACTATCTTGAAGGGAAATGCTAACCCCCACTGGTATTCTTTGTCTTTTACCCCCCAAGAGTTTATAAAGAGGAAGATTCTCACTTTTGGCAAATAAATCCCATAGGGCACATTCTACACCAGCCTTGGCCATGTTATGCCCACGAATGTTACCCCAAAAGGCAAAACAGTGAGAGGGAGAAGTCAAATTCTTGCCTAGAATCTGGGGAATGAGAAAGTCAGTAAGAATGTGAGAGGCAGTTTTCAGGGTTTCATAAGTATAACAGGGATTGGGAAAAACTGGACACTCCCCCCAACCAGTTAAACCGTCGCTTTTTACTGCTACAATCAAACAGTCATGGCTTTTTAATTCCCCATGGCTGAATCGGAAGGGGGAAACGAAAGGCAAAGACAGATGATATAGGGTGATTTCTTCAATTATCATACTCCCTCCCTTGGGACTATTATGAGTATAACTATGGCAAATGTCAGTTTAAGCTAAACTAAGTAGCAAAAGCTAGAGTTTATAAGAAAACTATGAGTCGAGATTGTTTTCAGCCACAAGGTGGGGAAAATCTGGAGAAACAACAACAGGTAGGCAAGGAGAATTTTCTAGTAGAGATTGCCAAAACCCTAGCAATGGCAGTGGTTTTATCCATAGGCATCAGGACATTTGTAGCTGAAGCGCGTTACATTCCCTCTTCTTCCATGGAGCCTACCCTCCAAATCAATGATAGGCTTATAATAGAAAAGGTGAGTTATCGCTTTAGCAAACCGCAACGGGGAGATGTTATTGTCTTCAATGCTACCCCGGCATTAGAGGCACAGAATTTCCGCGAGGCTTTCATCAAAAGGATAATAGGTTTGCCAGGGGATACGGTGGCAGTGAAAAATGGACAGGTGATAGTAAACGGGAAGGTCTTAAGAGAATTTTACATCAAAGAGCCCCCTAATTATGAATATGGGCCAGTAAAAGTGCCAGAAAATGAATACCTGGTTTTGGGAGATAATCGGAATAACAGCTACGATTCCCATTATTGGGGATTTGTGCCAGAGGATAAGATTATAGGTAGGGCGATTATCCGTTTTTGGCCGCCTCAAAGAATTGGTATGATAAATGAACACCCAGTATTCGCAGAAACAGGAAAACCAGCCACCGAAAACTCCAAATAAACTAACCGGCAAAAGGGTAAAAACAAATACGAAAAGAGACGCCTTGGTGGGGATGACTGCTAACCTCAATGGAGGCGTCTAATTGTTGACACAACAGTCTGACTAAACGTAACCCCAGAGAATTACTCTCCTCCCAATTGAAATTTTCAGGGAAACCAACACCATTGTCACTGACTTGCAACAGGATTTTTCCTGTATCTTCCACTCCAAGACTGATTTTTATCTCCCCCCCTCCCTGGGGAAATGCGTGTTTAAAGGCATTAGTAACTAACTCGTTGACAAGCAAACCGGCAGGAATAGCCGTTTGTATGCTGAGACGACACTCTTGAATATCAGTCACTAAGGTGATTTTTGGGTGGTTGGTATAACCGGTTTCATCCTGGAGAGGGGTTGTAGGAGAAAGATGGTGGCAAAAGGAGAGAAAAAGATTAGAAACTAAACGGTTAAGGTATTGGGTGAAGTCAATTTCTGAGAGAGCCTCTGATTGGTATAATTGTTCGTGAATAATGGCCATTGTCTGAATACGATTCTGACTGTCTTCAAATAGACTTCTTATCTTCTCGTCTTCCACATATCTGGCTTGAAGATTGAGAAGACTGGAAATAACGTAGAGATTGTTTTTTACCCGGTGGTGAATCTCTTTGAGGAGTATTTCCCTTTCCCGAAGAGACTTAAAAAGTCTTTCCTCGGTGGCATGTCTTTCAGTGACGTCGGAGACAATCCCATCTACACTCACTACCTCTCCATTTTGATCATAAACCATATAGGCCCGTTGTCTTAGCCAGCGATAATTGCCGTCAGGCAACTGAATTTTATATTCAACTTCCCAGGTTTTGTTTTTTCCTTTCTCCCCCCTCCAACAACAATCCCTAATTTCCTGCCAGGTTTGTTGCACTTTCTGTTTATGTTCTGGTACTATACAGTCAAATAGAAGTTCAGGATTGGCAAGTATCTGATGAGGGGCATAACCATAAACCCTTTCACAGGCGGGATTAATATAATGCAACTGCCAAGAAGGTAAGGAGAAGGACCAAACCACATCCTGTAAAGAGTTTAGTATACTATTAAGACGGGCTTCACTTTTTTGGAGAGACTCTTCCGCTTTTTTCCTGTCACTAATATCATTGATTACAGCAATAAAGTAAGAAGGCTCAACGGCAACCCAGACTATGGATATGGTAAGATTAACCCAGAGGTAACAATTGTCTTCCCCCCCGTGTTTGCCTCGACGACACTTGATTCGGATTTCCCCTTCAAAGGTGGTTTGACTACCGTTTAAAATGTGGGATAAATCCGCAAGGGTGGCAGAGACATCCTCAGGGTGGATAAGGGAGGGGAAGTCGCAATTAAGTAAATCTTCCCGGCTATAGCCTAGCATTTTTACCAGTTTGTCATTGACTAGGACGAATTTCCCCTCTAAACTAATTTGGGCAATACCCACTGCCGCCTGATGGAAAATGCTACGGAATCTTTCCTCACTGAGTTTCCACCGGAATTGGGCTAATTTTATCTCTTCTATGTCCTGTCCACAAGCAATAAGGCCAATATTAGCACCACTTTCATCAGTGAATCGGTTAATATTCCATAGTATAGTCCTTTCGCCTCCATCCGCCAGCAAAACTTTTGTCTCTATATTTCTTTGAATTTTGCCTGTGGAGAGGATGGCGGCAAAAATCTGTTTTAGATTTTTCTGACGTCTGGGGGGGATAAGTAAAGAGAAGTAGTCTTCCCCTATAACACAATCCCTTTTCCAACCAAATACTTTTTCCGCCTCTTCATTCCACTCCACTATACGATAATCCTGGTTTAACACTATAATGATTATCCCCGCTGTTTGCACAAAAGTCCTTAATCTGTTTGCTATCGTCTGTAGCTCTTTTGTTCTCTGTTGTACTATAGACTCTAATTCCTGATTCAAATTCAAAAGTCGGGCTTCATTTTGCTTTATTTCAGTAATATCTCGAGCCACAGCATAAATTACACCATCTTCATGGGGGAGACATTTCCAGGCAAGCCAACGGTAACTCCCATCTTTAGTTAGCCAACGATTTTCAAAGCCAATACTGCCAAAGCCTAGGTTAATTTTAGCAATTTCTTGTTTAGTCTTTTCCAGGTCGTCTGGGTGAATGAAAGATAATATATTTTTCCGGCCAAATTCCGATTCTGAATAACCTAAGCTGTCTAATAGACTATAATTAAATCGTTTAAGGGAACCATCCATCCCCAGAATACAGAATATATCTGGGGAGAGACTGAAGAAACAATCCAACTGTCTTTGGCTTTTAATCTTTTCAATAGCGGTGGCTAAGACGCTGGCAAAAGTTTGGAGAAAATCTATTTCTTCAGGGGTAAATTTGCGGGGTTTTTGACTATAAACTCCTAAAACCCCATAACAGTTATCGCCACCACCGATACTAACAGTGACGGCACTGACAATTTTGCTATTATGTAGTAGAGGACAAGGGCTAAAACGGGTTTCTACCAGTAAATCATCACTAACTACTGGTTGCATAACCTGGAGGGTGTATCCCGGCTGCCAACGGGGAGAGTTGCTGATTTGTGCCTTTCCTAGCCACTCTGACTTCCAACCCTTCCCCGCTTTTAGAAGAAAGGAGGCTTGATTGCTTTGCAACTCCAGAATGGCTACAAATTCTACTTTTAGTGTCTCCCTGACAATTTCTACCGCTGCATCTAGTAGTTTTTGTATCTCTGTGTTGACTAGAGTGGTTTTAGCCAATTGGGCAATAGCAGTCTGATAATTGGCTATTTTTGCGGTTTTTTGGGCATATTCTGACTGTTGGATGGCAATAGCTACTTGAGAGGCTAACTTAAGTAGTAAATTTAATTCTTCCTCTTGCCAATGACGTGGTTTTTGACAGTTTTGGGCGGCAAGTAGTCCCCAGAGATGGTTATGGAATATAATAGGCACTACTAGGTTGGCTTGTACTTGTAAGCCCAAAAGCAAATCCCGATAGCAGGGGTTGAGATTCGCCTGGAAGATGTCATCTATTGCCTGGATTTTGCCACCAAGATAGGGTTGAATGGAGTCTCTAGTAAAACAGTCATCCCGTACTATTCTACCCTTAATGGAGACTACCCCCTCTTTGACTGACTCGGCAACCACCATCCCATCCCCTTCTGGGTAGAGTTGATAGATTATTACTCGGTCACAGTCTAAAAAGTTTCTTATTTCTGTTACAGTACTATCTAGTATGGTGTCTAGGTTTAGAGTTTGGCGGATTCGTTGACTTAATTGTAATAGCAATTTTTCCTTTTCCAGTCGTCTTTTTTCCAGGGGAAAAGCGGTTTTAAGACGGATGATTGTCTGCTGCTGTTGTTGCAGAAACTGGTATTGCCAATAGGGGGACAAAACCTTTATTATACCACTGGGAGTTAGGAGGGAAAAGTGTGGGCAAATTCTCCTATCAAACCCCCTGTTATCTTCACTGTTATACGTAGCCTCTCTTTGGGTTAAAGTTATCAGCAAACAGGGGTAATCTTCTAGTATTTCTAGGGCACAATTAATATTTTCATTGTCAGAAACGCAAGGCAAATTATCGGGAGGTAAATCGCCGATGGTCTTACTCTGCCAGTTATTCTCTAACAGAATCCTGAGAAGAGAAGAGATAGTAAATATATGATGATCATGAGCTTTTTCTACTACGAAACCTGCTATTTGGGCTTCTTCTACTAGCAGGCTGATGAGAGATGTAATGGGAGAGTCTGGCGGCGATAATTTCAAGTTATCTTCAGTAATTTCCGCCACAGAGACATGGTGATAAAAGGGGTTGTCTTTGAGAAAATTACAAAGGCTTTTTGCGGTAATAATCCCCCGGAATTTTCCCTGATGCCAGCAACTGTAAACGGGTGTTTTATTTGTATGGATACTATGTGCGATGGAGAAGATGTCCACATTATCAAAATAGACAGGGGGAAACTCTTGACAAAAATCCCCAGCACAGAGAGAATATGAATCATTGCCCCCATAGACTTGTTTTAATACAACACGGGGGCAGATGTAGCCGAGAGGGTGGCAATTGTTAAATACAATTAGAATGTCACAACCACTGGCTAGTTTCCTAACCACATCCGCAAAGGGGGTTTCCGGAGGGATGTAGACGGGGTTGGAGTCGACAATTGTGGGTGGTGACAAAGACTGGTAAGACATGTCAGTCAGGGGGTGGGATAAGTTAGATATACTAACCCTGACTCTAGTTTAGTACTTTAAACAGTTGCCCTTACAAATATTTTTTATGTCTAACACTCTGACTACAGGTTGCCGCCTTACACAGCTTCCTCTACAACTATTTGTCCTTGCCTTAAAACCTGCCAGCCTGTGCCTGTCCATTTTATCACAGTGGAGGCAATACCGGAGGAGGGGGGATTGTCGGCATCCAAGACGTAGACAGAGGGGAATTTATCAGAAATGGCCTTCATGGAGGTTAATGGAGCCTCCCCTGATATATTAGCACTAGTGGTGGCCAAGGGACCTGCTTGTTTTAAGATTTCGATAGCTACCTGACAATCAGGGATGCGAATGCCAATAGTTTTGGGATTAAGGGGATTCATAGTGGGAGGAATCTTCTCAGAGGCAGGCAATACCATAGTCAACGCACCTGGAAGATACTTGTATGCTATCATACTCCAGATTTTCAATTCTTCCTCACTCCCCTTGACGTAGTCCCACATTTCGTCTACACTGCTGGTCATTAGGATCAGCGGTTTTTCGTAACTTCTTTGTTTTAGCTGAAAAATTAAATCACTGTTAACCGGTTTCACTGCCAAAGCGGGGATGGTGTCGGTGGGGAAACTAACTACATTTCCCGCTATAGCCTTTTCCACCAGGGTTTCCAAACTCACTAACACCATAATACTGTTTTGTCCTCCTTTATCACAAAAGACACCATCACACCCGCCACAACTACAAACACCCGTTTTAATCTCCATATCCCCCTGGGGGTTATTAGTTATTCTAGCCTCCTTATACAACCGTTTTCATTCCCCATAGAGAAATTGTTAGTTAAACTGGTTATCCTATTGCTGATTTTACCTGCCTACAATTGTCTAGGCAACCGTATGCCTTTGTCTTGCCTTCCCCACGAATACCAGCCACTGTCTTGTCTTTCCCACAAATAGCAGCCAATCCAGCCAACTCATGCATTTGTTTTCCCTCTCTGCTTTCCCCAGGGGGGTATATAATTTATCCTGGCTGGCTTATGCCCTTTACCTTTTCTACAAGAAAGCTGTAGTTAGTCTAGTTTTTTCACACTCCCTTTGTCACTTTAATGGGGGTTTATGTCAGTCTATTCGTCTCCACCCACCCGCCTCCCCACTAGTATTAGTAACCCCATGCCTGTTTTTGTCTTGCTTTTTCATCAGTCACCTCGGCTACCTCATACACTGGCATTTGTAGCCGGGTATTAGTAAATTCAGTTATCCTCCTTCACTTGTTTCCCCTCCACCCTGGCAATCTCATAATTTTGTCTTCGCCTTCTCGGCAATTCCCAGTCAGTGTGTTTATTTTTCCCGCCTATTTTACTTTTCTCCTTTCCCCCCTTACTCGCCTATGTCTCTCTGATGAATTTCACTAAACCAGGTGGCATCATACACTCTCTTTTCCTCCCTCTGACTCGCCTATATCTCTTTGATGAATACCAATCAACCAGGTGGCATCATTCACTTCATCGGCTGTGGTGTTAGTCATTGTGGTTATTTCATCTACTTGTTTCACTCCTGCTTACCCTAGCCGTCTTAGACACTTGTTTTATCTGCCTACAAATACCAGAGTCGTCTCAGTAACCCCATACCTTTTTTTGTCTCGTCTTTCCATTAGTCACCTTGCTGTTTCATGTATAGGCTGTCACCTCAGTAGGGTAAGTAAATCCAGTTATCCTCCTTTACCCTGACTATCTCATAAGTTTGTTTTACCCTGCTACAAATGCCAGTTGTCTCAGTAATCCCAAGTCTCTGTTTTCATCTTTCTCCCAACTGCCACCTTATGGGTTAGTTACCCCTCTACAAAGGGTGTCAGTCACCTTGGCTACCTCATACATTTGCTTTACATCGTGGACTCGGATTATGTCCGCTCCCTGAAATATCGCGTAACTACAAACAGCGGCAGTGCCCCAAACTCTTTTTTTTGGGTCTTCTTGTTGTAGAATTTTACCGATAAAACTTTTACGAGAGGGGCCTATTAGTAGTGGAAAACCCAGCTGCCTGACCTCAGGAATTTTTCTTAGAATTTCCAAGTTTTGATAATAATCTTTGGCAAATCCTAGGCCTGGATCGAGGATAATATGTTCTCTTTTGATTCCTTCCTCAGATGCTTGAGAAATTCTATCCAGAAAGAAGCTTTTTATTTCTCCTATTAAATCCTGATAGTCAGTGAGAGACTGCATGGTTTGAGGAGTACCACGAATATGCATTAAAATAATGGGCACACCTAAAGAGGCAGCAGTAGGCAACATTTGGGAGTCATAGGTAGCACCAGAAATGTCATTGATAATGTCGGCACCAGCCCCAATGGCCTTCTCTGCTACAATGGCACGAGTGGTGTCAATAGAAAGGGGAATGTCGGTATATTGGCGGAGGGAAGAGATAACGGGGATAACGCGATTCAACTCTTCCTCTACCGGTATAAAGGTAGCACCGGGACGGGTAGACTGTCCACCAATGTCAATAATATCAGCACCATCCCTCTCCATCTGTAGGGCATGGGCAATGGCATCTTGGGGGTTGTAAAACTGGCCACCATCACTGAAACTGTCAGGGGTGACGTTTAAAATGCCCATGATGTAGGTGCGTTTGCCCCACTCAAACACTCTGTTTCTAATCTTGAGGGGTTGAAGCATCTTCTTGTAAAATATAGTCCTACTAGTAATAGGGTTGGCCAAAACGCCAAAAGTGGGCAAAACCCCCTAGGGGGCATGGGGAAGATGCTAGAGAGGCTGGTAGTTTACAATACGGCCAAAACTGTCAGGATTTAAACTAGCCCCACCCACCAACACTCCATCGATTTCCGGTTGTGCCATGAGTTCATCAATGTTGTTGGCGTTGACGGAGCCCCCATATTGGATTGTAACATTTTTATTGGAAAGGAGGGAACGAATAAAGGCAATTACCCGGTTAGCCTCCTTGGCCTCACAGGTGTCACCAGTACCAATGGCCCAAATAGGTTCATAGGCTATAATTAGATTATCCTGGGAGACATTAACTAAATCCTTCTCTATCTGCTTGGCAATAACCGCCTCTGTCTCACCGGCCTCCCGTTGTGCCTTGCTTTCCCCCACGCAGAGGATGGGGGTGATACCATGTTTTTGGGCAGCCAGCAAACGGCCATTAACGGTTTCATCCGTCTCGCCGAAGTACTGACGACGCTCGCTGTGTCCTACAATGACATAATTGACGTTGAATTCCTTCAACATGTTAGCAGAGATCTCCCCTGTAAACGCCCCTTCCTCGGCCCAATGGACGTTTTGCGCACCTAATTTTACCCTTGTGCCATGGAGAATCTTACACATGAAACTCAACGCAGTGAAGGGCACACATAACACAATCTCTCTATCCTCTGGTGTGTTTTCTAGGTGGGGGAGAAAACCCTTCAAAAATTCCCCAGATTCCACAGTAGTCTTATGCATCTTCCAGTTGCCTGCAATTACTACCTTTCTCACTTTGCTTTCCTACCTACTCCCGAACTACCTTACTACTACATTGTCTTCAATAACGACCTTTCTATTTTATAGTCTTTGGCTTTTCCGCACAAGTTTCTCTGCCCTGTTAAGAATTGTTAAGAAAAATGAGAAAAATCTTAACAAGATGTAATAAAAAAAAGTACCAGAAGGAGTTATAAATTTATCTGGAGCTACTCCGAGAGGGAGAAAAATCTCCAAAGGTTAAGATTTATTAAGAAATCCTAACAAAGTATTGGGATTAGGCACAAAATAGGAGAAACTAACCTAGGAGAGGAACTCCAATCGGAGTGGCCAAAAAAAAAACAGGTCTGACAGGAAAGAGGAGAGGAAGTAAACATGTACGACGCATTTACAAGAGCAATAGCCCAAGCAGACGCCCGCGGTGAATTCCTAAGCACCGCTCAACTGGACGCCCTAACCCAATTCGTAAAAGACAGCAACAAGAGAATGGACGTAGTAAACCGCATTACTAGCAATGCTTCTGCCATTGTAACTAATGCGGCTCGCTCCCTGTTTGCTGAACAACCCCAATTGATCGCCCCTGGCGGCAATGCCTATACCAGCCGTCGCATGGCAGCCTGTCTCCGTGACATGGAAATCATCTTGCGTTATATCACCTACGCTATCTTCGCCGGTGACGCCAGTGTATTGGAAGATCGTTGCCTAAACGGCTTGC
Source organism: Cyanobacteriota bacterium SRBZ.bins.94.201705 (assembly GCA_030549855.1). Taxonomy (GTDB): domain Bacteria; phylum Cyanobacteriota; class Cyanobacteriia; order Cyanobacteriales; family Cyanobacteriaceae; genus DVEF01. Next base: position 17,887 of record JAUQQP010000010.1, read on the forward strand.
GCGAAACCTACCAAGCTTTGGGTGTGCCTGGGGCTTCCGTAGCAGTGGGCATCCAAAAAATGAAAGATGCTGCTATTGCCATTGCTAATGACCCCAATAATATCACTCTGGGTGACTGCAGTGCCCTAATGGCTGAAGTGGCTAGCTACTTCGATCGTGCTGCCGCTGCCGTAGCCTAGTAAGGCCATAATAAAATTCCTGGTTGACAACAGCGTTAGTTTTCCCCAAGTTAACAAGGTAAACCATAAATAGGAGAAAGAAGGTAACATGAAAACCCCATTGACTGAAGCTATCGCCGCTGCAGATTCTCAAGGCCGTTTCCTCAGCAGCACCGAAATTCAAGCCGCTTTTGGTCGTTTTCGTCAAGCTACCGCCGGCTTGCAAGCTGCCAGGGTGTTGACTGAAAATGCCCAGCGTCTCATCGAAGGGGCAGCCAATGCAGTATATGCCAAGTTTCCCTATACTACCACCACCCCTGGCCCTCAATATGCCTCTACTCCCACCGGCAGGGCTAAATGTGCTCGTGACATCGGTTACTACCTACGTATGATTACTTACTGCTTGGTAGCCGGTGGCACTGGGCCTATGGATGAATACCTAATTGCTGGGCTGGATGAAATCAACCGCAGCTTTGAATTATCCCCCAGCTGGTATATCGAAGCCCTGAAATACATCAAGGCTAATCACGGCTTAACCGGTGATGCCGCTGTAGAGGCTAACTCCTACATCGACTACGCTATCAACGCCCTCAGCTAATCCCCTCTCTGTTGTAATTTTCTCCTTCTGAACACACCTTGTGTTAAGACAAGGTTAAAAAAAGATAAAACAGGTGTTATTGCCTGAGAAAATTAGCGAATACAATCTTATTAGGGATTGTGTTTGTTAGTTTTTTCAGGCAATACCGTTTTATTTTGGGGTTTATGTGGATTAGTGGCAATAATCTGGCAGTAATCAAAAAAGAAGCGTTGAAAAGCTATCCCCATGAATGCTGTGGTTTGTTGTTGGGGGTGATAGGAGAAGACAAGGAGAAGAGAGTGATAAAGGTAGTGCCTACAAAAAATGACTGGGAAAACCAACGTTACCACTTTAACCGTTTTCAGGGCACTTTGAGAGATAGTTTTGCCATTAACCCCCTTACCTTTCTCAGGATACAAAAAAAGGCAAGACAGAAGGGCTTACAAATAGTGGGAGTGTATCATTCCCATCCCTGCCACCCCGCCATCCCCTCCGAGTTTGACCGAGCTGTAGCTTGGCCTGTATACTCATATGTTATTGTATCCGTGGAAAAAGGGCAGGTAAAAGACTTAACCAGCTGGTGTTTGAATGACAAGGGAATTTTTCTAGAGGAGAAGATTTTTGTGGAGGGGTGAAAAGAGGGTTACAATTGAGGGAATTAGAGCGTGATTGCATTTAGCTTATGGCTTACTACTGGTTTAAGGCATTCCACATTGTTGGTGTCGTTGTCTGGTTTGCTGGCTTGTTTTATCTGGTGCGTCTATTTGTCTATCATGCCGAGGCTGAAGAGAAAAGTGAACCAGCTAAGTCTATTCTCAAGAAACAATATGAGTTGATGGAGAAACGATTATACAACATTATCACCACCCCGGGAATGATACTTACTGTCTCTATGGCTATTGGTTTGATTACAACTGAACCACAAGTTCTAAAGGCAGGATGGCTACACGTCAAACTGGCTTTTGTTGCCCTCCTCCTCATTTATCATTTCTGGTGTGGTAGAATTATGAAACGGCTGGAGAGGGGAGAAAATACCTGGAGTGGGCAAAAATTTCGTGCCCTTAATGAAGCCCCTACTGTACTATTAATCATAATTGTCCTGCTGGCCATCTTCAAAAACAGTTTACCCCTCGATATCACTACCTGGTTGGTTGTGGCTTTAGTCATCCTCATGGCGGCTAGTATTCAATTGTATGCCAAAATCCGTCGTCAAAACGAGGCCAAACTCACCCAATCCCTAAGTGACTGAGGGGGGTTTTTAATTGTAATCTCACCTCTATCCTTCCCTCCATCTTCCCACCCTCTGGTTTTCTCCCATTTTAGAGAATCTTCCTGCCATTGACATTATTTTTCCGGAAAGATTCCTCTATCTGCCAATTTTCCCGACAGATTGCTAACCCTCTTCCTCTCTTTCTCATTTACCATCTATCCCCAAATATAAACTGATTTTTACACTGGAGTAGTCATTCCCCTGTCTACTCCTTTTTTCTAGCTATAATATAAAAATAGACTTAGAAAAAAGGAGGTGGGTAAATGTCTTATGATGTCTCTATAGAAAACCCTCGCACCATGGCTGATTATGCCTACCTGGGTATAGCTAAACATGCAAAAAAAATCTTTAAATATGAAGGGAAAATACTAGAAGAAAATGACCCAGAAAATCTCCACCAAATTCGGGTGGGAATGAGGAGACTAAGAAGTGTTTTAGCTAGCTTCTCCTCTGGGTTAAAACTTCCTGGCGTTATTACTGACAAAAAAATAGGAAAAATTGCCAGAATCCTCGGCTTGGAAAGAGATGCTGACATTATACAAATAAACCTGGAAACCAAGTACAAACCCCAATTAAGCCAGGAAGAATGGGCAAAATTTGAGGAAATCAATGAAAAACACCTGGAGAAAAACGGCAAACAATTCCCCAGCAGCCGTGAGATACTAAAAGGAGACGACTATCAGGAATTTAAAGAGGCATTACAACACTGGCTAAAAAATCCTCAGTTTCGAGGGTTAGCCAGGGTGAAAATAGAGAAATTGTTACCCAGCATCCTTTTACCACAAATCAGCAATTTCTGCTTGGAATCCGCCTGGATAGTAGGTGCCACCATAGATGAAAATGGCGAGGTAGCCGTGGTTGATAACCTCACAGAAGAGGAAATTGAAACTATCATTGACAAAAAGGGAGAAGACTTACATACTCTCAGAAAACAGGCGAAGAAAGTCCGTTATCAACTAGAATTGTTCCAAGATTTTTATCCTGCCGAGTATCAGGATTATATCAACTTTGCCAAAGAAATTCAGACAGTATTGGGCAATATTCAAGACAATATTTGTTTGCTAAACTACTTGGACAATTTGACGGAAAAATGGCAACGGAAACTGCCAGGATTACAGCAGTTAATCAGAGAATCTCAGAAACAGGAATGGCAAAAATGGCAACAGCTACAAAAACGATTCTTTGAAACCAACTGTCTTTTCAGTCTCAGACAAATTATCAGTCAACCATCCCACCCAAAAACCAACGGGGATGAAATAGAATAAAAAACAATCCCCCGCCATGCCACTGTTGACAGCCTGGGGAGGAAGATATACCATAGTCCACAAACACAAAAACCCCAACGGCTGTCAGGAAAAGACGAGTCTGTGAAGACGGAAATAGTAATTATCGGCAGTGGTATCGGCGGATTGTGCTGTGGGGCAATTCTCGCCAAATACGGCTATGATGTGGTAATATGTGAGAGTCATAACCTACCCGGCGGTTGCGCCCACAGTTTCACCTACCAGGGATTTAAATTCGAGGCTGGACCTTCCCTTTATTCGGGACTATCCTATTCTCCCTCCCCTAATCCCCTTCGTCAAGTGCTAGACATGATAGGGGAGGAGATACAATGGAAAAACTACAATAGCTGGGGATGTTGGCTGCCAGAGGGTTATTTTGAAGTAGCCGTGGGAGAAGAGTCTTTCTACCACTTGCTACTGGATTTGAGGGGAAAAGAAGCCGCCAATGAGTGGCGACTGTTGCAGAAAGTAATGAAACCCCTGTCAGATGCGGCAACCAAAATCCCCATCAAAGCCTTCCGTTATGACATGGGGGTGGTTTTGACTCTCCTTCCCTATCTACCATCCCTGCTACCCTATGTCTTTTTTGCCAACAAGCTGACGGCCAGTTTTGGGGCTATCATGGATGAGGTAGTCTCCGACGAGTTTATCCGCAACTGGCTAAATCTCCTATGTTTTATGTTATCAGGATTGCCAGCCCATGGCACCAGTGCGGCAGAGATGGCTTTTATGTTTGCCGACTGGTATCGTCCAAATGTTACACTAGACTATCCCGTAGGTGGCAGTGAAGCTATAGTCAACGCCTTGGTAAGGGGTGTAAAAAAATTTGGCGGCAAACTGCTACTATCCTGTCATGTGAAAGAAGTACTAGTAGAAAACAATAAGGCAATAGGTGTAAAACTGGCCAATGGGGAAATAATTTCCGCCAGCAAAGCCGTGGTTTCCAACGCCTCTATCTGGGATACCGCTTCCTTGATTCCAGTCTTGCCTGCCAGTATACGCCAAAAATGGCTTTCCACCCCCGCCAATGGGAGTTTTATGCATCTACACCTGGGTATAGAGGCTAAAGACATCCCTCCAGACTTACCCTGTCACCACCTGGTTGTCAACCACTGGCAAATAACTGCCCCACAAAATGTAGTTGCCGTGTCAATACCTACACTCCTGGATTCTTCCCTCGCGCCCCCAAGCAGTCATAGTATACACGCATACACGCCCGCTACAGAGCCTTACCAGTTATGGGAAAATCTAACCCCCAATACCCCAGAATATGAAGAGATGAAGGAGAAAAGGGCATTGGTGATGTGGCAGGCTTTGGAGAGATTTATTCCAGATATAAGAGAAAGATGTAAGGTAAGGCTGATTGGCACACCCTTAACCCATAGTCGTTATCTTAGACGATACCGGGGTACTTATGGCCCGGCTTGGGATGCCAGTAAGGGTTTCTTCCCACCAGCCACTACCCCCATCCGCAATTTCTACCTGTGTGGGGATTCCACCTTTCCGGGAATAGGAGTACCGGCAGTGGCTGCCAGTGGTATGATTACTGCTAATACCATTGCTAGTGTGTGGCAGCAGTTGTCAGTCTAGCCAACAATTCCCCTACTGTAATTTTAGTCACAGGGTCTCGCCAATTGGGGGCAATTTCTGCTAGGGGGAGTAAAACAAAACTCCTCTCCCTCATCCTGGGGTGGGGGATTTGTAACTGGGGAGTATCTAATACCAATTCCCCATAGAAGATTATATCCAAGTCTAAAGTCCTAGCCCCCCATCTTTCTTTCCTTACCCTCCCAAACTGCTTTTCAATAGCCAAAAGGGCGTCTAAAAGTTGTTGAGGGGCAAGAGTAGTCTCGATTATAGCACAACCGTTGAGATAGTCCGGCTGCTCCGGCCCGACAGGTTTAGTTTCTAGCCAACGGGAATGACAAATTACCCTTATTCCCTCCGTTTGGTTAAGGGTAGCCAATGCCTGATTAAGAGTATTTTCCCTATCCCCCAAATTGCTTCCTAGGGCGATCACCGCCTGAGTTGGACAATTTTCGGTCATAATATACTATTAACCACTCCCGGCCAAGGGTACATGTTTAAATTTTATGAATGAACCAACGAGAAAGCAAATCGCTGTGGAGTTAGACTCCTACCTCAACCCCCTAGACGAATTGGAAAAGGAGAAGAAATCTCCCCCCGACCCGGAACTTATGTTACAATGGCTCCACAGTGATAACAAACAGGAACAAATCTTTGCCGTAAGGGCCTTTTGCGAAATTGTTGAGCCTCGTGCTATTCCCACCCTTATACAATTTTTACACAACAGTTGTCCTCTTTTACGGGTTGCCGCTGCCTATGCTCTAGGTAGAAATACTCATCCTTCTGTAGTAGAGCCCCTGATTGATGTCCTATACAATGATTGGAATGGGTATGTGCGTAAGGGGGTAGTTTGGGCGTTGGGCAACAGTGGCGATTCTCGCGCCTTTCAGCCTCTCCTCCACGCCTTGAAGACTGACATAGGCGCAGTACGGTTGTGGGCAGCTAGTAGTTTAGCAAATATCGCCAGACTAGACTATGATAACATTGTAACTGCCATTCCGGTTTTGATTCGTACCCTTCGACAGGATGAAATCCCCGCTGTGCGTAGCAATGCCGCTTGGGCGTTGGGCAAACTGTGTCGGGAATTGCCTTATAATGTGGTTTATGCTACTGCCATTGATGCCCTTATTGAAGCCTTAGTGGAAGACGAGGATTTGGGTGTCAAAGAAGATGCTAAGACTGCCTTGTTAAAATTAGGCGACTTGAGAGGCTTACAGATGATTGAAGAGTTGGAGTTAGAGGGGTTAATCTAGCAGTGAGTTTTCTCCACCTAGTCTCTCTTTCCCCTCATTTTATTTTTCCCCTCGAACCTCCCCAATTGTACCCCAATGATGTCTTGCTGTTTTTTCTAGATACCTCTGTTTACTCCCATTTAGCCCCAGAATTATCTTGTTTTCTGGCTACAGAAGAAATTGAAAATGCACAGGCAAAACGGCATTATGCTAGGGTAAGGTATATCATAAACAGGGCAATTTTACGTCTAATTCTTAGCAACTATTTAGGTATTCACCCCCGGCAGATAACTTTGTTTTATAATTCCAAGGGAAAACCTAGTTTAATACCAGAAATAAACAGGATAAACCTGCATTTTAACCTTTCCCACAAGTACGATTATACTGTTTATGCTCTCACTCTAAGTACAGTGGGTGTAGACTTAGAGAAGATAGGGGAGAAAAAAGGGGTTTTGGCAATAGCTAAAAGGTTTTTTACTAGCCATGAGTGGGAGTATTTAGGGAAGTTAAAACCTCAAGATGCTATTGTAGAATTTTTCCGTCTCTGGACAGCAAAAGAAGCCTATCTGAAAGCCATAGGTGAGGGGATAGCCGGAGGTTTGAAGAGTATAGACTTAGTGACAAATAGCCAGCCTAACTGGCAAATATATAATGCCTTTATCAGGGAGAATTATTTGGTTTCAATTGCCCTAAAAAAGAGTAACTATAAATTCCAATGGGTAGAAGTATCTGGTAAAATGCTATCATATCTGCTGAACAGGTGAAGGGGATGACTGCAATATGGCAAAGGCAATTTGGCGGGGGGTGGTGATTGCAGAAAGCGATGACTGTCAGATAGTGGAGGGAAATTACTACTTCCCGCCGGATAGTATTAAAACAGAATACCTCATCCCCAGTGACACTCAAACCGTTTGCAGTTGGAAGGGAGTAGCCAATTATTACACCATAGTAGTCAACGGGGAGGAAAACAAAGACGCAGCCTGGTATTATCCCAATCCCAAAGAGAAGGCAAAACACATCAAAAATTATGTTGCCTTTTGGCGGGGTGTTGTCATTGAAACATAGGTGACAGGGGAAATGGGAAGGGGATTTAATTTCATCAGATGGCTAGAATACAATTGGGCGACTCCAGCCTTTGGGGGATGGGTGTTGATGGGCATAGCCTTGAGTTTTTTTGGCGCCGCTACCAACACTATGGCAGGATGGTTGTATGTATTGAGTGGCACTATTTTTGCCCTTTTGGGGTTAAATATGGTGGAAGCGGCGAGAAATCTCAAGGGTATTGCCATAAAACGTCTACCTATTTCCCCCGTTTATGCTGGCAATGAGTTGACTCTTATTCTGTCTGTTAGTAACCCCACTAATAAGCCGAAAAGCCTCATCCAAATCCAAGACGAAATACCATCCCTTCTGGGTAAGCCGATTATACACAATCTGGAGTTTTTAGCACCACATCAGGAAATCCAGGTAGCCGCCTACATCCCCACCGAGAAAAGAGGAGTGTACCATTGGCAATATATTACCCTAAAAACTGCGGCCCCTTTTGGTTTATTCTATGCCAGTCGTCTGTGTAAAACTTCTGCCAAGGCTACGGTTTATCCCCAAATTCTCCCTCTTCAGTCTTGTCCTCTAATTGATGATATAGGCAATGAGGACTTAAAACAACAAGAAAATCGCCTGGTATATTATAGCGCCACAGAGGGGGTTACTAAAACTATAAGGCCCTATCGTTATGGCGATGCCTTTCGTCTGATTCATTGGCGCACCAGCGCGCGTATGGGAGAATTAAAAGTGAGAGAATTAGAAACTACCACCAGTGGGGAGGAGGTTATTATCTGTCTTGACAATTCTGGCGAGTGGGGGGGGGATGATTTCGAGAAGGCGGTTATTGTCGTAGCCTCCTTATATTCCTATTCCCTCCGGAAACGACTAAATGTAAAGGTTTGGTTGGCAGACATTGGTTTAATTCATGGCAACACAACGGTTATGGAAACCCTGGCTGCCGTCAACTATGGGGTGAATATGACAGCCAGTATTCCCGAATTGCCAGTGATTTGGGTGTCTTGTCATGGGGAGAAGTTGAATAGTTTAATGGCTGGCAGTCGTTGTTTCCTTTTTACTAAACCCCCCTTTCCCTATCCAGGGATTGTTTACAACAGGGAAGAAAGTCTGCTTAAACAATTACAACAGCCTATTTAATTTTCCAAAATACCTTCCCCTGACAACACCTTTTTATTTATATCAAACAATAAAATACTCTTTTATCCCCCGAGACTCCTTTTTTATTTCTATCTGAAACTCGAAATTTTCTGCCACCTTAAATCTTTGAATAGCTATACAGTTATCTTTTTCTCTTGCTTTAATTTGTTTTAGAATTTCGCCATATTTAGACAGTAAAATCAACTGGGTAGATGGGGGGATATACAGGTTTCCACCTCCTGGATACAATTCCACTTTTACTGCAAATTTACCTGCTTCCTCCTTGCTTACTTCCAGACACAAAAACAGTTTACAATCGCCTATTTCTACTTGCTTACACCTCACCAGCTTTTTGTCAAAACTGCGGAGGCCAGTGGCGAATATACCTAGTTTCTCGGGAGGTTGCCAGGATTCGGTTAAGGAATTTTTTAGCCACTTTCTTATGACAGTAACGGCATTTTTAGCTAGAGGTTGGCAACCAATCCTGGCTTGAGCTATTTTTGTGATATATTCCCGATTTTCTAGTAGATATGCCCAGATTTTAAATGGCAATTCTAACCTAGGGTATACATCAGGATTTGCTAACCGGGAAATTAAATTTTCCGCATGATTAGAGTCTATAGCCGGCAGAGGCTCAACCTCCTGTCTTGTGATTTCCTCTGGACAAAATTCTAGGATGGCCCCTAAGATACCTGGGGGGAATAATTCATTTTTTGATACAACATAACACCTTTCTTCGTAGGAGAGAAATGCCTGTTGTTTAAGCCTTTTGTGAGTAGTAAAACCCAGGATTCTCAGCCAATGCTCATCAGGATTAACCTCAGAAATGATATAATAGTCGCCCAGCCAGCTAGGGATATCTACCCATTCCTGAGGGATATATACCTCCTCATCATCGAGGATTTCCGTAGGCAAAAGAATTAATCTTCTCTCGCCAATATTTACAGCTGTGCCGTTTAACAATACCCAGACAGATTCTAACACCTCCATGGGAGCAGTGTGAGGATGGAGAGAGTATTCCTGTTGTAGGTAGTGGCAGAAGGTTTCCCACAGGAGGCGATTAAGATACACCTGCCACCGGCTAACGGCGTCGGGGATATACTCACTCCTTTTCCAGGCTTTTTCTGGTAACTGGGAAGGAATTTCCAGATATAATTGTTGTTGAGGGTCGGGTATTAGGGTTAACACCGGTCTATTTTTTTCATTCACCTTATTGCTTTCTCTCACAAGTTTTTATAGAATCCCTTGTATCAGGGAATGCTATAGATAAAGCTGTAAGCAATTGTGTATACAGGTTCTAACTAGGGTGTGTGGGAAGGAAGCAGTAAGGGGGGATTGTCAATCATAAACCTGTATTCTTCTTACGTGCGGCTGTTGCCAGGAGGGAGTCGGCAAAAGCCATAGCCTCTTGTGCGGAGTTTCCCCCGGTTAATTCTGCCAATTCTCGTTTGCGAGGTTCTTCATGTTCTAGGTGTATTACGCGGATAACAGTGCGAATCTCCTGGGTGTCGGGGGATTGGGTTAATTGTTTTTCCACCCGGAAGTGGTAGTCAGCCATAGCAGCTACTAAGGGTTGGTGGGTGACGCACAAAACCTGATGGTGACGACTGAGTTGATGGAGTTTGTCGGCGATGGCTTGGGCTATTTTACCAGAAACCCCGGTGTCGATTTCGTCAAAGATAAGGGTTTTGGGGGAAAAGTTGCTATGGTTGGAGGAGAAACAGGATTTCAATGCCAGTAGGAAGCGACTCATTTCCCCGCCGGAGGCGATAGCGGCAAGGGGTTGTAATGCCTCACCAGGGTTGGGGCTAAAGTAGAATTCTACCTCGTCGGCGCCAGTGTTACTGGGGTTGGTAGGGGTTATTTTACATTGAAATTGCACCTTGGCCATTCCCAGGGGTTTTAACTCTTCCGTCAACTGTTTTTCTAACTTTCTAGCAGCCTCTTGTCTCATAAGGGTGAGTTGGTGACATTTTTCCCTAAAAGAAGCCTCTGCTGCCTGGTATTCCTTTTCCAATTTTTCAACAGACTGACTATTGTCTGTCAAAGTCCTTAATTCCTGTTGTAGCTTATGATAGTAATCAATAACTTCGGCCAAAGAGGTGCCGTATTTGCGGCAAATGCGCTTTAGTAGTCTTATTCTCTCTTCTACCTCTTCCAAACGCTCAGGATTAGCTTCTAGAGATTCCGCATAACTGTAAAGCTGATGTCCAGCCTCTGTTACCTGATGGAGGGCCGATTCTACCATTTCTAGTATAACAGCTAATTGCTTGTCATAGCTGACCATCTGGGTGAGAATTTTTTGGGCTTGGCTGAGAATATCTGCCGCTGCCTCAGTTTGGTCACAATCCCTTTGATAAAGTAGCTGATAGGCCTGATAAGCCAATTGTTGTAATTCTACCACATGGGTGAGACGTGCACTCTCTATTTCCAGCTGGGTTAACTCATCAGGGGATTGTAACTGGGCACTAGCCAATTCTTTGATTTGATGGCTAATTAAATCCAAACGTTGTAGTCTTTCCCTTTCCCACTGTTGATAGGATAGCAATCTAGCTAAGGCTTCTTGCCTAGCATTAAAAGCCTCAGATACCAGTTGTCTTTGTGCCAACAATTCCTTGCCACCGTAGTTATCCAGTAAATCCCTTTGACTGGCGGCGGAAAACAATTGCCCAGTTTCGCCTTGGGCGGTAAATTCTAAGAGGAGACTACGGAGTTGGAGAAGAAGACTCTTATTAACCAGGGTACCATTGAGACGACAGCGGGAGCGGAAGTTATCCTTGCCTGCAATCAACTCCCTACTACAGACTAGAGTGTCATCCTCAAGACAGTCTATTTCCTGAGACTGCAACCAGGAGTATAAATAGGGGTTAAGGGAGAAGGTAGCCTCGATTACAGCCTTTTTGGCACCACTGCGAATCATTCGCTGATGGACTTTGCCACCCAATACCACATCAATAGCTTCTAGGATGATGGATTTGCCTGCCCCTGTTTCTCCCGTCAAGACATTTAAACCCCTTCCCAATTCTAACTCCAAATGTTCCACTAGGGCGAAATTGTCAATGCGTATGGTCATTAACATTGTGTTTGTTTGGTGATAGCCCCTTCTGGTTGCTACTCCATGTTATACTATCACTAGGTTATAATGGCCACTGGTGACCGTTTTTACTGTACACCCTTTTTGGCATACTAAAGACAAATGACAGTTTATCAGATAGTCCATGCCATTTGGCTAGTATCGGCGATTTTTTTGATCATCCTAGTATTGTTACATTCTCCTAAGGGAGATGGTATTGGGGGGATAGGGGGACAGGCGCAACTGTTTACTAGTGCGAAAAGTGCCGAAGCTGCCCTCAACCGGGTTACTTGGATTCTCGGTATTACCTTTATTCTAATGACAATAGTATTAAGTGCCGGCTGGGTGAAATAAAGGCTAGGGGGAGAAACAGGAGGGAAAAAGGGGGCACCCCCCCTGGGGATTATGGACAACCTAGGGATTGACGGGTGCTGGCGCCAGTGACAGGGTTGATGCCCTTTGCCCGTTTACACAGTTGGATGACTTGGTCTTTGTCCAAGATAGCCATGGTGAAGTCGGCACCGTCTATTTTAGCATCCTTGAAGGTGGTGCGCTTCATGATGGCCTCTCGGAGTATAGCATCTGTGAGGTCAGCTTTGTCAAAACTGGTAACATAAGTTAATATATTGCTCATGTCGGCGCCATGGAAGTTAGCCTCCTCAGCCACGACGCCGTTAAAAACAGCACCAGTCAAGTCACTGTTGCTGAAATTGGCCTTTATTAGTTTTACCTTGGTGAAGTCTGCCGACTGAAGATTGCGGGAGGAGAAGTCTTCGCCGCTTAAATCCTTACTTTCGAAGGTAGAGGTGACGGCGGAGGAACTTGCTGCCAAGACGGTTTTGGCACTGGTTATCATTATCAGGGAGACTATTAGGAAGATGACAGCAAGACGGGCTATCAGGGTTTTCATAGGTGTACTTGTAGGATTAAAAACTTCAAGTACCAATAGTCCAGGAGTTGAGGTATTCAATTTGTTCAGGGGTAAGGGTATCAATGGTAATACCCATGCCTTGGAGTTTAAGACGGGCAATTTCTTGATCGATTTCGGGGGGTACAGGGTGGATACCAGGGGATAGTTTCCCCTTGTTTTTCACCAGATATTCACAAGCCAAAGCCTGGTTAGCAAAACTCATGTCCATGACGGCACTAGGATGCCCCTCGGCGGCGGCTAGGTTAACCAAACGTCCTTCTCCCAAAACCACAATAGACTTGCCGTCTTGTAACACATACTGTTGAGTGAAATCCCTTACCTGTTTCACCTCTACAGCCATCTTTTTGAGGGCTTCCAGGTCAATTTCGATGTCAAAGTGGCCAGAATTACATACTATGGCCCCATCTTTCATGACGCGGAAGTGTTCTTCTCGAATTACATGCTTATTGCCGGTAACTGTAACAAATACATCCCCTTCCTTGGCAGCTTCTATCATGGGCATTACCCGGAAGCCGTCCATAACAGCCTCTATAGCCCTAACGGGGTTAACTTCGGTGACGATGACATTGGCGCCCAAACCACGCCCTCGCATGGCCACCCCCTTGCCACACCAGCCATAACCGGCGACTACCAGGGTTTTGCCAGCCAGGAGGATATTAGTCGCTCGGAGGATACCATCAAAAGTAGACTGGCCTGTACCATATCGGTTATCGAAGAAGTGTTTAGTCTCGGCATCATTGACATTTATAGCTGGGAATTGCAACACCCCATCTTTATACATTGCCCTTAGGCGCACCACCCCAGTGGTAGTTTCTTCTGTAGTACCAATAATATCGGAAATTTGGTCTTGTCTCTCCTTCACCAGGGTGGCTACCACGTCCCCGCCGTCGTCGATGATAATATTAGGTCTATGGTCTAGGGCTATCTGCACATGACGATGGTAGGTGGCATTATCTTCCCCCTTGATGGCAAATACAGGGATGCCGTAGTCTTGGACTAAACAGGCGGCAACATCATCCTGGGTAGAAAGGGGGTTACTGGCGATGACGAGGGAGGAGGCGCCACCGGCTTGGAGAGTAATGGCCAAATTAGCGGTTTCCGTGGTAACATGACAACAGGCCACCAGTCGGATTCCTGCCAGAGGCTTTTCTTGGGCAAAACGGGCCCTAATTTGCCTTAAAACCGGCATTTCCCTAGCAGCCCATTCTATTCTCTGTCTACCGATGGGTGCCAGGTTGATGTCTTTGATGTGGTAGTTGATTTTGTTGGGGCTTGGACTTGTTACCATTTAGTGCTCAATAAAAGTTTACATTCCCCATCATACCCGATTCTGGTACGTCATTATGTTAATTGTCCGGGAAGAGGGCCGGTTTTTCTCCCGCCTCACCCTAGGGGGAAAACAACCTCCATCCCTAATCCTTCTTACCCAGTCCCCATAGAAAAAAACCATTGTTAGACTAATATTAGAAGAGAAGCGCACAAATCCCTGTCTGTTGTCATGAATCCACTAAATCGAGCCCATCAACAGTTGTTAGATGAAGCCCCCGAACTGTTGCAAGAAATAGAAAATAAATTAATAGGGTTACAAGCCAATGACACAAGCCGGGTAGAAGAGTTACTACAGGCCATTCAATCTTTGAAACAAAAACTGGCCAATGGGGGTTTAATTCATTTTACCAGAGCGGTACACCGACTGGAAAACCTGTTGAAAGCCCTGTGTCATAATCATGTGACAATAGACACCTCCCTAGAGAGTTTGTTGTTGGAGGCGTTTGACTGTATAGCCATCCCTCTGAGGGAGGACTTTAAGTGTGGTAAAATCCCCCCACCCTCTCAAACGGTAGACGGAAAAATAGAAGAAATCTGGCGGCAAATAGAGACTAGGTTAGCAGAGGGAAGAAACAACAATGGTTCTCATTTTCAGGGGCAAGACTGGGACACAGACATAGTAGTAGAATTGTTTACGGGGGATGTGGCTCGAGTAATTGACAACCTGAGGGGATTAGTGGCGCAGGAAGAAGACAGTTATGCCAAAAGACAACAGTTACAACAATGGTTGGATAGTCTGGAAAGCATTGCCCAGGTGACAGAATTGCCAGGCTTCTCTCTGATTGTCTCTGTAGCAAAGGAAGCCCTAGAAAAACACCCCCATCAGGTTAATACTATTGCCTCCCTCCTAATAGAGGATTTAGAGAGAAGTCTAATGGCAGTGTTAGCGGGAGACAGACAACAGGGAGGGGCGCCTTCTAGTGGTCTTTTGGCTTTGGGGGAATCTGAAACCCCCAAGGAGACACAAGTAGAGGCAACAGCTTATAGGACTAAAGGGGAGAGGAAGGTAGAAGAATTTTCTTATGTGTCAGACACGGTTAGCATAGATGAACCGATGTATGAATTGTTCATGGCGGAGGTGCCAGAATTACTGGATACCATTGAACATGGCTTGCTTTCCCTGAAAACGGAAAAGACTACTGCCCGTGTCAACGAAATCATGAGGGCAGCACATTCCCTCAAGGGAGGGGCCGCCAGTGTTGGCCTCCATGGTATAAAAGATTTGGCACACCGTCTAGAGGATTATATCAAGGCCCTTTTTAGTGAACAAGTAGTATTTGACGACGAACTGGAATCCCTCTTCCTCTCTGCCTTTGATTGTCTCAAAAATGCTCTTTTGGAACAACAGTCTACCGGTAGATATTCTCATCGCTGGCAGGAAGAAGCAGAGGCCGTCTGGACACAACTGGAGGCCAAATTGGGTAGTATAGAAGACATTCCTTCCTTCATCCCTTCCTCCAGTGACTTGGGTGTGGATATTATTAAATCCCTCTTTGAGGTGGATGTCCCTCAGATTATTCAACAACTACAAGAGCATCTACAAAACACCCCCACCTCCCAACTCCCTGCGGCTGTCTCCCCCCTTCTAGATGTCCTCATGGGCTTTGGTGAATTGGGCAATGAGAAGCAATTGAAGCAGATTGTCAATAGGACCAGGGAGGCTATTGCAAGTAATACTCAGGAGACGAGAGAAGCCATAAGCCACCTCCTAGAAGATTTGATAAGTCTGAGGGAGAAATACATAGGCGGAGAAACTGCAGCGGAAAAAACCCCTGACTGGCAAGAGTTAATGGAAGAGGTAAACAACAGTGTGGACAAAATGGAGTTGGAAGATACAACGGAAGAAACAGGAGAAAGTCCCGACTTTTTGTCCCTCTTGGAGGATTCCCAACAAGAAGAGTTGCAAGCCCAGTCCTATCAATTTTTCCTAGAAGAAGCCCCAGAATTAATTGCCATTATTGACAGCAAATTAGAGAAAGTTTTCCAAGAAAGGAATATAAGTGACATCAACGAGGCGGCAAGGGCAGCCCATTCTCTCAAGGGAGGGGCAAGGACTGCCGGGTTGGAAGACTTGGCTACTATTGCCTTGAGGGTGGAAAAGAGTCTAAAAGCCCTTTTTAATGATAATATACCCTTAGACGAAAAAATGCAAGCCTACCTGCGGGAGCTCTACGGGCTACTGCGGCAGGCGGTTTTAGCAAGGCTGGAAAGGACAGAGTTTGACGAGAAAACGGCAGTAGAAATAGTTAATAGCAAGTGGGCGGAATTTGAGGGAGAATACGGGGAAGAAATAGCAAAAGCGGAGGAATACCTGCCTTCCTCCAGCGATTTGGGGGTAGATATAGCTTCCTCCTTGTTTGAAATTGATGTGCCCCAGGGGATTGCCACTCTCCAAACGGCCCTAGAAACGGAAGACGACGCAACCCTGATAAATACAGTCACCAGCCAACTGGAAGTATTCACCGGCTTCGGGGAAATGTTAGGCCTCCCGGGCTTTGTCTCTATATGTCAGACGGCACAAAAAGCTTTGCAACAATACCCCCAGAGGGTGAGAGAAATTACCTCGGCGTTGATAGAAAACCTGCAACAGGCACAAGCCCAAGTCCTAGCAGGCGATCGCACCAGGGGGGGTGAGGTGAGTGCCTCCCTACAAGCCCTCTTGTCTCCCCCCTCTAGCCCCTCTGTCGCCGAAAAACCAGTAGATACCAGTGATCCAGCCTATGGTTTCTTTGTAGAGGAGGCGCCGGAATTACTGCAAGTCATAGAAAGTGGCTTGCTTACTCTTCGGGAAGACAGAAGTACAGCTAAAATACACGAGATGATGCGCGCCGCCCACTCCCTCAAGGGGGGTGCAGCCAGTGTCGGTTTGGAAGCTATCAAAACCATCGCCCACCAGTTGGAGGACATCTTTAAAGTCCTTTATAATCCGGATATACCCATAGACACCGACTTGGAAACCTGGCTGTTAGAGGGGTATGACTGTCTGGCTAATGCCCTCAACACCCAAATAGAAACAGGACAATACAACCCCCAAGAGGCACTGGCTAGGGCAGAACAAATCTGGGCTAAAATCAAAACTAAATTGGGGCCTTATCTAGAAAGGGCAGACGACTACATCCCCTCCTCCAGCGATTTGGGCATAGACATGGTAAAATCCATGTTCGAGGTGGATGTGGCCCAAGAATTAGACCGTCTTAAGGCTGTTGTGGCTAACCCCACCGGCTTACCTCTGGCAGGAGAATTAAGGGCCACCCTGGAAGTCTTTGCCGGCTTCGGGGAAATGCTTAACCTCCCTGGCTTTGCCGAAATCGCCCGTCTGGGGTTGAAAGCTGTCGAACTACAACCAGATCAAGTTATCAACATAATAAACATAGTAATCAGGGATGTAGAAAGGGCAAGAGAGGCAGTACTAGCAGGCGATCGTCATCAGGGAGGCCAACCTAGTGAGGAATTAAAACGTCTAGCAGAAGGTAAAAGCCTGGTGGAAGCAGAAGAAGAAATCCCTGAAGCCGCTGGAGACGAAATCCTGGGCGAGGTTTTGGCTACCCCCGAGGAAATTTTTCCCCCCGTCTACAGGGAAACCCAAACTGTTGCCAATCCTCTGAGCGAAATCCATTTGTCGACAACAGATATACAAAGTCTAGAACAATTGGATCAAGGCATCCCAGAAGAGGAAGAAAACCTGCCCGACTTAGAACAGCTCCTTTCTGCCACCATAGAAGTGGATAAGGGGCAAACCATCCCCTCTATTAGTGAAATACTAGCACCCCCCCAAGAAGGCGAAAAAACAGGGGAAACTACTACCCCCCCACCACAGCAGGGAGAATTACAAGAAGAAGTGCCCTCTTTGGAAGAAGTTTTTGGGGATATATCTGAAATTGTCCAAGTGTCGGAAGAAACCCCCAGCGAAGAAGAAACCACCGCCGAAAGCAAACCCCCCACTCCTACCATCCCCGAAAGTCACAAGGAAGAAGTAATCATCCTCTCGGAGGCGGAAAGAGAAGCCTTGTTACGGGCAGAAGGAGTAGAAGAAACTGTTGAATCTATCACTAGAATCTATGAAAAACTACCCCCTGTAAAGGATATTAGCCAAATCTCCCCCAAAAAAGGCGATTCTGTCCCCAAAAAGGCTACCACAGACAAGACACAGGAAACAAAGGCCGCACCTGTTGCCCCTAAGACTAATTTAACCATACGGGTGGACCTGGAGCGCCTGGAGAGGATGAATAACCTCATTGGTGAATTGTCTATCACCCGTAATAGTTTATCCCTGCAAAACGAGAAACTACAAAGTGCCCTCAGGGAATTACTCTCCCGCTTTTCCCAATTCCAACAGATGGCCAATGCCCTCCGGTTATTATCCGATAAAATGTTAGTCTCCCCCTCTAGATTCACCTCCAAAAAGAGTCATCGTCTAGAAGAAACACTGAATATTTCTGGCGAGGAAGGAGAAGACACTAATCTCACCGCCGCCTTTGACGTGTTGGAAATGGATCGCTACGACGATCTTTACAGCGTAACTCAAGCCCTGCTGGAACAAATTATCCAGTTAGAAGAGGCGGTGGAAGACATTGCCCTATATGCCTCTCAATCCGGACAAACCGTAGAAAGTCAAAAACAAATGCTTAACCGCCTAAGGGATGAGTTGATGTGGGCGAGAATGCTTCCCCTGGGCGAAATCCTCAACCGCTTCCCCCGCGTCTTGCGAGATTTGTCTGTTAAATACAACAAAAAGGTCAATCTTAAACTCAGTGGCACTAATGTACTGGTAGATAAGGCAGCCCTAGAAAAATTATATGACCCCCTGGTGCACCTGATCCGCAATGCCTTTGACCATGGTATAGAAACCCCGGAAGTCCGTAAACAAAGAGGGAAGCCGGAAGTAGGTACTATTGAGGTAAGAGCATACCACCAAGGTAATCAGACTATTATTGAGGTAAGAGACGATGGGGGAGGGATTAATCTGGCCAAGGTAGGACAAAAGGCAGTAGAAAAAGGACTCCTTACACCTGAACAATTGGCGGTTATTAGCAAGGAAAACCTGCTAGACTTGATTTTTGAGCCGGGTTTTTCTACCGCCTCTAGTGTAACTGAAATTTCTGGGCGGGGTGTGGGTTTGGATATTGTCCGTTCCCAACTGCGCTCTCTTAAGGGTACAATTGCTGTAGACTCGGAAGAAGGTCAAGGCACTACTTTCACCCTCCGACTACCCCTCACCCTCACCATCGACAAACTGTTAGTCTTATCCGCTGCTAATCTCTTATATGCAGTGCCTTCTGATAACATTTTTGAAATCCTGGTGCCAGAAAATCATCAACTAAAAGTCTCTGCTAACCAACGCTGGCTATACTATGAAAACCGCGTCATTCCCCTCTACTCCCTCGCCGAGTTGTTGCACTACAACTGCTACTTGCCTCCCACTAACATCAGCCAGAATATAGAAATACTCCCCACTCCCCCAGAATGGAATAAACCGGTATTGTTAGTCCAGTTGGGGCAAGAATTGTTTGCTATCGAGGTTGATCACCTAGTAAGTGAACAAGAATTGGTCGTCAAACCCTTTGGCACTGCTATTACTGCCCCCAGATATACTTACGGCTGTACTATACTCGGTGATGGCACTTTAATCCCCGTCATCAACCCCGTCATTCTCATCTCACACCAACTCCAACTCCACCAGTCTACCCCTGTAATCCCCATTAGGAAAGAAAAAGAGGACACCCCCGTAGAATCCACCTCCCCTACCTACCGCAACGGCCATACTGCTACCCCTACCACTGTTGCTAAGCCCTTCCAAGTTCAATCTATACTTGTAGTTGATGATAGTGCAGCCATGAGGCGGACTTTAGCCTTGTCTCTGGAAAAGGCTGGCTATCGGGTAGTACAGGCTAAGGATGGCAAGGATGCCTTAGATCAACTTTTACAAGGCTTGAATGTGAATCTGATTATCTGTGACATTGAAATGCCTAACATGAATGGTTTTGAATTCCTGAGTCAGAGGAGACGTCATCCCGAGTTGAGTAAAATCCCCGTAGCCATGTTAACTTCCCGCAGCAATGAGAAACACCGTCAGTTGGCAACCCATCTTGGTGCCAATGCTTACTTCACCAAACCCTATATTGAACAGAAATTCCTAGAGTCTATCCGTAACCTTCTGGCACAAAAGTAATATAAGCCCATGTTATCCTCATTAGTAGTCCCTTTTAATACCATAAAACCATGAATGATTCCTCCCGGGAACTAGTACAAAAACAATATGATACTATCCCCTACCCCAATATTCCCATTGACAAATCTCCAAAGGACGATTACAATGCCCTATTCATCCACAACCTGGTGACTCCCTATTATCTTTATCGCCAGAGGGTGGCCGACACCGCCGACAAACTGATTCTAGATGTGGGATGTGGTAGTGGTTTTACTACCCTAACACTGGCCTTAGCCAATCCCAATGCCCGTATTTTTGCCATAGATTTATCCGCAGAGTCTCTAAAATTTGCCGAAAAACGTTTAAAACATCATGGTTTTGACAATGTAGAATACCATCAAATCCCCCTAGAAGATATTGCTAGTCTTGGCTACCATTACGATTACATTAACTGTAACGATGTCCTCTATCTTTGTGATAATCCAAGGGAAGCCCTAAGGAGTCTGCAGTCGGTTTTAAAACCAGAGGGGATTATAAGGGGTAATTTTCATAGTTACTATCAGAGATTTTATATCTATTTGGCCCAGGAATTATTCCGTTGTTTAGGATTATTAGAAGACAACCCAGGGGATTTTGAAATTGGAGTAGTTGCCGAGACGTTTCAAAACCTAAAACCCGATGTTATTCTCAGACGAAATGCCAGTATAGGACTGGAAAACAAAGGTATAGATTTAGGGGATGTCAACGTCAAGCAAATGGTCCTAAATAATATTCTCCTTCAAGGGGACAAGGGTTATAATATCCCCCAGGTTTTTGAGATGTTAAGGGAGGCAAAACTTCAATTTCTTAGTATGACCGACTGGCGGCATTGGGAAGTGAGAGACTTGTTTCAAGACAAAAATAAAATTCCTACTACCTGGGAATTTGTGTTAGAAAATGCCACTGAAGAAGAAAGACTACACCTGTTTGAACTTTTGCATCCGGGCCATCGTCTTATCGACTTTTGGTGTGTAAATGAGGGGAGTATTTTACCAATAAAACCTGTATCCCAATGGGAAGATAATGACTGGGAAAAGGCCACAATTTACCTCCATCCTCAACTAAAAACCACTGCTGTTAAGGAAGATTTGCTAGACACAGTAAAGAAACAACAACCCTGGGAAATTAGTAAATACATCACTCAGCCGGCAGCTGGCCCTGTTTATATATCCCATAACCAAGCGGCTGCTTTACTTCCCCTGTTTAACAATTCTTTGTCATTTTTAGAATTAGTAGATTACTGGCAGAAAATCCAACCAATAAACCTGATAACAGGGGAAACCAAAACCAAGGAAGAAGCCAGAGAAGAAGTAAAAACATTGCTGAAACAATTAGAAACATTCCTATATGTATTAGTAGAAAAAAACTAACATATAAGGAGGCAAAATAACTGGAGAAGAGTGATAAAATGTCTTAGAATAGAATAAGATTTTTTTTGCCCCAAAAGCCCCACGAAAAAAATGAATCCAGATGAACAACTATCTAGTTACGACTACTATTTGCCCCCAGAATTAATTGCCCAAAACCCTGTCACCCCGAGAGACTATTCCCGTCTTTTGGTAGTATACCCACAAGGCCATATCAGCCACCATCGCTTTTACGAATTACCACAGTTTCTCTCCCCCGGGGATCTCTTAGTACTAAATAACACAAAAGTCATACCAGCAAGGTTGTACGGCAAAAAGGCCACTGGGGCACAGGTAGAGGTATTGTTGGTAGAAGAGAGGGGGAATAATTGCTGGTTAGCGTTGGTAAAACCGGGTAAACGTTTTTCCCTAGGAAGTGAAATCTTCTTCACAGACGACAAGGATGAGATAGTCTTAAAAGCCACTGTTGTAGACAAAGACGAGGCTACTGGTGGCAGAATTCTCCAGTTTCAATGGCAGGGAGGGGAATCATTTTGGCTTCTGTTGGAAAAGATAGGCAAAATCCCTTTCCCCCCCTACGTTACCGACACCACCGCCTCCCCCCAACAGTATCAAACCATCTATGCCCAAAAAGAGGGGGCAATTGCCGCCCCTACAGCTGGACTACATTTTACCGAGAGACTATTCCAGCAATTGCAAGAAAAAGGGATAAACATCACCCAAGTTACCCTCCATGTGGGGATAGGCACCTTTCGCCCAGTGGAGGTAGAAAACATCCGTCAACACCAGATGCATCAAGAGTGGATTGAGGTGGGGGAGGAAGCCTGTCGTGCCATCAGCGACACCAAATCCCGCGGTAATCGTGTAGTTGCTGTAGGCACAACTGTAGTCAGGACTTTGGAGGGGGTATGTAAGGAGTGTGGCCAGTTACAACCCTTCCAAGGCAAGACGGATTTATTTATTTATCCCGGCTATAAATTCAAAGTCATTGACAGTCTGATTACCAATTTTCATCTACCCAAATCCAGTCTATTGATGTTAGTAAGTGCCCTCATTGGCAGGGAGAGACTATTGAGTATTTACCAGGAGGCAATCCGGGAAAAATATCGTTTTTATTCCTTTGGCGACGCTATGCTAATCCTATAAAAAGGGGTATGGTTCTAGGTTTTAATGGCAAAAATTATAGTCTATTTCCTAAAAATAAAAACCGCCCATGTGCAGGGCAATAGAGATAGAAAACAGCCACAAAAAAAGGCGACTCCCTAGGAGGAATCGCCCGGTAGGTAGATTGATATGTTAGAATAGACCCAATGTCAGGGATTTATCAAGAGGGAAAACTGCACCAGCACCCAACCAGAGGGTAACCAGTGTGCCAAAAAGGAAAACTGTCATGGCTACAGGGCGACGGAAAGGGTTTTGGAATTTGTTAACACTCTCAATGAAGGGCACAAGCATCAACCCCAGAGGAATCGCCGCCTGACAGGCAATACCTAAAAGTTTGTTAGGAATAATTCTCAAAATCTGGAAAACAGGATACAAGTACCACTCAGGGAGGATTTCCAGGGGAGTGGCAAAGGGATCAGCTGGTTCACCCACCATAGCTGGATCCATCACTGCCAAGCCCACAATCAACCCTAGGGTGCCCAGGATACAAATGGGGAACATATACAGTATATCATTAGGCCAGGCAATTTCCCCATAGTAATTATGACCCATATTCTTGGCCAATTTGGCCCTTAGTTTTGGGTCAGATAAGTCCGGTTTCTTATACAACTTGCTGGACATAAGAAGTTATCTCCTTGTAAGTTAAGCCAGGCTTGTATTGGGAGTATTATCATTATAAGGGACCAGAGATGCCCTGTTTACGAATGAGGATAAAGTGTAACAACATGAAAACAGCCATCAACCAGGGCAACACAAAGGTGTGGATGGTATAGAAGCGAGTGAGAGTAGCCTGTCCTACACTAGCCCCACCCCTCAACAACTCTACCAACTGGTCACCTACTACTGGTATAGCAGCGGGCACCCCAGATACAATTTTAACCGCCCAGTAGCCCACCTGGTCCCATGGCAGGGAATAACCTGTAACACCAAAAGATACAGTTATTACGGCCATGATTACCCCCACAATCCAAGTCAACTCCCGGGGCTTTTTGAAACCGCCGGTGAGATATACTCGGAATACATGGAGGATGAGCATTAATACCATCATGCTAGCAGACCAACGGTGGATGGAGCGAATCAGCCACCCGAACTTCACTTCTGTCATGATATACTGGATGGAGCTGAAGGCCTCCGCTACCGTTGGCTTGTAATAGAATGTTAGGGCAAAGCCCGTGGCAAATTGAATCAAAAAGCAAGTTAAAGTAATACCCCCTAGACAGTAAAAGATGTTTACGTGCGGGGGTACATACTTGCTGGCAATGTCGTCGGATATAGCGTCTAAGTCGACTCTTTCGTTAAACCACTTGTAGATGGGCGAATCCGTTACCTGTTTTGTAAACATTAATCCTACGCCTACAATTGTTAAAGGAAATTAAGAATCTTTAAGGGGAGAGACTTAGTGCCTCCCGTCAGTCCGTGGATTATATCATGCCGTTGTCGCAGTGAAGGGGGCTTTTTTTGTTACCCCCCCTCAACTTACTAAATAAAATTTAACATATCTTCAAGGTCTTCGGCCACTATTCTCAGACTGACTTTTTTCTTTCTCCCCTCATGACCTTGGCCACATAAAAAAGAAAGCCAGTCACCCCCGCCGGGCAAGAATAATCATCCAGCTACTATAATCCCTTTTGCCAATTCCACAGACAACACAGGGACTCCCCTCCGGTTAGGGGGATAGCTATCTGGGGGGAGGGGTTACCAGCAGTTTTGAGACTAGTGGCGGAATTGGCCCAATTAACGCTAACTATTATGATTTAGCGAAAACGTTTTTTACGACGGGCAAGGGCTTTCCGTTTTCTCTTTTCGATGGGAGTCTCGTAGTGGCGCAAACGCTTGATGTCCGCAAAAATGCCTGCCTTAGAAACCTGTCTTTTGAAGCGACGTAGTGCTGATTCTATACTTTCATTTTGTCCCACTACCACTTGGGTCATGCAATATCCTCCTTATTAGATTACCTTTCTGTTTCTCATTGTATCCCAACTAATATATTCTATCACAACCAGAAGAGGGCTGGCGGGCGGATGGAAAATCTCAAAGGTGTGGGAAATAATATTATATGGGAGACTTTACAGTTGGGATTAGCTGGTGTGAATAACAGAAACAACGAACAAAGGTGGGGCTGGTGGTTTTTGTTGCCCATTTACCCCTATCAAAAACGTCCTACCATAAGACAGGAGATTGTAAAAAACCGGATTTGGAGTTTTGAGCAACCCCATGGCCTCCTCTATGCCATAGTCCCCATCCGCATGACCGTGATTAGACTGGAAAAAGGGGGATTATTAGTCTATTGCCCCGTCGCCCCCACCAAGGAATGTGTCACCCTGGTTAGGGAATTAGAGTCTGTTTACGGCCAGGTGAAGTATATAATTCATTCTACCAGCTCCGGTTTAGAACATAAGGTATTTGTGGGTCCTTTTGCTCGTCACTTTCCTGAAGCACAGGTGTGGTGTGTCCCCAAACAGTGGAGTTTCCCCCTTTCCTTACCTTTATCCTGGTTGGGTTTTCCCCCAAGTCGCACCTACTTCCTACCGGCAGACTGGCGGGAGTCTCCCCTTGCCGAGGAATTTCAGTATGCCATCCTCCAGATTCCTTTGCCTAGGGGCTTCTTTGTGGAGTTGGCCCTATTACATAAACCTTCTCAAACCCTTTTGCTTACCGACACAGTTATAAAAATCCCCCACCATCCCCCTGCCATCTTACAAGTCAACCCCTTTCCCCTCCTCTTCCACGCCAGGGAAAACGCTTTTCAGCCACCCCAGGACACCCCTGAGAACAGAATCAAGGGCTGGCAGAGAATATGTCTGTTTGCCCTTTATTTTCGTCCCGCCATGGTAGAAACTCTCCCCTGGGCACAGGTGTTCCAAAATGCCCTAAAAGCCCCTAATCGCAGTCGGGAAAATTATTTTGGCCTCTACCCCTTCCACTGGTTACCCCAATGGCGACAATCCTTTGAAGCTATCGCCAACTGGGAAACACCCCTGGTACCCCCTATTGTTCGCTATCTGATTCTACCACAGGACCCCGTCGCTGTCAAAAGGTGGGTGTCTGAAATTTCTAATTGGGACTTCAGGCAAATCATCCCCGCCCACTTCGCCGCACCTATTTCCGCCAATGGTTACCAATTCCGCAAGGCTTTTTCCTTCCTGGAGACTTCTTCCCATTATCCCAGCGGCAATGAGCAAATTCTCCTGCGGGATTCTGCCTTTATCCAGCAATTGAGGGCAATACTATTATCACCACCGCCAGTCCTACCATGATGCCACTGCCATAATATTGTTCAAACTCTGATACAATAGGGTGTCAACCTTGTCCATACATCCTTACTTGTCCATCACCTCACTAGCAAGAGAGTAGAGTTATTGATGCCTAAAATCGGCGTAATATACAATGACCTTAAACCCATTGCCTGTGAAACCGCCCAGCAACTAAAACAACAACTGTCTGCCCAGGGTTATGAGGTGCATCTTACCACGGGATTCGCCGGCATTCTCGGATACTCTCGTCCCGGTCGTCCTGTCTGTTATACTCCCATAGAGGAGATTGCCCCAGAAGCCTTTGACGAAAACATGAAGTTTGCTATTGTGCTGGGAGGTGATGGCACTGTCCTATCCGCCTCAAGGGTAGTGGCTCCCCACAATATCCCTATTCTAACCGTAAATACGGGGCATTTGGGCTTTCTCACGGAAATCTATCTCAATCAGCTTCCTAAGGCGTTGGAAGCCCTCCTGGCGGGCAACTATGAGATTGAAAGACGCTCCATGATGAAGGTTCAAGTCATCCGGGATGGTGGTGTTCTTTGGGAAGCTCTATCTTTGAACGAAATGGTAATACACAGAGAGCCCCTGACAAGTATGTGTCATTTTGAAATTGCCATTGGCAGACATGCCCCGGTAGACATAGCGGCGGATGGTATTATTTTATCAACTCCCACTGGCTCTACTGCCTATTCCCTCAGTGCCGGCGGCCCGGTTGTAACACCTGACGTACCCGTATTTCAACTTGCCCCTATTTGCCCCCACTCCCTTGCCTCCCGTGCCCTAGTATTTTCTAATTTAGAGCCAGTTACCATCTACCCGGCTACCCCTAATCAGATGGTGATGGTGGTGGACGGCAATGCCGGTTGTTATATCCTCCCCGATGACCAGGTGAAAATAGTGCGTGCCCCCTACGATACCCAGTTTATTCGTTTACAGCCCCCTGAATTCTTCCGTATTCTCCGGGAGAAATTGGGTTGGGGCTTGCCTCATATCGCAAAACCTACTGCCGTGGAATTACCGTAATTTATCTATGTTGGACTTGAAGAAGATTCTGGAAAACCTAAAGACTTCTGCCGACTGGGTGGGTTTAAGACATGTTGCTGAAACCAGTCACCTCCGTTTTTTCCGGGATGCCAAGCCGCAAGTTAATCATCGTCGTTTCAATGAGGGGGTGATGGTGGAGGTAAGCATAAATGGTCATATGGGCTATTGTGCCACCAATCAGTTAACTTTTGAAGGAATACAGGCGGCAGTAAAGGTAGCTGAAAAACAAGCTAAAATAGCAAGCAAATGGGCAATATTCTCCTTTAATCCCCATATTATTCGTCCACCCGTTGTCGGCAACTATCAGTCTCCTGTTGAAAAGTCTGCTCTTACTATCCCCCCTAGTGAGTTAAATGACTTGCTAATCCAAATCTGTCATCATCTAAAGGTTTCTGACAGGGTGGTTGTTACCACTGCCATGGCGGAAATCAGCGAGGTGCGTTATCATTTTGTTAGCAGTAATGGGGCGGATATTGAGCAACTTTTTTCCTTTGTTGCCACCGACTATGCTGCCACTGCCCAGGATGGTAATATTGTCCAGAAAAGGAGTGACAACGGTTATTTAGCTAGGTGTTATCAGGCAGGCAGAGAAGTTTTTGAGGCTTCTACTCTTTTTCCCCGGGTGCGACAAATTGGCGAGGAAGCGGTAGAATTACTTTTTGCCCAAGACTGTCCTCATATTACCACTACTCTTGTACTTGCCCCTGACCAGATGATGCTACAAATTCATGAGAGTGTGGGGCATCCTTTAGAAATCGATCGTATTCTGGGTGACGAGCGCAATTATGCCGGGGGGAGTTTTGTGAAGCCATCAGACTTTGGTAAACTGGTTTATGGGTCTCCTCTAATGAATATTACTTTTGCTCCTACCGTAGAGGGGGAGATTGCCAGTTATGCCTTTGATGATGCCGGCATTAAAGCAGAGAAACAGTATTTGATCAAAGACGGGATTCTTTTGCGGGGATTAGGGAGTATTGAAAGTCAGATTAGGTCAAAAATTCCCGGGGTGGCCAATTTTCGTGCTTGTTCGTGGAATCGTCCCCCCATCGACCGTATGGCTAATTTAAACTTAGAGTCAGGGGATAGTAGCTTTGATGATATCATTAGCTCAATAGAACATGGGGTGTACATGAAATCAAACAGGTCATGGTCTATTGATGATTATCGTCACAAATTCCAATTTGGTTGTGAGTATGCCAAGCTGATAGAAAATGGCAAGATAACTAAGACGCTACGTAATCCTAACTATCGGGGCACCACTTTACAATTCTGGCACAGTCTCATAGCAGTGGGAGATGATTCTACCCGTGAGATTTATGGTAGTCCCTTTTGTGGCAAGGGTGAACCCAATCAGGCTATTAGGGTGGGACATGCTTCTCCTGTTTGTGCCTTCAAAGAGGTTGAGGTGTTTAGTGGTTGACTGTCTTGCCTTTGTGCCAGTTTGCCTTTTTTTCCTAGTTAATTTCCACATATCCAACTGTTTGTAAATCTGCCTTTTTTTTTGAACTTTTTTACCTGTATTGCCCTCTCGATTTTTCAGTATTTACCTACACAAAATCTCTTTTTTTTTTAGTGTTTTTGTGTTTTTAGTATTAGCACTTTTCCTCTCTGAAGTAGTTGTAGATAGTGGCAGCTAGTTGAGGGCCTATTCCGGAAACCTCTTGTAATTGTTTAAGGGTAGCTTTGCGGATATTATCCACAGAGTTAAAATGAGACAGTAGCATTTTCTTTCTGACTTCCCCCAAGCCTGGTATGTCATCCAAAACTGATTGGTAACTTGTTTTCAGTCGCTTCTGACGATGAAAAGTTATGGCAAAACGGTGGGCTTCATCCCGAATTTGTCTTAACAATTTTACTCCTATTTGTTCCTTGTTAACCGGTAGAGGAGAGGGGTTACCTGGGGCAAATATTTCTTCCCTCTTTTTAGCCAAACTAATAATCTTTATTTTGGGAAACAAATTCATCTCCTCTAATACCTGGCAAGCGGATGAAAGTTGACCTTTTCCTCCGTCTATCATAACCAAGTCGGGGTAATTTTCCTCGTGGGAAAAACGTCTTTTTATTACTTCCCTTATAGCGAGGAAATCATCAGAATGACCGGGTTTTATATCAGGACTTTGGATATTATAATGACGATAATGTTGTTTGGCAGGTAAACCATCAATAAAAACCACCCTGGAGGCAACAACAGTTGTGCCTTGGAGGTGGGATATATCGTAGCCTTCAATTCGTCTAGGGAGGGAGGGCAAACCTAGGATATTTGCCAAGTCTTCCAAGGCGGAGATAGGACTATGATTCAACCGCTGATTCTTTTCTAATTCCCTCTGTGCGTTTTTAGCAACTAGGGCAATCAACTCTGCTTTTTGATGTCTTTTTGGTATAGTAATCGCGACTTTTTTACCCTTCCTTTCTCTCAACCAGTTGCTAAATATTTCCTCGTCTTTTAGGGGAAACTGAAGGAGGATTTCTGAGGGAATTTCTGCCGTTTCAACTTGGTGGTAATATTGTTCCAACACCCTTTGTAGAATCTCACCCCTGTCATCATTGCAACCATTATCGGTAAAGAAAACCAGTCTGCCAATTAAATTGCCACCCCTAATCTGGAATAACTGAATACAACTCCGATTTTCGTCTTGGGCAATAGCTACCGCATCCCGGGATATTTTGTCATCAGGAAGGGCCACTTTTTGACTTTGACTGGGGTTAAAGAGATGCTGTATAGTTTTAATTTGATCTCGAAATTTAGCAGCCTTTTCAAACTCCAATTTCTCAGCAGCAGTTTTCATTTCCTCTTGGATTTTTGCCATTAATTCGTCTATACGTCCCTGAAAAATTAAGGCCACCTTTTTGACAGTTGCCAGGTATTCTTCAGGGGTAATTAAATTTTGACAGACGCCAGGACATTTTCCCAAGTCGTAGTTAAGACAGGGGCGATTTTTGTACAGAGGCTGTTTTCGCTGTCTTAGAGGAAAAATATTCTTGATAATTTCCAGGGTTTTTTTGATACCATTAACATCTACATAGGGGCCATAATAACGGTCTAATTTAGAAGTTTTCCCCCGTTTTCTGGTGAGAAATACACGGGGATATTTTTCGGAGAAGGAAATACAGACATAAGGGTATTTTTTGTCGTCTTTTAGCAAAACATTAAAACGAGGTTGGTGTTTTTTGATGAGGTTAGCTTCCAAAACCAAAGCCTCAGTTTCGTTGTCAGTGACTATATATTCAATGTCTCTTACCAAGGAAACCATCAAAGAGATTCTGGGGGGGTGTTTTGCAGATTGGCTAAAATAGGAGTTGACTCTTTTTCTCAAATTTTTAGCTTTGCCGATGTAGATAATATCCCCAGCCTCATCTTTCATCAAATAAACTCCCGACTCTTCAGGCAGATTGATTAATAAATCGGCCAACATTCACAGCTTAGGTTTCTTGCTACTTGATGTTTTTATTGTGTTACAAGTTTTAGGGCGACAGGAAAGGGCAATTTTACTCTAGTGTAGCACGAAAAAAGGTAAAAAAAATGCCCCCCGGGGGGATATTTGCCGGAAAATCTTAACAAAGTGTAATGTAGGAGGAAAAATTAAGGGGAATAGATAGATTTCCAGGCACGGACGGTGGCACTGCCGATATAAAAATCAGTGGTGCTGCCATCAGCCCATACCAGGCGCACTAATAGTTTCTGGTCAGGGAGACTAATCAAAGCCCGTGCCAACTCGTCGCTGACTACTCCCCCCTCGTACTCATAAATCTTACCGCCGATGGCAAAAAGAATTTTTTCGGGGCTTTTCCTTTTCCGGATATACTTGTATACTGGTTCTTGATCCCAATAGACTTCTTCTTGCCATTGGTTATCCCGTTTAACTTTACGGGTGCGTTGTACCCGACGATAGTAGTCTAACTGCCTTTCCGTCCAGAAGTAGCTGAGACGGACACCCTGTTTTGACCAACTGCTGACTATAGCGTAGCCTTCACCAAAGTCCTTGTCGTAGACTATTTTACCATCAAAGGGGTCTTCTACTACTTTTGACCAGGGCACAGGGGAATCCTGGTGGACGGGGGAGGGGGGTATAGTAGCGTTAGCGGGGCTAGTGGTGGCCAACAGGAAAAGGCCAAAAACAGAGGCAAGGCCGGTATTGACTTTCATAGTCTATTTGGGGGATACTATGGTGTAGACGTTAAAACCGCCACGGTTTCCACAAAGGTCGTTTTCTAAGACGACGGCGTCGGCATGTTTAATTGTTCCAGTGGCATTGTAGATGAAACAGATAAGGGTTTTTAGATAGGGATATTCCCGATAGCTTTCAAAGTCTTCGGCCAATTGACGGACTATTCCCTCCCTTTTTATATTTCCCCTAGGGTATTTAATTTCTATAAGGATACCATGGGAAGGGATAGCGAAGTCGACACGACTATTTTTGCCAGCATGATTGGGCACATCCACTTCCCTTCTTACATCATCGAAAAATAATGCCAGCAAGACATGAAATAATCGTTGGACATCAGCCTCATTTTGGAGGGAAAAATTATAATCCCTTTCAAACACCTCGGCAATAGACGGAAACTTTCTACAGAGAGTCTCTATAGTTTCAAAAGCTTCTGTTTCATTGAGTGTTGTCTGACGTAGGGGTTTAATTTCCTTTTTGATAACTCCCTGTAGGCCTTCTTGTATCCGGGTGGGAATAGAGTTTTCTATGGCATTTATATGGGATAAAAATTCTTGTGTGGATTGCTGAATATTGCTGTGGATGATTTCTTGTAATTGCTGTTGTAATTGCTGTTGTAACTGAGTCGGGAGGGAGTTTTGCAAAGCCTCAAGGGAAGGCACAAATTGGTTGGATACTATTTCCTTTAATTGGAGTTGTAGATGGGAGGGAAGGGAATTTTGGAAAGCATCGAGGCGAGATGATAATTGTTGACACAACTGATGATTAGTATTTTGGATAACCTCTTCTAGTGTTGGCTGTAACTCAGCGGGGATAGATTGTTGTAGCAGATTTAGGCTGGAATGTAACTGATAAACTGACTGTTGAATGCTAGAGATAATTGTTGTTAATTGCGCGATACTTTCAGACAGATTTTGTTGAATATTAGAGATGGAATTTTCTGAGGAATTCAGGGAGGATAACAACTGGTTTACCGGCGGTTGAATATTAGTGTTAAACTCCTCAATTTTACGAGAGAGGTTTTCAATATCCTTTTTTATGGTGGTATTGATAAACTCTTCCAGGCCTCCAATTCTTTGTAGAAACTGAACCTCTTGCCTTATAATAGTGTTGATGCCCTCTTCTAAGCCTTCAAGTTTGGAAAACTCGGACTGTAGCTGACTGTGGATGGCGTTTTGGAATTGTCGGGAGGCATAGGTTAAATTTTGTAGGTTATCTTGGATGGTAGTCAGGGAGGGGCTAACGTTGTCCCTAATATTTGCCTCTAGGGGGGATAAGAGTGGGGGCAGTTGTCTGTTTATTTCTTCCAATTCTGCTATTGACTGGGAGACTTGGGAGACGGAATAGGAGAGGATTTGATGACGACGGCGGAGGGAATAATATCCCCCAGCCATTCCTGCTGTCAAGCCTCCTAGGGCGACACTGTTATTCCGAATGCCTACTCCCACAAATCCACTAACCAAACCGGCAACCAGGAAAACCTCTCCCAGCCAGGAGAATACTGCCTGTTTCATGAACCTCCTGTTTGTCAGCCATCCCCCCATTATAACATATCATGCTCTCCCTTCTACTATCAGGGAGGCACATTCTACATCGCCAGTTTTGTAACAGTCAACAGTAGGTGGTATATAACTTTCCCTGGGGAAGTAGGCTTTTGCTTTTGTTCAAATCTACCAAAGGGGGGGGATTGATTGTTGGTGTTTGCTGTGGTAGAAGGGACAGCTTGACAGAAGGGACAATTGATGCCCACTCCGGCGGCTGACTGCTTATAACAGGGGGGGGATGAGAAAA
>JAUQQP010000024.1 GCA_030549855.1 Cyanobacteriota bacterium SRBZ.bins.94.201705
GGGAAAGGCCACCAGGGAAGATTGCTATTCCCTGGCTTTGGCCTACTTTTTGGCTGGACAAGAGGAAGCCTCCCAGTCTCTATGGATGTCGTTGTTGTTGGAGGCGGAGGATTTTCAAGGGGAGTTGGAGGCTATTATCTCCTTTTTGGATGAGGTGGGGAGGGAAGTACTAAAAAGAGGATCTCCTCAAACTGCCCTTGGGGTTTATACAATCCTAGAGGAGTTGTTGTCTAACCGGGAAGAGGAAAGGGAAGAAGACGCTATATACTATCATCGGATAGGGTTGGCGGCAGAGTTGGCGGCAGATTTCCCCCGTGTGGAGAGGTGTTACCTTAAGGCTGTCCAGTTGGGGAAGATAGTAGAGTGTTATAACCGTCTCGGGCTATTATACATGCAAGGGGGAATGACGGAAAAGGCAATAGAAATCTTCCGACAAGAAGTATCCGACTATCCCCATGGCTACGCTGGTTATTTAAATCTATTCGCCGCCTATCACAAAAGTGGTAGAATAAAAGAGGCTATTGAGGTGGCGGAAATAGCCGAAAGGGAATGCCCCGATTATACTCTCCTCTGGAAGATAAGAAAATATCTGATACTCCCCCCTCTATATCACAGTCGGGAGGAGATGGAATACTACCGTCAAAGGTATGTCGAGGGATTGAATAGGCTGACGGAAGAGGTTTCTAATCTTGATTTAAACAATCCAGAGGTAAAACAAAAGGCTTTTGAGTGTTTTAGATGTAATGTCAACTTCGAGTTAGCCTATCAACGCTTCAATCATAAAGACTTACAGAAACAATACGGAGACTTGTTAGCAAAAGTCTTGGCGGCTAACTATCCCGAGTGGGTAAAGCCAAAACCAAAGAAACCTGTTGTCAACCGCAAGATAAAAGTAGGATACGTATCCGAATGCATGTGTAGACATGTGGTTGCCAGACTCACTTCCGGCTGGTTACGCCACCACAATCGGGATAAGTTTGAAATCTACTCTTATTATACTGGTACCACCTACGACGAGGTAACCAGAGTCTACGAGGAAAACAGTCATTTCTTCTACCAGATAGACGGATTTGAGGCTGTTTGTCGTCAAATTCTCCAAGATGACTTAGATATTCTGGTGTTGATAGAAATAGGCATGTCTCCCCAGATGGCTTTTCTGGGTAGTCTTAGACTCGCCCCAGTACAGTGTACCACATGGGCTCACCCGGAAACCTCTGGCCTTTCTCAGGTGGATTATTTTCTCTCTAGTGATTTAATGGAACCTGAAAACGCACAAGAGCACTACACAGAAAAGTTAATCCGTCTGCCAAACATCGGTGTCTCTTTCCAAAAGCCTTCTTTTCCAGAAAACCCTAAAGGTAGAGACTACTTCGGTTTACCCCAAGACAGTATTATATTCTTCTGTGGACAGAGTATTTTCAAGTATCTACCGGAAAACGATTATCTGTTAGCTACCATAGCCTCTCAAATCCCCAATAGTAAGTTTGTGTTCATCAGTCGTCCTAATCCGGAGTTAGCCAGTCAATTCCAACAACGTCTGGGTAAAGCCTTTCAACAGTTAGGACTAGACGTACGGGATTATACCATTTTTCTTCCCCAGTTGGGTAAAGAGGACTACTTGAACTTAAACCTAGTTTGTGATATATTCCTGGATAGCCTGGGATGGTCAGGAGGTGGCACAACCCTAGAAGCCTTGGCTTGTCTGCTGCCAGTGGTGACTATGCCCGGCGAATTCATGCGTGGCCGACACTCCTATGCTATCCTTACTATGCTGGGAGTAACAGAAACCATTGCCCACTCTCAACAAGAGTATATTGATATTGCTGTCAGACTGGCAAAAGACAAACACTGGCGTCAGACTATTAGAGACAAAATTGCCCAAAACCACCACCGTCTCTATGACGATGTAGAATGTGTTAGAGGATTGGAACAATTTTTTTCACAGGTGGTAGAATGTCCTTAGGAATAGGAGGGTGTAAAGCTTCTCTTGTCTCTAACCGTAGGGGGTTATAATAGCAACGATTGCCCCTTTGTTAGCCAAAATTTGGGATAAAATGACAGCAGAAGAAATAACAGAATTTCTAACAACAGGAGATTATCCTTCGGCTATCGGTTTCTATGAGAAAAGAATAACAGAAAATCCAGAAGAAGTCACTAATTACTGGTATTTGGGCTTAGCCTATCTGTTAAATGGAAATG
This sequence comes from Cyanobacteriota bacterium SRBZ.bins.94.201705, assembly GCA_030549855.1. Taxonomy (GTDB): domain Bacteria; phylum Cyanobacteriota; class Cyanobacteriia; order Cyanobacteriales; family Cyanobacteriaceae; genus DVEF01. The sequence goes on from JAUQQP010000024.1 coordinate 2,200, forward strand.
AGGAAGAAGCTGCTGCTACCTGGTTAATTCCCTTTGTACAGTTACAACCGGAAAATGTTGATAGCCTCAACGAGAGTCTGGTTAGTATTTTGGCGGCAGAAGCGAAAAAACAAGAGGAAATTAGTCAACCACATCAGGCTTTGGCCATAAGGGAAAAAATAGCAGAATTCGCCCCAGACAACTTGGAAAATATTTTAAGACTGCTGCTACTTAAATTCCACCTAAACCAGTTTCATATATCCCTGTTGGAAGAATATAAATTGGCTGAAGTTATAAGAAAAAGTAATCTGAAGGGGAGGGAGAAACTCTTCCTGAAATTGTTAGATAAACTTCTAGATATACCTGATAGCCTCCTTGTGGGTTTTTTAGAGGAAATTCAGGAGACTTTCAGAGACAACAAGGATTTTTATGAATTACTCTTCGCCAAGGCTACCATAATAGCAGAAAAGAGATTTTTTTTTAAACAGGGGGCAATGCTTTTAGAAAAAACCCTCTCTTACCCCTGGCAAACTGAAGAGGAAAAAATGGAAAAATTATACCTCCTCTTCCGCTACTACTTCCGCGCCTTTCAACATAGAGAAGCAGAAAAAATCGCCCAAATATACAAGGAAAATAGCAACACCCTCATGGAAAAACTTATAGCCAGCCACATGTTTGTCTATAACAGCATCGTGAAAGGAAATTGGCTGGATGTAGATAAATGCGTCGAGGAATATAAGAATAGTCTAAAAGCAGTAATCAACTCCCCAGAGAAAATTCAGAAAAAGTACCTTAAGGAAAGACTAATAGACCCATTGTACTCTCTATTCTACCTCCAAGATAACCCCCGAGAAAATAGACTGTTCGTCAATAGTTTAACTGAAATATTTCAAGAGGGAACACGAAGTATATTTAGTTGCCCAATTCCCCTGTGTAGGCCACAAAAAAGACAAAAAAAACTGAAAATAGGTTATATTGGACACACTCTTAGAAGTCACTCTGTGGGTTTACTCAGTCGCTGGTTAATCAGCCATCATGATAGGGAGAATTTCTCCATCTATGTTTACCTCGTCTGTCAACCGGAAGACTACATCACCCAGGTATTCTTTAAGGATAGAGTAGATAAAACCTATAGTGGTGGCAGAGATGTAAATGAATACATCACCGAAATAGAAAAAGACGAAATAGACATATTAGTAGACTTAGATAGCTTCACCCATGACATCACCGCTATTATAATGTCTCTTAAACCCGCCCCTATCCAAGTAAGTTGGCTGGGGATGGATAGTAGTGGCATCCCTGGTATAGACTATTTTATCGCTGACCCCTACGTTTTACCAGAAAATGCCCAGGAATATTACAGAGAAAAAATCTGGCGTCTACCCCATACCTATGTGGCAGTAGACGGTTTTGAAACTGACATTCCTACCCTTAAACGACAACATTTGGGAATCGACGAAAAGGCAGTTGTTTATCTCAATATCCAAAACTCCTTCAAACGCAACCCCCACATCATCCGTCTGCAAATGCAAATCCTAAAGGCTGTGGCAAACAGCTATCTACTCATCAAGGGTTTTGGTGACGAAAAGGCTACTGTTGACTTGTTTACCACCATCGCTACCTCTGAAGGCGTCAACCCCGACAGAATTATACTCCTCCCTCGCACCCCCACCGAGGCTATCCACCGTGCTAACCTTAAAATAGCAGATGTTGTCCTCGATACCTACCCCTACAACGGTGCTACCACCACCCTGGAAACCCTATGGCAGGAAATACCAATAGTTACAAGAGTAGGGGAACAATTCGCCGCCCGTAACAGTTATAGTTTTATGATGAATGTAGGGGTAAGGGAGGGAATAGCTTTCAGTGACGAGGAATATGTAGAATGGGGGATACTCCTGGGCAAAGACGAGAATTTACGTAAACGAGTAAGTTGGAAACTAAGACAGGCTAAACATACCTCCCCCCTGTGGAATGCTAAACAATTCGCAATAGACATGGAAAACGCCTATCGTCAAATGTGGGAAATCTATGCCAGTAACTGTTAGACTATCCTGTCTAATTTCTCCCCCTCCACCACTGGTAACTCTTTGAATAAATCTCCCTCAGCCTTTTGTTTATCCTCCAACGGAAAGGAAATTCTGGCTTTTATTTTTGGCAACAACTTCCGCCACTGTCTTTCATTTAAATCCCCCACCAATACTATGTTTAGATATTTTTCCAAGTCTAACCCTCCCTGTAACATCAATTCCATCACTACCCCAGACACCAGTAGGTTAGCATCCTCCTTACTGTAACCACTGGTATCTACAATCAGAGTAACAGTCTTGTCAGTCTTGCCGGCATATACAGTCAGTTTTTCTATAATACCAGTCAATGCCCCAGTCAATTCCTCTTCCCCCTGCCACTGGGGAAATATCACATAATTGCAGTCTGTCAGCTTGACGGGAAGGGAAACAACGTCTAAAATAGTGTCCTTGACAATTGAAGCAGTGGTAGCCCAAGAAAACTGTTTTGCCCTTTTTATCCCCTCTTTTATCAGTCTTTCCCTGACGCTGGGTTTTTGTATCTCACATAAGGCTTCTGCCATCCCCTCCACATCATCCTCCTCTACATAAATTGCTGCCTCCCCTGCTACTTCTGGTAAAGATGCATTTGGGGTGGTAATTATAGGACAACCACAAGCCATTGCTTCCAAAAGCGGCAACCCAAAACCTTCATATCTTGAAGGATACACCAGTGCTACAGCCCCACTATATGCCACCCTTAACTCCTCATCCTCTAAATATAAACTATGCACACTACATCCTGTGGTATACTCCCGCCATTCCGGTGGTAACTGGTTGCCTTTACCGGTAGTGACAATGTCAAAACTCTCCCTATTAGCCAGTTTACTAAAAGCCCTGAAAAAAAGAATGGTATTTTTGTATGTGCCTTCCCCCAAAGGACTAGTAATGAGAAAATAGGGTTTATAGATACCATATTTGTGTTTGAATCTAACAATCTCCTCTACTGTTGCCGGATAAAATTCCTCTCCCACCCCATTGTAGGCAATAGTGATGTCTGTTTCTTTGATGTGGGGATAAATCTGCCGTAGACAAAGGGCAGTATTTTTAGAAACGCATATATAATGGCTAGCATAGCGGATAGCATCTGTTTTTCCCCGCCAGGAGGGATGATTCAAATCTAGTCCTAGTAATTCCGGAATCATGTCGTGTACCATTAAAATGGAAGGGGTAGTCTGGGGAATGGTGTAGTAGGTAGATATAAACAATTCTGCCTCTTCCTCGTCACAAACAAGTTGCAACAGACGACGATCCTCTTCTATATTGTTTACATTGTAGGCGGGAATGGTGCGATAACGAATCCCCTCTATTCTCGGCGCCGTGTTGGCCCTATCCAGTACTATAATATGACTGGCAAACTCCCCCTTCGCCCATTCCCTTAACAAACTATACCACACCCGGGCAATCCCCGTCTGCCACAGTTGGAAAAAGACTCCGTCTATTACAATTATCGGCGATTTGGGCTCAAAAGTTCTGGTGGTTTTTTGCCTGCCTGTAATCTTACTAATAAGTATCTCATAATCTCGCCCTAATAGGGACTCTTTATTTGGGGGTTTTACCTCCCCTCTTTTTATCAAATTAAATAGATTTTCCGGCAGGTTTCTCTTAACAGTCAAAAGATGTAAAGATTCCCCGTCAGTGTAGAGTTTTAAGTTATATTTCTCTGCCAGTATTTCCAAGGCTTTTCTAGTATAAATTACAACGCGTTGCCCCTCGTGGGGCGCATAATACCACCACTCATCTGGCTTGGGATTATTCTCGGGTAACAGCTGGGTAGAAATGAATAAATTTCGGGAATACTGCAGGATATTTTCTAATTCTTCAAGGGGGTTATTCAAATGCTCAAATACTTCTAAAGCCGTCACCAACTCAAAGTTTTTATCCTGGCATTCTGCTAGCTCAAACCCGGTAGCAAATATATTCCGGCAAAACTTATCATACCAGTAAAAGTCAAAACCCCTATCTCTCATCAAACGCACAAAAACTCCATAGCCACCCCCATAATCCAAAAATTTACCTTCATGATTAAAATAGTTAAACAACAATTTTGCGGTAATTTCAGCCAGAAAATTATTCCTATACAATAACCCTATGTCACTGGCGGCTATTGCCTCCGCATATGCCTCCTCCAACCAGTAAGGATTCTCGGTTTGGACAAAGCCACAATTGCTACACCGATAGTATTTCACATTGTATTTCTGCAATACCCTGGCTGTGGCAAAATAGTAAGAATCCCACTGACAAATTTTACACTCTGTTGGACAAATTGCCCCACTAAATTGCGTTTCTTCTGTAAAATTATCTGCTTCTATGTGACGAGTGATAGTTGGCGGGTGTTTTAAGGGGAAATCCATCGCCGCCACTGGCATGTTGGCAAAAATACTCTCCCTTTGAATAGTATGAGTCGCCTCTACCCCAAAACCAATATTGGTGACTAAATTAACTTCTGGTAAAATACAAAGACCATTGTTATTCCATAAGGCAAACACCCAAACATAATCCCAAGTATCAAACCCATCATAGACTGCCTGGAATACTTTTGACCAGTAAGCTGCTGCCTGGGTGTTTTTTAAAAACTCATTCAGCCAACCACTATCCCTCAATTCTGGCCATTTTCTCATAGCATCATCATATTTTTGCCATGCCCGACGCCAGGTTGCCCATCCCCAACAATGGCCATAACGAGAGAAATAATAGCTATATCCTGTTTTATTGCGGCCAAACTGGAAATTATCTCCAGAAATCATCATTATTCTCTCATTTTCCCTATATTTCTCCAGTAACTCCTCACAATAGCGGAAAAAACTGGGGTGAGGAATACAATCGTCTTCCAGAATAATAGCCTCCTCTACCTGGGAAAATACCCAATCTAAACCACTGCTAACCCTTTTTCTACAACCTAAATTTACCTCCGAATAGTTAGTCAAAATCTCACAATCCCAATCTACCTCCTTAATAACCTCCCTAGCTTGCCAACATCTTTCCCATTCTCCCGGCTTGTCTTCTCTCGCTCCATCTGCTATTACTAGCAAGTAGGGGGGTTTTACCTTTCGTATTGCGTTAAGTACTCTTCTTGTAGTCTCCGGCCTTTTGAAAATAATTAGGGCTACCGGTGTTTTTATTTTTTGTGTCATTTCCCCTTCCTACTAACAATTCACTCCCTATTTATTCTACTCTATTCCCTGAATTTTATTTTTTATTAATACTAGTGTAACATAATAAATATTAATGCCTCCATCTCTCCAATTTAAGATTAACAATAATTGGCCACATTGTCCTATTAATTGAAGCCCCTATAAGTTATAATATCAAAATGTACTTCTTGCTAAATCTAGGGGTCGCCCAGGAAATAATGGATGATTATATTCAAACAATTGGTTTTAGAAAACTTTGGCCCTTATAAGGGAAGAAATGTTATCAATCTTTCCCCCAGAGAAGATTTGGGGAATCCCCCTATTATCCTCATCGGCGGCATGAATGGAGGAGGAAAAACCACATTATTGGATGCTATTAAATTAGCCCTATACGGCAAACGCGCCGAAGGCTGTAACCGTCATAATCTCAATTATAGGGAGTTTTTGTTAGACTGTGTTAATCGGCAAATCAATGTCGGTGAATATACTCGGATAGAATTGGCTTTTGACTATCTATTCGATAAGGAACATTATCCTATAAGGGTCATCCGTTTCTGGGATAAAATTATAGCGAATGGCTGCGAGCATCTCTCCGTTATGATGGGAGATTATCCCGACGTAGAATTAACAGACAATTGGGAGGAATATGTAGAGACAATTTTACCTGTTGGCTTGTCTAATCTCTACTTCTGTGATGGCGAAAACATAAAAGATTTGGCAGAAAAGGACTTGGTTTCCCCCACTATAGTAAAGGCTATTAAATCCATTGTCGGTTTGGATATTGTTGATAGACTGGTAGTGGACTTGGATGCCTTGGCAAGCCGCAAAAAAAGGGAAGTTTTAGAAAATAACATGGGTGACATTCATTCCCTGGAAAACCAGTTAAGGAAATTGGAAGAAGAAAGGGAAATTTTACTCAGGGAAGAATCGGAAAAAAAGGCGGCTTTCTACCAAATCCAAGAAGAGTACAATAAAATTTCTAAACAGTGGCGAGATTTTGTTTCAAGGCATGAAGCTAGGAAACAAGAGTTGAATCAAAAAATTCGTTATACCGAAAAGCAAATCCATAATCTAGAGTTGGAATTAAAACGTTTGGCTTATCAATATCTTCCCCTGGGTTTCATCAAGACACTGCTAGAAGAATTAGAAGCGGAATTGCAACATCAGTGGCAACTAAAACAGCTAGAGATGTCCTATAATTTAGTGGGGGAAAGAGACAAAAAACTTATATCATTCCTGGAAGAAATTAGGGCAACACCAGAAATAATATCAGCGGTGGATTGCTATCTGGAAAAACAACGCCATCTGGACAGAATGCGGCTACAGTCCAAAAGAATTTACTTACCCATAAAGACTAAAACCATAGCCAATTTTACCTCTATCGTAAACCACCTATTACCCCCCCAACTGGAAAAGGCTAAAACTATTCTTGAATCCCTGGAGATTCTGGAAGAAGAATTGCTAAACACCGGTGAGGAATCCCAAGGTAATTTTAATGGCCAAGATGAAACATTGGAGCAAAAATTTCAAGCATTACAACAGCAACTGCTTCGGGCAAAAAGTGACTATGAAGCAATAAAAAAAAGACTGGATGAAGTGGAGGCTTCCATTGAATCCCTGGAGGCAAAATTGGACAATTGTAGCGAGAGAAAGGCGGAAGACTGTCCCTCCCAATATATACTAGAAACTGTACCTGTGATAAAGGAAACTCTTACCATTTTCCAAGAAAGGCTTGCTGATACTAAACTTAACAAACTAGAGTTAGAAGTCACTACTTGCTTCCGCTATCTCCTCCACAAAAACAATCTCATTGGCAGAGTGTGTTTGGAGGGAAATTTGATAAACCCAGAAGAGGATAACCTTAACATCCAATTATACGACTTGGAAGGAAAATTAATACCTAAACAAAGACTTTCTGCCGGAGAAAAACAAATCCTAGCTGTTTCCCTATTATGGGCATTGACTAGGATGTCTGAAAAAAATCTACCCGTTGTGATAGATACTCCTTTGGCAAGATTAGACTCCTCCCACCGCCAAAATTTAGTACAACGTTATTTCCCTTCTGCCTCTCATCAGGTTATCCTTCTTTCCACTGACACGGAAATCGGTGAGGAGGAGGTGACATTTTTCAGGGAAAAACAACTTATCTCCAGAGAATATCTGCTAAACCATGACAGCAAAAATCATCGCACCTCCATCCAAAGAGGCTATTTTTGGTAACTGTCTAATTGTCTCTGAAAAACTGCGGATTAAGTAGCCACACACTCAGATAAAAAAAAGGAGTATCAGCCAAGGCAAACAGGATTTTATAAGTCAGGCTGTTGCTGAATAAATCCCCAAATCTATCCCAGGAAACCACACCAAACAAACACAAAACCCCCAACAGCAAACAGGTATCTATAATCTGGGAGAATATAGTAGAAAAATTGTTTCTCACCCACAAATACTTCCCCCTAGTCAAGTCTCTCCAAAAATGGAATAATCTAATATCCACAAACTGGGCAACTAAATATGCTAACAGTGAAGCTATCACCGCCGGCGGAAACAAGCCGAATACCCTATTAAAAGTTTTATCATCAACGGGAGACCAACTAGTGGCATCCACCCAGTTAGCAATGGAAATTATACCCAGGATGAAGATGTTGGTAATAAAACCTGCAACTACCACCTGATTGGCTTTCGTTTTCCCATATATCTCTGAAATTATGTCGGTACAAAGAAAGGTTATAGGATAGGGAATAATCCCCACAGAAACCTCTAAAGACAGGGAAAAAATCTGAATAGCAAAAAACTTCTGAAAAATCAGATTTGAACAGACTAAACAACCAATAAAAATACTGGATATGGTCAAAAAAATCAAATTGGCATCCGCCTTAACAATTCCTTCTCTCCCCATAATCCACGTCGCCTGCCATTATCCTAGACTAGTGTCTGTTTTAATAATCCCCCCCGCCATCATACCCCCTACCCGCAGCTACTGTCACCAGCTACTGTAGAAGACTAGCATTTTTTTTACCCCACCCCCCACACAGACAAGCCTTCTGGTTACTAATCCCTAATCCCCCCGCCTCCCAAAAAACCAATCAATTGCGACTGAGAGAGGGTTTGTTGTTGTCCTGTGGTTAAATCTTTCAATTGGATAGTGTTATTTTCCACCTCCTCGTCTCCTATTATTAAACACCTCTTTGCCCCACTCTTGGATGCCCTTTTCAACTGTTTGGCAAAATTACTACCGCTTAAATCTAACTCTACCCTAAAACCTGCCTGACGCAAATGTTGGGCAACAATCAAGGCTTGTCTTTCCGCTTTCTCCCCCCGACTGGCAATATAAATATCTACGCCTGGGGGTGTCATAGGACGAATGTTTTGTAATAATAGAATAAGACGTTCCATCCCCATCGCCCAACCAACAGCTGGCGTGTCATTACCCCCCAACTGCGACACCAACCCATCATATCTGCCACCACCACATACTGTAGCTTGTGCGCCTAAATCCGCTGATTGGATTTCAAAAGCAGTATGAGTATAATAGTCCAAACCTCTAACTAAATGGGGATTTAACTGATAAGCAATCCCTAAATCCGTTAGGAGACTACATACAGTGTCAAAATGGCGTCTGGAATCCACACTCAAATAGTCTAAAATACTAGGAGCACCCTTTACAATCTCCTGAGTTTTACTATCCTTGCTGTCTAGAATTCTAAGGGGATTCCGAGTCAATCTCTCCTGGGAATCTTTATCTAAATCCCCCTTATAGGGGGTTAAATAATCCACCAACGCCTGTCTGTATCTCTGTCTATCCTCCACACTGCCAACAGAATTCAACTGCAAACTCAAACTCTCCAACCCCAATGCCTTTAATATCTCCGTCGCCAAGGTAATAACCTCTACATCCGCGCGAGGGGAATCACTCCCTAATAACTCCAAGCCTATCTGATGAAACTGCCTCTGCCTCCCCGCCTGAGGGCGTTCGTAGCGAAACATAGCACCACAATACCACAACCTCTCCACCCCCCCACTGGCATATAATTTGTTTTGTATGTACGCTCTTACTACACCCGCAGTCCCCTCAGGGCGAAGGGTAATACTTCTGTTACCTTTGTCAATAAAAGTATACATTTCTTTACCTACTACATCGGTGGTTTCGCCAATGCCCCTTTCAAAAAGATGAGTATACTCGAAAATGGGGGTACGAATTTCACGATACGCCGCCTTTTCCAATATCTCCGCTGCTACCTTCTCCACATACTGCCAATAGACTACCTCTTCCGGTAATATATCTTTTGTGCCTCTTATAGCCTGTATCGCTTCCATATATCTGATTTCCTCTGCCGACAAACACTGTTACATTTTTACAAAAATCCCCATCCTAGGCAATCATAACCTCTTTTCAGCCCCCAGGTTCATTCTATAATGCCAATAGAATCAATACTATGAATTTCATGTCCTCCCCACCACCCTTTCTCAGACGACTGTGGTTGAATTTTACCCTCAAGGAGAAACTAGGTTTTTGTTTCGGGGGTAGTATTTTTCTTCTCTCCCTCTTGTATAGCTACATAGTATCCCAATCGGTTCAAAATCGTCTAGAGGCAGAAAAACTCATTTTCCTCCGGCAAGTGGCAACGGAATTAGTCTATACCTTTTCTCGTGGTATGTTTGAGCGGTATAATGATATTGGTAATCTAACTGTATTGGACGTTTTTCGTCAGGCTGGGAAAGACAAAGATAAACGCCGTCAATACCTGGAGAAACTCCAACAGACATATCAATACTACGCCTGGATTGGTTTTGCCACCACAGATGGCATCGTGGAAGTTGCTACCCAACGACTGTTGGAAGGGGTGGACGTCAGTAAACGTCCTTGGTTTCAAGAGGGATTAAAACGCCCTTTTGTAGGCGATGTCCATGAAGCTGTATTGCTGGCAAAGAAATTGCCTCCCCTCCCTAATAATGAGCCTTGGCGTTTTTTAGACATTGCCTTCCCAGTGTATAATCACAATGGGCAGCTAATCGGTGTTTTGGCAGCTCATCTCAGCTGGGAGTGGGTGAAGGAAGTTAATAATTCCCTCCTTTTGCATCTTCCCCCGGCACAAGGGTTTGAGATTATTATTCTTAACAGGGAGGGCGTCGTTATCCTCCACACTGCTAAAACCTCCCCACAAGAAGTCTTACCTCAAGCCTCCCTTTCCTCCCTCCTCAATGATTCCCGTTTTTTCACCTTTTCCCGGCAAGACACCGGTTATTATGATTATCCCGGCTTAGGGTGGCATATTCTTGTCCGTCAGCCGAAACAAACTGCACTACAGCCCGCCTTTCAGCTACAACGGGAAATAATCCTCTGGGGGTTGTTACTGGCTAGTCTCTTTTCCTTCCTTGGCTGGTGGATTGCCCACTCCATCACTCAGCCTCTCCTCAGTATAGCACAACAGGCCCATCGTCTTTTGCAAGGTGAACGACAAATTCCCCTTATCACCTTCCCCCTCCCTCCTCACTCTACCCCCAGAAACGAAATTCTACTTCTCTCCCTAAGTCTCAGAGATTTGGTTAATAATCTTATCCAACAGGAAAAATTATTACAAAATCTCAATCAACAATTAGAAGAAAAAGTCAGGGAAAGGACAAAAAAACTAGAGGAAGCCAAGGAAATTGCTGAAAAGGCCAGTAAGGCTAAAAGTGTCTTCCTTGCAAGTATGAGTCATGAATTTCGTACCCCTCTCAATGCTATTTTGGGTTTTACTCAGATTTTATTAGACAACAACAATTTAGACGACGACGCTAGAGAAAATCTTAAAATTATTCTTAATAGTGGCGAACACCTCTTATCTTTAATAAACGAGGTATTGGAAATATCAAAAATCGAATCCGGTAAGATTGAATTGAGGGAAAATTCATTTTCTTTGTCTGATTTAATCTACTCCCTCAAATCCATGTTGCAGATTAAGGCTACAGAAAAAAACCTCCAGTTAATTTTTAACGTGGCGGATAATTTGCCCAGATATATCATTGCCGATGAAGGCAAACTAAGACAAGTGTTATTAAATCTCATCAGTAATTCTCTTAAATTCACCCAATCTGGTAGCATTACTGTTACCGCCAAGCTGGAGGGGGAAAACCGATTATATTTTGCCGTCTCAGACACTGGCAGGGGTATGAAGCCAGAAGAATTGCAAAGACTATTTACCCCCTTTTTTCAAACTCAGTCGGGTATAGAATCAAAACAAGGCACAGGTTTAGGACTAGTAATCTCCCGTCAATTTGTTAGAATGATGGGGGGAGATATACGAGTTACTAGTGAGTTTAATAGGGGTACCACCTTTGAGTTTACCATTCAATTTACCCCCGCACAATCCTCCCCCGAAAAAACCTTCCCTCTAACAGAAAAAATCATTGGTTTGCCACCCAACACCCCCCCTCATCGCATCCTGATAGTAGATGATGAAGACAATAATCGTCTCCTCTTAAAAAAACTACTTCAACCCCTTGGATTTCCCCTACAAGAAGCCACCAATGGCAAAGAGGCTTTGGAAAAGTGGAAAAACTGGCAACCAACACTCGTCTTCATGGATATTGGTATGCCAGAATTAGACGGTTGTCAAGCCACTCGTCTCATCCGCCAACAAGATACCCGTCACACTACCACTATTATTGCAGTAACCGCCCATGCCTTCATGGAAGAAAGAGAAAAAATCCTTGCCGCCGGCTGTGACGACATCATTAGTAAACCTTTTGTCAAGGAAATCCTTTTTGAGAAAATCAAACAACTCCTCCAATTGGAATACCTCTACGAATCCACCCCCCCACTCTCCCCTTCTTCCCAACCCCCAACTCCCACTCACCAAACTCCCATCTCCGCCTCCCCAACCATTCTAGTGGCAGAAGACAACAAAGTCAATCAAAAATTAATTCTCACTCTCCTGACAAAGCTGGGTATTGCCGCAGAAATAGCTAACAACGGCAAAGAAGCCATCCACAAAGCCACCACAAAACCCTATAGTCTCATCCTCATGGATATAGAAATGCCAGAAATTGACGGTATAACTGCCATCAAGGAGATTCGACGCCTCCTTCCCCCCAACTCCCTCCCCCCTATCATTGCCATGACCGCCCACGACGATACCACAACTCGGCAAATCTGTCAAGAAACCGCAATCCAAGACTACCTCTGTAAACCCATCCGACAGGCAACTCTTAAATCCCTCCTGGAAAAATGGCTACACCATTACAGGTTTCCCTAGAGAGAAGACTAGTCCTCCCCCCATATGATGAGAGGAGGATGGTTGATTTTGTGCCCAAGCTTTAATTGACAAAAAATCTTACGATAGTGAAAGGGAAAAAAAGGGCAAAAAATGGCAGTTTACGCAATTTTAGTGATAAAAAGAATCAACATAGGCGTGGATGGAGTTGTAAATTCTTAGGAGGAGGGAAAGGTGTAAGAATAGGCTAAGGAGGGAGGATGGGTTAGCACTTTACAATATGTTAGACAGTGTTGGCTGCCAGCGAGCGGCGGATAGACTCGTTTCACCCCTAGTTTGAGGATGTATGGGGTTGTAGTGGAAAAAAAAGCAAATATCCCCTGTCTGTCTAAATTAGCAAAAACAACACCGGGACAAAGGGATTCAAGTCTTTTTTTCTGTTATCCTCCCCGAGGCAAAGGAGAGTCGTTTTACCTCGCCGTCAAGAGGGTTTTGTCCTATCTTGCCCCGGTTACGATTATTGTACCCTGACCTGCCTGCCAACTGTACAACCCCATACACCCCAAAATCCAAAAATTCCCCTCTTATCCCTTGACAAAACCCCCATCTCAGAGATACAATGTGATTGTATTGTGGGGGTATTGTGCGAATTTTTTAAATTATAATGATTACTATCATCAAACTGGTGGTAGGAGAGGATGATACGCCCCATTAGGGCATTTTCCGGGGAATAAATGAAAATGTTATGCATTAACAAATGTACGCGGAGGCGGGGGTGAGGGGAAAGGAGTATAGCAGTCAATATACCCGTACTAGGGGGATAATGTCTAGGATTGAAGTTTAACCCTGAGGGAAAGGATTTTGATGCCACCATTACGGATAAGGATAGCAGAATACAAGTGGTCGGGGGAGGGGGTAGGGATTTTAACCCGCTTAAATATGCCGCCGGAGGAAATGGAATTCAATTCAATGGAGGGGGATTGAAGATAGAGGGAGGGGGATACTGTAGACTCAGACACCCCTGCCAAGACAATATCACCTGCTAATGGCTCTTGTAATATTACGTCAAAGTCGAACTCTTGTCCAGGACGTACCTTTTCTGGAAGTCTTACAATCACTTGAGGGGGATTGTCGCCACTGGTAATTTCAGTTTTTTCCCTCAAAATTTCCTGTTTTGCCAACATGCCATTTTCAAAATCCTGCCTTGAGGTTATCTCCGAGTTTATTACAAATTCCCGGCCATTTTCCTCATATTTTCCCTTTATGGTGGTAGTTGTTTCCACAGTATATTTCCCTCCCCTTCCCTTATAACTATTTATTTTCGTTTCATATTGCATCCCCGGGTATTTTTGCCATAAATTTGCCAAAGCCTGAAGAAACAAGTCGCCATTGAAACCATCTTGGCTTACAAATTGAGGAGATATAAACCCCCTAAGTTTTTCAATATTCCTCTCATTTGCCGCTTCATCAATAGCTGATACCAATTTACTCAAATCGGGGGGAATTTTTGTGTTATCCTCAGCCTTCACTGGGGATGGTGAAGCCACTGGGAATACTGAAAACACAAACAAGGAAACAAAAAAAGACAAATAAAAATTCCCTACTCCCCCCTTTCTCTCTCTTGACATAATCTTTCCCTCCCTACACACCTCTAGTCTTGTTCCTGTACCCAATTTATCATATTGGCTCCCCTTTAAAGAAATTTTGCCCTTTTTCCTTGACAAAAAGAGACTGTTGAGGATAGGATTAGGGAAAGGAGAGGGGCAGGTGATATGACTGCCAGTGGCTTGCCTGACCAAAATTCAAATACAAATAATTAGCAGCAATAAATCCCCTCAGGGCAGGAGGGGAAGAGGAGTCAGAGAAAGGCCATTCGGGATAGTTTTTTCGCTAGGTAGTAAAAATCGCCGCTTTTCCCAACTTCTTTCCACCGGCGAAGTCTGCGCCGATTTGGACATAGACGGCTTTCGATTTTTCTTCCATGAAAATCTCCGTCTAGTCCTTGACAATAGGCTCTTTTGTATGGCACAATGGTTAGAGTTGGGGCCCAGAGTCAGATACTGGGTTGCTTGTCCTGCTTAATTTTTAAATGAAAAAAATAATCAAGTAAATCCGGGAGGAATGAAACAAAAGGAATGGCTGATGGATGGCAACAACAGTCGCCTGCCGTTTATGCCATTATTCCTAATCCAGCAGATAACAACAAACTTAAGGCTATTGGTTTCACATTTCTTTTCTCAATTGCTGGGTGTTATGTTATTTTTCTCCCAGCAGTCTTTTATTTGCCTGTCACTGGGGTTTTATTCTACTACTAGCTGTTAAGATAAAGCGGGGAAGTCAGTCTTAACTTTATTGCCACTGTTGCCTGTAGTCAAGGGGAGAAATTTTCCCACACTCAACAATCCAACACCATGCCCAACACGCCCAAACTATTAGATTATAAGAAATCTCCTGCACAAAGGCCCAGGAATTTTCAACAAAACTGACATCAGGGGAAATACAATCTCCCCACCAATCCCATCAACTTTTCCAATTTCCAATACCCGCCATCTTGACCAGGAGGCTAGTTCTGCAGGAGAATGAGAGGGTTTGGCTATTTACTTTACTAGAAGCAAGACAATCAATACATTTTCCGTTTTTCCTTACCGCTTACTTCCCTTGTCCAACTTTTTCTTGGTTGTTTTCTTCTCCTTTTCCCTTGTAAAAAACTTCTGTCGGGTCTTGACAAAGGGCGCCCTTCTGTGGCAGAATGAGTATCATGGGGCGCCAGGTAGAGATACTGGAAGGGTTGGTGCTGGGCACATAATAAATGAAAAAAATAAGCAACTATAGAAAATAAAAAGGAGCAGACAGAGGCAAGACATAGAAGAAGCAAAGATTTAAGGACTAGACAAGACAAGGAGTAGAAGTGGTAGAGAAGACAAGAGGGGGACCAACCAACAGACACAATTGGGACGTCATCTAACACAGGGTTATATGGGGGAAGAGAATTACTTTCCAACTGGAGAAAACAGCAAAAAAAGAGGAAAGGCGCAAAAGAAAAAGGAGGGAGTGAGGGAATTTTTCTGGGATGGAAAAAAAGGCAGCTATGATTGCCTTCGTCTGGGTGTATTTGTCAAACTTTCCTTAACGGTAACACACACCTGGAAGCGGTAAATCACGTAACAATGGGGTATGAAACCAGGTTGCTTTACTCTAAAAAATAAGCGCTAGAAAACAAGTATAACCCCGGAAAAAAAGCCAGGCAACCATTACCAAAAAAGCCAAAACAGGCCAAAAAAAACTAAGGAAAATACAACACACCAGAATAACCAGTAGTCTAGTCCAATAACAGGTAGTCCTCTCGCGGGCAAAGGGGGAGACAGAAGACAATAGAAATTATCCTCCCCTGCCCCTTGACAAAAAGGGGGATTTCATGATAGGATGGAGAAAATGGACGGCGGGTAGCTAGAGACCGCCAGGGCCGGACCTGGGCACTTTTTAAATGATAAAAATATTCAACAAATGGGGATTGAGAACATCAACCCCCAGCAACGGCGGGAACAATGCTAACCTCGTCGCCGTCGGAGAGGGGGGTGGCAGTGTTGTTTAAAAAGCGGATGTCCTCACTGTTGACATAGAAGTTGAGGAAGCGACGGGGGTTGCCGTTTTCATCGCAGAGGCGAGACTTGATGCCAGGGAATTTGCTTTCCAAAACGTCGATCAATTCCTGAATGTTGCTGGCATCACACTCTACTACAGCCTGATCTTGGGTAAACTTTTGGAGGGGAGTTGGAATTAGTACTTTTACAGACATTTTTCCTACTAACAAATCAAAACACGACAAGGGCAAAAAAGGCGAAAACAAGAGAAAAACCTATACAAATTAGACAATAACTTGTTGCCATTCCAGACGCTCGAGGGTGCGGGAACGTTCCAACGCCCGCTCAAAACTTTCCAGTTTGGGTTCGATGACCAAGGGCTCACAAAGATAGCCCTGCACCGCCTCTTGGGTTTTGAGGCCGTTGCCGGTAATATAAACCACTACAGTTTCCTCAGGGTCGATTCTCCCGGATTCTACCAATTTCTTCAGGACAGCGATAGTACTACGTCCCGCTGTTTCGGTGAAGATGCCCTCAGTCTCTGCCAACAGTTTAATCCCCTCGATTATCTCCGCATCCGTGGCGGTTTCTATATAGCCGTTGGTTTTACGGGCGATTTCGAGGGCATATATGCCATCTGCTGGGTTGCCGATGGCAATGGACTTGGCAATGGTATTAGGTTTGACTGGGGCTACAAAGTCTCTTCCCTCCTTGAAAGCCTTGGCAATGGGGGCACACCCCTCTGCTTGGGCGCCACTGCAACGGACTGGCTTATCCTCTACCAGCCCCACTTTCACAAACTCTTGGAAGCCTTTGTAAATTTTTGTGAAGAGGGAACCAGAGGCCAGAGGGGCAACGATATGGTCTGGCAGGCGCCACCCCAACTGTTCGGCCACCTCAAAGGCCAGTGTTTTTGAGCCCTCTGAGTAGTAAGGGCGCAAATTAATATTCACAAACCCCCAGCCATAGGTATTGGCAATTTCACAGCAAAGACGATTCACCTGGTCATAATTCCCTTTTACCGCCATTACCGTTGGATTGTAAATCAGAGTTCCTAGGATTTTGCCGGCTTCCAAATCCGCTGGGATGAAGACACAACAATCCAACCCTGCATGGGCGGCGATAGCGGCGGTGGAATTAGCTAGGTTACCAGTACTGGCACAGGAAACGGTGGTAAAGCCTAACTCTTTTGCCCTGGTCAAGGCCACAGACACCACCCTATCCTTGAAACTGAGGGTGGGCATGTTTACGGCATCATTCTTTATGTAGAGATGCTTCAACCCCAACCGACGGGCCAAACGGTTAGACTTGATAAGGGGGGTCATTCCCGTGCCCAAGTCGATGGGATTTTCGCTTTCCACGGGCAAGAAGGGCTTATATCGCCATATGGAATTAGGCCCTTGGGCAATTTTCTCCCTACTTACCTGGGCTTTGATGGCCTCATAGTCGTAGGCTACCTCTAAAGGCGCAAAGGTTTCCTCGCAAACGTGGATAGCCTTCAGCGGGTATTCTGCACTCCCTTCTTTAGACACCAGCTTGGTGAATGTCGGCTTGTAGCTGAGGGTTTGTGTCATCTCTTCTGTTTCTCCTGTGCTCAGTCCCCTACCAGTATAACAACTCCCCCCCTTCTTGGCAAACAATCCCGACCTTTTTAGTCGGGTTTCCTTTAACTCTAGGAATTGACCTCCAAACCGAAGACGCGATTGACAGACTTTTCCACCTTGTAGCCGGAGTCGATGGTCTCCAGAGGGTCTTTGCGGAGACGGTGACGGAGACAGAGGGGCATAACGCGGCGAATGTCCTCTACGGTTACCTCAGTCCTTCCCTCAAAGGCGGCCAGGGCTTTGGCGGCACGGTTGGTGACGATGTCCCCCCGTAGGCCGTCTATGTCCAACTCGGCGCAGACTTCAGAGATTTTCAAGCGTAATTCATAGTCAATATTAACCTGGGGGAGGATTCGCTGGGCTTCTACAATCCGGCGCTGTAGAGCTTCTTGTTTGTCTTGGTATTTAGCGATAAAGGCCTGGGGGTCACGATCGAATTCGATTCTCTGCTCCACAATTTGTACCCGTAATTGGGGGTCTTTGACTGTCTTAATTTCGGCGTGCATGCCAAAGCGATCCAACAGTTGTGGACGGAGTTCCCCCTCTTCTGGGTTACCTGAGCCTACTAGCACAAAACGGGCGGGGTGTCTAACTGAAATACCCTCTCTTTCTACTGTATTCCAGCCACTGGCAGCGGAGTCCAGGAGGACATCTACCAGGTGGTCGTCTAGGAGGTTGACCTCATCTACGTAGAGGATACCACGGTTAGCCTTAGCCAAAAGGCCGGGTTCAAAGGCTTTGACCCCCTCAGTGAGGGCCTTTTCGATGTCGATGGTGCCACATACTCTATCTTCCGTGGCGCCGAGGGGCAAGTCTACCATGGGAACTTTTTTGCGGGTGACGGGGACTGTTTCACCGCGGAGGATTTTTTCTCTTACCTCTTCCCCCATAAGGTCAAAATCAGTGGGAGAGGAGTTATAGGGGTCATTTTCCACTACCTCGATTTCGGGCAACAAGTCGGCGAGGGCCCTAATGGTGGTAGATTTGCCAGTGCCCCTATCCCCCATGATCATAACGCCACCGATTTTCGGATCGATGACGTTTAGAAGGAGGGCCAGTTTCATCTCTTCCTGGCCGACGATAGCGGTGAAGGGAAAAACAGGACGACGATTCTGTAGTTTGGCTGCCTCTACAGTTGCTACCATGATTGCCACAGGATAAAGGAATCTAATTATGACACATCCATCATATTGATTTGCCTGACGTCAGTCAACTAGGCAGACTCGGACTTAGGCAGGGAGGTGGGATGGATGAGCAACTGGGCGGTGCTACGTTTTTCTACCATTTCCTTGGTGATGACACAGTGGTGGACGTCTTGACGGGATGGCAACTCGTACATC
Source organism: Cyanobacteriota bacterium SRBZ.bins.94.201705 (assembly GCA_030549855.1). Taxonomy (GTDB): domain Bacteria; phylum Cyanobacteriota; class Cyanobacteriia; order Cyanobacteriales; family Cyanobacteriaceae; genus DVEF01. Next base: position 21,097 of record JAUQQP010000024.1, read on the forward strand.
ACATCTAACATGATTTCCTCTACAATGCTGCGGAGGGCCCTAGCGCCGGTTTGACGACGATAGGCTTCTTGAGCTATAGCCCGTAAGGCTTCCGGCTCAAACTCCAACACTATGTTGTCCATGCCTAACAATTTCTGGTATTGTTTTACCAGGGCATTGCGAGGACCTGTTAGAATTTCCATTAGTGCTTCTTCACTGAGGGGTTCTAAAACAGCCACCACCGGCAGACGTCCCACAAACTCGGGGATAAGGCCGAAACGCACCAGATGTTCTGCTTCCAACTGACGGGCGGCCCTTGCCAGTCTCTTTTCTCTGCTATTGTCCTCTGGCACGATTTCAAAGCCAAAGGCCCTCTTGCCCTTGTCCTGTTCTACTATTTTCTCCAATCCCACAAAGGCCCCACCACAGATGAACAGAATATTCTTGGTGTCAACGGGGATACAATCCTGATAGGGGTGTTTTCTTCCACCTTGAGGGGGTACATTAGCGATGGTCCCCTCTAACATTTTGAGCAAGGCCTGTTGGACTCCCTCTCCAGAAACGTCCCTGGTGATAGAGGGATTTTCCCCTTTTCTTGCTATCTTGTCTATTTCATCGATATATACAATGCCCCTTTGGGCCTCCTCTACGTCGAAATTGGCCACCTGGAGCAAACGAAGAAGGATATTTTCTACGTCTTCTCCCACGTAACCTGCTTCCGTGAGGGTGGTGGCATCGGCAATGGCAAAAGGTACATCCAGAATCTTCGCCAGGGTTTGGGCTAGGAGGGTTTTACCAGAACCTGTGGGGCCTATCAACAGTATATTGGACTTTTGTAGCTCTACCTCTTCGTCATCTCCCCTTCCCATCAAATTAGCATTAATACGCTTGTAGTGATTATACACTGCTACGGAAAGGATCTTCTTGGCTTCCTCCTGGCCGATGACATACTGGTCTAACTGAGCTTTGATTTCCTTGGGTTTGGGGAGTTTGGCCAGATAGCTTTTGCTGTAACTACTACGTCTGGAGGAGGAGTAGGAGTGGCTGCGGGAGTAGGATTTGGAGCTTCTATTATTGGGAGGCCCCAATTCTTCCTCTAGAATTTCGTTACACAGCTCTACACACTCGTTACAAATGTATACCCCAGGGCCAGCAATGAGTTTGCGGACTTGTTCTTGGGATTTGCCGCAGAATGAGCATTTGAGGTGAGAATCAAATTTGGACATAAGCTCAAATATAGGGTAATGGGGAAAATCTGAAATGGTGTGTCATAGGGCTATAACAGTTCATTCCAGTTGAGGGAATTACGGCTGAGGGGGAGACTAACTCCTTCTCGCAGGATGACCTTATCTATAAGGCCATATTCTTTTGCTTCTACGGAGGACATATAAAAGTCTCTTTCGGTGTCAGCGGCGATTCTTTCTATAGGCTGTCCTGTGTGTTCAGCTAGTAATTCATTAAGTCTTTGTTTGATATAGAGGATTTCTTTCGCCTGGATTTCAATGTCACTAGCTTGACCTTGGGCGCCGCCTAGGGGTTGGTGGATCATAATGCGGGCGTTGGGCAATGCCATTCGTTTCCCTTTTGCCCCACCAGACAATAGAAAAGCCCCCATACTGGCAGCCAATCCGTAACAAATGGTGCTGACATCCGGCTGGATTTGTTGCATGGTGTCATAGATGGCCAGCCCGGCATATACCGAGCCCCCGGGGGAGTTAATATACAGATAGATGTCCTTTTCCGGGTCCTCAGCCTCCAGGTAGAGTAACTGGGCTACTATAGTATCTGCCACCTTGTCGTCAATGGGGGTGCCAAGAAACACAATCCTTTCTCGCAACAAACGGGAGTAAATATCAAAAACCTTTTCTCCCACCCCCGAGGTTTCTACCACCATGGGCACAGTGGCCGACCAAATCTCCTCTTCCTTTTGGGAGATGATGTCAAAACGGTAAATACTCTCTATATCGGGCAAATTGGACCTAGATTCTACCATAATACGCACAACTGACCTCGCCGGACGGGTTTTCTATCCAGCCCACTATTTTCCTTTTCCTCTATTATAATACCAACCCGGGGGGTTCATTCCTCTAGTTTCCTTTTGATGGCTCCGATGGTGGTTTCTAGGACCTGTATTCTGGCATAATACTTGCTGTTGGCAGAGACGATGTGCCAGGGGGCGAGGGCAGTACTGGTTTGGGCCAGGGCTTGGTTGACGGCGACGTAATACAAATTCCACTTTTCCCGGTTGCGCCAGTCTTCCTCAGTTAGTTTATACTGCTTGTAGGGGTCATTTTGACGCTCTTGAAAACGTTTTAATTGTTCCTCTGGGCTAATGTGTAGCCAAAACTTGAGCACCAGATAATTACAGGTGGCCAACTGGGCTTCAAACTCGTTAATTTCTCTATAGGCGCGACGCCATTCACTTTCGGTAGCAAATCCCTCCACCCTCTCTACCAAAACTCGGCCATACCAACTACGATCGAAGATAGCAATTTTGCCCAGAGGTGTCAGACTACGCCAGAAACGCCATAGGTAGTGGTATTGTTTTTCTTCCAGGGTAGGTGCGGCAAAAGCATGTACCTCGTAACTGCGGGGGTCTAAAATATCTGTTACCCTTTTTATAGTGCCTCCCTTGCCGGCGGCATCCCATCCTTCAAAAACCATTACCACGCCAATATTCCTTTCAAAAATTTCCTTTTGGAGACGACGCAGTTTTACCTGATATTCTTTGAGTCTTCTTTTGTATTCTTCCCTAGGCAGACTGACATTCAAATCCACTTGGGCGAGGAAGTCTGGTTCAGTGGGTGATAGTTGTTCTTGATGACAAGCAGGTATATGTTCTTTCTCTAATTCCAAAGAGATTTGTTTTTCTGCCAAAGCCGCCTTAATTCTAGCCACCATCTGCGTAAGGATTTTAACCCTTGCCCATCTTTGACAATTAGCTTCCACTACAGTCCATGGGGCTACGCCGGTGCTAGTATATACTAACATTTCCTCTGCCAGTTGTTTGTACTTGTCGTAGTTTTTCAGTTGTTGCCAGTCTTCTTTTCTTACCCGCCAGGATTCTAATTCGTCCTTTTCGTATCTTTTTAGACGCTTTTTTAACTCCTTTTCGCTCAGATGTAGCCAAAACTTGATAATTACATATCCCCCGTCTGCCAGTTGTCTTTCAAAGGCGTTTATGTCTCGCATGTACAGTGGCACCTGTTGTGGTTTTACCCTGCCAAAGAGTCTATCTTCTAAAACATGAGTATACCAACTGTGGTAGAATACATCTATTCTGCCCTGGGGGGGTAATTTTTGCCAGAAACGCCATAGAAAGGGGTATTTTTGCTCCTCTGGTGTTGGTGGCAAGGTAGGATGTACTCTAAAACCCCTTGGATCCATATATTTTGTCATTTTCTTTACTGCTTTGCCTTTTCCTGCCGCCGCCCATCCCTCCAATACCACTATCACCCCCAGTTTCTCTTGCCAACATCTCTGTTGTAACAGGTGTAACTCCCACATTAACTCCCTTGCTTTTTCTCTGTAGCTTTCCTTCTCCAACTCCACACTCAAGTCCACATTGTCCAACATTTTTTCTTCTCCTTTCTTTTTCTTCTTTCCCCGCCTTTCTTTTCTTCCATTCTACTTCTCTCTCCTTTTTTGTTTTCTTTCTTTTCTATTGCTATATCTTCTCAATTAAAAAATGCGCTGCCCAAGTGTCTTGGCAGTCCATCCGCCTGCCGCCCACTTCCATAGCCCTATTGTAGCGCAAAAAAATGGGATTTGTCAAGGAGATGTGCCAAAAGTGGATTATCCTGCTAGAAATTGAGTATGTGCGGATTTTGGGGTTGGTGGAGGTGTTGGAGGGCAACAGGGACATTGTCATGGCCGTGTGATTGTGTTATAATGAGGCAGTCAAGGGAAGGCCGCTGTCCCGGGACTGTGTGCGATATCCCTAGAGGTAGGGAGCTGTAGTTTTGTAGGTAAAAGGACTGGATGGGGTAGGGTATGAGTTATGAGTAAGGCTTCCCCCTTGGGTATAGTAGGCAGGTTGTTGACGGGTGCTTCTCTTTTCCTGGTAGGGGCGGGAGTGGGATTTGGCGCCGGCTACTGGTATCATCCCTCCTGGCTGTTTGCTTTTAACCAGAGTAGGCAGGAAAGTTTAGCAGGGGGGGGAGAGTCTAGCAGTACAGGTGTTATTGCCCCTCTAAGGGAGAATAATGATTTGAATTTTGTGGCAAGGGTGGTGGAAAGGGTAGGGGGTGGGGTAGTCCGCATCAATGCCTCTCGCACCGTGGCCACCAATTTGCCTCCCATATTTGATGATCCTTTCTTCCGTCGGTTTTTTAATATACCCGATTTGCCCCGACAACAAATTCAACAGGGTACTGGTTCGGGTTTTATTATCAGCAAAGATGGTATAATTCTGACCAATGCCCACGTGGTAGAGGGGGCAGATAGAGTCACAGTCACCCTGAAAGACGGTCGATTCTTTGAAGGCAAGGTGTTGGGCGCAGATCCAGTAACGGATATAGCTGTGGTTAAGATCAATGATCAGAATCTGCCCGTGGTACCCCTAGGAGATTCTGACAAGGTTGTAATCGGGGAATGGGTTATTGCTATAGGCAACCCTCTGGGTTTGGATAATACTGTGACTACGGGTATAGTAAGTGCTACAGGACGTTCTAGTGCGGAAATAGGGGTAGGGGATAAGAGGTTGGACTTTATTCAAACAGATGCAGCCATAAATCCCGGCAATTCTGGAGGCCCTCTTTTAAACGCCCGGGGGGAGGTTATCGGCATCAATACTGCTATTATTCAAAATGCCCAGGGTTTGGGTTTCGCTATCCCCATCAATAGGGCCAAACAGATAGCGGATATTCTCATTGCCCAGGGGAAGGTGGAACATCCCTATATGGGTATCCAGATGGTCACCCTTACTCCTCAGGTAAAGGAGCAACTGAAACAAAACAAGGGGGTTAACTTAGAATCTCAAGAGGGGGTTTTAGTGGTTCAGGTGGTGCCTAATTCTCCCGCTGCTCAAGCTGGCCTTAAACCTGGAGACATCATCGTCCGCATTGACCAGGAGGACGTCAAAACCTCTTCCCAGGTGCAAAAAATTGTAGAATCCCGCAAGGTAGGTGACACTCTTACTATTCATCTTCTCCGTGAAGGGCAGCCCCTCCAAATCCCCCTCACCCTTGGTCTCCTCCCTTCTTAGCGAGGGACTAGCCGCAGATGGACTGGCCCCCTCTCTTCTGGACCGTTGCCGTTGCTATTTACTTTCAATAATTTTAAAGGCAAGACAAGTGTCTGAGCGCGCTATCCAGCCCACCCCATCCTCCTACCATCCTATCAAAAAAAAGTCCCCTTGTCAATACCCTGGGGGAAATTTATCTCTCTGGTGTCCTGTGGGGGCGGCCGGAATGGAGGAGGGCGAGGTGGTAGTATTTGAGGGCATGTTGGATAAGGTCATCGGTTTCGGGGGGGGATAAGTCTCTGGTTTTACGGGCGGGGATGCCCATCATGAGGGAGTGGGGGGGGACGTCCTTGGTGACGACACAGCCGGCGGCGATGATAGAGCCTTCGCCGATGGTAACCCCGTTGAGGATGATGGCGCCGATGCCAATTAAACAGCCCTTTTGGATGTGGGCGGAGTGGATGACAGCACGATGGCCGACGGTAACATAGTCTTCTACAAGGGTAACCTGACCGGGGTCGCCGTGGAGGATGGCACCGTCTTGGATATTGGTGTAGGCGCCGATTTCAATTTTCTCGAAGTCGCCTCGAAGAACAGCATTATACCAGACACTAGCCCCCTCTTTGATAATTACATCCCCCATGATGGAGGCGTTAGGGGCGATAAAGGCAGCCTGAGGAAAATCGTCAGCAGTGAGTAATCTCATGAGGGGTTTGTAGAGTAAGAGAATACAAAACTGGGAGTGGGAGGGGGGGAGTGTTAGGGTTATAGGGAGTTTTGGGGATGGCCTTCTAAAAAGCCTTTAAGGTTGTCAAGGGTGATGTCTAGAATCCTATAAAGGGCGTCTTTGGTGTTATAGGCATTGTGGGGGGAGACTAAAACATTTTCAGACTGTAGGATGTAGAAAGCTTCCATGGCTTTTTTGAGTTTGACAGCGGGGATGTCATCCCTTTTGAGGTATTCTTCTTCTATCCAGATGTCTTCAGCCTCAAAGGTGTCTAAGCCGACGCCACCGGTGAGTCTGCCTTCTCTGAGGGATTGAACTATGGCCTCTATCTGTACTACTGGCCCTCTAGAAGTGTTGATTAGCATGGCATCGGACTTCATCAGCCGGATGTTAGAGGTGTTTATCAGGTGGTGGGTGGATTGATTGTAGGGCACATGTAGGGTTACAATGTCTGAGTTTCTCAGCAAGTCTTCTAGGGGTACATATTGGGCGTTATATTTGGATACTACCTCTTCATTTTTGACTTGGTCATATACCAAAATGTTCATGCCGAAACCATGGGCTATCCTGATAACATGTCTACCGATTCTACCAGAACCTATGACACCAATGGTTTTCCCCATCAAGTCCATCCCAGTAAGGCCATCCCGGGAGAAGATTCCCCTAGAAGTCCTTTCTATCATAGGCCTAATTTTCCTTGCCAGGGCCAGGATGAGGGCGAAGGTGTATTCTGCTACCGTATTATCTCCATAGCCGGGGACGTTACAAACAGTAATCCCCCTCTCCTTAGCAAGGGGAATGTCTATATGGTCATAGCCGGTGGAGCGAGTTATGATGAGTTTTAGGTAGGGAAGGCTGTCAAGGACTTGTTTGTTGAGTTTTGAATAGATGAAGACTATGGCGGCTTCTGCCTCCTTATAGAGATGTACATTGGTTTCATCCAGCGGTTGGAGGGAAAAATCCAACTGGGCGTCAATATTCAACTCTCTGATTTTTTTTTCAAAGTACAATTTTTCCCAGTCTTCTACCTCAAAAAAATGGAGTTTCATGGCTTGGCCTCCAGCAGCTTTTAAATTATAATAACACTGTTCAAGGAAAGGGTGACTGTCTGGATAACTGTTTTGGAATTTGGAGCAAAAGGAGACGGGAAGAGTTGATGAAAGAGATTTTAAGGGGTATAAACATATATCTAATTGGGATGATGGGGGCAGGCAAAACCACAGTGGGGAAACTACTAGCCCAAAGGTTAGGATATCGTTTTTTGGACACAGATAGCCTGATTGAAATAATTACTGGAAAAACCATAAATCAGATTTTTGGGGAGGAGGGAGAGAGTAAGTTTCGGGATTTGGAAAACAGGGTATTACAGGAGGTAGCTGCTTATGTGCGCACAGTGGTAGCCACTGGAGGGGGGATTATTCTCCGGAGGGATAACTGGAGTTATCTGCGAGACGGGATGATAATTTGGTTAGATGTACCCATTCCCCTGTTGGTAAACAGACTGAGGGGGGATAGCAGTCGTCCTTTGTTGCAACAGGAGGATTTAGAGGCTAGACTGACACAGTTGTATCAACAGAGGGTATCCCTTTACCAAGAGGCAGACATTACTATTAGGGTGTCGGAGGGGGAGACTCCCCCCCAGATTGTGGAGAGAATCTTGACGGCAATACCCGGGAAAATCAAACCACCTCGAGGGATTTAAGCAAATTAGTCAGGGGGGTTGTCATCCAACTAAAAGCCACTGCCATTTGGTGTTCAATAGAAGGAAGACGGTATAGATATATCAGCCTTCTTGCTAGATAGGCCAAACTGCCACTGAGGGGAAGCCCTAAAGCCTGTATGGTAGCATTATCTACCCCCAAGGCCAGCATTTCTCCCAGGGGTTGGTATTTGAAAGGCAAAAGCGGCCTATTTTCGATGGTAGCCCAAATATTCCAGGCACAGTAATCGGCTTGTTGAATAGCCACTTGGGCAGTGGCAGGCAGTCTGTTGCCCTTTTCATCCTGACAAGCCGCCAAGTCTCCTATTGCCCATAGGTGGGGCATACCGAAAACCTGGAGGTAGGGGTTTATTTCTATTTTGCCGTCAAGGGTGGTGGGGAGGGTCAACCTATTGGCCAAACTGGGGGGTATAGCAGGCTTAGTTCCCACCGTCCATACTACTATGTCTGCGGGTATGGTGTCAATTTGGTTTTTGTAGCAGAGACTTACTTCTCCCTCTTTGACTTCCACCACCTCGGTTTCTAAATCAATCCAGCATTTGGCCTTGGATAAGGCATCGGAGGCAGTTTTGCGGTTGAATGGGGAGAGATGACGCAGGAGGGTGTCGTTTCGCTCAACTATTCTGATTTTCCCCCTTTTACCCAGTCTTGCAGCTATTTTCAGGGCCAATTCTACACCACTACAGCCCCCACCCACTATTACCACCCGGATGTATTCCTTGTGGGAATTTTCCAGGCTTCTGAGTTTTTCCTTCAGTCTATAGGCGTCGGAAAGGGTGCGGAAGGGGATAGCATATTTATCTACTCCCTTGACTTGATTGGTAGGGGTTTGGCCTCCGAGGGCTATTACCAGATAATCATAACTAACAGTCCCATTATTTTGGAGGGTTACTTGATTTTTTCCCTCACCTGCCTCTATATCTGTCACCTTGTCTTGGAGGAATCTAATGGTAGTATTGGCAAGGATGTCGAGATAGGGGGGGGCTATTTCCCAACTTTGTACTTCATCTGTAATTAATTCATATAACAGAGGTGAAAACAGAAAGCGATCGTGTTTTTCCACTAGGACAATTTCAGGGGGGCGATCAGTCCAGGGAAACTGACTAAGTCGTAGGGCAGTATATAAGCCGCCGAAGCCCCCACCGAGGATAACTACTCTTGTCACTTTTCCCTCTTTGCACTCCTCTGGATGTCTCTCATTGTAGCTAAAAGAGGGGGTGGGATGTTCAAATTAATTAATAATTGTCCTGGGGGAAAGACAATAAAATTTATGTGTGGGCTTATAAGTATGCCCCTCCCATGATGGTATGTTAGCAGGAGAGTAAAGGGTATGAACATTCCCATTTCCCAGCTAAGAAGAGAGTATACTAGAGGAGAGCTAACAGAAGACAAAGTCAGCAAAAATCCCCTAGAACAGTTTAGAATCTGGTTTCAGGAGGCGGTGGAGGCGGAGGGAATACTTGAACCAAATGCCATGACACTAGCTACCGTCACAGGAGAGGGGAAACCCAGGGCAAGGACAGTATTATTAAAGGAGTTGGACGAGAGGGGATTTACCTTTTTCACCAACTATGAGAGTCGAAAGGGGCTAGAGATGGAGAAAAACCCCTGGGTATCACTGGTATTCTGGTGGGCGCCTTTGGAAAGACAAGTGTGTATTGAGGGGAGGATTGAAAAACTAACCCCGCAAGAGTCGGATGAGTATTTCCAAACTCGCCCCCGAGGCTCACAATTAGGGGCATGGGCTTCCCGCCAGAGTGAGGTGGTGCCCAACCGACAGTTTTTGGAAAATCGCCTAGCCGAGGTGACAAAACAATACGAAGGGAAAGAGGTACCTCGCCCTCCTTACTGGGGGGGATATAGGGTAATTCCCTACAGGATAGAATTCTGGCAGGGGAGAGAAGACCGTCTCCATGACCGTCTAGAATACTACCTGGACGAAAACCAACAGTGGCAGATGGTGCGTCTGTCTCCCTAAAAGACGCGTTGCCAGTAAAGGGTTTTACTAGTCTCGTCGCCACGCCACCGCAGTAAATTAACCGCCGGCGCCCCCAGTATAGAAACGGGCCAACCTAGGGCCTTTCTTGGGGATACTGTCACCAAGGATATAGCCTGTTGTAAATCACATATGCCCCAGGCAAAAAGGTTTTCTGCCCCCTTTAACAGAGGTTGGGTGGTGCCGGCAAGGGTGCCATCTGGAAGACGGGCTGTGCCATTTTTAACTTCAATAGTGCTACCCTCCCAGGGATAAACACCGTCATTCAGCCCAAGGGGGGATAGGGCGTCGCTTACCAGAAACACTCCCTTGTCAAAACCGCTGGCTTTTAGTAAAACCGCCATCATCCGCGGTGATACATGTACTCCATCTGCTATCAAACCACAATACACGGCCGGATTAACAATGGCCTCTGCCAGCAATCCCCCCTGGCGGTGGTGAAGACTGGGCATGGCGTTGAAGGCGTGGGTAACCATGGTAGCCCCTTGTTGGAAGGCCTTTTCTGCTTCCTCTGCGGTGGCCAAAGAATGTCCCAAACTGACTGTTATGCCCAAGGAGCGCAAATAGGGTATAATGTCGCCCCTGGGATCTAATTCTGGGGCCAGAGTGATAATCTTTACTAAGTCTGTGTAGTCTGCCAAAACAGTTTTCACGTTGTCTAGGGTAAGGGGTAATAAATACTCTGCCGGGTGTGCCCCCCTTTTCTCGGGGTTTAAAAAAGGCCCTTCTAGGTGGACACCTAAAATTTCTGCCTCCCTTTGCCTGGGGGGTTGTTGTTTGAATTTCCTGATTACCTCCAACGATTGGTGAATATTGGCCACAGGGGCGGTTATAATAGTGACCAGGAACTGATCCACCCCCGTTTGCCACAGATAACGACAAATTTCGTGGAGTTTCTCTAGGTTTTCCTCCCTTAACTCAGTAAAGGCCAAACCCAAGGCGCCATTTATTTGTAAATCCACCCCCCCCAACGAAACATAATCCCCTCCCATATCTACTCCCTCTTGGGAAACCCAGTCACTGATGGCGGTTATTCTTCCATCTTCCACCACAACATTCTGTAGTCCTGAGTAACCTATTAGTCTTACATTCTTGAGGACAGTACTTACCGTCATGACTCTTTAACCCCTATCCTTACAAGCCCATCATTATATGCCCCCTTCGTTCACCTATCTACTCCTGTTGGTATAAACCTCAAAGGCTTGTCAGTTTGGCATCCCCTGTGTGACAATTAAAATTCCCCTGGGTAAAGGCAAAACATTCTAGTAGTTAATAGGTGCGGTAATAGAAGTAGAAATTTTGGCCGTTAGAACTATGAAAAATATTCCCATCGGAGACAAACTTTTGAGGAAACAAGGACAGGAGCATATTATTACGTAGACAAAACAAACCCTGGGGGAAAAACTAGTACCTGAAAGAAAATATTATTTCCCCTCCCCCCCCTCGTTGGCAAATCTCTGTTTGGAGACATTAAAGCAAGCCTTCCTGGGAAAAAAAGGATCTTTTTGAGGGATTAAATATGTGCCAAAATTGGTATTGGAATGTTACCTACCCCCGTCATCCTTACTGAGGCAGAAACGCAGCCTTGAATGATTTGGAAGACTTAGAAAATTATATCAAGGAGCATTTGGAAATAAATTAGCAGCTAAAAATCCCAGGGATTTATATAGAGTAATAGGCTATTTGTTTAGAAGAATTAACTAAGAAAATACTCTGAAAAATATAAACAAAAAGCGGTGGGATTGGGGGATGAATATCATAAGCCAATTTTAGACCATCTGGACCACAGGAAAAAAGCTAAAGCTGTCAGAGAAATCCTTAAAAAACCTATATAGTGTCTTAAAACCCCTGGATGTGTATCTTAGATTCGTATTTTTGACGGGCGTGTCTTAGATTTTCCAAGGTGTCTATCTTCTCTGGGTTAAATTAGCTTAGGGACATAACCCTGTCCCAAGAGTATTCTACCATCTGTGGCCACACTCAAACAGACCTGGAAACAGTCTTTGCCGAGGAGACTGGAACAGTTGGACCTACAACAGATGAAAGAATGGTATAATGGCACTGTTGGCTAGGGGAGTCTGTCTATAACCCCTTTGACATCTTGTTATACCCCACAGAAAAACAATTTGAACATTCCTAATAAAACTGTTGATAGGTAAAAGACTCCCCCTCCCCGAAACGGAAAACCTACCAGCCGTCGGCAGACTCCTTGATAGCTTTGATGTGGGTTTCATCCAGCCAGAAAACCTGTTATTCCAAAAGGGGCAAAACTCATTATCTCACCTACCCTAACAAAATAGCACTTAACGTCATAACTGACTCAATCATAGCAGGTAGATGGAAAAACTAAAGGAAGTATTCCAGTCTCTCTTTGCCAGTATACCCTGTGATTGGCCCAGCAGAGGGGAAATATCACACTACGAAGGCTACTATGCCTCTGTGGTTTACAGTTTTTCAGCCTCACTAGGATTTGTGCTAATCCCAGAAGATACTACCAACACTGGCAAGATTGATTTAACCATTCTCTACCATAACAAGGCAATCATAATAGAGTTTAAAGTGATAGAAAGCACAAAAGAGGGAGAAGGCTTAAAACAAATAGAGGAGAAAAGGTATTGTCAGAAGTATATTGGCCAGTATCAAGACATATATCTAGTAGGCATAGAATTTAGCGAAAGGGAAAAAGATGTGGTCAATTTTCAGACTAAAAAAGTTTTATAAGCTAATTGTTGTATTTGATATTGAGGCAAAATTATAGTATTTACTATGAAAAATCTATAACGTCTCGGAATTTAGTAAAAGTTGTTTCCAATAGTAGTAGGACGCCCCACCTACGAGTATCATAGAAGTAGATGCTAAAAAAACTGGTCTAAATCCCTCTGTAGGGGTTTCTGATGACTGATTCCTAATTACCTTTTACGGGATTCCCCCTGTAGGGAAAAGCCTTCCCCCTACTACCCCCTAAATTCCATTCTGGTTTGGCTACTCTATTCTCCCATGACGGCTTGTTTTCCCCAGATTCGTTGTATTGTCAAGAAGTGTAAAACCTTTAACCCCCTGACGGAGAAATTTTGTCGCCGCTGTAATACACCCGTGGTTAAGCGTTATCTACGCATCGGCGGGAAGTTGTCTCGGGATTATTCTGTTGGGGATATATTGGCAGACCGCTTTTTTTTGTTGGATAATAACATAGTTTTGGATACAAGGCCGGATTTATTGCCTACCCCCGCCGATGAAATTTCCCCCATTATGGCGTCTTATCTACGTCTGTTTAGTCATCGCCTTCACCTGCCGCAAGTCTACGGCTGTATTGAGGGGGAAAAGGATGCCTTCCTCTTGGAGTATGACGGAATCCCTCTAGATGATAAGGGAAAACCACTATATCCACGCTTGTTTCCTCTCCTTCAAGACGAATTGGAAAAAGCCTCCCCCCTCCGACAAGTCAACTGGCTATGGCAAATGCTTCATCTTGTCAAGCCATTGGCTAAGCAAAGGGTTTTATCTAGTCTTATGACTGCCCATAATCTTGGCACCTGTGGTGGTATTCTTAAAATAATTGAGCTTTTAAGTGACGGAGACTCTTCCCCCACCATCAAAGATTTGGGCAGACTCTGGGCTACTTTTTTACCTAAATTTCACCCCTCAATTAGGGATATAATAGAGAAAATTGTTGCTTGTATAGAACAGTATTTGCTAACGGATTTTGATAAGGTTTTGGAAATTTTAGACCAGGTGGCTTTTATACTGGGGAAAAACTGTTATAATCGCCGCTTTGAAATAATCACAGCTACGGATGCAGGAAAAAAAAGAAAACACAACGAAGACTCTTGTTATCCCCCGGCCAATCAAATAAAACAAACTAAGGAGGGGATTGATACTCTGGTAATAGTATGTGATGGACTAGGGGGACAAAAATCGGGCGAAGTGGCCTCTAATATGGCTATAAAAATAGTACAAGAGGAACTGAAAAAAAGCTACGAAAAAACCCTCAAAAAAAACTTAAACGGTAACAGTTGGCTACCCCTAATCGACGCCGCTAAAATTCACAAAGCCATAACCATTGCTAATGATCATATTACCGCCTTAAATGACCAACAAAAGCGCCAAGACCGAGAACGCATGGGTACTACAATAGTAATGGCAATGGCTTGTGGCCATGAGGTGTATTTAGCCAGTGTCGGTGATTCCCGGGTGTATTGGATTACTAAAGACGCCTGTCATCAGCTGACGGTAGACGACGACTTGGCTACCAAAGAGGTGAGAATGGGTTGTGGTTTCTATCGCCCCATCGCCGCCAACCCCCGCACCGGTGCACTTCTCCAGGCTTTGGGTATGGACTCCTCCCGTAGGTTAACTGTCCATATCCGCCGCTTCATCTGTGATGAGGAATCTGTATTTCTGTTGTGTTCCGATGGTCTTTCCGATTATGAGAGGGTGGAACAGTACTGGCACTCCCACATACTCCCCATTATAACCGAGGGAGCCGACTTAAAGACCACTGCTGACAAACTCATAGAAATCGGTTTGGGAAAAAACGGACATGACAATATTACTGTGGCCTTGCTTCATGCCAAACTGGAAGAGAAAACCCCCCAAGAAGGAGAAAAAGTCCTGTCTTGGCAACACCTCACGGAGATTATTCCCTCTCTCGTTTCCCCTCAGCCTCCCTCTCACTCCCCTAAGCAGCAGCCAAACAGTCTCACCCCCCTCTTCCGCAAGGAAATAGGCTTACTGGTGGCTATTGCCGCTGTTTTATTGGCTTTTTCTCTCTGGTGGTATCACAAGTCTAATAATAATAAGTCCAGTTTCTGGCATTATACACCTCTTTTAGCTATCAATAAAGGGCCTATGACCTAGGGGATGTTTTTGTCCTGTTGCCCCGGTTTGAACTTTTGGTTAACATGTTTATTGGGCATTTACCTGTTGACTAAAGGCTGACTGAATCAGACGGATAAACCTTGACTAGTAGGGAGAGACTAGACCTGTTGTTGGTAAAATTACAACTGTGTGAGGGGAGAAGCGTTGCCCAAAGGTTGATTCGTGCAGGTAGGGTGAAGGTGGGGGGACAAATTGTCGATAAACCTGGCACTTCTGTCCCAGTTGATAGTAAAATCGAACTGTTGGCCCCATCTCCCTTTGTCTCCCGAGGAGGAGAAAAGCTACAAAAGGCTTTGGATGAGTTTCAAATACCCGTGGCGGGTAGGATTTGTATTGATGGCGGCATCGCCACTGGTGGCTTTACTGACTGTCTGTTGCAAAGAGGGGCAAAAAGAGTCTACGGTATAGATGTGGGTTACGGACAGGTGGCATGGAAACTTAGACAAGATAGTCGCTTGGTTTTGCTGGAAAGGACAAATTTCCGTTATCTTACACCCCAACTCCTCTACGGCAACAGTCAACCCCCGGCAGATTTGGCAGTGATGGACTTATCCTTCATCTCCCTTACCAAGGTTTTGGCTACCCTCTGGAATCTACTAGTCTCCCCTAGGGATGCTATCCTTCTAGTAAAGCCCCAATTTGAAGTGGGTAAGGGGAAAGTGGGCAAAAATGGTGTTGTAAGGGACTGCCAACTACAGGCTGAAGCGGTTTATAATGTACTACAGTGTGCCCTAAGTCTGGGGTGGTACTATCAGAATCTAACCTTCTCTCCTATAAAAGGCCCTGCTGGCAATATAGAATACCTCCTCTGGTTAAACGACATCCACAACACCAAAAGTCCACCCTCCTTGGCAGAAATCAGACAACTGGCCGAATACAGCCAGAAAGTTTTATAGGGTGGACTACTCGCTTATTACTGTCTCCTTACTCATAACCGTGTCCTTGTTTAACATAGTCTCTTTAGTAGAATCCCTACCGGTGACGCGACGTTGTGGCCGTTGCGTCGTATCCCCACCGGCAGTGTCTGGGGATTCGCTGATATTGATTTTTATTTTCGGTCCTGAACTTGCCAGCCGAATCACCATCCCGTCTTTCAGGATGACCTTGTTCACCTTCTTGCCGTTAATGAAGGTCCCATTTGACCCCAAATTTATCAGTGCCCATTCCTTCCCCCACGGACGTATTTCTAAATGATGTCTTGAGACAACTGCACTATATAGTATTACATCGTTGTCGCTAGCACGCCCCACCCTGATCACCGTGTTAGGATCAAACTGCCACTTCTGGACTGCCACCGATTTTAGGGGATGTAACAGAGTTAGGGTAATCACTGACATTATGTGTTAGTTATAACTGCTAACAAAATGGGAGCAACCGGCGCTCTCCATGACTAAATCTACCCTTTATTCTACCCGACTTAGTCATGGATGGTTACAAAACAGACCCAGTTTTCGGCCTTCGGGAAACTCCCACCTCCTAGCGGGCAGGATTCCCCAACCGGCTACGGTTTAAGAGGGAGCTTTTGACTGTTACACATCCAAGTACATTATATCTAAATTTCTCTATTGTTACCCAACAGAACTATTCTGGGCTACAACAAACCGGCGTTGGCCATTCCCAACACTAATCCTACCCCCAGAATATGACCGAAACTCATGGTAGCCAACAACTCCGGAAAGCCGTAATTCTTCCACAAAGCTGGTTTTTCTATGGGTAAATCAGGCCCACTGCCTGGATTTTTTATGGCAAACCGACCTATAAAAATCGCTGT
The DNA here is from genome assembly GCA_030549855.1 of Cyanobacteriota bacterium SRBZ.bins.94.201705. GTDB lineage: Bacteria > Cyanobacteriota > Cyanobacteriia > Cyanobacteriales > Cyanobacteriaceae > DVEF01. Next base: position 37,353 of record JAUQQP010000024.1, read on the forward strand.
CAGATTCGCTGCCATCATCACAATTGCCACGTTTGTATTCCAACTTACCGTCTGTGGAACTTTTGTAAGTAAGTATGTTATAAACATCTCTTGACGACTCCCAAACTACAATATTATTAATTATTTTTGCGAGGCCCCTTGGCCAACAGGAGAACTTATGTCTATTATCTTAAATTAAATCCTGTTTTTTTTTTATCACAAATTGTTAATTTTTATTACTAATAGCCTCCCTCCGATTTATGCGTCTGAAAATATGTGGTATAACAAAACTAACCCAGGCATTAGCTATCACTGAACTGGGAGTGGATACCTCTAGGTTTTGTCTGTGTTGCTAACTCCCCCCGCTACCTACCAGCAGCCCAAATACGACAAATAACTAGCCAGCTGCCAAAACAGGTGAGCAAAATAGGGGTGTTTGTCAATGAGACCATAGAGACCATTTTAACAGTGTTGGAAATAGCAGGGCTGACGGGTGTTCAACTCCATGGAGACGAAACCCCCAGCTACTGCGCCCAACTTAGGGAAGTGTTACCCCCAGTGGAAATTATTAAGGCTTTTCGTTATCGTGACAGCCAATCCCTGGCTTTTCTCCAAGATTATCTCCCCTATGTGGACACTATTATTGTGGATACTTATCAGAAAAATGTCTATGGGGGCACCGGTAAAACCTTTGATTGGCAACAGTTGAGGGATTTCCGCCCCAAAAAGCCCTGGTTGTTGGCAGGAGGCGTCAATGCTGACAATATTCTCCTCGCACTACAAACTCTCCACTGTGATGGCTTCGACGTCTCTAGTGGCGTGGAAGTTACTCCCGGTAACAAGGATTTGAACAAAGTCCAACAGTTAGTCTCTCTCCTCAACTCCTATAAATCCTCCTTACCCTCTTCCCACTAGCTACCTAATGGCCTTCAACTTGTCGTCTTACTATGGATAAAAAACTGGCTTTCCTGGGATTGGGGGTGATGGGTAAACCCATGGCAGAAAATCTACATAAGGCTGGCTGTCATCTAAAAGCCTGGAATCGCACCCCTAATCGCCCCCACCTCCAAAATACCTCCCTGCCACTGGTAAATACCATAAAGGAGGCTGTGGCAGACGCTGACATTATTTTCACCTGTCTGGGAGATGTACCTGATGTGGAAGAGGTGTTGTTAAAAGAGGCAGGTGTCCTTTCCCATGCCCGCCCCGGCAGTCTAATAGTGGATTTTAGCACCATTGGTCCCAAAGCCGCACGGGCTATTGCCCTCTCTTTGGCTACAAGGGGATTTCGTTTTCTGGATGCCCCTGTTTCTGGCGGTGATATTGGCGCACAACAGGGCACTTTGACTATCATGGTTGGAGGCGATAAACGGGATTTTGAGGAATGTCTCCCCTACCTCCAGATACTGGGTAAAAATATAACCCATTGCGGCCCTGTGGGCAGTGGTCAAGCCGTCAAATTGTGCAATCAGGTTTTGGCTAGTCTCCATATGGTCGCCCTTTGCGAAGCTATCACCCTTGCCAAAATCCAAAACATTGACCCCTACCTGGTAGTTCGAGTTTGTAGTACCGGCGCCGCCTCTTCCTGGGCTTTGACTAATTTGGGCCCCAAAATCCTACAACAAGACTACCAGCCCGGTTTTATGCTCAAACATATCCTTAAAGACTTGCGTCTAGTCACAGAAGCCCTCCAGGGCAACAATCTCCCCGGAATCCAGCTTGCCCGTCAACTGTTTGAAACTGCCGCCCGTCTCCAGAAAGAGGGTTACAATCTTGGCACCCAGGCTATGATTCTTGCCTACCAAGAGGAAAATAAGGACAATTCCCCGGGCTAGGACGTACAACCTCTACGCCTCCTTAGCCCAAAGGATAGCCCTACCCTAGAAGGTGACTTCGTTTAACCAACGCACTGCATCCTTCGCATGGTAGGTCAAGATCAAATCCGCCCCTGCCCTTTTCAATCCCAATAGGGTTTCCATTGTCACCCTCTTCTCATCTATCCACCCGTTTAGGGCCGCGGCCTTGATCATTGAATACTCCCCTGAGACATTATAAGCCGCCACCGGCAAATTGGTTGCCTGCTTCACCTGCCAGATTATATCCATATATGCCAAGGCCGGTTTTACCATCAACATGTCCGCGCCCTCTTCCACGTCCAACTGTATCTCCTTCAACGCCTCCCTTGAATTTGCCGGACTCATCTGATAGGTCCTCCGATCGCCAAAACTCGGTGCCGACTCCGCCGCCTCTCTGAATGGCCCATAATAGGCTGATGCATACTTCGCTGCGTAGGACAGAATCGGTACGTGACTAAAACCATTGGCGTCCAACGCCTCCCTTATCGCCTTCACCATTCCGTCCATCATCCCCGACGGTGCTATTATATCCGCCCCGGCTCTCGCTTGTGATACCGCTGTCTTCTTTAGTAACTCCAAAGTCGGGTCATTCAAAACCCTCCCCACTAAATCTCCCACCTCCAGATACCCGCAGTGGCCATGGGTGGTGTATTCACACAAACAGGTATCGTTAATTACAATCAAATCCGGTACCGCCTTCTTCACCGCCTCTGTCGCCCTTTGTACTATCCCGCAGTCGTGCCATGCTCCAGTCGCCTTTTCGTCCTTCTCTTCCGGTATCCCAAATAGTATTATTGCCGGTATCCCTAAATCGTATACCTCCTTTGCTTCCTCCACTATCTTATCCACCGACAGCTGATATACCCCCGGCATTGACTTTACCTCCTTTGCTACCCCCTCCCCCGGCACCACAAACAGTGGATACACCAGGTCATTCACTGTCAACACTGTCTCCTGCACCATCCTTCTTATCTGCCAATTCTGACGCAGACGCCTCGGCCTATTTACTGGAAACATACCTCTCTTCTTCTCTTCTTTTTCTCTCTTCTTTTTGCTGTTTTTCTAGTTTACGTCCTTCTTCCCCCCTCCTTTTCCCCCCGGCAATATTTTGTTACTTTTTGCCCCAGGGGTTGCCAAAGAGGGACCGGCCGTGCTAGGATAGTAATAGGGGTGGGGTTGCGTCAGCAACGTACTCAAACACTTGGGCTGGAAACATTTTTGTTGAGAATTTAGTTCAATATATGAGGTAAAATAAAAGAGAAAGTAAGGGGGAAAAAAGGAGGATAGGCGGAAGGAAAGAAGAGGGATAAAATAGAAGGGGAAAAAAGAGAAGTAGAGGGGAACAGATGTGGTGGGTTATATTGGTAGTAATAGCGGCGGTGGGGGCGGGAGTTGCAGGTTTTCTGTTTTTAAGGGGATTAAAAGGGGATTTTTGGCAAAGACGAGCCACAGAAGTGGACGTAAACTTGTTAATATCCACCACAGCTATGGTGGTGATACTAATTCTGGTAAACCTACTGGCAAATAAGTACTCATGGAGAATAGACCTAACAGAAACAAAACTATACACCCTATCCCCGCAAACACAACAGATTCTTAAGAATCTTTCTGACCCAGTAAAAGTATATGTCTTCGACTCGCCTCCCAATAATTATGACCGTCAATTGCTGAAAAATTATGGGCGCTATAGCAAATATTTCTCATTTGAATTCGTAGACCCGCAAATAAATCTGAGTCTGGCACAAAAATTCAAAGTAGACAGAAGGGGAAATGTATATCTCCAATGGCGAGATAAGCAGCAACTGGTACAAACTGTCTCCCCCCAAAGTCGTCTGGAAGAAAATAAACTTACTAATGCCATTTTAAAGATAAAAAGGGAAACCGCCCCAGTGATATATATTATCCAAGGACATGGTGAACCCCCCCTCGAACCGACAACACAACCAACACAACCTAGTTTCTCCCAAGCAGTAAAAGCCCTCACTGATAACGGTTATGTCGTCAAACCCCTCAACCTGGGACAATCCCCCCTTATCCCCCCCGACGCCTCTGTTTTAATCGTAAGCAGTGGTGAAAGAAATCTACTCCCCGGTGAGGAAAAAATTATCCAGCAGTATCTAGAAAAAGGTGGCAATCTCCTAATTATGGTCAATGCCTCTAGTGAGGTGCCATTGGCCAAAACCCTCAGCCAATGGGGTGTCAAATTCCATGACAGTGTGGTAGTCGACTCCTCCGGTAGCGGTGAAGCCCTCGGTTTGGGCCCCTCTGTTGCTATTATTACTAACTATGGTCAGCATCCCATCACCCGCGATTTTAACAATGGCCTGACTATTCTCCCCTGGGCTAGACCAGTTATAACCGAAAATAAACCCTCCATAGAAAAAACTCCCCTCCTTATCACCAATAATCAGTCTTGGGGTGAAACCAATTTAGAGGGAGAAAAAGTAGTTTTTGAGCCTACAACCGATAAACAAGGCCCCCTGGAAATCGCCGTCGCCTTGGTTAGAAAAAACCCTCCCCTCCCCCCACACAATAATAACCCTCCCTCGTCTCAGAAAAATCCCCCCTCCCCTCCACAAACAGAAACTAAAGGAGACTTGCCTCCCCCCCCTACCTCCCCCTCCCCTCCTCCCTCCTCCCCCATTGTCACCACCAAGCCCCCCAGAGGTACTACTAAAATGGTCGTAGTGGGTAATGCTAATTTCGCTACCGACGGCTGGCTGTTGCAACAACTCAATCAGGACTTCTTCTTAAATACTATCTCCTGGTTGGCCGATGAGGATGAACAACTCCTCTCTATCCGCCCCCAAGAAGCTGTCAATCGTCGTCTCCGCCCTACCCCCCTTCAAGTCCAACTTCTTTGGTGGTTAGCCCTCATCCTTCTCCCACTTCTGGCCCTTCTTATGGCCTTTTTTACCTGGTGGCACAGAAATCGACTCTTATAATAACCATTGAAAAATCTTGTTACAATATTTAACAAAAAATAAGGGCCGCACCGAAATTCCCATGACATCCACTAAAACCCCTCCACTCAACCAGGATACGCCGGATACCCTAGAGGAAATCCATGTACAACCTCGAGTAATACCTAAGAAACACAAAGAGGATTTGGGGCCAGTTAGTGACCTTTCCCCCGAAAGTTGGCGATACCACCCAGAAAAAATAATGGAATACTACGGCCAGAGAAAGTGGCTTGTCTTCACTAGGATGGTGGCTATCATCTTCCCTCTCCTCTCCTTTTTTTTAGCCCTCCTCTGGGACTCTTTTCGGGGAAAAACAAAACAAAATGAGGCAAAGAGAGCTGTACAATTAAGAGAACTGCTTACACGACTGGGCCCTGCTTATATTAAAATAGGCCAGGCCCTCTCTACCCGTCCGGATTTAGTACCCCCCACCTATCTCAACGAATTAAGTCAACTACAAGACCAATTGCCCCCTTTTGACAATGAAATCGCCTATCAGTTTATCGAGGAAGAATTAGGTGCACCCCCCCTGGAAATCTACCAGGAAATATCCCCCAACCCCATCGCCGCCGCAAGTCTCGGACAGGTCTATCGGGGAAGACTCAAAACCGGCGAGGAGGTTGCTATCAAGGTACAACGTCCTGACCTGGTACGACGTATCACCCTCGATATCTATATTATGCGCTCCCTCGCCATCTGGGCAAAGGGTTACTTCAAACGCATCAGATCCGACTTGGTGGCTATTGTCGATGAGTTGGCCTCCCGTATCTTCGAGGAGATGAATTACCTTCAGGAAGGGGAAAATGCTGTCAGGTTTAAAAAGTTATATGGCCACCTCCCAGAAATCTATGTGCCCAAAATCTACTGGGAATATACTGGCCGTCGGGTTTTGACCATGGAGTGGATAGAGGGGATTAAACTCACAAAAATTAAAGAAATTCAGGCAAGGGGTATTGATGCTACTCATCTGGTGGAAGTGGGCGTCCAATGTTCCCTACAACAGTTATTGGAACACGGTTTTTTCCATGCTGATCCCCACCCCGGCAACCTCCTGGCTATGCCCGATGGTAAGTTGGCCTATCTCGACTTCGGCATGATGAGTACTATCGAACCCTATCAGCGTTATGGTCTTATACAGGCTATCGTACATCTTGTCAATAGGGACTTTGAAGCACTCGCCCAAGACTATGTCAAATTGGGATTCCTCTCCCCTGACACCGACCTTACCCCCATTGTCCCCGCCCTTGCTAATGTTTTCAACAATGCCCTTGGCGCTAGTGTAGCTGAACTTAACTTCAAAAAAATTACGGACGAAATGTCCGCCATAATGTACGAGTTTCCCTTCCGTGTGCCCGCCTACTATGCCCTTATTATCCGCTCCCTCGTTACTCTCGAAGGTATTGCCATCAACATAGACCCCAATTTTAAAGTCCTAAGTAAGGCTTACCCCTATGTTGCAAAAAGACTACTGACAGACCCGGCCCCCGAACTCCGCGATTCCCTCAGAGATTTACTTTTTAAAGATGGTCGCTTCCGTTGGAACAGACTCGAAAATCTTTTACGCAATGCTAAGGACTCCCCTGACTATGACTTTGACAAGGTTATAACCCAAGGTCTTGATTTTTTATTGTCTGACAGAGGCGAATTTATTAGGGAGTTTTTGGCTGATGAAATTGTTAACTACCTGGATTATATCGGTCAACAAGCCTGGTCTAATCTCACCCATGCCCTCCGTCAGACTTTTGGCTTCGGCAACAACCATTACCAACCAGTGGCAGAAAATGGTCAAAAACCCTCCCCCACCTCCTGGCAGCATATTAGCAATATCATCCAGACCCTACAACAAACCAAGGGCTATGATCCCCTCAAGTTAATTCCCGTGGTTACCACTATTCTCCAAAGCAAGGAAACTCACAAACTAGGACAGCGTATTGCAGAGGGTTTAGCCGAAAAGGCCACTGTTAGACTAATCCGTGCACTCCTACTGACAAATAATTCCAACAACAGAGGCCACCATTTGGCTAACCCACACTATAATAATGGCAGAAGCCCTAATCCGGAGAAAACACCCCAACAAGAAAATAATAAGATCCCCCATCCAACAGAAAAGTAATATTAGCCTTCAATCCCCAGTAGTCTTACTCTCCACCCTTTTGTTGTCCTCATACTTGTCCTCTCACTCCCTACAGTCGTTCCAACCCAGTGGATACCGGCCTATCAGGGATAGAGACGAAGCCTATCCCCACCCTGATTTCCGTTATATTTGGCCTTCACTCCCAGCCGCAGCCCCAAGATATACTAGCCCCTGTTCTATCTTCAGGGTTATAAAACTTGCGTCTCTAATCATCTTGGTGGCATCCTTAACCCCCACTATGACAGGGATGTTTAGTCTCATGCCAATTTGCGCCGCATGGGATCTCACTCCCCCCTCCTCTGTTACTATGGCTGAGGCTACCCTCATTGCCTCTACATATCTACTGTCAGTACTATAAGTTACAAGTATATCTCCAGGACGAAAACTGCTCAGTTGAGAGGGCTCCAAAATAACCCTGGCTCGGCCTGTGATGGTACCCTGTCCCAACCCAACACCTGGCGAAAGTGCTCCCTTCACAATCTCCACTTTGATCAGGTCTGTGGAACCAGACACCCCCTGGAGGGTACCGGCCGTAATCACCACTAGGTCTCCATCTTTTAGCAACCCCTTCTCCCTCGCCAGATTTATTGCCCCCTCAAAGGCCTGTTTCAACCCGGGAAGGTCCAATAGTAGCAAAGGTCTAACTCCCCACACCAGCTGTAGTTGACGAGAAACACTTACATGGGGAGTCACTGCAAAAATCGGCGTAGAGGGCCTAAACTTGGATACATTCCTCGCCGTCGCCCCGGTTTTAGTCAGGGTCATAATAGCCGCTGCCTTCAGCTGTTGCGCTATTTGTCCCACCGCCTCGGCTATGGCATTAGGAATATTTTGACTCAACCCCTCACTCACAGGACTTTTGGGGACAAAGCCAGTATAATAACGCGGCCCCCTCTCCATTTCACTCTCTATGCGCATGGCTATTTTAGCCATAGTCTTCACTGCCAACACCGGATAGTCTCCCACTGCTGTCTCATTAGACAACATCACCGCATCCGTGCCATCCAATATGGCGTTGGCCACATCTGATACCTCCGCACGGGTGGGACTTGGATTTTTCACCATACTGTCCAACATCTGGGTGGCCGTGATAACCGGTATCCCCAGACGATTGGCTGTATAGATCAGTCGTTTTTGCAGAATAGGTACCTCCTCCGGCGGTAACTCCACCCCCAAATCCCCCCTCGCCACCATCACCCCGTCACACAACGACAGGATTTCCTCCATCTGTTCTATCGCCTCATGTTTCTCTATTTTCGCAATCACCGGGGTCGACTTGCCGGCACTACTAATTAAATCCTTTATCTCCAGCACATCCTGAGGGTTGCGCACAAAACTCAAAGCAATCCAGTCCACCCTCTGGTCCAACCCAAACATCAAATCCCTTTTATCCTTCTCCGTGAGAGCCTTTACGGACAAACTCACATCGGGAAAATTTACCCCCTTATTGCTGGACAGCACCCCCCCTACCACCACCTGACAGTGCAATTCCCCTCTCTCTAAATCCACCTCCTTTACTACCATCTCCACTCTGCCGTCATCCAGCAGAATTCTTGCCCCTACCGGCACCTCTTCCGCCAAAAGGTCATAACTCACATAACCTATCTCCTGATTACATTCCACCTTCCTGCTGGTTAAAATATAGTGGTCACCCTTCTCCAACTTGATCGAACCACAGGCAAATCTCCCCAAACGAATCTTTGGCCCCTGTAAATCCTGAAGAATCCCAATCGGCCTATTCAACTCATTCTCCGCCTGACGGATTAGACGAATGCTTCTTTGATGGTCTTCATGAGACCCATGGGAAAAATTCAACCTAAAGGTACTTGCCCCTGCCAAAATCATCTCCCTTATTATTTCAGGCTTCGCACAAGCCGGCCCTACCGTCGCCACTATCTTTGTGCGAGGCAGAGGACAAGCCCCAATCTCCACCTTCTCATTCATTCCCCATATTCCCTCTCAACTTGAGCGCTTGCTATTATATCTTATTCTTGTTCTCCCCTACACCGGTTGAAGGAAGACAAGCCCTCTCTCACAAGGGGAAAGACAAGCCCTATTTTTCCCTAATCCCTAACCCCTAACCCCCCCTTTCTGGTAGGCCATAGACATATTTAGATATACTAGTTTACAATACTTAACAAAAAAACTGCTAGTCACAGAGAGGGAAAAAATGGCTGCCAAAGTGGAAATCTACACCTGGAGTAGATGCCCTTTTTGTCAGAGGGCAAAGAATTTGCTTAGACAAAAGCAAGTGGATTTCATCGAGTACTGTATAGATGGAGATGAAGAGGCAAGAATGAAAATGGCCCAGCGGGCCAACGGTCGTACTACCGTGCCTCAAATTTTCATTGATGGTCTACACATTGGCGGTTGTGATGACCTCTACCAGTTGGAACTAGAAGGGAAATTAGATAGACTGTTACAGGGTGACAGCTAATTCCACTTTCTTGGCATTGAAAGGAACAGACAAGCCCTTCTTCTACTACCGTAAGACTAGGAAATAGAATGAAGTTTTTGTTTATAATCGACGACATCGCCTCCTTAGACCCCACCCATGATAGTAGTGTGGCCATGATGGAGGCCGCCCAGCTCCTCAGTCATGATGTCTACATTACCACCATTGAAAGACTGAGTGTAGTAAAGGGCAGGGGCTACGCCCATGTCTCCCCCGTATCTCTCAAGCCGGTTCAAAAAATAGACAACCACTGGTATGCCGAAAGGGATTGGTACAGGTTGGGAGACTGGGCTTTTGTCCCTATGGATTCCTTTGACGCCGTTTTAATGCGCAAAGACCCCCCCGTCACCAGTGCCTATCTCTACGCTACCTATATTCTAGACCTGGTAGACCCCCAGAAAACAAAAGTAATCAACTCCCCCCGCGGTATCCGTGCCGCCAACGAAAAAATGTACGCCCTCCAATTTACATCTGTAATCCCAGATACCATTGTAAGTCAGGACAAGGAAATCATAAGAGAGTTTTTACGGGAAAAAAAAACAGTGGTAATTAAGCCCTTGGGGGGCAAGGCTGGCGAGGGTATTCTCCTTCTCCACGAGGGAGACAAGAACTTTAACTCTCTTGTTGAAATCAGTACCAAACAGGGGCGAGAACCTATTATGGTACAAGAGTACTTGCCAGCGGCACAACAGGGAGACAAGAGGATCATTATTGTCAATGGCAGGCCAGTGGGTGCGGTCAATCGTATACCTACCAAGGGCGAATTCCGTGGCAATATGGCAGTGGGAGGCACTGTCGCCCCCACGGAAATTACCCCCCGAGACTGGGAAATATGTCACACCGTGGGGCCTCAACTCTTACAAGACGGTCTATTCTTTGTGGGAATTGATGTTATCGGTGGTTATCTCACAGAAGTCAATGTTACTAGCCCTACCGGTATCCGCGAAATTGATCTGCTTTACAACTCCACTGTTGCCCAGACTACCATCCTCGAAATAGAACGGTTTTGTCGGAGTCACAGTCACCTGTAGGTCCATAAAAAGCCCAAGGGGGAGACGAATCCCCCTTTCTACATTTTGATTTTTCCGTCTGCAAAGTGGATAATGCGCGAAGTTTGGCCCGCTACATCCGCTTCATGAGTTACTAGCACTATTGTCATCCCCTCTTTATTTAGGCTTTGGAATATAGCAAGAATCTCCCTGGTGGTCTCCGAGTCTAAAGCCCCGGTGGGCTCGTCTGCCAGCAGTAATAGGGGCCTATTCACAATAGCCCTGGCAATGGCTACCCTTTGTTGTTGTCCTCCCGATAGTTGATTGGGCCTATAGTTTAGCCGGTGCCCCAGTCCCATTTTCTCTAGTGCCTCTACTGCCCTCTCCCTTCGCTCCCTCTCCGGAATGCCACTGTAAATCATTGGTAACATTACATTTTCCAGAGCAGAAAGGTGGGGCAAAAGATAAAATTGTTGGAAAACAAACCCTATATAGCGGTTGCGCAGTTCCGCCAATTGTTTAGCAGAAAGACTGCTCACATCTTGTCCGTTGAAAAAATAGTTCCCTGTCGTCGGTCGGTCAAGACAACCCATTATGTTCATCATAGTGGATTTCCCCGACCCCGACGCTCCCATTATGGCACAATACTCACCCCTTTTAATCTTTAGGCTCACTCCCGCTAACGCTTGGACCTGATTTTCCCCCTCTCCATATATCTTGTACACATTGTCCAACTGGATTAGTGGTTTTTCAGTCTCACCTTCTTCCCTCCACCGCATTCCCTATACACTAGAACTTCTTTCTGGCTATGGTTAGGACGAGCCCCCCTTACTACTAAAACCAAACCCGCCCCCTCGGGAAAGCGAATCGTCACCCCTCCCCCGGGCCTCCTCTCCACTCGCGGCCCCCCCCACCATTGTGACAAACAAAGCCTACTTTTGTCAAGGTCAAGGGGACATAGACTGTTCCTCTGTCTGGCCAAGGCAATTAATAGGACTGCCGGGATGTAAATTTCCCATTTCCTCCTGGGAGTAGCCATGGCCAGTGCAAATAATATGGCCGTGGTTATCCCCCCCAGTCTGCTAGAAATAATAGACACTGTTATAGGAATGTTGAAGAAAGGAGGTAAGAAATTTCCCCTTATGGCCTTGGCTATAATGTTCAATAGAACCGCCGCTATTAGCTCTAACTGAAAACCTACCATTGGACGGAAAATAGTAAACCCGCCGGTGACAAATGCGGCAGCTAGTACTCTGGCACTGTCTTTTTCCTCTGTCCCCTTGGCAAGTAGTTTCTCCCTCAATTGTGCCGTTAGTTTCTCCACAGACACCTCTGACCAACTTGGCAGTCCGACAGAATTTTCCAATAGCCATTTTTCCCTCTCAACAATACCTCTCATTGTCTCCTTGTCTTCCAAGAAGACGGGGCTTTCACATTCAAACTCCTTGACTAACAACGCCACCGTTTTTTCCAGTTGCTCCCCATAGTTGTCTACCACTTTTTTGTCCAAACTCCAGATGCTCTCTACAAAAACCTTGTTGAGTAGGCGGGCTATTTCTTCTGCTTTTGTTTTCTCTCCTATTTCTCTCAACTGTCCCCGGGAAGGACAAGCTCCCCCCCACACAGACAAGCCCTCCTCTCTACCATCCTTTAACAAAAGATACAGAGCCGCCCTTTCCTCTAGAGTCAGTTTTGCAAAGGGAGCTCTAATGGCCTCAATTGTCTTAACCATACCTCCACTCTGTTTCTCCCTTAAGCCCTTATTCTATTGTAATATAACATGTATTATCTCCCCAGCTTGAAGAGTTATTTCTTTGTCTCCCACACAATGTTTGAAATATTTTTGTCATTAATTTAAAGACAAAAGCCGCGGTAAGGACAAGCCTCCCCCCTTTTTGTCTTAAAAACCCAACCTGTGTTGTGTTTTCACTCCCTCCTTATCCGGTCTCTCTTTATTCTTTTGCTACAAAAACCCAACTTTTGTTGTGTTTTCCCCGTAAAATATTTGAAATATTCCTTGCTACAAGATTACCTATCAGTGGCAGCTCACCTCTTGTCACTGCAAAAACCCAACCTGTGTTGTGTTTTTATTGTTTGTTGTACCTGTTTTTGAAACCTTTAGAACTACAGTA
>JAUQQP010000031.1 GCA_030549855.1 Cyanobacteriota bacterium SRBZ.bins.94.201705
CAAAGCCTCCTCTGTCAACACTATGGTGTCGTCTCCTATTTGGGTGTACCTCTCACTACGTCTGAAGGAGACTGTATTGGCTGTCTAGAGGTATTTGACACCCAACCCCGAGAGTTTACCGACACTGACATCAATTTTCTCCTCATAACTGCCCGTTGGGGGTTGGCAGAATACGAACGTAATTTACTAAAACACCAGGTAGTTGTTTCTCCCTCCCCTCCCCCCCAGAAAGCCGTCGGCGACAAGAAAGCCACCCAGGAGATAGAAAACAATCTGGAAAAGTTGATTTTCGGTTTGCTAACTCAGTTAACCCAAAAACTGTCTATCCCCCTTACCTCCATTGTAGGCATGTCCAGTGCCCTTATGGGGGGAATTTATGGACAGTTGAATGAGAAACAGCTGAAGTATCTAGGAATTATCCATGATAGTGGCCAAGAAATGACTCTCTTGGTGGAGGAAATTTGCGAATTAGCAAGTCTTAGGGGAAAATTGCAATTAGAATTAGTACCCGTGGACATAGAAAGTCTGGCCAAACAGGTAGTTCAAAGCCTCTTTTCCTCTGCTACAATTAGAGAGCATAGTCTAAAACTGTCTGTAGAACCAGGACAGAAGGTTTGGAGTCTGGACAGGGAAAAGGCAAAAAAAACCCTATACTATCTTATCAGCACCTTGATTCATGGGTGTAGGGGGGGAGCAGAAATCCAAATCCATATATCCCGTCAAAAGGACATTTTGAAAATCAGTTGTAGGGCAAATCACCCCTGGCTAGGAGAAGGAATCCCACCGGAAAGGGTTGATGTCTATCATAGCATACTCAAAACGGGGGGGGTGTTGCCAAAAGAGGAGTCTACAAGCCTGCCTTCCCAGACACAAGACTTTGACTTGGTGTGTCTTTCTTTTGCTACCTATCTAGCGCGACTGCAGGGGGGTAATATTGTCCTATCTGGGGCATTAGAATTGGGCTATCGTTTTATTCTATCTCTTCCTGTATCCTCTTAAAACCGGCAACCTCTAACAACCCCTTCCCCTTCAACATGGTTTCTGCAAATTCCTTCTCTGGCAAGGATAACATGGTAATGGCGCCCCCTACACCTATAATTGTCTCATAGGGGGTGGTTACTGCTGTCCGGATTACTATGTTCAAATCCATTGTACCATTCAGGGCCAAAAATCCTATACTTCCTGAGTATATACCTCTTGCTTCGGATTCTATTTCCTCCAGTATTTCTATTGTCCTTTTTTTGGGCGCCCCCGTCATAGAGCCTCCCGGGAAACACGCTTTAATACATTCTGTCACTGAACATTCTGGTTTTACTTTCCCCCTGATGGTAGATACCATTTGATGTACTGTGCTATAAGACTCTATAGCCATTAATTTGGGCACATATACACTACCAATTTCACAGACTTTCCCTAAATCATTGCGCAATAAGTCTACTATCATCAGGTTTTCTGCTTGTTCCTTTTCACTGAATTGCAATTGATTTTTTAAGTACTCGTCTTCTTCCGGATTTTTGCTTCTTCCAATAGTCCCCTTTATGGGTTTTGATTCTATATAGCCGTCTTTATCTAGGCGTAAAAATCTTTCGGGAGAGGCGCATGTTATTTGAATCTCTCCCATTTTTAAATAACAACTGTAGGGGGCAGGATTTTCCCTTCTCAGTCTGTAGTAAAATTGGAGGGGGTTACTAAGGGTTGGCAAGTGAATTTTGTTGGTTAAACATAACTCATAACTCTCACCTTGTCTTATTTTTTCCAGACAGAATTCTATGTCTTTCAGGTATTGGTTTTTCCCGCGGCTAAGTTTAATGTATTTGGTTTTACATTCCGGAAAAAATTCCTGGAAACCTCTGGCATTTTCCCTAAGAGAAGCCAGAGTTTCTTCTGTATTGATAAACCAGTTGTTTACTTTTTCTTTCTCTTCCGGTTTAGCCAGATATAGCAGGTATATTTTCTTATCGAAATGGTCAAATACTATCAGTTTTTCGGGGAAGATAAACTGGGCTGTTGGCAGATTACTCCTATTTCTATTTTTATAGCCACATAGGGATTTTAATTCGTATCCCAGATAGCCTACAAAGCCACCGTTAAATTCAAAGGGTAGTTGGGATTCTTCTATATAATTTGCCTCCAGAAACTGTTGGATAAAATCGAAAATATCCCCGGCAAACACTTTCCTGTTGTTGTTTTTATCGACTATAATTTGCTGGCTGTCAACATAATAGGTTACCACAAAAGAGTTTTGGCCTTGAGAGTCTCCCATGTAGGAGAAACGAGACAAACCGGGGATAATTAGGCTGCTATCCAACCAGAAACTATATTCTGACTTGCTATACAGATGTCCAAAGACTGCTGAGGAATCCAAAAATATGTCCAACTTCCGCCAAAACAGTTTTAGATTGCTATTTCGCCTGGAGTTATTATGCCTGTTGGTGGGGGCTACTGGGAGATATTTAGCAACAGAATACTTGGTTTTTAATTTCAAATTTTTTTTGAGGTATTCCCGGCTTAATTGGTTAAAATTGACGAGAATATCTCTACCAAATTGGGAGCAGATGGATTCGGGATGAAATTGGACTCCCCAAAAGGGTTTTTCTTTGTGTTTAATGGCCATAATTAAGCCATCAAGGGTGGTGGCAATTATTTCCAAATCCTCGGGAAATTCAGAGGGATTGTTGTCAACAATTAGAGAGTGATAACGCACTGCTTTAAAAGGGGAAGGTATACCTCGAAAGATGGTATCTCCCTGGTGGTATATCTCACTAATTCTACCATGATATGGCTCTGGGGCGTTAATAATTTTACCCCCGTAATAGTAGGCAAGGCCCTGGTGTCCTAAACAGATACCTAAAAGGGGAATATCTAACTCTAAAAGCACCCTTTTGCAGATGCCAAAGTCTTCTTCTTTTTGGGGATTACCAGGCCCAGGAGAGATTATTATATTGTCAAAATTCAGACTGGTTAATTCTTCCCAGGATAGTTGGTCATTGGTAATAACAATAGGGGTTTCTTGGTTAATTTCTGCTACTAACTGGTAGATGTTATAGGTGAAGGAATCATAGTTGTCTATTATTAGGGTTTTCATAGAAGAATAAGCTGTGTGGAGAGGAAGATTAATTGTTCTATTTTACAGGGGAGGGGAGTACAATGGGGGGGCTTGTCATGTTATGATAAGGGTTTGCCCAAGAAAAAGAGGTGGAATGTATGGCCAAGCTATACTATGACAACGATGCCAGTCTAGACTTTATCATCAACAAGAAGGTGGCAATAATTGGCTATGGTTCTCAGGGACACGCCCATGCCCTAAACTTGAAAGACAGTGGGGTAGATGTGATAGTAGGACTATATGAGGGGAGTAAATCCTGGGAAAAGGCAGAGGCAGCGGGATTAAAGGTGTATAAGGTGGCAGAAGCGGCGGCGGCGGCAGACTGGATAATGATTCTGTTGCCGGATGAAGTACAGCCAAATGTATACAGACAGGAGATACAACCCCATCTGAAGGCAGGAAAGGTGTTATCCTTTGCCCACGGCTTTAATATCCATTTTGGACAGATTATCCCACCATCAGATGTAGATGTAGTAATGATAGCACCAAAAGGGCCCGGACATCTTGTTAGACGCACCTATGAACAAGGACAAGGGGTACCAGCTTTATTCGCCGTACACCAAAACGCCTCTGGCGAAGCAAGGGAAAGGGCAATGGCTTATGCCAAGGCTATTGGTGGCACTAGGGCTGGAATACTAGAAACTACATTCCGAGAAGAGACAGAGACTGATTTATTTGGGGAACAGGCTGTATTATGTGGGGGGTTGTGTGCCCTAATCAAAGCAGGTTTTGATACCCTGGTAGAGGCTGGTTATCAACCGGAGTTGGCCTATTTTGAGTGTCTCCACGAGGTGAAACTGATTGTAGACTTAATCGTAGAGGGGGGATTGGCCAATATGCGTAACAGCATCTCCAATACAGCAGAATACGGAGACTATACAAGAGGGCCAAGGATTATAACAGAAAAGACAAGGGAAGAGATGAAGAAGATTCTGAAGGAAATCCAGTCAGGGGAGTTTGCTAGGGAATACATCCTGGAAAACCAGGCAGGCAAGCCAGTATTTACAGCCATGCGGCGAAAAGAGTCAGAGTTGCTTATTGAGAGGGTAGGAAAGGAATTAAGGGCAATGTTTAGCTGGTTGAAGAAGTAAAAAAGTTGTAACAATAAGAATTCTCCCTGTCCCGCCGGTGTAGTAAAATGACAAGAATTTGGTGTGTGGATAGGGAGAAAAATGGTTTATAATGTAAGAATAACAGACTTGCCCCCCAGCGAACGCCCTAGGGAAAGACTGTTGGAGTTAGGGGCTAAGAGTCTTGCCACCGCTGAACTAATAGCCATTCTCCTAGGCACAGGGCAGGGAAAAGGGGAATTGTCTGCAGTAGGATTGGCCCAGTATCTCCTCAACCAACTGGGGCAAAATAAGAGGGAGCCCCTGGCGGCACTACGGGATATTACAGCGGCAGAGCTAATGGAGATAAAGGGGATTGGGCCGGCGAAGGCCACTACTATTTTAGCAGGAGTGGAGTTAGGTAAGAGAATTTTTCAATTTCGCCCTCCCTGTAAGGCGGTTATTGACAGTCCCAGTGCTGCTGCCGCCGCCTTTAGCTATGATTTAATGTGGCAGTCTCAGGAGCGTTTTGCTGTATTACTTTTGGATACAAAGAATGCTCTGATTGGCACCCATGTCATCACGGTGGGGATAGCCACAGAGACGTTGATTCATCCCAGGGAGTTGTTTCGGGAAGCCATAAGACAGTCGGCTACTAGTGTTATAATTGCCCATAATCATCCTTCTGGCAATATAGAACCTTCCCTGGAAGACTTGAATCTGACGGTAAAACTGTTGGAATGTGCTTCCCTGTTGGGTATTCCTATTTTAGACCATCTTATTATAGGCAATGGCGAATACCGTAGCATCCGCCAAACCTCTAATCTTTGGGATGGGTATGATTTTTAAAAGACTTTAAACTTCAAACATAGCACGGGAAATTAAACTCCTGGCGATGGATTGGATACCTGTATGTTCAAAGTAGTTGGTGGTAATATCGAGGAAGGCAGCCAGGTAGTCGAATTGGCTTTCGGAGAATTCGATAAAGCTGTGGAGATTGGCCATAATGCCGCTTCTGGTGATAGCATTGCTGGTGACGAAGGAAATCATCCATCCCTTTACCGCCTCAAAACTTTCTGTGATGAATTGTAGTTGGTTTTCAGGGTTATCGCCGGGGATAAACCGACTTACCTGGGAGAAAACTGGATTTTGGTTTAATTCCTGGGGTGAGAGTTTAGCTAGGGTGGATTGGATAGTGAGGACAAAATCGGCGCCGAAGGGGATAATAGCATCAAAACAGACTAATGCTGCCATTCTTACCAGGGATTCTTTTTCGTATTCTGCCAAAGCGGCTACAAAGTCATTGATGCTGTCGCCTGGCAAGCCATTGATTTGACAAAATGCCACCAATTCTGCCACTATTTTAATTACCAAGTCTATTACCTGGGCCTTTTCGTTGTTAGGGGTAATTTTATTCAAAAAGCCGAAAAGATTAATTTTCTCTCCGATTTTGTTAGCCAATGCTGCTGCCCCTAGGGCATAATCTGCTTTGTCTACAGTTTGGTATAACCACAGGGCATTTTGATAGCCTTGAGTTTTGTCGTTGAATAGCCATACTGCCCTTTCTCCTATTTTTTGTATCATTTGTTCATCGGTTTCCCCTGTTACCCTCCTAATCATTTCCTCGAAGTTAGTTATATTTTCCCACTGGCCTGGTATGATATTATCCAGGGTTTTTAGGGCCATTACGGTAATATTATTTTCTGGTAGTTCATCTACTAGCTGGTATATAGGCTTAGTCATTTTTGCCTCCTAATAATTATAAGATTTTTAGCCACAAAAAATAACCCCTGAAAGAGGGATTAAACAATAATTATTTTAGTTGAGAAAGGCCAGCAAGGTCAAATTTTTCTAGCCACTGGCGTCGTTGTTCCTTGCCAAAAGTAGGGTCAGTGGAACGAACGCTGACTTGAAAACGGTCGCCTACTAATACGGCGGAATTATTAGTACCTTTTTCGATGAGGGGGAAGCCATTAATTTGTTCAGTAGCCCCCTGAAAATCCTTTTTGGCATCGGGGTTGCTGATGGTGTCAAAAATAGCTAAAATAGCAACATCCTTGCCTTGAAATTTCAATTTTGCCTGAACAAAACCATCTTTTTCCTGAGTGAAAACCCTCTCATATTCACCGCCACCAGCAGGGAAAAATTGGTTTAAACTGGAGCCTTTTACGGCATTGGGGCTAACAGCAGTATTTTTGCTACCGGCGGCGATGCTTTCCTGTTGTGCCTGTTCAAACCGGGAGGGAGGTTGGGTGTTACAGGCGGAGAGGGTAAGTAGGAAAAAGAGGGAAAAGCCTACGAGAAAACGGGACACTGTCTTTGCAAACATAGTTCAAGCGGACGAGGTACATGTCAATTGTATCCCAACCCCCCAACCTCTATACCCTCTTGTCCCAAACGGGGTGGTAGGTTTGAATGGCCTTGAGATATTGAGCCCTTTCAAAGGCACTCTCGTCAGGACAGTTTAACTGACTCATGCTGCCGCGCATCTGGGCAATGGATTCGTACTCATTTTCCTCCATCCATTGAAGCATTTGTAGTTCAATATGTTTCAGATATTCAATGCCATGACGGAGGAGGGTACTGACAATCATGGCCACATTTGCCCCCACCATGACCATTTTGATGACGTCATGGCCGTGGTGGATACCCCCGGTGGCGGCGAAGTCTACTTGTAGGCGGCCGTAGAGAATGGCAATCCAACGGAGGGGCAAACGCATGGCTTGGGGGGTGCTCAACAAGAGGTGGGGCACTACTTCTAGATTGTCCAGGTCGATGTCTGGTTGGTAGAAGCGATTGAACAACACCAGGGCATTGGCGCCGGCGTCGGTGAGTCTTTTTGCCATGTTGGCCATGTTGCTGAAAAAGGGACTTACCTTCACTGCCAGGGGGATTTTTATCTCCTCTCTGACGGCCTTTACAATGTCAATATAGGTTTGTTCTACCTGTGCCCCTGTTTGATTCATGTCGGTGGGGACAAAATAGATGTTTAATTCTAGGGCATCTGCCCCTGCTTGTTCAATAGCCTTGGCATACTCCAGCCAACCCCCTAAATCATAGCCGTTGAGGGAGGCGATAATGGGGATGTCTGTGGTTTCCTTAGCTTTACGGATGTGATTGAGATATTCCTCCTCCCCGATGTGGAAAATGGAATACTCAGGGAAGTAGGTTAGGGCTTCGGGGAAACTTTCTGTACCATGGGTGAGGTGGTGGTGTAGTTCTAGTCTTTCCTTTTGTAGTTGCTCCTCGAAGAAGGAGTGTAGTACGACGGCGGCTGCCCCAGCATCTTCCATGCGTTTGATGTTGTCTATGTCTTCTGTAAGGGGGGCACAGGCGCCTACCACCAAAGGGGATTTTAGTTTCAAACCCATGTATGTAGTACTTAAATCCATATCCGGTCTCCTTGTGTTACTTTTACTGGGGTTGACGAGAGGCGAGGTATTGGTAGAGTTGCCAACGACGTTGAATGTACTGTTGGGCTTCTTTGAGTAGGCGTTTAGCTTCTTCTGGTTTGCTGTGGCTAAGCATGCGGAAGCGGGTTTCACTATACATGGACTGTTCAAGGGGTAAATGGGGGCTATGCATGTCGATTTGGAGGGGATTCTTGCCTTCTGCGGCTAAGGCGGGATTGTAACGGTAAAGCAACCATCTGCCTGACTCTACCGCCATTTTTTGATGGGTCATCCCCTTGGACATGTCAATGCCATGGGCTATACAATGGCAATAGGCAATGATAAGAGAGGGCCCTTCATAGGCTTCTGCTTCTAAGAAGGCGCGGATGGTATGTTCTGGTTTTGCCCCCATGGCTACACTGGCTACATAGACATTACCATAGGTCATAGCCATCAATCCTAAGTCCTTTTTGGGGGCAGGTTTACCACCGGCGGCGAATTTGGCTACTGCGCCAAGGGGTGTGGCTTTGGAGGCTTGTCCTCCCGTATTGGAGTACACTTCTGTGTCTAACACCAGCAGATTGACATTCTTACCACTGGCCAATACATGATCCAACCCGCCGTAACCAATGTCATAAGCCCAGCCGTCGCCTCCTACAATCCAGACACTCTTTCTTACTAGGTAGTCTGCCAGGGAGAGTAGTATCTTGACTTTTTCCGATATTTCGCCGTTGGCATTCTGTATCTGTTGTAGTTTTTGTTTCAACTGGGCTACATACTCTCGTTGTTGATAGATTTCCGCTTCGTCTTTTTGGGGGTTATTGAGGATGGCAGTTACTAGGTTGTCGCCTATGTGTCCTGCAAGAGACTGCAAAAGTTCTACGGCAAACTCTGTCTGTTTGTCAATGGCCAGTCTAAATCCCAGTCCAAATTCCGCATTGTCTTCAAAGAGGGAGTTACTCCAGGCTGGCCCTCTGCCGGCGGCGTTATGACTCCAGGGGGTAGTAGGCA
Organism: Cyanobacteriota bacterium SRBZ.bins.94.201705; assembly: GCA_030549855.1. Taxonomy (GTDB): domain Bacteria; phylum Cyanobacteriota; class Cyanobacteriia; order Cyanobacteriales; family Cyanobacteriaceae; genus DVEF01. The sequence continues at coordinate 8,559 of JAUQQP010000031.1, forward strand.
GGTTACCACCGTAAATGGAGGAACAGCCGGTGGCATTAGCTACAATCATGCGATCGCCGAATAGCTGGGTAATCAGTTTGAGATAAGGGGTTTCGCCACAGCCGGCACAGGCACCACTAAACTCGAAAAGAGGCTCCTGCATTTGTTGATGGCTGATTTTCCGTAAATCCAGGCGCGTACGTTCAGGCCAAGGCAGGCGGCAGAAGAAGTCCCAGTTGACCCTTTCTTGTTCCCTCAAAGGCAATTGGGGTTGCATGTTAATGGCCTTGAAACGGGGTTGGGACTTATTCTTGGCTGGACATACCTCCACACACAAGGCACAGCCTGTACAGTCTTCTGGGGCCACCTGGATGGTGTATTTTAGCCCTTTCCAGTCATGCTCCCTTGCCGGGGCGGATTTGAAGGTAGGTGGGGCATTTACCAATTCCTTCTCTTCGTATACCTTCGAGCGTATTACTCCGTGGGGACATACTAGAACACATTTGCCACACTGAACACATATATCTGGGTCCCAAACGGGGATTTCCTGGGCAATATTGCGTTTCTCCCATTTGGCGGTGCCGGTGGGATAGGTGCCATCACAGGGAAGGGCAGAAACAGGGATACTGTCTCCCTCCCTAGCTATCATCTTGGCCAATACCTCCTTGACGAAGGGAGGGGCAGACTCGTCCACTGGTGGCCGCATTCTCTTGGTGCTGGTAATCTGGTTGGGTACATTGACTGGATACAGGTGTTCCAGGGTAGAATCTACGGCCTTCAGGTTCATCTCTACTACTTCCTTCCCCTTCTTGCCATAGGTTTTCTCTATGTATTTCTTAATCTGGGCTATGGCCTCCTCCTTGGGTAGGACTCCTGACAGAGCAAAGAAGCATACCTGCATTACTGTGTTTATACGTCCTCCCATGCCGGCTTCCCTGGCCACCTGATAGGCGTTGATGACGTAGAATTTTAGTTGTTTTTCTAGGATGGTCTGTTGTACCTCTACCGGCAGTTCATCCCATACCAAATCCGGAGGATAGGGGCTATTGAGGAGGAATGTAGCACCTGGTAGAGCAGCAGAAAGTACGGGGTATTTTTCTAAAAACTCCCACTGGTGACAGGCGACAAAATTGGCTTTACTGATAAGATAGCTGGAGCGGATGGGAGAGGGGCCAAAACGGAGGTGGGAAACGGTAACTGACCCGGATTTCTTAGAATCGTAGACAAAGTAACCCTGGGCGTAGTTGTCCGTCTCTTCCCCAATGATTTTGATGGAGTTTTTATTAGCCCCTACGGTACCATCTGAGCCTAAACCGTAGAATATGGCCCTAATTACATTATCTGGCTCGGTGGAGAAGTTAGGATCATAGTCTAGGCTAGTGTGGCTCAAGTCATCATAGATGCCAATGGTAAAGTGGTTTTTCGCCTGTTTGCCTAATTTCAGATTGTCAAATACCCCTTTCACCATAGCTGGGGTAAAGTCCTTAGAAGACAGGCCATAGCGTCCACCTACTATCACAGGCATTTCCCCTTGATGATGTTCCATGTAGGCGGCTACTACATCCAGGTAGAGAGGCTCTCCTGCAGACCCAGGCTCTTTAGTACGGTCTAATACAGCTATACTTTTGACAGTTTTGGGGATGGCCGCCAGGAAACGTTGGGCATCAAAAGGACGATACAGCCTTACCTTCAATACCCCTACCTTTTCCCCTTGACGGTTTAGGTAATCTACAGTTTCATGTACTACCTCACAACCGGAGCCCATGAGGACGATTATCCTTTCCGCCTCCGGGTGTCCATGGTATTCATAGAGATAGTACTGTCTACCGGTGATGAGGGCAAACCTATCCATCATGTCTTGGACAATCCCCGGACATTTTTGATAGAAGGGGTTGACTGTCTCTCTGGCTTGGAAGTAGACATCCGGGTTTTGCGCAGTACCCCTGATTACAGGACGATCTGGGGTTAGGGCTCTTTGTCGGTGGGCTATAATGTCCTCATAGTCTATTAACTGCCTTAATTGGTCGTCTTCCAACAGTTCCACCTTGGCAATTTCGTGGGAGGTGCGGAAGCCGTCAAAGAAGTGCAAGAAGGGGATGCGAGATTTTAGGGAGGCGGCAGTAGCTATGGCCGCAAAATCCTGTGCCTCCTGGACACTGGCCGAGGCAAATAGGGCAAAACCGGTGGCCCTCGCCGCCATCACGTCGCTATGATCGCCAAAAATGGACAAAGCCTGTGCCGCCAATGACCTTGCTGCAATATGTATTACGGTCGGTGTCAACTCTCCGGCAATCTTGTAGTAGTTGGGTATCATCAACAGTAGTCCCTGGGAGGCGGTGAATGTAGTTGTCAGTGCTCCTGTTTGTAGCGCACCGTGCACTGTCCCAGCTGCCCCCCCCTCACTCTGCATTTCTATCACCGATGGGACTGTCCCCCACAGGTTTGGTACTCCTTCAGACGCCCAAGTGTCTGCCCATTCTCCCATGGGGGAAGCGGGGGTGATGGGGTATATGGCTATTACCTCGTTTAGCTTGTAGGCTACCCTCGCCACCGCCTCATTCCCGTCTATGGTTGCATATTTCCTTCCCATAATTCTCCTTTTGTTGTCTCGATTACCAATTTTTTGTCTTTCTATTCCTCCTACTTTTATGGTGATGCCTCTTTTCCTTCCTCTTCCCTTTTGTAATCTTTTTTTAACAATTTTTTACTCTTTATAAAATTTTCATCCTTCCCTTAAAAAGTCTAGAATTGTTAGCAAATATTTCAGGAAGTGTCCAGTTTTTTTAACCTTTTTTTACAGAAGGAGCGAGAATTTTTGTTAAGGGGAAAATTGCTATAGTATCCAGGAAATCCTTGGAGGGAAATGGGAAGAAAAATTGTCGCCAATTAGGAGATATGAATTCTATTATTATGATATAAAAACAGGGAAAGCACCGTGGAGAAAATTAAAAGAATAAAATCATTTTTGTGGTATTGGCGAGGGGTATTTATTGCTACCCCCCTGGTGTCGGCAGTAATAATTCTGTGCCGTTGGCTGGGGTGGTTGCAACCCTTGGAATTATTTGCCTACGACTTGTTGTTAAAATGGCGCCCAGGGGAAACTAGAGACGAAAGAATAGTAATTGTGGGTATTGGCGAGGAAGATGTAGATAGGATAGGTACTGCCCTAATTTCTGACAAAATCTACGCCGATTTACTCAAAAAACTGCTAAAACAACAACCGGTGGCTATCGGTTTGGATATTTATCGAGATGTGCCCATACCGCCAGGCACTATGGAATTAAACCAAGTATTTGCGGAAAATGACAATATCATCGGCATCGAAAAAATGATTGGCGACACCAGACAATATCGGGTAAAACCACCCCCCATCCTCAAGGCAAAAAACCAGGTGGGCTTCAATGATATGGTACTAGATTCGGACAACAAGGTGAGAAGGGCGTTAATAGCCTTACCCGATAGAAAGGCCTTTAGTCTGGGCATGTATTTGGCTTTGCTTTACCTGGAAAAACAAGGCATTACCCTTACTGTTACCCCCAAAAACCACTACTGGCAACTAGGCAATACTGTCTTTAAACCCCTGGAAAGTAATGATGGAGGTTATAGTGGTGTAGACAGTGGCGGCTATCAGATAATGCTTAACTGGCGAGGGGATGTGCGTCACTTTGAAACCGTCAGTCTCTTCGACGTGTTAGACAACCGCTTACCACCTGATTGGGGAAAAGACAAAATTATCCTCATCGGCTTTGTAGGAGAAAGTTTCCAGGATGTATTGCTAACCCCCTACACCAACAGTCCAGATAAAAGAATGCCAGGAGTAGAAGTCCATGCTAACATTATAAGTCAGGTGATTAGCACTGCTCTAGATAATCGTCCCCTCATTAAAAGTTGGACGGAAACTGAAGAAAACCTCTGGATTGTCTTTTGGACACTCATTGGTGGTATCATCACCTGGAGTCAGAGGAAAAGTAGCCAATTCCAACGGGGAATAATCCTCTTTCTGGGGTTAGAAATAGTCTTGGTATTCATTGTCTACCAGGCTTTCCTCCTCAGTTGGTGGCTTCCCCTTATTCCTCCCCTAGCCGGTTTAATCCTCACTGCTAGTGCCATTACCGTCTACACTGCTAGAAGTGCGGCTAAAATTCGTTCTACCTTCGGGCGTTACCTGAGTAATGAAATTGTAAATACCCTATTGGAGACTCCCGGGGGTGTCAAACTAGGGGGAGAGAGACGCACTGTTACCATCCTCACCTCCGATTTGCGTGGTTTTACGGCCATCAGTGAACAGCTGCCCCCAGAAGAGGTGGTGAAAATACTGAATTTTTACCTGGGACACATGGCTAACGTGATAACCTCATACAATGGCACTATAGACGAATTCATGGGAGATGGTATCTTGGTATTATTCGGTGCCCCTGTAAGCAGGAAAGACGATGCAGATAGGGCAGTGGCTTGTGCTATCGCCATGCAGTTGGCCCTAGAAGAGGTAAACAAACAGGTTACAGCCTGGGGTTATCCCCCCCTGAAAATGGGGATTGGCATCAACACCGGAGAGGTGGTGGTAGGCAATATCGGTTCGGAAAAAAGGACAAAATATGGAGTAGTGGGGAGTGAAGTCAATCTCACCTATAGAATTGAATCCTACACCAAAGGCAGAGAAATCCTCATCAGCGAAAAAACCCTCAAAAGTCTTAAGTCAAAGGTGTCTATAGCTGAAACCAGGCAGGTGTCTCCCAAAGGGGTGAAACAGCCTATTACTATCTACAGAATTACTGGCATTGAAGGCAAATATAATCTCCAACTGCCAGAAATAGAAGAGAAATCCATTTCCCTCCCCCACACTATCCCCATCACCTATTCCCTGTTGGATGAGAAAGACGTTACCACCCAAGTCTATGAAGGGGAAATCCTACAACTGATTATAAAAGACATCGAAAGGGGAGCTGTTGTCAGGGCTGAATTTCTCCCCCATCCCCTAGACAATCTCAAATTTACCCTCCGCCATCTCCCACAAGAGGATATTTATGGGAAGGTGACTGCTGTGGCGGCTGGAGAAAACTCCTTCAAGGTTTATTTCACTTACCTTCCCACCACAGTGGAAAAAATCCTCTACTCCCCCGTCACCGAGGCATGCTAAACTGACGCTCATACACCTCGTCTTCTTTGCCAGCCTCTATCTCTAAGTCACTGCGGGGATAAGCTACACACAGCAACACATACCCCTCCGCCTGTAACTCGGGGGATAAGCCCATCCCATCACTCTGCTCTACCTCCCCCCTTATAATTTTACCAGCACAGGTGGTACAAACCCCAGCACCACAGGAAAAGGGCAAATCTATATTGTTTCTCTGGGCTACATCCAGAATCTTCTCGTTTTCGGCTACCTGGAAGCTGTAGGTTTGCCCCTGATGGGTTACTTTTACTGTATAGACTTTTGTCATGTTGTGGTAAATTATATCTCTTTATCGTCACAGAGTTAGATTATAGTCCCAATTGTCAACTTTGGGGAGGCTGGGTTAAGAATTTTCCCCCCCAAGGACTATAGTAAACTACACAGAGGGTTCAACCAAATTCTCTTCCCCCTCTATAACCCGGGCAGAAATAATCTTGTCTTCAGGAGTAATCTTTTCCAATACCTCCGCGCCTTCCACCACATAGCCAAAGACGGCAAAACGGCCATCCATCAGGTTATACCCCGGTGGTGTTAACTCGTTGTCAAACTTAAAGAAGAAAAATTGGGACGAACCTCCGTTAGGATCAGTACTAGGACGTGCTAAAGCTACTGCCCCATAGGCACTAAACGGCAATACCGGCTGTGCCAGGGGTTTGCCTACATCCTCCGTGGTAAACCCATAGAGAGGCTCAGATTCTCCCTTCAATAATATTTCTAACGGTATTGCTCTGTATTTACCGGTCTTGGGGTCAATGAATCCCTCCTCTGGCCCTTCTGGGTCACCTGTTTGTACTACGAAACGATCTTCAACTCGGATAAAGGGAAGGCCATCATAGAATTTTCGTTTTACCAGGTCAACAAAATTACCAGCAGTCACTGGGGCACTATAGCCATCTACCACCACTATCATATCCCCTTTAGTGGTTTTGATTTCTACCTTAGCACGTCCCAACAGTTGTGGCAGATGGGAGTATTCCTCGGGCACTTTGAAAGGAAAGCCCTTTACCATGCTTTCTTCCAGGGAGGTGATATTATCTAGGATAGCATCTCTTAGTTGGAAAACCTGCTCCTTGTCTTCTGCCGCTATCGCCTCTTCTAGTTTAGCCACATCTTCCGTTATGGCTGCCAGTAACCTTTCTCCCTCCGCCTTTTTTTCCTCGGCTACACTGGCTAAAATTTCATCTTTTCGGGTTTTTAGCAAAAAGGAAGCGTTTTTCACCTTTTTCGCCCCTGCAGCCCATCTTTTCCTCCTTACATCCTTCTCTATCTGTTCTATATCTCCCTGAATCTCTCTTATAAACTTGTTGTCTATTGGTAACGCATATCGTAGTATAGCTTCAGGATCAGTAATGGCATCCCCCTGTGCCAATGCCGCTTTGGCCGGTTTCGTGGTTGCAGGGCTGAGGAACAATATAGATACAATTAAAAGACATGTTATTATCGATTTCCACCAATTGTACTTCATAATATTAGTTTTCCATCTGAAATTCCCCCTTTTCATTATTTCATAAAACCATAAATCTATGGTCATGTCGTCCAGCCTTTCTTCCCTGGTACTGGTGCTGGTAAAAAGGAGCCCTTTGACACCATTTCACTGTTATCATGTTTTTTTATGTATGTGTCCTGGGAAGTAAATTTTGCCTATGTTACTCTCTTTTGAGGAGTTGGATTATTCTCTACTACGACTTGCTGCCAACATTGTTACAACTGTCAGTTATTGTCTTATTACTGCCCTGTTTATTTGGTTTATTTCCCGTAGCGACCACTTCTTGCACCGTAGCGTTTTTCAACTGTTACTCCTAGTGGTTATCCTTTCCTATTTAACTTATCTGACTGGTATTATTAATACTTACTCCCCTCTCAAATTCTTATCTTATTTTATAACTATCTTTACCCCTATTTTGGCCACCGTCTCCCTCGTCAAAATATTTAATTCAATCCCCATTATTTTACACGGCTTACCTGTCACGGCTATCTCTCCACCAGTTAACCCCCAAAACACCCCCCCTAAACTCATGTCAGAAGATACCATGGAGGTTGAAACCCTTAACCAAAGACTTCAACGTCAAATAGAATTGGAAAGAAGGGCTACCCAAATCTCCAGAATGTTTATCAAAGTCTCCCCTGAAGATGTGGAACAAAAAATTAACTACTCCCTCCAATGTATAGCTAATTGTCTTCAGGTAGACAGAGTTGCCCTAGTCCTTTTTGAGGATGGAAATTTTCTCCCCCACTCTCAGTTTTTCTACGGATATGAAAGCGAAAATGATGTCACTCTAAAACAAAAACTAGCAGCTATCCTAAACGATAATATGCTAAAATATATACCAGATACTGTAGGAGTGGAAACTGTCAGAGAATTGGAGAATAACAATGAACTGAAAACTTTATTATTGCCCCTGGTTTATGAAAAACAAGTTTGGGGATTCTTGATGGTGGAATCGGAAAACCCAACAAAGGTTTGGCAAGAAGAAGATAAGAATTTTTTGGTATTGATAGCAGATATTTTTACTAAGGGTATAGATAGTTTTCGTTTCCAGGAAGAACTTAAAAGATGCAATTTGGAATTGCAAAGGTCTAACCAAGAATTAGAACAATTTGCCTACATAGCTTCCCATGATTTACAAGAACCTTTGAGGGTAGTGGGCAGCTTCTGTCAGATTATGGCCGAAGAATACGGAGATAAATTTGATGAGGAAGGGAAACAGTATTTAGATTTTATTATTAGAAGTGCCCGCAGAATGAAAGAGTTAATAAAAGACCTATTGGCCCTGTCCAGAATTCATACAAGGGCAAGAGAATTTACCCCAGTAGACTGTAATGAGGTTTTGACAGAAGCCCTGGAAAATCTGAAAATGGCAATCGGAGAAAAAAATGCACAGATAAAAGCCGAAAAACTCCCCACAGTAATGGCAGATAAATCTCAGCTGATTCAACTGTGGCAAAACTTAATCAGTAACGCTATTAAATTTAACAGAAGCCCACAACCTATTGTGGAAATAACTGTAGAATCATTGGAAGAGGAATGGCGTTTTTGTGTCGCAGATAACGGCATAGGCATCGCCCCAGAATTCCATGAGAGGATATTTATAATCTTTCAGAGACTCCACAGCGACACCGAATTTGAAGGCACAGGCGTAGGCTTGGCAATATGTCGTAAAATCGTCACCCGTCACGGGGGTAAAATCTGGGTAGAATCAGAAGAAGGTAAAGGGGCTAAATTTTACTTTACTTTACCCAAGAAAAATAGGTGATTCTTTTTAATTCTCCTATAGAAATTTTGGTTTTTCATCTATCGCCTGTGGTTATAAAAAAAATTTATACCAATTTATTACAAGGTTAAATTATCAAGATATTGGCTATATTTCCCCAGCGAAAAAAAAATGAAGCTAACAAAAACACCACAAGTTTTACTAGTAGAAGATTCCCCGGCAGACATAACACTGATAAAGAGAATTTTACGCAAAAGACAAATCCCAAATGAATTACATATAGTCAACGATGGAGTGGAGGCTATGGCCTTTTTAAGAAGAGAAGGCAAGTATAAAAATGCCCCTCTACCCCACATTATTCTCTTGGATTTGAACCTGCCAAAAAAAAATGGAAAAGAAGTTTTAAAAGAAATAAAATCTGATCCTCACCTGAGACTCATACCGGTAATAATACTTACTACATCCGATAATGACCAGGACATTAGAGACTGTTATAAGGAGTATGCCAATGCCTATCTCTGTAAGCCTAATAGTATAGAAAGTTTGTCAGAATGCATGGAAGCTATCGACAATTTCTGGTTCAAATTTGTGGAGTACAGTGTAGAATGTAGTTGAGCCGTCACTCTGCAAGTCCTATGGTTTCTTCAGTAGACCATCTTAATATCTTATTGGTAGAAGACAACCACCCTGATGCCATACTCATTGGCAAACATCTGAGTAAAATTGAAAAACCAAGACTATCCCTCTGTCATGTCTCCACCTGTAGGGATGCTATACGATGTCTCAGGGAAGAAAAATTCGACGTGATTCTCTTGGATTTATCCCTGCCAGACAGTTTTCAACTGGATACCGTAAGGAAAATAAATAAAGAGGCAGAAAACACCGCAGTTATTATTCTAACAGGTTTAGACGATGAACAAATGGCCCTGGACTCCCTCAGAGAAGGCGCGCAAGATTATCTAGTGAAAAATGAAATGAATCCGGCTGTGTTAAAAAAGACAATTTGTTACGCTTTGGAAAGAAAAAAACAACTGCAACAAATAAAAAATTTGGTTTACAACCTGATGGAATCCAATGAGAGACTGGAAAAGTATGCTAGACAATTATCCCATGATTTAAAACAACCACTACAAACAATTTTGGGCAGTGGCAAACTCATAGAATACCTGGAGAAAAATGCCAGCGAAAATATAAGACAACTTTTAGATTTGTTGATAAAGTCCGCAGAAAAAATGAATATCATGATTGAAGAGTTGTTGTCATCGTGTCGATTAGAGGCGGAGGAAAAAAAAGAATGGTTGGACTGTGAAAAGGTAATAACAGAGGTGCTAGAATTACTGGAAGAGCAGATTAAGACAAGAGGGGCGAAAATAACAGTTAATTTCCCTGCTAAATACAGGCCAGTGGTAGTATACTATAACGAGGTGCAATTGGAAAGAGTTTGGCAAAATCTCATAAGCAACGCAATAAAATATGTGCCACAAGACAGAAAACCAGAAGTGGTAATTACCGCCGAGAAGCAACCAAATCAATGGCTATTTATGATTAGCGACAATGGCATTGGCATCAAGGAAACAGACTATAAGAAGATATTTTTGGCAAGTCAAAGACTTTCGGAGGGAGAAGGGATGGCAAAGGGGAGTGGCATGGGTTTGGCTATTTGCAAACAAATAATAGAAAGAAATGGCGGAAAAATTTGGGTACAATCCTCTATATGCCAGGGAAGCACATTCTTTTTTACTATCCCTATGGCTAGTTGAAATCTCTCCACTGTCATACATCGCCTTATGTTGTTGTAAAAGGCGGAATAATCTCCCCACTGGCAGGCATAAGGGGATGAGGGGAATACAGCGAGGAAATTAAAAGTAAATCCACCCAAAGGCGAATCCACACAAGAAAAGAAAGAGAGAATAAAAGCCGACAATTACTAGAAAACCGGCGTCTGGGTGACGTGTGGGTGAAAGGAAGAATAGCAAAAAAGCCTAAGGATTGTTGATGGCAAGAAATTAACCCTCCTTTAACTGACTAAGGGGTATCCAACCGGGCAACCATAGGTTACGATTTTTTAATTGTTGGGCATTAATCCAAAAACGTACAGTATCATCACAGGAAGACATCATCTCCGCAAAAACCAACTCCCCTTCATCCCTACGGTTAACAACTTGAAAGTGTCGCCATCCCCAGGTAGTCTGAGTAGAAGTCCATTTTGAGCCTATCAGATGAGGAAATTTCTGCTTCCGTCTTACCATAAACTCGTCCAACAGGCAACCTGTCCAATTATAAAACGGCCCCTACAATATAATCACAAAATCAGAGGGAAAGAGAAAAATGAGAAACCAATTTTTTTACCTAAGTCTGGGGTTAAGTTTAATAATACCAACCAGTATAGCCGCCCAAACCCTCCCCAATCCCACCAACCACCCTCAAAGGGTTTTAAAACCACTTTCCCCCTCCTCCCCAACACCCTACCTCCCGGAGAGAAATACAAGCCTTCTGGCTACCACCACCCATCCTTACACCCTAGACAGCGGTGACGTCATTCAGGTTAATGTTTTTGCCCTTACACCTAGTGTTGCGACAGTTTTCAACGATGGTACAATCACCCTTCCCCTCATTGGCACAGTGAATGTTAGGGGAAAAACCCTTCCAGAAGTCAATAGCCTGTTAACAAAACTTTACGGGAGATATTTAAAAAGGCCAGCGGTAGACGTAATACTGTTAAAAACGAGACCAATACAGGTGGCAGTGGTGGGGGAGGTGAATAAGCCAGGAAACTATAATGTGTCGTCTCAGGAAACACAGGCAAGGGTAAGTGATTTATTGGTATTGGCAGGAGGGTTAACGGTTTCTGCAGACATCAGACAAATCCAGTTGAAGAGGAAAGAAAAAGGCAGGGAGGAAATCTATTCCCTAGACTTTTGGCAACTGTTACAAGAGGGAGACTTATCCCAAGACGTGAGATTGCAGGATGGAGATGTAGTGATTGTACCCAAAAAAGAAGATACTAATCCCTGGGAATACCGTCAATTGGCGGATGCTACTTTTGGCATTAAATACACCACCCCTCCCAATGTTACCCTCATAGGCGAAGTGACAAATCCTGGTGTCTACACTCTCCCCATTGACAAAGGCATCCCCCGTCTTACCTCTGCCATCCAACTAGCTGGTGGTGTCAGGGAATTGGCAGATATTCGCAATATTATGGTAACAAGGATTGCCAGGGATGGACAGACTCAGACTATCACCGTTAATCTCTGGGAGATGTTACAGTCGGGGGATATAAATAAGGACATACCTCTGCGGGATGGTGATACCATATTCATACCCCCCGCCAAAGAGATTGAGTCGGCAGAAGCGGAAAAGATTGCCACCGCCAACTTCTCCCCCGCCGAGATTACTGTTAATGTGGTAGGGAGTGTGCGTCAACCGGGTAGTATCAAGCTAAAGCCTAATACTAGCCTTAATAAGGCCATTTTAGCAGCCGGGGGGTTTGACATGGCTGGTGTTAATCCCACTGTAGAGTTGATTAGAGTCAATGCCAATGGTACAGTTACTAGGAGGGAAATTAAAATAGACTTACAGGCGGCGGTGAATGAACAGACAAACCCCATTCTAAGGAATAATGATATTATCGTGGTAAGTGGTACTGCCCCTGTTAACAGAGGCTCAAATAATATTCTAGGAGTCCTTGGTACTATTTTCCCATTTTTAGGTATTTTCAATCTCTTCCGTTAGTTTAATTTTCTCCTCCCTATGTCCAAAAAATTGCCCCCTTCTCCTGGTAAATATCCCCATAATTATTCTGACTTCCCTTCTGAGAATATTCCCGATTATTTTCCCCAGAATCTTCAGCTAAATTCTTCTAGGAATTTGGAGATTGTCGAGAATTTTGAATCCGAGTCTTCCTCCGACGAATTATCCCTTATTTGGCAACTGTTTAAAAGACGCTGGCTGGTAATTCTATTTACTACCCTGGGAATGACAGTTGGCGCACATTTGCTATCCGCCGCACAAATCCCTATCTATGAGGGGAAATTTCTCTTGTTAATCGAAAAAGAGGAGAATACGCCACCCCCTACACCCCCCACAACCACCCCTGATGGACTGCAAATCAATCCTACCAGGACTACTGTTGATTATAGCACCGAAATTCAGATTTTAGGTAGTCCCACCGTCTTGGCACCTATTTTAAAAGAAATTGCCACTCGCTATCCAGATATTTATCGAGATATAAACATTCAGAATCTAGATAAACTTAACATAAGACAGATAACTAATACCAAAATCATCGAGGTATCTTTTCGCCATCACGACACAGAAAAAATCGAATTTGTCCTTAATACCATAGCCAAACACTACCTAAAAAATGGATTGAATCCCGGTAGTAGTAGCAGCGGCAGTGAAGGAATAAAATTTCTCAATCAACAAATAGCTTTCACCAAAAATAGGGTAGCAAAAATAGAGTCAAGAATAGAGGATTTGAGGAGGAAATATCAATTTATTGAGCCTCAGATACAGGCTAAAGAATTAACCCAACAATTAATTGCCACCGAGAAGGAATATCTCACTGCTGATATTCAATTAAAACAGGCACAGGTAGCCTATGAAAGCCTCCGAAAACAACTAAATATGACACCAGAGGAGGCGATAGCTGTCAACGACTTAACAGAATCACCTCGTTACCAAGCTTTACTCCAACAGTTACAACAAATAGAATTAGAAATAGCCAACAAGTCTGCCATTTTTACCGACGAAAGTCCACAAATATTGACTCTAAAGGAGCAAAGGGAGAATATACTTAAATTATTAGAGGAAGAGAAGGCAAAATATCCAGTTAAAACAGAACAAAATAGTGGCAATGTAGGGTATAGTCAGATAAGGGCCAAACTAACCCAGGACTTGTTGAAGGTGGAGAATGACATAAAGATACTAAAAAGCCGCAAGGAAGGATTGGCTAAACTATTAGAAGAGATAAAGAAAAGAATAAACGAATTGCCGTCAGTAGCAAGAGAATATACAGAATTGCAGAGAGAATTGAATTATGCCACGGATAGCCTGAAGAGATTTATTGAAGCCAAAGAGAAACTGGAAATCCAAGAATCCCAAAAAGGGAAGAATAACCAATTACAGTTAATATCACCGCCACAGGTAAGTGACAAACCCGTTTCTGCCTTGCCGATTCCCCCCTGGTTATTAGGCTTATTAGGAGGCTTGACTGTAGGGATGACGATAGCTACAATCATTGACAAATTGGATGGAACTGTCTACAATATCCCCCAACTAAAAACCCTCACTAGAATACCAATTCTGGGGGCAATCCCTCTAGATAAAAGTATAGGTTGGACAAGGAAAAATAGACCAATATTTACCAGCGATTCCTCAGTTAAAACCATTACAGAAACAGAAGAAATCATCATCCCCTCTTCCCTTAGCAACGCCTGTCAACATCTCCTCGCCAATCTTAGCCTCCTGCTTTCAGATTATGAATGTAACTTTATAGTAGTAAGTTCACCCCAGCCGGAAGAGGGGAAGTCTACAGTCAGTTTGAATTTGGCAAAAACAGCAGCGAGAATGGGGAAAAGGGTGTTATTAGTAGATGCAAACCTGAGACAACCAAAACTCCATCAACTGGTGGGGTTGGCAGGGGTAAGGGGGTTGGAAAACATTGTTAGGGGGGAAGTGAAATGGGAAGAGGTAATAATGCCGATGGGGAAAAGTCTTTTTCTGATAACGGCAGGGGAAAAAACCAACCCGACAACACCCCAAGACGGCTTCTTCCCTTTCCTGTCTACTTCTCTTGCCAGATGGGTGGAAGAGGTTAAGGCTTGTGGTAAATTCGACTTAGTGATTTGCGACACCCCGGCTTTCCTCAACTTTTTTGAGACGAAAATCATCGCCTCCCACTGTGATGGCGTCTTACTAGTGATGCGGATGAGGAAAAGCCAATACAGTCACCTGACGCAGGTTTGTGAACAACTACGCCTCGCCAATGCTAGACTGTTGGGTGTAGTAGCTAATGGTGTCTATTAAGACAATACTCCCACTGCCTCTTTTAGTCTATCACTGATTCTCCTTAAAACCCCATTGATAAAACGGTAACCGTCTTCCCCCGAATACTTTTTAGCAATTTCTACTGCTTCATCTATAGCTACCTGATGTTCCAAGTGTAGATAAGCCATTTCAGCGGTGGCGATTCGGAGAATGTCGGCATCAATTTGGGTTAATCTATTAAGAGACCAACCTTCCATTACCTCGTCGATAAGTTGATTAATTTCTCGTTTATGGGCCCGCACACAGTTTATAATTTCTACAGCATAATCTCTTACTTCCCGTTGGTTACACAGTTGCACGAATTCTGGGATTTCCAATACATCTCCTAGACGGTTTATTGCTTTTTGCGTCATGGAGATGGCGTCTTCCAGCATAGCACGGGCGGTGGCTATACTAGCGGCACGAGTTTCACTTTTTAACAAATGGTCATAACTGCGATTTAATTCCTCTGAGGCATTTTCCAGGGTTTGTTCCACTTCTGCAGTTAATGTCCTAGTAGCGGCTAGAATTAAATCATGGATATCTACATCTTCCAGATTTTCCGATTTACTCCTAATTTGACTCAGACTTAGCAATGCCAAAATTCTAGCAGTGCGGCGGGGTTGTTGACGATATGCCATGGTTTTAATGAAGGTGAAAAAACTTACCGAGCCGTCGTATTTCTATTGTCTAACTTTTAGAGCTAATTGTCAACCTCAATTGAGTTTTCCTTCTGTTCAAATAGTTGTAACAGCTTGAACAAATTTACCTTAGTTTCTGCGGTAGTTTCCCCTAGTAAACCAGCAATCTCCTGGGCTACTTTCATCTGATTGTGTACCACCTGATTTACCTGTTTAATTATCTCCTCTTGCATCTTGGCTATTTCTTTTTTTCGTCTCACTTCTTCTGTCAAATCGATGAGGATACACAGGAGTAAATTTTCTTCGGGTATAGGATAGATAAATTCGCGGACAAAAATTTCCGCCTTAGGGTATTCTCTAATTTCATTTTCGATTACTATTTGTTTTTCCCAGGCGGTTTTCAAGGGGGTAATATCCCCCAGAATATTCACAGCTTCTTCTCCTCTAATGTTACAACTAGGGAGTTTAAAAAGGGCACAAAAAGCGGGATTAACCAACTGAATTATAAACTGGGAATTGACAGCCAGAAGGGCATTAGGATGGTACTCCCAAGCCAGTTGGTAAAGATAACAGGGGTTAGCTATAGGCATGGTATTTCAAATCCAATCTTCCCTATCTTTTTCTGGACTTATTTTATTACAATAAATGGACTGAGGTTGATGCAATTTACGGGCAGTGGCGAATAATTCCGCTTCAGTCATCCCCCATTGCTGTAAAATTAAATCCAAATCCCTTTGAATATCCTTTGCACCAGGAAAACCCTGATAGCGGATTTTTAGTCTGGCCACCTCTGCTATATTGTAGTCAGTTTTTCCCTCTGCTAGGATCATATCAATAATTTTACGATCTTGGGCGGCTAAGGGATGTTTTTGCTCCAGAGTCATGGTATTTTTATTGTGACCTGAGAGTGGGTGGAATATGCAGTCTTATTGTCTATTTGCACCGGCGAAAATAAACCTCCATTTAGAAATTATAGGGGATAGGCCAGACGGATACCATGAACTAGTAATGATAATGCAAAGTGTCAGTCTGGGGGATATTATCAGGATAAGGGCCAATGGTAGAGAGGAGATTCGTCTGTTTTGTAATCACCCCCAGGTACCACTGGATGATACTAATTTAGCATATAAAGCGGCCCGGAAGATGCAACAAGAATATCCCAACGCCAGTAGCCGGGAGGGGGGGATAGATATTACCATAGAAAAGAATATACCCGTTGCTGCCGGTTTAGCGGGAGGCTCAACAGATGCCGCGGCGGTGTTGGTGGGGGTTAATCTGTTGTGGAAACTGGGTTTAACTGTACCAGAATTGCAACAAATTGGCGCCACGCTAGGGTCGGATGTGCCATTTTGTATTTCAGGTGGTACTGCTCTTGCCACCGGCAGGGGAGAGAAAATCGAACCTCTCCCAGATTTACAGAATCTGTGGGTAGTACTGGCGAAATATGAAAGTCTCAGTGTATCCACCCCCTGGGCATACAAAACCTACCGGGAGAGGTATAGCCACCAATATCTGTCTAATCCGGAAGACATTCAAAGACGCGCCCATCAAATTCACAGTGGGGATTTAGTAAAGGCCATCAGCCAAAATAATGCCCGGCAAATAGGGGCTTTATTGTACAACGACCTAGAAAAAGTCGTTTTACCCGCCTATCCTGCCGTAGCGGAGCTTATAGAGGCCTTTAAGCGCAAAAATGTACTGGGGTGCATCATGTCCGGATCTGGTCCTACTGTTTTTGCCCTATGTGAAAGTCAATCCCAGGGGGAAGAGGTAATAAGTCAGGTGACGGCCGAAATAGACAACCCCGATTTACACTGCTGGTTAACCCAAGTTTGTCCCCATGGTATCATGACAGTGGAAAACTAGGCACTATGGACTTTGTTTTTTTCTCCAAGCTGCTACCCCTCCTCTTATACCCCCTTGGGTTAGCTTGTCTTCTATTGGCAGTTTCCCTGCTGTTGTGGTGGTGGAAATTGTCTCGTTGGTTTCCCCTTCCAGTGGTAGTGGCCTTTGCCCTATTATGGATAGCTGGCAACGAGGGGGTGAGTAACCTGCTGGTGACGTCTTTGGAGTGGCAATACATCAACACTCCCGATAATATTCCCCCAGCCGAGGCTATTGTCATTTTGGGAGGAGGAATCAAACCCCCATCTTATCCCCGCTTTCTGCCAGATTTAGCCGAGTCGGGAGACCGTATTATATATGGTGCTCAACTGTACCACCTAAAAAAAGCACCCCTTATCCTAGTAACTGGTGGTAGGATTCCGTGGAAGGAGGGGGGAAAGGAATATCTCTCAGAGGCTGACGACATGGCCAACCTTTTGCTTTTGTTAAACATCCCCCAACAGGTTATCCTCAAGGAAGGCCAATCGCTGAATACCTACCAAAATGCCGTTTATACCAAAGAAATCCTGCAAAAAAGGGGCATCTCCCGCATTATCCTGGTAACTTCGGCGTTGCACATGCCTCGGGCGGTGAAAATCTTTGAAAAACAAGGCTTTGAGGTAATACCAGCCCCCACCGACTACCTGGTAACCCTTCAAGACTTCTCCGCCGAGAAATATACCTGGCAAAATCTCCTCATTGGTTTTTTCCCTGACGCAGAATATCTTTATTACACCACTTGTGCCTTAAAGGAATATATTGGCCTTTTTATCTACAAACTACAAGGCTATCTGTAATTGGGGCCCATCTTACAGAAACTAGAAAGGGCAAAAAAACGTCGGAAGGCAAAGGATGAGACGTAAAGGAGGGAGAAAACCACCATGAGAGGCGCTTACCATAAGGCCACTGCCTTTTTGATGGCACTCACCTTGACTACCGGCAGTAGTATTCCCCTGGTGGTATTTGGTTTAAATACACCAGTATTCGCCCAGAGTAGCCAATTTACAGATGTGCCCAACAGCCACTGGGCGGCGGCTTTTATCGGGGAATTGGTAGCCAGGGGGATTATTGCGGGCTTTCCAGATGGCACCTTTCGCCCAGAAGCCCCAGTGACTCGTGCCCAGTTTGCCGCCATGGTACAAAAGGCCCTTCCCAAGGAGGCTATTCGTCCTACGGCCAGATTCAATGATGTTCCAAACAATTACTGGGCAGTGACGGCCATTAACAACGCCTATGCCATGGGCTTTTTGTCGGGCTATCCCGGTGGCTTGTTTCGTCCGGAACAAAATATCCCCAGGGAACAGGTTTTGGTATCCTTAGCCAATGGCTTGAATTATACCCCATCAGGAGACGTCAACACAACCCTTAGTTTTTTCCTGGATGCCGGTAGTATTTCCAATTTTGCCCGTGTTCCTATAGCGGCGGCAACAGAAAAACGGCTGGTGGTAAACTACCCCGACACCAGAAGACTCAACCCCACCCGCAATGCCACCCGCGCCGAAGTAGCTGCCTTTATCTACCAAGCCTTGGTGGCGCAGGGGAAGGTGGCGGCTATCAACTCCCCCTATGTGGTAACCCTTGCCCAAACTCCTGTAGTCAGCAATAATACCATTCCCGCCGGTACCCCTATACCGGTAATCTATGATAAGGCAGAGAAAATCCTGGTAACAAGGACAGAAACAGTGCCCCTCACCTTGACAGTGGCTGAAAACATTAGAAATGCCGGTGGTACCGTTGTCATCCCCAAAGGCAGTCAAATCAGGGGGGAATTACGTCCCTTCGGTAACGGTACTCGGTTTGTAGCACAAGAGCTAGAGCTGGTAAATGGCCGACGTTATCGTCTTGAGGCCACTTCCAATGTGGTTACCGAAACAGAAACGGTTTCCCGGGGAGTTAATGTGGGCAATCTGATTGCTAATGCCGCTATTGGCACAGCCGCCGCCGCCGCCATCGCTGCCATAACGGGGGATAGACGGGTTACCACCGAGGAATTGCTACTGGGGGCAGGTGCAGGTGTCCTTGCTACCTTGATACCACAATTTTTGGGCCTTAACCGGGTGGAATTGATAGTAGTAAAACCCGGCAAGAATCTCACTGTAACCCTGAATAATGACCTGGTGTTATGACAGAGTTTCGGTGTTGTACAAGGGGGATTTAGCCGACAGATTCGGCTTGGAGGCCATCACATAGGCTAACAGGGCACATATTACAGAAACCACATAGCTGAAGTCTAATCCCAACAGATAGTGGGATACAAGCCAGGTGGCGGCCCCAGTTATAATAGCCGCCTTTGCCGACAGGGCATTGCCTAGGGGAGAATACAACCCCAAAATCATGGCCACAAAAATCCCAGAGGTGCCAAAAGCCGATGCCTCCTCTACCAGACTATATACCCCCTCCCCATATATGGCCAGGATAAAGGCAATAATCCCCATGCAGACAACAGTAACTCTTTGTAAGTATAGTTTAGTCCTTTCCCGCATATTGCCCCACAAGGGGATGATAATATTGTGGGATAGCAAGGCTGAACAAGCCAATAAGGCACTATCCACCGTGGACAAAATAGCCGATACCAAGGCGCCAGTAAACACAATGTAAAGGGAGGGGGGTAGAAATTTCCTGGCTACCACTGACAAAATTTGTTCCTCTTCCGTTAACCCAGGGAAAAGAGTAAAGCCAATCAACCCTAAACAAAGGGGAATTAATCCTATTAGCAAATAACACAAGGCGGCAAACAGAGTCGCCCTCCTGGCTATCACCTGATTTCTGGAGGCTAATACCCTCGATACCAACTCCTGGGCTACTAATGAACCAGTAATGGGCACTAACCAGGTTTCTAAAAATACTAACCCCTGGTGGATAATATTGTCATCGGCGTAGTCCAGCCAGTTAAGACGACTGGGTTCAATTTGGGCTAAAGTGGGACTTATGCCCCCAAAATAGCTAAATACCGAGAAAATCAGGAAAAATAAACCAATAATCAGGATTGTGCCCTGTAACAGGTCAGTCCAGGCATCAGCTAATAACCCCCCAGAAACGGTATAAACAATCACCACCATGGCAGCAAGGAAAATGGCCGTCTCTACCTTCAGGGAAGAAGCGGAGGAGAGAATGAGGCCAAAAGCCTTTATCTGTGCCGCTGCCCAAAAAAGAGAACCAGGGATGAGAAACACCGCCGTCAGCTTTTCCACCCGGGGAGAAAATCTTACCCGAAAATAGTCGGCCAAGGTGGTCAGTTTTAGTCTATATAGGGGCACGGCTATAAACAATCCCATTACCAACAAACAGAGGGTATAGCCAAAGGGATCAGTCCTTACCCCCGCCAAACCCTCTGCATAGGCCGCCCCCGCCGTGCCTACACAACTTTCTGCCCCAAACCAGGTGGCAAAAATGGAAAATACCGCCAGGGGGTAACCTAAAGACCTTCCCCCCAACAGATAATCGTTCTCATTCTTGACACTCCTCGATACTACAAACCCTATGACGAGTTGTAGGACCACATAAACCAGAATTCCCAGCAACAACCCGTTCATTCCTCTCCTCCACTAGGGGCAACCTTATCCAAACTCTACAATAAAGACACCACAATTTACAGTAGCAATTTTTTTTAACAATATGTATGTGTTATAAGTAGTACAAAGAAGAAGATTGTGCCCGGCAACCATAGCCAAGTAAAATAAGAGGATCATGAAAAATGTGGAGAGAAAGAGGAGATAGACTTGGTTACAACGAGCACATTTAAAACTACAAAATCAGAAGAAATATTCGCCGCCGCCCAAAAACTTATGCCCGGTGGCGTTAACTCCCCCGTCAGGGCTTTCAAATCCGTAGGCGGCCAACCTATAGTCTTCGATAGGGTGAAAGGGGCATATATCTGGGATGTGGATGGTAACCAGTATATCGATTATGTGGGCTCCTGGGGCCCTGCTATCTGTGGACATGCCCACCCAGAGGTAATTCAAGCCCTCAAAGAGGCACTGGAAAAAGGTACTAGTTTCGGCGCCCCTTGTATCCAGGAAAACATCCTGGCACAAATGGTAATCGAGGCGGTGCCTAGTATCGAAATGGTACGTTTTGTTAACTCCGGCACCGAAGCCTGTATCTCCGTGTTGAGACTCATGCGCGCCTACACCGGCAAAAACAAGATTATCAAATTCGAGGGATGTTATCATGGACACGGGGATATGTTTTTGGTCAAGGCAGGATCAGGTGTTGCTACCCTCGGATTACCAGACTCCCCCGGTGTGCCCAAGTCTGTCACCGCCGATACTCTTACTGCCCCTTACAATGACTTAGAGGCGGTTAAAAAACTCTTTATGGAGCACAAAAATGAGATCGCCGGGGTAATATTGGAACCAGTAGTGGGGAATGCCGGTTTTATCCCCCCTGACGCTGGCTTTTTAGAAGGCTTGAGAATACTTACCCAGGAAAACAATGCCCTACTAGTATTCGACGAGGTGATGACTGGTTTCCGCATCGCCTACGGCGGCGCCCAAGCTAAATTCGGTGTTACCCCCGACTTGACTACCCTGGGTAAAATTATTGGTGGCGGTTTGCCCGTCGGTGCCTATGGCGGCAAAAAGGAAATCATGTCTATGGTAGCACCCGCCGGCCCCATGTATCAAGCCGGTACCCTTTCTGGTAACCCCCTCGCCATGACTGCCGGTATCAAAACCCTGGAATTACTCCAAAAACCCGGCACCTATGAATACCTGGAAAAAATCACCAACAAACTCATCACCGGCTTGTTAGAAATCGCCCGTAAGGCTGGACATCAAGTCACCGGCGGCAATATCAGCGGCATGTTTGGCCTATTCTTCACCGAAGGCCCTGTCCGCAACTATAATGATGCTAAAAAGTCCGATACCGCCAAATTTGCCCGTTTCCACCGCGCTATGCTGGAAAGAGGCATTTATTTGGCCCCATCCCAATTTGAAGCCGGTTTTACCTCCATCGCCCACACCGAAGAGGATATTGACAAAACCCTTGCCGTCGCTGAGGAGGTTTTTAAAATAATATAGTTAGCCCTAGTGAGCGTTTTTATTTTTCTCTCGCCCCCCTCTTGGGGGACATTTTTTCTCAGCAATTTCCCGCTAATTTATCTCTTTCTTTTGTCTAAGCCACTAGCGAAACATCATCTACTACCTTTTCGTAATTTTCCTCTTTTATCCCCAAAACCTGATCCAAACGACTAATCTCAAAAATCATCCTAACAGACGGGCAAACGTTTGTCAGATATAGACTCTTCCCCCTTTTTTTTGCCTCCTGATAAGCCTTTACCAACGCAATTAAACCACTGGAATTGACTAACTCTACCTCACTAAAATCCACAATAATCTCCTTGTCTTCACTGTTTTCTATTAATCTGAGTAGTTCCTCCTCAAACTGACTCTGGTTTGTGTGATCTATTATACCTCTTGGCTTTAATATCTCCCTCTTATTCATACTCTTGTTCATATCCCTTCACTCCTCATCCAATATAGTTTATACTGGTCTTTTTGTTTCCCTGGATTATTAGTTAGTACCTAGGAAAATTTAGGGTTTTGGGAATAATAATAATACCTTCTTCCACCTTTTGCCTACCCCCTTTTAATTTTTTCTCCCCTCACCAAACCACTACTTCTACCGTCCATTGTATCACAGGCTACAAAAAAAAGGCCAGAAGGAGTATATGTACAAAACTCCACATTTTCTCCACAGTTGTGTGAAATAATTTTAAGTGTGAACTTTTTATAGGGATTGTCTACACAGTTCTAGTATTACTATGGGTATAATGGTACCAACAAGTCCAGTGCCCCGTTAACCCCTCTGTTATGGGTTATAAAACTTAAAATTGCCTTTCTAAAAGTACTATAATTAAAATCGTATATCATTTGTATTCTAAAATGGATGCAGGGGAGAGAGTCAGCTAGGCCTTTTGAGGACAAAAAATGTTACGACAAACCTATTACAACCAGGAATAAACCTCAAGAATATTGGGGCAACAACGGCAGGAAAATAGAAACCAATGGCCATCATAATTTCTTCTTGCCTATGGAACTCACTGCTGACGGTGACAAGTATAAACACATACTCATTGTCCGAGAAGGGGATAGTTATAATTTTTTCCATCTCCACAAGCCTGTCCATGAAATAGGACGCCGTAAAGATGCAGATATTCTCATTGAAGATGCCGCTGTCTCTCGCTACCAAGCTACCCTTGTCAGAGAATATGATGCCGAAAATAATAACTATTTCTATAGGATAATTGACGGTACTTTATGGGGTAAAAGATGTAAAAATGGCCTGATAATCAACAGAAAAAAGTATATTTTTAAAATCCTGGAACACGGAGATATAATCTACTTTAGCCAACGGACAATCGCCCGCTATCTCGTAATAGAAAATAACCTGGAGGAAAAAGCTAAAACCCTGATAGAAAGTTTCGAGGATTCCTCCTTCAAAAGAAGGGCTATTGTAGACTTCTCCAAAAACACCCTAACTCTTGACGAAAACGACACAAATGAAAACCCTGAAAAAGAAAAGGAACAGTCGGATTCGTCAAACAAAACTGATTCTTTTGCCGAATTAAGCCCCTATCCTATCATAGAATTAAACCTCCAGGGAGAAATCACCTATTACAATCCCGCCGCTATCATCCTCTTCCCCGACTTGAAATTGCAAGGGAAAAATCACCCAATTTTTGATAACATTTTCCTCCCTTCACAGTATACCGTCCACGGCAACCTCTTCGTTAGAGAAGTGCGTTATGGTGATAGAATCTTTGAACAATATACCCACTATTTACCAGATTTAAAGGTAATTAGAACCTACGTTTTTGACTTTACGGAAAGAAAACAGGTAGAGGCTAGGCTGAGGGATAATGAGGCTAAATACCGCGCCGTAGTGGAACAAGTTAAAGAGGGAATATTTATCTTCACCTCGGAGGATTATAAAATCATAGAAGCTAATGCCTATGCCAGTAAGATTCTGGGTTATAGTTGCGAGGAATTAACTAACTTAAAATTTTTGGAATTGTTGGAAAATGTTGCCGTAGATTTGAGATACAAACTGAGGGTATTAAGAGAAACAGGAGGCTGTTTTCGAGAAGAATTGAGGCTAAAAGTAAAAAACAACGCCCCCATAGATGTAGAATTAACCGTGAGTGCAATAAACTATCACAATAAGTTGGTTTACTGTTCGGTTTTTAGGGATATTAGCGAGAGAAAAAGAATGGAACAAGAATTAAAATATCTGGCACATCATGATACCCTAACCGGTTTGTGTAAGAGAAATTATTTCCGGGAAAATGCCTCAAAAATTCTGACAAAAGCCAAACAGGCAAGTAGCAAAATGGCCTTGATGTTTGTAGATGTAGATCATTTTAAGGAAATTAACGACAATTATGGCCATGACATAGGGGATTTGCTATTAAAAAGTTTTGCGGAAAGACTAAAAGGGTGTTTGAAGAAAAAAGACTGTGTCGCCAGATGGGGAGGAGATGAGTTTGTAGTACTGACTTGCGACATACCCTCCCTGGAAAATCTAGTAATGATTGTAGAAAGAATTATAAATAACATCCGCCGTCCATTTATTTTCGACAAGGTAACCATTAAAACCTCTACCAGCATTGGTGTATCCCTTTTTCCCAAACATGGAGAGGATTTGGATTCCCTTTTGAAGAAGGCGGATGAAGCACTGTATGTTACCAAAAGAAATGGACGGAATGGCTACACCATAGCTGAATATGAAGGGGATTGGTAAGACTAAGACAGTCTCCCTTTTAAAAGGGAAGAGGCAAGGAAAGGACTGAGAATCAATATCAGCAGCATCCTGGTCATCTGCATGGTCAACACCAAGGCACAGTCTCCCCCTAATTCTACCACTGTTGCCATCATAGCCGTTATACCTCCCGGTGTCGAGCCTAAGAGGGCAGTAAGTGGGTCAATATGAGTGATAACATGAAACAGATAACCCGTAAAAAAGCAGGCTAGTATCAACAACAGTACCAATGCCGCTTCTAGTATTACGGCTTTTAGTAATTTTTGTGCCGTTTCGGTTTCAAATTTCAAACCTATACTTAAACCCAGGAAAAATAAGGCCCCTCTGAATATAGGAGTAGGGATTTGAATTTGATAGGGGAACAGAATAAATACCAGTAAACCCAGGAAAAAGGGCACTAAAAACAGATTGGAGGGAATTGAAATTCTTTTGGCTAACCACACGCTTGCAGTCAACAGAATGGCTACCAAGGCAAGATTTTCTAGGGGTGGCAGAAAAGGACGATTTCCCAGTAAGCCAGTAATATCAGTGGTGCCACTGGGGGTAGCTATTTTTGAGAGGAAAAAAGTGGCAATGATGGGGATAATTACAGACACCATTAGGATTCGCAGATATTGTAACACAGCCACGGCAATGGCATCTGCCCCCATCTGTTCACTCATAGCCACTAAACTTGGGCCAGCACCAGGTATACAGCCCAAAAAACTGGTAGCTGGGTCAATTTTGGCCAATTTGTGGATTATATAGCCATTAAGCAGGCTCAGACTCCCGGTAACTACAATACACAACAGCAGGGGCAGAAAATAGTCTTTGGCCTTTAAGAGAGTCTCCGGGGAAAAACGACTAGCGGTAACTAGGGCAATTATAGCCTGGGCAATGACATTTAGGGATTTTGGTAGTGGCGCTGATTTCTTCTGAAATACGACGAAAAGAACAGCACATAATAGGGGCATCAATAACCAAGTTATAGGCAAATGGTATTTATCCCCCAACCAGGCGGTGACAAAGGCAAAAACCATCAAAACAGACAAAGAAACTGGTGTAAAGGCGCCTTCCGATTTTGCTACAGCCAGTGACATTTTATTTTCTGCGGTGAGTGATGATATTTCCCCTTATGTTATAGCATTTTTTTTCTTTTCACCATGTTTATATTTGGTAAAATCCTATACAACAGTTATTCTATTTCTTCCTCAATTCTAAGGTGTAGAAATAGAGTGCTACAGGCCTATTTAGGGCCAAAAAGTAATCCGGATCTTCCCAAGACAAGTATACAGCAGTCCATTGTTTTGCTCTAATTAAATTGGGCTCAACCAGGTTATAATCAGTCAAGGTTTCTACCAGGTTAACATAGACTATAGGCGCATTTTTGTACACCCCCTCCGGGCTACTAAAAAACTGTCTAGTAATTTCGCAGGTGATAAATCTAGTGGGGGATACTGTTTCTTGTTGTCTGCTAATCACTGTTGAGATTAGTTTATTATTCTCCGCAAATATAGTAGTCTGTTCATTAGGATTTTTGGGGTTTACCGTAACCGATTGGACATTTTCTTCCCCCAAATAGGCCTTAGTAATAGCCATGCCGTTGAAGGCTCTGTCTGCTACAATTACCTCCTTACTGTGGAAAGTTTCCGGAAAAAGTAGAGAGAATTTCGGGGAAATTTCGTCTCGGATATATCTTACATTGAATTTTATTTCTTTATCCAGATATTTCTTGTTACTCTCAAATCCAGGAGTAACTAATCTTGGGGCAAGAGGGGCAATTTGTTCCCTCAAAATACTGGTGACTTCCCATTCCCCTTCAAACCACTCCGGGAAGTATAAATCTTCTTCTCTGTTGAGGAACAATATCTGACTTTCCCAGTGGGGGTATTGGTTGATTCTATCCTGTAATATTCCGGCGGTGGCGGGGAAGGGTATGAGAGGAAAAATGAAGATGTTTACTATTAGAAAAAGGATGATTTCTTTCAACATTTTTACACCCAACTAGGAGAATACCCCCTCCGGGTGGGAGAGGGGAGTAGGATTACTAGTAGTCCATGTCAGACATGTCGTTGCCGGGTTTAGACTTAGCGGGAGTGGGTTTTTCCACCACTACAGCCTCGGTAGTCAAAACTAAACCGGCGATGGAGGCAGCATTTTGGAGGGCAATTCGTACCACTTTGGCAGGATCTATAATACCAGCTGCCAAAAGATCTTCATATTGGCCATTGAGGGCATTAAAACCTACATTGTCTGGGGCTTCTTTTACCTTTTCTACCACCACTGCCCCATCTACACCGGCATTGTGGGCAATTTGGGCTAGAGGCGCCTGAATAGCCTTGATGACAATGTCAACGCCAATTTTTTCCTCGTCGGTAAGACTGTTTTTCAATTCCTCTAGCTTAGGACAAAGATGAACTAAGGTAGCCCCACCACCCGGGATAATTCCCTCGGCTATGGCAGCTTTGGTGGCATTGATGGCATCCTCAAAGCGTAGTTTCTTCTCTTTCATTTCGGTTTCAGTGGCTGCCCCCACCTTAATCACCGCTATACCCCCCACTAGTTTGGCAATGCGTTCTTGTAGTTTTTCTGTATCATACTCAGAATCGGTCTCTGCCAATTCTTTTTTCAGTTGGGCTACCCTTTTCTGGATGGCTTCCTGGTTGGTGCCATTGGCTACAATGACGGTATTGTCCTTTTCAATGGTAACCTTGCGGGCCTGTCCTAGCATGTCAATGCTAGCATCTTCCAGGGTCAAGCCCACTTCTTCCGAGATAAAACGCCCACCGGTAAGGATAGCAATGTCTTCTAGGATAGCTTTACGACGGGTGCCAAAACTAGGGGCTTTGATGGCGGCTACCTTTAAGACACCACGCGCCTTGTTGACAATAAGAGTAGCCAAGGCTTCCCCTTCTACATCCTCGGCGATGATTAACAGGGCCCTACCAGCCCGTGCTACACTCTCTAGAAGGGGTACTAAGTCGGTAACAGAACTAATTTTCCTGTCGGTGATCAGGATATAGGGATTTTCCAATTCTACTATTTGTTTTACCTGGTCAGTTACAAAGTAGGGGGAAATATAACCTCTGTCTACCTGCATCCCCATTACCACATCTACCTCAGTGGTTAGGGATTTAGACTCTTCTACGGTGATAACACCATCCTTGGTAACCTTGGCTATGGCATCGGCGATGATACTCCCAATTTCTTCATCATTGCCGGCAGAGACAGTGGCCACCTGTTTAATAGCTTCCCCCTCTACTGGTTTGGCTATGGCGGCAATTTCTTTAATCAGGAGGGAAATGGCCTTTTCAATGCCACGACGAAGGGGGATAGGATTAGCGCCAGCTACTACATTCTTCAAGCCTTCTCTAATTATAGCCTGAGCTATAACAGTAGCGGTGGTGGTGCCATCACCGGCAACGTCTTTTGTCTTAGAGGCTACTTCTTTAACTAAACGGGCGCCGGCATTTTCCAGGGGGTTTTCCAACTCGATTTCCTTGGCTACACTTACCCCGTCTTTTACCAACTCTGGAGGGCCAAATTTCCTTTCTAAAAGCACATTTCTGCCTCTAGGGCCTAATGTTACCTTGACTGCATCTGCTAGGGCATTTACCCCTCTTTCTAGA
The DNA here is from genome assembly GCA_030549855.1 of Cyanobacteriota bacterium SRBZ.bins.94.201705. GTDB lineage: Bacteria > Cyanobacteriota > Cyanobacteriia > Cyanobacteriales > Cyanobacteriaceae > DVEF01. The sequence goes on from JAUQQP010000031.1 coordinate 36,847, forward strand.
TTCTTTCTGGACTCTTCTTTGAAGGAGACAATCTTGGCCATAAATACAACCTGGTGATGGTTATTCCTCATACCACTTTACCACCCTTGGGCAAAGGCGAGGAGCTTTTTGTGATATTCTCTACAAACAAGTCTTTATTCTCTCAAGCACTTTTGAAATATGGCAGATACACAACCTTCCCAAACAGAGATAGCTGAGGCTTTATCTGTAACCGCCGACTTACAATTTGAACTACCAGATCCCTATGACGAGGAGATAGAGGAAGAAGAATTTTTCCGGAGGGTGGATGACGTATGGCGAGTGTGTGATCGCTTTGACCTACAAACGGATATATGGAGGGGGAGAATTCTAAGGGCAGTAAGGGATAGAGAGAAAAAAAGAGGGGAAGGCAGGGGTAGTGGTTTTCTCAACTGGTTGAAACAAAGGGATATTACCAAGAGTCAAGCCTATGCCCTAATCCAGTTGGCTAATAGTGCGGATGCCCTGTTAGCGGAGGGGAATTTGTCTTTTGAAGCCATCAACAATTTCAGTAAAAGGGCGTTTCTGGAGACTGCTAAGGCGCAACCGGAAATTCAAAAGTTAGTAAGCGAGGAGGCACAAAAAGGCAAACGCATTACCCGTAGGGAAGTAAAACAACTGACAGAAGAATACACGGCTATCAATTCGGAATTGTTGCCTGATACCGTCAAGGAAAAAGCCGTAGATGGCAGTCTGCCACCACGTCATTTGGCACCACTGGTAAAGGAGTTGGAAAAGCTGCCACCACCGCAAATTGAGGAAATTCAAAGGGAAATTGAATCTAACCCCCATCTGGATACTGTCAAACAAATGACTTCCACCGCCAAGAATCTAAGTAGGTATTTTGACGCAGTAGCCCGGGTGGAGACTATCAGAAATTCCCCTTTGGATATATCTGCCGCCTTAGAAGAGGCTATGAGACTGGATTGTCTTAGCCTTACCGCTGACTTGGTCAAACAGGCTACTCACCTGGAACAGCTTGTGGTCAAATTATACACTCTGTGGAAGAAACTAGGCAGTTTGGCGGATCGTCTTTATGTGGAAACAGGAAGTAGTACACCTCATTTACGCTCCCTCCTCAGTTGTTTGGAAAAACTTACCAGTGAAGTAATAGAAGTGCCCCTTGACGAACAGGGCAGCAAGACTATACGCTTACGTATCGTGGAGGAATGATGGCTATTGTGGTTTAGTTCTGACTACCACAGGCCCTTTTACTAAGGTTTGACAGGCTAAACGGTAGTTTTCTGGTTTTCTTTTGAGTTTTCTCAGCTCAAAGTCGGTTTTTGGCGAAAGATTCTCCATCCCTTCTACAATTTCTACAATACAAGTGCCACATTGTCCATAGCCGCCACAATTCATCAGTTTCCCCCGCCATCGGTATAAGTCAATCCCATTTTCTATGGCCTTTTTCCGCAAATTTGCCCCTTCTGCCACCACCACTTCCTTGTTTTCATTTACAAACTTGATGGTAGTCATTTTTCCCTCCTTTACTCTTTCTTCTTCCTCCATTGTAAATTAATTGTAAAGTTTTATATCATAATGTTAAGACATTCTGGATAGAAAGGGCAGGGGCAAAAGGACTGTCCCTGTTTTAACATAGAAGTTTTAACATAGAAACAAGACCTAAATGTGGCTGGTGTGGTCGCCTAACTGGGATGTAAACTATGGCTTGCAATTATTCCCATTCCTTCCGACATTACACTCCCCCTACTGTAACCCTCCAAATTTACAATCCTCAGTCATTTTGGGGTAGGTGGCCTTATCAATCTTTCCCGGAATACTTTAGTTTTCAACTGCAATTCGATGACCCTCGTAAGGGGGAACAGGGAAAAATAATAGGCGATCGCACCCTGTTGGAGAAATTGAGGAAGGAGGTAAATGCCTACATCCAGAGGTATTTAGCAACGCCTCAGTTACTGCCAGAAGGGGAAAAATGTGACCTGCCGCCACAGCAAGACCAGGGAGAGTATATTTGTATTAGCAGAGAATCGGAGTATAGTCATCGTCTCTATTATAAGTCCTGGGAAGAGGAACAGGAGACTTTGAATATAGTGCTAAGTAGTACACAGTTGTTGGACCTGTTGAATGCCCTAGAAGCGTATTACTATGATGTTTGTGAAAGTAGGGAGAGAAAGGAAAACATTTCTAGCCACCTGGGTTTAAGTATCCTTATTACCAGTCTGGTATTTACTGGTGTGGGGGGCTGGTGGTGGTATTATGAAAGGGAGTTAACCAATAACCCCCCGCTTAGTGATAGTCCAACGGAAAGCAATAGCACCACCGCTGACGAGACTCAAAACTTCCACCAGGTGTTGCCTCCTACTCCCCTGGATGAAAAAAAATTACCCCAGCCTATAACACCTAAACTCCCAGAAAAACTGCAAAATCAACCTCCTCTCCCTCCACCCCCCCCAATTCCTCCTACCCCCCTTGCCAAAATACAAGAAAAACCTCCTCTAGGTGAAAATAAGAAAGACTTTTTATCGGCGGAAGACAAAAAAAACCCCTACCCTGTAACCCCATCTCCGCCAAAAGGACAAACCTCCTGGCTACCCCCTAACTCCCCAACCTCTGTAACCCCATCTCCGCCAAAAGGACAAACCTCCTGGCTACCCCCTAACTCCCCAACCTCTGTAACCCAATCCTCTGCCGAAAAACCTAAATTGCCTGTAAGGCTTTCCAAGTTGCCAGTATTATCCCCTTCTTCGGATGGTTTGCCTCCACCGGGGGATAGTTTTGATGCTATCCCCTCCCCCCAAGAGGAAGGACAAGCCTCCTCTCTACTTGCCCCTGCCAATGACACCGTGTCTGATACAGTCTCTAATTTAGATTCTCTCTCCCCTCTGCTGGCGGCTAACAGGCTAGCGGCTAATGGCCATATTATCGCCCAGATAAAAGACTATTTTTCCTCTCGTTGGCAACCCCCTGAAAGTCTAAAGCAAAGTGTCCAGTATCGCCTGGAAATTAGTCCCGATGGCTCAGTCACTAAGATTACACCGATAGGACAAGTTGCAGTGGTATACCTAGATAAAACAGGCATGCCTCTTTTGGGAGAGAAAATAGCCCCCCCCCTTGGGGATAAGACTTCCTCCCTAACCATCCGATTGATTTTAAGCCCTGATGGCACTATTCAGGCTTTTGTTGAGGAATCTAAGGGGCTGGGAGGTTAGATGTCTAAAAGCTTCTTCCGGGGATTGAATGTCTCTATCTCTCTGATTTTTTGATATAACTGTCTTTCCTCCTCACTGATTTGGGTGGGGGTGACGATATTGATTACTACAAGTTGATCCCCCCTTTCGCCGCGAATGTTGGGATAACCTTTATTGGCCAATTTTAACACCTGTCCCGATTGTACTCCCGCAGGAAGATTCATCTTTACTAAACCGTCAATGGTAGGCACCTCAATGGCACCCCCCAATACTGCCTCCGCTGGGGTGATGGGAATCTCACAACGAATGTCTGAGCCCTCTAGAATAAAGAAAGGATGAGGCTCAATGAGAATTTCAAGATACAAGTCACCCCCATTGATGCCTTGCCCCCTCAGACGAAGTTTCTGCCCGTGATACATACAAGGGGGCATCTCTACCTCTAAAGAGCGTCCATCTTCTAGTCTAATCCTTTCCCTACCCCCTTTATAGGCCTTCATAAGGGGAAGACTCAATTGGGCTTCAATATCTTTCGGTTGACGGAGGGGAGGCACTGATTTAACGGTTTTCGTAGTGCCTGGGCGAAAATCGCTGAAATTAGTAGCAGGGGTGCGAGACACAGGAGTTTTCCCGTGGGGGTTTCCATTGCCGTCGCTAGGGCGCTCATTATTTTGCCAGAAATTAGTAATATTACCAGCAACAAAAGGAAATCCACCCCCTTTTCTCCCGGGAGTTGTTAGCTTTCGTCTGCCTATGCCAAAAAGAGAATTGTCATATTGTTGTCGTTTTATGGGATCGGATAGAATGTCATAGGCTTCATTGATTTGCTTGAACATCTCTTCTGCATTTCTATCCCCCGGGTTGACATCGGGATGATACCGTCTTGCCAGACTCCGAAATGCCCTTTTTATTTCCTCTGCAGAGGCTGATGGTGATACTCCTAATATCTGATAATAGTTGCTCACTTCTGTCCGTGGACTTGGCATTGTCGACTACCTGGGATATTCCCTTAAATTGACGCCAGTAGTTGAAACTAACTGGGTTGGAGTTGCCAGTGAGTGGTGTTCATTTATCTTTATCATGATAGGCTACTCCTCCCCAACTTTACTACGGGTTTCCCCACCTATAGCTGCTCTGATTGATCATATCAGAATTATTCTAGTACTTCTAACTGGTTTGCAGCTTGGATTGGAGGAAATTTACAATGCCCTGTCTTTCTACTAAGCCTAACACATAGCCGTCCTCCCTCACCACGGTTATCTCTGATTCCTTATTTTGTTCCAACAGTTTGACTACTTCCAAGAGGGAAACGGTTTCTACCACCGTTTTGATGTCATCCTTGGGATTCATTACCTCTGCTACCCGAATTTCATTCCACTGGGAAGTGGGGATGGTGCGCAATTTTTCCACTGGTATAACCCCTATGAGGATGCCATTTTCGTCAGTTACTAGAAATCTCTGCCAGGCTTTTTTCCCTATAATGTACTCGTTGACAAATTCCCTGATGCTTAAATCCCCCCTTACAATTGGACTGTTGGGTGTTATGGCTTCCTTGGCTAGGTAGTGTTTGAGTCTGTCTTCGATTTCGGCAGATTGGGCGGCAATACCAGCATTTTGCAATAAAAACCAACCTACTAGGGCTGTCCAAATACTACCAAAGGGTATAATGCCCAGTGTACCTAATAGTCCCACCATTACTGCCGTCCAACCAAAAAATTCTCCCACATGGCCGGCAAAAATGATCCCCTTCTGGGGATTGCCTGTTATCTTCCACACAATCGCCTTCAAAACATTGCCCCCATCCAGGGGTAACCCCGGTATCATGTTGAATAGTGCCAGGATAAGATTAATTGTCGCCAATAGGGATACTATTGACCGTAAAAATAGTGGCATTGTCACATGGGTTTCTACTAATAACAGAATACTGAATAGGATCAAACTTACTACAGGCCCAGCAATGGCTACCAAAAAAGCCTCCAGGGGTGTATTGGATTCCTTCTCTAAAGTCGCCAACCCGCCAAATATGAATAGGGTGATTGACTTCACCTTTATCCCCTGACTTTGGGCTACAAAACTATGACCTAATTCATGGGCTAGTACAGATGCAAACAAGAGTAGCGAAGCTAAAAGTCCTAATAACCAGGGAAAAATACCCGGCAGATTGGTTTGATAGGCTAAGTCTACCCCCAAAGTCAAAGTCATCAAACTCAACACTAGAAACCAAGAGGGGTGTATGTAAAAGGGGATGCCAAATAAATTCCCAACCTTTATGCTTCCCTTCATAATCTAAAAATCTCCTTTTCTTTTATTACTTTTGGCTGACATTTCATTCTGGCAATTTGGATGTTTAAACGCCCTCTGTCGTTAAATATTTGACCCAATTTTGTATGTGTTCACCTCTTCTATTGTAAATCATATCTGTAGGGCTCTGGTCACAAAAATATAGTGTCAACCGTCCAGAGGGCTTTCGGTTATCCCATTTATCTTTCTCTATAAACCCATCATTTGTGGCTAGCCATGGGATAATCAAATTCCTGACGCCGAATCTATACTCTTTGTCAGTATCTTAAAAATAAAACTATATCGTGATGGATGATTATAGGATGGTAAAACCTTATTTATTCGCTGATAAAAACTCCCTGATTCTCTCCCTTCTCGGGGGAATTGCCATGGGTTTAACTGTGGCACCATTTAATCTTTTCCCTTTGGCATTTGGGGCGATTATTCCTCTTATTTCTGTAGCAGTAGGTAAAAATTTTTTCCAGGCAATTTTAGCTGGTTTTTTATGGGGAGTTGGTTTCCATGGATTAGTGTTATTTTGGATTACTGGTATTCATCCCATGACTTGGATGGGAGTGCCATGGTTTTATAGTATTTTAATCGCCCTTTTCTGTTGGCTTTTTATCACTGGCTGGGGGACACTTTTAGTGACAATTTGGGCCGGGGCAATTAACCTACTATCTCGCTATATATCGCCTAAATTTTGTCTTTTAAGTCCTCCTGTAACCCTCCCAATTGCTGGCGTCACTTTGTGGTGCATTTTGGAGACAATTTGGAGTAATACTCCCCTGTGGTGGTCATCCCTAGCACTTACTCAAAGTCCACACAATCTCTATCTCCTTCAACTGTTAAAATTTTCGGGCACTACCACTGTGACTGGTATCATAGTCTTGGTTAATTTTCTCTTTTACCAAGCCATAGCTGGGGGATTCATTGTAAGAAATAACGGCAAAAAATTAGTTAACATACTCCTAGGAATTGTGATACTGTTTTCAACTCACTGTGGCGGTTATGCTGTCTACAATAAGCCTCTGGCAGAAAAGCCGGAACAGGGAATAAAAGTAGGAATAATTCAGGGGAATATCCCCAATGAAATTAAACTAGAAGACCCAGGGTTTCAGAGGGCTATTGTTAACTATACCAGGGGATATATACAACTGGCAAGAGAGGGGGTAGATTTGGTGTTAACCCCAGAGACAGCCTTGCCTTTTTTCTATGATGATATTCGCGAAAAAATAAGGTTCAATCAAATCATAAAACAGGAGAAAACTCCAATTATACTAGGGGCATTTTACTCTTTCAATGGGGAAGATTATGCCAATAGTTTGTTAAGCATCAACGGAGAGGGGAAGGTAATTTCTAGATATGACAAAATTAAACTGGTGCCTTTGGGGGAATATATACCGCTGGAGGGATTTTTGGGAAATATAATCAGAAGACTATCGCCGTTAGATACCCGCCTAGTAGCCGGCAGCAACCAACAAGTATTTTACACCCCCTTTGGCAAGGCTATTGCCGCTATTTGTTACGACTCTGCTTTCAGTGAGGTATTCCGACAACAAGCTTTGAAAGGAGGAGAGTTTATTGTCAGCGCCGCCAACAACGCCCATTATAACAAAAACATGCCCCTACAACACCATGCCTTGGATGTGATGCGAGGGATTGAAATGGATAGATGGGTGGCCAGGGCAACTAATACCGGCTATTCTGCTATTATAGACCCCCATGGTAACACTGTTTGGCTCTCTGAACTGGATAAATACCAAACCCACAGTCATCTAATCTATCGTCGTCAAACTGCTACTTTCTATCTGTTATGGGGGGATTGGCTATTGAAAATCCTTCTAGCTGCTAATGTTGTTAATTTCTCCCCCCTCGCCATCTATGGTTTTAGAAATCTTACTGGGAAACCGGCAAAAAAATAAAACAACAAGAGTGGAAAAAAATACCTAAACAAGCCAACCGGGGGGGAATAAATCCCTTCTTTTAACAGCTTGTTTTAACGGCAACACAATGATTTTTCGGATGATTCTTGATAGAATTAAATTGATAGCTTATATTGTTCAGGACTAGACAATTGTTGATATGTACGATAATAGCACTAAAGTAATTCAGAGGGAGAAACAAAGCCAGCAATACGATTGTGTGATGGCGGAAATGTCGCCGGCTGCCCTAGCAATGGTGGCGGATTTCTTCAAGGTGTTGTCAGAGACTAGCCGTTTAACTATAGTCTGCAGTTTGCGAAATGGCCCAAAAAATGTTACGGAAATTATTGAAAAAACAAAATTGGGGCAAGCTAACGTCTCTAAACACCTTAAGATTCTAGCCCAAGCTGGCATAGTCTCCCGATACCAAAAGGGGATTCACGTGTACTATCAAATTGCCAACCCCTTTGTTTTCGAGTTGTGTGACTTAGTATGTAATTCCCTTTCCATTCAGATTCAACAACAACACCAACAGCTGGCACAAATTAGAATGATGCAACAGACACTGGAGGGGAATAGTTGAAAAAATTCTGCCAAAAATCCTCTCGTCTCCGAAGTGTTTGCTAGAATTTAATTTCTCTTTAAACTACCCCCTTTTTTGTCTCCAAGCTAACTAAGTGTTAATACCTAGGCAGGATTCCTATTGAGGAAAAAATAGAGAAAACAGAAACCCCTTGAGAAATTCAACGGAATGAGTGAAAATAATAGTAGGGGCATTTTATGTCTTTTTTTTGTTAAAATTTGCTCAAGGGAGCCCATTTTTTCTAGGATAAATGTTAGAATCAATGGGCAAGAGAATACAGGCAAAGGCAATAATAAATAGGGAATTATGAGTGAACTGTCCAACGGCAACAACATGGGAGAACATCTGAGTCGTGACGAGAGGGTTAGACAACTGGAGAACATGATCAAAACCCTACAAATTGCAGATCAAATCTCCCAGAATGGCTATCTGATTACCAGTTCAGAGTTAGCTGACCTAATGGACATCAACGCTAGTGCCGTCACCAGTAGGGGAGACGAATGGCCGTGGCGCAACTGGCTGGTTTCTAGGGTGAGGAGAGAGGGGAATCAGATTCTTTGGCAATTAGAAAGAATCGAACCCCGTCCTGAGAAATAAGGTGAGATAAAAAAATACCCCCCGCAAGGGGGGCCCCCCTGGTGGGCTTAACCCCTGGGGGAGAATACTGCCGTATAAATAACTATACCACGATGGTGGTCTTGGCCTTCAGTTCGCCCTTGGCATACTTGGCGGCGTAGTCGTCCAGGCTCATTTGTTTGATCTTGCTGGCATTACCGGCAGTCCAGAATTGCTGATAGCGCTCCATGCATACTTGTTTCATGTATTTGATGGAGGGCTTAAGGAAGTGACGGGGGTCAAAGTTGGAGGGATCTTTAGCTGCCGCCTCACGGATGGCCGCGGTGATTGCCAGACGGTTGTCGGTGTCGATGTTTACCTTGCGTACGCCGCTTTTGATGCCTTTTTGGATTTCTTCGATGGGAACTCCGTAGGTTTCACGGATGCTACCACCGTATTGGTTGATCATGTCAATCCATTCTTTGGGTACAGAAGAAGACCCATGCATTACCAGGTGGGTATTGGGCAGTTTGGCATGGATTTCTTCAATACGGCTGATGGCCAGGATTTCACCGGTGGGTTTGCGGCTGAACTTGTAGGCGCCGTGGCTGGTGCCAATAGCTACGGCCAAAGCGTCTACCTGGGTTCTTTCTACGAATTCTACCGCCTGATCGGGGTCTGTGAGCAACTGAGAGCGATCCAATTTGCCTTCAAACCCGTGGCCGTCTTCGGCATCCCCCATGCCAGTTTCTAGGGAGCCTAAGCACCCCAATTCGCCTTCTACACTTACCCCTACGGCGTGGGCTACCTTTACTACTTCTGCTGTAACACGAACGTTGTACTCGAAATCAGAGGGGGTTTTAGCGTCTTCCAGCAGAGACCCATCCATCATAACACTGGTAAAACCATTGCGGATGGCACTGTAGCAGGTAGCTGGGCTGTTACCATGGTCTTGGTGTAGGGCGATGGGGATATGGGGATAGGTTTCCGCCGCCGCCAACACCAGGTGGCGCAAAAAGTTCTCCCCGGCATAGGCGCGTGCCCCACGGGAAGCCTGTAGAATTACAGGACTATCAGTTTCGTGGGCCGCCTCCATGATGGCCTTTACCTGCTCCAGGTTGTTCACGTTGAAGGCCGGAATCCCGTAATCGTGTTCAGCGGCGTGATCCAACAACAACCGCATTGGCACCAAACCCATAATAGTCCCTCCTTAACCTTTTCTTAACTTGTTTGACCCTTATATTTGTTAAGAATCTTAACCTATTATGGGTCTATCTTAAGACATTTTTTGTTTTTTGGGTACTGTCCCCCTGGAGAAGGACAAGCCCCATCCCTACCAACGATGTCTGCCTGGGCGAGAAGCCTGTCTTTGCCTCAGCAAGTCGCCCCATTGTTGTCTTTGTTCGGGGGTGAGAATATTTCGCATTTCTAGCATACTCTCAAATGAAAGGGTCTGTATTTTCTGTTCTAGGGCAATAATCTTCTGGTGTTGGTTACGCAGGTTGGTTTCTGACTCGTTTTTGGCCATCATTTCCCGGAGAATGTTCCTCTCGGCGCGTAATTGCTCTTTCAGACTGCTGATTTGTGGCCAGTATTTTTCTCTGACGGCGGCCATTTTTTGTCGTTGTTCAGGGGTAAGATTAAGTCTCCCCATCATCTTGTCTTCTTTCATCCACCCCTTGTTTTCATTTCCCATGGCGGGGGATGGCATACCTTGGGCTAATACAGCAGTATTTACACCAGCACCGGCAAAAAGGGTGATAACCGCTAAACCTGTAATCAGTTTGTTCATGGTTGTAACCTCCTTATTTGGCATAACTGAACTCACTACTTGTAGTAGACAAATTCCAGACTTCCATCATAAAGGCTTCTATTTCCTCCCCTCCACCGGAGGCCATCTGAGGAGATTTGCCACAGTTGCCCAGAAACCAGCAATACCCCCCCACCAAGACGGCAGCCGTGGGAAGGGATAACCACCACCAGGGCTTCCTCCTTCTGGCTTGTGGCACTTCTGAGGCGCTGATGGCCTTCATGATGGACTCCTCTAGATGGGGTGGGGAGGGGGGTGCCGTGGGACAATGGACTTTCAGAAAATTTACTAGTGGTTCGTCTTCTATAGTCATAGGGTTATTCCCTCTTTTTCCAAGAATTCACGCAGTTTCTTCCTGGCTTTAAAAAGTCTAGATTTGACTGTCCCCACGGGGATGGACAGAATCTGTGCTATTTCCTTTTGGGGTAAATCCTCCAAGTCATGTAGGATAATAACAGCACGATGTTCTAAACTTAATTGTTGTAGTCCCTTTGCCACCAACTCTTCATAGTGCAGGAGAAGAAGGGGATTGTCCAATTCCTTTTCCCTGTTTTCCACCTGATGCCGTTGTTTTTGCCGACGGATATTTTCATCACAAGCCACATTCCAACAGATTCGATATAACCAGGTGGAGAAGTATTGGGGATTGCGCAATTGGTGGATGGACTTCCACACCCTTAGAAAAACCTCCTGTTGTAAGTCATCTAAAAATTCACTGCCACATAGCCTGTATAGGATACTCCTCACTTGCTGGTGATACCGTTGATACAAGAGACGGAAAGACTGTTTATCCCCCTGTTGGCATTTTCTTACCAACTGGATACAGTCAGTTTCAAAAACAGCATCCGTCAAAACATTCATTACCTCTAGGGTTTGGTGTTTCTGACTGTTTAGACTGGACGGGGGGATAAAAGGTTCAGGGGAAGCTCTTTACAAAAGTTAACAGAACGCTTCTGGAAAAGAGTAACTACAATGAAAGTGAATACCTAACAAATGGCTGAGATGCTGACATTACCAGAGAATCCCCTGAGGGTGGGATTAAACCAGGCAAAAATCCCTGAGCCTTTGATACTAGTGATTTTTGGCGCAACTGGCGATCTCACCCAGCGGAAACTGGTGCCCGCCTTGTATCAATTGAAAAAGGAGAGGAAATTACCCCCAGAAATGACTATTGTAGGGGTGGCCAGACGCCCCTGGACTGACGAGACATTCCGGGAGAAGATGCGTCAGGGGGTAGAAGAGTTTGGGGAAGGGATAGACAAGGAGGAGTTGTGGCAGTCTTTCGCCCAGGGGTTGTATTATTGTCAGGGCAATATAGATGAAGGGGAAAGCTATGAGAAACTAAAAACCTTCTTGGCAGAATTGGATGAGAAAAGGGGCACCAGAGGCAATCGTGTTTTCTACCTGGCTGTTTCCCCCGAGTTTTTCCCCTCTGCTATTAAACAGCTGGGCGCGGCACAAATGCTGTCTAACCCCCTAAAACACCGTCTAGTCATCGAGAAGCCCTTTGGCAAAGATTTGAGTAGTGCCCAAGCCCTCAATAAAATCGTCCAGAGTGTCTGCAAAGAGGAACAAGTATATCGTATTGACCACTATCTGGGCAAGGAGACAGTACAAAATCTCCTGGTTTTCCGTTTTGCTAATGCTATCTTTGAGCCTCTGTGGAATCGCAACTATATTGACAATGTACAGATTACTGTGGCGGAGACGGTGGGGGTGGAGGACAGGGCAGGCTATTACGAAACCGCCGGCGCCCTAAGAGACATGGTGCAAAATCATCTGTTGCAACTGCTTACCCTAACCGCCATGGAGCCTCCGGTGGGCATGAGTGCGGACAGTATTCGCAACGAAAAGGTGAAAGTGCTACAGGCTACCCACCTGGCGGACCTAAAAAATTTGGAGTATAGCGCAGTGCGAGGACAATACAAAGCAGGATGGATAAAGGGAAAACCAGTGCCAGGGTATCGGGAGGAAAAAGGGGTGAATCCCTTCTCTACTACCCCCACCTTTGTGGCTTTGAAACTGATGATAGATAACTGGCGTTGGCGGGGTGTGCCTTTCTACCTACGCACTGGCAAAAGACTGCCCAAAAAAGTCACGGAAATCGCTATCCAATTTAAGGATGTCCCCCTTTCTATCTTCCCCTCGGCTGCACAACAAACCAACCCTAATGTACTGGTGTTAAGAATCCAACCCAATGAGGGCATCTCCCTCCGCTTTGAGGCCAAAATGTTGGGCAGCGAGTTGCGCACCCGCACTGTGGAAATGGACTTTAGCTACGGGGCTTCCTTTGGCATGGCAACTCAAGATGCCTATCACCGTCTTCTGTTAGACTGCATGTTGGGCGATCAAACCCTCTTTACCCGTGCTGACGAGGTAGAAGAAGCCTGGCGAGTAGTACAACCGGTTTTGGTAGCCTGGGATGCCCCTGTTCCCCCTGAATCTATCCCCCTCTACGAAGCCGGCACCTGGCAGCCTTTAGAAGCCGAACTGTTAATTGAACGAGACGGACGTCGTTGGCGACGATTATAACATTCCCTTTCCCAGACGAGGTGAGAATTATGGTTGTAAATATCGGAAACACAGAAATAAATACAACGCCAATGGTAGCGTTACAGCCTCCAAAAGACGTAGACTTGGAAGCTATTGAAGAGGAGCTACGGCGAATATGGCAAACCCACAGCAGTACCAAAGATGGCTTGGCGGCATCTCGCGCCTCCAGCTTCACCCTCTTGATTTATGAGCCTGAGCCCACTCAGCTTCTCTTGGCCGCCCTGGGCTTTTACAGTGGCCCCATTGACGGCATCAAGGGCCCAAGGACCATCTCCGCCATCAAAGCCGCACAAAAGGCCTATGGCTTGCCGGTTACCGGGGCTGCTAATTCTGAGTTACTGGAAAGGCTACAAAGAGAATACGAGACCTCTGTAAAGGCGGGCAAAATTAAAGAAACCTACTCTCCCGACTCCAGTGGGGCTGGGATTGCCGATGCTATTGCCGCTACTAACCCCTGTCGCATTATCACCCTTTGTCCCTCTCTGGGGGAAGATGAGGGGGTTAAAGCCCAAGTCTCTGCCTATTGCCCCGTCACCAAAAAAACTTCTGGTAATCTGATATGCTGTGAATATATTACCCTCATTGGCACCTCTGACGCCCTGGAAAGAATAGGAGGGGTTATCACCGAGTTGATGATTCCGGAATTGCCCAAATACGTCTGGTGGAAGGCCAGCCTTGACCAGGACTACCCCCTCTTTCAAAGACTGATGAAAGTGTGCGATCGTCTTATTGTGGACTCTAGTATTTTCCCCCAACCGGAAAAGGAATTGTTGGCAGTGGCAAAACTCATAGAAGACAATGTACCAGTGGCTGACTTGAACTGGCATCGTCTGGCACCATGGTTGGAACTTACCGCTGAAGCCTTTGATCCTCCAGAAAGACGCCAAGCTGTCTGGGAAGTGGACTTTGTCACTATTGACTATGAAAAGGGCAACCCCTCCCAGGCTTTTATGTTTCTCGGATGGCTAGCAAGTCGTCTCCACTGGCAACCCTGTAGCTGTGAAAGGGAAGAGGGAGACTATTACCTCCATAAAATCACTCTTCAAACCCCTGAGGGGAAGACCATTTCTGCAGAATTGGCCGGCACCCCCGTCGGCAACCCTGGTAAGGTTTTGGGAGACTTGATCGGCCTTAAACTCTCCTCCAGCAACCAGCAAGCTGACTGTTGTACCGTCTTGTGTTCAGAAACTACCGGTTGTATGCGCATGGAGGCTGGCGGTGGCGCCCAATCCTGTCGCGTCCAACAGGTTACCTCCCTGGCAGACCAGGAACCTGAAATCCTCTTGAGTCAAGAATTACAGCGTTGGGGATTGGACGGTCTTTACCTGGAGACCATGACCGTCACTAAACAGTTACTACAGCTGTAATTATCAGTTTCTGCCCACCAAACCCCCTTGCAAAATAAACCAATAGGGGCTATAATAAGGGAATGTGACTGAGGCTTGGTAGCTCAGCGGTAGAGCAAGGGACTCATAAGCCCAAGGTCGACAGTTCGAATCTGTCCCAAGCCATCTTTTGGCCCTTTGTATTCATTGTTTCGCCAGGAGTTCGGCACTACGGCAACCCACGGCTTCCCCCAGGTGGTTGAAACCGTTTTCTCGTACTTTCTGACTCAAACCCCCTAAAATGCTGGGCACCACCCATGGCCCCTGGTAAACCCAGCCGGTGTAGAATTGTACCAGGGTTGCCCCGGCAGTGATTTTCTCCCAGGCAGAGGAGGCATCGAATATACCCCCTACTCCCACAATGGGTATTTCCCCCCCAGTCTCCTGGTAGATATAGGCAATTATCTCCGTTGAGCGTTTTTGCAAGGGTAAACCACTAATGCCTCCCGCCTCTTCCTCAATGGGTTTGCCAGTGGCAGGTAGAATCCTCGTCTTTAAACCTTCCCTACTGGTGGTGGTGTTGGTGGCAACTATTCCCGCCAATTGGTGTTTCCTGGCAACCTTTATAACCTCTCTAATGGCCTGTTTGTCTAAATCTGGTGCTATCTTCACTAAAATCGGCTTTTCTCCCCTGTTTTCTTCTTGTAATGCCCCTAAAATGGATTCTAACTCCTCCCCTCTTTGTAATTCCCGTAATCCAGGAGTATTGGGGGAGCTTACATTCACCACAAAATAATCCGCCCAGGGTTTTAGTAAGCGAAAACTGGCAAGAATGTCCTCCTTGGCTTCCCTGTTGGGGGTGATTTTAGATTTGCACAGGTTTATGCCAATGGGAATTCGTCTTTCCTTTTCCCTCCAGGTTTCTTGTAATCTAGAGGCAATGGCAGCCGCACCATCATTATTGGCACCCATCCTGTTTAACAAAGCCTTATCCTTGGGCAGCCTAAACATCCTCGGGGGGGGGTTACCCGGTTGAATGTGAAAAGTTACTGCGCCTAATTCCGCAAAGCCAAAACCAAAACTCTTCCACATCCCCGCCGCCTGGGCATTCTTGTCAAAACCTGGTGCCAATCCCAGGGGATTTGGGAAGTCTAACCCCCATAGTCTCTGACGCAATAGGGGGTAATCTCCACAAAAATTGTTTTCTAATTCCCCTATCAGCCATTTCGCCCAATATTTATCTCTCTGCTTCCAAATCCTCTCCAATATCTTTATTACACTATTGTGTGCCCCCTCAGGATTCCCCTGTAAGGCGGCAAAAAAAATCGGATAAAATGGTCTTAGAAGCTCTAACATGTTTCCCGTTTTTCTCCAGTCAAAAAACTTAAATAAACTTCAAGAAAAGACCTCCTAGTATTTAGTTTTGTTAAGGAAAAGTTAAGAAAATCTAAAAAAGAAAAAAGGGAAAAAAGAGTGGGGAAACTAGAGTTGCCTGTTTTTTAGCCAAAAAATCCTTGATCCCCGGTGGGTAATAATAGAGGAAGAAGAAAAAGTTGAGGGGGTTTTCTCTGTAAAAATGAGTGCCAGTAACGGTTGTCAGCTGCGTTGTCGTCATTGTCGCTTTTACTCGCCACAGGGAAGAAGGGGGGGGATATGTTCCCAACTGGGGGCAATGGTAAAGGCAGACTGGAATTCCTGTTATTTTGCCTCTCCAGCCTTTGAACAACAGGAAAGGAAAATTTCCCATCTAGTCCTATTGGAAAAATCTTTCTCTCTGGGGTGTGTTACCCCGGCAGTACAATGGTCCCTGGAAACCCACAAGACAGTGTCCAGTGAAAGACAAAATACCGGATAATTTTCACTAAAATATATACCCAGTTTATCATTTTATAAAACAGTTTTAAAAAGGGGCTGGAAAAAAAATGAAATTAGGGCAACCAGGGATAGTTGCGAAAATTGGGGGGACGTTTTTCCAAAAAGGCCTGTTTCCCTTCATTACCCTCCTCCGTCATATAGTACAGAAGGGTCGCATTGCCCGCTAACTCCTGTAAACCCACCTGTCCGTCACAGTCGGCATTGAAGGCGGCCTTGAGACAACGAATGGCAATGGGGCTTTTCTCTAAAATCTCCTTGGCCCACTTGATGCCCTCCTCCTCTAACTGCTCTACCGGCACCACCGCATTCACCAGCCCCATTTCTAGCGCCTGCTGGGCGTTGTATTGACGACACAAATACCATATCTCCCGGGCCTTTTTCTGTCCTACAATCCGCGCTAGATAGCTGGCACCAAAACCCCCGTCAAAACTGCCTACCTTTGGCCCCGTTTGCCCAAAAATGGCATTGTCTGCCGCAATGGTCAAGTCACAAATCACGTGTAATACATGCCCCCCCCCAATAGCATACCCCCCCACCACCACACTCACCACCTTGGGTATACTCCGTATTAATCTTTGTAAGTCTAAGACATTCAAACGAGGTACCCCCTCTTCGTCTAAATAACCCCCCTTGCCCCGGACAGATTGGTCTCCCCCAGCACAAAAAGCATATTTCCCATCCGTATGAGGGCCAGCCCCAGTAAACAAAATTACCCCTATCTTCTGATCCTCCCTGGCATCACAAAAGGCATCATATAACTCTACTATGGTCTTGGGCCTAAATGCATTACGCTTGTGTGGCCTGTTTATTACTATCTTGGCAATCCCTTCCCATTTGTAATACAATATATCCTCGTAGTCCTTAACCTTCTGCCAATCTACAGTCATGCAACTCCCTCTTCTCATTAATACCCATTGCCCAATTATACTCTTAAGGGTTATGATTGTCTTTTCTGGCTACAATTAAATTTTACAAATCGGTCTTGACAAAATAGAGAAAATAGTGTAGGGAACTAGAAACTATGAGCAGTGGGCAAGCGGTGGGAAAGGTATACCTAGTAGGGGCAGGACCAGGAGACCCAGGCCTGTTGACCGTTAGGGGAAAAAGTCTATTGGAAATGGCAGATGTGGTCATATATGACGCCTTGGTAAGTGCCGAAATATTGGCTTTGATTAACCCTAAGGCGGAGAAAATCAACGCGGGTAAGAGAAGGGGGAGACACTCGCTGTTACAGGCAGAAATAAACCAACTTTTGGTGGAAAAGGCCCATCAATACGCTATAGTAGTACGGTTAAAAGGGGGAGATCCCTTCGTCTTCGGCAGAGGGGGAGAAGAAATGGCTGACCTGGTGGCCGCCGGTATCCCCGTAGAAGTAGTGCCCGGAGTCACCTCTGGCATCGCCGCTCCTGCTTATGTGGGTATACCTGTAACTCACCGCGACTATAGCTCCTCCGTAACCTTTGTCACCGGCCACGAGGCGGCTGGAAAATACCGTCCCCTTGTCAATTGGCCCGCCTTGGCTCAAGGGTCAGAAACACTTGTAATCTATATGGGACTACATAACCTGCCCCAGATTATCGCCCAACTGAAAGAAGGAGGATTGAAGGGAGATACAGAAATTGCCCTCATCCGCTGGGGTACTACCCCTCAACAGGAAGAGTTATACGGCTGTCTGGATGATATTGTCCAAAAGGTACATGATACTGGCTTCTCCGCACCGGCTGTGGCTATAATTGGCCCAGTGGTTTCCCTGCGACACCGCTTAACCCCTACCCGCCCAATGGTATATTAGTTCCCAAATACCCTAACCATTGAGGTGAAAAAACTATGGCTGTTACCCCCTCTAATATGCCACCCCTGGGTATTAAGGCACCAGACTTCTCCCTCCCAGATACCGTCTCCGGTAAAATGGTTTCCCTTTCCGACTTCCGCGGCTGTAAGGGTTTGTTGGTAATGTTCATCTGCAAACACTGTCCCTTTGTCAAGCATGTCCAAGAAGAATTGGCCAGAATAGGTCGAGACTATGCCGGCAAGAATCTCGGTATTGTGGCTATCAGCAGCAACGATGTCAGTCAGTATCCCGAAGACTCCCCAGAAAACCTGAAACAGATGGCGGAAAGTCTTGGTTTTAACTTCCCCCTTTGTTATGACGAAACCCAAGAAGTGGCAAAAGCCTTCCAAGCAGCTTGTACCCCCGATTTCTTCCTGTTTGACGAGAATTTCTCCCTAGTCTACCGCGGACAACTGGATGATAGCCGCCCCAGCCTCGACATCCCCGTCACCGGCAAAGACTTACGGGAAGCTATTGATGCCCTTTTGGCTGGCAAACCTATTAACCCTAACCAAAAACCTAGTATAGGCTGTAATATCAAATGGAAACAGACTTAAAATCTCCCCGGCATTGTCTGTGAAAACAGTTTAAGAATTATGTCCTGCCCTGGTCTTGACCCCACCGGCAGTGATTAAATGGGTAAACAAGGATAACTACAAGAAACCCCCCTGTGTCTATCTATGTCCTCACTGCTGGCAGATGCCCATCGACGTTTACAAGAGGCGCTAAAATACGTCTCTATCTCCGAAGACGCTATCGAACGTCTGAAATACCCTAAAATCAGTCTCACCGTGTCTATCCCCGTGAGGATGGACGATGGTAGCCTCAAAGTGTTCCAAGGATACCGCGTTCGCTACGACGATACCAGGGGGCCTGGTAAGGGAGGAATACGCTTTCATCCAAATGTAACCCTAGATGAGGTGCAGTCTTTGGCCTTCTGGATGACTTTTAAATGTGCCCTCTTAAATCTCCCCTTCGGTGGGGCAAAAGGAGGTATCACTGTTAACCCTAAAGAATTGTCTAAAGCAGAATTGGAACGTCTCAGCCGAGGCTATATTGAGGCTATTGCTGATTTTATCGGCCCAGATAAGGATATACCAGCACCAGACGTCTATACCAACGAGATAATCATGGGATGGATGATGGACCAGTATAACACCATCCGTCGTTGTATCTGTCCCGCAGTCATCACCGGCAAGCCTCTTAGCATGGGTGGTAGCAAGGGAAGAGACACCGCTACCGCTATGGGGGCATTCTATGTCATCAGTCATATCCTCCCCCGCTTCGGTAAAACCCCTCCACAAACCACCGTTGCTGTACAAGGGTTTGGTAACGCCGGCAGTGAAATAGCTGAACTTTTGGGCAAAGCTGGCTATAAAGTAGTAGCCGTCAGCGACTCCCGTGGTGGTATCTATTCTCCCCATGGCCTAGACATCCCTAGTATCCGTGAGTACAAACGTAAGCATATGTCTCTCAAGGGGGTCTATTGCCAGGAAAGTGTCTGTAGCATTGTAGAACATGAAGTGATTACGAACGAGGAGTTGCTAACCCTGGATGTGGATGTTTTAATCCCGGCAGCCTTGGAAAAACAGATTACAGAAAAAAACGCCCCCCAAGTAAAAGCCCGTTTCATCTTTGAGGTGGCCAACGGGCCCATCACGGCAGATGCCGATACTATCCTAGAAGAAAAAGGCGTTGTTGTCTTCCCAGATATTCTCGTCAACGCCGGGGGGGTTACCGTCAGCTACTTGGAATGGGTACAAAATCGCCTGGGCTATTATTGGAGTCTAAGTGAAGTACAAAGTCGCCTCAAAGAAAGAATTCTCGAGGAAACTAACAGAATATGGCAAATCCACCAAGAATTGGGCCTGTCTTTCCGCACCTGTGCCTACATCCACGCCCTAAGCCGCCTCAATGAGGCTATGTCGGCCCGGGGCACTAGGGAATATTATATCTCCCAGTAGCATCCCCTTCTCATCCGTATTGGGACTTTAATTTCTCATCATACTCATCGGCAATGGAAGCTACTAGGGTAATAGCCCGAGAAATCTCCGACGGCGACAACCCGTCCACTATTCTCTGACTTAACAACACCACCTGGTCGTTTATTATGGCAAACTTGGTCTCAAAGGTGCCACTCCCATTCATCTCCAACAGCTGACGCATCAACTCGTTTTCCTTCTGTTTGGGAAAGGGCATTATCGCTGACCAAACTGTTAACAAATCTTCATCTTTCTCCCCGGTTAATTGAACAAACACCTCCACACTACCATACTGGAATCGCCATAGGTGCCCGTTTTCGTTTTTCTGAAACATGGCGCTGTCATTCTCCGCCAAGGTGGCAATTACTGCCTCTATTTGTTCCTTATACCCTAAAGAGGCACCCGTTAATTCTTCGGTTTCTGTGGCTGTTGTCTCGGTGGTTTCTTGATTCACTTCCAATTCAGGATTGGTTGTCATATTCTACCTCCTGGTATTCTCTTTTGCTCCATGACAATACCTTCATGATAGGACATTTAATTGCTACCACACCAAAGGGGGAAACCCCCCCATGGCTGAATTATCTTTGTGTAAGTCTGGTCAATACCTTGTTTGACCTTTCCACAAACTCTCTCATCCCCTCTGCATCAAACGCCCTTTGTGCCATCAAGGCTAAGTCGTATACGTATCTACACAGCAGATTTACCATCTCCTGACGAGACGACTCCCCTCCCGGTTGAATAATCGCCCCTTTGTGCATTTGATATATGTTTTCAATTAACGGGTGGGCGGTATTGATAACTAATACGTGTTCTTCAGGGAATTTCATCTCCTTCTGTTGCAAAATGGCCGTCATCTCCTGGAAGCGACGCATGGCCTCCGGCAACAATACCATCGCCGGCGGGGTTTCTTCCTGGTTGTCACTCTTGATGGCCTGGGTTTTTACATTAACCTTGGGCTTATTGATTGCTTTTTCAAATAATTCCTTGATTTCTTGGGCACGAGTTTTGTTGGTCTTGGGATCTACAATAGTAGAGGCTTTATCCTCTTCTATCAGGCTGGCATCCAACTCCGCGTCAACCCTCAAGAATTTTACGTCTTTGTATTCTCTTTCTAAGAAGGGGATGAAATAATTGTTGTCAATGAAAGAATCCATGTATAATACCTCAATCCCCTGTTTCTTGTACAAGTCCAGATAAGTAGCCTGGGTTTCGGGGTTGGTGCAGTAGAATACCTTGTTTTTGTGTTTGTCTTTGTTCCTTTCTAGATACTCTTTTAGGGTAGTATAGGGATAATAGGTATTGTCTTGCCAAACGTCTTCCTCCTTGTTGTCGCCACTTTGTGATTCTTTCGGTGGTTCATAAGTAGTGCGGAATATTATCAAATCCTCCACCTGTTTCTTGAATTTTTCGTCTTTCAGACTGCCATATTTTACAAATGTACCTACATCCTCCCAACAACGAATGTATTCTCCCCTATTTTCGTTGTACAATGAACGAAGTTGATCTGCTATTTTCTTGCTGATAAAATCGGCTATCCTTCTCACAGTCCGATGGTTGGTAAGGGCACTACGAGAAACGTTTAGGGGAATATCTGGACTGTCAATTACCCCCCTTAAAGGCATTAGAAATTCGGGTATAATTTCCTCACAATTGTCGCTAACAAATACCTGATTACAGAATAGTTTTATTTGTCCTCTGGTAACGTCTACATCTGGTCTCAGTTTGGGGAAGTACAAAATACCATTGAGGATAAAGGGATAGTCTGTGCTTAAATGTACCCACAAGAGGGGATCTTCTTGGAAAGGATACAGATAACGATAGAATTCCAGATAGTCTTCTTTGGTAAGATTTTGAGGAGACTCCTTCCATAGTGCCCTTTGACGGTTGAGCACCTGTCCATTCATTTTAATGGGCACCGGCACAAAGTCGGAGTATTTCTTCACTAGGTTTTTGATTCTGGCTTCTTCTAGATACTCTGTCTCCTCATCCATTAGAGTGAGGGTTACCGTAGTCCCCGGTGTAGTGCGGTTTGACTCACTTAACTCGAATTCTGGTGACCCATCACAACTCCAGTGTACCGCCTGTGCTCCCTCTTTGTAAGATAGGGTATCAATTTCCACTCTCTTTGCCACCATGAAGGCGGAATAAAATCCTAGGCCAAAATGCCCAATTAAGTCATTAGGATTTTTCCCATATTTGGCAATGAATTCCTCCGCACTGGAAAAAGCTACCTGGTTGATGTATTTTTTCACTTCCTCCGCCGTCATCCCTATACCATTATCGCTGACGGCTAGGGTTTTATTCTGTTTATCAATGGTAATTGTAATCTCTGGCTCCGGCAAATCTTTTGTTATATCCCCCGCCAAAGATGCCATTTTCGCCTTGGTTATGGCATCCACCGCATTGGAAATTAACTCCCTTAAGAAGATTTCATGGTCGGTGTAAAGAGACTTTTTGATAATAGGAAATATGTTCTCAGTGTGGATGGTAATATTGCCTTTCTCCAGTATCTTGGTCATAGTCTGTATTCCTTTGTGTTTTAACTATAATTTGGAGCAAATGTGTCCGATTTTTACCGCTATTTTTCATCTTGTCATAAAGAATTTTACCAGATCAAGATGTGGTTTCCCGAATAGGAGAGTAAGTGATATAATAGGAGCTTGCACTGCAATTATCCCTTGTATATAGTTCCAGTTATCCACCATGGCAACACTAGAAAGAATGCCGGGGAAAATGCCCCTCACCCCCATTTTTAATCCCAATGGCGACGATCGCATCGAAAATAGGAAAATTTGGTTTGGTAACACTACCAATTTAATGCAGCTGAATGATGTGCGCTACGGTTGGGCTATAGGATTATATCAACAAATGCGGGAAAATTTCTGGATTCCCCAGAAACTAGATATTACCCAGGATGTTACAGATTACTGGAATTTGACAAAGGATGAACGTCGGGCTTATGAGGGAATCTTGTCTTATTTGACTTTCTTGGATTCTATACAAACTTGCAATATTCCTCACCTAAAAAGTTCAATTACAGCCCCAGAAGTTAGCCTCTGTATGGCTGAACAAATCTCCCAGGAGGGAATGCATAATCACGCCTATCAGTATATAATTGAAACAGTTATTCCTAGTGAAAAAAGGGACAAAGTCTATGACTTTTGGCGCACAGATAAAGTCCTCGCCCAAAGATGTGAATTCATAGCAGGGATGTATCAAAAATACCTGGATGATCCTACCCCAGAAAATTATTTTATCGCCCTGGTGGCTGATTATTTATTGGAGGGATTATACTTCTACAATGGCTTTATTTTCTTCTACAATTTGGCGGCTAGAATGTTAATGCCGGGCAGTGCCGATATTTTTAGAATGATTAATAGGGATGAATTGTCCCATGTGCGGTTGTACCAGCGGCTAATCCCTGAGGCAATGCAGGTTTTCCCCCATTCTAAGGAACAAATCTACGAAATGTTTGACCAGGCTGTAAAACATGAATGCCGCTGGACTAATCATATAATTGGCAATAACATTTTGGGAATAACCGATACCAGTACGGAGCGTTATACTAAATATCTTGCTAATATTAGATTGAAGGCTATTGGACTGGAACCGATTTATTCGGGAGAAGAATACCAGAAAAGTCCTTATACCCATCTGGAAAAATTCTCCGACACCAAAAAGGACGGTAACACTAAGGCCAATTTCTTTGAGGCAAGCGTTACCAGTTATGTAATGTCTTCGGGAGTTACCGGTTGGGAGGAAATTTAACCTGCAAGTATAAGTTGTTCTTATGGCGGAAAGGAAGAGAACGATCCCCGAAATCAATGACAAGATCCTCCAGGGCAAGGTAAGGGTTTGGACTGTAGAAGAATTGAAGAACAATGTGAAGAAATTGGGTATAAGGGAAACTTATGAACAGGTGGATGTGATCTGTACCGGCACCTTTGAGCCTATGGAGTCGTCGGGGGCGTTTCTCAACCTGGGGCACACTGACCCTCCTATTAAAATCCGCCAGTGTTGGTTGGATGGAGTGCCCGCCTATGCCGGCTTGGGGGCAGTAGATTTGTATCTGGGGGCTACCGCTGTGTCTGAGTTGGGGGAGGGGGAGAATAGTGGCCCCTTGTCTTTTCCCCCCAAACCTCCCCATCATCCATCCCCCGTGGAAAGAGGCGGTGGACATGTCATTGAAAGCCTAATAGCGGGGGAGTCAGTCACCGTCAAGGCTATTGGCCACGTTACCGACTGTTACCCCCGTGCCACTTTTGAGGGGGTCATCACCAAGGAGACAATCAATCAGTTTTACTTATACAACCCTAGGAATTTATATCAAAATTTTATCGTGGGCGTGAATGGGGGAGACCGCACTCTCTACACCTATTTAGGCCCCTTGTTACCCCGTCTGGGAAATGCTGTCTATGCCTGTGCTGGCGCCTTATCCCCCCTGTTAAATGACCCCTATCTGGAAGTGGTGGGCATCGGTAGCAAGGTTTTCTTGGGGGGGGCAGAGGGAATGATTGTCTGGGAAGGCACGCAACATTTCCCCTCCCAGAAGCGAAGTCCTAATGGGACTCCTATTGGCCCAGGTGCTACTGTGGCTTTGATAGGGGATGCCAAAAAGATGAGCAGACAGTGGGTAAGGGGATGTTATTTCAAAAATTATGGTCCGTCTTTGATGCTGGGAGTTGGTATACCCCTGCCAGTGTTAAATGAAAAGGTTATCGAATACTGTGCCGTGGAAGACAAGGATATTCTCGCCCCTGTGGTGGACTTTTCCATCCCCCGGCGGGTGCGCCCTAGTTTTGGTTTGGTTAGCTATGCCCAGTTGAAACAGGGGAAAATCAAAATCGAGGGACAAATAGTCCGCGTCGCACCCCTTGCTAGTCTCTATCTTTCCCGTCAGGTGGCAGAAACCCTCAAACAATTGATTCTACAGGGTCAATTCCTCCTTACTGAACCCATTGCACCCCTGCCCAAAGAAAGGACTTTTATTTCCCAAGATGGCGTTATTTAGGGGGCCAAATAAATGTTACAAACTGTTTCCCCTTACCAGTGTCGGTGTTATCATTGGGTAAACTGCTCCTACATAAGGGGTGAAAAAGTTGCCACCTTTCTGGCTGATGATACTCAGATGCAACCCCCTCGTCCTTGTGTTATCAAGGAATTTGAACCCTCTCCCCGGGATGAGTCACAAACTGCTCCCATTTTATTACAAAAGCCCCCCGTAGAACTACTCAACCTGAAAAGTCTGGGGTTGCATCCACAAATACCTGTCCATGATTACTTTTTTTGGGATAACAAATTCTACCTGGTGCGGGAATATGTGGGGGGGGAAAGCCTAGCAGAAAGGGTACAACAACGAGGGCCATTGTCGGAGATTGAGGTTAAGGTTATTCTACCACAGCTGTTAGAGGTTTTGGAATATGTCCACAGTAAAAATATCATCCACGGGAATATAAACCCAGAGAATATTATCCTCAGAAGTACGCGCGACATACCCGTCTTGGTTGACTTTGGCGGTTTTAGGGAAGCCTTTGGGTTGGCCATAAGAGACACCACCGATTATATGCCTCCTGAACAATTGGCGGGTAGGCCAGTTTTTGCTGGTGATGTCTACTCCCTGGGTTTGACGATAATTTATGCCCTCACCGGCACAACCCCCTCACAGTCTCCCTTCCCTGTGACGGAGAAAATGTGGTGGGGTGTTTCCATTAGTCCCAATTTGAGGGAGGTGGGCGTTTCCGTGACGCCACTGAGATGCTAAGAAGTTGGCAAAATTCTCAAATTCCCCCCGTCTCCCCTCCGCCAACACAGACACTCTATACTGGCACCAGCCATGTGGGTTTTTCTCCTTCCCCCTCGGCAGTGACTCAAATGTCTGGGAGAAGTGACAGTTTTCCACCTATGCTACAACCCAGTGGAGACCATGACGAGGGTGAGGTACTCTCTTTTCTGGCTGCCCTGAGTAATCCTATTTTACCAATTACTTTTCTTTTGTTCCTTATGGCTTTCGGGAGTTTGGGGTATGTTATTTCTCGGCAAGCAATTTTAAATCGGGCGGAAATTGCCCAACAAGGGGGTGGGGAAAAAGTTGAGTCTACAACAAAAAAGCCAGAAATGACAGAAGCCAGCAACACGGCCGATTTTGCCTCTACCCCCAGTCAAGAGTCGGTGTCAGAGAGTATTGATGTTAATTCGGCTATTAGTTTAATTGAAGACCTATATTATTTTCTATCAGAAAAAGACTTCGACAGTGCTAGACAATTGTATGCCCCACAGCTGTCTGCTACATTCAGCGATGAATTTTTTAGCCAGTTTGCAAGGGTTACAGTGGAAAATCTGAGAATAGTCTCCCAAACTCCCGTTTCCATCAATTTTGTAGGTTATAACACTTATGTTTACCCTGATGGCTCCACCCAAAGGGAGGAAAGGAGTTACACTGTGAGGAAGGTTGATGGAAATTTAAAAATTACTGCCTCCGAATTTATTAGGGTGATTAAATTTAGATAATCAGCAATGTTTCCGTTTTTTCCCCTCACATTTCCCGGGCTTTTCTGTGAATAAATACAATCAACAATCATTACCGCTTTACCCGCGGGGGACGGGAAAACGCTGGCTCTCCCCCCTTTTTTGAACATTCTCACGGAAACCTGACTTAAATATTCATACACTTGTGTTACTTCCTCGGTTCTAGGACTCGGCGGAATCGGGAATTGACAATTTTGGGCACCCCGTCAATAATCTTCATGGTGAAGTCCCTTTCTTCTATTTGTTTAGTCCCATCCGGATAGTAGTAAGTATTTGTACCTATAAGGGTGATGGTGTCGCTTCCCTCGTAAACCACCCTCAGGTTGTCCACCGTCACCCGGGAGAAGCGTTGGAAAAATCCTGGATCTAAATTGTTGGGATTGGCAAAGAATACCTTAGCCTGGGGAAATTGTTTTTGGGACACTAGATTGTAGAATTGCACCAGTGCCTCCATTGCCTGAGGTGGGGCAATGACACTGGTATTGACAGTAACGTTGGGATTGGTGTTGGTATTGGGGTTAGTATTGGAGTTAGTGGAGGGGTTGGCGTTGTTGTTGTTGGAGGTGTTGGAGTTGTTGGGCGTGGAGGAGGCATTGTCGCTGGGGGGGTTTTCCTCAGGGGTATTGGCATCGGTGGGGTTGTCAGTGGGAAGAGTTTCTTGATTCTCCTCGGAAACCTCTGGTGGTGAGGGAGACGTAGGACTGTTATTCTCCTGGGCGGGAGGGGTGGGTTGTACCACTGTCGTCTTGGCTTGTTCTTCTTGCAGCCTGCGCAAGGCTTCAGCCCTAATTCTTTCCAACTCAGCCTGTTGTTGTTGACGCAGTCTTTCCGCCTCTTCCCGTTTTCTGGCCTCCTCCTGGAGTTTTCTTTTTTCTTCTGCCAAACGAGCCTCCATTTCCGCCCTTTGCTGTTCAATGGCCGCTAATTCTGCCCTAGTTTGTTTTACATATTCTAGGACGACGAAACCTCCTCCCACCACTACTCCGGCTACGATGGCAGAGGCGATTATCAGAGGCCAGTTGTTGGAAGACGTTTGTGCCTCAGAAGGTTGGAAGTGGGGGGTAGGGGTTTCTCCTGTCGGGGGGGGTGTAGGGATTCTCCTTCTCTCCACTGTGGGGGAGTTTGTCTCCACTTTCTGGGAGACTGGTGTAGGGTTGACGGGGAAAGATGGTGCTTTTGTACTGGGCGCAGATGGGGTGACTGGTGTGGGGGGATTGGTGTTGCCAGCGGGGGGTGTAATGGGGGGTAGGGTTACAGTGGGGGTGGAAGCGGTAGAATCGGGGATTGGCTTGAGATTGTTAATCTCCCTTTTTGGCGGTACAACTGCAACGGTTTTAATTTCCGAGAGGGTTAGTTCATACAACATCTCCTGGGCGGTTTTGTAGCGTTGGCCCAAATCCACCTTACTGGCTTTTGTCAAAACTGCTATCAATTGTGGATCACTTTGGGGCGCCATGGATTGCCATTGTAAATCCCCAGTTAGGGAGTCTACGGGGAATTCTATCGGGTATTTGCCCGTCAGGCTATAAATCATGGTCAAAGCTAAGGCATACAAGTCACTGGCATAAACCGTACGCCCCGCACTTTGTTCTGGTGGCATGAAGCCTTTGGTACCCACTACCACTGAACTTATCATACTCCCTGAACTGAGGACTACTGTGCCCATTGCCTCTTTAACCGCCCCAAAGTCTATCAGTATGGGCAATTTATCCTCTTCCCTGATGATGATATTTTCTGGTTTGATGTCTCTGTGGATGATTTTACGACTGTGGATGTATTCCAGCACCCTCAGTAAGGAACATAGGATTCGCCGGCATTCAAGGGTGTCAATTTTTCCTAAATCCGCTAGACTAGGCCCTTCTATATACTCCTGTACTAAATAGTATTGTTCGTTTTCCACAAAGTAGGCATAGAGAGTAGGGATTTGCGGGCAATTTTGGCCTAATTCCTCCAAAACCTGGGCTTCTTTTTTGAACAAATCGGCAATAATTTCCGGGGAAACACGATGACTGGGGTTGACTTGACGTAGACGTTTGACTACAACAAGCCTTTGTGAGGGCAGATGGGTATCTCTTGCTAGGAAGGTTTCGCCAAAACCCCCCTTGCCCAGAGTCTTAACAATCTGATAACGTCCCGCAATTAATAAATCCATGTTGGTAGTCATGACACAGGCCAATCCCTATTCAGTATAGCTCCAACTCCAGTGTAGTCTCCCCCGGCGTGGTTTATATGACTGTTTTTTCCCTCTTCAGGTTTCCCTAATCATCCTCTTTTATTCTACCAAAGCGCCTTTCCCTTTGTTGATAGCTCAGAAGGGCCCTGTGGAATTCTTCCCTGTCAAAATCTGGCCACAGGGTTGGGGTTACATAGATTTCACTATAGGCCATCTGCCAGAGGAGGAAATTACTCAGTCGCATTTCGCCACTGGTGCGGATGAGTAAATCGGGGGGGCTTATCCCCTGGGTGTAGAGGTGATTTTCAAACAACTGTTCGTCTATATCCTCTACATCTATTTCTCCTCGTTTTACTTTAAGGGCTATTTGTTTACAGGCTTGGACTATTTCCTGACGACTGCCATAATTAGTTGCCACATTGAATTGAATTCCCTGATTGTTGCGGGTTTCTTCCATGGCATGGGCTATTTCCGCCTGCAGAGATGGTGGCAAAGCCTTCAAGTCGCCCAGAAAGCGGATTCTTACATTTTTACGCATCATTTCTGCCAATTCCCGCCGTAAAACTCTTTCAAACAATGTAAGGAGGAATTCTACCTCATGGCTTGGCCTACCCCAATTTTCCGTAGAAAAGGCATAGGCGGTTAATACCTTTATCCCCCAGTCATCACAACAACGCAGCAACTCCTTAAGAGTATCTACCCCCCTCTGATGGCCGACTATACGAGGTAACCCACGACGTTTTGCCCAACGCCCATTGCCATCCATAATCACTGCCACATGATGGGGCATCTTTTGGGGGCATAAATCCGACGGCAATTCTATCAGTGTTTCGTTTGCATTCATTTGAACTACCAAGCAGCGCTCACAACTACAACAACCTTCGCACCCTATTTACTCAAGAATTTAACAGAAAAGAGAGCGGAACCCGCCCCACCCACGTACCAACACCGGCATCTTATTATTCTACCCTCAGTTCTGCCAGTCTGGGACACTAATTTTCTTCCCTCCTGCTTCTTGTCACATGCCCCTTTATTGACCGAAGAAAATTTTCTCACCTCTGTTCAAATACGAGTACAATTAGAGAACTATCTAAGGAACAATTATGACTAATAACAATTACATCTACAAGGGGTTTGGGAATTTGTATGACGAGTACAAACTGCTGGGTAAGGAGATTCAAGACAAGTTCGGATTTGGCCTTACTTTAAGAGACGGTAAGAATGTATACTTCCAAATCCCTATAATCATTGACGGGAAGAAGGAAAGAAGGAAATTTAACTCTGGGGAAAAATTAGACCTACAGGGGTTAGAAATGCTCCCCCTAAAAGCCCAAAAGCTTGCAGAATTTCTAAAAACTAACCCCACTTACTCTCAGCTCAAATACTACTTTGAAAATGTTATAAACAAGGATGAATTTACTGTAGTAGATGATCGCATTACTGTGCAGGAGGCGGTGAGGATTGTTTATGAAGACTACATGCGGCGAAAGGACAGGAGGAAGTTAAAAAGGAAGGGGGAACAAAGATCCACTAAAGACACATGGAGAAATGTTTATGGAAGGCATTTTGAGAAGTTAAATCCCAAGGCTGAAATAACACTTGATCTCCTCAAAGAAGCACTGGATATATGCAATATAGACCCAGAAACGAAACAACCTAATAAGTACTTCAGAAAATACCAGAAACAATTACGGGCCTATATCAGACTGTGTCGCTTGAACAAACTAAGGTGGATTGCTGAACAATTAGAAGACTTAAAAGTACCAGAAAACGAGTGGCAATATCAGCCCTTAGAATCACAGGCTCCTCTCACCGTGGAGGAATTTTATTATCTCCGCAGACGAGTATTAGAAGATGCCACCCCTCGTTACCAGGAAGACAGGGAATTTTGGCTATGGGTGTTTAGTGTACAGTTTTGTTATGGCCTAAGGATTTCTGAAATTTTAATGATTAAAAACTGGCTTTTCCCTTACAACCCTAGTGAAGATACTGAGGAGGAGAACCCAGAAAATTATACTTTTCATCCCCTAATAGACACCCATAAAAATCCCCGTCATATGATTTACGTTGGTAACTACCGAAAACTAGAGGGAAATCAGGAAAAAGACGGCAAAACGGGATGGCGCTATGTCATCCCCGCACCGGATCCTAAGTATCCTAACATGTTTTATGATTTTGGAATTCTAGAAGGCATCTCAAAGCATGTGCCAAGATTGCAGAAATCTAAATACTGGACATTTTTGACCGCTGCCATTGACAATCTGGGAAGGTGGACCGAAAAATACTTGGGGAGAAAGGTAACCCGCACCCATCTCATCCGAAAAGTGGCCTTAACTAATCTTTCTCTGAAGGTAAAAAATCCCGCATTTCAGCAGAAGGTTTCTGGCCACAGTTTCAGGGTTTTTATAGAGGATTATAGTCAAACCGGCCCCAGATTTTTTGATTACTACTATGAGCTAATAGTAGAACAGAATCTAATTACACCGGAACAACAGGTCTCTTTACAAGAAGATATGGAAAGGATGAAACAGGATATGGAATTCATCCCGGAACAGATAAAAGAGAAGTGGCTAGAGGCAATGCTAAAAATGATAGAAATCAAATACGGCATCAAAATAGAGCCGGAGGATATATAATGTGCAATCCCCCGGCGTGGGGGATTTTTCCTCCTCCCCAAGAAAAAATCGCCGACCCTCTTGACAAAGAGGCGGGGCTATGCTATCTCCCAATTGCCCCTTTTTCTGTAGTATATAAAAAAACAAACATACCCCCAAGGGAATTCGAATCCCTGTTACCTCCGTGAAAGGGAGGTGTCCTAGGCCTCTAGACGATGGGGGCATGTCTTTATGGTTTTCGCTTGTGCCCTGAACTAGCGAGCCTTGGATTGGCTTGTTTTTATCGCCTTCGTTCAACGCACACTTAATAATATAACGAATCTTTTTTAGAGTGTCAAGGGAGAGGGAGAAAATTTTTGGAAATTTTTTCTGGGGGTTATTGGATTTTCTTGAACATCACCATAGCCAGGGGGGGGACTGTGATTTCCAGGGCGTGGGGCCAAGGGCAGGAATTCCACTGACGGCTGTGCACCTTCCCATTTACTACTCCACTACCTCCGTACTTCAGATCATCGGTGTTAATGATTTCCTCATACAGGCCTGGTTCGTTGATGCCCAACCAGTAATGGTGGTAAACATGGGGCTTGAAATTGCAGGCTATAATCAGTACCTCCTTGCCACTTTTATCCCTACGCATGTAAGTTATCAGGCTACGGCCGGCATCATGACAGTCAATCCACTGGAAGCCGTTGGGGGTGAAGTCGTCGGTGTAAAGGGCAGGCTCACTGCGATATAGGCGGTTTAAGTCTTTGACTAGTTGTTGTAGTTGTTGGTGGGGTTGCCATTGTAACAGCCACCAGTCCAAGTCGAGGAAGTACTTCCACTCCCGTCGTTGCCCCAATTCCATTCCCATAAACAGGGTTTTTTTGCCGGGGTGGGTAAACATGTAACCGAACAACACCCGCAGGTTGGCCATTTTTTGCCACTCATCCCCCGGCATTTTCTGCCACAGGTGCCCTTTACCATGGACTACCTCGTCGTGGGAGAGGGCTAACATGAAGTGTTCGGTGTAGGCATACCACATGCTGAAGGTGAGTTTGTTGTGGCAGTTGGGCCTTTGTTCATGGGGGGTTAAAAGGTATCTGAGGGTATCATTCATCCACCCCATATTCCACTTGTAGTCAAAGCCTAGGCCCCCATATTGGGTAGGATGAGACACCTTTTCCCAGGTGGTGGACTCTTCGGCTATGGTAATCACACCGGGGTAATACTTCTTGATGGCATTATTGAGTTGACGCAAAAAGTCAATCCCTTCTAGGTTTTCTCTCCCCCCGTATTTGTTTCTCACCCACACCTGTCTTTCGTAGTCCAGATACAAAATGGCCGCTACTGCATCTACCCTTAAACCGTCGATGTGGTATTTATCCAGCCAAAACATGGCGCTGGAGATGAGGAAGTTGCGGACTTCATTGCGTTCATAGTTGAATACAAGAGTCCCCCATTCCAGGTGTTCCCCCTTGCGCCAGTCGGAATACTCATACAGGTGAGTGCCATCAAAACGGGCTAACCCGTGTTCATCCTTGGGGAAATGTCCGGGCACCCAGTCTAGTATTACACCAATCCCCTCCTGGTGACAGCGATCTACAAAATACATGAAATCCTGGGGAGTGCCATAACGGGAGGTAGGGGCGAAAAAGCCCACCACTTGGTAACCCCATGAACCATCAAAGGGATGTTCGGTGATGGGCATTAACTCTATGTGGGTGTACCCCATATCCTTGACGTAGGGGATAAGACGTTCGGCCAATTCCCTATAGGTCAAAAAACGAGCCCCCGGTTTATCTGGGACAGGTAACAGGGGGCCACTGGCTGGAGGATTTTCCACGCTATCGTGTAACCATGAGCCTAAGTGTACCTCATATACGGAAATTGGCTTATCATAGGCCTGTATTTCGTGTCTTTTACTCATCCATTCCTCGTCGTGCCATTCATAGGATAAGTCCCATACGATGGAGGCATTGGCCGGACGGATTTCTTGTTCAAAACCATAAGGATCTGTTTTAAAACAAGTATGCCCGTAACAATTCTTAACAGCATATTTATACTTTTCTCCCTGTTTGAGCCCTGGGATAAATAACTCCCAAATTCCCATAAAATTGCGGCTCATATTGTGTCTTTCTGGCTGCCAGCCGTTAAAATCGCCTACCACGGATACATTCTGGGCATGGGGGGCCCAAACCGCAAAATATACCCCTTTTTCGCCATTTCTTTCTGTAATATGCGCCCCTAATTGTTCATAAATCCGATAGTGGGTGCCTTCCCCAAACAGATACAAGTCTACTTCACTAAACCAGCTTTCTTGTTTTGCCTGTTGTGCCTGAGTCATAACCGCAATTTATAATAACCTCTTATGTATGCCAGATGACCGGGATTATTTTAGAATTTATTAATAACATTATTTCCCCGTTTTTTGTCTGTGTCTGGTATCCCCTGTTACTTTTTATCACAGGGGCTTAGTCCAGGGGTGGTTTACAGTTCAATCCCCGTCTCCTTAAATAAACCTACCAAATCTTTGCCCATAAATTTATCCTGCAACAGAAGGGCAAGACAACGTTTGGCAAAGTGGTCATCCTCTTTAATCTTCTTAATTAGAAACTCTTTGACGGTGTCGGGGGTTATTTTAGGCGGTATGTATAGTTTTTGTACTTCTTCGTATGAGCGGGCAAGAAAGATATTTGTCTCGTCTACCTCATCCTCGTATACCACCTCCTTACTCATCCACTCCCAATCCACCCTCTGAATCCACATTTTCTCGTGGGTGTATATAGAGTTGATGTTGATTGTCATGTCGTCGGTGACATACCAGTACGTTTCTGGGTCATCAAATATGCTACCTTCCACACTATTGGGTAGGGTTATGTTCCTACCTGAAAAGGTACGTATGTTTACATTCGCATTTTCGGTTGTTCGATAGGCCAGTTTTAGACGTAGATACAACCCCTCCTTCTCGTATTTGTTTTTCCGGGGAAGAAGATGACGGAAACAGATGGCTGCACCGGCACCATAGATTTCTATCAATCCTGACTCCCTGTCCAGATACCAATTATCCCCAAAAATTGCCGCATCTACCGCCCAAGCCGTGCCGCTTTGCCCCAATACGTCTGTCTCCTCTAGAGAATACGGCCGCGGCATTATAGTTTTTCGCACCAGGGGGAAAAATTCTCTTTTTAGCTCCATTTTCGGTCTACTATTTTTCTAGTCTGGTGTCATATATAATCTTTTAGGGTGTTGGTGTCAAGTTATTTTCTTTTTCCCCTCTCCTCTTGCCCCTTACAGGGAGACACCATTAGACTTGGGTGATTATAGTTTATTTTTCCCTGTTCATTTCTTGGAATAAACTCCCTTTTCTCCCAGATTTTTGGAATCTTGTAGCCACTAATTTCTCCCCGGATTCTTTGACGTATTTCCTCTGCTGTTATTGCTTCATTTATTGGAACGTAAAAACAAGCCACTGCCTCCCCCCAGTAGGGATGTTTTACTCCCTTCACTACTACATCTTTTACCAGATTTGTAGCCAAGATTGCCCTTTCTACCTCTTGGGGAAAAATATTTTCTCCCCCACTAATTATTTTGAGACTATTCCTCCCCAAAACATGTAGATAGCCATCAGAGTCCATATATCCTAAATCATCAGTCAAAAAGACATCCCGGGGTTGATAGTGGGGATAATATCCCTTGAAAAGGGAAGTCGACTTCACTTGTATAATCCCATCTTCTGTTGTTATTTTAACGTGGGGCAACGGCCTCCCACTACTATTGTTGTTACTTGCAAAATCCTCTGGTTTAAGTATTGTCACCCCTCCAGCTGTCTCTGTCATGCCATAGGTTGGTGCCAGAGGTAAGCCATATTTTCTAGCCAAAATAATTTGTTCATCCGTAAGGGGGGCCCCTCCCACCAGTACAGCTTTAAATGCCTTTAGAAAATCGGGATTATTTTCCAGAAAAAAATTGAGCTGTGTCGGCACTATTGATATGTAGAAATCGTAAAATTTTTCCCGGGGATATTCCCCCCTCTTCAGAAGACTAAAGGGGTAAAAAAATAGCTTACCCCCCGTGATAAAACTCCGAATAATGGGCATCAAACCACTCACATGATGGAGGGGGAGACAAACAAAATAGTTTATGGCCTGACAATCAAAATAATGATAAAAACCCAGGGCGGAATTTACCAGAGTCTCCCAGGTGTGGATAACAAATTTAATCTTCCCAGAAGTGCCCCCCGTTGGAATCATAATTCCCTCGAATCTGGGAGAATTTTCCTCTGGAATTTGCTCCGGCTGTATTTGTGGTACAATGCCCAAAACTATATCAGGCTTAGCAATAACATTGACCTGTTGCCATTCTTGTTTTTGCCAGAGGGGGTTTAGCAAAAACAGACAACCCCTGCTGGCTATAGAGGCGAAAAAGGCAGCCACAAACCTCTCTGTTTTTTTTTCCCCTAAGAATACTATTGGACTTTCCCCCTTTTTATGCCCTTCATTTATTCGGTTAAAGTAGCCTTTAAATATTTCCAGTATCTCCCCATTCTCTCGTTCAAAAAAAAACCATTTATCCCTTAGTTCAAGCAAGCGCTGGTAGACAAAATCAAAGGCAGACATAACTAAAATAAGGGTCAAAGCTATAGGATTCCAGCAGTGGTAGCAGGATAAAAAAGCTGGAAACACTGGGAGTCTAAACAATAACAAAAATCGGAATATTACTGTCTGCTAAATCTCTTGCGACTAGCCCTTCCCAGACGCTCATATTCCTCTAAAACCTTACCTGTGCCATAGACAACACACTTGAGAGGCTCAGGCGCTACGTGAGTAATAATACCGGTTTTCTCAGAAATGAGTATATCTAAACCCCGCAACAGGGCACCACCCCCCGCAAGGGTAATCCCCCTGTCAATAATGTCTCCCGCTATTTCCGGGGGAGTTTGTTCTAAAATTCTCTTAATAGACTCCACAATCAAACCAACAGTGTCAGTAATACACTCCCGAATCTCCTCGGCAGTGATGGTAATGGTTTTAGGTAAGCCGGAAACCACATTCAAACCGCGAATTTCCATGCTAGGGATAAGATTTTCAACAGGATAAGCCGAACCAATTTCAATTTTTATCCGTTCTGCGGTACAATCACCAATAATCAAGTTATACTTGCGTTTAAGATAGAACTTGATAGCCTCACTGATTTCATCTCCGGCAATCCGAATAGAATCACTCAACACTATTCCGTGGAGGCTCAGCACTGCTACTTCTGTAGTGCCACCTCCAATATCCACAATCATACTACCAACAGGTTCGTCCACCGGCAAACCGGCACCAATGGCGGCGGCAACGGGCTCATCAATAAATTCTATATTATCAATAGCCCCAGAAGTCTCCATGGCTTCCTCCACTGCCCTTCTCTCCACCGCCGTGATGCCACTTGGCACCCCTATGACAATGCGAGAAGATTTGGTAAGATTGTTATTACCCCTTACCTTTCTGATGAACTCTCTTAGCATCATCTCTGTGAGTCTTACATCAGTTATAACCCCGTCTTTAAGGGGGCGAAAGGTTTTGACGTTTTTAGGCGCGCGCCCTAGCATCCTTTGCGCCTCTTTCCCCACCGCAATTGCCTCTTGCCTTTCCTCATCGATGGCAATTACTGAAGGCTCGTCTAATACTATACCCTTACCGGGCATGTAAATAAGAGTATTAGCGGTGCCCAAGTCAATCCCCATGTCTTGAGATTCCGAAGAAAACCCAAACAAGCCCATTTTTTGTATCCTCTTAGAAAATAATAGCAATACGATTAATTGTTTTATAATCCCATTATCTTAATCCACTTCTCCTATTTTGGAAACATTTGTGGATTGACCTACTATTCCCCGCAAGAGGGGAGAAGGAAGGATGTAAAATCTATTGTTGGTTGTATTGTCTAATAGTATCTAGTTAACCGAGGCAGAATCCACATGACAGACAGTCTCCAGAAAGCCAAGGATGATAAAACCATAGTCAAGGAATATTTTAACGCCACAGGGTTTGAACGTTGGCGTAATATTTACGGAAATGGTAGAGTAAATAGGGTACAGTTGGATATTCGTCAAGGACACCAACGTACCGTCGACACAGTAGTCTCATGGCTGAAAGAGGAAGGCAACCTATCCCAACTCACCATCTGTGATGCCGGATGCGGTGTCGGCAGTTTAACCATCCCCCTAGCTAAAGAAGGCGCCAAGGTATTTGCCTCCGACATCTCCAGTAAGATGATACGGGAAGCAGCAGACAGAATTAGACAGGCTATTGCTAACCCCCACAATGTTAGACTGGCAGTGGCGGATTTGGAATCCCTTACTGGACAATACGATGTAGTTATTTGTCTAGATGTTTTGATTCATTATCCTACCCCAGACGCCGCCAGGATGATTAGTCACCTCTCTTCCCTGGCTTCATCCCGTCTTATTCTCAGTTTTGCCCCAAAAACCCCCTTTTTGACTCTACTAAAGGGTATTGGCAATCTCTTTCCAGGCGCCAGTAAAACCACTCGCGCTTACCAACACAGAGAAGAAGACATTGTTGCCATTGTCCAACAAAATGGCTTTAAAGTCCAGCGCAAGGAGATGATTAGCACCCGTTTCTATTATTCTTGTATCCTGGATGCTGTTAGGTGTTAAAAGGAGGCTGTGGGATGTAATATGTCTCCATTTTTAATAGTGACAGTAAGCCTTGTATAATTTCAAAAATGCTATTTTAACCGCTGCTCCACCCTCTGGAAGACAAGCCTTTCCCCTACTACCCTTAATCCCTCCCTCACAAAATTTCTCTGCCTAGCAACAGTTTTCTTACCTCTAACATCGCCGAATAGGTAGGAATTATGTATAGGGTTTCCCCTCCTGGTGTTAGACTTAATGCCTTTTCTACGGCAGTGGCTAACTTCTCCTCTACCACCAAATTTGGACTTCTCTCCTCCAGTCTTTCCAGACTATATTTGAGTCTCAAAGCCATGTCATACACCCTATCCCCGCTTACCACTATATTCCCACCCCCAGTTACCAGTTTTTCCGTGTCTACATCCCATATCCAGGATACGTCTGTACCATCCGGAGTCCTATCATTTAGCACTATCAATATAGTACTAGAGAGTTGATATTCTCTCATCTCATTAACTGCCCTAATTGTCTCATTCATCCCTACCGGATTTTTGGATAACAATATTCTCACTTTTTTGTCGCCAATTTTTAACTCCTCTGCCCTACCAAAAGCCGGTTTAAAATTCCTAATAGCCTCCAGTATTTTCTCCCTTGAAATCCCTATTGACTCCGCCGCTACCACCGCTGCTAAGGTGTTGTATTTGTTATATACTCCCATTAAAATTTGAGGCCACTGCTTACTTTCTATCGCCAGTTTCTCCTTATGAAACCCACAACTTTCACAGTGATAGTCTCCTAAATGGGATAAATACACACCTTTGTAAACAAGAGAACTTCCACATCTTGGACAATAAATGGAATCTACTGCATGGGGAATTTCATCTAGGTACAAATCCGGTTCATTTAAACCAAAGTATAGCACCTTTTGTGGCAGATTTTGACCCAGGTGGCACAAAGTAGGATCATCCCCATTTAGAATCACAATTGTCTCCTCTTTTAGCATACTAATTGCCTGTTGCCACCGGTAACTAATTGTATCTACCTCTCCATATCTATCCAGTTGATCCCTAAACAAATTTAAGGCTAAAATGTGACTGGGCTGGCATTCCTTTAATGCTAGGGGTAGCACATTTTCGTCTACTTCTAGAATACCATAATCCGCCTTAATTACCCCCCATAAGTTGCTGTTGGTGACTAAACAACTTGTCAGGCCATTCATTAAATTCGCCCCAGTGGCATTATGGATTACTCTATAACCTTCGTTAGCCAATATTTGTTTTAACAGTAGAGATGTTGTTGTTTTACCGTTTGTCCCCACCACCAGAATTAGTCCTTTTTTGAATTGCCGAGACAGGGTTTTAAAAATACGAGGATAAAGACGAGAAGCAATTTCTCCCGGCAAAACACTGGCAGCACCTAATCTCAAAATCTTTACCAACCTCGTTACAATTTTCGCCACCGCTACTGCCACCACCAAACGAATTTTATTTACTATTTTCATATATTCTTTCCCTTAATAAACCTTTCCAGTTAGCCAATAATTTTAACATCAAAATGGCTTATTTTCTACTGAAATACCCTCAGGGTATCTTCTAGTTTTTCTATAATTTTGTTATAATCCTCCCTGTGACGGGGGATAACACTGACCACTGACCAGCATAATACACAGTCAACATAATTTTCATTGGACTTTAGTATGCTTTCCATCCTCCTGGCTATGTTATTCTTAACACATATTGCCCCCCCCTCATCCGTATTTGGCAACATTACCATGAACTTATTTTTTTTGTAATATGCCCCTAAATCCGCCGGCCGTTTTGTCTCCTCTAAGATTATATTTCCTAAGAGGGCTAGGGTGGCATCGTCTATAGTTTTCTCACCATTTATGACAATTAGAATTAAGGAAAGTGGTTGTTTTTCTCTGGCTAATCTCCTCCATTCATAGTCTATACAATCCATAAAGGCGTTGTAGTTGGCTAAGCCTGTCACTTCATCTAACAAGGAATAAGACTGACAACTATCTTCCAGCATTTTTAGTCTTTCATATACAAAACTTCTCTCCACTGCTAGTACTATATATTGGACAATCTCCTCTACTCTCTTAATTTCTTCTTGCCGCCATTTTCTCTGGTAGTCATAATCGTAAATGTATAATAAACCCCACAGTTGATTCTCTAATTTGTCCCCCTTTTCTGTTTCCTGATTTAGGGCCACAACCTCCGGAGTTTGTAGTAAGATAGGAAACACCAACTCGGCGCGATTTATCGGATAAGTGTCCTCCCCTTCGTATATTTCTTCATGGGTTAGGTAGCCTCTTTTCCCTCTTTCTATTTTTCTGTTTACTAGAGAGGTTATAGATTCATACGCCCCTCTATGTGAATCAATATTTCCCCTGGTTTCCCCACTAATTTCAATTATCTCTCCTTGGTTTTCATCCCCTTTTATTTTTTCTACAAAAACTTGATCTACTCCCAACTCCTCTTTTATTTTTGCCAAAAAAATTGGAATAGTGGCATGGTAGTCTAGGGATACAAATAAGGATTGAATTCCGCCCATATATTCTCCCAAAAATGTTAAAGATTGTTACAAGGTAATTGTCCAATAATAAATCCGGAAACCCCTTTGTTAAAATGATAACATCGGTTGGAGAGAAATACCACAATAAAGTAACAGTGAATACCATTGCCTATTTTTATAAAAACCCTTTCATCAATTGGGAAACAAAATTAGAATCGCTCCCAGACCAAGTAGAAAAAATCTATGAGGATTTAGGCGACAGAAGACAACTGAAAAAAATACTTAACGATTGTGAACAGGAAAAAGTCGAATGTTTAATCTTGTCCACCTTGGCGTCTCTGGGGGATAATCTGGAGGAAATAGAAGCCACAATCACATATTTAGAGTCGTTTAATGTGGAAATTATTTCCCTCAGTGAAGAATATAAAACCAGTGATTTTAAGATTATAGACAACCCGGGAAAAAGAAACAAATTAAGGGAAATTTGGGCAAGAGTGGGAAAGGAATTGCAGAGGAGAAGATTACTTCTATATCATGCTAGAAAAAGAATGGATAGTCTCCCCCCACCAGGGAGGGCACCTTTTGGCTATCTAAGAAGCAACAAAGGCTATATAATTGACGCCGTAAATGCCCCAATAGTTAGAGACTTTTTCAGGAATTTTATCCTCTCGGGCAGTATTAGAAGCAGTCTAAAGTATCTAGAAGAGAAATACCAGAAAAAACTCTCACCGTCTACCGCCAGAAACTGGCTAAAAAATCCAGCATACAGGGGAGATTTACTGTACATTAAAAACATAATCGTCTCTGATACTCATCCCCCAATTATAACTAGGCAAGAAAGTGCTCAAATAGAGCGTATTTTGAAAAACAACAAAAAATTTGCCCCAAAAAGTGTTTCCTCACAATACTGTCTCGCCGGCTTACTGAAATGTCAAACCTGCCAGTCCTCCCTGCGTGTTAATACCGTAAATAACAAAAAAAAAGGGTATTCTTACTTGTATCTAACTCCTAAAACCTGCCCGAAAAATAAATCCTGTAAGTCTTTGCCCTATGACTCGGTTTTAAAGAGAGTGATTGAAACGATATGCAGTATATTCGGAGAAATTCAAAACTCCAACAAGCCGGAAGACGAGATAGAAAGATGCAGAAATATTCAGAAAAAAGAAATCCAAAGAATAAAAGGAGAATTGGAAGTGATAAGGAGACTAGAAAATGAAGGGATATTGGAAACACAAGAGGCTAAAAAGATAACTTATCGCCTGAAGGAAAAGATGAGCAAAATCCAACAGAAAGTTGACCAAATGCCGCCAAATACCCTGGAGGTGATAGCCAAAAGTCTGTCTAACCCCCAGTTGTGGTATGACTTATCAAATTCGGAAAAAAGATTCTATCTACGAGAATTTATAGATACCATAGAAGTGAATATGGAAGCAAGTCTTGACGATAAACTTGAATTGAATTTTGTCTTTGCCAATCCACAAATAAACAATTCATGGCAAAATAAATTAAACAAATAACACTGGTTCAGATGGAGACAGGAATAAGTCCAAACCCAATCACAAACAAAACAGATAGAAACAGGGAGGAAAAAATGCGTATCCTACATACAATGATAAGAGTGGGGAATTTAGAAAAATCCCTAGACTTCTATTGCAATGTTTTGGGGATGAAACTGTTGAGAAAAAAAGACTACCCCGGTGGCAGATTTACCCTCGCCTTTGTGGGTTATGGAGATGAGGCTAACAATACTGTCATCGAATTAACTCACAATTGGGATACCAATAGCTACAATCTGGGTGATGGATTTGGGCATATCGCAATAGGAGTAGATGACATCTATGCCACCTGTGAGCAAATTAGGGGCAAAGGTGGTAAAATAACCAGAGAGCCTGGGCCAATGAAGCATGGTAGCACAGTAATAGCTTTTGTAGAAGACCCAGATGGATATAAAATAGAACTAATCCAACTGTCTAGCAGGGAAAATAACCCACAACAAGAAGAAACAGAAACACCAGTGGCAAGTGTCTAGAGTAGCTGGTAAAGGCAAGTTACCATTAGCCAAAGGCAGAGAGGCAGCGAAACTTTACAAAACTCCTCTCTTGCCTTACTATCCCCAAATAGAAACGGCTAACACCCCCGGCAAAAAATTAACCCGTCTTTTACTTTTACCTGGTAAACAGACGGAAATAAATAGAAGTAGCCAATTCCTTGATGGGGAATAGGATATAGGTTAGGGGATTGATGGTTACAATAATGTCGCGACAATCCCTGATGGCAAGATTCACAATCTGTTTGGCAACCCAATCTGGAGACATTACGCCAATGGGGTTGAGATTGCTCTTAAAAGGCCCTAAAATTAGTTTTCGGATGATACAAGGGGCATTTATCCTTTTTAGGGTTACAATATCCCCTATGGTACGTTTACTCATCTCGTAAAGAGGACTAAATGCTGGACTTACTTCCGCTTCTGAAGTGTTAACCCATATTTCCTTTGTAGCCTTGTCTTTATTGGTTTTGACGGTAGCTAAAAACAATTCCATTAGTCGCCACTGGGAAAAAGTATTAATTTCAAAGGAGTTTTGAATTGCTTCGGCTGTTTTTTCCCCATGGACATTAACACCGTGATTGAGGATAAGAATATCAGTTTTTGCCAGAATGTCGGCTAAATCCGATTCCTTCCCTATCTGCCACTTAATAGTTTTAATGGGGATTTGTTTATCCTCAACGGTGATAAATAAATCCTTATCTCGGGAGGTTAAAGCAGTTACTTGTGCCCCTTGGCAGTATAGCTGTTTAGCCAATGCCTGTCCTAAAGCACCATTGGCGCCTGTAATAGCAACCCTCTTCCCCTTTAAAGACAAAGAGGTACCCATTATCCTATCTACCAATGTTATAGTACCACAAAAATAAGCGCTTTGGTTATCAAAATGGTGACGCCAATGATAAGGACGATTTACCAACCAGTTGCCCGGCAGTTGGGTAAACTCCCCCGGACGATGAGTCACATCTGTAATAACATCCGCATAGGGTATTCCCAATCCACGGGCAATAGCACCCCCTGTAAATGTTAAACTATAAACGGTGCCACTGTAAGCCAACCATTCTAAACCCCCCTCCAGCCAGTTTTGCGTCAGTACAGTCACAGCGA
This sequence comes from Cyanobacteriota bacterium SRBZ.bins.94.201705, assembly GCA_030549855.1. Classification (GTDB taxonomy): domain Bacteria; phylum Cyanobacteriota; class Cyanobacteriia; order Cyanobacteriales; family Cyanobacteriaceae; genus DVEF01. The sequence continues at coordinate 80,324 of JAUQQP010000031.1, forward strand.
AGATAAGACTAAAACTCAACATCACCAGAGATTCCGGCAAGTCATTATACCAGTTAGCCTTCCGGTAAATCTCCTCACTGTATACTGACAAATCCGGCTTGAATACCCTATGATGCCATCCGTGTAGTCTACATAGCGGCTGCCACACATGCCCCAATACATGGTATATGTCTCTCACCACCTCTACCCATATTATTGACAACACCCCTATTACCCCTCCCCACACTAGGCTGTTTATACTCATATTCCTTTCTTTCCTCCTTTTTTTCCTCTTGTTTGCTACTGTCCTATCATTATATTCCCCTCCCCCTCTTCTTTTATCTCTCCTGCCTCGTGAAACCCTTGTCTAGAGGGTGGAGGAATTACAGAGGAATAATACCACTGGGGTTGAGGGGGAAAAGACTGCTATAATAATCCCTCTTAATGGTATCTAGACAGTAAGTGTCTCTGACGCCGGGGAGGTTGTTTATGTCTTGGAGATAACGAGTAATATGCTGGTAGGACTGTAAGGGCCTTATGCTACACTTGAAGAGAGAATAATAGACGGCATCAAAACGAATAAGGGTGGGAAACAGACGCACATCAGCCAAGGTTAAACTCTCCCCACAAAGATAGCGATGAGACTGAAGATGGGAATCAATTTCGTCTAGGGTGGCAAACAACAGACGACAGGCAGACTCATATGCCTCCTGAGTTTGCGCAAAACCACACCTGTAAACGCCGTTGTTGACGTATTCGTAAATCTTCTCATTCCAACTGTCAATCTCCTTTTGCAAAGAGGGTGGGTATAAGTCTAACCCCGGATTTTTTGCCCACTCGTTAAACTGGCTATTCAAATAGACAATTATTTCTCCACTCTCATTGTTGACTATTTTTTTTGTCTTAGTATCCCATAAAACAGGAACAGTACAACGACCGCGATAACCGGGTGAGGATAATTGATATAATTGGCACAGGGTAGTACAACCCTCAGAGGCTTCCCCCATCACCCAACCGCCACTGTTGACGTCGGGGATTACTACCACTGTCTCTATTACCTCCTCTAACCCCTTTAATGCCCTAACTATTATAGTTCGATGGGCCCATGGGCAACTCACCCCCACATACAGGCGATAACGTCCTTTTTCCGGCGGATACCTCCCCTCCCTACTAATAGCATGGCGAAATCCACTGGCTGGCCTTCGATAATCCCCCCCTCTCCCCACTGGTGCCAACTGGGACATCATCAGCCGCCACAGACTCCTCCATGCCCATTTGGCTATCCTTATCTGCCACGACGCCGGTAACCCCATAGTCTTTCCCAAAAATAAAGGCCCACGGGAGTCTTGCCGTGTTTCGACCCCATGAGCCACTCCTTGATTTCCTCACACCCTAATTAGGTCTTTCCGACCCCAACTGCCTTCGATTATATACCTTTTTCTCTCCCCCTGTCAACTGGTATAATAAAATTTCTTTACAATTACTGGGAGGCTAAAATATGGAAGTAATACCAGCTATAGATATTCTGGCGGGACGTTGTGTGAGACTATATCAAGGAGACTATCAACAATCCCAGGTGTTTAGTGACAATCCCCTAGAAATGGCCTTGCAGTGGCAGTCATTAGGCGCGCCACGTCTCCATCTGGTAGACTTGGATGGGGCAAGGGAAGGGAATCCGGTTAACCTGGAGGTGATTGCTAAAATTGTCAAGAGTCTTAACATTCCTGTACAAGTGGGGGGAGGTTTACGCAACCGGGAGGCAGTAGAAAGACTGTTGGATTTAGGAGTGGCAAGGGTGATTTTGGGCACAGTTGCCGTGGAAAACCCAGAATTGATGCAACAACTGTGTGAGGCTTATCCCGGCAAAATCGCCGTGGGTATTGATGCCCGCAATGGTAAGGTAGCTACCAGAGGATGGTTACAAACCTCCTCCCTAGATGCAGTCCAGTTGGCTAAACAAATCCCCCCTACCGCCGCCGCTATCATCTATACTGATATTACCAAGGATGGCACCCTGGAAGGACCAAATATCCCCTCCTTAAGGGAGATGGCTGAGGCTGTTGATATCCCTATTATCGCCTCGGGAGGAGTTAGTAGTCTTACTGATATACTATGTATTGCTAGCCTTGAGCCCCTTGGAGTAACCGGAGTAATCGTGGGAAAGGCCTTATACTCCGGCAAGTTATCCCTACCAGAGGCAGTCAAGGCAGTGGGAAATAGCCGTATCCAAGACTTACCCCCCAATACCTCTGCTTTTGCCTGATTACTCCTTCTACAGGGGAATAACAGTAATCCAGTGTCTGTATTTAGGCTCCCTATTTTCCGTGATTGCTGTCAACTTCTCCCTCAGTGTCATGGTAATTCTTCTCTCCGGCGGCAGTGTATAGTTTTCTACCCTCTTTACTGGCGTGATTTTAGCCGCTGTACCGCACAAAAACACCTCCTCCGCTATAAACAATTCTGTCTTATCCACTGCCCTCTCCTCCACCTCAATCCCCAAATCCCTGGCAATGGTAATAATACTGTCTCTGGTAATCCCTTCCAGAATATCCTGATCTACACTAGGAGTAATTAGTTTCCCATTCCTTACCAGAAAAATATTCATCCCCGTCGCTTCACATACCTTCCCCTGGGAGTTAAGCAGAATCGCCTCGTCAAACCCACTCTCCACCGCCTCCGTCTTAGCCAAAGCCGAGGTTATGTAGGCACCACTTATTTTCCCCCTTAAAGGCAAACTCCTATCCTCTTGACGATGCCACGAACTTATGCGACAACTAATACCTTCTGGAGATAGATAATCCCCCATTTCTAAACCATACACGAAAAAGTCCTTCTCTATGTTGTGCAGTCTTGGGGCTATCCCTAAATCCGACGTGTACACAAATGGTCTAATATAAAAAGGCTTACTGGGCTTGTTTTTTACCACAAACTCCTTAATCACCGACTCTATGAAAGCCGCCGGCAAGTCATAGTGCAAATACTTCGCACTGTCACTCAGTCGACGACAATGACGGTCTAGCCTAAATAACAACACCTGTTGCGGGTTTTCTGGATCTATTGTACCTCTTAAACCCCCAAAAGCCCCCGTCCCATAGTGCAACCCATGAGTGGCTATAGATATTTTCGCTTCCGCAAAGGGGATAAACTCCCCCCGAAAATAAGCAATTGGCAAGAAGTCTGGCATGACTCACAAAATCGCTTCTTTCTTCTTCACAAACACAGATCTTCCAATATTATCATCAAACTTTACCCCAGTGTGACCAACTGTGACCAACTTTTACACCCACCCCGGCAATTCCCCCCGGCGATAGGCATTTACCAACAAGTGGGCATAATTGTACTATCATTTAAAATTCCCTTCATCGGCTTCCCCATTTATTGTCTCCTATACTGTACACTAATTACTGATTACTCTACAATAGACGGTATGAAAGAAACAATACTCATAAAAAAAACAGGAGAACTTCTTATAGATGCCGGTATTATTAACAGTAACCAGGTTTTAGTTGCCCTTTGGGAACAACAAAATTACCCCGAATTGCGCATAGGAGAAATTTTAGCATATCATGGCTGGATTAACCAAAAAACCGCCGATTTCTTCGGGGAGAAAATAAAAAGATACTTGTTTAAATCTCTCCCCGGTAAAACCCTTGAAGACTACCTCCTGGAAGCTGGTTTACTCCATGAAGAACAAATTGAGGAAATCAGATTCGAGAAAACCACAAAACCTTCCTCCTTCGCTTCTATTGCCCTAGAAAAAGGATATATAAAACCCCAAACCGTAGCCTTTTTTAAAACCTACTTGACGCCCCTTTAATAAATAATAGTATCCCCCGCCAACTTCCCGGGAATTATTCACAACAACAAAACCCCGACACCAGAGGAGAAAAAACTAAATTTACCTTCCTCTACTTTTAAAACACCAGGGCGAAAAAAAAAACCCCCTGTGATAACAAAAATTATAGGAACAAAGGGGGAATAAATACTAGACCTACCACCAATGTCACTAGTCTAGCTTCCCCCCCTACAGTTAGTTGAAATTAAAAGTAGAAGTAATGCGATTCATGGCCTCTATGACATTTTCCCGGCTGTTGAAGGCACTAAGACGCAGATAACCCTCCCCAGCCGCACCAAACCCCGCACCGGGAGTGCCCACCACATGCGCCTGTTGTAGCAGTTTGTCAAAAAACTCCCAACTGGATAAACCTTCCGGTGTCTTTACCCACACGTAGGGGGCATTTACTCCACCATACACCTTTAACCCCGCTTTTGTCAACTCCTCCCTAATAATACGCGCGTTTTCCATATAGAATTTCACTAAGGCTGCCACCTGTGCCTTCCCCTCCTCCGTGTAAACCGCTTCTGCACCTCTTTGCACAATATAAGACACCCCATTGAATTTAGTAGACTGACGACGATACCATAACTGCCATATGTCCACCTGTTGCCCGTCTCTAGTTTTCCCCTTCAGATTCTTCGGTACTACAGTGAAGGCACAACGGGTGCCAGTAAAACCAGCATTCTTAGAAAATGAACGAAATTCAATGGCACAATCCTTTGCCCCTGGTATCTCATAGATGGAATGGGGTATACTGGGCTCTGTGATAAAGGCCTCATAGGCCGCGTCAAACAGGATGATTGCCTCATTATCCCTAGCATAGTCCACCCAAGCCTGTAAATGCTCCCTCGTTGCCGTCGCACCGGTGGGGTTGTTGGGGAAACACAGATAGATTAAGTCCACTTTCTCCTCTGGTATTGCCGCCGTAAAATTATTCTCTGCCGTGATAGGTAGATATACCAGCCCCTCATATTCCCCTTTCTCGTTGGCTTTTCCTGTATGCCCCGCCATTACGTTTGTATCTACATATACAGGATAAACGGGGTCTGTTACAGCAATCTTGTTATCATCCCCAAAGATGTCCAAAATGTTTCCCGTGTCGCACTTTGAGCCGTCAGACACAAATATTTCCTCGGCAGATATATCACAACCCCGACTCTGATAGTCGTGTATAGCTATTTTCTCCCTTAACCAAGGATACCCTTGTTCTGGCCCATATCCCCTAAAGGTTTCACGTACTCCCATTTCTTCCACTGCCGCTTTCATTGCCTTTATGCAGGCTTCTGGTAGTGGTTCTGTCACATCCCCTATCCCCAGTCTGATTATCTTCGCCGTGGGATTCGCCTCAGCAAAAGCTTTTACTCTCCTTGCTATTTCCGGAAACAAGTATCCTGCCTTCAGTTTCAAATAGTTTTCGTTTATCCTTGCCATTAACTCTTCCCTTTTGCTCCCTTTTCGTTTTATTACACCTTACCACGAAAACAGACCCCACCGCTAGAAAGACAAGATAAACCCCTACACCCCCTATTTCCTCCACCTGATTCTACTATCTTCTATTCCCTTCCCCTCCCAGTCAATGCTATATGCCGCCTTGCCAATCCAGCACACATCTGCAGAGGTTACAATTCCCGCCATCCCCACCCCTTCGCCTTTTTTAGTCGCCTCTTGTATACAACGGGAGGCTTCCCTGTCCCCCCTACATCTTCTACTACAACTATGTCCCCTGTTTGCCTATTCCAGTAAATCCCCGCCTCATAGGGCACCTTCCCCAATACGCTGGTTACGGGTGCACCTTTCCCCTCTGTAGTACTTCCCACCCCCTTATCTCAGTCACCCTTCCGTCTTGCCACTGGATGATGGAAAAGGCGTAATCCACAGACGCCCCGCTTACAAGACAACGCCCCCTCCTTATGTGCCTTCCACTCTCCGCCGGCGCCGAGGGGCTAACATAAGAGCAGTATCCCAATCTCTTGGCCGTACCCCCCATCCTCCACTAGCCATTACCACCAGTAGCAGTAATCCCAGCCCCACTGCCCCTTCTCCTCCCCTCATTCTAGCCTCCCTCCCTTTATCTGTCAACCCCCACTTTCATTCTATCTCCCCTAGTCATCTCTTTCACCCCTTGGTTTCCCCTTGACAATTCCGTTTTTTTTTGTTACAATGGTATCATAGTAAATAATAGGGCGCGGCCTCTTCCGGGGGGCAAAGGCGGCCGGACGGCAGGTTAGGAGACTGCCAAAACATTGGGGCAGAGCAATTTTTAGATAAGAATAATAAGCAACAAAAGAGATGAGATAGATGAAACAAAGAAGCAAGAAGCGAGAAGAGAAAGAAAATAGGTATCATGGGGTTGGAGGGAATTGAGAAGAGAAAAAAACATGTTAGACAACAAGGAAAAAAAAGAGGACTTGATACTACAGGCAATAAATGTATCAAAAAGTTTTGGAAGTTTAAAGGCAGTAAATAAAGCAAGAATTGAGGTGAAAAGAGGAAGCATTACGGGGTTAATAGGGCCAAATGGGGCAGGAAAAAGTACCTTTTTTAATCTCCTGTCGAATTTTATAATGCCAGACGAGGGAATAGTATTATTTGAGGGAAAAGCAATCCAACACCTACCCCCCCACAAGATAGCCCAACTGGGCATGGTGAGGACTTTTCAGGTGGCAAGGGCCTTGTCTCGTTTAACAGTGTTGGAAAATATGTTACTAGGGAAAAAAGGGCAAGTAGGAGAAAATTTAATTTCTGTCTTCCTGCAAAGAGGAAAAATTAAACAACAGGAAAGGGAAAACAAAGAAAAGGCTATGGCAATTTTAGAATCAGTGGGTTTGGCAGAAAAAGCTTATGACTACGCCGGTGCCTTATCAGGAGGACAACGAAAATTATTAGAAATGGCAAGGGCACTGATGACAGCTCCTAAATTAATTCTACTAGATGAACCCGCCGCCGGAGTCAACCCCACTCTAATTAATCAGATTTGTGAACATATAATGCATTGGAATCAACAGGGAATATCTTTTCTCATTATCGAACACAATATGGATGTAATTATGTCTCTATGTAGTCATGTATGGGTATTGGCAGAAGGAAAAAATTTAGCTGATGGGACTCCTTCTCAAATCCGGGCTAATGAAAAGGTTTTGCAAGCCTACCTGGGAGAATCTTCTTAACCCATTCCCCCCTCTGTGCCTTAACAAGGTCAATGACAGACCAGTAGAATATACTAGGAAAAAACTAGTCTTTGGAGAGGAATTTATAAATATGAGCGAAAACAACAATAATCAAGAAAAGAAAACTACCGCCACTCAACCCCCAGCCACCACTACCAACCCCCCCGCCTCAGAAACCCCCAGTAGCGGCTTGATGTATGCCGGTGGCGAAAAGTCTACCCTATTGCCTTCCAATCGCCCAATTTCCCCTAGCAGCCTCCAAATTGTAAAAACCTATTCCTCTGTAGGTAGCATCAGACCAGTGGTCAAAAGTGGTCTTAAAATAAAAAACATGATCACCGTCTCAGGTAATCGTCCTATAGTCTCTAGTGGTTTAAAGATTAGTCAAGAGTATAAAATTATGGGCAATCGTCCTGTTGCCTCTAATCAAATCGACGATCCCGTTTTATTAATGGGTTATCTAGACTGATACTATAAACTAAAATGGCCCCCATGAGGGGCTCATAATCTCCTGTCTCAATACCCTAAGAAATCTCCCTTACCCTCGGTTTACCGTCTACTATCTCCCCCACCAGAATCACATCCGCTAACCCCACAAACAAACCATTCTCCACAACCCCTGGGATGTTATTAATAGTTTTTTCCAATTCCGCTGGGTTGTCAATAGAATCAAACTTCACATCTATAACTAGATTACCCTGATCTGTCACCACTGGACCCGCTTTTTTTACCCCCATCCTCAATTCCGGTTTCCCCCCTAGCCTCTCCAACTGTCTCATCACTGGAGTTACCGCCATGGGTATCACCTCCACCGGCAGGGGGAAAGTACTACCCAATTTTTCTACTATTTTGCTACTGTCTACTACAACAATAAATAAGTCCGCCAAACTATCTACTATCTTCTCCCGAGTGTGGGCTGCCCCCCCTCCTTTGATAAGATTTTTATGAGGATCTACCTCGTCAGCGCCATCTATGGCAATATCAATATGGTCCACCACATCCAACGTAGTCAGAGGTATGCCATATTTTCTTGCTAATACCTCCGCTTGATAAGATGTCGGTATCCCCACCACATTGCTAATCTCCCCCTTTGCCAGCCTCTCGCCAATATACTCAATGGCATAGGCGGTAGTAGAACCCGTCCCCAGTCCTACTATACAATTAGATTGTACCCTTTGCGCCGCTGCTCTACCTACTTCTTGTTTCATCAAAACTACAGCATCCTGACTCATAATTATTCCCCTATGACTAAACCCGTATCCCCCCTATTATCTTGGATTTCGGAAAATTCCACAATTGGCCTTTACTACTGTCTACAAAAAACCCAAACATAACTATTTGAAGCCTTTGTCACTAACTCCAACAGACATGAGTAGGGATTTTGACTGGGATAGGGTGGAATTAGCCCTAAAAATAGAAGAAGAATCCGGTTATCAAAACCTTAAAGGCAATCAATACCAATTCCATGAGTTTTTGTGTCTCACCTTTGGCCAAACCCCACCCATATCATTATCCCATTCTACCCTCCTGTTAAGACTCCGTTGGCTAGACACCGCTAAAAGATTTGCTAGTTATCCCCAACTTTCCATCCCCCAAAGACGACAGTTAATTACCCAAACCCGCAGTTTAATCGCCTCGGTAAAACAATTACAACAAAATCCATCTTCCTCCTCTCTCCCCAAATACAACTCCACACACAATCCCCCTCCCTCCCCCCCAACACCACCCCCCCCTGTTACCCCTTCTATCAATTATTCTGTCAGACTAGACGACCCAGTAAGGGTTTTAAAGGGCGTTTCCCCCAAATATCAACATCTTCTTGCCAAATTAGGTATTGAAACAGTCCGAGATTTACTCTTCTATTATCCCAGAGACCATATCGACTATGCCCGTCAGGTGAATATAAAAGACTTGCTTCCCGGTGAAACAGTTACAGTAGTAGGTATAGTTAGAAAATGTGAGTGTTTTTCTAGTCCTAAAAATAAAAAATTAACCATCTTTAACCTAGTTTTAAAAGACTCCACGGGGGAAATTAAAATTACCCGTTTCTACGCCGGGGCTTATTATACTTATAGAGGCTGGCAAGAGAAAATGAAAAAAATGTATCCCCGCAATGCTATTGTTGCCGCCTCTGGCTTGGTAAAAAAAACCCCCTACGGTGTAACTCTAGATAACCCCGAATTTGAAGTCCTCACCAGTGACGGAAATACCCTTAATTCCCTTAAAATAGGCCGTCTTGTCCCCGTTTACCCCCTCACTGATGGTCTTAGCCCCGATTTTATCAGAAAAACCGTTCTGGAGGCTATGAAAGCCTTACCCCTCCTTGAAGACCCACTCCCTGATTCTATTAAAAAAGAATACAATCTAATCGACTTAAAATCTGCTATTTCCCAAATCCACTACCCCCAAAACCAACAACAATTAGCCCAAGCTAGAAGAAGACTGGTTTTCGATGAATTTTTTTACCTTCAATTAGGCTTTCTTAAAAGAAGACAAGAACAAAAACAAAACTACATTGCCACCCCTTTTCTCGCCAGTGGCCGTCTCACAGAAAGACTCCAAGAAATCCTACCTTTTCCCCTTACAAATGCCCAAAAACGAGTCATAGAAGAAATTAAAAACGACCTACAATCCTCCACCCCCATGAATCGTCTCCTCCAAGGGGATGTAGGCTCTGGAAAAACAATCGTAGCTGTGTTTGCCATTCTGATGGGAATCCAGTCAGGATACCAGGCAGCCTTGATGGCGCCAACAGAAGTACTAGCAGAACAACACTATCGTAAAATAGTACAATGGTTTAACCAGCTTCATCTACCAGTAGAATTGCTAACAGGCGCCACAAAACCCTCTAAACGAAAACAAATATATGCACAGCTGGAAAGTGGCGAATTGCCCCTAGTAATTGGCACTCATGCTTTAATTCAAGACAATGTCAAATTCCGCAATCTGGGCTTAGTAGTCATTGACGAACAACACCGCTTTGGGGTACAACAAAGGGCTAAATTGCTGTCAAAAGGCAAAGCGCCACACGTTTTAACCATGACAGCAACACCCATCCCTCGCACCCTTGCCCTAACCCTCCATGGAGACTTAGATGTCAGTCACATAGACGAATTACCCCCCGGCAGACAACCCATCACCACCAAAGTCTTGACGGGAAAACAGCGTCTACAAGCCTACGAATTAATCAAAAGAGAAGTAGCCAACGGCAGACAAGCATATATTATCTTCCCCTTGATAGAAGAGTCAGAAAAACTAGAAGTAAAAGCCGCCACCAAAGAATACGAGAGACTTAGCCAAAAAGTCTTCCCCGAATTCCGTGTAGGATTACTCCACGGCAGAATGACATCTCAGGAAAAAGAAGCCTCCCTCACCGCCTTCCGCAACAACGAAACCCAAATAATTGTCTCCACCACCGTCATTGAAGTAGGAGTAGATGTGCCCAATGCTACTGTGATGTTGGTAGAAAACGCCGAGAGGTTTGGCCTCTCACAACTACACCAACTAAGGGGAAGAGTCGGTAGAGGGCAACACAAATCCTATTGTTTCCTGATTACTAACAGCAAAACCCCCGAAACTGTCCAACGTTTACACATTTTAGAACAGTCCCAGGATGGTTTTTTCATTGCTGAAATGGATTTAAGATTAAGAGGGCCAGGGGAAGTATTGGGAAATCGTCAATCGGGACTGCCCGACTTTGCCCTCGCCAGTCTGGCTACAGACCAAGATGTCCTTATGATAGCACGAAGCGCCGCCGAAAAGCTAGTCACTGAGGAGGCCAACAAAAACCCCCACTCCCGGCGATGGGAAAGGGAATTGGCCAGACGTTACCAAAAACTGATGGGAGGAATCCTCACTTGAGACAACCCCTAACTTTTTTGTTGTTTTGGTGTCCTTGTAATCACCACATCAATTAAACCATACTCCCTGGCCTCCTCCGCAGACATAAAGAAATCCCTTTCCGTATCCTCCTCTATTTTCGCCAAAGGTTGACCAGTGTGTGCCGCCAAATAGTGATTCAACTGTTTTTTCAGATACAAAATCTCCTTTGCCTGGATTTCAATGTCCGCCGCTTGTCCTCTCGCACCCCCCAGGGGTTGGTGAATCATGATACGGGCATTAGGCAGACTCATTCTTTTCCCCTTCGCCCCCGCACTCAACAAAAATGCCCCCATACTCGCCGCTAGTCCCAAACATATGGTACAAACATCCGGCTTGATTTGATTCATGGCATCATATATCCCCAGCCCCGCAGAAACCGAACCTCCGGGAGAGTTGATATACAGGTAAATATCCTTATCCGGATCCTCCGCTTCTAATAATAGCAGTTGGGCGACGATGGAGTTGGCCAATTCATCAGTTACCTCTTCCCCCAAAAATACTATCCTCTCCCGCAATAAACGAGAGTATATATCAAAGGCGCGCTCTCCACGCCCCAAATTTTCAATTACAGTTGGAATCATGTAGTCCCTCTTTTCCTTTTAACGGGCTTTTCTGCTCAATCATCCCCCATTTTAACTTATATTATCCCCCTATCCTAGTAGTCCAACTCCAGACTCGCCACCACCACCGCCGTGAAAGCAAAGGCCAACACCAACGGTATAGGGCAATTCCACACCATACTGCCTATTGTCCCCATGATACTTACCACCATGCTTGCCAACAGCCACATTTTCTCTTCTGGCGAAAGGCCCTTTTCTGCCTTTATCTGCAGCAACACCTCTTTAGGTATAGGCAGTGGCATCACCGCCTGAGGGGGAAAAGCCCAATAATTCTTCCTTTCTAAAAACCAATCCGTCCACCCGTTTTGTTCACACCACTCTTGAATCCACTCGTCGCAAAAATGCTTCATTTTCCCTCTTTTTCCCTCTTTTTTCCCTCTCTTATCCTCTACCCCCTAGTTTAGCAAAACCCCCCTCTTCTCGTTCATTTTCTTTATTAAATTTAATATTTTTCTGAGTAATTATACCTAGCATTTCCTCCAAAGAGGAGAAAATACAAGCCGGAAATGTTCCCCTGTTTAAAAAAGCAAAATGAGACAGAAATAAAAACACATTTGCCCCTTCTATAACCCCATTTTTCCAGTCATTATTCCCAGTTTTAATGATTCTAAGAAATTAAGTACCCACCTTTATCCCCGTTGAGGAAGAAGGGAGTGGCTTATCACCCCCAAAAATACAGTAGTGTTGTATCACCAAACTCTCTGTCAGTCGACAGTGGTAGAAACCATGGCAGCAACAACACTGTCAACGGTAACGGGGAAGGGTAGGCGATGAATATCTGACTCCGGTTTACAGGCAATTTCCGCACAACTGCGCAGTTGGCCCAGGGTAAGATTATTTAAACCCAATTGCTCCAAAGTAGAGGGCAAACCAATGTTGTTATAGAATTTAAGTAATTGCTTACGGGCAGCAGCCGCCAGTTGACTATGGCCTATTATTTCCTCCAGACGCAACTGTACCAAAATCCCATAAGCCACAATAGCCCCATGTAAGTGTCGGTGGGATTCGGGGAAGTGAGTAAGGGCATTGTGTATAGCGTGTGCTCCAACAGTGCGACAGCTAGCGCCCCCTAAACCGCCACTAATCCCCGCCAGCAACACCGTGGCATCTACCACTTCCTCCCAGGGAGAAGTGAGGGGGTTAGCTAAGGCTTCCTCTGCCTTCTGGAAGAGAATATCCCTTAATACCCTAGCCTGTTGCACTGCCGCAATGGTAAGAGAAGCAGTAGAATTGCCACTGCTGACAGAGGATTCATACCACTTGGCTAGGGCATCTCCTATCCCCGCCACCAGTGTAGCCCTTGGCGCCGTAGCAACAAGATTGTAATCTAGAATAAGTACATTGGGACACTGACCGAGAGGCACATCGTATTGAAAAGCCCCCTCCTCTGAGTAAATGTTACTTAAAGCCGTCCAAGCAGCACAAGTGGCAGCAGAGGTGGGAATAGTAATCACTGGCAGTCGGCATTTGTGGGCCACCAATTTAGCAGTATCTAAGGCTTTTCCCCCTCCCGCCCCAATCACCGCCTCCGCCTGGCAGGATTTGGCCTCTTGACAAAGACGTTCAATTGTGCCCTCACTACAGTTGGGGTAATAGCTTTGATAGTGGCAATGGCAATCATACTCGGTTTCTAGGAATTGTAGACGAGGCCTAACCACAGATAAACTCTTTTGCCCCCCTACCACCAGAAACCTTCTTCCTAGGGTGGTAATGACATCCCCACTGGCTGCCAGACAGTTTTCCCCCTTTATTATCCTTCCTGGGGCTACCTGTAAGTGGAGGATTTGATTTTGCTGACTTGTCTGAGTGAGTTGTTGCCCTTGTTGGCTAGTAGACTTAGATTCCGTCATTCTCTTGGACTTTGAGTTTTCAACGGTAACAGCTAAAGAACAAATTTCCCTATAGATGAGGCGTTATTGAATATATTAGCAACTATAACTAATTATCAGTTCAAACGATTCCCCCCCCTTTAGCTTATCATGGAATAAGGGGAAGTAACCCAGGGGGAAGAGGCACACCATTAAGCCTATAGTACGGGTTAGGCGGTTAATTCCTATTCTATTAGAACAACAATCCCCTCTTGGACGACCATCCCCTTTCCCTCAACTGTGCAGTATTTTAAGAGAAAAAGGCCATGACTCAAACTCCCACCAGCAGAGAAAAACTAAAAACCGCACTGGTTAGCCCTGACTATTTTAGCCCCTTCGGTAACAAGTTAATTCAATCAGGGTACATCGATAAGGAAGACTTGAAAAAGGCCTTGGCGGAGGTACGGAAAACTAAACAACCCCTGCTCAAGGTTTTAGAACAAATTACCCATAAGGCCCTATCCCCCGAATTAGTCAGACAATATAAACAACACCAACTCTTTGAGCTGAAAATCCTCTACGGTGTTGACTGTGTTGACCCTGACGCGGAAGATATTCCCTGTGAGCAAATGTGTGAGCTTATCGACTCGCTCATAGGGATCAATATATGCCGTAACCGAAAAGTACTACCACTGCGGCGGGTAGAAGGGGAACCCCCCACCATTGTAGTGGCTATGGTCAACCCCGATGACCTACACGCCCTGGATGACCTAAATAAAATCCTCCGCAGTAAAGGCCTCAACTTACAAAGAATCGTCATCACTGAAGAAGACTACGACCGTCTCCTCCAAGAATACTATAAACTAGAACAGGCCAAAAAGCAAAAAGAAGAGGAACTGAAAAAACAACAGGAAATGCAAAAAATGGCCGATGTCAGTGACATAATGGAGGACCTGGACCAAAATCTGGAGGAGACGCAAGAAGAAACCAGTGATGCCGACTTAAGCGCCAACGATGCTAACCAAGCCCCTATTATCAAACTGGTCAACAAGATTCTCATTAAGGCCCTCCAAGAAAAGGCCTCTGATATTCACGTTGAGCCCCAAGAGACCTATCTCCGGGTACGCCTCCGTAAAGATGGTGTCCTGAGAGAGTACTTCAGATTACCTAAACATATTACAACAGCAGTGGTAGCGCGTTTCAAGATAATGGCGGACCTAGACATCGCCGAAAGACGTCTACCCCAAGACGGCAGAATTCGTCGGGTATTCCAGGGGAGAAATGTGGATTTCCGGGTGAATACTCTGCCCAGCCGTTATGGTGAAAAGGTCTGTCTCCGGATTCTGGACAACTCGGCAACTCAACTGGGGTTGGACTTCTTAATTACTGACAAGGAAATCCTGGCCAAGGTAAGAGAAATCTCCCGTCGCCCCTTTGGTCTGATTCTGGTAACAGGCCCCACCGGTAGTGGTAAGTCCACCACCCTCTACTCCATCCTAGCAGAAAGAAACGAACCGGGAGTAAATATTAGTACGGCAGAAGACCCCATCGAATATGCCCTGGAGGGGATTACCCAAGTCCAAGTCATCAGGGAAAAGGGCATGGACTTCGCCTCCATCCTCCGTGCCTTCCTCCGTCAAGACCCGGATATTATACTGGTAGGTGAGACTCGAGATAAGGAAACGGCTAAAACCGCTATTGAAGCCGCCTTGACGGGACACCTGGTTTTGACCACCCTCCACACCAACGACGCGGCAGGTGCCATCGCCCGTTTGGATGAGATGGGGATTGAGCCCTTTATGATTTCCGGTGCCCTCCTAGGTGTCCTAGCCCAAAGACTCCTACGACGGGTATGCACTGAGTGTCGTATCCCCTATACCCCCAGCCGAGAAGAATTAGCCCGTTTTGGCTTGTCCTCTTGGGGGAATCAGTCTTTGACCTTCTACCGCGCTAACGTCCTGTCGGGAGAAGCCCTGCAAAAGGCCCAGGCTGAAGGCACCGTCTGTCCTAAATGCGGTGGGGCCGGCTACAAGGGACGTGTCGGGGTATATGAATTCATGGTGGTCACCGAGTCCATACAAAAACTCATTAACCAGGGGGCTACCACCGACATGATCAAAGAAAAAGCGGTAGAAGAAGGTATGGTAACCATGCTGGCCTACGCCCTCAATCTGGTGCGGGAAGGCTATACCACCCTGGAAGAAGTAGAAAGGGTAGTCTTAACAGACTCCGGGTTGGAGGCCGAATTGAAGGCCAAACGCAAATCTAGTCTCACCTGTCGTGGCTGTGGCGCCCAGTTGCAACCCGAATGGTTAGACTGTCCCTACTGTATGACCCCCCGTTTCAGTGACTAGTAGCTGTGGCTTGTCCCCCCTAGCAGACTTGTCCCTCCTGGCGGGCTTGTCCTTCTAGGAGGGAAAAGGACATGTACGGCAACATTGCATGTACTCCCCCGTGCTCATTGACAGGGAGAGGAATATCCCAGACAATAAATAAGGGGGGTGGCTTGTCCCTCCCCCAAAATAGGCCAAATGTGGGTGACTGTCCATGGTTTTTCCCCCAGCCTTGTCCCTCCAAGATGGAGCGGCTTGTCCCTCCCACAAAACAAAGAAGAATCTCTCGGACTGCATCCTTGCCGCCATAGACATCGGCACTAACTCCATCCACATGGTGGTGGTTAAGATCAATGCTCAAATCCCCTCCTTCTCCATCATCACCAGGGAAAAAGAAACCGTTAGACTGGGAGAAAGAGACCCAGAAACAGGCAACCTCACCCCCGAGGCTATGGAGAGGGCTATCTCTGCCCTGAGAAGATGTAAGCAGTTGGCGGAAACCCTCAAAGCCGAACAAATCATTGCCGTCGCCACCAGTGCCACCAGGGAAGCCCCCAACGGACAAGAGTTTCTGGCTAGAATCCAGGCAGAATTGGGAATAGTAGTGGATCTGATCTCCGGACAGGAGGAGGCCAGAAGAATTTATCTAGGAGTCCTCTCGGGTATGGACTTTGGGGGAAAACCCCACCTGGTCATCGATATTGGAGGGGGCTCCACGGAAATCATCCTGGCTGACAGTAAGGACATTCGTTGCCTCAGTAGCACCAAAGTAGGCGCCGTCCGTCTCACCAGAGAGTTCATTCATACTGACCCCATCAGCAATAAGGAGTTGATTGCACTAAGGGCCTACATCCGGGGAATGTTAGAAAGGCCAGTGGAAGAATTACAACAATTCCTTAACCCCGGAGAAAAGCCAATCCTCGTTGGCACCTCTGGTACTGTAGAGACTTTGGCCATTCTCCATGCCTCTAGCAAAAAATCACTCAAGGGAAGCCCTTCATCCCTCCCCACTGCCCCCGTCACCCTTAACGGCTATCAGATGTCCCGGTGGGCCGTGGAAAGCCTTTTCTCCCGTCTGGTCAAAATGAGCTACAGTGAAAGGGTGGCCATGGGCATATCCGAAAAGAGGGCAGAAATTATCATTGCCGGCGCCGCCATCCTTGTAGAAGCCATGAACATGTTAAATGCCGACTCCCTCATCGTCTGTGAGAGGGCCTTGAGGGAAGGTCTTATTGTAGACTGGATGCTACAACACGGCTACATAGAAGACCGTCTGGCCTATCAGAGTCAAGTTCGGCCTAGGAATGTCTACAAAATAGCTCATAAGTATCACGTAGACTTACCCTATGCCGAAAGGGTTGCCGGTTTTGCCCTCAAGCTGTTCGACAGTCTGAAAGGAAAACTGCATTTTTGGGGAGAACTAGAAAGGGAGTACCTTTGGAGTGCAGCAATTCTACACAACTGTGGCCTATATGTCTCCCACTCCGCCCACCACAAACACTCCTACTATCTAATCCGTCACAGCGAATTGTTGGGTTTTAGTGAAATAGAGATAGAACTGATCGCCCTTATTGCCCGCTATCACCGCAAGAGTAAACCGAAACGGAAGCATGTGGGCTATGCTACCCTCTCAGAAGGCCATCGGAAACTAGTCCGTCAACTCAGTGCCATTCTGCGGTTGGCTATAGCCCTGGATCGCAGACAGATTGGGGCGATCAAGGATTTAGAGTGTAAGTTTGACCCGGAGTACAGAAGATTATACTTGCATCTGTACCCCCAAAACCCCCAGGACGATTGCGCCCTGGAATTGTGGAGTCTAGACTACAAAAAGCCCATTTTTGAGCAGGAGTACAATGTTAAGGTCCACGCGGTGCTGCGCCGCGCCAGCTGAGCCTAGCGCCACATTTTGTAGGGAAAACTACAGGTGAAATTGGGCCTCCTGACGAGCCATAGCCGCCTGTTCGGGATGTATCCCCAGACGAGTAAGATTGAGACGGCCCTTGCTGTCGAAGCCACGGATTTTCACCACAATCTCGTCTCCCACGGACACCTCGTCCTCTACCCGGCCCACACGGTGTTCCGCCAATTGGGAAATATGGATCATCCCTTCTTTCCCGGGCAATACCTCTACAAAGGCCCCAATATCTATAATACGGGTGACACGCCCCAAGAACACCTCTCCCTCGTTCAGTTTACGGGTGATGTTTTGGATGAGCCGCTTCGCTTGTTGCGCCTTTTCTGCTTGGTTGGCACAAATGGTGATAGTCCCATCATCGGCAATATCTATCTTACAACCCGTTTGCTCCGTAATAGCCTTGATAGTCTTGCCCCCAGGGCCAATTACCGTGCCAATCATCTCCGGCTCAATCTTCATAGTCAACAGACGAGGCGCATAGGGAGACAGGTGTTTCCTCGGCTCTTGTATTACCTTCAACATCTCCTGGAGGATATGGAGACGGGCCGTCTTAGCCTGTTCAATGGCCTTGGCGATGATGTCAATAGACAAGCCCGTTATCTTCATGTCCATCTGTAGGGCAGTAATTCCCTCATCAGTGCCCGCTACCTTGAAGTCCATATCCCCCAGAAAGTCCTCTATGCCCTGAATGTCCGTCAGGATGCGCACCTCATCCCCCTCTTTGATCAACCCCATGGCGGCACCACTCACCGGCTTGGATATGGGTACCCCCGCATCCATCAACGCCAGGGTTGAACCACATACTGACCCCATGGAGGTGGACCCATTAGATGATAGCACCTCTGAAACTACACGGATTACATAGGGAAACTCCTCCTGGGGAGGCAACACCGGTAGCAGCGCCCTCTCCGCCAAGGCCCCATGTCCAATCTCCCGACGCCCGGGTGACCGTAATGGCCTTGTTTCCCCTACGGAATAAGGAGGAAAATTATAGTGGTGCAGATACCGTTTTTCCAATTCCGGATACAAGTCGTCGGGCAACTCCTGGGCATCGGCTGAAGTCCCTAAGGTTACAATAGATAGCACCTGAGTCAGTCCTCTTTGGAAAAGGGCACTACCGTGAACTCTGGGAGGTAATACGCCAACCCGACAACTGATAGGACGTACCTCATCCAGTCTCCGCCCATCTACTCTAACCCCCTCCTCTATAATCTGACGGCGCATCAACTCCTTGGTGAGTTTTTTGTAAAGGGTGGGGACAAGACGAGAATCCATCTCCGCCGCTAGTTTCACCTCGTGGTCATCCGGAAGGGCTTTTATAGCCTCTTCTACCTGCAATTGAATGTTGTCCAGGGCCTCCTCTCGCCCTTTCTTACCCAAGTCGAACTGTTTGAGGACCTTTTTTACCTCCTCTTGCGCCCTTTCTCGGATAAACTCATAGACGGCCTCATTGAATTCCTCTTTCTCCTCATATACCCTCTCAATGCCCAACTCCTGGAGTAGATCCTCTTGGGCTTTAATTAACTCTTGGATGGCCTCATAACCAAACTCGATGGCCTCTATAATATCCTGTTCGGGCAGTTGGTTGGCACCGGCTTCTACCATTACTACCCCATCGGGAGTCCCAGCCACTACCAAGTCCAAATCCCCCTGTTCTATTTCCCGGAAGGTGGGGTTGATGATAAACTCATCGTTCAACAGTCCCACCCTCACGGCGGCCATAGGCCCAGCAAAAGGTATTCTGGCTAGCATGGTGGCCACAGATGCCCCCGTTACCGCCAACACGTCCGGCGGTACTTCCTCGTCCATGGAAAGGGTGGTGGCTATTATTTGAATATCATCCCTCAGCCAAGAAGGAAAAAGCGGACGCAGTGGCCTATCTATCAGACGGCTAATAAGGATAGCCCTTTCCGGAGGTTTCCCCTCCCGCCGCAGGAAACCACCAGGAATTCTTCCAGCAGCATATAATCTCTCCTCGTAGTCTACTGTGAGGGGCAAGAAATCAATGCCCTCCCTCCCCGGGGTGCGAGTGGCGGTTACTAGTACAGCAGTATCCCCCGACTGAATCAAAACAGCCCCTCCCGCTTGGGGCGCCAACAAACCTACTTGTATTTTTATGTCTCTCCCTTCAAAAAAAGCTATGGACTTATTGTATTCTTCCATTGTTCTACTCAAATCCTTCCACTTGACTTTTCTCTATTCTTTTCTTTATGTAATCGTAACATGAGTAAGGGGGCTTATGGCAGTGCAACCCCCCTGTAAAGGCCTATGGCAACAAGTCCCTAATTAGTATTTCAGATTCAGAAACTGAGTGTATTCTGGGCGGAAAATAAGTTTGATTTGACCGGTGGGGCCATTTCTGTGTTTCGCTATAATCACCTCCGCTATGCCCCTATCCGGAGTATCTGGGTGATAATACTCATCCCGGTACAACATTAACACCAAGTCCGCATCCTGTTCAATAGCCCCCGACTCCCTCAAATCTGATAACATTGGTCTTTTGTTAGTCCTCTGTTCCACTGCACGACTAAGTTGGGAAAGGGCAATTACTGGCACATTTACCTCCCGCGCCAGGCTTTTAAGGGCACGAGTGATCCTAGACAATTCCTGTACTCTGTTTTCACTATTACTGCCCTGCATCAGCTGTAAATAGTCCAACAACACCAAACCCAATTCCCCCTTCTTTTCTGCCTGGAGTCGACGCACTTCTGACCTCATTTGCATTACAGTTAAAGTACCAGTGTCGTCTATGTAAATAGGCAATTCCGACAACACCCCCACTGCCCTCATCAACTCCTCCATTTCTTGTTCTGTAATACGGCCTGAACGAAGACGATTACTTTCAATTTTGGCCTCGGAAGACAGCAGTCGCATCACTAGTTGTTCCCTCGACATCTCCAGACTGAAGATAGCCACCGGGAGATGTTGTTTTTGGGCCACATTCAGGGCAATGTTGAGGGCAAAGCTGGTCTTCCCCATGGAGGGTCTGGCCGCTATAATGATCAAATCCGACCGTTGTAAACCCCCAGTCATGGCATCTAGGTCATAAAAGTGAGTGGGAATACCCGGCAGGGCTACTTTGTCCTGGAAACCCTGAATTTCTGTAAACGTTTCCACTAGAGTTTCAGAAAGAGGCACCAATCCCCTTTGTCCTCTTGTCTGGGTGAGATTAAAAATTTTCTGTTCCGCCTCATCCAACACAACATCTAAATCCTTGGTGGTGTCGTAGGCCAACTCCCCAATTTCCTTTCCTACATTAATAAGTTGCCTCCGAACATACTTGTCTACAAGCAGCGGTACATACAACTCAATATTGGCGGAAGATACTGTCCTATCCAGCAAACTCACCAGCTTGGCCATCCCCCCCACCTTCTCCAGCAGCTCGTTGTCCTTCAACCAGGTGGAAACAGTAATCACATCAATGGGTTGTCCCTTAAAATAAAGGTGGACTGCCGCCTCATAAATGTGTCTGTGGGCGGTTACATAAAATGCCGCTGGGGGCAACAGATCTACTATTTTTTCCATACAATTGGGATCTAGGAAAATACTCCCCAGAATTATCTCTTCCGCCTCTATGTTTTGTGGGGGGAGGGAGGTTATTGCCAAATCCGGGGTAAACTCAGTCATTGCCCTATAGCTACCCTTAAAGGGTGCCTCTATTGCTGCCCACAAGGGGTGGAGCTACAGCTACCCACCAGGGCTAGATCTACTATTCTCCCACACCTTCACGGTCCCGTCAATACCACCGGCCGCTATCCGCCTACCATCTGGACTCAGGGAGAGGGAAAAGATGCGATTGGCCTCGCTGATTTTCAGATGCCCCAACTCCAATAATGATAAAGCCCCTCCCCTTCCACCGACTACATACCAAATTTTTATTAAACCATCGGTGCCGGCACTGTACAACAATTGGGAATCAGGACTCCAAATCAAGTCCATCACCTGGCCATGATGGGCATTGAGCACCAAACAAGGTTCCACTTGCAAAAATATACTAAATATAGTAGTGGGCAGTTTCCAGATTTTGATAGTTCCATCGGCACAGCCAGCCGCAATGATTTCCCCCGTGTCATTGACAGCCACCGCCTCCACCTCTGCCATGTTGCCCATCAGAATCCCCAGTTTCTCCTCCCCTCCCAATTGCCAAAGAGTAACAAGGCCATCTGAAGTCCCACTGGCTACATACCCTAGCCCCTCATGAACTGCTAAACTGGATACAGAGGCTTCGTGATAGCAACTACAAACCAATTCACCAGTGGTCAGTTCCCATTGTTTCAGAGTTTGATCATAACTGCCAGAAACAAGCAAATTCTTACTCCCCACTATAGCCAGACAGTGGACAGAGCCGGTGTGATTGGTTAAAGTGTATTCTAGTTGGAATTCTATAGACTTTTTCCCCGGCACCAACGACCAAACCCTTATCTGTTGATCCAAACCCCCCGTAGCTATGCCAAATTCCTGATAATTGTCCTGTCTGAGACAAAGACACAAAACCCCCTGGGCAGCTGCCTCCACCCTACTTACTTCTGTACCCTCTTTTAACGACCATAAGCAGAGATATTGATCCCACGAGGTGGTAACAATATATTTTTCGTCAGCTGTAATAGCCAAATCCGTCACCGACTGACTATGAGCCTTTATTATGTGGAGACAACGCCAGGCAAGTCTAGGGGGTGGGGATACATCTATTTTTTTACTCTCCTGTAGTAGGTTTTGGTCAGGTAATTCCAAACCCCTGCGACTGGTCTGTAATTCTTGGTACAGTTTTTCTAGGTTTTTTAAACGCAACTCTATTCTGTTTTCCTTTATGTATCTTATTAGACTACTAATGGATATATTGAGACTTTCTATATCCTCCTGCAAAGAGGCAATTACCTCATTATCCGATTTAGGGGCCTCATGGAGTTTTGGGGGGATAATAACAGTCTTCTCCTCTGCCAAAAACTGGTGGAGATTCTCCCTCAGTTCCGCTACAATGGCAGAAAAGCGTTTTAACTGTACATTTAGGGCCGCCGCAATCCTGGCTTTGTGACGCAATTCCGCCCGCCAGCGACTTATTATACCCAGTACCAGATCCACTATCAACAACAAATAAAATGGCAAATATTGCTGTGTTTTTGACGCCACCAGCAGGGCAACAAGGGTGAAAAATAGGAAAATTCCTTCTATTATTTCCAACCATAACAGGGAGATAAATTTCATAATTATTCCCCTAGATTCCCAGTAGGAAGCGAGCAATATAAAAGTAAATTAATACCCCCAAAACATCCACAATCGTAGTAATAAAAGGGGCAGACATTAGGGCAGGATCCAGTCCTAGACGACGGAAAAAAAAAGGCAAAAAAGAACCAGCCACCGTAGAGATTACAGAAATAGCTAAAAGACTTAAGCCCACGGCCGCCGCCACAATAGGATTTCTCCGGGTGTGGGGCAGAAAATAAGCCCAAATGGAGGTCAAAACCGCCAACATGATCCCCAAAAGTACACCCGCCACCCCCTCCCTTAGGATTACCCTTACTGCCCCCAATTTTTCCAACTGCCCTGTGGTCAACCCCCTGATTACCACCGTGGAAGACTGGGTACCTATATTACCTCCCGTACCAATTAAAAGAGGTATAAAGGCGGCCAACACCGTCACCTTGCTAATCACCGCTTCTTGAGAACCAATGATACTACCGGTTAGGGTGTTAGTGAAAAGAAGTACTAATAACCAAGTTAAACGGCGACGGGCAATGGTAAACAAACCCTGGCGGAAATAATTGTAACCATCCCCAGCAGGCACCGCCCCTAGGGCATAGATCTCCTCCGTGGCTTCTTGCTCTAAAATGTCAATAACATCGTCTACGGTAACAATCCCCACCAGCCTCAACTCCCTGTCCACCACCGGAATCGCCAACAAGTCGTATCTTTGAATCAAATGGGCTACCTCCTCCTGGGAAGTGTCTGTCTTCACGTAAATCACATCTCTTGTCATTATTTGTTCCAGGGTTTCCTCCGGTTGGTGGATTACTAAATCTCTCAAAGAAACTACACCCATTAAGTGACGAGAATCATCGGTAACATAAATGTAATAAACCAGTTCGGTACGTCCGGCTAGGGTATGTAATCTTTCAATGGTATCCTCCACAGTAAGATTTTGTTTGACGGCTACATATTCCGGTGTCATGATTCTGCCGGCAGTGCCCTCCTCATACCCCAGCAGCAGGTTAGTAGCCTGTCTCTCCTCCGGACTGAGTTGTTCTAAAATACGACTTACTACACTGGCAGGCAGTTCATCAAACAGACGCGCCCTATCGTCAGGAGACATTTGCCCTACTATGTCGATTACCTCCTGCCGTTTAAACTGTTCGATGAGAGACTGTTGACAGGAAGGCTCAAGATGCTCGTATACACTTATAGCTACATCCTTACTGAGGAGGCGAAAGGCAATCAGTTGCAGCCCCTCCGGAAGACGCTCGATGGCTTCAGCAATGTCTGCCGGGTGTACCGGTTGCAACAGAGTCTTTATCCCCTCTAAATTATTCTGCTCCAAAAACAGTTTCAGTTGCCCCGCTACCAATTCCCTTAACTCCTGACGAGGATCAGTTTTGACTACAATGGATTCGGACATAAAATTACCTCCTGTTAAAAACAGTTACAGCAACTCCCCCTTATATGCCCAACATGGCCTTGGCAATGTTAAAATACACAAAAATACTTACCACATCTACGGCTGTAGTGATAAAAGGCCCAGACATCAAGGCTGGATCCAGGCCAAAACGACGAAACAAAAAAGGTAACAAAGCCCCGGCAGTAGAAGCCAAAGTGCAAATCAGAGTGAGGGTCAAACCTACAGTAAAAGCAATCAGGATATTCCCCCGGTTATTGGGCAGAAGGTAAGCCCAAATCATGGCCACCACCCCCAGCAGAATTCCCAGAATCAACCCCGCTAGCGTCTCCTTTACAATTGCACCTGCCGCGCCCAAATCCCTAATCTCATCAGTGCTTATGCCTCTTATTACCACAGTAGAAGATTGAGCCCCTACATTCCCCCCAGTATCCGCCAACAGGGGCATAAAGGCTGCTAAAATGGCATGCTGGCTTAATAGTGTCTCCTGGGCCCCAATAATAGACCCAGTGATACTATTGGTCAACAGTAGGATTAGCAACCATCCTACCCTCCTTCTGGCAATGGTAAACAGATTTGTCTCAAAGTAGTCTTCCTCCTCCGACTGCAAGCCACTCAGTTTATATATGTCCTCTGTGGTTTCCTCCTCCAAAATGTCTATAATGTCATCTACAGTCACTACCCCCACTATTCTCTTCTCCCTGTCCACCACCGGTATAGCAAAGAAGTCATAGCGTTTGATTAGTTTAGCTACCTCTTCCTGGTCTGTACTGGTGTACACATAGACCACATCCCTCTTCATTATTTCCCTAATTACCGTCTTCTTGTCATTCATTATCAGGTCTCTAAAGGACACCACTCCTTGTAATTTTCTGGTATCATCAACCACATACACATAGTAGATAAGTTCGGAAGTGCGGGCACAGGAGCGAATTTTGGTGAGGGTTTCCGCAATGGTGAGGGTCTCCCGAACACAAATGTACTCCGGCGTCATGATCCTGCCGGCAGTGCCCTCCTCATACCCTAGCAGCAGGTTGGTAGCCTGTCTTTCCTCTGGACTGAGTTGGGAGAGGATTCTGGCAACTACCGCGGCGGGCAGTTCATCAAACAGACGGGCCCGATCGTCAGGAGACATCTTGTCCACAATGTCGATGACATCCTGGCGTTTAAAGTCTTCTATTAGGGCCTGTTGTACCTTTGAATCCAAATGCTCGTACACCTCGATAGCCTTATCCTTGTCTAGAAGTCTAAAAGCAATAGCCTGTTCAGATTCTGGCAAATCCTCTATGGCTTCCGCAATGTCCACCGGCTGTACAGGAATTAAAAGAGTCTTCGCCCCTTCTAGGTTATTCTGTGCCAGTAGCAAGTGTAACTGAGAACGAACTAACTGCCTCAGCTCATGCCGGGAATTGTTGCTGACAACACCTGGATTTCCATTCACCGCCTTTCTCCCTTTGCTCTTCTCATCGACTTATCATTTTAACCCCCACCTTTAGACGTCAGAAAAGTTAACTTTTTTTAAGTGTTTTTCGCAACAAAATTTTGCTCAAAGGAAGACAAAGCAGGAGTTAAACTTTAATAGAGACTGCCAGGAGGTAAGGGAGGTTACAATGAGTCTATTTGACCTTTTTTCTGCTAAAAATACTCCAGTACAAAATAACACCCCCACTAACAACGATAACATGCCCCAAGAAGACGAACGCACCGGTATCTCTGTTGCTACCCTCAAAAAGGCTATTGCCAACAACCTGTTTTATGCCCTAGGTAAATTCCCCGCTACAGCTACCGACAATGACTACTATATGGCCCTGGCTTACACTGTTAGAGACAGAATGCTACAACGCTGGCTGGCCTCCGCTAACAGTTACTGGGAAAACAAAAATCGCATGGTTTGTTATCTGTCGGCAGAATATCTCTTAGGCCCCCATTTGGCTAATAATTTACTTAATCTGGGTATCTATGAGCCAGTAAAACAAGCAGTAGAAGAGTTGGGACTGAATCTAGAACGTCTGATAGACTTAGAAGAAGAACCTGGTTTAGGTAGTGGCGGCTTGGGTAGACTGGCTGCCTGTTACCTGGAATCCATGGCTACCCTCCAAATCCCCGCCATCGGCTATGGCATCCGCTATGAATACGGCATTTTTGACCAAGAAATCCGCGACGGCTGGCAGGTAGAAATCACCGACTTGTGGCTACGATACGGCAACCCCTGGGAAATGCGTCGCTCAGAAGTTACCTATGAGGTCAAATTTGGCGGCTATGTAGAACATTATACCGATTCCGCCGGCCGTTTTTGCAGTCGTTGGCATCCCCACCTCGTAGTTAAGGGCGTTGCCTATGATACCCCTATTCTCGGCTATCGTGTCAATAACGCCAATACCCTCCGCCTTTGGAAAGCAGAAGCCCCCGAGTCCTTTGACTTCCAAGCCTTCAATGTGGGAGACTATTATGGGGCTGTCCACGAAAAAACTATCTGTGAAAACATTAGTAAGGTATTGTACCCCAACGACGAACCTCTACAAGGTAAACAACTTAGACTACAACAGCAATACTTCTTTGTATCCTGTTCCCTCCAAGATATGCTTCAAATGCATCTGGCTAGGGGAGAAAAAATTGAAACCTTCCATGAAAAGTTTGTAGTACAACTCAACGACACCCACCCGGCTATAGCACCAGCAGAGTTAATGCGTTTATTGTTGGATGAGCATTTCCTGGATTGGGATACCGCCTGGCATATTACTACCAACACCTTTGCCTATACCAATCACACTCTCATGCCAGAAGCCCTAGAAAAATGGGATTTGGAATTATTCGGTAGTCTTTTCCCTCGTCACCTGGAAATTATCTATGAAATCAATCGTCGTCATCTGGACCAAGTGGCCATAAAATTCCTTGGTAACCTGGAGAAAATCAGAAACCTCTCCCTCATCGAAGAAGGCGAAAGAAAAGCCCTACGAATGGCTTCCCTAGCCTCTGTTAGCAGTTTTGCCATCAACGGCGTCTCCGCCATCCACTCCCAACTGCTGCAAGAAACTGTTTTGAAAGACTGGTATCAATTCTCCCCCGAAAAATTTACCAAT
Source organism: Cyanobacteriota bacterium SRBZ.bins.94.201705 (assembly GCA_030549855.1). GTDB lineage: Bacteria > Cyanobacteriota > Cyanobacteriia > Cyanobacteriales > Cyanobacteriaceae > DVEF01. The sequence goes on from JAUQQP010000031.1 coordinate 107,553, forward strand.
ATTACCAATGGCGTTACCCCCCGTCGTTGGCTAGCCTTGATTAACCCCTCCCTCAGCCGCTTGATTACCGACTGCCTCGGCAGCGACGAGTGGTTGAAAAACCTCGACTTATTAAAAGATTTAGAAAAACATGCTACCTCCTCTAGCTTCCAGGAAAAATGGCGCCAAGTAAAACGGGAAAACAAAGTAAACCTGGCGCGTTATATCCAGCAAAAGGTTGGTGTGGTAGTCAACCCCGACTCCATTTTCGACGTGATGGTAAAACGAATTCACGAATACAAACGCCAACACCTCAAAGTCTTACACATCATCACCCTTTACAACCGTCTCAAACGCAATCCCGACTTGGACATCCCTCCCTACACCTTCATTTTCGGCGGTAAGGCTGCACCTGGCTACTGGATGGCTAAATTGATTATCAAGTTGATCAACAGTGTCGCCGATGTAATCAACAATGATCCAGATGTTAAAGACCGTATCAAAGTAGTATTTATTCCAGACTACAATGTCACCGTGGCCCAGAAGATTATACCAGCCGCAGACATCTCTGAACAAATCTCTTTGGCGGGTAAGGAGGCTTCTGGCACCAGTAATATGAAGTTTGCCATGAATGGTGCCATTACCGTAGGCACTCTCGATGGTGCTAATATCGAAATCCGTGACTGTGTAGGGGAGGAAAACTTCTTCTCCTTCGGTTTAACTGTAGACCAAGTCAAACAACTCAGTCGCCGTACCCCCTACCCCAAGAAGTATTATATCAGCAACCAGGCCCTCCAAGTAGCCATTGACCAGATTGCCACCGGTTTCTTCTCCCATCTAGATAGCAGTCTTTTCCACGATTTGGTTGACAACCTATTGTACCATGACCCCTTCTTCGTCCTCGCTGACTATCAACCCTATGTAGATTGTCATGAACATGTTGCCCTCGCCTACAAAGATAAGGTACAATGGACTAAGATGTCTATCCTTAACACTGCCCGCATCGGCAAGTTTTCCAGTGATCGCAGTGTAAAAGAATACGCCGAGAGAATCTGGAAAATCCAAGCCACTCCTGTGGAATTGGTTGACTTATGTCCTTCCGGTGAGTGTAAGTTGGTAAGTACTCCTTCCTAATTGTTCCCCGTTTTAAATTACTTTAATTTCCCTCCGGACTCAATTGGAGTCCTTTTTTTTTACAATACTGTCTGTTTTGAATGCAAAGTTTATTCTTGAAGTTAGTTGTGCTCTAGAAATTTTCCCACAAGGAGAATAGGCCATAGTTGTTAAAAGTGCAAGGGGGGAGTATAATGAGGGCAAGACTATCAACCATTAACCATCAACAATCAACAGTCCACTTTTTTAGTTTCTTAGGGGCTTGACTTTCCGGGTCCCTATGATTTTTTATTATTCTAAGCTATAACAAGGGACAATATGACTGGAAAACGTCTTTTGTTAATCCTCCTTACAATTGTTTCTATCTTTAGTGTCTTCCTCACCCTTCTTCAAAGTCTAGGAGAAACTCAAATCCAATACCAGCTAGAGTTGTATCAGAGTAATCTGATTCTTAACGCCTCTCAGTGGCAGCCAAAGGGAGGAAAAAATGGCCAATTACTGGCAACCCTTCTTGGCGATACCCCCTATAAAACCATAACACAACAATATGAACAAATCCTGGAGGTTGTTAAAGATAATATTCAGCAAAAAAATCAGACAATTTCCCAGTTAAATGAAACCAAGCCTCGACAACAGTTGAAACAATCTCTTCAACAGGATAGTCTTTTACTAGAAAGACTCAATATTAGCCTAGCCATCCTCTACGCTTATCAAAACGACTTCCAAAATGCCCAAAAATACCTCTCTGCCATCCCTGACGAAGACACAAGGGGTATCATCGCAAGTATCTGGTTAGAAAACAAGGGATTAAAAGGTAGTCAATCTGAACAAGAGGTAGCTACAATAATATCCCAAAAACTAGATGGTTGGTTTGAAGATTTAACTCTGGCTAAATTCTACCAGTTAAACAATGATAAGGAGAAACTGACCAGGATACAAAATGAGATTCAATCTTCGGCGGAGAGAGCATTAATAAAATTAGGAATAATAAGTAGCATTGCCCTATTTGGAGGCTTATTAGGCTTAGTTTTAATCATCTTTTTGTTGATTCAATCCCTGCGAAAAAGAGAAAAATCAATCCTGGCAACCAACGGCGATAAAGGTTGGGAAACTCCCTGGAATTGGGAGACTATTCTACAAGTTATAGTGGTTGGTTTCTTTTTCTTCTCCCAGGTGATACTGCCGATTATATTGGGGGGTTTGGGAATTAATCCGGCTGCTTTTGACATCAGAGGAAAAGCATTATATGTATTCTTCAGCTACCTGTTAATGGCTACAGGTGGATTACTGGTTTTGTATCTATCCCTCAAACCCTTTTTCCCCCTGCCAAAAGATTGGTTTAATTTCACTAGCAACAACTGGTTTTGGTGGGGTATTGGTGGCTATTTAACAGCTATTCCCTTAGTATTTTTTGTGTCTCTTCTTAACCAGCAATTGTGGCAAGGAAAAGGTGGCAGTAATCCTCTTTTATTTTTAGCATTAGAGGCACAAGATAAATTTGCCTTGACTATATTCTTTGTGACAGCCTGTATAGCCGCACCTATTTTTGAAGAGATAATATTTCGTGGTTTCCTCCTCCCCTCTCTCACCCGTTACTATTCTGTAGGGGATTCCATTCTCTTTTCCGCCTTGATTTTTGCCATCGCCCATGGTAGTCTGGCTGAAGCCATACCTCTGGCTACTTTGGGGTTAATCTTGGGGATAGTTTATACTCGCTCTCGTAGTTTGCTAGCCTCTATTATGGTACATAGTCTCTGGAATAGTGCCACCCTCCTCACCCTCTTCCTCCTAGGTAGCAAATAATTAAAGGGATTTCCCTGATTAATTCTATATTGGTGTTAGGGGAATATTAATGGCATATGAGGATTATGGTGGCTACCAATATAGACGGCAATAACAATCACATGGAAAGAGAAGCGGTTGTACAAACATATAATTTGAGCAAGACATACCTTACCGGCTTTTGGTTGAATAAAAAAGTTCCATCCCTGAAAAATTGTACTTTAACCGTATATAAAGGAGAAACTTTTGGCTTATTAGGGCCTAATGGCGCAGGAAAAACTACTCTTTTAAAAATCCTTTTAGGTATTACTAAACCAACTTCCGGTAGGGCATTTTTATTGGGAAAACCTCCCGGAGATATTGGCGTAAGACAAAAATTAGGGTATCTACCGGAAAATGCCTATTATTACGATTTCCTGACTGCCTGGGAGTTTCTCTCCTTTATAGCAGACTTGTTTCAAATACCTAAATCTGAACAAAAAAAGAGAATACCTCAGCTATTAGATTTGGTAGGTTTATCCAGAGAAACGGCCAAGAAGAAACAACTGCGACAGTATTCCAAGGGGATGTTACAAAGGGTAGGAATGGCACAGGCTTTAATCAACAATCCAGAAGTTGTCTTTTTTGATGAGCCTATGTCTGGTTTAGATCCCATCGGGCGTTACCAGGTTAGACAAATTATACTGTCTTTGAAGGAACAAGGCAAGACTATCTTTTTTAACACCCATATTCTCTCAGATGTGGAGAAGATATGTGATAGAATCGCCATCTTGGCAAGGGGTGAGTTGTTAGCCGTAGGCTCATTAGATGAGATTTTAGGCACAAAAGAGAGTTATCATGTAGTAGTCAGGGTAAATAGAGACAATCCCCCCATCCATTGGAGTCACTGGTTACACAATCCAAAACAGGAAAACAATCTGGTGATGGGGGAATTAAAGGGAAAACCAGAGGAATTTTTAGCCTATCTGTCGGAAATATCGGCGGAGTTAATAAGTATGAATAAAAGCCGTGATTCTCTGGAGGAGTTTTTTGTTAATCTGTTGGAAGAAAAAGGAATTACTTTTAGTCAGTAGCCTGTCACCAACCTACAGCAAATATTCCCGAATAGCCTTGGCTACCCCGTCATTTTCTACATCGTCGGTGACAGCGGAGGCAATGGCTTTTACCTCTGCCGGCGCGTCTCCCATTGCCACACTAAAACCCGCATATTCTAACATGGTATAATCGTTAAAATTATCCCCAATAGCCATTACATTCTCTGGTTTTAAATCTAGGATTTTTTCTACTAGATATTTTACGGCACTTCCCTTGTTAACATTGGCTTGGGTAGCTTCCAGGTATACAGGATTAGATTGGGTGAGGCACACTTTTTCAGGAGGGTACATTTCTTGTAATTCTCGGAGGAGATAACTAATCAAATCGGCATCAGGGCTTTGGGCTAAAATTTTGGTGGGGTGGTTGTCTAACAAGTCTTCTAATCTGTCTACCAGATTATAGTCTATTCCGGAACGTTGGACATAAAAATCAGTTTTCTCGTTGAAATTTTCTACATATAATTGGTCGTCATAATAAAGATGTATATCTAACTCATTTTCTTGTTGTTGTTGCCGGAAATATTGTACCAGCTGTTGGGCAGTATTTTTGTGTACTGGTTGGTGTAACAACATTTCCCCAGTATCTGCCCGTTGTATCCAGGCACCATTGTAGGCTATAATGGGCAAATCGGCTTCTATGGCTTGATGGAAGAGAAGGGCAGAACAAAACATCCTACCAGTGGCTAATCCTACCATAATGCCCTTTGCCTGGACTTGTTTGATGGCTTGTTTCACCGCCTGGGAGACTTGATTGGACTTGCCAGCAATAGTACCATCAATGTCAAGAATCAATACGCGAATATCCCCTTTGACTGTCATGACTGTTACCCCTGTTGAGACTGTAAAATTTTTTTCGCTTGTTGCCACAGTTGTTCCAATTCTGCCAAACTATAATCTGCAAGAGGGCGGTTGCTCATTTTTTCCACCAGACAAAGACGTTGGAGGAAGCGTTGGTTAGTCTCTTGTAGTGCAACAGTAGGATCTATACCGTACCACCTGGCTAAATTGACGATGACAAAAAGCAAATCCCCCAACTCGCTGGCGGCATGGGTTTTGTCGCCGGCAGCACAAGCCTGCTTAAATTCCTCTAATTCCTCATAAAACTTTTGCCAAACCCCCTCTATATTTTCCCATTCAAATCCCAGGGTAGCCGCCTTCTCAGAAATCTTAAGACTGGCCATCAGGGGAGGAAGACTGGTAGTATATTTCTTCAGCTTGGCGACGAGGGAAGAATTTTCTTTCCCTTCTTCTTGTTTGATTTTCTCCCAATTTTGACGCACCTGTTGGGCATCTGTCACCTTTACATCCCCAAATACATGGGGGTGACGACGGATAAGTTTTTCGGTTATGCCCCTGGCTACATCTTCTAGGGTAAAATAGCCGTTTTCCTGAGCTATTTGTGCCTGTAACACCACCTGTAACAACAAATCCCCCAATTCCTCGGCAATCTCCTGTTGGTTACCACTATTGATAGCATGGACAGTCTCATAGGCTTCTTCTAGGATATAGGGAATTAGGGAGGTTTGGGTTTGGGCTAAATCCCAGGGGCATCCTTTTTCCGGATGCCGTAGTGAAGCCACCACCTCTATCAATTCCGAAAGGGCCCTAAGGGTATTATTATGGTCTTGTGTAGAAGGCATAGGTAAAACAGGTATAGTTAAAACCAGTAAAGACAACAGACAAGTTTGAATATAACACGAGCAGTGGGGTATCTGCTGGGATGGCAGGAGGCTGACAGATGTGGCTATTATAGACAATCATCCCCTTTTATAGGAAGATAGTATGTGGAGAGTAATATTGGCCCTTTTACTGGGTTTTTGCCTGTTTGTCACACCGGTTACAGCTGGGGAGGCACAGTTTCCTACAGAAGCACAACTTCAGGAAGGGGAGAAAATAGCCCAAATGGCATTAGAAGCGGCGGAGAGGGGGGATTTTGCCACGGCAGAAACGTTATGGACAGACTTAATTGCCCGTTTTCCCTCAAACCCCGCCGTTTGGAGTAATAGAGGCAACACCAGAGTTAGTCAAAATAAAATAGAGGCGGCCATTGAGGATTATAACAAAGCCATCCAACTGGCACCAGATGCCCCCACCCCCTATCTCAACCGCGGTGTTGCCTATGAAGCCCTTGGTAAATACGAAGAAGCCATTGCCGACTACCAACGGGTATTGGAATTATCCCCAGAAGATGCCATGGCTTATAACAATCTTGGTAATGCCAACGCCGGCTTAGGTAGATGGGAGGAAGCTTTAAAATATTACCAAAAAGCTACAGAAATAGCTCCAAATTTTGCCTTTGCCAGTGCCAATGAATCCCTTACCCTATACCAGTTAGGGAGAAGGGAGGAAGCAGAGAGAAAAATGCGTAATCTTCTCCGTAAATATCCTATGTTTCCAGACGTGCGTGCCGCTTTGACTGCCTTGTTATGGGAAGAAGGGAAACAGGGAGAGGCAGAGAGTAACTGGGTAGCCACTGTAGGGGTTGATAGTCGTTATAAAGACGTCCAGTGGGTAAAACAGGTGAGAAAATGGCCTCCTAAGATGGTAGTAGCTTTAGAGAATTTTTTGAATATGGAGACTAAATAGATATACCAGACAATCAATAAGGGGTTTAGGGGATAACATGCCATCTCCCCTACCCCTCTACAGGTAGTGTTTTAAGACTTCCACTGTTTGTTGTGCCGTTTTTTCCCAGCTAAAAGCCATCACCCTCTTCAATCCCAATTCCCTCAGTTGTCCTTTAACCCCCTCATCCTCCACCAACAGATTCATTGCCGAGGCTATTTCTCTTACATCTGTGGGGTTGACTAACAAGGCAGCATCCCCTGCTACTTCTGGTAAAGATGACACCTTTGATGTTATCACTGGTGTGCCACAGGCCATTGCCTCCAACACAGGAAACCCGAAACCCTCCCATAGGCTAGGGAATAGTAATGCTTCTGCCTGGTTTAACAGTATGGGCAATTCTTCCTCTGCCACGTAGTCTAGGAATTTTACCCTGTCGTCTATGCCCAATTCTCTTACTTGTTTTTTCAACGGGGGAGTGTAACGAGAATCTGTTTCTCCTGCTATCCATAGTTGGTATTCTTTTTGGTATTTAAACTGGGCAAAGGCTGCTATAATCCTCGATAAATTTTTGTGAAGCTCATGCCTCCCTACGTACAAAAAAAAGCGAGTATTTCCAATATTTTTTGCGTTTTCAATTGGCCTGAATTTATTCCTATCAATCCCCAGGAGTATGGGAGTTATTTTATTGGCTTTCACTCCTAAAATGTTAATCAAATCATCAGCGGTAGCCTTAGAGTTGCAAATGATATGTGTTGCCTGTTGACATACCAACGGTAGGATATAACGACAGTAGTGCGTGAGGGAGGAGTAGATTTTTGGGAAACGGAGAGGGATTAAGTCGTGGACAACCACTATGGTTTTTATGTTGGCAAACAGGGGCATTTCCCCACAGGGAGAAAACAACAAATTTCCCTTGATTCTCCGGAAGATACTGGGCAATTCTGTCTGAGTCCAAAGGAGACGGTAAAAGTGTCCTTTTAGGCCGTATTCTGGGCTAAATTTATCGGCAATAAAGTAGGGGTTTTTGTGTATCTCCCGCCGGTAATATTTTGGAGCTAAAAGGCTGGTATAATCCAGGGAGAAATATCTGAGGAGATTGTTGGCATAATTGGCTATCCCTGTGGGTTTTGTTAACAACATGGAGAGGTTTATTATAATGGAGTTGCCGGGAGTGTCATTCATAAAAATTCCCCCTCTTTTAACCCTTGTTTTTAATCAAACCCCTCTTTTAGACTACACAGAAAAGGGGGATTACTCTCCGGGCATTGGGGATTTTGCGATAACCTGGTGTAGACTAATCCCGTATTTAAAGCAACCCCCCAATGTGGTCTCATATCTTGTATAATGGGGTTGGCAAGACTGTCTCCCTACTAGTAACGGATTTGCTTGGCAGTCTCAAAGAAGAATCTCACGTTGTCTTCGGGAGTGCCTACTAACACCCCATGTCCTAAATTGAGAATATGCCCGGTATTGCCGGCTTTGGCCACAGTATCGTAAATCCTCTGCCGGATGAACTGATGAGACCCAAACAATACGGCAGGATCTATATTCCCTTGTACTTTAACATGTGCCCCTAGTCTTTGTCTAGCCTCCGCCATATCCACCATCCAGTCTAAACTGACTATGTCTACCCCCGACTGTGCCATTTTTTCCAATATACCAGCACTGCCACTAATATACAAAATAAGGGGGGTGTCAGGGTGAGTAGCCTTTACCATTTGTACTACTTTTTTCTGGTATGGCAAGACAAATGTCTCGTAATCCTGCGGGCTTAGGTGACCTGCCCAGGAGTCAAACATTTGTACTACTTGAGCCCCACAGTCAATTTGATAACGGATATAGGTGGCAATGGCAGTGGCAATCTTATCCAACAGTTTATGCAACAAATCCGGCTCAGAAAAGGCCATACTTTTGATGACAGTATAATCCTTTGAGCCCCTACCCTCTACCACATAGGCAGCTAATGTCCAGGGCGCACCTGCAAATCCCAACACTGTAGACCTGTTGCCCACTTCCTTACGCAAACTGGTGAGGATAGTCTTGATAAAGGGCAAAGATTCCTCTGGTTCTAGAGGACGTAATTGTTCAATTTGTGCTCTCCTGCGAATAGGAGGATCTATAATGGGCCCCTTGCTTTCCACAATATCGAAAGGAATGCCTATCCCCGGCAAAGGCGTAAGGATGTCGGAAAACATAATCACCCCATCCGGTTGAAAGGCATGCCAGGGTTGTAGGGAGATTTCGATGGCTAAGTCTGGATTTTCTGATCTTTCCCGGAAACTGGGGTATTTCTCCCTCAAGTCTCTATAAGCCTTCATGTATCTTCCTGCCTGACGCATCATCCATACCGGCGGCCGTTCCCCTTTTTCCCCCCGTGCTACTCTTAACAATAAAGGTAATTCTGACATAAACCTTCCACCATTAACTGCGTTTTTTAGCTTACCACCCCCTTTCCCTTCCCGTAAACCTAGAGAAAGGAAAATATAAACAAAATCCAAAATACTGGCCAGAAGGAGTCAAAATATTGCAAAATGTTAATTAAGTAAACCGAAAATTAACAATAAGACCGTGGGCAACCAACTACTCCAAAGGCAGATAGAAGAAGAGAAAGTCAGAAAACACAATGCCGGGTTGTTATCCGTGGCAGTGGGATTGGCCCTTCTCTCCCTGCTATTATGGGGATGGCTAGGGCAAAATGATCCCTATACCCGACAAGTATTGTCCTTTCAGGGAAATGTAGCCAGGGGAGAGGCCATCTTTCGGGTAAACTGTGCTGGTTGTCATGGCTTAAACGGTGGTGGTAATGTGGGACCCAGTTTACAAGGAGTAAGCAAACATAAATCCGATAGACAGCTTATCCAACAGGTAATCAGTGGCAAGACTCCCCCCATGCCCAAATTCCAACCCTCCGCAGAAGACATGGCAGATTTACTCAGTTATCTCCGCACTTTATAACCCTCTTGGGCTACAATGGAAGGGTTGTACTCTTGTATGCAGAAGACCCAGACAACAGGCAGTGATTGAACGTTATACCTTGCCCGAAATGGGGGCAATCTGGACTGACGAGTATCGTTTCCGCACTTGGTTACAGGTAGAAATAGCCGTCTGTGAAGCCCAGGCTGAATTGGGACGAATCCCCCAAGAGGCAGTAGAGGAGATTAAAAAAAAGGCTAACTTTGACCCAAAACGCATCGCTGAAATAGAAGCAGAAGTCCACCACGACGTCATTGCCTTCCTTACCAATGTTAACGAATACGTGGGCGATGCCGGCAGATACATCCACCTTGGACTTACTAGTTCTGACGTTCTCGATACTGCATTGTCACTACAACTTGTAGCAAGTCTAGACATCATCCTAGCCTGTCTGGAGGAAACCATTCAAGCCATCCGCTACCAGGCACAAAAACACCGCTACACCATAATGGTAGGTAGGACTCACGGTGTCCATGCTGAACCCATCACCTTTGGCTTCAAACTGGCCGGCTGGTTGGCAGAAATGCGTCGTCACCGGGAACGTCTGGTAAGATTGAGGGAAGAGGTAGCGGTAGGGAAAATCTCCGGGGCCGTGGGCACCTATGCTAATATTGACCCCAGGGTAGAAGCCATCGCCTGTGCTAAACTGGGACTAAAACCCGATACCGCCTCCACTCAGGTAATCTCTAGAGACCGTCATGCCCATTTTGTGCAACAATTGGCCCTACTAGCCGCCACACTGGAACGTTTTGCCGTCGAAATCCGTAACCTACAACGCACCGACGTTTTGGAGGTAGAAGAGTACTTCCGGGAAGGCCAAAAAGGCTCATCCGCCATGCCCCACAAACGTAACCCTGTCCGCAGTGAGAGGATTACAGGCATGGCCAGGATTATCAGGGGCAATGCCCTGGCTGCCCTAGAAAACGTTGCCCTCTGGCATGAGCGAGACATTTCCCATAGTTCCGTCGAACGGGTCATCCTCCCAGACACCTGTATCCTCCTCCACTTCATGCTTAGGGAAATGACTGACCTTATCCAAAACCTCCTGGTTTATCCCGAAAATATGCTTGAAAACATGAATGTGTATGGAGGAGTCATATTCAGTCAGAGGGTGTTGTTGGCTTTGGTGGAAAAAGGCATGAGCCGGGAGGAAGCCTACAAGATAGTACAAGGATGTGCTCACCAGGCCTGGAATAAGAAAGGGGGGAATTTTCGCCAGCTAATCGAAAACAACGACCAGGTGAGAAAACTCCTGTCTGCAGAGGAGATTGCCGTCTGTTTTGACCCTCAACAACACCTCAAGCACCTAGAAGTAGTATACGAAAGGCTCGGTATTTGAAACCCCTGTGCCCCCCTCTCAGGGGGCATGGCCACCTACTTCCAGCCTTTGTCTGCCTGGGCTAATACATAGGCCGCTACGTCCTCTATCTGTTCAGCCGTCAGACGTCCCCCAAATGCCGGCATGGCCGCCTTCCCGTGGATTACCTGGTATTTGATTTTTTCTATGTCGTACATGTCATACTTCTGTAAATCCTCCTTCTGTAGGGTTTTGGCGGCATTTACCACGTTTTTCCCACCCATGTGACAAGCGGCACAATTGGCACTAAACACTGCCGCACCGTTGCTTAAATCTGCTGCCCACCCTGGGTTTACCTTCGCCAATGAAATACTACAAACTGTAAGCAACAATACTATCCAACCTACAACTCTTCTCATCTCTGCCGTGAAAACCTGTTTTCCATATTTTCCTCTTTTATCTTCAAATTTTTTCTTTCCTTTGTCAAATGACCTATTGTCAAATTTCGTTACTTTTCTTAAAATAATGCCTCCTAAATACGACATTTTCCAGCGTCAGTATAGGCGGCTAGACAGGCATTTATCTCCCATTGGCCTACATCCGTCGCCGCTAAATCCCTCCGAATAATCATCCCATTTTCCCCCATTATCAAACGGGGTAATTGTTGATAGTTAATCAGGGAAAAATCTTCCATATCATAAGTGATGTATTTAGTCAAATCCTGACTGTTAAAATCTATGTCAACTATCGTCAAAGTCTTCTTTGCCGGCTTCTTGTCATCCCCCCCAATTAGATGACGAGGGCCCCTACCCAATGCCCCCGCATGTAATAATTGTATTCTACCCCTTTTCCCCGGATAATAGGCATGATGGTGTCCACTTATGTATGTGTGCACTTTGTACTTTTCTAGTAGTTGGCGCAACTCCTCCCCCCTCACCAACACCTCTGTAGGTACATTTTTAGCCGCCGCTACCCCATATAATGGCAAATGACCGACAACTATTCTCATTTTAGCCTTTTGCGCCCTTTTTGAGGCTAGGCTTTTTTCCACCCATCTGATTTTATCTTCCGGTATTCTGTTAGATGAGGCATCCCACACCAAAAAGAAAATCCCCTTCGCCTCAAAGGTATAATAAAAGGGATAGTAGGTGGTGTCTATGTAATTCAACCTCGGTTTGTGTTTAGGATTCTGCCAGTATTGTTTCGCCAACTTTCTGTCTGTGGCAAACAGAAACCTTTCTCCCTCCATTACACTTGAAGCATCGTGATTGCCTAGGGTAAAAGCAAAGGGAATCTTTAAACTCCTTATGGGTTTGGCTATTTGATTGTCAAACGCCTCCCACATGGCTTTTATTTGTGCTTCCGTTAGGCTTCTCTTCTGGGAGGCAATCATATCCCCCCCGCAGATAATTATGTCTGGTTGCCAAAAGGGAATCATTTTTAGGGCAATATGTACCTCTTTATCGTATTCTGTTGAGCCATAGTTACTATTCAAGTCACTAATCACCAGGATTCTCACATCCCCCCGAGGCGGATTATAGGGTTTATACTCTTGTACTATTCTCCTCGTTTCCGCCGGCAGAATCTCCTCTCCTGCTATTATTGTCTTTAGGTTTATCAGAAGAATAACCGTTACGGTAATGCCTAATATAATCCTCCTTATTGTCTTTCCCATCGTCACAAGTTACACATTTTTATAACTGCAGTTTCCCAACTGTCTATGGACTCTTTTCCTATTTTTAAATCCGCCTCTAATTCTAGCAGGGTCTCTAAGCATTTCTTCAACTTTTTTGTACTAACATTCCTCACTTCCTGTCGAAGAAAATAAACCCTTTTTGGATTGCCTATCTCTGCATATTCTGCTATTGCCTTCTCGTCATAACCCTCCTCTGTCATGGCTTTCACTATACACCAAGTACGAAATTGCCCCACCACTGTCGCCACCATCTTTAAAGGATTTTCATTCTTGTTACTCATTAAATCTTCTACTAGTTTCAAGGCAGAGTGACTGTCACCTTTAAGAATGGCTTGGGCTAATTGTATACTGGTTTGTCCAGTGGTATTCACCAACAATTTTACTACCTCCTCCCCTATTGTCTGGCAACTATCCCCCCGATATATAGATAACTTCTCCAATTCTTGCCATAAACTGCGAGTATCACCCCCCACCGAGTTGGCAAGGAGATTCACTGCCTCCCTACTCAGTTTCACCCCTTTTTTTGCCGCCAACTCCTCCACCCTTTTTATCAGCCTCTCCGTCTGCCACGGGGGAATAATACTAAACTCCTTTACCTGTGCATATTGGCTTATCAGTTTACCAATCTTGAGTCTACTGTCAGGCTTTTTTGTGGCAGTGAAAACCAAATGTGTAGTCTCTGGAATCTGTTTCAAATATTTTTGCATCTCTGCCGCCAACTCCCCTCCCCCACTATTCTCCTGAAAAAATATAGTGTTGTATATCCAAACCAGACGACAGCCTCCCCCAAAAGGAGGAGTCATGGCTAGATATATCCCTTCCAATAAAGACTCCTCTTTGTCACCAGAAAATCTCCCCCAATTGAATTGTAGCCAGTCATTGTCTAGATAAGTTTCCTTTAGATAGCCTATCTCCTGTTGGATGGCAAAATCATCGTCACCCCAAAAGTAGTAAATGGGCATTTCCCCTCCTATATACTTAAGCCGTTATAATTCTAGATAGCTGTCAATGGGAACACACTTTTATATATAATAGTCCATTATTGGGGAATAAAAGATAACAGAATTCCATGAAGATTGATGCCGACTATTGGATTGAAAAATTACAGTTACAACCCCACCCAGAAGGAGGATTTTATCGGGAGAATTACCGCAGTTTGGACATAGTTAATAAGGAAAATACCCTCCCCAGATACCAAGGAGAAAGAAACGCATGTACCGCTATCTATTACCTCCTGAAAAGTGGTCAGTTTTCCGCCTTTCATATCCTAGAAAGTGACGAAATTTTACACTTCTATTGTGGCGCCCCTCTTACAGTTCATCTATTGGATAAACAGGGGGAATACCACCAGAAAAAATTGGGAAATAACCCCGAAAATGACGAATTACCCCAACTGGTTATCCCTCACCACACCTGGCTAAGTCTCTCCTTGAGTCTCCCCAATTCTTATAGTCTAATTGGTTGCACCGTAGCCCCTGGTTTTGATTTTCGAGATTTCCGTTTGGGCTCAAGACAAGAATTACTTCAAATGTACCCTCAACACCGACAATTAATTGAAACCTTTACCTATAGTTAGTACCGTTATAACCCCAAAATCGCCTTAAAAATCCTCCCCAATGATTGACAGAAAAAATGTTTGAAATTATAATATAAACAATCTCTGTTGTGCCGAGAAAATGCCATTATAGTAGAGGGAAAAAGAAACAGAATGGACGGAAATTACCAGGAATATATCAACCGGGTGGTGCAGATGACTATGCCGGCCAACTACAAGCAACAGTTGGCAAACATTCAACCATCCCCCAAGTTTAATAATGGCGTGGCGGTAGAGTTTCCCGGTTATAGTATCATAACCCCTCCATGGAAAGACGATGAGTTTAACGATGAGTTTTATCAACACCTAAAGGAAGTCCAAAAGCAGCTGAAAGACAGTTTGCCAGAAGGGTTGTTTTTAATTGTACCCCCTGAAAGTTTTCACATCACCCTGGCAGATTTAATCTGGGATAAAGACTACATAGCCGCCACCAAAGAAAATGAAAAATTCGACGAATTACTCATCGCAGAAATAGGAAAAATATTTGAAGAATCTCAAAAATTGCCCCCCCCGGAATCCCTGGAATTGGAATTGCTAGGAATCTCAATATTCCCAAGGGCAATAGCCGTTTGTTTGGCCCCTACCGAAGCTAGTTATAACTACATTATTGAAATCAGAAAAATGATATACCAAAATGAGCAAATAATAAAACTGGGGATAGAACAACAATACGAATTTGCCGCCCACATTACCCTGGGATACTTCGGAAAAAGCAGTAAAGAATTCAATGTGGAAGAGGTTGAACAAAAAATAGTTAAGATAAACGATGAGTTAGCCGAAAAAAAACTGCCCCCCTTCCGTCTTAAACAGTGGGAATTAAGAAAATTTACCGATATGACCAATTATATAAGAGAAGAAGACTGGGCTAGAATTAGATTATAAAACCACAAAAAAAATGGGAATACGCATTTATGGCAATAGAGAAATAAAAACACTTGCAGGGAGAGAAACTCGCCCTACCACAGCCAAGGTAAGAGAGGCAGTATTCTCCATTTGGAAGGAGAAAATCGTGGGGGCAAAATGGTTAGATTTGTGCGCGGGAAGTGGTACAATGGGGGCGGAGGCTTTGTGTCGTGGCGCAAGAGAAGTAGTAGCCATCGAAAAATCTCCCCTGGCCTGTGATATTATCAGAGAAAATTGGCAAAAAATAGCAACCCCCCATCAGAAATTTCGTATCCTTAGGGGGGATGTTTTAAAAAGGCTAAAAAGTCTAAGGGGGGAAAAATTCGACTTAATTTACTTTGACCCCCCCTATCATCTTAACCTATATAACCCCGTCATCCAAGCCATTAGCGACTATGAATTGTTAAATCCAGAGTCGGGAGAGTTGGCAGTGGAATATCACCCTAAGGAATCACCCCTCCCTCCTGACTCCCCCCTCCTCCTCCTCGATACCAGAATCTATGGAGACACCGCTATAAACTTCTACTCTTTTGGCGTTGGGGGATAAATTGTCTCGAAGGGATAATGATTGTTATTCGTATTTATTTGAAATAGGAATACCCCCAGGAAAGACAAGGGGAAAAGACAAACCTTCTCCCCCATTCCCTAATCCCCTTATAACCTACTAATAATCCTATTAAGAATCTGCATGCCAGTTACCGCCTGCCAACCGAAAATCAAAAGGATTGTCATGTTTAAGCCTACATGAGTAGCTCTAGCGATTTCATTCCCCTTTTGCATAAAAGGCACTAAAGAGGCAGAAATGGCTACCATAGACATCATGGTCAACCCGGCAATTAGATGGGGACCTACAAATAATTTACCATTGTTAATATAGGTGACAGCCATGCCACCTACTGTGCCCAATACTACCAATGCCATGAAAATGGCGCCTATCTGATGGTGTCTTGTGGCATAATTGCCCTTGATTAACTCCTTTCTCGCCTCCTTTTCTGCCAGACGAGTCTTCTTGGCCATTATCCCCAAGTATAGGGCATAAATGGCCATAGCAAACAAAATCCACATTAGAATGGGATGGGCAAATTGTGACCAAGTTTTTACAGATTCAGGTATTGCTATATTCATTTTTTCTTCTCCTCTGCCCTCTGTTTAATAATCATAAAATTACTTCATATAATTTAACATAGTCTAGCCCCAAACCCCACCACTACATACCCCCCCCAGTTATCAACTATGAGGGGATAGATGAATAACAACATAGACGCCATCAGACAGTAACCCCCAGTCAGACAGATGACAAACAAAAAAATCCCCCACAGCTACAGACAGATACACCCCGCCAGGAGGGGGGAATAAAGATAATCCCCCTGTTGCCATTTTTTTTTCGGTTGCCGGTTGACGACAGCCACTAGTTACAACAATAGCTATCTAAGACACGGAAACAGGAGGAGACTTGGAGTAGCTTATTACTGGTTGGTATGTTAGCAGTTAGTTTTCCTGTCAAAAACAGCCACTAGTTACAGGCAAGCAGTTGACTGTGAATAATAAACACGAAAATCTGCTTCTATACAACAGAAGGGAAAGGGGATATTATTCTACCACTGGTTACTGACTGATAGATAGGGATAACGGCTACAACAGTCTACCCTAAATGACGAAAGAAGACTTTCATCTTGGGGAGAGAAACTATCTGTGGCTATTAGTTGTTGATTGAGGGATAACATACAAGATAACCCGAGGGGAAATACCCTTCTGTCACCTTATCAATGACAACTACTGATTACTAGCTACTAGTTGACAGCAATGACACAGACGAAAATCCTCCTCAAGGGAGAAGACTTCTATCTTGGCTATCAGAATGAATAAAGAGATTCTGTCACTTTTGGTTACTGACTTTAGACAGATAATGGCTATAATGTTCCTTTTTAGACAACAGAAACGAAATAAGACTTCCATCTTGGCAGCAAAGGAGACAGTCTGTTACTGTTACTACCAGTTGCTGGTGGCTTCTGGATAAAACACTTCCCCATTATTGCGGAAATGCCCTTTTACCGGTTACTATTTATTAGTGGTTGCTTTTGCCAATGACAGCCATTGGTTGCCAGTTGCCGATTGACTCTACAACCATTCTCTTCAAGACAAACTCAGGAAGATTCCCCTGGTCACCAGAAAGGGTATATCATGTTGTGTATTGGTGGTTGTTTTGTCAATGATAGCCATTTGAAGACTGATAACCGCTACAACCATCCCTAGGCTATCAGAAAGGGAGACAATCTATTACCACTAGCCACTGGTTGGCAGACAACAGACACCAGCCAAAATCCTCCCTCAATGACAGCCATGGGTTTCTGGTTGCTGGTTAACGTCATATAGAGGATACAACAATCCTTACCACAACAGCAACAAAAGAAAACTGGGGATACCCCCTTATTGGTTACGTCAGTCAGTAGTCACTGTTATTAACAACAGCCACTGGTTACTGGTTGACGACTAATAACAGCCGCCGCCATTGCTAGCAGGGGAAACGAAGGAAGACTTTCATCTAGGCTATCAGAAAGGGAATAGTCTTTTACTAGTCACCCTGTGAGTAATTACTGTTATCAATGACAGCCACTGGCAACTCGCTACTATTTGACGGCAATAGCAGATACAATAATCCCCAGTAGGTAGGTGTTGGACAGAAAAGACAAAAAAAGTATTCCCCCTTTCACTATTCATTATTTGCCATTGTCATTTACTATCCCCATGACTGCCATGACAATCCCCCTTGCCAGTAAAACTAATGCCTGACAACAACGGGAAAACTATGTCTGTTACATGTCAGACGGATTCGACAGTCTTCCTGCCACTGGTTGTCAAACTTCCAGGGATGAGACATACACCCTATAAGCTACTCACTAATGCCGACGAGTAAAAAGCAAAAGACATATTCCAGCCATCAGATTCTTACAGAGGGAAAATGGCATATTAAAATGCCTTCAGCAGTGACAAAAACAACATATAACCCCTAAACACCCTTCTGATAATAAACCTGCCTACGCCTGCTTTCAGACAAAGAAGACAAAACCCTGTGATTCCGGCAGCCTTCAGAAACCAAGAAAAAGGGGATACCATGATGCCAAACTAGAGGCAATGAAAACGAAAACAATTCTCCACTCCCTATAACTCCGTCTACCGACATACAAAAAAGACAAACTGTTACATATCCTGCCACCAGTAACAGGTGTCTGTAGAAGGAATCTGAGAAACAAAAATCTACTTGGCTGAAATGAGGAAGGAATGACAAAGACTATTGCGGGGGTTTGTGACTATAGACTCCTATCATTTCCAGTAGGTGGTAACAGTAGTCTTTCTACCCGATTATACAAATGCCCAAATATCACAAACCAGAAGATGATGGAAAGATACACCCCCATTAGCAATAATTAGATGCATAATAATCCCCACTGAGTACAGTAGTAGGATAGAGATTATAACTACTAGCTAGGATGGTAGCCTTTTTACAAGGAAAAAATGATGGTGGTGACTACAAGGCAGGCAGCTGGCAGACATGATAATTACTAGCTAGGATGGTAGCCTTTTTACAAGGAAAAAATGATGGTGGTGACTACAAGGCAGGCAGCTGGTAGACATGATAATTACTAGCTAGGATGGTAGCCATGTTTTCACGGAGGAAGGGTGATAGTGGTGACTAAAATGGCTATAGTTTTGGTGATAGGGGAAGACAAATAACAACACATCTCACCCCCGGTTTATGGAGGGAAAAATCAGGCTAAAAGAGGCAAAAGGCTGGTAGGGGGATGGGGGTGGTAGGGATAAGACTTGTCTTTAGCCGGTGTAGGCTTGTTTTTATATCGGTGGATGACAACACGTCTTACCCCTGGCTTGTGGGAGAAGACACTAGACGAAGAGAAGAGGAATTCTGTAGACTAGAAATGTCTTTGTTGCCAGTACAGAATAATACCGTCTTGATTTCTGCTAGCAATAATTCCACTAAACCTTCCAAGGCTTCCATAGAAGTCATTGCCGCCTTGAGGAAGGGATAGGCAAAACCCACTAAATCCGCGCCCAAAGCCAGTAGTTTTGCGGCTTCCAAGCCATTACGAATGCCCCCAGAGGCAATGAGAGGGATATCCGGATACTTGCTGGCGATGGCCGCCACACAGTCAGCAGTAGGAATACCCCAGTTGGCAAAGGTTTCCCCCAAGGCTTTTTGTAGGGGATTAGTAGCCCTTTTACTTTCTACCATAGCCCAAGACGTGCCACCGGCGCCAGCCACATCTATTGCCGCCACCCCCACACCTAATAATTTTTCCGCCATCTCCACACTAATCCCATTCCCCACCTCCTTGACAATTACCGGTATCGGCAACTTCTCACACACCCTTCCAATTTTCGGCAACAGGTGTTTAAAATTAGTATCCCCTTCCTGCTGAATACACTCCTGTAAGGGATTTAAATGGAGAATTAAAGCATCCGCCTCCAGGATTTCCACCAGGGATAAACACTCCCGCCAAGAATAACCATAATTCAGCTGCACTGCCCCTAGATTGGCAAATAATAGTATATCAGGGGCTAAAGGACGCACTTTGAAGGTGTGGGCTATTTCCGGTTTTTCGATTATAACACGTCCAGAACCAATCCCCATAGCCAGGCCATATTTCTGGGCAGTTATAGCCAGTCTCTTATTGATCAATTCTCCATTTTCCGTGCCACCCGTCATAGAAGAAATTAACAGTGGCGTCTTCAATTTGTGCCCCAAAAAGGTGGTAGAAATATCAATCTCTTTGTAGTCCAACTCTGGCAAACAGCAGTGGACAAACTCGTACTTTTCTAAGCCGTTTTTAATTTGAGAAGCCTGGACTTTTTCATGTAAACAGATGCGTATATGTTCATCTTTTCTCCTCTGGATTTCCACAGTCATCACACCTCTATATAGGATTTATTGGGGATATTCATCAGGATGGGGATGGTTACTAATACTAATCAAACTTACAGCAATTTTACCAGAAAAACACACATCTACATCAGTTTCTTCAGTCCTTTTTCTTTGCAAATACTCCCCCTTATACCAATAACTGTTTCCCTCCTTTTTAAACTGAATGGGGAGAGGGTCAATACTAGGTTTACAAAAAACAATTTCTGGGTTACAATCTTCTTCCAGATGGGGTAAATTCACATTCCAAAAACATCCCTTTGGTAGTTTTTTTGGCAATAACTCTGCTAACACCCTTGCTGCCAGTTTTTTTGCTAGCTGCCAATCAATTTCTTTTGGCCGTTTCCGCAGATGGGAAAAGGCAATTCCCTTCAACCCTAAAATCGCCGCTTCCCTTACTGCTGCCACTGTGCCCGAAACATAAATGTCTACTCCTAGATTACCCCCAGCATTAATACCAGATAATACCCAGGTAGAGGCGGGAGCAATACAAGATACTGCCAAGCGCACACAGTCTACAGGGGTGCCATTTACCGCATATTCCCCCGGTTTTACCTCCTCCAGGGTTAGGGGGTAACGGGTAGTAATTTGGTGGCTACAACCAGAAATATGCATCGCCGGGGCAACTATTACCTTCTCCCCCTCCACAATCTCCTTTAAAACCCTAATCCCCTCTGCTTCAATCCCGTCATCATTGGTTAGAATAAACACCTCTTTCCTCCTCTCAGAGGTCATGTTACACAATACCATAAGAACTACTCCTATACAACCCCCTTATTCCCTGTGACGGTAGTGGCAAATTCATCTTTGCCTCAATCCCATACTAGTGATTTGTATCCATTTTGCCAACTCCCATCAGATACCTCCCTACAAGACACCATGACTGGTATTTCCCCGGATTAAGGTAAATGGATTTGCCTAACCCTCAATGTCTCTCCCAGTATCACCACTGGCATTCCTGCAGCCAATACAACAGGAGGATTTATACTAGTATACGTCTGGTCAACTCCCATCAGACACCCCTCTACAAGACACCCCTCGTAGGTGTTTAGCCAGATTAAAGAGTTTTTGGGAGAAATTGCTGGTATCGCCATCCCCTTGGCTGACAGCAGACTAGTCACCTCGACAGTAGACTTGGCTACTCCCCTTTTTATATCTGGATTTTACCTCTGGATAACTCCCAACAGTTGCTAATATCATCCCCCTTTTTACACTGGTTGCCTCTTTTGGAAATATAGACTGTCTTCTTACACGAGGATGATAACTGTTATTATTCATGTCTGGTTAATTATCCTCTAGCCACTGTCGAAATCCACACTGCCTGCCAGAAGCATACAGCATGTCACCCTTCTGCTGTCATTCCCTCCTCGCCTTGTAACGGGGGAGGGTTATCCTTTTCCCTTTCCCCTGGTATAACTTTCCAAACCCCCGATTTAGATATCTGTATTTAGTAACCTTCCGCCGGCAAACCCATAGACTATTATACCTGCCATGACAACAGACTAATTGTCTTTTCTCATTGGTGTACTTTTTGTTATCCTAGAAAAATGCTGACAGCCACAGGGGGATTGTCATTGCCATCTTATTAGTATACTTCCTGTTATCCCTAGAGGAATATTGACAGTAACAGGGGTGTCATTGCCATCTTATTTGGTATACCTCCTGTTATCCCTAGAGGAATATTGACAGTAACAGGGGGATTGTCATTACCATCTTATTGGTATACCTCCTGTTATCCCTAGAGGAATATTGACAGTAACAGGGGTGTCATTGCCATCTTATTAGTATACTTCCTGTTATCCCTAGAGGAATATTGACAGTAACAGGGGTGTCATTGTTATCCGACTAACTGGTATACCCCCTGCACTACTCCCTACCCATTATAACTGGCATACCTACCAGTTTGTCTCGACGAATATAGGATGATTATCACTGGCAGGGGGGAAGTTGCCAGTCGTGTCTTTACTTGCCACTGTTTTTCCCCCCTTAATCCACTGACAGTTATTTTTCTGCCGTTAAATCTCCCCCCAAATGCCATCAGTTTAACCAACAGAGGGATGATTGTCATTTTTATGCATTATCCCCTCCCCTGTCAGATGCCTCCCCAAAGGATAGTGATTATCATTAGCCTGTATTTGTTTTACCATCTCTCCGGTGTATCCCCACCAGCCACCTCACTACCTACAGACACCCATACTGGCAGCCATCCCCCCTCAGAAGTACAAGCCTTCTGGCTACATCCCCCTATCCCCTTTTGAAATCCCACATAACGGGATTGTCATCCAAATACCTGGTTACCCCCTCCCCAATCTCACTAATGGCCTTTAAATCCTCTGGGGTTAGTCTTATTTCCGCCGCATGGACATTCTCCTCCACTTGTTGGGCATTCCTCGCACCAACTATCGCACTGGTTTGGGGTTGGTGGATTACCCAGGCAAGGGCTAACTGTCCTAAAGTACAATTATACCTCTCAGCGTAAGGCTTCAGTTGTGATAAAGCTTTCTTTACTCTCTCCCAGTGGGGGGGTTGAAAAAGACGATTATCTTTGCGATGATCTCCCTCAGCAAAGGTGGGATTATCCCCGAATTTCCCCGTTAAAATCCCCTGTGCCAACGGCGAATATGCTAGAATGGAAATCCCCTTCTCCACACACCATGGTTGAATCTCCTTCTCCACAAACCGCCAAAATAACGAATAAGGCGGCTGGATACTGTCTATCTGTCCATACCGACTCGCCTCTTGTAACTGCGACAGGGAAAAGTTAGATACCCCAATTGCCCTTATCTTCCCCTCTTGCTTCAACCTATTCATCGCCTCCATGGTTTCTTCTATCGGTACTACTTCTGTACCCCAACTCCCAGAAGGCCAATGAATCTGATACAAGTCAATATAATCCGTCTGTAGGTTTTTTAAGGAGTTGTTACAAGCCTCTATCACCTGATGATACTTCAAATGATTGGCAAATACCTTGGTAGCTATCACTACCCTATCCCTTACACCCTTTATGGCTTCCCCTACAATCCTCTCTGAATGCCCGTCTCCATAAACCTCCGCTGTGTCAATGGTGTTAATGCCCAACTCCACCGCCTTCCTGATGGCTTTGATACTCTCTGAATCCTCTATACCCACCCACATCTTCTTGCCGGCTTGCCAGGTGCCCATTATTATAGGGGTTATCTCAATTCCCGATTTGCCTAATTGTCTCTTTTCCATGACTTTCTCTCTTCCTGTTTTCCTCCATCCCCCATTTTAATAGTATCTTGTAGATTTATTCTCCTCCCTTCTTGGACTATGGCTACCAACGGCAAATGGCAATTTTGGATTGATAGAGGTGGCACTTTTACTGACATCGTCGCCTTAACCCCCCAAGGAGATATTATCACCCACAAACTCCTCTCAGAAAACCCCATCGGCCAAGACAAAAATCATCTCCCCTATGATGCCGCCATCGAAGGCATCCGCCAAATTATGGGTATCCCCAAACACAAACCCCTCCCCCTTGATGAAATTGAAGTAATTAAAATGGGTACAACTGTAGCTACTAACGCCCTCCTGGAAAGAAAAGGGGAACCTGTAGTACTGGTAATCAACAAAGGCTTCAAGGATGCCCTCAGAATAGGCTATCAGCAACGCCCCAATATTTTCGCCAGACGTATCACCCTCCCAGAGATGTTATACCAAAAAGTCATTGAAGTGGAAGGGCGTTTGGATGCCAATGGCAATGAAATTCAACCCCTTAACCTCCCTCTCCTTGAAACCCAACTGCGACAGGCATATGCTGAAGGCTTCCGTAGTTGTGCTATTGTCCTTCTTCATAGTTATAAATGTAATCAACATGAACTGCAGGTAGAAGCCCTCGCCAAAAAAATCGGTTTCCCACAGGTGTCTGTATCCCACCGTGTCAGTAATCTTATCAAGCTGGTGAGTCGCGGTGATACCACTGTCGTTGATGCCTATCTATCCCCCGTATTGCTTCGTTATGTCCAACAGGTGGAGTCACAGGTTTACACTACTACTAAATCCTCCCATCCCCCCCTCATGTTTATGCAGTCTAACGGCGGTTTAGCCCATAGTAAATACTTTCAGGGTAAGGATAGTATTTTATCAGGTCCTGCCGGTGGTATTGTAGGTGCCGTCAAAACCTCCCTAAAAGCCGGCTTCCACAAAATTATTACCTTTGACATGGGTGGCACTTCTACTGATGTTGCCCATTATGCCGGCGAATATGAGCGCCATCAAGAGACAGAGATAGCTGGAGTAAGATTATCTGTCCCACAGCTGGCAATTCACACCGTAGCCGCCGGAGGAGGCTCAATTTGCTATTTTGACGGCGAAAGATACAGAGTCGGCCCAGAATCCGCCGGCGCCAACCCCGGCCCCGTGTGTTATGATAGGGGGGGCAATAGACTTACTATCACCGACTGTAATCTGCTTTTGGGCAAAATTCAACCCCGCTTCTTCCCTTCTCTCTTCGGTAAGGATGCTAATCAGCCTTTAAATTTACAGCTGGTAAAGACAGAATTTCAACGTCTACAACAACTTATTAAACAACAACTGAAACAGGATATACCCCCAGAGGAAATAGCCCAAGGTTTCATCTCCATCGCTGTGGAAACAATGGCTAATGCTATCAAAAAAATATCCCTCCAAAAAGGGTATGATTTGACTGAATATGCCCTTTGTTGTTTTGGCGGCGCCGGCGGACAACATGCCTGTCTTATTGCTGAAAATTTGGGTATTAAAACTATTCTTATTCACCCCCTCGCCGGGGTTTTATCTGCCTATGGTATCGGTTTGGCTGAAATCAGAATTATCAAGGAAAAAACTCTTAATTATCCCCTCACTCCTGATATTATATCTCAAGTTGAACAGGAATATTCCCAACTGGAAACTCTTGCTATACAAGACTTAAAAAAACAACACCCTAGTCAGCACCATGATGTTATTATCCTAAAAACTGTTTATCTTAAATACCAGGGCAGTGATTTTAGTCTCCCTGTTAAATTTTCCCCCAACCCCCTCTTACTCCAACAAGAATTTCTCCAGCTTCATCGACAGCGATATGGCTTCATCCTGGAAGAGAAAAATCTCGTAATTGAACAGATTTCCCTGGAGTTAATTTCCCCCACCTTTGACGAAAATAAAATCCCCCCTCTCTCCAAACAAAACTCTCTAAATTCCTCCCCCGCCAAGCCTATAACTACTGTCAAAATGTACACCAAAAATCAATGGCATGATACCCCTGTATACCAAAGAGACAGTCTCAAATTACATCAAACAATCATGGGCCCTGCTATAATAGTAGAATCTACTGGCACCAACGTAGTTGAGCCTGGTTGGCAAGCTAAAATTATCGAATCTGGCCATCTACTTTTGACACAAACAAACACAGAAAAACCCCCATATTCTCAACAATACAGTCTCGATAACCCTAACCCCGTATTACTGGAAATCTTTAACAACCTTTTTCGATTTATCGCCGAAGAAATGGGTATAACCCTCCAAAAAACTAGCCATTCTGTTAACATTAAGGAAAGACTCGATTTCTCCTGTGCTATCTTCGACTCCCAGGGAGAATTAGTGGCAAATGCACCCCATATACCCGTCCATTTGGGCTCAATGAGTGAGAGTGTTAAGGCCCTAATTAATGATAGCAAAATAACCCTAAAACCAGGAGATGTATACATCACTAATAACCCCTACAATGGTGGGACTCATCTCCCGGATATTACCGCTATCACCCCTGTTTTTATAGAATCTTCCTCACAACCGGATTTCTTCGTTGCTTCCCGTGGACATCATGCCGATATTGGTGGTATCACTCCAGCCTCAATCCCTCCCCACAGCAAAAATATCCACGAAGAGGGGGTTTTAATCGATAATTTTTGTCTGGTCAAAGAGGGAATTTTGCAAGAAAAACAACTGGCGGAATTGCTGCTTAACCATCCCTACCCCGTCAGACATTATAAACAAAATCTCGCTGATTTACAAGCACAAATTGCTGCCAACGAAAAGGGAGTCAACGAATTACGTAAAATTGTCGCCAAATACGGTATCAATACTGTCAAAAAATACATGAAATTCATTCAGGAAAACGCCGAAAAATGTGTGAGGAAAGCAATAAAATCCCTCAGAAATGGCAGTTACACTGTCCAACTAGATAATGGTGCTATTATCCAGGTAAAAATTACCATAAATCCCCAAGACTGTATTGCCACCATCGACTTTACAGGTACCTCTAGTCTACCAGAAAGCAATTACAATGCACCCCTAGCCGTAACTAAGGCGGTAGTATTGTATGTTTTTCGCACTCTCATAGAAGACGACATCCCCCTCAATGCCGGCATCTATAAACCCCTCCGTCTCATCATCCCCCCCGGCTGTCTCCTTAACCCCTCCTACCCCTCCCCCGTCGTCGCCGGCAATGTGGAAACCTCCCAAATCCTCGCCGACTGTCTCTATGGCGCCCTCGGTATTATGGCTAACTCCCAAGGTACTATGAACAACTTTACCTTTGGTAACAATCAGTATCAATACTATGAGACAATTTGTGGTGGCTCTGGGGCCGGATATGACCATGATGGTACATCAGCAATACAGGTACATATGACTAACTCCCGTCTGACAGATGTGGAAGTGTTAGAAAGCCGTTATCCGGTGAGGGTGGAGGAGTTTAAGATAAGGGAAAACAGTGGTGGCGGTGGCAAGTATAGGGGGGGTGATGGTGTTGTCAGGAAAATCCGTTTCCTCCAACCTATGACAGTCTCTATCCTTTCCTCTAGAAGAATTATCCCCCCCAAGGGTTTACAAGGGGGTGGTGACGGCAAACCCGGTGTCAATTACATCCTCTTTTTCAATGGCGAAAAACAGATACTCCCTCCCACTGCCACTGTTAATCTTAATCCCGGCGACGTTTTTGTCATTGAAACCCCCGGCGGTGGTGGCTTTGGTTGTCCTTAGCCCCACTTATATTTGCACAGGCATGATAAGATAAATCATAGACCTACCATCCAGGGGAGTCACCACCACTGGTTGCACTGGTCCATTAAAATGGAATTTAACTTCATGGGAGGAGAAAGCCTTTAAACCCTCCAGTAGGTATTTGATATTAAACCCTATTTCAAACTCCTCTCCACTTATTTCTGCCGTCATTGATTCCTTTCCACCCCCTATTTCTCCCGCCTCCATTATTACCGTCAACTCTCTTTTTGGGGGGTTTAGTTTAAATCTCACTAAACTGTTTTTCTGATCACTAAAAACCTCCAGACGTTCTAAACTATCTATTATCCTCCTTCTTTCCACCACCATTGTTTTCTCAAAACTGTGGGGTATTAAGCGGTTATACTCTGGATATAACCCCTCCAACTTCCTACCAGTCAGCAACACCTCTTTTAGCCGGAAAACCACCTCTGTTTCAGCCACATATAATTCCACCCTTTCTTCCTCTTTTATCCCAGATAATATTCTTTCCAATTCTCGTA
Source organism: Cyanobacteriota bacterium SRBZ.bins.94.201705 (assembly GCA_030549855.1). Classification (GTDB taxonomy): domain Bacteria; phylum Cyanobacteriota; class Cyanobacteriia; order Cyanobacteriales; family Cyanobacteriaceae; genus DVEF01. The sequence continues at coordinate 134,969 of JAUQQP010000031.1, forward strand.
ACAGACGCGCCGGTATGGTGATGTCAAACTCTAGAGATTTCTCTCCCCCATAAATCCCCTCTTCCTCTCCCTCTCCCTCTTCTTCTACCAGTTTTTCCCTCACTACCGCCAAACGGTGTCCATCTGTTGCCGCAAATTCTATTGTATCTCCTTCCCCCTTCATATGCACCCCTGTCAGGATTTGTTTAGTTTCATCACTGCTTGCCGCAAACAGACACCCTTTTAATCCCTCCTTCAACACCTCCCCTGGCAGAGAAAACCCATTTCCCTCCACCACAGGCAAATCTGGATACTCATCCCCTTTCATCCCTCGCAACTGGAATCTTCCCGAAAGACAGTGAATTCCCACCACTGGGTTTTCCTCTTCCTCTTTTTCCTCATAAGTGATGACAATTTCTTCTTCTGGCAGACGGCTTACCACCTCATTTAACAACTTTGCTGGCAGTGTTATTACACCCCCCTCCTCAACCCCGGCTGGGAAACTACTACGAATCCCCACCGTCAAGTCAAACCCCGTCACTGTCACCTCATTTTTTCTCTTATCCGCCACTATCAACACATTTCCCAGGATTGGGTGGGTTGGCCTAGAGGGCACCACTCTACTTACTAATGATAGACTATTCTTCAACTGTCCCTGAGAACAAATTATTTTCACTGCCTTTCTCCTCTCATCCCTCTTCCATTCACATAACCCCCCATTATAACACTTCCCCCTTCTCCTTCACTTATCCTACAGTCTCTCTGGGCGTCGAAACACTGTCTCAAACACCTTTCCCCACTTCCTGTTGCAAGTCAAATCTACAATATTTTCCTCTCATGGTATCTGCCATTAAATAGGCGGCTATCCTCAAACTCTCTTATTTTCGGGATTTGCCCAAATCCTTCTTTAATCATCTTCCCACCGCTGTAACTTTTACTAAAACAATATACTTCCCTTCATCTCCCTTTTTCATTCTTTCTCACTGCCAAACTGCTGGATATTTAATTTTCCTAGCTTATCTATTCCCCTTTCCACCCGTCTTCATACCTATTTCCCCTCCACCCTTCCATCAATTTCCCTCTTCTAGCAGTCTTTTACCTCTGAAGGCAGTCTACTCTTGTCAGTTGCCAATACAAATCATGCCTTTTAATTCTGTGATGGTATTTTCTCCCCTTTCCCCTCCTGCCAAGCTACAATATTTAACCCTTTTGGCTTATCCGCCGCCTGCTTATAGTTTCTTAGCTACAGTCTCTTACCTTTATCCCTACTTGTTTTCCCCTTCTTTTCAACCATAATTAGTCACTTTTTCCCTCCCCTCAAAGAGTTGCCTTGGTTATGAATAGTTTTTCACTTCTTTTTTCTTTCGGTAAAATCTTGGTTTATATACCCTCACAAAACCAAATCATCCTATCATGTTTTCTCATATTCTTTTTCTGGGGGGCATTTTTTGTTTGAATTTCAGTTTTTTCCCTTGACAAAAAGGCCGCGCCGCGCTATAATGGTGCTGATAGGGGGACGGCAGGAGACGTGACTGTCAGGGGCGGGCCTGCCTACTTTTCATATAAAAATTTTTAGCAACAAGGCGGGATGTAAAATTCTAAAAAAGAAGCAAGAAGAGGGGAAAAAGAATGGAACTGAGAATGTGCAGTTGGCCAGAGGTGGAAGAATATCTGAAAAGAAGCAATGGGATTATAATACCAATAGGGTCAACAGAACAACATGGGCCAACGGGATTGATAGGGACAGACGCAATATGTGCAGAAGAAATAGCAAAGGGGGTGGGGAAGGAAACAGGGGCATTGGTAACGCCAACAATAAATGTGGGGATGGCACTACACCACACAGCCTTCCCTGGTACAATAAGTCTACGCCCCACAACCCTAATTTTGTATATTCAAGATTTCTTAACCTCCCTAGCAAAGGCGGGTTTTAGAAAATTTTTCTTTATAAATGGCCATGGGGGAAATATAGCAACCCTAAAAGCGGCCTTTTCTCAAGTATATGAACACCTGGAGGCCCTTAAAATACCAGAAAGTGAACAGGTAAAATGTAAATTGGCCAACTGGTATATGTGCCCTGGGGTGGTAGAATTGGCAAAAAAACTCTATGGGGAGGAGGAAGGCAGTCATGCTACCCCCTCGGAAATAGCCGTTACTCAATACTTCTATCCCGACGCCGTCAAGCATTTCCCCCTGACAAAAGAAGTGGCAAAAGGTTACCCCATTTATGGCCCAAAGAATTTCCGTCATTGTTACCCAGATGGTAGAATGGGATCTAACCCGGCTTTGGCCACTCCAGCACACGGTCAACAGTTTTATGAAATAGCAGTGAGGGAGTTAACGGCTAGCTATCGGGAATTCCTTAGTTGCTCTTGATTGTAGTGGGTTACACATGAAGTCCTACCTTGCCGCCGCTGTTTGCATGACTAGTACCCCCAATATTGAAAAAAATTTGCAGCAAGCCGAAGAATATATTGAACTGGCAGTGAATCAGGGGGCTATATTGGTCGCTTTGCCCGAAAATTTCGCTTTCCTGGGAGAAGAGGAGGAAAAGGTAGCCCGGCGACAGGAAATAGCTACCTTAAGCGAAAAATTCCTCATCCGCATGGCACAACGCTTTCAAATTACTATCCTGGGAGGCGGTTTCCCTACACCTATTGCCGACGACTCCTCTAAAGTCCATAATACTGCCCTTTTAATCGCCCCCGACGGCCTTGAATTGTGTCGCTACCACAAAATACATCTGTTTGACGTCAATCTCCCCGATGGCAACCAGTATTGCGAATCCAAAACAGTAATGGCTGGTACCTCTCTCCCCCCAGTCTGTGATGCCGGCGACTTAGGCAAATTGGGCCTTTCCATCTGCTATGACGTCCGTTTCCCCGAAGTATTCCGTCATCTCTCTCGTCAAGGCGCCGATGTGATTTTTGTCCCTGCCGCCTTTACCGCCTATACTGGAAAGGATCACTGGGAAATTTTAATCCGCGCCAGGGCTATTGAAAATACCTGTTATGTTATCGCACCTGCCCAAACCGGCAACCACTATGGTCGTCGTTTCACCCATGGCCATGCTATGATTGTGGATCCCTGGGGCACTGTCCTCGCTAACACTGGCGCCAAACCCGGTATCGCCCTAGCTGAGATTAACCCTCAACGCCTACAACAAGTCAGACTACAGATGCCTTCTCTTTTACACCGTGTCTTCGGTTAAAAAGGGACACCCCCCACACCCCCAGAAATTGGGCGATGAAAATCCCAATAATTGCTAGTAGCCCCATTATATGGGTGTAGCTCCCCAGCAAGTCCCTCATTTGCCCCACAAAAATAGTGCCCCCCTGCGGGTGCCTAGCCATCCCCCCAAACAAAACCAGAATAGAGAAAAAGCCACTAAATACACCTTCATTTGCCCTTCTTTGGCCCCCCTGTAGGAGGCTATAGCCACCAGCCGAGGCGGAAAACCATCGGTTAACCAGCCAAACAAAGGACCACTAATACCGTTAAACAGGGCAAACAGGGAAACACTCCTGGCCGCCAAATTAGAGTCTATCCCAACTACTCCTACCGGGCTGGAAATACCTATAGCCGTCAACCCTACCAATGCCCCAATGGCGTAACAAAACCAAAGCCCATAAGCTGGAATCTCCCTCCCTAACCCCAACATTCCAATCCTTCGGGGGAAACCCTAGTGCTATCGCCATCGCCCCAATAATAATCATAAAAGCAATCCCCATCTCAGGGAATTGTTTACTCCTAGCGACAGATGTCAGCTGGCTAAAGGGGCATAGGGGAGAAAGGCCGAAACCCATGATGGTCAACCCCACTGCTAGACCCTTTTTGTCAGGAAACCAGCCACTACCGGGGTACCCCGCAATCCCCACTCCCACTAGCAATCCTCCCAAAGCCTTCATTACCCTTGGCCCTATCTTCGGAATCAAAAAGCCTGCAATGGGCATAAAAATCGAAAAAAACAACAAACTAACAGTATAAGGCAACAAACTTTCTGTAGCCGTAATTTTTAATGGACTCTCCAACGGCTTTCTAAAAATACTCCAGGAATAAACTGTCCCTAAACACAGCAAAACCGTCATCCCCATGGGAATTGGTAACCATCTTCCCCTTTTTGCCCCTATTCCCACTAGTTTCCACTCTCTTTGTTCCTCCCTACTCTTCACCACAAAAAAAAAAGTAAATCCCGAAACCCTAGTATTTTTTTTTTATTATTTTGTGTTCAGATTGTCAAACGGAATTAGCCTTCCCATAAAGACCATCTACTATATTTAACCCCAATCCCGGCCCCCTAGGCCTGTTGTTGTACAATTTGTCAAGGTCCCTTCCTAGACAAAGTCATTATAGTAATACAGGCAGGAAGCCTATAATTTAAATCTAGCCCACTTAAATCGCTCCAAAACCACATAAAATAGCTTCCTTTGTCCTCTCCTTTACAGCCTACACCAGGTTAGTGATTTTATCACACAGGTCAATGCCTCCCCCCTAGTGTCAACCCATCCCTTTTTGACAATCCCTCCATCAGTCAATCCCCCAGGAATTTTCCCCAAAATGTCCCTCTCTTTTGTTAATATAAATTTTTTTTACTTTATCTTGAGAAAATCTGTTGAGATAAATAAAGGCTAATTCTGCTACTAAAATATAGTAATATCAGGTAAAATAATGACTATTAATAAAATAATATTCTCCGCGTAGTTTTAGGTTTAAAAACATTTTTTGCCGGAAAAATAATGAGATAATAATTAGAAAATGCCCAAAAGTTGGATTCCGGAAATTTTGGAGTTTTAAAACAAAGCTAAAAGCTAACAAAGAATTTTTACTGGACAGTTGAATATTGTCTGAAGGGCAAAACAGATATGGTTGGTGTTAGAAAGAGGATATAGTTAGGCTTGCCCCTAGTTGAAGTCTGCCTATCTCCACATGGAAGCACTTTCTCTCCTAGAAATCCCTTGGAAAACTTACTGAGGGAGAAAATAAAAAGAATTGTCTCTCTGATTTTCCTTACTACATATAAATTCCGGACTAACTTCCATGGTCCCATTTTTACCTACAAGGTATCATTGACAAATTAAATGGCCCTAATAAAACTAAATATTATGGGGGTATATATAAAAATACTAAACCCACAATTCAGTAAGGTATGCGGTAAAGGGAAGAGAGAGAAAGTATCATAAAACGCAGGTAAAAAAATGTCTTTCTCTAGGGCAACATGTTAGTAAATGGAGTGTAAACAGTAGGCTTGGGAGGCAAAGGCAGGAGAAACACTTTGTGCCCACAAAAAGACAACAGACAGGGAAGGCGATAGAAGAGATAGACAACCAATAATGAAGACAAAAAGACGTTTTTAGGGTTGTTAATGGTTTACTATTAGGGCGAGATAAGTTTAGGGATTTAAGGGGTGGTGTTGATGATACGCCTCGGGAGGGATTATAACTATTTTGCTAACAGTAATATACACAGTTGGCACCCAGAAATGGGGGAAGGAAGAGGTTTTGGAATGGCTCAAGCCTTTATATATGGTTTAAAGGTGGCTTAAATTCCAAGGATTATTTTGTCCCGACTGGGTTAAAACTTCATAGAATAAAACAGTAGTACCACAGTTTAACAGGAAAAAGGTGTATAGAAAACAAAAGGGCTTCCCAGCTTGCACTAGTTGCTGGCCTTACCAAGGGGGAAACCAGTACAACACAAGGGCGCTTAACTTGGAATTAACCCTGCCTGTGGGCAGTCAACTCTCTCTTCCCCGTGAGGGACAGCTCTAGCAAAAACACGCCCTGGAGGATTTGAACCCCCGCCATTCGGTTTTGGAGACCGACGTTCTACCACTGAACTAAGGGCGTATAAATAAGTGGTCCTAAAGGAGCGGACTGTCAATGGTACTCTCCATTATACCCATACTGTGGAACTGTTGTCAAGCACTGGTGTAAAGGGGGAGGCAGTCTTGACGTAGAGAAGGGACTAAGACTAGGACTTGGGCTATGGGGCAGTTACGTCTTCTTCTGGGGCAGCGTTGGCTGTGGCACGCTCCTGACGCTGTTTTATCTTTGTAGCTTTACCTACTCTATGTCTGAGATAATAGAGTTTAGCACGACGGACTTTGCCACGACGAAGGACTTCTATGCTAGCAACGATGGGGGAGTGTACCAGAAATACCCTTTCTACCCCCACCCCTTGGAAAATGCGTCTAACGGTAATGGTTTGATTTATCCCCCCGTGACGCATGGCTATAACTGTCCCCTCAAAGGGTTGTATTCTCTCCTTCCCCCCTTCTTGAATCCGCACACCTACTCTCACAGTGTCGCCAACGTGGATTTCTGGTATTTTGTCCGCCGGCTTCATGTATTCCGCCTCTATGGACTTGATTATCTCACTGGGGTTGATAGACATGGGGCTATCCTGTTAAAAAACTGACAATTGACCATAATAACTCTTCTATGCCACTGTTGTCAATCTGTTGTGCCCCTATATAATAGTGATGAGACAATTATGAGAGCAATAAGGGTGTTATCTGGTCGTAAGATTGTAGGGATTTTGTTGTGCCTGGGGATGTTTTCCTCTCTTACTCCCCAAGTAAAAGGACAGGCTTTACTCCCCTATATCCCCCCCCTTTCTGGGGAGCAGTTGGAGGCTTATAGTGTAAGACTAATGCAGGACGCCATTCAACTGTTACGGATTCAAGAAGTAGATTTAGCCCTGTCCCGTGCTAAACTGGCGGTACAACTGTCTCCCCGTCGCTACTTAACTTGGTTTGTCCTAGGCACAGCTCAATCCCAGAAGGGAAACCATCAAGAGGCTTTGGCCGCCTTTTTAGAGGCTAAAAAAATTGCCCCCGACAATGCCGAAGTCTTATTTGCCCTTGGTAATTCTTACTTTCAAGTGAAGCAGTATCAGGCGGCAGTAAGAGAGTTAGAGGCTGGCCTTTTAATCAACAACCAGTCGCCCCAGGCTTATTTTGATTTGGGCAATGCCTATTTTAAGTTAAACCAGTATGACAAGGCTATCAATGCCTACCAACAGGTGTTAAAACTGGAGGCTGACTTCTGGCCCGCTATCAATAATATCGGACTGGTTCAATATGAGCAAGGGAATGTCAAACAGGCCATGGATTCCTGGCGTAAGGCTATTGCCATCGACGAACAACAGGCTGAACCCCTTTTGGCTTTGGCTGTGGCACTCTATGAGAGGGGCCAAACCCAGGAAGCTATCCAATTGGGGAAAAAGGCCCTACAATTGGACCCTAACTATGGTAACATAGACCACCTCATTTTGAATCTTTGGGGAGAAAAACTCATTGCCTCTACCCGCAAATTCTTCCAAAATCGTTCTATTGCTGTCCTCTTGCCCAAGGCCAATTAATTGCTGTTAGTACCACTTAGCAATATTTAAGAAACTTAAATTTTTTCTCAGATTCTGGTCACCAATAACTTTTTAGGCTACCCTATCTAATTAGGAAACACTAGAGGGGTGATAAGGTTTTCTTATTATGTCCGATTTGAATCGTGGCATCATGAAGTTTGACGGCGCGGACAAGCCATTGGTGGTGGCCATCTCCGCCGTCCTCATTTTGGGAAGCATTGCTGCCCTCATTTTCTGGGCTTTGAATGTGGCCTATGCCATAGATTAGTCTAGTCCGGCTTGACAGTTGACAGTTGACTGGTTGACGAGATGTACCGGGACACCATGGCCTTTAGTTGCTCCTCTGAAACACAGCGTCTTTCTGAACAATAGGTCATCAGATTAACCCCGTTCATCATTTTAACAGTGCTTACTCGGACTCGGAAGTCGTCCGTGACAAACCAACACCTTTCTATCCCCTGGTTTCTTTCATACTCGGTGACGATGGTCAAAACCCCATCCGGGCTGAAACTGTACTGACATACCACAGGAATCCCTTCTACGTACCCCTTGTTGCGCAAAAAGCGCCCCCTTGTTTTGTCCTCTTTGTCTGGAATGTCTACTAAAATGGCTGCCCAGTTGGAGTTGGGATTCAACTCGTCTAGGTTATCCTGCCACAGGAAGGTGGCACCCCCTACCGCTAATTCTGGATCTACATTTTGAGCTTTACATACTTCGATAATTCTTGGATCGTCCTTTTCTAGCACCTGGATGATAATATTTGAATCCCCCGACTGTTCCACAGAGGTGTCAAAGTGGTGCACCGTCCTTTTTGAATACCACACTCCCTCACTCTTGCGAAAAAAGTCCATCATTGTCATTGGTGGTTTTACTTCCATAACTTTAACCCCTTGGCCAACTGTTAAGAAAATTAAAGACAGATTTTAACAATAGCACCGCCCCATTTATGATAAGGGTTTAAGGTTTAAAGCTCCAGGCACCATAAGAGGAATTCTAGCACAAAGCCATGATATTAGCTCCCGTTTATCCCCTGGAAAAAGTTCTAGAAATAGTCAAAAAAAATAAGGATTTAGCCCGTTTGAATCTGCAGAATTTGGATTTAGCGGCAGTGGACTTGGCCGGGGCCAATCTACTAGGTAGCAACCTCATTGGCGCCAATCTGGAGGGGGCAAACCTTGTAGGGGCTGTGTTGGATAATAGTGATCTACGGCGTGCTTGTCTCAAAAATGCCAATTTAGAGGGGGCTAGTCTAAAAAACTGTCTTTTACAAAGGGCTCGTCTGGAAGGTTGTAATCTTTCGGGAGTGGACTTGACCGGGGCTAAGCTGGATTTGGCCTACTACTCCCCAGACACTAAATGGGACAGTGGTTTTGACTATAAGAAGTCAGGGGCAGTGGGGCCAGGGGCCTCCCTCAGTGGTGCTTTCCTCAACACCGCTAACCTAAGAGGAGTGGACTTGACTGGGGCCAATCTGAGGGGCGCCTATCTCAGTGGTGCTGACTTGACGGGCGCTAATCTCACTAGGGCCGCACTCAGTGGTGCTAATCTCAAATATGCCTTTCTCACCGGTGCTGATCTTACTGATGCGGTTCTTGTCGGCGCAGAATTAGAGGGGGCAGACTTCCGTGCCACTAACCTGTCTGGTGCTAACTTTGACAATATCAAGAGCATTGCTGGCGCCGATTTTTCCTACGCCTATGGCATGACTGAGAGACTCCGTAGTATTATCTGTAGTTTTCCTCCTCACCAGTTGACCCGCTGGAATACCTATACCCGCAACAACACTAAAGACAGTTTAAACACCTGTTACTACATATAAACCATGACCCAGGCAGAAATTCAATACAAGGCCAATTCCCTCTCCATTTCCCCTCAAGAGGCAGATTCTCTCCTGGAGATGGTGGAGTATTCCCTTTCTACTAACAGTTTTGACCCCAACGACCACCAGACAATAGCCCTAATGGTGGAGGCTTTGGGCGACAACAGGGGAATGATGCGTCTGAAATTTGCCCAGCGACTGGCCCTGGTGGGCAAGCCGGCAGTCCCTTTTCTTCTGGAGGCCCTCTCCAACCACCCTAACCCCGTAGTCAGACGTGCTGCCGCTAAAACCCTCACCCTAATTGCCCCTCCTGAAGCTGTCCCCCAACTTATCCACTCCCTACTCCACGATGAAGACACGGTGGTCAAAGGCTCTTGTGTGGGAGCCCTGGCGGAAATAGGGGAGGAGGCGGTGCCAGAACTGTTGAGAATCCTTGCCACGGAAAAGGACGAAACCATCAAGGGGCATGCCGCCTGGGCCCTAGCCTTTATTGGCAGTCGGGCCAAAAACTACCTGTATCAGGCCATGGCTTCTGATTCTGTGGACGTCCGGTGTGCCGTGGTGGGGCTTTTAGGTACTCTGGTACAGGAAAATGAGGACGAACAGGCCCTACAGCTTCTTTTTGCCTCCCTTCAAGATTCCTCCCCTGTCATCCGTTGTGAAGCCGCTGCTATTTTGGCCAAAATCAACCATCCCCAGGTAGCCTCTTGTTTAATCCCCTGTCTGGGAGACCAGGAGGCGGAGGTACGTAAGGCCACTGCCCTTGCCCTGATGAAGGTGGGTAACGCCTCTACTATCCCCCTTCTACAACAAGCCCTGGACAAAGAGACAGACGACACTGTTAAACCCATTCTTGCCCTTGCCCTCAATCAACTAAAACGTCAGGCGCAGCCTGAGGAGTAAGGGGCGGGCCAGAGGCTCAACTTCCCTCCAGTTGTCCGTTTAACCGTCCCACTCCTCTTAGTGGAATTTTTTGCAGATTTTAGACCACTCCATCTTCTCTTTTTTACCCCTGTTCCGTCCCCCTTTTAAGCCTTTTTTGAAGGCAAAAGCAAAGGAATTAGCGGCCTGGTAATGGGACAGCATAGCCCACAAGGTCCACTGCTGGGGGCCAGGTGCTGTTGTGAGATAAGCCAGGGAGCCCTGATATTATTCCACTCCATCTTCCTTTAGCCCTTTCCCCTCAAATCTTTTTGTTTTTGAGGGTTCCGTTTTTTATCAGCAAGATTCTAAGGGAAAAACCGTACTTTTTGTTGTGTGGTTGTTGTGTGGCTTCGCTGTGGGAAAGGCAATTTCAAAAAAGGGACATCCTGCCTCTTTCTTCCACCCAAAGGGTTGCGCTCCCTGTTTCCGGGCCAGAAGATTTTCTCTAGCCCCACAGGTCTCGGAAGGCCAACAACCATACAAGGGCCGAACTCTGACTGGGGTTATGGAATTGACAGGAGATTCACAGCCCGGTCAAGAGCATTAGGAGATATTCTAGTCTCAAAAGTTCCATTAATAGACTTCTCCCCCTCAACAGGGCTATCAATTCATCTAGAAAAATTGCCTGAGGGAAATTTCCTTTTGCCTCTTCTGAAACTTGTTCTGGGACCTGTTCCTGTTTTGGCTGCTGTTCTGGCAGTTGTTCTGGGACTTGTTCTGGGACTTGTTGTGGTACTTGTTCTGGGACTTGTTCTGGGACTTGTTGTGGTACTTGTTCTGGGACTTGTTCTGGGACTCGTTCCGATACCTGTGTTGGCGGCTGTTGTGGTGGTTCTTGTGGCACTTCTTGTTGGACGACAGAATTTTCCGGTTCCAAGGGTGCAGAGGGGGTTGTGGTTGGTTCCCATTCTTCTGGGGAGGCGAAGTATTCTTGCAAGATTAACCAGGACCTTCTCACCTTGTCCCAGCCCACATTCCAGTAGCCCCTTGCCCTCAATTTTCTTTGTTCTCGCTTGCTCAAACCAAAGAAGATTTTAGAGTTCCGTCTTTGATATTGCCTGTAGTCTAAGCCGTCATAGATTTTCTTTTTCCTTGCCATTTTCTTACTCCTTTTGCTTACTGTTATTTAATGACAATTCATCCATCTACAACCTCTATTTTTTAGCTTTTGATTTTTCCAAGACGCTCCCTTGTTTTATGCTCCGGACAACTTCCGATTTTACCAAATGAATTCTCCGCCAACATCCTCCTTTTTGCTCTTCTTCCTTGTCCCCCACAGGGCCTACTTATTTTCGCTCTCAATCTCTCCATCTTTCTCTTCTCAAGACAACCGAATTCCCCCCTTACTTCTTCTGTATTATCAGGGTTCTTGTCTCCTCCCAACGGCCCCTCTTGTCGCCTTATACTCAGCTCGTCTCTCTCTTTGGAATCCATATTACCCCCTCCTTATTTTACCTGGTTTCATTATAGCTAAATCTCATATTTTCTGTCAAGTTAATTTATACATTTTTTAACAAAAAGCCTACAAAATTTTGGAGTTATGAAATTTGCATATACTGAGATATTTTTTATTACAAATGGTAGTAATAATAGGGGGTAAAAATGTATAGCGTAATGGAAAAAATCTAAAAAATTACTGTTGAATGATTTGGGAGAAAAACGAGAGCAAAATATCCCGATGTTACTATCAATAGGGGGCGGACGCGGGGGAAGTGGAGTTGGGAACTTTGTCTATAGAATTGCGGAGGAATAAGTTATACTAGGGGGGGTGAGAGTGAATTTCAAAGGGATAGGTATGACTAGTGTAGAATCTCCAATGGATGCGCCAAAAAGGGGATTGCCCGTAACAATCATCACTGGGTTTTTGGGCAGTGGTAAAACGACGCTTCTCAACCACATCCTGACCAATCAACAGGGGTTAAAAACGGCGGTATTGGTGAACGAGTTTGGGGAGATAGGGATTGACAATGACCTGATTGTAACGACAGATGATTCAATGATCGAGTTAAGCAATGGTTGTATCTGTTGCACTATAAATGCTGACCTGGTAGATGCGGTATACAGAATTCTTGAGAAAGAAGATAGAGTAGACTATCTGGTGGTAGAGACTACAGGAGTAGCTGACCCCCTGCCCGTGGCCCTCACCTTTCTGGGCACTGAATTGAGGGACATGACCAGACTAGATTCCATTATAACTGTAGTGGACTGTGCCCATTTCAGTCTAGACCTGTTCAACAGTGAGGCTGCTTATAATCAGATTGCTTATGGGGACATTATTCTCCTGAACAAAATAGACTTGGTAGACGAGGCCGATGTGGACTTATTAGAGGCAAGAATTAGAGACATCAAACCGGGGGCAAGAATTCTCCGCACCACAAAGGCGCAAGTACCCCTCCCACTTATTTTGAGTGTTGGCCTGTTCGAGTCCGACAAGTACTACACAGGAGATAATGCCGCCCACCACCACCATGACCACCACCATGACCATCACCACTCCCACCATTTGGAGAATGATGGTTTTGTTTCCGTGTCTTTCGTCGCTGAGAAGCCTTTTGCCATTCGTAAGCTCCAATATTTTCTGGATAATCAACTCCCGGCCAATGTTTTTAGGGCCAAAGGGATACTCTGGTTTAAAGAATCTCCAGACAGACACATCTTTCACCTGAGCGGCAGAAGGTTTACTATTGAAGACGACCGGTGGAAGCCTAACCAAACCAGACAAAACAAACTAGTATTTATCGGGCAGAATTTAGACGAAAAAACCATCCTCAAGAATCTACAAGACTGTCTGGTAGAATAATTTTGAAACTGAGGCAATTACAATCCCTCTGCCGACAGAAAGTGGCCTTTTGAACACAAACCTCACCCCAACACCCCCTAGCCTTCTCCCCAGAGGTACTAAAACTATGGATGTCCACGATGAAAAGGCCATAAGAAAACCGGCAACCCTTTTTGTTAGCCTAGACAAAAGGCCAAAAGCGCTGACATTTAGTGGCCAGTTTTCACTTGTATTCCCAGCCGCAACCATCTTTCTTCTCTCTCTCATGGTCACCAGAAGCCATCGGTACCTCCATCAATGCCGGTTTTGCCCCCACAAACTGGCGACAGGTCAAAGAAAAGTCATAGACAATGAGTTATCCCCCTGCCCACTCACTGTCTGTCAACCGGCTGACGGTTACTGACAGGTATGAATATAAACCGAGGGATTGTAACAAAAAACAATTTGTTCCATAAAAAGAGAAAGATGGACTATTTGGAAAAACCAAAAAATACCCATGGGAAAAACTAGCAAAACTGTAAGCAGTACGCCCGGAATATGAGGCACCAATACTAGTAGCTCAGTCAACAAAATAAAATTGGCCATGAGTGAGATAGACAGGGATATACTAGCCACCCTGTTGCTCCTTGGTTGGACATGATTGTCATGGGCAAGTATCTTCTCTTATTAGTTTTTCAGTCCTGTTGCAATCAGTGTCCGTTCCAACTTCCCACCAGTGTCAATAAGTTAGCAAAATTGTTTTCGACTCTAGTTTATTCTTCTTTGGCAGAAATGTTCCAAATTCTTTGTAGTTGTAGTGGCCGAATACTAGTCACAGAGAATAAGTCCCTCCCCTGTCAAGGCAGAGAGTCATTACAAGGATGGAATTTACCGTCTGGAGGTTAGTCGGTACAAAACCCTCTAATTCCCCTTAGCCATGGTTACCGGCCTTTTTCTTCCAAGGCAGCAATGGGGATTTTGAATTAAAAGGAATCCCCCGGGGCATTATCGCCAACGACTTGTCAATAACAGCTAGTTTTCCGAGGGTTACTGGACTCTTTCCCACTTAAAATCGACTATATTTCTCCGGTCTTTACTAAAATATACACCCACAATATAAACACGAGAGCGCCCCCCCAAGTATTTCTCGTAGTATTTCTTATCCTTTATATGTTGCAGAGCCTCCGGCCCCCCCTCTCCCACCTTAATCTCCATGACATAAACCCTACTCCCGTGAACAATTGTAAGGTCTACCCTTCCCCGATTGGTTGTATCTTCTGGTATTAATTGTTGGAAGCCCGCACCGCGCAAGAAACCATAAATCACAGAAGCATAGTGGCCCTCATAATTGGCCATATTATTTTTGGTGTACCAGTAATAGGGTATGCCAGCAAAGAGGGATTCTAGTCTTTTCCTAAAACTGTCCATATCCGGAGTTTCCAGTATTTTGTGCAATTCTGGCGCTTTTTCAAAATCCCTGACAGTTATTTGTTGAATGTTGGAGACAATTGTTGTTAATTGCCCAAGACTTTCAGACAGGTTTTGTTGAAGGTTAGAGACGGAAATTTCCAAGGAATTCAGGGAGGATAACAACTGGCTTACTGACTGTTGAATACCACTGTTAAACTCCTCAAGTTTAAGAGAAAGAGTTTCAATGTCCCTCCTTGTGGCATTGATAGACTCTCCCAAGCCTCCAGGGGTTTGACTGAGACGGCGGAGGGAATAATATCCCCCAGCCATTCCTGCCGTCAAGCCTCCCAAGGCGACACTGTTATTCTGAATGCCCACTCCTACAAATCCACCAACCAAACCGGCAACGAGGAAAATCTCCCCCACCCATTTCATTGCCTTCCTCTTGTTTGTTACTGTTTGTTACCCGTCCTCTTGATTATAACATATTAAGTTTTTACTACAATTACAGCCGGCAGACACATATACAGCTGGTTTTGTAACAATTAACAGGGTTTCGGTTTGTAGTATTGTTTATGTCTAGTCGGAGAGGGAGATGGTTGTTTTTTGTAGTGAAGGAGGGGCATTAAGTATAAACACCGGGCTGTCTTAACAAAATGTACAGTCTATGAGAGAGGGGTTGTGGGGGATTCGGCCTGCGCTTGGAGAATAGAGATAGCAATGAACAGATGGATAAACAAAAAGGGGTTTTTGGGGAAGACTGAAGCCACAGGGTTGTCTATATGCTTACTAGACTGGTAGGATGTAAGTGATGAGCAACAGCTAATTGACTCGGTGGAATTTTAATGAAGGGGAATGACAACATCTACTGGGGAGGATTTGACCTTTTCTCTTAAGACAACTGTATAAAGGCTACAAGAAACCAAGTGACTGTACAAAAACTTTCGTCTCCCTCAAGACAGGCGGAAGCCATTGTGTCTTAAAGTCTGTATACCAGTCAATGGCAAGAAAAATCCCATAGGCAGTGGCATGGATGAAGAGAAAAAAAGTAGCAGAATTCCTAAGGGGTAACTTCTCAGTAACTCAGCCAAAGGATTTCTCTAACTGATGGTTTCATCTACTGGGGAGGCAACAAACAAAGTACTTGCCTTTGTGCAAAGAAAAGATCAAAGAAGACTAAAACTTGTAATAATACTTCTGGCAAAGCCTGATGAAAAGGACAACAGGGCCGTTTTTGTAACAAACCGAATCCAAAAGCCAAAGTGACGTGTAGTCTTGTGGAAAAGGCCTGAAACAAAAACACCTAATCCCCTTAAACAAGAGCAACCACATAAGTTATATCAAGTCATGTAGACCTAGGCCAAAGGAAATTGTAGAACATGTCGCCGGCACTGGCAGTAACGTCTTGGGACTATTTTAACGGAGATAACTGGGCAAGGACTTTTGTAGATGGCAGGAATTCACCCGTAGTGTGCCCTTTATCCGTCTCGACAGCAACATTCCCCTACGTAGGGAGAAAAAGCAGTAGACCAGATAAGATAAAAATCGAGGCAAACAATGACAACAGAGGCAGGAGTGATATGGGCGAGGAAGTAAAAATAATTGTGTAAAGAGAGAAACCATCCAGTAATATTTACTTAGCCTCTTCAGCCGCCTATTTCCTCAGTGTTAATGTATCTATTTAATTCCCCTGTTTGTAGAATACGAAACTATCTAGAATTTTTTCCTGGGGTGTGCATGTATGATATCCCTGCAGATACCCCTTGGGTGAGAAATTGGCATGTCACCAGTTGTTACCACTTGGTACCAGTGCTCTCGTCTACTATATAAGACTCCTGAAGAAGCCGTCTAAGAAAAAATAATATCGTCGACGTTGTGTTGGACAAATAACTGCAGTCACCCATCTGGTACCAACCTTATAGTTGATTTACTAGCCAGATAGCGGAGAGCATTGAGAATTAAACAGCAAACAGGATGCGGATGGAGAGACTCGAACTCAACTTCCCCAGCTATCTGACGGT
>JAUQQP010000016.1 GCA_030549855.1 Cyanobacteriota bacterium SRBZ.bins.94.201705
CCTCGGTGAAGTAGCTATGCATGTAGGCCACGGATACACCAAAATTCTTAGTGGGGTTATATCCTAACTGTACCCCGGCGCTGTAGGTACCGTCAAACAAGCCTCTTCCTCTGACAGGCTCATTGGCATTAGCGGCCAGATAGGAGGCAGTTATGTCAAACCCACTACCAAAGTCATACTTGAAAGCTACACCCGCCCTTCCTGGTTGACGGTAAATGAAGGGGTTATAACGGAGGAAACGAGACAATGAACCAGTGCCACTGCTTTCCGTGTAGGGAGAGTAGGACTTGTAGATTTCTTCTATGGGCATTTCTGTCCCAACCCAGAAGGTCAGATTATCCCCCAATTTTGTCCTGTAGAACAACCTGTCCAGTGCTACATCGTTTCCTGCGCTTGCCCCTCCATTTTCAAAGTTTAGCCTTGCCATGGAGGTACCCAGGGCATTCCTCAGGTTGGGGATGTTACCGGCTTCCAGACGAGTCCTTAACAAATCTTTACCAGTGAAGCTGCTGTCCAGGGTCAAACGCACCCGGTTGCTCATGGTAGCCTGGGAGTCTATTCTCTGCCTTCCCCCAGCATCTACCACATCTGGCCCGAATTTTGGACGGTAGAATCTCTCCCATTTACCCTGAGTGGAAGTGTGGTCTTGAGCTACAACTGCTATTATAGCCTCCCCTCTGAGTTTGGTGGTGGTGGAGAATTGACGCTCTTCCAGGAAGGCTACTCTTCCTTCTAGTTTATCTACCCTGGCTCCCAGTGCTGCCAATTCGGACTGGAATTCGTTTACCAGACGGTTAAGTTTTTCTAAGTCCTCATTGGAGATGCCGCCTCCTTCTGCTATAAGTCTTTCCAAGGATTGCATACAGGCGTTTAAACCGGCGGCAAATTCATAACGGCTGAGGGCGCGGTTACCCCTGAAGGTACGGTCTGGGTACCCTACTATACAACCGTAGCGCTCTACCAAGTTTCTTAACGCCTCGAAGGCCCAGTCGGTGGGGGAAACATCTCTCAGCTGGGACACTGAGGTGACTTGCCCCATGCCTTCTGTTTGGTTATATTCGGAGATTTGATTGATAAGGGCCTCGTTGCTGTCTACCTTGGGCACTTCGTTGGCGTTGGCGGAAACAGCAGTTAGTCCGTTACCGGCTATCATCAAGGCCAGTAGCGCCGGTGTCGCCAGTGTGTAGTTCTTCAGTGACTTGAACATGGTTCTCCAGATAGTCCTCACACTTCTAATGTTAATCTCCCATTTTCATGATAGCACAGTTTTCCTTTTTTTCGTTAATTAGTTTCTTTTATATAATCATTCCTTTTGGTTGTTTCTTTCAGGTTAAGCCTTAGTTAAGATGGGGTATAAGATGGTTTTGTTCCCCCTAATAGGAGTTTATCTTGGTGTTTATGGTGAAAAGAATATTTATTGGCTTGATTATTTTCTATAGGCGTTTTATTTCCCCTCTGTTGCCGCCGGCTTGTAGGTTTCGCCCTACTTGTTCAGAATATGCTTTAGGGGCTATCGAGCGTTTTGGTGTTTTCTGGGGCACTATTTTGGCCGTCAGAAGAATTCTCCGTTGTCATCCCTTTTCCCCCGGCGGTTATAACCCTCTGCCTCATACCCTAGAAGAAGCCCTTGCCACCAATTTTTCCCTCCGAAAAACTAGACAAAAAGATGAGTAATTTGCTATTTTTTTATGCTATAATGATGCCGGTAATTGTTAGGGATATAACTTTTATAACTTCAAGTATTTGTTAGATATAATTGCCAGAAAGAGATAGATGGTAAAGATAGTTAAAAGAAGACCATTAGGGCAGCAAAAAGTCTACGATATAGGAGTAGAAAAAGACCACAATTTTGTCCTGGCAAACGGACTTGTAGTTTCTAATTGTTTCAACAAATCCCACTCTACAGCCTACGCCTACATCACCTATCAAACGGCCTATCTGAAGGCCAACTATCCGGTGGAGTACATGTCTGTCCTTTTGACTTCTAACAGTGATAACCAGGAGAAGGTAAAACAGTATAGAGAGAATTGTCTGGAAATGGGGATAGAGGTTTGTCCTCCTGATATCAACACCTCTCAAAAAGAGTTCATCCCCCAAGGAAAGAAAATATTATTTGGACTATGTGCCATAAAGAATCTGGGAGAAGCAGCTATCGAAAACATAATGGAAGCCAGGAAAAAAGCGGGGGGAAAATTCAAGAGTTTTGCGGATTTTATTAGCAAAGTTAACCTGAGGGTTTGTAATAGGAAAGTGTTGGAGACACTGATATATGCAGGGGTTTTTGATAGCATTCATCCCAACCGTTGTCAGTTGATTGAGAATTTGGATTTGATGATAAATTGGGCCCAGAAAAAACAAGAAGAAAGACAGACGGGGCAATTGAACATTTTTGATTATATCTCCCAGGAGTCTCCCGAATGTGAGGAGGCGCCCACTATGTCAAATGTCCCGGATTTTTCTCCCTTGGAAAAAATTAAACTGGAAAAAGAATACCTGGGTTTTCCCGTATCCCAACATCCCCTCAAATTATACAAGGAAAAAGTAAAACTCCTTTCCCCTGTGGAAGTAAAAGATTTGCCTGAGATAAAAAGTAGGAAAAAGGTAGGCATTTTGGCCATGATTACCAAGATAAGATATCACCTGGATAAAAATAACAAAAAAATGGCATTTCTGACTATAGAAGACGCGTCACAACAAATAGATGGGATTGTGTTTGCCAGTGTCTACGAGGGGATAAAAGACAGTATAGTAGCCGACACGCCTCTGATTATCTGGGGGAGAGTTGACATTAAAAACGAACAACCACAAATAATAGTCGACTATCTGAGTAAGGTGGAAGAGATAACACCAGTTTTTATACAATTAAATCCCTCCCAGGTAAGGGAAGAGACAGTAGTAAAATTAAGGGATATACTAAAGGAAAAATCCAAAGACAAGAACAAGAGAAATATACCTACTTTTATTAAGCTAGAATCAGATAGGGAAAATATTATCATCCGGCTGGGAGAAGAATATTGGGTTGAAAAAGCCGACGAGACTGTTTCAACTCTACAAAATGCTGGCTTTGTCGCCTATACCCACTATCTGATATAAACAACCATCTAAGCAACAGAATTTATCTCGCCCCTTTTTGATGGAATGTTAAATTTTTGATTAACAGTGGCAAGAAATAGGGGAAGTGAGCTAGGGTAGTATAAAAACAATTAGCCCGGAGGGGAGTATGTGTATATGTGTTAACTGTCTGTATGTAGACCGTTGTAAGACGTACTATGCGGTGGAAACCCAACACCAACAACCCCATCTAAACGAGAATCCGGATTTTGAGCCCGTCCATCCATGTATAAATGTAAACATTCGTACCAAAGGAGAGTACATAGAGATGGAATGGGATGTGGTGGGATGTGGGAGTTTTACTGAAGATGTGGGGAGGTGGGCAAGATTACGTCCAGGAGAGGCAATACCCACCTAGAAGATTGTAAGACAAAACCCAGGGCATTATACCATAAACCCCCCGGGGCTCATAATATAAACCTTGGATGTAAATGATAGCCCCCCGGTGGGGGTTTGTAAAGGGAAAACCAGCTAGAATAAGTCCAAGTCTAGGGCTTTTGCGCCCCCCTTTAGGAATAATAACAAAAGTTTTTGCAGTTGATTCCAGACTAGGCCACCAGTAAGAATAGTTAAACCCCCGGCAATGAGATAGGAGAAAACACGACTATAGGTGAATACCTCTAAACCGGCAGCCAAAAACATACAAACCCCAACACAAATACCCAGAAAGGGTAGTGCTATCCGGGATAATCCCTCCCTCTCTATCTCCTTTTTTTGCCTTTTTCGCCACCCATCTACTTCTTGTTTCAGGGTAGCCTCAAAGGCTAAACCACAGGTAACCCCTATAAATAGTCCTAATAACAATAAGCCTAGAGGTGGTTCAGGAATATAGTACATAGAAACTAATAGGGCCGCTAATTCTGGTCCTAGAACATCTTAACACTGTTTGTCCCCCCTACGATGGCCACAAAAATCCAGAGGATGCCAGTCGGATCAAAGAAATGATGATACAATTATCACTATAGCTAGGGGTGCCCTTGCAGGCTGAGAATAAACCCTTAGAACCTGAACTTGGGTAATACCAGCGTAGGAAAGCTAAACATAGAGGTAAAATATGCGTGCAGAATGGGTAGCAAAAAGGCGCGGGCAATCTAACGTGACACAGATGCACTATGCGCGCCAAGGCATAATAACTGAAGAGATGTACTATGTGGCCAAGAGGGAAAACCTTCCCCCAGAGTTGATTCGCGACGAGGTAGCAAGGGGGAGAATGATTATCCCTGCTAATATTAATCATATCAATCTGGAACCCATGTGTATTGGGATTGCCTCCAGATGCAAGGTAAACGCTAATATTGGGGCATCCCCCAACTCCTCTAGTTTGGAAGAGGAATTGGAAAAACTGAGACTGGCAATAAAATATGGTGCCGACACGGTAATGGATTTGTCCACCGGCGGAGGAGACTTGGACGCCATCCGTACTGCTATTATAAAAGAATCTACTGTCCCCATTGGCACTGTGCCCATCTATCAGGCCTTTGAAAGTGTCCACGGCAGAATTGAAAAGCTTACCCCCGAAGACTTCCTCCATGTCATTGAAAAACAGGCACAACAGGGGGTAGACTATATGACTATCCATGCGGGCATACTCATAGAATACCTGCCCCTGGTACGCAATCGTATCACCGGTATTGTCTCTAGGGGGGGGGGCATTATGGCCCGTTGGATGTTGTATCACCACAAACAGAATCCCCTCTACACCCACTTTGATGATATTATCGAAATATTTAAGAAGTACGACGTATCTTTCAGTTTGGGGGACTCCCTGCGCCCCGGTTGTCTCCACGACGCCTCTGACGAAGCCCAGCTAGCGGAGTTGAAAACCCTGGGAGAATTGACCAGAAGGGCTTGGAAACACGACGTCCAGGTGATGGTGGAAGGCCCAGGCCATGTACCTATGGATCAAATCGAGTTTAACGTCAAAAAACAGATGGAGGAATGCTCAGAGGCCCCCTTCTACGTCTTAGGCCCTCTGGTAACTGATATTGCTCCCGGTTACGATCATATTTCTTCCGCCATTGGTGCCGCCTTAGCCGGCTGGTATGGGGCTGCTATGTTATGTTATGTAACACCAAAAGAACACTTAGGGTTGCCCAATGCAGAAGACGTAAGAAATGGCCTAATAGCCTACAAAATAGCTGCCCATGCCGCGGATATAGCCCGTCACCGTCCAGGGGCAAGGGATAGGGATGACGAATTGTCCAGGGCCCGTTATAATTTTGACTGGAATCGTCAGTTTGAATTGGCCTTAGACCCAGAAAGGGCACGAGAATACCACGACGAAACCCTCCCCGCCGACATCTACAAGACGGCGGAATTTTGTTCCATGTGTGGGCCCAAATTCTGTCCTATGCAGACTAAAGTAGATGATGAGGCCTTGACAGAATTGGAGAAATTCCTGGCCAAGGAGGGCACTAATCCCAAATCTGTGGTAAGCTAGTTTAGTAGGGTAGGGTGGGCGCTTGTCTTTTCCAGGACTTGTCTTTCCCCCTGGTGTCATGGGCCTACCCCTACCTTCCGATGGGGCTGTCTCCCACCCTCCTTCCACCCAAAGGTAGACTATATGCGGTTTCTGCAACAGCTGCTAGGTTTAGCACTCCTTTTGTGGGGTTTATACCTGCTGGGTAATAATATCATTTTTGGCACCGGCCCACATCCTTACTGGTGGCGAGGAATAGCTGCTGACTTGTCCGTAGGTAGCCTCACTGCTGGTATTCTGGGTTTGTTCACCCTCCCTAGAAGCCTCCATTCCTATGCCTGGGGGCTTATTTTTTTCGGCGTTATTTTTGTGGTTGCTAGCGGCTACGCCTATCTTCGTCCTACCAGTCTCTGGCAGTTTTTTCTTTGGACGGCTATGATGGTAGGCGGTTGGAAACTTTTAACAGAGGCCTAGTCTTCTTTTTTTTATCCTTCTTTTGTTTATAATCTTTCTTATTTAACTACCGCACCAGTATCCAAAACTCTCCACATGCCCCGCCTTTAACCATCTCGTCCGCCTATGCCTTTCCATTATATTGATATATATTTGCAAATAAAAAGTGCCCAGGTGCGGCCCTGGCAGTCACCCCCTCCTGCCGTCCCACGACCCCATTCTAACACAAAAGCGGCGGCGACTGGGGGAAAAAATTAAGAAATGTAAAAAAAAAAATATAACTGCCGGCATGCAGCATACCCCTGCCGGGGAAGACAAGGGAAACTGTTATAGCCTAAACCTGGCGTAGTTTTTCCAACTCCAGGTGGATGGCCTTTTTGACCTCTTCGTATTCCGCTATAATCTTCTCAATGAGGGGAGGGGCCTTTTCTAGATTTTTCTCTGTCATCAGTAGTTCTAGTTGTTTACAAAGTTCAGACAAGGTGGTGGCACCAAGGCTGGCACTACTGGATTTAAGGCTGTGGGCATTGAGTTTTATGGTATCACAGTCCTTGGCAGTAAGTCCCTCTTTTATCTTTTCAATCAGGTTGGGAGAATCCTGTAAATAGGTTGCCACTAACTCGGAGAAGACTGCGGGGAAATCCTCCTCCCCCATCATTTCCTTCAAGTCGTTAATCGCTTTGGGATCTAGTTTTGTCATAATGGTATCAGGATTGGTCTGGTGTTTCTCTGCTACAATATCAGTATTATCCCCGGTTTGAGATAGGGATTGTTTGATTCGGCCAAGATTCTTTAATTTCTCCATCAAAACCTCTAATCGCACCGGTTTAGAAATATAATCATCCATGCCGGCAGCAAGACAAATCTCCCTATCCCCCTCCATGGCATTGGCAGTCATGGCAATGATATAGGGAGGATTACCCTGGAAATTGCCAGTGGGAGAATTCCAAAGTGTGCGAATTTGACGGGTAGCAGTCAAACCATCCATCTCGGGCATCTGCACATCCATGAGAATTAAATCATAAGACTGACGACGCAGGGTTTCAATCACCTCTAAACCATTGGCTACCACATCCGCGCGATACCCTAAACGTTTGAGAATATTGGTGATTACCTTCTGGTTGACAATGTTGTCCTCGGCAATGAGAATCCTTAAAGGGGCAATACTAGCAATGTTTTCAAATTGACTGGGTAAGGGGGTGAAAACCCTCCTAGACTCCAATTCCCCTCGGCATACATGCATTAAAATGTCTAACAGTTGGGATTGTTTTATCGGCTTGTGAAGGGTGGCGGCCCATTGTACTTCATTTGTAACCTTATTCTCTGAACTGCCCATGGAGGTAAGTAGAATTAGAGGCAATTGCTGACAGTCGGGTAAAAGGCGAATCTGTTTGGCTAGGGTTACCCCATCCATCCCCGGCATGTGCATGTCTAATACCACTACGTCTGGCTTCCGTTGTTTTAACGCTAACAAGGCTTCCCTGGCAGAAGCTACGGCAATTGTTTCCATGCCAAAATTCTGACACTGAATGGTTAAAATCTGTCTATTGACCTCATTGTCGTCTACAATCAAAACACTCTTGTTTTTAAGAGTCTCAACAGTAGCAACTTCATCGGAAGCCAACCACCTGGGAAGAATGGTTTTGACGGTAAAACAAAAGATGGAGCCGGGCTCTTCCGGTTTTGTGGTAATCTTATAATCAGCAGGCGCACTCTCGGTGGCAACCCCCCTACTTTCTGCCCAAATTCTCCCCCCCATCAGGGTTACCAAACGATGGCAAATGGCTAACCCCAAACCTGTGCCTCCATAATTGCGAGTGGTGGAGGAGTCTACCTGGGAAAAGGGTTTAAACAGTCTATCCATCCGGTTGGGGGGAATGCCTATGCCCGTGTCTTTTACTTTAAAGAGTAGTTCATATTCGGTGCTATTGTTGTCAGTATACTCCTTGTGGTTTACCTCCGCCGATAAGACTACCTCGCCACTGTTGGTAAATTTAACGGCATTGTTTAGCAAATTCACCAATACCTGTCTCAAACGAGTTACATCCCCTACCACCGTCTTTGGCACTTCTGGAGAAACATAATAAACTAGTTCAAGGTTTTTGTCTGCTGCCTTCCCAGCTACCAAGTCTAGAGATTCCTCTACCACCGTTAGTAGGGAAAAGGGTTGATATTCTAACTCTAATTTCCCCGATTCTATCTTGGAAAAATCCAAAATATCGTTTATAATGGTCAACAGACTATCGGCACTAGTGCGGATAATTTCAGCAAATTCCCTTTGTTCGTCATTTAGTGGCGTGTCCAACAGTAACCCCGTCATGCCAATAATAGCATTCATGGGGGTGCGGATTTCGTGACTCATGGTGGCGAGGAATTCACTTTTCGCCCTATTGGCGGCTTCTGCTTGCTCTTTGGCCCTCTGTAACTCTTGCTCTACTTTTACCTTATCAGTAATGTCGGTAATTGTGCCCGCCAGACGGTAGGCTTTCCCACTCTCATCCTCCTCTCGTTTCCCCTTGGCTAACACCCACACATAGTGCCCGTCACGGTGTAGTATTCTGTGTACGTTTTGATATATATCAGTTTTCCCATTCAAATGGGAATGAATATCCTGGAGGTGTTTTTCTAAGTCTTCGGGATGGATGCGATGCAACCAGGTTTCTATTCTCCCTGGCAAAGGGCAATCTTCATAGCCAATAATCCGCATCCAGGAAGGAGAATAATATACCTCATTAGTGTTTAAATTCCAATCCCAAATACCATCATTGGTGCCAGATACTGCCAATTCATATCTTTCCTCCTTCTCTCTTAGTAATTTTTCTATCTCCTTTTTCTTTCTAATTTCCTCTTCCAATTGTTGTGCCTTTTCTATCAAATCCCTTGTGCGTGTTTTGACGGTTTCTTCTAGATTTTCTTTCATCTGGTTTATCTGGTGAAACCTATCTTTTAAGGCGGCAACCATTAACTTATAGTTTTCCGTCAGCCTGTCTATTTCCAATATGTCTGTGGGGGGAATGACTATCTCTTCAGAATTGCTTTCAATCCTCTCGGGGAGATTGGTAGTAATCTTTGCCAGCATGACTAGGGGTTTTACTATTTGTTTGCTAAGCTTGTCAGCGAAGACAAAAGACAATATAACAAGTAACAGAAGAATACCCAAAACTTTTATGTAGAGAATATGAATTTTTTTAACATAGGCTTTTGCCGGAATCCTAACCACCAGTTTCCAGGGAATTCTTCGACTTATTTTCAACTCCCTGACATAGAAAGAATCCTCCCACCGCTTCATCACTGAAACCCCTTGTTGAATTGGCAACCAGTGGTAGAAGTCTCCCTCTTTTACTCTTATCTGGTAGTTATTATCTCTCACATAAGTCTCTCCTGGTGGTAACTCCAAATTAGAAGCAATAACTTTCCTGTTTTCATCCAAAAGAATTATATCCACTGGGAAATTGTAACCGGCATCGATTTTAAACAAATTCTGTAGTCTTCTCAAGGAGAAACTGGCATGTATAATTCCAGAGGATTTTCCCTCAAAAGCAAGAAGAAAAGTGACATGATTTTCGGGCAACAGGTAATTTTTTTGGACATTGGTGGCATTTAAGCCGGTATTTTTAATACTAGCCCAGTCTAGGGAGTTAGTAATCCTACTGCCTACAAGAGATTGACCAGAATTGCCCTTTGAAGAAGCGGCAACAACATACCCATTTTTGTCGGTAACAAGAAGCAAATCAATCTCAGGAAAAATATCTATAACACTGTCGACTGCTTTTTGGATTTCAGAGGGATTATTGCCCTTGGCACAATAGACGGCAATTGTTTCCATCGGGTGGAGATTTAACTTCTGCCACTGGGTTATTGCCGCCATTGACTGGCTTGCAAGCCAATTCAAATCCCTAAATATTTCATCCTCAATATTCCTCGCAAAAGTGCTACCATGGGCAATAACAATTCCCAAGGTAGGTATTAATAAGAAGCCCAGCAATATATTGAAAACAACTTGAGAAAATTCTCTTTTGAAATTCCCTTTGCCAGGAGAGGTTACTAAACAGATAGAACCGTAAATAAGAGTAGCTAATACAACGTTAAAAATGCCATTTATAGCCTGTTTTAACCAGACCAAAAAAAGGGCGTTGAGGCTAAAACGCATTATAAAGCCAAAAAAGACTAATACCAAGCAACCCCCTAAAGTAAGCCAGTAGATGAGGTCAAGAATTGCAAGATTTCTCCGGCGTTTAGGGAAGAAGGCGTTGACAAATATAGCCTCAGCGGTAAAAACTATAATACTGTAAGGCTGACCCCAGAGAAAATAAGTGTGGATACTGCTGATAAAAGCAGCAAAAATGCTGAAAAAAGCACCGCAGAAATAGCTAGCCAGCCAAACGAAAACACCCCCGAATAAAAAGTCTACGCCAAAAAAAATGGGCAGTCTAAAATAGTTACCGAGGTAAGCCAGAATGACAAGCAAAAATCCAGCAAGAGTCTTATTGATAGTCATCTTTCTAAGGGGGTTGGCAATAGCCGCTGGAATTAAAATTATGGTGGCAAACTGGTACAGAGTATAAGGGAAAAGATAACACTGAATACCATAACCATTATACCTCCAACTGGGGAAGGACAAAAAGAGGGGAATTGCCCCAGAGGGAAAAGCATGGTATCCTATTGAAAGTCGAGCAACTCTGATGCCTGTGGTAGATAACACAAAGGAAATGGAACAGTTTGCGGGAATAGAGAAGGAGAATAAGCCAGTAGAAGAGGTAAAAAAGACATTTTCTGCGTTAGAAATTCAGGAATTACTGCCCCATCGTTACCCTTTTGCCCTAGTAGACCGTATAATAGACTATGTGCCAGGAGAAAAAGCAGTAGGCCTGAAAAACCTTACCATCAATGAGTCATTTTTTCAAGGCCATATTCCGGGAAGGCCAATAATGCCGGGGGTTTTGCAACTGGAAGCCATGGCACAGGTGGGGGGGATAGTATTAACCCTACTGCCGGGGATGAAGGGGAAATTCTTTGCCTTTGCCGGGATAGAAAAAGCCCGCTTCCGTAAACCCATTGTACCAGGAGACCAGTTGATTATGACGGTAAAATTGCTTTCTTTTAGACACCGCATTGCTAAGATGTACGGACAGGGGATGGTAGACAATCAACTGGCGGTGGAGGCGGAAATGTTATTCTCTGTTCTAGACTAAGACTTGTTGTACACTGGTTGATTGGTAAGAGGAATCGTGATCCATCCTACTGCTATCATAGATCCTAGGGCTGAATTAGATCCTACAGTAAAAGTGGGCCCCTATGCCGTAATTGGTGCCGAGGTGAAGATAGGCGCTGGTACCGTGGTAGGCAGCCATGCTATAATAGAGGGGCCAATAGAGATAGGCTGTGACAACCAAATCTACCCTGGCGCGGCTTTGGGATTGCCTCCTCAGGATTTAAAGTACAAAGGTGCCAAAAGTTATGTAGTAATAGGGGATAGGAATATATTCCGGGAATACGTCACCGTCAACAGGGCAACGGGAGAGGGGGAAAAGACAATAATAGGCAATGACAACCTGTTGATGGCCTACGTCCACATAGCCCATAATTGTATCCTAGGGGATGGGATAGTTATTGCCAACGGTGTCTCCCTTGCAGGACATGTAGAGGTAGAATCTAAGGCAGTGATTGGGGGTGTCTTGGGAATCCACCAGTTTGTTAGAATTGGCACTATGGCCATGTTGGGAGGCATGAGTAGAATTGATAGAGATGTACCCCCCTACATGCTAGTAGAAGGCAACCCTTGTCACATTCGTTCCCTAAATATGGTAGGATTCAAACGTAATAAGTTCACCAGGGAACAAATAGAAGTACTGAAAAAAGCATACAAAATTCTATACAAGTCCGGTTTGACTATCAGGGAGGCATTAGCACAACTCGAGCCACTACAAATGTATCCAGAAGTGCGTCACCTAAGGGAATTCATACATAGTTCAATAAATGACCCAAACCGTAGAGGTTTGATAAACCCCCAAAGGAGAGGAAGTAAGGATGAAGTCTGAAAGAGTAATTGTAGCACTGGACGTGCCTGACTGGGAAGGGGCGACAAAATTGGTAGAAATGCTGCCAGGGGTAACCTTTTGGAAGGTAGGCTTACAGCTGTTTGTGGCAGAGGGGGGTGATATTCTAAAGTATCTAAAAGACAAGGGGAAAAGAGTCTTCCTCGATTTGAAATTCCATGATATTCCCAATACTGTTAGGGGGGCAATCCTATCTGCCTTATCCTACCAGGTGGACTTGTTAACTGTCCATGCGGCAGCTGGCAGGGAAGCCCTAAAAGCTGCCCAAGAAGCGGTAAAAAACAGCACATTTGCCCCCAAATTACTGGCTATTACCGTTTTAACCAGCCTAGATGCCTCCCAGTTAGCCTCTGACCTCAAAATCCCCCTCCCACCGCCGGAATACGCCCTCCACAACGCCCTGATGGCCAAGGAATGTGGTTTGGACGGGGTGGTGGTGTCCCCCCAAGAGGTTAGACGGATAAAACAGGCATGTGGTAAAGATTTCTTAACAGTGTGTCCCGGCGTGCGACCTCAATGGGCTACAATGGGGGACCAGAAAAGGGTTATGACCCCAAAACAGGCCTTGGCCGAAGGTGCCGATTACCTGGTGATAGGACGCCCCATAACCCACGCCCACAATCCCCCCCTAGCCTGGGAGAAGCTACTGGCAGAGGTGACAGAACCCCCCTAGTATATCATCTATGCTATCACAGTTTAAGGGAATTTTGCTCCTCTGGCTAGCCTCCTTCTTAGACTACTGTATAGGCGACCCCTGGGGTTGGCCCCATCCTGTAAAATTCATAGGTGGCGTCATCCACATTGCCGTCAACTGTATTCTGCAGCGGGTTACCTCTTCCACGGGGCGTCGGCTGTGGGGGGTTATTCTGGCTTTATCCCTCGTGTTTGCAAGTGGTGTTGTGTCATGGCTGGTAGTCAAACTGGCCTGGAAAGTCAATCCCTGGGTGGGAGGGGTGGTGGAGGTAGTCATGTTGGCCAGTTGCTTTGCCGGCAGAAGTTTAAGACAGGCAGCAGAAGAGGTGTTGCAGTATCTCCCCCATGACTTGGAAAATGCCCGTAGTCGCCTCAGTCTTTATGTGGGTAGAGACACAGACAAACTCCCCCTCCCGGAAATCTATAGGGCTGTTTTGGAGACCGTAGCTGAAAATACTACTGACGGAGTTACAGCCCCACTTTTTTACGCCCTTATGGGTTTATTTATCCCCCCCATTGGCACTGTGCCCATGGCTATGGCATACAAGACCATTAGCACCCTTGATTCTATGATAGGCTATAAGAGGGAACCTTATCAAGATATTGGCTGGTTTAGTGCCAAACTGGAAGATTATGCCACCTGGATTCCCTGTCGTCTTACAGTCTTAACGGTGGCACTGATGTCAAAACGCCCCCTCCATTCTATCATAAAATGTAGACAGGATGCCATAAAGGATCCTAGTCCCAATTCCGGGTGGAGTGAGGGTATTTTTGCCGTGGTTTTGGGAGTACAACTGGGAGGTGTTAATTTTTATAAAGGGGAAATGAAATTTAAACCCCTCTTAGGTCAGCCTTATAGGAATATAGATGCTCAAGTAATCAGACAAGCCTTAGGAATAACCCGTTATTGTTTTCTCCTCTGGCTGGCTTCTGCCACTGTCTTAAAACTATTATTCCCCCAGTGGTGATACCCTATAATAAGCCCATTGCCATATACCCCTACATACCCTCTTGCTACCCCCCCCCTCAAGACTGTGTCGTAGAGGCAGGGTTGTCTTTTTATCCCCCCAGTGGTTGCAACTGCCACAACACCTACCTGCCTTAAATAAGTCTACCCACCACAGTAGTCTTTCCCGCAATGCCTTCTTTTTAAGGCTAACTCACCTTTTTCTTTTGCATGGAAATCCCCCCACAATTGCCTCTATGTCAACACCTATTTGACTTTTTTTAACACAACCCGGGAAGGTTTTGTCATCATGAAGATGGTATTCCCAGGTGTGGGATTTGAGTGAAACAAACAGTGAGAATCCTCGTAAAGGAAAACTAGCTGTCTAAAAGATTTTCTAAAACCTCCCTCAGCAAGTCTATTTGATTGTCTTTGACTTCATGAATAGATACACTGCCAATGGAGGAAGGTAAAACAAATCTTATCCTGCCATTTTTCACCTTCTTATCAATGTAAAGATGTGAAATAATGTCATCCACAGAAAGATAAGAGGGAATCCGTGTAGGTAAGGAGGCTTTAACTATCAGCCTGTCTTGTCTTTCCGCCTCTTGTTCACTCCATAAACCTAGTTTAACAGCAAGACGCCCTGCCGCTACCATTCCTATGGCAACCGCCTCCCCATGGACAAAGGTTTCGTAATCGGTTAAACTTTCCAATGCATGACCTATAGTATGTCCGTAGTTTAAAATCGCCCTTAAACCCGACTCCCTCTCGTCTTTTGACACCACATCGGCTTTGGCTTGACAGGAGCGTGTTATAATCTCAACCAGTAGACTTGGCGGTATTCTTTCTAGTCTATCAATACTGTCGGCGGCTTCTAGAGACTCAAACAGGGTTTTATCCCAAATCACACCATACTTGATTACCTCCGCCATGCCTGCGGTGAATTCCCTTGGCGGAAGAGTCTTTAAAACCGAGACGTCAATCAAAACTAGCCTTGGCTGATAAAATGCACCAATTAAATTCTTACCCCGCGGATGATTCACCCCTGTCTTTCCACCTACGGAGGCATCTACCATTGCCAGTAGGGAGGTGGGGATTTGCACAAAATTAACCCCCCTCAACCAGGTGGCGGCAGCAAAGCCGGTTATATCTCCAATTACTCCGCCTCCTAAGGCAATGAAGGTGGAATTGCGCTCCAATCTACACTCTAATGCCTTATCATACAATTGGGCAACCGACTCTAGGTTTTTGTATTTTTCCCCGGCAGGAATAAGGTGATAGTCTACCTCATAACCGGCTTTTGTCAGCGACTGTAGTGTTGTTTGTCCATAATAGTCGAAGATTTCTGGATTGGAAACTACTAATACTTTCTTGCCAACGGGTAGTGTTTTTAGTTTCTCCCCAATACCAGTTAAACCGTTGGTAGTTATGTAGATGCAGTAGGAATTCTGCGGCAGGGATACTAATACAGTGGATTCCATCGACTATAATCCTACCTTCTCTGCAGTGTTGGCCATTTATTCTACCATCTAGGCGTCAGAGAAATTCCCCCTTTTGCCTTCTTTCAGTCGCCTATTTTCCGCCACTTACCCCATCACCTTTTGACTTTTATCCCCCAGACTAATCCTGCTGTCTGCATTTTCCTTTTTCTCCCCCATTTACTATCTCCTGTATCCCTCCCTCTCTAGAATCTCTCCACCACTCACCCACTCACTGGCTGGCAGAAAGAAAATTTGTCTGTTTCTACTTCCAGTCTCTTTTTCTTGGGGGTTTACCACTAGCAATTTGTCTTCCCCCTCAGTTAAAACCTTGTGGATTATTTAACTGGTTTTAGCAATTCCCCCCTTTTCCTTATTCTCTCCATTGTTTTGTCACTGTGGAAAGCCTTCATCTCTATTACCCTCTCTTTGTCAAACCAAACCCAAAAATCATCCCATAGCCATACTAACCATCTACACGGAGGGGATAATTCCTCCCAATCCACATTCTCCTACCCAATAAATAACCATAATGAGTAATCCCCCTCTTTATCCTCTTTGCCAATGGTGATTTTTGTAGCAGATAGAAGTCGACTTGTCTTTGTTTCACTTCTCTATCAAGTTTTTTATCTCCCCCCAAGACTGCCTCTTATACCCGCCTTCTACTTTTCCTTTTGCCTCCATAGCGGCAGCCACCATCCGCATTTTCGTCAATAGACAAAACAGGAGAAAGAGTTTCAAGACATGACATCATCAGACTCCGATTCTAGCAATTTTTTTCTGCCAAAAGACTCTTCTTCCCACCCCCAACCAGTAGCAGCCGCCAGTTTCTTCGATAAACCTCTATCCCTCTTTCCATCTACATAAAACCAATATAGTCACCAGTGTTTCCTCACCCCTACTCCTACTCTATCTTACCATGCCATCCATCTACCCCATAATCCTTTTCAGTTACTAACTCCCCCAGTAGTTGTCTTTTTCCTCTGCCTCACCACTTATCCATTAGTTTAGTTTTAACTTGTCATGGCTTGGTTACAACGTAATAATTTAGTAGTATAAAGTATACGATCGGGATATAAAATACTACTTTAATACTGAAAACTTCCTTTTTTCCAATGTGTCTTTCTGAGTTTGTTAGCCACTGCCGAATATACCATATAGCCAATTCCGATTGATACTTCTTTGCCGTCTGTTTCTTTAGGTTATACCTTCTATCTAGCCACTTCATCCTCCTCCCCGTCTATCAGACTGCCGCCTCTATTGGTGGAATCCTTCCCTTCGTCTGGCTGATTGATTTATTTCCCAAGCCAGAATACAAAATTTTTCCCTCCAACCTATATGCCTTCTACAAGCCTCTATTAAAACACGACTATCTTCTCGCCATTATTTCCCCGTGTTTTCCTTCCTCCATGTTTTCCTCTGCCGTCTACAAGAGAATACTCTCTGTTTCACCTGCCTTTTCCCCCCCCTATTACATTCTTGCTTTTTCCTCTTTTGTTATCCCAATACCGGCGTTGGTTACAGCCAGGGAATTAATCCTCCACCACAATTTCCCACTCTTTCTGACAGTTGGTAAAACCATTCTTTTTTCCCTCCCTCTCTTCCCCTCCTCCCTCTCCCCCTGTCTACCCCTATCTACTTCTGTCTACTTCTATCTACCTCTATCTCCCTCCCCCCTGTCATGCTGGCTGACAAGTTTTTCCCAATTTCCCCACAAGGCAGCCTGCCAAAAATAAAACTACCCTCTTGTCTATATGCCATGGCTTCTACTTTCTATTCGTCAATTCATCTACGAAGAAATACTAAAATTTCCCCGTCGGCTACCTTTTTTTTCTCCTACTGCTGTTTCCTTTTTCTTCTCGCTTTTTCCTCCCCCAACCGGGAAAAATAGATTATCTTCCCTACCCGCCAACTTCTTTTTACCCGGCAACCATCATCCCTTTTTCCTCTTCTCACTCTTTCCCTTAATCTCACCCCCTTATAGTCTTCCCTTCAATCTCCTTGGCAAGATGCCACTGTCTCCCTCCCCTGACTTTCCTCCCCAAAGGAAAAGTTTCCTGCTTACACCCTCTCTTACACCGCCTCATCCACAACTAGCCTGCCACTATTCATGACTTCTGCTAGGTTGATGACGGTTAACATTTTTCCCTGATAGGGGATTACCCCCTGAGAGTATTCCGTTTGAATTTTTACTTCCTCCTTTTCTTCTTGTTGTAGCAACTGTTGGGGATTAATCATTAGAATTTCTCTGATTTCGTCTACTACTATGCCGGCAACAATTCCATCCACATTGACAACTATTGCCGGCTTTTCCTCTGTCGGGGGAGTTGGTGTTAAATTGAATTCCCTCCTAATATCTATTAGGGTTACTACTTCCCCCCTCAGGTTAATATTACCTACAACAAAGTCCGGAGTGCAAGGCACTGGCGTGTATTTCTTGAATTTTATGAATTCTCTCACTAGGGGCAATTCTATGCCAAAATACTCTTGGTTTAGGGTAAATACGGCAATTGGTTTTAAGCCGGTAAAGTCTTTGAATTGTATTTTCTGTCTCAGACGTTTTGCCCTTTCTCTGAGTATTCTCTTCTCATCCTCTGTTATACCCGGGAAAAAGTCTGTTTTCCTATATCTCTTCTGCCGTTGATTTTCTTCTGTCTCCCCGGATGTTTCCTCTTCCCCCTCTTTTTCCCCCTCTTCACCAGAAGGTAACTCTTCTTCATCAGAAGGTAACTGGAATAAGTCTAATTCTAGGGATAGTGTTTGAGATTCTACATATCTTAGTAGCTTGTCTGTGTCTAGCAGAAAGACAATCTTCTCCCCCTTTTTCGCTACACCCCCAATGAATTTCTCCTGTTTAAACTCTTCACTTCCCCTGTCATAGGGTAACTCGGAAGTGATGTCTTCTTCTTCAATAATGTCTACATCCTCTACTTGGTTAGTTATTAATCCCACTTTTAATTCTTCATGTCTTACTACCACAATGTTGTCAGTAATCTGGTAGCCACTCGTATCATAGCCAAAACGAATATTTAAATCCATTATTGGCAGAATTTCCCCCCTTAAATTTATAACCCCCACTATATCTTCTGGGGCGTCGGGAATGGGTGTCAAATCGGGAATGAAAAATACTTCTTGAATTTTCTCTGCCGGCAACCCGTAAGTCAGATTATTATGGTTGAAAGTTAGGTAGTAACTCATTGTTTTCCTCCTTTGCTATATATGTCAAACCAAAACTACACCACGCCGCCGTCAGTCTCAGTCGGCTTCTCACTGTCAGTCTCAGCCTTGTAACAACGCCAATAGGAATAGTATCTTCTTATTTCATCCTAAAACATATTTCTTGTGAATGTTTAACTATATCAACCAGTTAGTTTGTTTTAATATCTCTTTTTGCTAAAATAGTCTTACTCAACTCCTTCATGCTATCTCTTTCCACAACTCTGCTTCTTCTCCCATCCTGTTGAAACATGCTACTGTCTCCCCTCTGCCGCCTCAAAACCCCCCACTGCTTTCTGCTGTGGCAAGGCAATCCCATCAAACCTCGTCAATAACTTCCACTGTAGGCAATAGTTTCTACAACCCTAACACTTGACTTTGTTAGACAAACACTCGTCACCCCGCCAAAACCTCTTTCAACCTTATCAACCACTTGGCAGTCAAAACCAAAAATCAACTCCTTATCTTTACAATTGCCTTCTCCTTTCACCCTCCTCTGGCTGATTAGTCACCCCCGGCTGTCTCCATAAGTAGGCTTTTTTTTCGGCATTTGGTTGAAATATCTCATATTCCCCCCCTCATCTAACTTTTGTCTCTTGAAGGAGTCTACGACACTGTCTTTTCCCCATCTTCTGCCGTTGGAATATAAGCGTCTTTTGACACTTTGTTGAAATATCCCACTGTTTCCTGTTATCCTGAACAATAGCATTTGACTGCCTGACTCTCATCGCCGTTTCAAGCTGAATATCCCCTGACTGTCTCAAAACGCTAGTCTATCTTCCCGATAAAAGCAAAAAGGGGAAAAAAAGAGGCAAAAAGAATTGGCTGTAGTGGGATAGAAACAGTTAACTGTGGTATTATGAAAGGGGTTTTTTCACCCCAGAAGGAAAAGGCTTACAATTATAAGGGTGTACAGTGAGACATAAGCGGAAATCTCCTGTTACCACCGCCGTTTATCTGAGATACCAATAATCACTCAAAGCCGATAAACACCCCCTTTTCCCCCCTAGGATTGAAACCTAAAAGACTTCCTCGAATAATCCTCTCCCCACCCTCGGCTGTTAAGATGTCTCGGAAGAGACGAAGGAAAGAGTTTTATCTGTTAGACTCTGTTACACAATCATCCCCTCTGTGGCAAAAAGACTTCATAACCCCGGCATGCTGAAATTTTTCGCCGTGGCTGTCTTAACCAGTTGGCTTCCTTTTTTGTCATTCAGCCTTAACCCCTTTTTTCCCTCTAACTCCCTTTCCTTTTTCCCCCTAGCGACTCGGCTAATCATCTCCTTTTCCGCTGATAGACTAAAACCGCCTGTAATTTTTTCAATTCTCCTCCCTGGTTTCCCTTTCAGAGGCAGTAGTGACTGTATCGGAAATCCCTAGGCTTTTCAGAAATCTCTCTCTCTCCAGCCTTTTTTTCCACAAACTAGTCTACCACACACTACTGCCACAATGGTTGTTAAACATAGGCTAGTTGCCTCCCCCTCAAATTACTCTTAAACACACCTTCTCCCCCCATCTAGCTAAGACTTCCTGTAATTGCCTTAAAAACTATCTTTTCCTTCTGTTTACTGGCAGGCTTTTTGTATTGGTATTCTCTTAAAACATTCCTCTGTCGAAACCATATTATTCAACCTTGTAACTCCACCACTCCCTGTCTATCTTCTATTGCCCGAGATATCATTTTACTTGTTTGTTTTCGGATAATTCCCCACCTCCCTTACCATGCCTCGACAAAATTATTCAATAGCCTCAATTCACCTCTTTTACGGCTAAAATACAGTCAAATTTTGGTGTTAGGCTAAAACCCCTTGTAACTACTTCAACGACTCAATAGTAGTCACCGCATCCGGTTTGTCTCGTTTAAAAAAGCCGTTGTCAGTTTTGCAGAAATCCCTCTAGTTTTACCTTACTGCCTCAACTCGTCAGTATCCTTTTCACTGACATGCCGATAGTAAATTCAATCCTGTGGGGTTTTGTTTGTTTTACCCCCAAGACTTTTTTTCTCCTCCAATCAACATCCATGCCTGCTGCGGCAATAACAGTCTTTCTTTCCTCCACAACTGCCTAGTCTTCAAAAACACCCTTTCACTGTCTCAAAAAATTCCCCTATTCTACGCCGCGACAATACCCTTGTTTAACCCCATCGGACAATTATACCCCCACTGGAATATTAGCCCAAAACTCCCAGTAATTTCATCGTGTTGAAAACTCATCTATCCCCCTCTGCCGTTTTCTCTTACCCCAGACACCATTCAATCCCAATCCCTGTCTGCCGGTTAAAATCTGTTGTGATTGTGTAGACTACCCATACTCTTCCCCACTTACTGCCTACTAAAACCTTTTGCTATTTTGGGGATAGTTTCTTTTTGGCATGAGGCTAAAACACCCCATAACCCCCTCCCTCGGCAATTTAATCTTCTCTAATACTAGCCCGAAAAAATAATCATAACCGTTTTGATAATTCTTATAGTGTCATAACTCCTGTTGTGGGGAAGCCATGTCAGGGTAATAGTCTTTCTCCCTTTTACCTGTCAACTAATCACTCCCCTCTCCTCCACAGACTGTCATCTCACCCCCCTAGTTATACATGCCGTTATAATGCCAAGGCATCTTGTAACTATGTCGAAAGAAACCCATGGGGTGACGGTATAACCCCCTGTCAACCGCCATCAAGCCGACATGTCTTGCAATTGTACCAATAATTCCTCTACAGATATATCATCCAATTCTTCTATCCTATTACTTTTTGGCATCCCCTCTAAAATTTTCAAAGCTGTGTTTCTTAACTTCCTACTTTTGTCCACATCCCCACTACTTTGGTACAAATTTGCTAGACTAATATAGGCTAGGAAGTAGTCTGGCTCAAGATAGATTACCCTTTTTAGGGCTTCCTTAGCGTCTTCTATATTCCCCTCCTCTTCTTCTATCTGTGCTAAAAGTAAATAGGGTTTGATTTGCAGATTGTCTATAGACATAGCGGTATGACACCATTTCCTAGCCGCTTCATATCTGCCGAGGTTTGCATTTATTTCTGCCATCAGATAGGTAGCAGTGTAGTGATGGGGAGACTGTTTTAAGAAAGCCTCCAACTTCTTTTCGGCTAGATGATAGGATTTTTGCTGGATTAGTCTTCTTGCCTCCGCCAATAACTCCTCTTGTTGGGGGGTGTCAGCGATGGTTGGCTGGGTAGTTGTTGGCTGAATAGTTTTTGGCTTAGTGACTTTTGGCGGCATAAGATTGTTGGCAACTGGCAGAGGCGGGGAAGGCGAGGTGTGGTTTTTCACAGTGGGTGTGGTGGCTGAGGGGAAAATGACAGAAGGCTTGGAAGGTTGCGTTTTCTCTGCTTGGATTGCATTTACATTAGTATTCTCCCCGGAGAAAAACACATTGGTATCCGTCTTGGGGAGGCTAACAGGGAGATAGGCTGAGACTCCTCCACGCCGTTGATATACCACCGATTCCGGAAAAATTTTCGTGTGAAATGCTTTTACCTGATTATTACTCAATTCTGCATGCCCTGTGATTAAATAACCATTGGGTTTAAGGGTGTTATAGAATTTCGTTACTACCTTGTTAATAGCCGTCTCGGTGAAGTAAATAAATACATTCCGACAGATAATTAAATCCATATCCTTCAATCCCATCTCGGCATTAGGCATCTCATCCCTTACCAGATTAAACTGTCTGAATCTCACCAGTCTTTTTATTTCTTCATTCAGTTGATAGTAGCCTCCCAGATTTTTGAAATAACGCTGTTTTATCTCCTCTTCTACTTGTCTAAATGACCATGTGTTATATACTGCCCTTTGGGCTTGATTCAGGGATTCTCTGTTAATATCTAGTCCTATAATATCAATCTGCCAAGAATCCCAATCTGGTATTAATTCCCTTATTAGGATAGCCACAGAATATGGTTCTTGTCCAGTAGAACATCCCGCACTACAAATCCGCAACGTTTTTATTTTCTGATTGTTGCGTATCAACTCCGGCAAAATAGTCTGTTTCAGCAGTTTAAATTGCCCTTTATCCCTGAAAAAATAGCTTTCTTTGTTAGTAATTAGACATACAAATCTTTGCCATTCTTCTTCGCTTTCCGGGGTTTCAGCTGCTAACAATTCATAATAACTTTCCGGATTTGGCAGTTTTAATTCCCGCATCCTTTTTAATATGTTATCTCCCATTGCCCCGTAATTTTGATTTCGTATTTCTATTCCAGTCTGTTGGGCAATAAGGCTGACAAAATCCTCCCTCAGTCTAGGAGAAATCACTTCTGTATTCATTTTTTTCTCTTTTCTCTCAAACCCTCTTAATTGTCATTTCTCCCAGGATAAAACCCCTTATACTCACCTTAACACACCTTCCCCTCCCTGCAACTTTTTTTTCCTCCCCCCTCTCCCTTCAGTCTCTTCAGTCTCTTCAGTCTCTTCTCTCCCAGTTTACCCTTTTTTCTCCTCTTGGACTCCCAAAATCTTGTTTTTTTTTCGCCATCCTCATCCTCTCTTTTCCCCCTTGACATTTTTCTCTTAAAAGGATAAAATTATTAGGGGGGTAGTGTAAAAATTTTTGTTTACTCTTAAAATTACTAAATAGTGACACAAAAGTCAGAAGAGAGGGGCCAAGGGCGTTACAGACGGATGTTAAGATTAAGTTACAGAGAATTTTAAAAAAGTTAACATGACAAAAGTAAAAGGTAGAGACAAACTCTAGAAACGATTATAAATTGTAAACCCCAGGGGAAAAAGGGGAAAAACAGGCGGTCAGGCCTTGACATTTTCCATGTCAGAAGA
The DNA here is from genome assembly GCA_030549855.1 of Cyanobacteriota bacterium SRBZ.bins.94.201705. Lineage (GTDB taxonomy): Bacteria > Cyanobacteriota > Cyanobacteriia > Cyanobacteriales > Cyanobacteriaceae > DVEF01. The sequence continues at coordinate 23,163 of JAUQQP010000016.1, forward strand.
TAGAATAGTAATAGTGGTGGTATAACTATTTTTGTTTACTTAAAGTTACTAAATAGTGACAGAGAAGACAGAAGGAAGAAGGGAAGGCGGTTTGAGGGAAATGTAAAGATACAGTTACAAAAGACTAAAAATAACTTAACAGGACAGGGGATTGTGGCCACTGGGTTTACTGGGGGAGAGGGGAGAGAGTTGCTGGGGAATATAACTGAGGGGGGAAGGGAAATCAGTGAGAAGTTATGCAGGGGGGTAGGGCAGGCCCTTGACATTTCTTTCTTTAAAAGCTAGAATAGTTTCAGGGGGGGATTGTGACCATTTATGTTTACTTAAAGATACTAAACAGTGACATAAAAGATAGAAGGGGCGGAGGAAAAGAGGGTAGAGGGGTTGTAAAGAATGAGTTACAAAATACTAAACATTACTTAAAGAATCAGAGGAGGAGAGGAAGCCACGGGATTGGAGAAGTTGAAGAAGATGAGGGGCGATTTGGGGGAGGGGGAGGACCCGGTGGACGGCACCAAGTTTGATGGCTTCCTGAGGCATACCGAAGACGATGGAGGTAGACTCGTCCTGGGCAATGGTATAGCCGCCTTTCTGTTTGAGGGTGAGAAGGCCCCTGGCACCGTCTCTACCCATGCCTGTCATTAAAACGCCCACGGCGGAAGGGCCATAGTAGTGGGCAACGGTTTCAAAGAGGACAGTGGCGGAGGGATTATGACTGTCTACTGGAAGATCGTCGCCGCAGTAGAATCTTCCCTGGGGATCAATCTTGAGATGGAGCCTTTCTGGGGGGAAGTATACTTTGCCGGGTTGTGGTTTCTCCCCAGTCTGGGCTATCTCCACGGGGAGGGCTATGTTATTCCGTAGCCAGTCCAAAAAACCCTTCAAAAAGCCCGTGCTGATGTGTTGTACGCAGAGAATGGGCACCGGAAAATCGGGTGGCAGACTGCCTAACACTTCTTGAAAAGCCTGAGGGCCCCCCGTAGACGCCGCCATGGCCACCACTGCTATCGGGTTGGTCCTAGAAGACTGGCTCGCCTTTTCGGAGGGCGTTGCTGGGGGCTTGTGGATTTTGACCGGTTTTTCCCAGGGGTCTACCAGTTTTATCTTAGCTGGACGAACTCGTTTTGTAAATACCTTTACCCCTGCTATTATTCGGATTTTCTCCAGCAACCGCTCGCCAATAGACTCGTATTCCTCCAGGGTGCCACTGGCGGGTTTGGGGAATATGTCTACCGCACCGGCTTCTAGGAGTTGAAATATATTATTTTCGTCGTCTTCTTGAATACAACCACTGATAACCAAGATGGGCACCGGGTTGGTAGTCATTATCTTGTGAATCAACTCCAACCCGTCCATCCTTGGCATCATCAAGTCAGTGCAGACTATGTCCGGCTTCACCTTAGGCAGTAGTTCCATGGCCTCCACCCCACTCCTTGCCGTCCCCACCAATGTCATGTCTTTAGCACCTTCTATAATACGTCTTATAATTGTAAGGGCCACGGGGGAGTCTTCTACCAACAACACTCTGATAGTCATAGGGTGGTCAGCCGCTGAAACCCGATGGTACGGCCTTTTTTACCTCCTATTTCCAGTTTAGGACAATTGGGGGCCCATTAGATCATCGCCTCCAGATTCTTGGCTGTGGCACTTAACTCTGAAGTCCCTCGTCCTACTTGAGTGATACTGGCCGCCGTTTCCTGTGCCCCTTTGTTGATAGCCTCCATGGCCTCTAAAACTTGTTCTACTGCTTTGCCCTGTTGTCGGATGTTGAGGAGGATTTGTTGGTTATTCATGGCTACGGTGTTTATGGCTTCTAAGATGGAGGAGAAAGCTTTGGCCGTGTTTTCTGTGATGGACATGCCGGCATTGGCTGTCTTGGTGCCTTCATCGGTTACCATGACGGTGGTATTAATGGCATTTTGGATGTCTGTTACCAGTTGGCTGATATGAAGGGCCGATTGACGACTTTGTTCAGCCAGTTTCCGTATTTCTTCTGCCACCACAGCAAAGCCTTTGCCATATTCCCCTGCCCTCACTGCTTCTACCGAGGCGTTTAGGGCTAACATGTTGGTCTGTTGGGCTAAGTCGTTTACCAGGGAGGAAATACTGCCTATTTGACTGGTTTGTTCCGACAGACGTACAATTTGGTCAGCAATGGCCGCCACTTTATTCTTCAAGTCTATCATGGTGGCCACAGTTTCCTCTACGGACTGATTCCCCTGTTGGGCTAGCTGTAACACCTCTTGGGCGGCTTCTGCGGCTGCTTTAGCTTGTTCCTCTGACTGGTGTGCTGATGCCCTCAACTGGTCCATGGTGGTGGTTGTCTCATTTACCGAAGCCGCCTGGAGACTGGCGGTTTTCTCCTGTTGTTCCATAGAGGCAGCTATTTCGGCGGCAGAGGCAGAGATTTGGGCTACTGCCTGTTGGATTTCCTGGGCGATGGATTTAGCAATACTGTTGGCTAGTACTAAAGTAAAACCACCACCTCCGAAAATACCTATCAGAGTTACCAGTATGGCCACACTTCCTATCAACTCCCCCCGTCTGCCGATAGCCTCAATAATTTCATTTTCTGCCTGTATTATTGTGTCCGCCTTTTCATCCAAACTGACTGCCCTTATCCCCTTCAGTCTTTGAATGGCCTCTTGAGTCTTGCCTGCCTCCAGTAAATTCATCACCTCGTCTGTTTTTTTTATAAAGGCTTCCAACTCCTTCTCAAACTCTGTCCATTGTTGCTTTATTTTCTCATTTTGAATTTCCGCCTGGGCGAGGGGGGCATGTTTTTCTATTTTTTTCCTGCCTTCCTGATAGGACTGTTGATAAGAAGCTAAGTCTCCCGGAAAAAGGGCGGCACCCCTGGCAGTGCGCAAAATCCTACCAGTACCTATTACCGTTTCCCTCATATTGTCTATCACCCTGTTAGCCCGGGCTAAATCTTCCCTTACGTTGTTGTTCAACTGGACGACTGCCCCGATAACGATACCGAAGAATACTAACACTCCCACGGGCAGGGCATAACCACGCAGGATTCTGTCTTGCAGTCTGTTGTCCTTGAGTGCTATTACCATACCTTTACCTCTCTGTCAATAGTTTTTTAAAAAAGTTAAACGAAACTAGAATATGAGTCTGTCAAGGGTTTCCAGGAGGACATCCTGATTGAATTGTCCCTTGACGATGTAGGCATTGGCACCAGCCTGGGCGCCCCTTCTCTTGTCCTCTTCCTTGGCAAGAGAGGTGACAATGATAATGGGAATTTCTCGGAATTCGGGATGCTGACGGACTCTGGCGGTGAATTCGATGCCATTGAGATTGGGCATTTCGATGTCGGAGATGATGGCATCCACCTGTAGTCCAGAGAGGAGTTTGTTATAGCCATCCAATCCATCTACGGCAATGACCACCTCGTAACCAGCTTTTTCTAAGATGCGTTTTTCCTGGGTGCGTACAGCGATGGAATCTTCCACCAGTAGTACAACCGGTTTCCGTGTCCGTGGTGCTTCCTCTGGGATGACGGGGGTGGGTAAAGTAGTGGCATGGCGGACAGATTTAACCAAGTCGTAGGGATTAAGGATAGCACACACATCGCCATTGCCCAAAATAGTGGCCCCTGCTACATTGCGCACGCGTTTCAACAGCCTACTTTGGGGTTTGACCACCACGTCTAAAACCTGTTTACAGTCATCCACCTCGAAGGCAACCATTTCCCCCTCTACCTGCAATATCACGGCCTTTTTGAGGGTTGATTGCTGTTGTTGTGTTCGTCTTTTCTGTTTTTGCTGGGAGGAAGAAACGGCAGGCAGTTGCAACAAATCGGCCATCTTCACCAGGGCTACCGGTTGCCCCCGCACAGAAACAGTAGGCTTGCCTTCCAGACTGTATACTTCTTCTGGCCTTATAAGCAGGGTTTGGACTATGGCATCCGTGGGTATTGCCTGCAACCACCCCTGTACTTCGACCAGCATTACGTTAATACTGGCAACACTACTGGGGAGAGTGATACGGAAAACAGTGCCTCCCTGGGGGGGTGATTCCAGGGATATATTACCCTTTAATTTTTCTACATTATTTCGTAGTACATCTAGTCCTACACCCCTGCCAGAAATTTCCGTGACAAAGGTGCGGGTAGAAAAGCCGGGAAGGAAGATAAGATTACGTAGCTGTTGGGGGGTCATTTGGGCCAGTTGTTCAGCAGTGTAGAGTTTGCGTTTAAGGGCGGTTTGTCTTATTTTTTCCAAGTCCAACCCTCTGCCATCATCCCCCACCTCAATAACCACATTACTCCCGGTAGAGGTAGCTTTCAACCAGATTTTGCCTATTGGATTTTTTCCTTTTTCCTGTCTTTCTGCTGGAGTTTCAATACCATGGTCTACCGCATTACGCAATAGGTGTAGGAGGGGGTCCTTCATATCTTCTATAATCTGCTTATCAACAGTCAATTCCCCTCCCTCCATGACGAAATCCACCTGTTTGCCTTGTTCATTAGCCAAATCCCTTACCACCCGGGGAAACAGGAGGAAGATGGTAGAAAGAGGCAAAAGTCTTAAAGTCCTTACCTTATCCTCCAATTCCCGGCAGATAGTTTCCAGACGGCTGTTGTTTTCTGCAATACTAGTTTCCAGAAAGGACACCAACTCGTCCAGCTGTACCCAGATGCCCCGTTGTCTTCCCCCTTTTTTCCAACCCTCCCAAAGGCCCTTTAAATCCCTTACCCTCTCCTGGATGTGTGCCAGGCCGGTTTTGGCCACCCTCAACTCTCCAGTATGAACCATCAGGGCATCTAGATACTGGGTGGGTACCCTAATGGTATCTAACTGTCTATCACTTTTTCTACGACCATAATACTCTCTGGTTTTCTTCTCTTCCTCCTCCTCTTGCCCCCGGAGACGTTCTAAAAGGCTCAGAGTACCTTCGTAGTCTACTTGTACTGGTTCACCGCTGAGGGCACAGTGGCAAAGGGAGGAGATGACTTGTATTGCCTGTTGGAGGGTTTTATTAGCCTGAGGGGGGAGACTTTTAGATTTTTGTTTGAAGGCTTCGCAGACATCCCGAAACCGGTGGAGGAGACTCTCAATAATCCCCAAGCCGACAAAGCGGGAGTCTAATTCAAAGCTTTCTATCTCCTTAAGCAGTTCATCTGGTATTTCCCAGTCTGGGTTTTCTTCTAGCAGGGATAGGTGGGCCTTGATTTTGTGAAGATGTTCCTCTTGAGAGAGACTATAGATTTCCCGTAGAGATTCGTCTTCGATGAAAAGGGGAGAGGGAAGGGGGGTTTTTTCCGTAGGCTGAGTTGGTTGGGGGTAGAGGTTTGTTTTGTCTTTTTCGGGGAGGAAGGCATTTAACCGCCGGCTTAACTCTTCTGGGTTGACACCGCTGGGTTGATCAGTTACTGCCTCTTGTACCAGTTTCCCCAATGCCCCCACCACCTCATACATGGTATCCCCTAACTCTTTTGACCATTCCAGGGTACCATTTTTCAGGCCCCCAAACAACTCTTCTAGCTGATGGGCTAGGGTTTCTACGGATTTCACCCCTACCACCCGGGAGTCTCCTTTAAGACTGTGGGCTTCCCGCAGAAGAGTTGCCAACAACTCCTGATTGTAAGGCTCCTTTTCCAGGTTTAGCAGTCCAGTCTCCAGATTTTGGACATGTTCCCCACCGGAGACCTGATATATTTCTCTTAGTTCTACATCCTCTATCATTGTCCTCGACAACGGTTATCACTGTGTACCATTACCAACAACTGGCAGCTGGCATCCCCTCCTAGGGCATACCTTCCCTCTATCCTAATGCTATAACTTCTTCCCCGCGGTATAACAATTACTTAATCCTTTTTGACATGTCGTCCATCAGACCATCCCTGACTGTCTTGCCATCACGGGTTGAAGATAGCGGTTGACGGTGGCAATCAACTTGTCGGCTACGGGGGGTTTAGGGATAAAATCGGTAGCACCAGCTAATTTGGCCTTGGTTTTATCTAGGGTGCCATCTTTCGCAGAGAGGATAATAATAGGCGTATTCTGGAAAACAGGACTTTCTCGTAAAAAGCGACAGACACTGTGGCCACTGGCGTTGGGCAAGTTCAGGTCTAGTATGATAAGATCTGGCTTATGCTCTAGGATTTTACCTAACCCCCTCATTGGTTCACTGATAAGTAAAGTAGCAAAACCCGCACCCTCTAGTATTTTTTTGAGGGTGTGTAGTACTATAGGGCTGTCGTCAATACAGGCTATCAGAAACCTACCCGGTTTACTGTTTGTGGTGTTACGATGCCTTACTTCCGAAAACGAATCAACTGGGAGGGTATTGCTATTTGTTTCTAGGGAAAGTGGCAAGTCTGGGATGGGGGATAAGACAATTAACCCATTTTCCTCCCATTTTTTGAGGGATTCCATCACCCGAGGAAGGGGAAGCCTCATTGTTTTAGCCACATCCCAAAGAGTAAATTCCCCGTTTAGGTATTGCCGTTGTGTGGTATCCTTTATGGTGCCCTGTCCCTTTTCCGAAAGGGTGGGTGCGAGGGTTGGCATTATACCATTGGTTGTTTGTTTTCCCAGGGTTTCATACAGTGTTTCTGCCTCTTTCAGGAGGCCTTCTATCTCCGAGGGGGTTAAACTGAGGAAGAAGGAGAGAGTAGAATGTATTTCTCCCCTATCCTGCCAGGATACCACTACCCTTCCAGACAACAATAGTTCTAATATACACTCTCTGGCTACCTCGGCGATGACAGATTTAGCCGCTTCCAGGGGGATTAGTTTCTTGGAAACCATCTCCCGGAGACAACGAGACTCCCACACCGGGTGAAAGTCTGAGTTATCGGCGTATTGTGCCCAAGTGGTTATATCCTCTGTCTGTTTTCCCAAGGCGCGACGGAAGCGTCTTACCCTATGTTCAGAGTCGATAAAATACTGTAAAAAGCCCCTCAAAAAGAAGGCGGTTTTTAGCCTACCCCCTTCACAGGAAAAGCTCAATTCTCCGGTGGCTTTTTGTTTGTATATTTCCCACAACTTCTGTAGAAACAGACTCCGAAAATCTCCTGCAACCTTTTCTCTTTCCATGACAGTAGCACCCCCATTTCCGTAGCTTTCTCTTTTTAATTTTTCTTCTTGTGTTGGAGTCAACTTGCAAAGTATTCTTTGCCCTCTCCTCTTAAATCATAAGCAAATTTTCCCCGAAATAACTTTAATTTTTGTACAGCTCTAACTGTTACTTTTTGTTTTTTTTTAAACTTTTTTTTGAAGGTCTAGCAACCACGCCAGCATTTTGTTATACCAGACACCCTTTTCCGGAAGAACATGTGATGAGATATACATTCTACTTCTACCTCTACTTCTAGTTTGTCCCCACAGGGTTGGTATATGATTGCCTCTGATTTCCACCAAATGGGGATTTGGACTATTTGTTTAAGGATTTCGTTACAAAATTAAACATTCCCCACTTTGTTAAGAAAAAATAAAGCCCCCAAAAGAAGGGAGAAATTAAATCGTTAACAGACAATTAACAGCCAACTAACAGATACTCTGTTTTGCCGTCACAAGGTTAAGATGTCGCCTGACGGTAGCAATTAAATCTTCGGCTACGGGGGGTTTAGGGATAAAATCGGTAGCACCAGCTAATTTGGCCTTGGTTTTATCTAGGGTGCCATCTTTTGCAGAGAGGATAATAATAGGCGTATTCTGGAAAACAGGACTTTCTCGTAAAAAGCGGCAGACACTGTGGCCACTGGCGTTGGGCAAGTTCAGGTCCAGTATGATAAGATCTGGCTTATGCTCTAGGATTTTACCTAACCCCGTCATTGGTTCATTGATAAGTAAAGTAGCAAAACCCGCACCCTCTAAAGTTTTCTTGAGGGTTTGCAACAAAACGGGGCTATCGTCAATACAGGCAATGAGATAATTATCCCTAGATTCGGCCTCTTGGGAAGACTTGTCAGCTGTTTTGGTAGGGAGGGGGGTTGTTTCCTCTTCCTCTGGTGGCGGGGTAACAAAAGTGATCAAGCCCTTATTTTCCCAGTCTTTGAGAGATTTGGCCACCGCCTCTATGGGCTGTTTTAGGGAGGCGGCTAGGTCCCACATGGTATAATAGCCGTTGAGATAACCCCTTTGGAGTGCGTCTTTAACCATTGTCTTCCCCTTGGCTGACAAAAGAGGCGCCAGATTAGGTTGCCGCCAGCCTTCCTTCCACCACAGTTGACTCAGTTTTCTAACCCTGTTGTTAATCTCAAGAATTTCCGAGGGAGGAAGACTGAGGAAATAGGCGAAAGGGGAAGAATCTATCTCTCCTTTTTCCTGCCATTCCATTGTCATCCCCCCATCAAGACACAATTCCAGCAGACACTCCTCCGTCACTTGCTCTATAATGGACTTGGCCTGTGGTAAGCCGATTTCCTTTTTCACCACTCCCCGACGCAGTATTTCATACTCCCACAACTGTCCTTCGGCAAAGACTGTGGCATATTTTGGGTATTTTGTTGCTACTAGTCTTTGCCAACGTCTTTTCCTGGTATAACTGCAAACTACATATTGCAACATCCCCCTGCCGAAGAAAACAGTCTTAACCCCGCCATTTTTCTCCCGCAAAAGCAGCCTGCCACTAGCCTTTTTCCGGTAAATCCCCTCTACTTTTTCCTGCCATTGGGACAAAAAATCACTTCTCATCTCTACCCTACTTTTTCCCTCGTTTTACACTTCTTAATATATTATCTATCAGCAGGGAAATTTCAAGTAGTCTGGGTAACAAAAAAGGGGGAATATAGGCCTTTTGGGGGAGATAAACCCCTAACCGGTAGTCATTTGGCTTTTTTGAACTTGTTTTGGAAAAAATCTGTGAATTACACTAAGTAACTCTTCCTCCGTAGCCGATTTATTGAGGAAATCGGTAGCCCCGACTAATTTGGCTTTCGCCCTGTCTACAGAACTATCTTGGGCAGTTAGAATAACGATGGGGGTTTTTTGGAATACTGGGCTTTCCCGTAAGAATTTGCACACACTATAGCCATTAGCATTGGGCATTTTTAAGTCTAGCAAAATCAAATCAGGCCTATGTTCAATTAACTTAGCAAATCCCGTCATGGGCTCATTTATACTTAATACTTTAAACCCCGCTCTTTCGAAGATTTTTCTCAGATTATGAACCACAATGGGACTGTCATCAATGCAGGCAATTAAGGGTCTATCTTTCCCACCAAAAACGCCAGGAGTATGTGGGGTTATCTCAACAGATTCCTCTTTTTCTCCTGAAAATAAAGCTGGTTCTTCCTCTGGGGTTTGCGTCTGTTCTTCTATTACTGAAACAGAGGTAGAATCCTCAATTTTGATGGTCAAATCTGCCACAGGATTGAAGACAATTAAGCCTTTTTCCTGCCAAGTGAGTAGGGAAGCGACAGTATTTTCTATCCCCTGTTTGGACTTCAAGGCAATATCCCAGAGAGTATACTCACCACTGAGGTATTTCAGTTGCAAGGGGTTTTTCACCAGGCTTCTAGCCTTTTCCAACAAAACTGGTGCCATGGAGGGGTTGATAGAAGTCAAGCCCCCCTTCAGCCACTTACCCCTGATAGCCTCTACTTCATCGAATACTGGGTGAGTATCCGTAGGTGCCAGACTGAGGAAGTAGGAGAAGGGACACTTGACCCTATCTGTGGGTGTCCATTGTAACTCAATCTGGTCTTCTAGGGAAACTTCCAACAGACACTCCCTCAACACATAAGTTATTATCTGCTTGGCTTCCTCCAGGGTGATGGCCTTACCACATACCCCCTGGTACAACAAATCATACTCCCAGGGTTGACAATTTAGAACCTTTGTGGGATAATTCCAATGAGGACAGAACTGACCGAGGGCCCTAAACCAACGTCTGACTCGGTGGACTGAGTCGGTTACATACTGCAGTCTGCCCGAGAGGAGGTAGAAGGTTTTTAGGTTTGTTCCCCCTCTTACTGTCAATTCCCCTGTAGCCTTGTCATCATACAGCTGATCTAATTTCTCCCTCACTGTGGGGAGTATTTTTTCGCCACTTACGCTCATCTTTTAACTCCTCGGGGCAAAATCCCCTTTTTGAGCCTGCTTTTGTTGTGGGGGGAGGTCTGTACTCTCTTAACAAATTCTTAATTTTTCTCCTCCCCAATCCTATTATATAATGATGCCGGTGGGTGTGTGTTTTATTTTTTTGTTTGTAAAAAAAATTAATGTTCCTTCATATTTCTGAGGAAAAAAAGAAATTGTTGCGGTTTTATTCTAAGTGAAAACCTCTAGGTGGATAGGGTAAAAAGTATAAAAAACTACCGAAGATAAGTAGATAAAATAACTATCAACTGTGTTAATATTACCAGTGAGAATTTAAAAAGGGCACTCAAACAACTCCAAACCTCTAGAGAAAACCTCGTCAATGGGCAACATTTTCCCGTCTTTTGTCATAATTTTGTGTTCTGGCGTAGCTCTAATTACTCTTCCATCTTCCAATTCATATTCAAAAACCTCCTGAAAGCCGCGACTGTGCCATTGGGCTATAGGCTGGGCATAAACAAAGCCGTTTTTATCCACAGTATATACATGACATTTTATATTTTCTTCGACGATTTTGCCGATGGGAAGTGCCCCATATTCCACAGTCAAAATTTCTGTATCATAACTCAGACAATATTCGGCAAAGTTTAGCATCTGTTCAAATAGTTTTTCAGCAATATTTTCAGGCACCCCATTTTTCACCGCCCCATCGATAAATTTTTCCCGGTGTTTCTTCATCTCTTCCGGTTTTTTCTTACCCATGGCGCGACGGAGTAAATCGGCTTCCCCTAGAGTATAACCGGCTAATTCTTGTGCCATTTTCATGATTTGTTCCTGATATACCAAAACGCCATAGGTTTCCCTTAAAATAGGCTCTAGTAGGGGATGCTCGTAAGTGATAGGTTCTCTACCGTGTTTTCTATTGATAAACAGGGGTATTAGGCCTGCATCTAGGGGACCGGGACGATAAAGGGCTAAAATGGAAGATATATCCTCGATTCCCGACGGTTTTAAGTCTTTGACTATTTGCTTCATTCCCTCGGATTCTAGTTGGAAAATGCCTTCTAAGTCTCCTGATTCCAGTAGTTTGTGGGTTTTTGCCACGTCTTCTGGCAATTTTTTACTATTACCCCTGGCTATAATTTCCAAGGCTTTTCTTTCTCCCAGCGGTAATTCTTCTACGTTTATTTCCAGATTTTGATTCTGTTTAATTAACTCTGCCGTCTTATAGATATTAGTAAGATTTTTTAAGCCCAAAAAGTCCATTTTCAGCAAACCTAAAGACTCCAAATCTTCCATGGAATACTGAGTAGTAATGGCCCCCTCTTCGTTACGCTGCAGGGGCACAATTTCATCGAGAGGTTGACTGGAAATAACCACCCCAGCCGCATGGACTCCTACAGTTTTGTTGGTGCCTTCTAGTCTAATTGCCATGTCAACCCAACGTTTTACCCGAGGATCATTTTCGTATTTTTCCTTAAATTCAGGGGAGGGAGTTTCATCAGAAATCATCACCTCTAATTTTGTAGGTTTACCCCTAGACACCGGAATCAATTTACTCATATTATCTGCTTCTGTATAAGGTATTCCCATTACCCTTGCCACGTCCTTTAATACCGCTTTGGATGTCATGCGATTAAAGGTAATAATTTGAGCTACATTTGCCTCCCCATATTTCTCGGTTACGTATTTAACAACCTGTTGTCTTTTTTCAAAACAAAAGTCTGTATCAATATCAGGCATAGACTTACGTTCAGGATTTAAAAATCGCTCAAATAATAGCCCATGATGGACTGGATCAATATTAGTAATTCCCAGGGAATAGGCTACTAATGAACCTGCCGCTGAGCCTCTACCTGGCCCTACTGGTATATTATTATCTCTGGCAAATTTTATATAATCCCAAACCACTAAAAAGTAGGTAGAAAACCCCATTTTTTCAATCATTTTTAACTCGTATTCCAGTCTCTCACGGTATTCTTTTGGCACTTCACTGCGTTGGACACATTTTAGTCTCTTTAACAAGCCCTCCCAGGCAATCTCATGCAAATAAGTGGCCGGAGTATGTCCGGTTGGCACTTCAAATTTTGGCAATCGGAATTCTCCTAAAAGGTCATAAGGTTTTACCTTTTCGGCTATTTCTAAAGTATTTTTGATAGCCTCCTCAATTATATCACTGTCTAGATGATCTCTAAACAAAAGGCGCATTTCTTCAGCGGATTTAAGATATTCTGTACCGGAATATCTCATCCGGTTTTCCTCTTCTATTTTTTTGTTGGTTTGGATACACAAAAGGGCATCGTGGGCCTCTACATCATAACAAGAGATAAAGTGGGAATCATTGGTAGCAATTATCTTGATGCCCAACTCCTTTCCTATCTTTACTAATTCCACATTTACAATTCTATCTTCTCGGTAGCCATGGTCCTGTATTTCTAAGTAAAAATCATCGGCAAAAACCTCTTTATACCACTTAGCAACCTCTCTAGCTTTGTCATAATTTCCTACTAGAATATTCTGGGGGATTTCTCCTCCTAAACAGGCACTAGTTACAATTAATCCCTCTTTGTATTTTTTTAGTAAATCTTTGTTAATACAAGGTCGAGCAAAAATACCACTGCCTTGGTAACCATGAAGATGAGAGATGGTGGTGAGTTTAACAAGGTTGCGGTAACCCTGTTTGTCTTTTGCTAAAACCACCTGATGGTATTTTTTGACTCGTTTGTGACGGGTAGTAATATCACCGTTGATGACATACATCTCATTGCCAATAATAGGTTTAATGCCTTTCTCCAGACAGTGTTTGACTAGTTGTATGGCACCATACATTACACCATGATCAGTTATAGCAATAGCGGGGAATTGCAACTCTGCCGCGCGTTTTACCAAAGCCGGAATTTGAGAGGCGCCATCCAGCAGACTATACTCAGTATGAAGGTGTAATGGCACAAAAGACATGGTTGTAGAGTAATATAACTATTGGCCAAGAGACAAATTCTAGTTTAACTCTAACCCCCATCCACCAGAGTAACCCCCCCAACTGACTGGTAGTTTCTCTTTCGTGACTTTGCAACCAAAGGGAAGCAGTTTTAACGCCACAGTAACTCCCCATTGGCGACTTCGAGGTTGTAGCGATGTATCTGCCACTGGCGTTGTAGGGAAGAAGCATTAATTCCTAGAGTAACTCCCTACGGTTACCTGGAGGTTATAGCGATGTATCTGTGACTGTTGGGGGGAAGAGGCGTCAATCCCAACCAGGGTAACTCTCTACTAGTGGTTAGCTGGAGGTTGTAGCGATGTATCTGCCACTGGCGTTGCAGGGAAGAAGCATTAATTCCAACTAGAGTAACTCCCTACGGTTACCTGGAGGTTATAGCGATGTATCTGTGAATTCGGGGAAAAAGTGTCAACTGCCACCAAAGTAACCTTTTACCAGACTGACTGGTGAGTTTATCCTTGAGTTGTGACGACTGTTATGACTTTGTGACTGGAAGGGAGTCTCTTTGTGGTGCATAAATGACAAAAGTATTGTGGATAAGTAGGTAGAAGAGGGGGAGACGGCTTAGGAAAAACCCCTATTCCACTTCCACTATGATGGAGAAACCCAGGGATTTGGTTATGCAGTTTTCCTCCTTTCTGTCTCTCAAAAAACTCAAGGGAAAACAGTTACCCGCCACTTACTGGCAAATTGAGCCACCATTGGAGAAGAATATAAGGTTACTATTAGATGGGGGGTTAGAAAGAAATGAGGAGGTGATTGCCACAAGTCTATTGCTTTTTCTCAGACAACAAGAAGACAAACTCAGGGAGAGACATCTAACTGCCTATTTTCAAGAATGCTGTTTCTTCGCCTCAAGGAATGTATCTCGACGGCTGGAGGGTTATTCTAATTCTCTCACTTGGGAGGATTACTTTCGGTGGAGTAATTCATTGGCAATCCCACCACAGAGACTTTTAGCCCACTATAATCCCTACTGTGGCACAAAACTAGCCACTTATGCCAGGCATAAAATCGAATCTCAACTGGTGGATGAGGCATACCGGTATTTAGGCTGGAAAAGGGCATCCGATTGGGGGTTGTTAAAACAATTCAAACCTGCCAGTCGGAGAAAATGTTTGGAGATAATAGAGGGTTTTAGGGGAGAGACTCTACAACAGTATTTACTAGTGTGGGAATGTTTTTGCCTTATCTATTTCCCACCAGTGACAGGGAAAAGTCAACCACTCCCTTCCCCCTCTACCTCTGACTTTGTCAGGATTAGTCAGGAGTATAATTTCCTGGCAAGCAAACACAACCCACCTCTCCCTCCCCTCGACGCCGGGGAATGTGAAAGGATAATCAAAATCTGTATAACCTGTGCTCGTAATTATTGTAATCCCAAAATGGTCTTCTTTGACGAACCTCCGGATATTGCCTCAGAAGACAACCAATGGCAAGAGGAAGTCTATACACAACAAGATTACGAGACAATTAATGGGATTATCCAGTCAGCCTATGAGGATTTAAATCCATGTCAGAAAATAATTTTCCTCCTCTGGTTAGGTTTACAAATGCCCCAGACAACTATAGCCCAAATTTTGTCTGCCAATTATGGCAATTACATCAGGCAACAATACCAGGTATCCCGGGAGATTAACGCCGCCAGAAACTGTATTCTGAAAAGAATAATCGGGGAGGTAATTGGTGATAATTTTTCAATTTTTCCTGTTACAATTAAGGGGTTAAAACTCCCTTTGGATGAAGGGCTAACAATCCAAGGCAAACAGACTATTTTTCAGCTACTATATGCCATCTATAATTCCCTATATTCTCAGAAGAAAAACCTTTTTTTTGGCTTCCTAGCCAACCGCATATTCCCCATTTACAGCCGAGATTTATCTTCCACGCCAATTCCCTCACTAGGAAACTAAGAGAAGCTTTGCAGAGGAAATATAACCTGCAATTTCTCCCTAAAAAACAGGGAGAGATTAGTCTCTATAACTTCATCGAGGAGTGGCTGAATATTTTCCCATGTCAAAGGGGACAAAATATTACTGATAACTAACAATTAACCTGATTGGATTAAGAGGTTATGACCATGAGCAACTTTCAAAACAATCCCGAGGATATTTTTAACAGCATTACCGCAATTAAACAGGATGAGTTGTTTTTGCAGATTCCAGAAGAATATATCAAATCAGTCAGAGAAAGAGTTAAGGAATGTTTTCCAAAAACCATCCAACACCGTTGCCTATTAAACCTTGTGGCAAGTCGTTTTTTAGTAGATTGGCTACAAATAACCTATCCTGAGTTAGCCAAGCAAGTATTCTTAGAATTGGAAGAAAATATCCTATTTACTATTTGGCAGTTTGTCAATGGCACCCCAGTTATTGTTAATACTCATGACATACGCCTGATAATTTTACCAGAGGAATCCTGGGATTTCAGTGAGTTTATAATCCCCCAGGAGTGGGTGGATATTCCCAGATTTAGGGGAGACTATTTTCTCCCTGTGGGGATAGATTTAGAGACTAACTGGTTGAGATTTTATGGCTTCCTCCCTCGAGAAACAATAAAAACACGGGCTGAATATAATCCAAACCTATATCACTATCAATGCTCAAGTAAACTAATAGAAAGAGACATTAACCTGATGTTGCTGTATAGCAAATACCAGCCATCATCTGAAAAGGAATTAGTATACATGCCTGAATTGTCTCTGGAAGATAAGGATAAATTGATAGCCAAGTTAGAAGGAATAGACTGTGATGTCATCCGCCACCGTCTAGATTTTGGGGAATGGATGGCCTTATTTGCTGATGACAATTATCGTACTTTGTTATACCAGAAATATCAACCTATAAATTTAAGCGAATGGCTGGAAAACAAATTACCTGTTACCCGTAGGGGTTGGCTAAATCTACATAGTAATGGGGGAGAGATTAACTGGATTACTCCTCCCCAACTTGTCTCTCTGGGAAAAGTTAGCATGCGCTCAAATTCTCTGTCAAGTTTACTGGAAGATATTTACAAGACAAAAGACGAGAAAAAACTGAGAATAGCAGCCCAAAAATTAGGCAGAGTTGCCGGAGAGTATAACATCAAAAAGGAAGAGATTTTAAAGGCGTTGAGCTACATTATAAACCAATCACAAGATGAAGAAACCAGGTGGTTAGCGGCAGAGAGTATTTGTCAGTTAAAACCTGGTCATGCCTATGGGGGTTTATGGTGTGGCAAAAGACTAAACCTGGGAGTGGAATTAGGAGGATTGTCTCTGACAATAGTAATGGGGATACTGCCAAAATCTGCCAAACAAAATAGCATATTCCTCAGGGTGTATCCCAGCGAAAAATCATCCCGTCTGCCGACAGGTTTAAGAGTAAGAATACTGGATGAAAACACGGAGGTATTCAAGGAATTAATAGCCAGGGAGGGTGATGTATTGTTACAATACAAATTTTGGGGCAACAAAGGAGAGGTTTTCTGGATACAAATCCAATATCTATCTAGCCAACTGACTGAAGCCTTTATCGTCTAGAAATACCCTTTGCAACCAACTGAAAGGGGGAGGATAACCCCAATGGATTCTTCCTTCGGCTGGGGGATAGGAAAAAATGAAATTCCCAACAGCTACTTACTCAAATACTTTTGTTTTATACTAGACAGGACAAACAGGGCTAGGGTAAAGACAAAACTATAAGTCTTCAAGAGGGTAAGGGGGGAATCGGGGGGATGCCATCCTCTCACATTCCTCAGAGAGGATAAATTGGTTTTTGAAATATAAAACAGTTTTAAGTATAAACATGTTTTATAGGCCCTGGTTTTAGGTAATAGTGGCAGCGACTGGGGGAAAATAGATTTAGTCAAAGGAGGGAAAAAGACTGAAGTAGGAGTATGTCAGTAGTTGCAGATTTTTTGGGGTGTCAATTGCCTTTTGATGAGAGTTTATTGCCGCAAAAGTGTTACCTAGTGGGGGGTATAGTGAGGGATGTCTTGTTGGGGAGAAAAAGGAAACCCCTAGACATAGATTTTGTTGTGCCTCATGATGCCATAAAGATAGCCAAGACTATTGCGCGCAAGTATCGTGCTGGGTTTGTAGTATTAGATCCTACGCACATTATTGCCAGAGTGGTATTTCCCGAAGCCACTGTAGATTTCGCACAACAGGAGGGGGATTCTCTTTTTGCCGATTTAGGGAGACGAGATTATACTATCAATGCCATTGCTTTTGATTGTCAGGAGGGGAAGTTAATTGATTTTTTTGGGGGGCAGGAGGATTTACAAAAGGGCATAATTAGAATGGTTAATTCCCAGAATTTACAGGATGATCCTCTTAGACTTTTAAGGGCTTATCGTCTGGCGTGTCAACTCAATTTTACCATTGATTCTGACACCCGTTATTGTATTAGAAAATTTGCCCCTCTTTTAGCACAGGTAGCCATGGAAAGGGTGAATCAGGAATTGGATTATCTCTGGGGGGAAAAACAAGGCAGTCATTGGCTAAGGGAGGCATTTGAGGACGGTTTACTTGCTATTTGTTTCCCTTCCGTCACGGCAGAGAAAGTAGATTTGCTAGAAAAAGTAGACGAATCCGCCCAATTTATTACTGAGAAATTTGGGAAGAATTTTGGAAAAGATTATAGCTGGTATAAAGATGCAAAGTTAGCCTGTTTAGTCAGCAACGAATTAACTAAGGCAGAGGAGGAGATGTGGCGATTAAAGTCTTCTCGTCAGGAGGTAAAAACAGTACTGACCATCCTTAGGTATACCTCTGATTTATTTGCAGAAGACTTCCGGCAAAGCAAGAGGAAACAGTATTTTTTCTTCCAATCAGTCCAGGATAATTTTCCTGTGTTAGCGGTGTTTGCCCTTGCATATAGTATCGATTTTTACAAAGGTAACCAGGAAGATATAGAGTCATTTAGACAACTGATTGTTTACCTAATGGATCATTATTTAAATCCAGAGGACATCATAGCCCATCCCCGGCCAATTTTAACAGGAAATGAAATAATGAAACACCTAAAATTATCACCCAGTCCGTTAATAGGCGAGATGTTGACTGAGGCGCAAATAGCCTATATTGAGGGAATAGTAAGGGATAAACCAGAGGCTATCCAGTGGTTGCAAGAATATCTAAAAAGAAGAAACAATTGATGATTGCTATAAAAATAATAAATTATTAAGGGGAGAAAAAAGAAGACGTAAATAGGGGAAAATGCGACTACAATAAGTATAATTTAGATGGAGAAATAGTCTGGATGAAAAAATCGATTATTTGGTTTATTCTATCCCTGCTGCTGACAGTAACAATTTTTTATCCCCTAGAAATATCAAGTCAGTCAGTGGCAAAACAAACAGAAATAAGGGGGGTTTGGATTACTAAAAATGATAGTGACGTGTGGTTAGACAGCAAAAAACTATCAGAGGCTATGGAGGAATTGGCAAGCCTGAATTTCAACACCGTGTATCCGGTGGTGTGGAATTCGGGATACGTAGCCTATGACAGCGAGGTGGCAAAGGGGGTAGGAATTCCCATAATCAAGGGGGAGGGGAACTGGGATATAGTAGCAGAAATAGTATATCAGGCCCATCGCAGTGGTTTGCTGGTAATACCCTGGTTTGAATTTGGCTTTATGACACCCCCCTCTTCGGAATTGGCAGTGTATCACCCTCAATGGCTAACCAGTAGAAGGGATGGTAGTCTGACTAGCGAGACGGCGGCGGGGGAGGTAGTGTGGTTGAATCCATTTCATCCGGAGGTACAACAGCTAATAATGGATTTGGTGGTAGAAATCTGTAGTCGTTATCAGGTGGATGGCATTCAATTTGATGATCATTTGGCATTGCCAAAAGACTTTGGTTATGATGCCTATACTGTTATCCTATACAGGGAGGAGATGAACAAAAACCCCCCTGCCAATCCCCAAGATGAAGAATGGATAAAATGGCGCGCCGATAAAATTACCGAATTCATGGTGAGACTGAGACAAAGACTAAAACAAATCAACCCTCGTCTTATTGTTTCGGTGGCGCCCAATCCCTACCGACAAGCCTATAATTTTTCCTTACAAGATTGGCAGAGGTGGGTGGATTTGGACATTGTAGACGAAGTTATAATACAAGTGTATCGAGATGACCTAACAAGTTTTGTCAGGGAGTTGAATCAACCCGAAGTACAGAAAGTCAAACAAAAAATCCCCACCGGTGTGGCAATTTTGACGGGGTTGAGAAACAAACCCACCCCCATCACCCTAGTAGAGAATAAGGTTAGACAAGCCAGAAGACATGGTTTAGGTGTAGCCTTTTTCTACTATGAAACCCTGTGGCGGGGATTGGGGGGAGAAACGCCAGACTTACGCAAGGCGGTTGTAAGGGCGTTATTTTACCAACCCATGCCCCGTTTCCCCATCCTAACCGCCGGGTAAAAACAAGGAGTAGAGACAGGCCCCATCCCCTAATCCCTTTTCGGTTAATATTGATCCAGAATTAGTAGCCTATGGAAGGGAATATGGATTTTTCGACTCAGGTAGCAACTCAACTAAACGTGGGGGCAACCCTACCCGAGATAATAGTCACAATTACCCTATTATTAGTAATCATTATAGACCTAATTAGTGGCAGAAAAGTAGCAGTACCCCTGGCCTATTTCTCAGTGGTAGGCCTATTGGCATCGGTGGTAGCCCTTGCTTTTCAGTGGAATAGGACAAATGTGGACTCCTTCTTGGGGGCTTTTACTGCTGATAACCTATCTATAGTATTTAGGGCAATAGTGGCCCTCTCCACCGCCCTGACTATCCTGATGTCTATTGCCTATATCCAAAACACGGGTACGTCTTTAGCGGAATTTGTGGGCATCCTGTTGACGGCCACCCTGGGAGGCATGTTGTTGTCGGGGGCGTCGGAATTGGTGATGATATTCGTCTCCCTGGAGATGCTGAGTATCTCCTCCTACCTGATGACAGGATACATGAAAAGGGATGCCCGCTCCAATGAGGCTGCCCTTAAATATCTTCTCATAGGGGCGGCAAGTTCCGCTATTTTCCTCTATGGCTCGTCCCTATTATATGGCTTGTCAGGGGGCAAAACCAATATAAATGAGATAGCAGCCACTGTGCCGGCGGCAGGGGGTATAGAATCCCTTGCCTTGGCCATAGCCCTGGTATTCATGGTAGCCGGGATTGCCTTTAAAATCTCCGCTGTGCCCTTCCATCAGTGGACTCCGGACGTGTATGAGGGTTCACCTACACCAGTAGTGGCATTTTTGTCAGTAGGCTCAAAGGCAGCTGGTTTCGCTATCGCCGTTAGATTACTAGTTACCGTATTTGCTCCCCTGGAACAACAGTGGCACTTCATTTTTACCGCCTTGGCTATTTTGAGCATGGTGCTGGGGAATGTGGTAGCCCTTGCCCAGACTAGCATGAAGAGGATGTTAGCCTACTCTTCCATTGGCCAGGCTGGTTTTATCATGATTGGGCTGGTGGCAGGCACAGAAGCCGGCTATTCTAGCGTTATATTCTATCTGTTCTTGTACCTGTTCATGAACCTGGGGGCCTTTGCCTGTGTTATCCTCTTCTCCCTCCGCACGGGTACTGATAAAATTAGCGACTATGCCGGATTGTACCAAAAGGATCCCCTTTTAACCCTTGGACTAAGCCTTTGCCTCCTGTCTCTAGGGGGAATACCTCCCCTTGCTGGCTTTTTCGGCAAAATCTATATTTTCTGGGCTGGTTGGCAAGCTGGATTGTATTCCCTTGTATTCATTGGTCTGATCACCAGTGTTATATCTATATATTATTACATACGTGTTGTAAAGATGATGGTGGTAAAGGAGCCTCAGGAAATGTCAGAGGCAGTGAAAAATTACCCCCCTATCCGCTGGAATTTGACAGGTATGCGCCCAATCCAGGTAAGTTTGATCTTCCTCATCATTGCCACCTCCCTTTTGGGTATCCTCTCCAATCCCGTAGTGGAAATCGCCAACCAGTCAGTGGCTAGCAGTAATATCCTCAAACCCCCCATTACCTCTGCCTACCTAGACTTCTAAACACAACAGTGGGGTTAGTTGCCAGCTAGCCCCAACTTTCCCAAAAAATCCTTGCTTTTTCCCCCCTCCGTCTGTTATAATATTGGGATGTGGGAACTAATGGGTCGATGCCCGAGTGGTTAATGGGGGCGGACTGTAAATCCGCTGGCTCTGCCTACGGTGGTTCGAATCCACCTCGGCCCACTTCCTCCTTGTTTCTAGCTCCAAACAGTCTGGCTAACTGAAGAGGACCGCAGGTATATCTCTTCGACCTGATTTCCACCAGCACCCCCTAGGGGGGGTTTCGCTTTTTGCGGGGGAAGACTGAAGGAATTGACGGGGAAGCAGAGGTGTTGTTATAATGAGTAAACGGCCAATGGCGAGGCCGTGAGCTAACCCAATCCATGGCCGTTGTGAGGGGGGGTGTCACGGCGGTGAAGGGGGGAAACAACCGAAAGCGGGTGGGCTCAGTCCCACCTTATTGGTAAAATGAACGGGGGAAAGACTGTGACCAATACCAACAAGGAAGCGCTAAAATCAAAAAAAGCTGAAGAGGGCGAGGCTAAAAAAAACCAACAGACTACCACCGGCTTTTTTGAGGAAACTAAACAAGAACTAGCCAAGGTGGTGTGGCCTTCTCGTCAACAGTTGGTGAGTGAGTCGGTAGCTGTACTCTTAATGGTCACCCTGGTGGCTACCCTCATCTACATTGTAGATCAATTGTTCGGCTGGATGGCAGGGAAGGTGTTCTGATGAGCCAATTGTCCGAGTCTCCTCAAGTGGAAACTGGCCGCAAGCCAGATGATAAACCCCGGTGGTATGTGGTACAGGTGGCCTCGGGATGTGAAAAGAAGGTCAAAGCAGACCTGGAACAGAGAATCCAGAGTTTTGATTTGGCCGATCGCATCCTGCAAATCCGCATACCGCAAGCGCCAACGGTGAAGGTGAAAAAAGATGGCAGCCGAGTTCATAGCACAGAAAAGATACTGCCAGGCTACATACTGGTGGAAATGATCCTAGATGACACAGTCTGGCAGATTGTGAAAAGCACCCCCAACGTAATCAACTTTGTAGGGGCAGAGCAACGCCGCACCGTGGGGCGAGGAAGGGGTCATGTGAAGCCCGTGCCTCTCTCACCGGCAGAGGTGGCCAGGATTTTCAAAGAGTCCGACGCCGCCGAACCGGTGGTTAAGATGGATTTGCGGGTAGGTGATAAAATACTTGTCATTGCCGGCCCCTTTAAGGATTTTGCCGGGGAAGTCATCGAAGTCAGCCCGGAAAGGGGCAAACTCAAGGCCCTCTTGTCTATCTTCGGCCGGGATACCCCGGTAGAATTGGAGTTCAATCAGGTTGAAAAGCAAGGCTAGTAGAATTCTGTAGTACGAGGTAGAGCGAATGGCAAAGAAAGTTGTTGCAGTAATCAAATTGGCACTACCCGCGGGAAAGGCTAACCCCGCACCCCCCGTAGGCCCCGCTTTGGGTCAACACGGGGTCAATATTATGGCCTTCTGTAAAGAGTACAATGCTAAAACCGCTAACCAGGCGGGAATGATTATCCCAGTGGAAATCTCTGTCTATGAGGATCGGAGTTTTACCTTCGTCCTCAAGACTCCCCCCGCCTCGGTATTGCTTAAGAAGGCCGCTGGCATTGAAGTGGGCTCCAAAGAGCCTAACCGCTCTAAAGTTGGTAAAATCACTCGGGAACAACTGCGGGAAATAGCCCAAACCAAAATGCCCGACTTAAACGCCAATGACATCGAGGCGGCCATGAGAATCATCGCTGGCACCGCTCGCAATATGGGCATTACTATTGTCGATTAAGATACCCTATTTGTTGATATAAACTATCAAAAGGGGAGAAGTATAAACTTCGTTAGTCTACCCAAGGAGAGAAAGTAAATGGCTAAAAAACACAGTCGCAGATACCTGGAAGCACTGGCAAAAGTAGAACCCCGGCCCTATGAGCCCTTGGAGGCGTTAAAGCTACTAAAAGAAACCGCCACAGCCAAGTTTGACGAAAGCGCCGAGGTTCACATCCGTTTGGGCATTGACCCCAAGTACACTGACCAGCAGTTGAGAACTACTGTCACTCTGCCTAAGGGAACCGGCCAAAAGGTAAGAGTGGCCGTCATAACCCGCGGGGAAAAGGTAAGGGAAGCTAATGAGGCAGGGGCAGATATAGTAGGAGAAGAGGAGTTGATCGAGCAAATCCAGCAGGGGATGATGGATTTTGACGTACTCATCGCTACCCCTGACATGATGCCCAAAATCGCTAAATTGGGAAGAATCCTCGGCCCTAAGGGCTTGATGCCGTCTCCCAAGGGCGGTACAGTTACTAATGACTTGGCTACTGCTATCCAGGAGTTCAAGGCCGGTAAATTGGAATTTAGGGCTGACCGTACTGGTATTGTCCATGTAATTTTTGGCAAAGCATCCTTCCCCGCAGAAGATTTACTGGTGAATCTGAAAGCAATACAAGAGGCAGTAGACCGTAACCGCCCACCAGGAGCTAAAGGACGCTATTGGCGTAGTATGCATGTGTCAGCGTCCATGGGGCCCTCCATAGAGGTGAACTACAATAGTCTCCGGGAAATGAAATCCCTGGATTAATCTGGGCAATGGGGAAAATTATCTAACAAGGGGTTTAAAATCTAACTAACCAGGATAGTTTTCCCCACCCATAACCATGACAATTTTTGAGCAGTTGAAATCCAGTCTTGTAGTTTCTTGTCAACACCCCGTTTCCTCCCCCCTCAATGAACCCTATATCATCTGTGCCATGGCTAGGGCTTGTGTTAACCAGGGGGCAAAGGGGTTGAGACTAGAGCATCCAAGTAATATTGTAGCAGTGCGGGAACGTTTGCCTGATGTTCCTATTATTGGCTTGTGGAAAAAAACCGAATCTGATTCCCCCGTATACATAACCCCCGGTTGTGAGGAAGCTAGGGCAGTTGCTATAGCCGGGGCTGATTTAGTCGCATTAGATGCTACAGATAGACCACGCCCCTGGGGAGAAAAGCTGGGAGACATTATTGCCTTTATTCACAACAAACTGGGGAAGTTGGTGGTGGCTGACATTGACACCATAGAAAATGCCATCCTTGCCCAGCAGTTGGGTGCCGATTTTATTGCCACTACCCTTTACGGCTATACTGAAAAGACTAAAGGATTGACGCCCCCCAATTTTGAATTCATCGCCCAACTGGTAAAAACGGTTGATAAGCCTGTAATTTGTGAGGGGGGCATAAAGACTCCCGCAGAAGCCAAAAGGGCACTTCAATTGGGTTGTTTTTGTGTGGTGGTAGGCACAGCTATAACTGGGGTGGATTTGCTTGCCCAACAATTTGTGCGGGAAATTAACTCCTAGCTATCTGCCTGACAATACAGCCTTCCCCGCTACATGACGCCCCTTTGTCGCAACCAATCCTCTACTTCTTCTAGCCGGCTAAAGTCAAACAGCTTCTCCCCTAAACTCTCTAAATCCTCCTTCCCCAGTTGCTGTAACAAAGCCAACAGTGGTGAGGGTATCCTGCCAAAGCGTTTTTCCAGCAGCCTGCATAATAGTTGTCTTTCCCCCTCTTGTTTCCCCTTTTCCTCACCCTTTTTAAAGATGTCTTGGTAGATAACAGATTCCCGCATAGTCTCCTCCCGTAACAGTTTAAAAATCAAGTCTTTGTCGAAACGCAAACCCGCCAGAATTTGTGTACAAGCCGTCAGATTCTGTCTAGTCTCCCTATCGGCTATGTTAGCAAGACTGTTAGCCACCCGAGTTAGAAGAGTGGAAGGGGAGTCGGTTTTTGCCAAAGACGCCAGGGGAATAAGAGGAGGTTGCTGAAGGAAAAAATCCGGATTTTCTTCCCACATCCTCACCACTCGCCACCGATGAAGGGTATTCTCCCCCTGGTAGCAGTCAGTGTAGGCAAGGGGATGACTAGTCTGACGGAGGAAAATTACCACTTGTGTTACAGGACAGTTATATTGCCGCACCAGTCTCACAAAATAGTCTAACATCCTTAGGCCCAGGGGGGGATGGGATTGTACAGCCGTCTGAAACTCGATGTGTAAAATCCTTTGGGGGGTTTGAAGGAAAAGAAGGGAGTCAGCCACTATCGGTGGTACACTTAATTCTGTTTTTAATACCACTGCCTCCTTTACCTCCGTTGCCAGCAACCATTGTGCGAAACAGAGGGGATAGGTTTGGGCTAACAGTTTACATATGTTGTCAAAAGACATTACAAACCCCTTTGTCGCAACCAATCCTCTACTTCTTCCAGCCGGCTAAAGTCAAACAGCTTCTCCCCCAAACTCTCTAAATCCTCCTTCCCCAGTTGCTGTAACAAAGCCAACAGTGGTGAGGGTATCCTGCCAAAGCGTTTTTCCAGCAGCCTGCATAATAGTTGTCTTTCCCCCTCCAAATAGCCTATCTGTTTACCCTTTTCCTCCCCTTTTTTGAGAATATCCTGGTAGATAACAGATTCCCGCATAGTCTCCTCCCGTAACAGTTTAAAAATCAAGTCTTTGTCGAAACGCAAACCCGCCAGAATTTGTGTACAAGCCGTCAGATTCTGTCTAGTCTCCCTATCGGCTA
>JAUQQP010000004.1 GCA_030549855.1 Cyanobacteriota bacterium SRBZ.bins.94.201705
TAGCTCAAAAAAATTTCCCCTTGGCTATTCAGCATATTTTATATTCCCAAATACCGGGAAATTAAACTTGATTTTTAGGTATAAAAATTGTATAATATATGCTATAAAAAAATCGGCATAGCCAGAGAATAAAAAATGGGAAAACACAGGACAAGTCCCGGGAATACCTACCCCTTGGGGGCAAGAGTAGAGGAAGGTGGGGTAAATTTTTCGCTGTTTTCTAAACATGCAGAAAGGGTAGAATTATTATTGTTCGATGAGCCTGATGGGGAACCTACAGAGGTTATTAGTTTAGATCCGAAAGTTAATAAAACCTATCATTATTGGCATGTTTTTGTGCATGGAATTGGGAGTGGACAAATTTACGCCTATCGGGTATATGGCCCATATCAGCCAGAAAAAGGACATCGTTTTGATGGTTCTAAGGTACTATTAGATCCATATGCAAAAGCAGTAGTAGGTACAGAAATTTTTGACAGGGAATTAGCAAAACGTTACGGTGTAGACAACTGTCGTCAATCCCTAAAGGCAGTAGTGGTGGATACCCGCAATTATGACTGGGAAGGCACTACTCATCCCCGTATCCCCTTCTCAAAAACAGTTATATACGAAATGCATGTGGCAGGCTTTACTAAACGGGAGAATTCTGGCGTCTCTAAGGAAAAAAGGGGCACCTATGCGGGTTTAATGGAAAAAATCCCCTATCTTAAGGACTTGGGGATAACTGCAGTAGAATTATTACCCATCCACCAGTTCGATGTAAAGGATGTAGTCAATCCTCAGCTAGAAAACTATTGGGGTTATAGTACTATCAGTTTCTTTGCTCCCCATCGTCAATACAGTTATGATAAGAGTATAATGGGGCCCATCAACGAATTTAGAGACTTGGTAAAAGCCTTCCACAAGGCAGGAATCGAGGTAATTTTAGACGTCGTTTTCAATCATACCAGTGAAGGGGATGAAAGGGGGCCTACTGTCTCCTTTAAGGGCATAGACAACAGTATATACTATCTGTTGGACGAGAAAAACCCGGCCAAGTATAAGAATTATAGCGGCTGTGGTAACACCTTTAGGGCCAACCATCCGGTGGCGCGTAATCTCATCATAGACTCCCTCCGCTACTGGGTGTCGGAAATGCATGTGGATGGCTTCCGTTTTGACTTAGCCTCCATCCTGGGGAGAGACCTATTAGGGGAGCCTAAATTAATTACTTCTGTTTTAGCACAAATAGAGGCAGATCCGGTACTGGCTGGCACTAAACTCATCGCCGAGGCTTGGGATGCCGCCGGCTTATACCAGGTGGGCGAATTTATCAACCATAGCGACTGGTTTGCTGAATGGAATGGTCCTTTTCGCGACGATGTGCGTCGTTTTGTGAGGGGAGACAATGGCACTGTTAGAAATCTTGCCGCTAGAATACTAAGTAGTTCAGATATATATACAAGACCAGATAGAGAGCCGAATCGTAGCATCCATTTTATCACATGTCATGATGGTTTTACCCTGGCAGATTTAGTCAGTTATAGTCGCAAACACAATGAGGCTAATGGGGAAAATAACCGGGATGGCTGTAACGAGAATTATAGTTCTAATTATGGCGTAGAAGGGCCCACCACAGACAGCCACATTAACACCCTCCGTCTTCGACAGATGAAGAATTTTTGGACCATCTTGCTTTTAGCCCAGGGCACGCCTATGATTAACATGGGGGATGAAATGGGGCGCACACAATGGGGTAATAATAACGCCTATTGTCAGAACAACGAGATTAGTTGGGTTAATTGGGATGATTTGAAGCGGAATCAGGGATTATTCCGGTTTGCCAGGGGGTTGATTCATTTTATCCAGTCACAAGACCTATTTCAACAGGAAAAACTACTCAAAACCGAGGAAAATAGTGAGGAGCCCTATCTTATATGGCATGGTGTAAAATTGTACCAGCCGGACTGGTCTGACTACTCCCATAGCATTGCCTTTACCCTCCATCACCCCAAAAAAGGGGAATTCCTCCATGTGATTTTTAACGCCTATTGGGAATCCCTCCAATTCCAGTTGCCTACTCCCCCCCATGGCAAAAAACTATACCGCCTTGTAGACACTTCTGCCCCTTCCCCCCACGACTTTTATGAGGTGGATAAGGCAATTCCTGTCGACAGTGACTATTATTTGGTACATGATCGTACTTGTGTAGTTCTAATAGCTAAATAGGAGGGGGAGTCATTTTTTACATTCACTCTCAGGGGGGGTAGAGGAGGATTAACTATCCTGAGACAATGCTCAATTTTCTTGATAATAATAGGCTCATTTTCTGTATCCTTTAGCAGCAGCAAGTACTCTCTTATTTCCTCCATTTGTTTCTCATTTAATTCCTTCTTTTCCAGCATTATTATAATCTGATTCACAGCCCAAAGCCTTCGCAGATTCGATTCCCTCGTTAAGTCGTATAAAATCTCCTCTAACCCCAATTCCTTTCCTTTCCCCAGCCACTTATTAAAGAAAACAAAGAAGCCTCCTCCTGCTAAAAATAACTGCAAAATTAACCCCAATGCTAGCCACTTATTATTAGTTTCTGACCAAATATTCAAGGAAAAATACGTTATTAACGACAACAGGCCTGCTACAATGACAGAGGCTACTAATTCCCCATTTTCTGACTGGAAAAACTCTTTTGTCTTATTTATCTTTCCCAAGAGGGTTGGCCATTTTATTCTAGCAGATAGCAAGAGGGTTGCTATAAAAACCAAGGATGAACAAACCAAGTCTTTCTCTCCTGCCGTTACGGCTAATCCCAGGAGGAAATAGTAAAGTTTTTTGTCTAGGTATGGCGGATATTTTCTCCTTCTGTTAACACTCATCTCTCTAACAAAAAATCTATAATTTCTTCCAATGAAAAGGCACAGGCTTCCCTGTAACCTCTGCCAACAACAGGGGTGGTAGGCATAAAAAATGGAAAGATGATAAGGGACAATTTGCCATTTTATTCTAGCAGACAAAACGAACACTGCTAGGAAAACAAAGGACAAACGAATCCAATTTAAGTCTTACACAGCCGCTGAGGGGAAGATGATATAGTTTTCTATCTTGGTTTGGTAGAGGAGACATTTTTTCTTTTACCACTTTTTCCACTCATCTTCCCAACAAGAATATACCCTAGAGTCCCTACAACCCTCAACCCCAAAAAGGCACAGGCATGATTATAACCTTTGCCAACAACCCACGGAAAAGAGATTCATCGAAATGGGAGAGAGAAGACAGATTTAAAAGACTTGACTGAAAACCCTTTCTGTACTACAATACAAACTGCAACAGTAGTGACAGACTGCCCATTATAACCCCCCGAAGTGAGAGGGTGTAAAAATTCACTGTTCCGGTTTTATTACCCTTTGTGCTTTTACAAGGGTTTCTATTACCTGCTGAGGATTCATTAGTCTTTTCAAAACTACCTGTTTTATGTTCCGATCTAGTTTAACACTTTCCGACAGTGGGATCACCTCTACCATAATAACTGCGTCTTCCACTTCGTATAGCCATAAAGTCTCGTTATTTTCCACTATCCCCAAGGGGAGACAGCGTATATGGGGTTTCCTCCGCCAGGCTACTTCATTCCACAATCCTCCCCTTTCCCAAATTCGATTATAAGTCCAACCGGCCGTCAGGAAAAAATACTTCATACCCTCTTATCCTCGGTGTCGTTTCTGGTGTCGTTTCTCTTCCATGCTAACGGGGTAGGGTGGGGGTAGTAGTGGGGGTTTATCTTGTCTCCACTCTTGAAGGCTTGTCTTCATCTGAAATGTTGGATTTTGTGATTATAAACCCCCAGGGGCAGAATTAGTGACAAATCTTTCCAATCCCAAAAGTAGAATTAAAATTCCTGTAGTTTCAGTCTTTCAATATTCCAAAAAGCCCCACCTAAGGCGGAGTATTGTATGCCCTGAATGCGATTTCTTACGGCGGCTAAAGAATAGGGATTAACTAGATAAATAAGGGGTAAATATTCGGAGGCGAGTCGTTGGGTTTCTCGGTAGATTTCCTTCCTTTTCTCGAAGTCTAATTCACTGGCTGCTTGCACATATAATTCCCCAATTTTTCTCTCCCACTCGGCGACTACCCTCCCCTCAATTGGTTTTCTTCCCGGCTGTGGTTTCTGATTAAATAAGTGTAAATTGCCATCAGGTGACCATAAATTGATGCCATCATTTGGTTCATTTCCTCCTGTAAATCCAATTATATGCGCTTCCCAATCCAGCGTGTTAGTGAGTTTGTCAACTAAAACATTGAAAGCAATGGGAGTAAAGTCGACTTGTATTCCAATCTTCTCCAAATCCTGTTTTATTTGCGCCCCTAATGCCTCTCTTATTTTATTACCAGCATTGGTCAAAAGAGTGAATCTTACCGGGTTATTATCTGCATCTAATAGTCTGCCATTTTCGTCATATTTAAAACCTTCGGCTAGCAGTAATTTTTTTGCCAATTCGGGGTTGTAATCGTAGCCCTTTATGGTAGGGTCATAATAGGGGGATTGCATAGAGATGGGGGAATTTTGTTTTTCTCCTAAGCCCCGGTAAATATTATTAATCATCCTATCCCTATTTATAGCATAGGCTACTGCCCGTCTGAAATTAACATTATTAAACCACTTGGATTTTTTTGGCTCTACTAGAGGTTTGCCATCCCGATACCCCCTATTTAAATTAAACGCCATGAAGGTTAAACCGTAGGCTGGCCCCCCATTATAAATGGTAAAATCTCCCCTTTTTTCTTCTCTCTTTAACAGGGAAAAATAATCCGGCGAAACTGCTATTGAATCCAAACTACCTGAGCGAAATTGTAGTAGGGCCGTATCAGTTGACTCTACAATTTCCCACACAATTTCTTCTATATAAGGCAACTGATTCCCCTCTTCATCTTTTTCCCAATAGTATGGATTTCTAGTAAAAACAATCCTCTGAGATGTTATATACTCCTTTAGTTTATAAGGTCCATTTACTACTAACTCCTCTGGCGGTGTATCTACGCCCCAAAAAGAGAGAAAAAGAGGTTTGCCGTCTCTATCCCTTTTGCGAATTTTCTCCTCCACAATGTGTTTTGGTAAAATAGCTAAAGCCGCACTTTGTAAGAAGGGGGCAAAGGGCTCAGAAATGGTAAACTTAACTTGATTTTCACTAATTTTTTCTACCTTGGGAAAACTACGACTTTTACCAATGCGAAGACTGTCTCTCACATTAGTAGGAATTTCTGGATTGAGGTAAACATCATTGTAGGTAAACACCACATCGTCCACCGTTAAGGGATGACCATCTGACCATTTTAAGCCCTTCCTAAGGGTAAAAGTTATACTCAGTTTATCATCAGAAATAGTCCAACTTTCTGCTAAGGCAGGCAATATTTCCCCCGTCAGAGGATTTTCCTTTACTAATCCCTCATAGGTTAAACCGAAAATGTTAGGGGATTCCTGAGATAAAGCTACATTAAAGGTTTTTGGATCACTCAGAATAGCTTGTACAATTCTAGGTTTATTATTGATATTCTCGCGCCAGTTACAGGAGTTAATGAATACAATAGCACCCGCTAAGATTATCGTCAATATCCCAGACTTTATCCTCTTTTTTTGTCGTCTGATTACCCTTAATAGCATACCGCTTTTTGTCCCCCGTTTTATAACTTTTTTATTTGGCCTCCATCCAGTTACTCCCCACGTGAATGTCTACAACTAGGGGAATCTTTAGGGAGATAACATTCTCCATTACCGCTTTTATTTTAGACGCCAAACATTCAATTTTTTCGGAGGGTAATTCAAATACCAACTCGTCATGGACTTGTAACAGGAGTTTGCCTCCATCCTGGTTTAAAATGTCATCTACTGCTATCATGGCCAGTTTTATTATATCAGCACTGGAACCTTGAATGGGAGCATTTGCCGCCGCCCTCAACTGTTGTGCCGTCTGATTATCCAGTTTGATGGCTGCTAAATCGAAAGAATTAATATCCTTCCCCCTCAGTTTTTTTATCACCTCACTGCTAAAATGAAAATATCTCCTTCTTCCTAAAATGGTCGTCACATAGCCATTGACTATCGCCTCCTTTTTAACCCTTTCCAGGTATTCAAAAACTTTGGGGTATTTCTGATGATATATTTCTATAAATCTTTTAGCCGTAGCCACATCAACCCCAGTTTCTCGGGCAAATTTCTGCGCACCCATTCCGTATATTATCCCAAAGTTTATCGTCTTGCCAATATTTCTTTCTTCCGGGGTTATGTCTTCCTTCTCTAAAAGAATTCTCGCCGTCACTGTGTGAATGTCTAAGTTATTTCTGTAAGCGTCTATCAGTTTCTCCTCCTCACTCAAATGTGCCAATATTCTTAACTCTATTTGGGAATAATCTGCACTTAAAAATAAGCATCCTTCCTCAGGTATAAATCCCCTACGAATCCTCCGAGAAAAGGCAGTGCGAATGGGTATATTTTGTAGGTTGGGATTAGAAGAGGAAAGCCTCCCCGTAGCAGTTACTGTTTGATTATAGTTGGTATGAATTCTTTTAGTCTTGGGATTAACTAGAGTGGGGAGAGTATCTACATAGGTAGACTTCAATTTGTTTAGGGTGCGATGTTGTAAAATCAATTCCACTACCGGATGCTCACCTATTAATCTTTCTAACACATCTTGGTTAGTAGAGTATCCTGTTTTGGTTTTGAGAGACTTGCTTTTATCTAAACCTAATTTTTCAAACAGCAATTCACTTAGTTGTCTAGGAGAAGCTAGGTTAAATGTTCCTACCATTGCGAATATTTTTCCTTCAATCTCCCTCAACTCGCCCTCCATTTCTTCTGATAACTGTTGGAAATAATCTGTGTCTATCATTACCCCATTTGCCTCCATTTTTGCCAAAACAGATTCCAGTTTTAATTCCAGATTGAATACCGTCTCCAATGAAGGTATTTTTGTCAACTCCTCTCTTAACTTTTCAGTGAGGCGGAAGGTGGCTAATACATCTAACCCGCAATACTGTCCCACCTCTTCTGGCGTCAAATCGGCAATTGTCCGGTTTTTATCTATTTTTAAATCTTCATAATCCTTTGCTACAAAATCCAGCTTATACCTGAGACAAAGATTACTCAATTTGTGACTCTCCTCCGGTTGCAAGACATAACTGGCTAACATGGTGTCGAAAACAACCCCTTTAAGGGTTATTCCATGATGGAGTAAAACCAGTCTATCAAACTTAGTATTGTGGAAGGTTTTTGGGTATTTCTCATCTTCAAGAATAGGCTTCAACTGCTGTTTTACCACCTCCCAATCCAGTTGTTTTCCTCTGGTATGTCCCAAGGGAATATAAGCAGTATTTTCTAAACTTTTCCCCCAACAAACCCCAATGCCAACAATATTCGCATACTGGGTATCAAGGGAGTCAGTTTCCGTATCCCAAGCGGTAAGTCTAGCCTCTTTAATGACTTCTATCAAATGCACCAGTTTGGAAAATTCATCCACAACAAGGGTGGAGGATTTTGAATCAGATTTTTCCCCATCAAATAGAGATAGTTGTTGACCAGCATTTTTAGAATTTTCTCCCCCATCCGGAATCTTCCCTCCTAACTTCTGTTGAATTTCGTCAATTTTTTTCAGAAAACTATGTAATTCTAGCCGTTGAAACAGAGGGATGACTTTCTCTTTGTCAAATCCTTTTAGCCGAAATTCCTCCCAGGGGGTAGACAGGTTGATATTGGTGACTATTCTGGCTAAACTTTGGGAGTGATATGCATCTTTTTTCCCCTGAATTAATCTGTTTCTAATTGCCGGTTTTATCTTGTCAAGATTTTCATAAATGCCATCCAAGGTTTCATATTCACAAATCAGCTGGCAGGCAATTTTTTCCCCAATTCCTAATACCCCTGGGATGTTATCAGATTTGTCTCCACACAAAGCCTTATAGTCGACAATTTGAGTCGGTTTTACTCCTAGCTTTGCCAATACATCCCCTTCGTGATAGAGTTCATATTTACCCCAAGTTTTATCAGCATATAGAACACTAATTTCTGATTTGTCATCTACCAGTTGCCAAAGGTCTCGATCTCCGGTTAGAATATAAACACGAAGGTTATAATGGGGGGCTTTCTTTGCTATAGTGCCGATAATGTCATCAGCCTCATAACCCTCTGCAGTTATAACGGGGATGTTCAAAGCCTTCAAAGCCTGTTGTAAATTGGTAATATCCTCAAGGAAGTCGGAGGGGGTTTCTTGTCGATTAGCCTTGTACTCGTGGTGGGTAGCATGACGAAAGGTGGGACTTTTCACGTCAAAAGCCACAGCTAAATACTGGGGGTAGTAGGTGTTGAGGATGGTAAACAGGGAATTGAGAAAACCAAAACAAACACTGGTGGGAATCCCATCAGAGGTATACAGTGGCTTTTTTTTCCCCTTGGCAAAGGCATAGTAGGCACGATAGGCTAGAGAATGTCCGTCTACTATCAACAATAGAGGCTTGTTATTATTGTCCATGGTAATTTTCCATATTTTTTTTCAAACCGCCAAAACACAATGGGGGAGGGGTAAATGGTCATCAGGCACAAACTTTTCCCACCACCTCTTAGTGCCATGGTTTAGTATAAGATAATGGGTAAATGTGGTATTTAGATTTGGGCATAACAGAAGTCAATTAGCCCTGTGTTTTGGCCAGTGATATTATAGCATATTTCCTCTTTTTTTGTCCTTTAAATTGCAATTTTTTTACCTATGTTATTGAGACAAAAAGAGATAGTAGAAGTAGACAATCTTACCTTTGAATATCCCGTAGTAGAGATGTTTCATTCCTTACAGGGGGAGGGATTTTGGACAGGTACCAATGCCTTTTTTATCCGTTTGGCCGGGTGTGATGTCTATTGCCCTTGGTGTGATCAGAAGGATACTTGGTCAACAAAAAGACATCCTTTTTTTCCCGTTTCAGAGATAATAGAAGAGGCCGATAAAACCGGGGCGCCTCTTGTTATTATAACCGGAGGTGAGCCTCTATTACACAATCTTTTTCCCTTGACAAATGCCCTCAGAAAGAAGGGATATAGAATCCATTTGGAGACATCGGGAAGTAGGGAGTTAACAGGCGTTTTTGATTGGATAACCTTGTCTCCCAAACCCTATAAAAAACCCCTGGATAGCATCTATGAATATGCCAACGAATTGAAGATAGTTGTGGATAAAGAGTCAGATTTACTTTGGGCAGAATCAGAGGCAAAAAAGGTAAGAAAGGATTGTTGGAAATATTTACAACCCCAGTGGGATAACAAAGGGAGTCGAGAATTAGTCGTCAAATACATCCTAACCCATCCCCACTGGCGTTTAAGTCTACAAACCCATAAATTTTTGAACATCAAATAGGGGGAAATTAGCTAACAGGAAAAAGATTATCGCTATACCTCTGATTGAGGATAAATTCAGCAATAGTCAAATCAATAGGGGTGGTTACCTTGATATTCGTCTCCTCCCCCATGACTATACGCACAGGGAAACCACATTTTTCCAAAAGGGCAGCATCATCAGTCACCTGCCACCCCAATTGTAAACCCCGCTCATGACATTCCTTCAACAATTTTACATCAAAACCCTGAGGGGTTTGTGCGGCCCAGAGAAAATCCCTCACGGGGGTGTCGGTGATAAACAAGTCAGAGTTAACCACCTTAATGGTATCCTTCACCGGGATAGCGGCAATCAACGCCTGACAATTATCCAAGGCTTCCGCACAGCGATTCAACAATTGGGGGGTTACCAGACATCTAGCCCCATCATGGATTAAAACCTTATCTGCCTCCTGGGGCAAGGCCTGTAGGCCATTATACACCGACTGTTGTCTAGTTTGGCCTCCCTGAATCAACTGAATAGGCTTTTTAGGTCCAATTTGTGCTATAATCTCCTCAAAGAATGGGAGATCATGACTTTGACCCATTATTCCTATCCATGTAATCCTTTCTGCTGCCTCTGCTGCCAAAATAGTCCAGGCTAAAAGGGGTTTCCCTTTTAATTGTAAGAGAAGTTTGTTGCCTCTGCTGCCCATTCTCTTGCCCATTCCTGCGGCTGGAATCAACAAATACATAGTTTCCCCTACCTAGTTTTCCTCTAGAGTATCCTGTTATATTCTTTGTCCCTTGTCAATATATGTCCTCTTCTCTACATGATTATCTTGCCAAGTCTTTGGATACAATCAAAAAGGCCAACTGGCATCGTCAGGAGAAACTAATCAGTAGCCTTCCCGGCGCGGTGGTAGAATTAGAGGGGAGACTACTAGTAAATTTTGCCAGTAACGACTATCTTGGCCTAGCGGGGGATAAACGTGTTATTGAGGCTGCCACCGCTGCGTTACATAAGTATGGTTCCGGTAGCACTGGCTCAAGGTTATTAAGTGGGCACAGGAAACTGCATGAAGATTTGGAGGAAGCCATTGCCTCTTGGAAAGGGACAGAAAAGGCATTAGTATTTAGTTCAGGTTATGCTGCCAACCTAGGCACCATTTGTAGCCTGGTAAAAGGAAAAGACTTGATTTTGGAAGACGAGTACAACCATTCTAGCCTGAAAAACGGGGCAAAACTGAGTCAGGCTAAGGTCGTTCCCTACAAACACTGCGATTTAGCCGATTTAACCGAAAAACTGTCTAAATTTCGCTCACTCTATCGTCACTGCCTTATTGTCACCGACAGTGTTTTTAGCATGGATGGGGATGTATGTCCTTTGCCAGAATTAATTGCTATTAGCGAGAAATTCGACTGTTGGCTTCTTTTAGACGATGCCCATGCCACAGGTGTCCTAGGAAAAACTGGGGCGGGGATTATGGAACATTTTGGCCTAGAGGCAACAGGGAAGAATATAATCCAGGTGGGCACTCTTAGTAAAGCCATAGGGAGTTTAGGAGGCTATGTTGCCGGTAGTAGCCTTTTAATTGATTTTCTCCGCAATCGTTGTCCCACATGGATTTATACCACTGCCCTTTCCCCCGCCGACACTGCCGCTGCCATAGCCGCCATAGAAATCATTAAAAAAGAGCCCCAAAGAAGGGAACAGCTGTGGCACAATATTAACACCCTCAAACAGATATTTCAGCATCTCCAGTTACCCACCTTCCCCTCAGACTCGGCTATTATCTGTCTCAAGTGTCACAATCCCCCTCAAGCCTTACACCTTAGCCTTCAACTACAGGATAAAGGCTTTTTCGTCCCTGCTATTCGTCCTCCCACTGTGCCCACCAGTCGTCTTCGTTTTTCTCTCATGGCCACTCATCTCCCACAACACTTCCAACAGCTTGCCTCTGCTTTATCCCATCTTTTCCGGGGCTAGGCCTGTCCTTTGTTTATATTTTTTATCTTTACATTTCTTAATTTCCTGTCCCAAATTCCAAAATATTATGCTAGGATAGGGGTAGAAGGAAATAGAAGGGGCGGTGGGCGCAGGGACCACCAAGACACTTGGGCAGCGCGTTTTTTATATGATAATTAATATCAACAAGCATGGAGAGGCTAGTGAAAAAGAGAAGAGAGTATTGCGAAGAGGGAGAAGAGGAGAGTGGAGGGCCTGTGGTTAGTGTTGTTGTCTAAAGGCCAGAGTCTGTAGAATGGCCCCAGAAGATTACCAAACCCCGAACACGTTGGAGGGGGTGCAGGGGGAGGGTTAGGAAGGAGGGGGATGGCACCGAATAAGAGCCAGAGATGTAATGCAAGATGCCGTCAGACAGCTAGGACAGTGTACTAGGGTGGGGGGATAAAAACGGAGAGAGGGGGATTGGAACCCTATCTAGTTGACTATCTGACAGGAAATCAAGAAGAAATAGGAATAATACCACTGATAGATCTGAGTCTTAAAAAGAACTCTTAAGCACAGGAGTAAGAAAATAAAGTCCTGTAGGTAATTTCTTGTAGCCACTGTATTTCCGTAGGTCTATTAATCAAGTGGTGTAAAATACCATTTTTTCCTGTTGGCGTTTTCTAAATGTATAGAGAAGAGGTGATTCTTATTCTCTAATTTTTTGACGCTACAATAAAATAAAGACACCATAGGCCATTTATTCTACCCTGTCGCTACAACACATAATGCCCCCTTACCTCCCGCCGTATAGGCGGGTTATATTTTTTCTCCTTGGTCTATTTTTTCACGTGACAATGTACTGCACATTTTTTCTTCTTCCCTACAGTACCATCCAAGACACCACAGGGAGGCACAAGCCCCCTATATTTATATCTCTTAAAGTATTAGATTTTTTCCTATCCTGTATCAGTTTTCTAAATATATACTCTACTCCCTACCCCTACTTCTCTAGAATGCCTATCCAATAAAAAATTTTTGTATCTGATCTTGACAGACACCTCCTGTTGTGGTTATAACGGAGGGCAATGAGAAATTCTTGAGAAACTTTGACAAGGTTTTACTGGGGGAAAGGTTGGAAAACCTTGAAAAAAGGACAATAAAACACCATCGGGATGGCCGGATTTGAACCGACGACATCCTGCTCCCAAAGCAGGCGCGCTACCAAGCTGCGCTACATCCCGGAGAGCAATAAGCCAACGGCAACATTATAGCGCATAAGGGGAGACTTTGGCAAGGGGGGGATGGTGGGTTGAGTGTAGTTGTCAGTCGGGGTACCAAAACATGCCTCTGATGCCTTCAGGGTCAGCTACAAAACCGAGACGACGGTAGAATTCTACCACGTGGGGGTCGGCAAAAAGAGTCACATTGCTTATGTCATCTTTACGTAGTTTATTGATGATATACTTCATAAAGGCTTTACCGAGGCCCTTTCGTTGAAAGCGGGGGTGGATTACTACATCCCAGATGGTGGCGTTGAAGGCGTGATCGGAGGTGGCACGGGCAAAGCCGATGAGGCTGATTTTACCGTTATTGCCTTTTACTTCCCAGGCGGAGGCTACTAGGTAGCTGTGTTCCAATGCTTTCTTTACTTTTCTTAATGGTCTTCTGGCCCAGCCTACGGAATCGCACAACTCCTCCAGTTCATATAAATCGATAGGGCGATTGGTGCTGAAAAAAATACGAGAATTGCCAAAAATTTTGGGATCCACATCAACCCATTCTCTTTCCTCAGTGGGGTTGGCGGCATTTTTATCGTTTTCGTTTTTGTTAAAAAATCTTTGTAACCAGACCATGCCCAAGGGGATTAATATACTAAAAAATTGCCTTTCCGGTGGGGGAGGGACTGATAACCCCCCTCTTCTGATTGTAAATGATCTCAAGCTCCCTGATAGACTTATTACTTATGAAATTTTAGTCCCAGTTCGCTGACAGTCTAACTGATGAGTAAGCCGGAAAGCGTTTCTATAAAAGTGCCTGCCACCACGGCCAATCTGGGGGCTGGTTTTGACTGTATTGGGGTAGCACTATCCCTTTACAATCAGTTCCACTTTAGCCCCACCGACTCCCCCACCAAGATGACTGTGAAAGGGTTTGGGGCAAAAAGTATATCCCTAGGGGAGGATAATCTGCTGTATCGGGCCTTTTCTCAACTTTATAAGCGTATTGGTAAAAAAGTACCCCCCGTAGAAATAACAGTAAAGATGAATGTACCCCCAGCCAGAGGGTTGGGAAGTTCGGCTACTGCCATCGTGGGAGGGTTGTTGGCAGCTAACCACTTTGCCTCCTATCCCCTCTCCCCCCAACAGTTGCTGGATTTGGCCATCGAGATAGAAGGGCATCCTGATAATGTGGCCCCTGCTATGTTGGGGGGTTGTATTCTGTGTGTAGGGGAAAAGAGTGAGCGCCATTTTGTGCCTATTGAATGCCATGATAGTATCTGTTTTGTGGTAGCTATTCCTGACTTTGAACTGTCCACCTCCCAGGCTAGGGCAGTATTACCCAAGTCTCTGAGTTACCAGCAGGCAGTGTTTAATATTGCCCACTTGGGACTTTTGATAAAGGCACTGGAAACAGGGAAACCAGAGTGGTTGAAGGAGGCATTGAAAGACAAACTACACCAACCCTATCGTCAAAGCCTCATTAGGGGGTATGAGAGGGTTTCTAAGGCGGTAGCGGCAGCAGGAGGCTATGGTATGGTAATTAGCGGCGCTGGCCCCACCCTGTTGGCCCTCTGCCACCCTAGCCAAGTATCGGCGGTAATGGAGGCTATGGAAACCGCCTGGAGTAAAGAGGGGGTAAAGGCCGTAGTCAAGTGTTTGCAGGTGGACAGAGAAGGGGCACAGATGACTGTTTCTTGATTTCAGCGGGGTTGGATTCGGGCCAGTCTGGCATTGCGGTAATAGTGGGCCAATATCTGACGGTAGTTAATGCCATTGGCCGCTAGATATTGAGCCCCCCATTGACTCAATCCTAGGCCATGGCCAAAGCCCCGTCCATAAATCTCTAAACCCCTGTCAGAAACATTGGCCCGAAACAGGGTACTACGCAAATCCAGCACCTTTCGTAAATCCGCCCCAGAAACCACACGGCTGCCTCTATCCCCTACCACCGTCATGGTGATGACCCGCCCTCTAGGAGTAGTCTTTTGGGGCACCAGGGCGCGGATGTTACCTACATCTCCCACCACCTCACGCAGGAGACTAGGAGAAACTGTTTTTGTCCAACTGAATACCGGACTGGTCTGATCATAGTCCACCACCCCCCTCAAATAGGGAAGAGGAGAAAGCCAAATGTCCTCCACGTTTTCCGTGTGGCCACCAGAAGAGGCATGGAACACTGCCAAAATTACCTGGCCATTATAAGTCATTACCTCTCCCCTTGTTTCCCTCACCGCCTGATGGGTTGTAGTATATTCACTATTCAACCCCTTATACACCTGGGTGGCCACTGTGTTGTCCAAATCAAACAGCTTATTGGCCGCGGTGTTACGTTTGTATAAAGCGTAAGTACGGGCAGCGACCGCTTGAGCCTTGAGGGCATCCAAGGGCCAACTGGGAATGGCCTCCGCCCCCACAACACTATACAAGTATTCTTCTAAATCTACGTAGTTGATGGCAGTGAGAGTGTCTCCCTGGGGCACTAGTAAGACTCTGCCACGATACCAGCCATCCCCAATCCAGACAACCCCATCCCCAGTAGGCTCAACCCAAAGACGGTTGGATTTCCATTGCCCTATAGCTACACTGCCCTTCTCGGCACTAGAAATGAACGAATTCATGCCGGCTATCTGCCCCACAACCCTGCCTCTGGCATCTTTAACAACTGCTGGGGTTGAACTGCCCACCTGTAGGCTAGATACTCCCTTTTTCACCGCCACCCTCAACTCTACCGCCGCTTCCAAGGGGCGTGTTAACAGCAACAACCACAGCAGGGGTTTCAAAAAGACAAGCCAACGGTATAATAGTCTCCAATTCATCTTCTCACACCGTCATGGACTCACCCGATTTATATGATGGTTTTCAGCCCTAAAGGGCTCCTCTGGTGTCAAAACTGTAATCATATTAATTCAGGGAGTCCAGTTAATCAAGGTCGGGGGGTTGTTGTAAAGACTGGGAAATTTTACGGAGGATTTCCTTGTCGTCAACAGGCATTCGGGGAGGAGGCAATTCATTATTGGGCCAATTCTCCATATCCCCACAAACACAGCTAGACTCCTGTACCCCCGTTTCCACCACTGGCACCGGCATGTCACAACGGGCACAGTCTATCACTTCCCAGCGAGGCGACAACAAATCTCTAATAGTGTGGTTAGTGCCTTCCAGATAACAATCCCCGTTTTTCTCGTCGGTAATCAACTGCCAAACTGCCTCGAATTCGGGAGAATAATCCTTCCCCTGAAAAATCCTCTTCGGCAAAATCTCCAGATTCAGACGGGGTACTATTACTTTTTTTCCCAACTGAAACCAACAAGCCAGATACTGCCTTACTTTTTCGGCTTCTGCCATAGATGGGGGCTCATTTCTATTTGGGCTCATGACCATTGTCTGTTTCTATGGTAACTATTCATTGACATTTTCCCCCAATTGTCCAGGACAATCATTAATTTTTGTTAAACTCCATGGGCTATTAGTAGGGGAAAATACGTACTGTGTCGGGGAGGATATCCAATTTTACCCTTTCCCCCACCGGAATTTGAATTTTTACGTCAGTGCGGGCATGGAGTCTCCTCCCCGAGGGGGTTTGCAAGCAATAACGATACTCCCTACCCAAAAACTCCCTATGCTCAACAATGGTAAGGCCTTGGGAGTCCGGTTTTACAATAGTGTCCTCCTGACGAAACATCAATTCTCCTCGGGTATAATTACCGGGCAGGGCTAATTTCCATTTTCCCAATTCTGTACACCACCAATCCCCCTCCCTAGTGGCTGGTAGAAAGTTGGCCTGGGTAACAAATTCTGCTACAAAACGACAGGCAGGAAAAGAATAAATCTCCTCTGGTGTGCCCAGCTGTAACA
Source organism: Cyanobacteriota bacterium SRBZ.bins.94.201705 (assembly GCA_030549855.1). Classification (GTDB taxonomy): domain Bacteria; phylum Cyanobacteriota; class Cyanobacteriia; order Cyanobacteriales; family Cyanobacteriaceae; genus DVEF01. The sequence goes on from JAUQQP010000004.1 coordinate 16,355, forward strand.
ATTTCCCCTGTTCCATTACCCCTATTTTATCAGCAATAGCCATGGCCTCCTCCTGATCATGGGTGACAAAAATGGCCGCCGTGTTACTCTGTTTGAGGATGAGGCGGATTTCATGACGTAGTCTTTCCCTTACCTGTACGTCCAAATTGCTCAAAGGCTCATCCAATAATATCAATTCCGGCTGTGGCGCCAAAGCCCTTGCCAAGGCTACCCGCTGCTGTTGCCCCCCAGACAACTGGTGAGGGTATCGTCTTTCCAACCCCTTCAATCCCACTAGTTGCAAAATTTCACTAACTCTTTCCCTTATAGCTGCCCGGCTTAAACGAGATTTTTTTGTTTTTAGGCCAAAGGCAATATTCTCCTCTACGTTGAGATGAGGAAAAAGAGCATAATCCTGGAATACCATGCCAGTATTTCTCTTCTCCGGCTCCACCCAAAAGCCATTCCCCGCCACTATCCTCCCCCCTATGGTGATAAAACCTGCCGTTGGCTTCTCAAAACCGGCAATCATCCTCAACAACGTCGTCTTACCGCAGCCAGAAGGCCCTAACAGCCCCAAAATCTCCCCCCTTTTTAGTTCTAGACTTACCTCCGCTACCGCTGGTGGACAAGAAGGGGCAAATTGTTTACTTACCCCCGCTACCACAACTACCGTCTCTTCCATTCTTTTTCTATAAGACCACCAATTCTAATAAAAATCTTTATCAATAGTTCAGTATATCACCTTTTGTGTTAATGGCAACTATTTTCCCCACAAAGACCACTAGGGAAGCCACAATAGTATAATGGACCATACGGTGAAAAATAAGCTCTCCCAGAAGTGACAGGAAGTTTGTACCTGGTGGCAACCCCCATTGGCAACCTGGAAGATATTACCTTTCGGGCAGTGAGAATACTAAAAGAGGTAGATTTGATAGCGGCAGAAGACACCAGACAAACGGCAAAGCTGTTGCGACACTACCAAATTACTACCCCTACTGTTAGTTACCATGAACATAATATTAAAAGTCGTACCCCTTTTTTGTTAGAAAAATTAAAGGAAGGTTTAAACATTGCCCTGGTGACTGACGCCGGTACCCCCACTATTTCCGATCCGGGCTATGATTTAGTAAAGGCCTGTATTGCCTCCAAAATCCCCATTGTGCCAATCCCCGGTGCCATGGCAGGCATAACGGCCTTGATTGCCTCCGGTTTACCCTGTGATAGATTCTCTTTTGAAGGCTTTTTGCCACTGAAAAAAAAAGAGCGTTACCATCGGCTGGCACAATTACAAGGGGAAACTAGGACAATTATATTCTATGAGGCGCCCCACAGACTCGTTACTACCCTTGTGGACTTGCAGTCGTATTTTGGCAGTAATCGTCCCCTAGTATTAGCCCGGGAGTTGACCAAAATACATGAGGAATTCTGGTATGGAACCATCCAAGAGGCTATCCAATTATATCAAGATAAGTCCCCAAGGGGTGAATATGTCCTGGTAGTAGCTGGCCAAATACAAGAGGAAGAGGAGAAAGAGGTTATGACAGCGGCAGAAATAATGGCAGAAATGGAGAAACTAAGAGAAAAAGGCCTAAGCCGGAAAAAGGCAGCCCAACAAATCGCCCAAAAAACTAATATGTCGCCACGGGAAGTCTATCGGCTGTCTATTGAAGGGGAAAATTAAAGAAGAATTAAGATTTGGTGGGCCAAACAGAAGACAAAATGAGAGAAAAGGAGAGATAAGGAGTAGTCCATGTCTGTGGTAAGAATAGGTATCAACGGCTTTGGTAGAATAGGTAGGTTGGTATTTCGCGCCGCCATCAATAACCCCAAGGTGGAATTTGTGGGAATCAATGATTTAGTGCCTCCCGACAATATCGCCTATCTCCTCAAATACGATTCTACCCATGGACGTTTCCCGGGAGAAGTAGAAGCTAAGGAAGACGGAATTAAGGTAAATGGCCAATTTATCCCCTGTTACTCTATCCGTAACCCAGAAGAATTGCCCTGGGGTAAAATTGGAGCAGAGTACATCGTAGAATCTACAGGTGTCTTCACCGACTACGAGGGGGCAAAAAAACACCTCACAGCCGGCGCCAAGAAAGTGGTAATATCTGCACCCACTAAAACCCCAGACTTGGTGCCAACCCTATTAGTAGGTGTTAACCATCATACTTATGAGCCGGAAAAACACCATATAGTATCCAACGCCAGCTGTACTACCAACTGTTTGGCACCTATTGCCAAGGTACTGGATGACAATTTTGGTATAGTGGAAGGTTTGATGACTACTGTCCACGCCATGACGGCTACCCAGCCTACCGTAGATGGCCCTAGTAAAAAAGATTTTAGAGGTGGAAGGGGTGCCAGTCAAAATATTATCCCCTCCTCCACCGGCGCCGCCAAAGCAGTAGGATTAGTACTACCCCACCTGAAAGGAAAACTCACTGGCATGGCTTTCAGAGTGCCTGTGGCAGACGTATCAGTGGTAGACTTGACGGTAAGGACAGAAAAAGCTACCAGCTATCAGGAAATCTGTGAAAAAATGAAAGAAGCCTCCGAAGGCGAGTTGAAGGGCATTTTGGGTTATACTGAAGAACCGGTAGTATCCTCCGACTTCATTGGTGACTCCCACTCCAGTATCTTCGATGCTAGTGCCGGTATAGAATTAAGTCCCAATTTCTTCAAGGTGATAGCCTGGTATGACAATGAATGGGGCTACTCCCAACGGATGGTAGACTTGATTTTGTCTATGGCTGCAAAAGACCAACAGGGCTAATATAATAGGGGATGTGCGACCTATGGCACAGGAGGTTGTAAACATGGCCACTCAGGTGATTCAAACTCCCGCTACTAAGTCTGACAGCCAGAAGAAACACCATCCCGGCTACCGCGTCCTCCTGCATAACGATGACTATAATACAATGGAATATGTAGTGCAGGTGTTGATGGAAGTAGTGGGGTTGAGTGAGCCCCAGGCAGTCAGTGTGATGATGGAAGCCCATACCAATGGTATCGCCCTGGTAACTGTATGTGCTTTGGAACATGCCGAGTTTTACTGTGAGGGCTTAAGGAGAAAGGGCCTTACTAGCACCATCGAACCTGCCGAGTAATTTTATAACATAATTTAATACATAGCGCACTATTACCTGGCTCCCATACCCTGGGGCTTCCACCCCTTTTTACACCCCTACCACAGGTTTAAACCCTACATCCCCCCATGGCACTGTACTAAAATTGGCTATTGATAGATTATTCTCTCCCTCCCTCAGAAAAAGGCCTATGCCAGTCAGACTAGGGGTTTTCCTCTTAGTCCTAGTTTGGCTGTGGTTGCCCTTTTTGCTTATTTTTTATCTTCTGATTCCCAATAACCCCAATCTTCTTGGTATTTTTAGTCTGTCTACTCTCCTAATTCTCTTCTTAATAAATGCTGCTAGGTGGGGCAGATTTGTCTATAATAATAACAACATATTTGCCTCCTATGGCCTACATTTTTCCGTAGAGAATTACCGTCTACTATTGTGGGGAATAACAGCAGGTTTCCTAGCTACTTTTGCCCTTTTCCTGACAGAATATTCCTTTGGATGGGTTGAATTTCAGAAACCAACACTGCCATTTTCGCGATTATTTTTGGAAGGTTTCCTAAGTGCCCTTGCAGTGGGAGTAGGGGAGGAGTTGTTTTTTCGCGGCTTTGTCTTGTGGGAGTTGGAACAGGATTTTTCGCCTCCAGTTTCAGCTAATTTGAGTGCCCTCATTTTCGCCCTCTCTCACTATATAAAACCCCCCCAGGAAATTCTGCGCACCCTCGTCACCTTCCCCGCTTTGTACATCCTGGCAATAATCCTGGTAAGGGTAAAAAGGCAACACCACAACCTCCTGGGAATGAGTATTGGCCTTCACAGCGGCTTGGTGTGGGCTTACTACATAGTCAATGTGGGGCAGATTGTATTATATCACGACCATGTACCCCCCTGGATAACCGGCATCGACCACAACCCCATCGCCGGCATCATGGGAATCTCCTTCCTCCTCCTTCTGGGTTATCTCCTCACTGGGGGAAGAAACAGGGGAATGTAGGATTAGGGCGGGTGGGGATTTATAAACTATGAGGCCCTAAGGCATTATTATAACCATAAAGGTCTAATAGTATGCTGTCTATGTATGAGTTTTGTAAGTTAAGGGCTTTGCTCCTAACACTGCTTCTGGCTTTCAACCCCCTGGAATATGCTACAGCCCAGGTGTCGAGAAAACTACAAACTCCACAGCCGGCTGGTAGAGAAACAAATATGGCCAGTACAAGGGGGGGATTTGACCGTCTGGCAGAAAGATTCCCCTATACCCTAGACGCAGGAGATGTAATAGCCCTGGACGTCTTCAATGTACCTGAGTATAGCAAAGAATATCCCGTACTGGTAGATGGAAGTGTAAGTCTGCCACTGCTGGGGCGTATCCCCGTGGCTAATCTGACTCTCGCCGAGGTGGAACAATTACTCACCCGCGAATATGTCACCCGTGGCTACCTGAAAAACCCCATCATCAGAGTGAATCTGGTAAAACCCCGCCCTATCACTGTAGCCATGGTAGGGGAAGTTAGAACTCCTGGGTCCTATTCTATCCCCTTCGATGACGGCGGTGGTAAGGGTAACGCTGTAGGAGTTAAATTCCCCGATTTGATTACTGCCCTTCGTCTGGCTAACGGCATCAACGCCTCCGCAGATACCAGAAATGTACGTATCATCCGCCGCTACAAAGGACAAGACTATACCATTATCGTGAGTCTCTGGGAGTTTCTGGAAAACGGCGACTTGACTCAGAATGTTATCCTCAGAGATGGCGATCGCATTATTGTGCCCAGCGTAAGGGAAGTTAACCCCAGAGAAGTGTTAAGGGTGGCCACTGCTAACTTCTCCGCTAACCTGAGTATCCCTATTACAATCAGTATAGTGGGAGAGGTAAACCGTCCAGGCCCCTATACCCTCACAGGAGATGATGTGCGCGCCAGCAATCTGGGAGATACTCTCTCCTTCCAAAGCACTAGTGTCGTCAATCAACAGAGTCTGGCAGGCATCCCCACCGCCACTAGGGCAATAAAAACCGCCGGCGGCTTGACGGCTAGGGCGGACGTCCGTAACATAGAAGTAAGACGGACACTCCCCACTGGCGAAGAACAGGTAATCAAGGTTGATCTGTGGAAACTGTTACAAACCGGGGATTTCACCGCTGATGCCCTCTTGCAGGATGGCGATCGCATTATAGTCCCCACCGCCCCGGCTATCAACGAGGAGGAAGTAAGACAGGTGGCTGTGGCAAGTTTCTCCCCCAACCGCATTAATGTCAATGTCATAGGGGAGGTGAAAAACCCTGGGTTGAAGGAATTGCCGCCTAATGTGAGTCTCCAACAGGCCCTCCTGGCAGCAGGTGGCTTCGATAACCGCCGCGCCAATGATAGGACAGTCAGACTACTACGTCTTAACCCTAATGGCACAGTAACAGAAAGAGTTGTTAAGGTGGACTTTAGTGCACCCCTCAACGAGGAAACTAATCCTCCCCTGTTAAACAATGATATTATCTTTGTAGACCGTTCTGGATTGGCGATGGCCTCCGACAGTATAGCCAAAGTCCTTGACCCCTTCGCCCAAGTCTTGAGTATAATTAGTGGTACCCTCTCTCTCATTGATCGCTTCTAGGGGGATTAGTCGGGGATTACAAGTAAAACTCTGACTACCAGCCAGTAATAGCCGGCGTGTTGAAGAAGGGTTTAACTTCTCCCTCCGGTGTCTTTCCCTCCTCCTCCTCCCTTACCTCAATACAAAAGGTGGCCGTGTTGAAGCCCCCAAATCTTTGTACTGTACTTGTACGCAACCGTACATTTGGGGTTACAAACCAGAACCTCTCGTATATCTTCATGGTTTCGTATTCGGTGGTCAAAACTAGGGCGTCTTCATGATCCAAATAATACTCCCCCGCCACCGGCACTATTTCCGCATACCCCCTTTCTCTTAATAGTTTCCCCCTCCTGCCATCCTCCGACTCGGGAATCAAAGCAAATACTGTTTCCCCTTTGTGGTTTTCGTTGTCTCTGTCCCACTCCATTGTACCATCCCATGTCACATAGGAGCCCCCCACCGCCAAAGAGGGCTCAAAGGAGTGCATCTGGCAGATTTCCACTATTTTCGGGTGTCCTGCCTCTAGGGTTTCCACTGTTATTTTAGATCCTCCCGTTTCTGCCCTTCTAAAGGGTAAATGATGGGTTGTCCTTTGAGAGAGCCACTTCCCAGCACTATTTTGAAAAAATGTCAAGCCGTCCATCGCCATATTTAACAAAAATTAACAACATCTCGGTAAGGGTGTGGGATTATATGTTATCACGTTTAGAAGCACACAGGGTTTGTAAGAAAATTAGGCCACTGTACAATTGGAAAGCCTCATCCCAAACAGATTCTTCCCGGCGGAAAATGTCTATGTGGGGTGTTATCTGTTTTAGCATTTCCGGAAAGTTAACTGCCCCCTCCCCAAAGGGGGTAAACTCATTCCAAATCTTGGCACAAGGGGTTTTCTCCTTGATATATCTCACCAAATTTCTCCATTTCTCCTGGTTAGTTTTACTGGCTTCTGTTAGTTGAATACCCCGGCTAAATTCGTAGGAATTGTCACTCAACCGCAGAATTCTATTCTCCTGGACAAGGTGTAAATCGCACAGATTAGCATAGTCCAAGGTGGAAATTTTTTTCTGGATTTGAATCCTTGAATCCACATGAGTAGTCAACTCAAAAATGGGCAATAAACCTAGGACTATATTGCTGATTTTATCCCAAGCAAAATTGACTTCTCTTTCCACTTCCTCCTCCCCCTCTATAACCGTAGCCTGGAAGGAATTGTTCGTTGATTCTTCTATGTAAACTACCCTAGAGACTGGGATACTATTAACAACACTAACTGGATGACAAAAACAGGGAATGCCTTCCTGCTGTAGTCTGAATTGGTAGTAACTTAAATCCCCAAGACTGCCCGTTTTAAAAAGACGCCAGCTTCTGGTAGGAATTTGTAGCCTGGCAGTGTAGGTGTCTAATCTCATAATTTTAGCAAGTACTGGCGCTAGATTTTGTTTTTCCTCCGGTGTTACTGCTTCCAAAATTAGTACTGCCAATTCTTCTCTGTTTTCAATAGCTTGAAACTCCCGTTTTTTTTCCTCCTCCAATGTCTGTTGTGCCTGTAAAATTCTCTCTAGGGCATCTCGAATATTTTTTAGCAGTCTTGCCTCACAGAAAACACTGTCTTTTAGAATCTGACGATACTGCCTTTCTGCTAACTCTAAGTCTCCTTCTTTCTCCACAATCAAGGCTTGATAATATCTCCACCAGGGATTTTCTGCATGGGGGGATAGATTTGCCATCAAAGACTTGGCTTTTTGAAAGTCTCCGGCTTCTATGGCGGCTGCAATTTCCTCAAACATTCTTATTTTCCCCCTGTGGGCACCAGTTTTGATTTTATTTTACCCTACAGAGACCTTACAACCCTATCTATATGCAATTTATTTTTATCAAATCAACCGGAAAATAATCTTAAAACCCTTATCTACACCGCTTATTACCCTGTTCCCTCTTCTTCCTCTCTCCCCATTATTGTCAATACTATTTATCATTTAAAAAATGCCCAGCACCACCCCCGGCAGTCACCCACCCTGCCATCCTCCCTCTCTGTCCTAGCAAAAAGAAAGCGCCCGTAGGGGAGTTTGTTAAGAGATGTAAAGGGGAATTGGTGAAGGATAATCTATGAAAGGGGGAATAGAGGAGATAAAGGCTAAGAAGATAGCGACAAAGGCAGCCTATTGTACCGCAGGGCAAGGAAAAGAAGGTTAACTACTCCATAGGATAAAAGATGTGGCCTTCTGCTTCACAGACTGATGACTCGTAGACTGACATTACTGTCATTTGGCAGCCCAGTCTCCACAGGCTTCGGTTGGTACAGTCTCTGCCCTACCCCCTGGTAAGCAACACTATGTTCAATTCTATGACAGAATATGTTTTTTGGCAATTTATCTCCACCCCTTCTTGCCTTGTTTGTGGTAAAAATAAACAGAAGACTAGTCCAACAGGAGGAGGAAAATGACTACTCATTTTATCAGTGCGGAAATTGACTTGACTGCAAATCCTCTGACTTTAAAACGGGAAATTGAAAAGCGACTGCAAGAAGAAGGAAAACCTCTACGTTGGGCAATTACAGCTGTGGATGAAGAAAAGCAAAAGGTAAAAGTAGAAGCTATCGTCACCAAGTAGAGGAAAAAGTGGCTAGCAGGAAACCCTACTTCACAGTTTTAATCATCCCCACAGGAATTGGGGCAACCATAGGGGGATATGCGGGAGATGCCCTCCCAGTGGCTAAGGCTATAGCACAGGTATGTGACCATTTAATTACTCATCCCAATGTGATGAATGGTGCCTCTTTGTACTGGTGGGCAGATAACATAGAATATGTGGAAGGGTATGCCCTAGACAAGTTTGCCAGTGGCGAGTGGGGATTACAACCGGTAAGACAAAACCGTATTGGGATTATTTTTGACCAGAGTATAGAAAAAGAGTTACTCTATAGACATATCCAAGTAGCAGACGGGATTAGGGCTACCCTGGGGATAGAGGTGGTAGACTATATAATCACCGACGAGGCAGTAGGGGTAGAATTAAAAATAGCTCCCAGTGGCACCAGTTGGGGTACAATTAACAACCAGGGCACCTTATTGAGGGCGGCAGAAAAACTCATCCGGGAAAAAGGAGTAAATGCCCTAGCGGTAGTAGCCAGATTTCCCGATGACACTGGCAGCCAAACCCTACAAAATTACCGTTATGGCAAGGGAGTAGATGCCTTAGCTGGTGCCGAAGCAATAATCTCCCATCTGTTGGTGCGACAATTTCAAATTCCTTGCGCCCATTCCCCAGCCTTATCCCCCCTCCCCTTAGATATAAGTGTCTCCCCCAAGGCAGTGGCAGAAGAGTTGGGCTTCACCTTCCTTCCCTGTGTTTTAGTGGGGTTAAGTCGCGCGCCTCAATACACCCAGTCTAGAAACCCCTACAGCTTTTGGGCAGATGATGTAGATAGTGTAGTCATCCCCATTAATGCCTGTGGGGGTAGTAGCATTCTCAGTTTTGCCGCCAAAGACGTCCTGATTATTGCTGTAGAGGAAAACCAAACCGTCTTAGATGTCACCCCCGAAAAACTAGGCCTTTCCGTGGTGCGAGTCAAATCCTACCTGGAAGCCATAGGGGTTATTGTCGCCCACCGGGGGGGAATCAGTCTACAATCCCTACAACCTAACCTCCCCTCTCTTTTTCATCAAAACCCCTGACTTACAATAATTCGTCCATTAAGTTCATGATTCTTATAGTATTACCACAGACTTCTTCCCCCGGGGGCATTCTATTTATTTCCGCCTCCAGCAACCCCTTCATGGCAATTAGTTTGAGGCTGTTTTCCGCAAGAGTTTCACTGATAGCCTCTGCTGCGGGGGTATAACCTATGGCACCCAAATCCATTAAAGCGGATCTTCTCAATTGTAACTCCTCTCCCTTTAATGCCTGCACCAAAATCTCTCCATACTGGCTATCACCGGTTAGTTGGTACATTGCCCTTGCTGCCGCATAGGCCACCTTTGGTATAGGATGTTCCAGAAATGCTTCAATCAGCGGTATAGCCTCCTTATCTCCCAGAGTACCTAATGCTTCAATTATAGCTTCATAGGGTTCATGGGGGTGAGGTTTGCCGGGAATTGTCTCCTTGGCATATTCTGTCAGTTTTCCATCCACCACAGCATGACGCAACATCTCTCGCAAAGGCGCAATTGCCCTTTTATCCTTCAACATTTCCAAAGCTTGCGCCGCCGACTCCCTCACATAGTAGTCATCACATGACAAACAGTTTATCAGTGGCTCTACTGCTTCCACATATCCCAATTTCCCTAATGCTTTTGCCGCATTTCGTCTTAGGGGGAATCCCCCGTCGGGCGCCCTATCTTCCTCGTCTTCCAACGCCCTTATTAACGCCTCTACTGCCTCCTTCCTTTTTACCCTAAATTTTCCTAACCACCATGCTGCATAGTATCTTAGCCCCAAATCCTCTTTTTGTTCCAACCCTGCTATGGCACTCTCCGGTGTCAGATTCCTATTTTCTTCCCTTTCCTCTCTCATTCTCTTTCTTCTTTTTTTCTCTTCCTAGTCTTATCATTATAAGCCCCTCCCTCTCATTTTCTCGTTTTTTTTTCTGCCCCTTGACAAATCCCCGTCGCTTCTGGTATAATGATATAATCGGCGGTGGGCGAAAGGACCACCAAAACTTCTGGGCAGCGCACTTTTTATATAATAAAAATTATCAATAATATGACGGCTATAGTGCCATATATTTTAGATTATAAGGCATTTCCCCGTGACAGGCTTATAACTAACGCAATGCCCGAATAACGAGCTTAACTTGGGGTCATAAGTAGATATTAATGGCATATATTATCAATTAAAACTTTCGCTGCCCGAGTGTCTTGGCAGTCCTTAAGCCTGCCGTAGAGTATACCTCCATTGTAGCAGAAAAAGGGGCCCTTGTCAAGGGGTTATGGAGGGGATGGGAGGGGGGTGTACTGAAAAAACTAGGTAAGGTTATCGTAGGCGGAAACGATTTTTTGAACAAGGGGGTGTCGGATGACGTCGGCGTGGGTGAGATAACAGAAGGCAATACCGTCAATGTGTTTTAAAACCTTGGTGGCAACAAGTAAGCCAGACTCTTGGTGGGGGGGTAAGTCGGTTTGAGTAATGTCGCCAGTGACAACCATTTTGGCGCCAAAACCAAGACGGGTTAAGACCATTTTGAGTTGGGAAGGGGTAGTGTTTTGGGCCTCGTCTACAATGATAAAAGCGCGACTGAGAGTACGGCCACGCATGTAGGCAATGGGGGCAATTTCGATTTTACCCCTTTCTATCAATTCGGGAATTTTAGCAGGCTCGATAAATTCATAAAGGGCGTCGTAAAGAGGGCGTAAGAAGGGATTGACCTTCTGTTGCAAGTCACCAGGCAAAAAGCCCAATTTTTCCCCTGCCTCTACGGCAGGACGTGTTAGGATTAAACGGTCATATTCTCCCTTAAGAAGGGCTTGGCAAGCAATGACAGCCGCTAAAAAAGTTTTACCAGTACCGGCAGGACCGATGCCAAAGGTAATATCATGGCTACGAATAGCATCCACGTATTGTTTCTGACGAAAGGTTTTGACACGAATAGCCTCCCCGTGACGGGTATAAGCCAGTATTTGTGTCTGTAGGTTTTGGTATTCTTCTATGCGACCAGTATCAAGGGCCTGAAAAGCAGTTAAAATGTCTGGCTTGGTAACGGTATGGGCATTTCCCCAATAGGGCTTAAGAAAGTTAATGACATCAATACTCCGCTGCACCGGCTTGGCCTTGCCATATATTAACAGTTCTTGTCCTCGCAGTACAATAGTTGCGCCAGTATGTTTAGAAATGAGTCTTAAATTCTCCTCCTGGGCGCCAGCAAGGGCAAGGGCACTGTCAATGCTGGGAAGGGCAATGGTTTGGGCATTTTCTGTCATAACTGGTCCATGATGAGGGCTACAGTGTTAGACTAGTTGGCGGATTGGGAATTCCAGAGGGAGTCTAAGAGTTTGACAGTAACTACATCGGTTAGGTTATATTGTAAGGGGGTAATGGAAATATAGTTATCCTTGACTGCCTGAACATCGGTAGGTAAGTCGGGGGGAAGGTAGATGTGCTCAGGTTGTTCAATTTCCTCAATTACCTCTGCTGCTAACCAATAATAACACCTACCGCGGGGGTCGAATCTTTGTTGGAAGTTTTCCGTATAACGCCTAATACCCTGCCTAGTGATTTTCACCCCCTTTATCTGATGGGCTGGCAGGGGGGGGATATTGACATTGAGCAGGGTTGCCGGGGGGAGGGGATTATCTATTAGCTGTTGTAGTAACTGGAGGGCATAATTGGCGGCTGGTTCAAAATTTTTATAGGTAAAACTAGCCAGACTGAATGCAACACTTGTTATTCCATCCATGCTCCCCTCCATAGCGGCGGAGACGGTGCCAGAATAGAGAATATCAGTACCCAGATTAGAGCCCTGATTGATACCAGAGAAGACAAAATCCGGTTTTTCTGACAATAGGGCATTCAACCCTAATTTTACACAGTCGGAGGGGGTACCAGAACAAGACCAGGCCCTTACACGGGGGTGGAAAACCCCTTCTATTACGTCAGCCCGAATGGGTTGGTGTAGGGTTAAACCATGGCCGGTTGCTGATCTTTCCCCATCCGGTGCTACTACTGTAACTTCGTGTCCTGCCTCAGCCAGAGTGTTGGCGAGAGTACGAATTCCTGGGGAGAAGATCCCGTCATCGTTGCTAAGCAAAATCCGCATAATAGCAGGAGGGGCAGTTTACAATCTTGTTTCTGATTGTATCATTTTTCCGTAACACCACCAGCCCAATAGGGTTACAATCAGGGCAAAAAACAGTAAGAACCAAAGATGAACTAGAATATCTTCCAACAGTCCACCTTTGCCCCAGCATTTTACCAGAGCCTCGTTTAGATGGAAAATAGGATTAAACTTGGCGATGGCCAGCATTTTTTTGGGAAAGATAAAACTAGGGAAAAAGGTACCCCCTAGAATTAACAGGGGCACACCAAAAGTAGCCAAAACTGCATTTACATCTTCAGTTCTTTTGGCCAAATTGCTTCCCAGTACAATTCCCAATCCTACATACACTATTATACCCAAAAATAGGATTATAATTCCAGGTGTCAATGACAATTCCAGATTTTTAACTATTAGAAATACGGGGAGATATAATATGAGCGTCTGACACAAGGCCAGGGAGGAATAGGCAATAAGAATTCCGAGGAAATAGCCAAATCCATTGAGAGGAGAAAGGAACAATCTTTTTAGGGTTTTTTGTTCTCTTTCCCGGACTATTGTAGCCACAGGGCCTCCGAGACAACTGAAAAATAAAGCAACTACCACCGCGGAGGGGGCGGAGATTTTAAAGGCCAGGGAGAGGTTAATTTTGGCCCTTTCTGAGACGATATAACCGTTTACAAAAAGGATTGTGAGGGGGAAAACCAACCAGAAGACTAAACTTCTTTTGCGGATAATTAACTCTTGTAGAATCCTTTGGGCGACAGCTAGACTCTGGTAAAAAGTAAGCATAATTTACTGGCTGGCATCTCTTCTTCCCAAATCATAAACGGCACAACAAACAACAGCAAGAATGCCTAAACTGATACACCAATTTTCTCCCAAGCCTATAGCTACTAGCCAATTACAAAAAATGCCAACAATCAGGAAGGGAATTACACTTGTAAGAGACGCTAAAAAAGCATTTTGAGATTCCCTAGCCTTACGGGTGCGTTCAAATTCTGTTTTGGAGGTATAGAGGAAACCCTCAGCAAAATTAAACCACTTTTCCAGGGTATTAATAACAAATTCTCGGAAACTGGCAAAGGCTAGATATAGGGCAAGACACCAAAGACAACTGCCGGCAAAAAGGGCATTGTTGAACTCTATCTGAAAGGGAAGATACCACATAATAGTTCCAACTCAGCAGTCAGGGGGTTGAAGTCATATTATAAGCCCTGGAGTGGGGTTTTAGGGGGGAGATGCTATTTAGCCACCTTTTGTGCTACAGGAGGGGAGGAGGTAACAAGCTGTTGAGTCTGACTGCGTAAATAGGCGGAAATGAACATGTCCAAATCCCCATCCAAGACATCACCGACGGCAGAAGTTTCCACGCCGGTGCGCAAGTCTTTCACCAACTGGTAGGGGTGAAACACATAATTTCTAATCTGATTCCCCCAGGCAGCCTCTACTATATCACCCCTGATTTCGGCCAGTTCCTTAGCCCTTTGTTCCTCTAGAATAACTAATAGTTTAGCCTTCAAGATAGCCAGGGCTTTTTCCTTATTTTGGGCTTGAGAGCGCTCCTGTGTACATCTCACTGAAATACCCGTTGGAATATGGACAATTCTAACAGCCGTTTCCACCTTGTTAACATTTTGTCCTCCCTTCCCGCCTGCCCGAGAGGTAGTTATTTCCAGGTCCTTTTCTGGTATCTCTAATTGTATTACATTATCCCCCAAATCCGGCATCACTTCCACACCGGCGAAACTAGTCTGTCGCTTGCCATTAGCGTTAAAGGGGGATATACGCACAAGACGATGGGTGCCCTTTTCCCCTTTCAGATACCCGTAGGCATATTTACCTTTTATTTCAATTGTAGCGGATTTAATCCCAGCACCATCCCCCTCGGATATATCAGTGAGGGAAACACGGAAATTGTGTCTTTCTGCCCAGCGGGTGTACATCCTCAGCAGCATTTGGGCCCAATCCTGGGCGTCTGTGCCACCGGCGCCGGCATTAATAGTTAGGATAGCATCCTTGGCATCATAAGGGCCACTCAACAGTCTTTCCAACTCCCATTTCTCCAGGGAGGCAGACAGCCGTTGCAGATTTGCCACTGCCTCTGCCAACAGGTCACTATCCGCCTCTGTTTCCAGAAGCTCTATAATAGCCCTAGTATCTTCCAGAGTTGCCTGCCATCCGCTTACCTGTTCTACAATAGACTTCAGTTCATTCAACTGTTGTAGGACTTTCTGTGCGTCTTCCCTTTCCCAAAAACCGGCCCTACTTGCCTGATACTCCAAGTCGGCTATTTGTGCCTTGATGGTAGCCAAGTCAAAGACAGTCCTGGGTTTTCCCCAGTCGCTCACTTACAAGGGAGAATTCTCTTTTCAGTTCAGACAATTCCATAACTGTCGCCGACTGACTGCAGGTTAACTGTTGGTGGATGGTAATGGGGACATAGTGTTTTTAAGGAGGCTTTCCGCCATAGGGAGCTTTTTGCTTTCCGGGGGAAGTTACCACAAAGGTCTTGTCGCCGTTGTGTCTTTTCCCCTTGCTACCCCCTATGGCCCAGCTGTCACTCTTGTCACATTGTACCATATAATCAACTCCATGTCAACCCCTGTTTTTCCCCAAAGAGCATTTCCACTACTAGGGGCGTAAAATGAATAACAATGACAGGAAAAAAAATGACAGGGGCTACATATGGTTTTTAAAGCAAACCCTATAAAATTTGGCACTGACGGCTGGCGGGGGGTGATAGCCGCCGATTTTACCTTTGAAAGGGTAGCTATGGTGGCACCCCTATGCGCCAAGGTGTTAAGAGAATATAATCCTGACGGCAACCTAGTAATAGTGGGGTATGACAGGCGGTTTTTAGCAGAGGAATTTGCCAAGGTAGTAGCAGAGAGTTTACAAGAGGCGGGATTTGATGTATTACTATCCCTGTCTTATGCCCCTACTCCGGCCTTTTCCTGGGCTGCCAAGGAGAAACAGGCATTGGGCGCCCTGGTGTTAACGGCTAGTCATAATCCTCCCAAGTATTTAGGGCTAAAGGTTAAAGGTAGTTTTGGGGGCTCTGTAGGAGAGGAGGTGACAAGAAAGATAGAAAATCTCTTACACCAGTCACCCCAGATGGAGTCAGCCAGTAGGGGGAGTATAAATACTTTTGACCCCTGGGACAGTTATTGTCAACAGTTACGGCAACAGGTAAATATCCCTCTGATTACCGAAGCCATTGACTCTGGCAAAATCAAAATTGCAGCCGATGTAATGCATGGTGCTGCTGCCGGAGGTTTAAGCCGTCTTCTCGGTCGAGATATTCTTGAACTCAACAGTAATCGGGATCCTCTTTTTGGCGGTGGCGCGCCAGAGCCTCTCCCTCGTTATATCCCTGAATTATTCAATACTATGAGCCAATTAGCCCAGTCACATCCCCATAGTTTGAGGGTAGGGTTTGTCTTTGACGGGGATAGCGATCGCATCGCCGTGGTGGACGGGGAAGGGAAGTTCTGTAGTACACAGGTGTTGATACCCATTTTGATTGAACACCTGGCAATGAGGAAAAAAGGGAGTGGCGAGGTGGTGAAAACCGTCAGTGGTTCGGATTTAATTCCAAAAGTAGCCCAGCTGTTCAACCTGCCAGTTACTGAGACAGCCATAGGTTACAAGTATATCGCAGAGAGGATGTTAAACCACAAGGTGTTACTAGGGGGAGAGGAATCCGGTGGGGTTGGTTATGGCCATCACATCCCAGAAAGAGATGCACTCCTTTCCGCCTTGTACCTGTTAGAGGCTATGGTAGAGTCTGGCAAGGACATCGGGCAGTTGTATGACAATTTGAGACAACAGGTGAATTTTTATTCCGAATACGATCGCATTGATTTGCCCCTAGAAAGCCTAGAGGAGAAAAATCGTCTCCAAACTCGTCTCACAAACAATCCCTTAACAGAAATTGCCGGCAAGAAGGTAATAAATCTCCAAACCCTGGACGGTTATAAGTATCGTCTTGAGGATAACAGTTGGCTTCTCTTTCGTTTTAGTGGTACAGAGCCTCTATTGCGTATCTACTCAGAAGGCGGCAACAAGGAGGTTGTAGAGAAAAATCTCCACTGGGCTAAACAATGGGCCACTGGTCAATAGAACATTTAATGGCACAATAGAACCTTTTTCTCCTCAGTAAATCCCTTACTCGCCTCAGTTTTTCCTTTTTGTCCCCTTTTAACCCCCTTCTCCTTCCCTTTTTTTCTCCTGGCTTTCTGCCACATTTTCCCTATTATTTTCTGGTAATTATTCCCATTTTTTGTTATAATATACCCCGGCAAATTTAGTTCATATTTTGATTAATACTGCTGTTTAATTGTTTATATTTTTACCATATTTATTATCGTCTGAATAAATATATACAAAATATTTTTTGGGTAAAACATTCCAGAAAAAAGATGAAAAAAGACTCCGAGGAGTGAGATGATAAACCTGCCCAATTTAATCACCCTAGTTAGGATAATGTTAGTACTGCCTCTCATGGGGTTGTTGTACCAACCATATAGCATATGTCAGTGGGGTGCATTGACAATTTTTTTGTTGGCTGCGGCAACAGACTGGTTAGACGGTTACCTGGCGAGGAAGTGGAATCAAATTACAGAAACAGGAAAATTTTTAGACCCCCTCTCTGATAAAATACTAGTCATAGCCCCTCTTCTGGTACTAATTGAACGCAGACAAATACCAGCCTGGGGAGTATTTATTATAATCCTCAGGGAAATGGTTATTGCAGGCTGGAGGGTGAATCCTCAGTTGAAAAACCAGCAGCAGATTAGTGGGGCATCTTTATGGGGCAAAATAAAAACCGTTAGTCAGATAATCGCTGTTAGTCTATTGTTGACACCATTGGCACAATTGCAGTGGACAGGGTTAGTATTTTTTTGGATAGCGGTAGCCCTAACTATTATTTCTGGCATCATATACCTTCTACCAAAATCCATAACAGAGGTGGAATAAGAGAAAAAAACTATGGAAAAAATTTCTGTTTTGGGTTTAGATATAGGCCTAAAAAGAATAGGGGTAGCTGGCTGTGATGGCTTGGGATTACTGGCTACAGAATTGACTACAATAAAAAGAGCATCTTTTGCTGAAGACGTGGAAAAAATCAGAGAGATTGTCAAAAAAAGAGAGGCAACCCTCCTGGTGGTAGGTATTCCCCTGACAATGAATGGCGAAATAGGCCCTCAGGCAAAACAAGTGATGAAATATGCCAAAAGACTCAGCAAAGCCTTGAATTTGCCCCTGGAATTTGTAGATGAAAGATTGACCTCGGTAGAGGCAGAAGAACAACTAAAAAATAGCAAAAAATATTCCATCTTCAACAAAGAGTTAATCGACAAAAAAGCGGCGGCTATTATCCTCCAAGAATGGTTAGATAACAGGAGAAGGAGAGAAGCAAGCGAGAAAGAAGGGAGGGAAGACT
The DNA here is from genome assembly GCA_030549855.1 of Cyanobacteriota bacterium SRBZ.bins.94.201705. Classification (GTDB taxonomy): domain Bacteria; phylum Cyanobacteriota; class Cyanobacteriia; order Cyanobacteriales; family Cyanobacteriaceae; genus DVEF01. Next base: position 34,197 of record JAUQQP010000004.1, read on the forward strand.
CGGGGGAATGGTAAAAGAGAATACGGCGGAAAATACCAAAAAATTGAACAAAAGAAGAAGAATCGGTTAGAATCAAAACCGAAATCAAACCCTGTAAGAGAAACGGAGGAGAGAACTATCAATACACCCACATTCAACCCAACAGTCAAAGAAAACTGCCAGGAGACAACCCCACAAGCCGTTTTAGAAATCATTGGCGGCAAAACCCTCAAAGGGGAAGTGAGAATAAGTGGGGCAAAAAATTCCGCCCTGGCACTAATGGCAGGCACTCTTCTGTGTGAGCAACAGTGTCGTCTCCATAACATTCCCACCCTGGTAGACGTCAAGACAATGGGACAGGTATTGTCCTCCTTTGGTGTTAAAATCAAAAAAAATGGCTCTACCTGGGAATTCGACTCCAGACACCTTGTCACCACAAAAGCCCCCTATGAATTGGTATCCCAACTAAGGGCCAGTTTCTTTGTAATAGGACCAATTCTGGCCCGTCTGGGACAAGCCCAAATCCCCCTGCCAGGAGGCTGCGCCATCGGTTCCCGCCCAGTGGATCTCCATGTACGCGGACTACAGGCGATGGGCGCCCATGTTACAATCGAACACGGACTGGTTAACGCCACCGTCAAGGGGAGACTAAAAGGGGCAAAAGTCTTCCTGGACTACCCCAGTGTGGGCGCCACGGAAACCATAATGATGGCCGCCACCCTAGCAGAAGGGGAGACAATCATCGAAAATGCGGCAAAAGAGCCAGAAATAGTGGATTTGGCTAACTTCTGCAATTCCATGGGGGCAAAAATAACTGGTGCCGGCACTGACTGTATTGTCATCCAGGGAGTGAGAAAATTACACAGTGCCGAACATACTATTATTCCCGATCGCATCGAAGCAGGCACCTTTCTAGTAGCCGGCGCCATCACCCAGTCGGAAATAGTCGTCACTAACCTCAACCCCGAACACCTGGGGGCAGTGATGGCTAAACTAAAAGAAATCGGCTGTCTTGTCCAACAGGAAGACAAACACACCCTCCGCACTATCCCAGGCACCCTTCGTGGCACCGACATCGAAACACTACCCTATCCCGGCTTCCCCACAGACATGCAGGCACAATTTATGGCACTGTTAACCATTAGTGAGGGCAATAGTGTGGTAACAGAAACCGTATTTGAAAACCGCCTACGACACGTAGCAGAATTGAAGAGGATGGGGGCTAACATAAAAGTAAAAGGCAACTCCGCCCTCATCTCGGGAGTGCCACGCCTATCTGGGGCGCCAGTAATGGCCACTGACTTGAGAGCCTCCGCCGCCTTGGTTTTAGCCGGGTTGGCCGCAGAAGGCACTACCATTGTACAAGGCCTGCAACATCTAGATCGGGGTTATGAGAATCTGGAACTAAAATTCCAACAGTTGGGGGCACAAATCCGCCGAGTCCCCCTTTGATTGATAATAACACATAATTACCGAAACAGGTCTGGGACTTCCATCCCCCTTGCCTCCCGTTTCCCCTTTTTACACCTTTTTGGTCCGAGGGACCCTTTCTGTTGTAACCTGTAAGCTAATACAGCAAATGTGGTGTGGGAGTAGATTATGGCAATTCAACTGCAGCAAGCTATCGCCGTTGGCACCTATATACTAAAACAAAGATTACAGGGGAAAAAACGCTTCCCCCTAGTATTAATGCTAGAACCCCTGTTCCGTTGTAATTTGGCTTGTCCTGGCTGTGGTAAAATTCAACACCCCGTGGAAATCCTAAAAAAACACCTCACTCCCGAAGAATGCTTCGCCGCGGCAGAAGAATGTGGTGCCCCCATCGTCTCCATCCCCGGCGGTGAACCTCTTTTACACCCCCAAATTGACCAAATTGTAAAGGGTTTGGTTGCCAGAAGGAAATTTGTCTACCTGTGCACCAATGGCCTCCTTTTAGAAGACAAACTACACCTGTTTGAGCCTTCTGTCTATCTCACCTTCAGTGTCCATCTGGACGGTTTGAAGTCCACCCATGACAAGTGTGTTAACCGAGAGGGAGTCTTTGATATTGCCGTTAAAGCCATCAAAAAGGCCAAGTCTCTCGGTTTTAGAGTTACGGTTAATACAACAGTATTTCAGGGAACAGACCCCAAAGAAATGCACTCCTTTTTCGATTTTTTGGAAAGCCTGAAAATTGACGGGATTATGATTTCCCCCGGCTACAGCTATGAAAAGGCCCCCGCCCAAGACTTGTTCTTAAAAAGAGAACAAACCAAAGCCCTATTTAGACAAATTCTACAACCCTGGAAAAGTGGCAAAAAACGCTGGAATTTCAACCATAACCCTCTTTTTCTGGAATTTTTGATGGGAGAAAAGGACTACGACTGCACTCCCTGGGGTAGCCCCTGTTATAGTGTCCTAGGCTGGCAAAAACCCTGTTATCTCTTGGGAGAAGGCTATTATCCCACCTTCAAGGATTTGTTGGAAAATACCGACTGGGAAAAATATGGCCATCGCAGCGGCAACCCCAAATGTGCTGATTGCATGGTACACTGCGGCTATGAGCCTACTGCCGCTATGGACGCACTTAATATAGAAAACACCGGTAAGGCCATCACCAGTCTGTTTGGTTAAATAAAGTTTTTGTAAACCCCTCAGTGTTTTTACATAACAGGGACAGGGCATCAAACTGTTGGGTATAATGAACTTGATAAAGATTTGATAAAGCTTGTCCCTCTTATTACGCAAGCAAGTTGTACACTGCCAGGTTGGATAGGTTTTATGACAACAGTACTCCTTGTTGAGGATAGCATCCCCACCAGAAAAATGATTGCCGATTTGTTAACCAAACAGGGACTTAAGGTGGAAATAGCAGAAGATGGTGTTCAAGCATTGGAAATTCTACCCACCGTAAGTCCAGACATAGTCCTGTTGGATATAATCATGCCAAAAATGAACGGCTATGAGGTTTGTCGTCAAATTAAATCTAACCCTAAAACCAAGCATTTGCCAGTGATTATTTGTTCCTCCAAAGGAGAAGAATTTGACCGTTATTGGGGCCTAAAACAAGGAGCCGATGCCTACATTGCTAAGCCCTTCCGCGAAAAAGAATTAATCGCTACCATCAAACAATTTATCCGCCAATGAACTGTGCAAGACAAACCGCAAATACTTCACGAAAAAACCACAGAAAAAAAAGTGAAATACAATAGGAAATGGGCCAGTGAAAGGAGGGAAATAAAGTCGTCCTCACAAAAATTCGCCCGGCCTTTGTTCTCCCCCTGTTTGAGATGTCTTTGCCTATAAAATTAATACCAACATGGTAGATGAAAGATACTACGACGAAAGAAACGAAATTGTGGGAGAAGTCCCACAGGGGGTGGAGGAAGTACCAATCCCAGAGGGAGACCTACATCTCCGCCTGGTAATCCCCTCGGGGGAAGAATTTGCTCTGCCAGCAGTGGGTATTCGGGAAGTAATACAACAAGAGGTCAGCAAAATAACACCTATCCCTAATGCCTCCCCCCTGTTACTGGGTACCATCAATCTCAGGGGAGAGATTATCTGGGTGGCAGACTTGGGACAGTTTCTCGGCTACAGTCAGATGTTGAATACCGACAGGGGAGAAATTCCCGTAGTGGCTATCGAAGACCAAGAAATAACCATCGGTTTGGCAGTGGAAGGACTAGGAGGATTGGCCTGGATTGACCCAGGACAGGTTTTCCTATCTAGTAACGTCCCTGACCATGTAATGCCTTTTGTAACAGGACAGTGGCAAGATGAAAATGGCAAAAGAATCCTAATTCTAGACCCGGCCGCCATGATTCATTCCGCCCGCTGGGCCGCTTGACCCAATTTTAGTTAGGTTTATGATTAAGATGGAAATAAGGACTGTTTAACAGCAAGGGAGGAGAGAGGGGAAATGGCAGAAGAGTTAGAATATCAAGAAAAGTTTAACCAAGCCCGTACTGCCTACCTAGAGGGAGACCTGGAAAAGGCATCCCGCCTTACAGACTCTATTCTAAGACAATACCCCGACGACCCCAGCGCTTTTTTGCTAAAAGGACATATTTGTTTACGGCAGCAGCAGTACGACCAGGCAAAAAACAACTACCGTAAGGTGCTACAATTAACCAGGGACAAGGAATTGAGAGACCTGGCAGAACAGGGTTTGGCAGAAATAGAGGAAATTTTCGCCCCAGAAGACTCCTCGGAAGAAGCCCTATACCCCCCAGAAGTGGAACTGCCCGACTTTGACGGGGAAATAGAAGAAATAAACGATGAAGACCAGCCAGATGACAGTTGGACTAAGAGTATCCAATTTGATAACATAGACTGGGACATAAAAGAACTAGAAGAGGAAGACATAGAAGATCCAACTCTGCAACAAAATCTCCCTCTCCCCCTCCACACCGACGATGAACCACTCCCCACACAAGCCGCTGCCACAACCCCTCCCTTCCCAGAAAAACCAGAGGACGAAGACACAGCGCCCCAGTCGGCGCCATCCATTATCCCTGAAGACGAACAAGACAATGACCTGCTTGACTTTGACTTCTCCGCCGAAGACATAGACTACACAGACCTACAGGAAAGCAGCCAGGACTTTGACCAAGAACAAACCCATGACAATAGTGCCCCTACCTTTGTCGTCTCCGCTGGCCACGACGAAGAGGAAGAAGACGGAGGAGTTTCCGAAGCCGAATTGGAAAAAATCCTTACCTCCGGCGAACATCTCTTCCAACAAGACGATGTGGGGGACTATAGTTCACAACTGGAGCCCTTGAGTTCCCCTAAACTGGCTGAAACCCACGACGACACCGAAACTCCTATAAAATTAAGCGAAGGCGAAGAAGAAGGAATCCCTATAGCCAACGAGGGCGAAGAACTCTTCTTCGGTGCGGATTTGGACGACATTCCCGATATTTCCCCCGAAGAGTTGCCTGTTTCTAGTATCTTTACTAAAGAAAACAAAAGTAAAGCGGAAGAAAAAACTGGAAAAGGCCCCCTCTCTGAAGATAGTTTCTTTGCCAGTGAGTTTGACAACGAAATAACAGGCAGTTTCACCTTCGATACCGACAGAATTAAACTGGATGAGGGGGAAATGAGCTTCTCCTCCCCCACCCTGGGTACTGTTTCCTCTATCCCCTCCTCCACCTTCCTTACCCCAGAGGTGGAAATCCCCCAAGGCTTCCTCTCCAAGTACTATAATTTGCCACTGTTCAAAAAACAGCTATTCCACGGGGCCATAACCGCCCTTGTCACCTTTGTAGTAGTACTGGGGATGAGTATAATTACTGCCCCGAAACCAGAGGAAAATAAAACCCGGGTAAATCAAAAACCCCCTGCCCCCCAAAAAGTCCAACCTAACACAAACCAAAAACCTACTCAGCCAGCCGCCAAAACAACCACTGCCACCCGGTCTAACCCCCTGGCTGCCCAAATCCTCCTCTCCCTCATAGCCGCCCTTGCCAGTGGCGCCGCTGCCGTCGCTATGGGCTATCTAATGGCACAACATATTCGTCGATATACTCTTGAACTACAAAATAATTTCGAATCTTTATATCAGGGAAATTACGATGTGAGGGCAAAGATATACTCCCAAGACGAATTTGGTACCCTGGCGGCGGCCTTTAACCAGATGACAAAGATGATACAGGCTACCACCGCCGAGGCCAGAAAACGGGCAGAGGAAATGGAAAAGGCACGGGAGGACCTTCAAAGACAAGTTATCCGCCTGTTGGACGACGTAGAAGGAGCTTCCCGTGGAGATTTGACAGTACAGGCGGAAGTCACGGCAGACGTTTTAGGGGCAGTAGCTGATGCCTTCAACGTTACTATCTCCAACCTGAGGAAGATTGTAAAACAAGTAAAACAGGCGGCTATCCAGGTGCATAAGGCCAGTGCCGACAGTGAGTTGTTTGCCCGCAATCAGTCCAGTGACGCCCTCCGCATGGCTGAAGAGTTGGCCGTTACCCTCAACTCCGTACAAATGATGACCGACTCCATTGAGAGGGTGGCCGAGAATGCCCGTGAAGCAGAAGAAGTAGCTAGATCCTCCAGTGTTACTGCTTTGAAAGGGGGAGACGCAGTAGAGCGCACGGTAGCCGGAATACTACAGATTCGGGAAACAGTATCAGAAACCACCCGCAAGGTGAAACGGCTAGCAGAGGCTTCCCAACAAATTTCCACTATTGTAGCAGTAATTTCCCAAATTGCCTCCCGCACTAACCTGTTGGCCTTAAACGCCTCCATCCAAGCCGCTAGGGCGGGAGAAGCTGGTAGGGGTTTTGCCATTGTAGCCGATGAGGTGCGTCAGTTGGCCGACCGTTCAGCTAAATCCCTCCAAGAAATTGAGCAAATCGTACTACAAATTCAGACAGAAACCGGTGCGGTAATGACGGCCATGGAGGAAAGTCTCCAACAGGTCAAGGATGTTACAGAACGGGCTGAACAGGCCAAACGAGCCTTGGAGGACATTATTCAAGTATCCAACCGTATTGACGCTCTAGTTCGTTCCATCACCGCCGACACCGACGAACAAAGGGAAAACTCCAGAGGAGTGGCCAAGGTAATGCAAGCGGTAGAATTGACTGCCCAAGCTACTTCCCAGGAATCCCAGAGAGTGGCCGTCTCCTTGCAGAATCTGGTTGGTATTGCCCGGGATTTGATTGCTTCTGTAGAGCGTTTCAAAGTGGACTAGTACAGGGTTTTTCATGAATCAACTTGCGGTACGTCTTGTTAACGCCCTATTTCTTGCCGGACAGATTTTAGTTCATATTCTCTCCGGTAGGATTCACCGCCACAATCTCCTCGAACAAATGGCCTTTGTTGGCCCCTCTTCCCTTGTAATTTCCCTGATTACCGCAGCCTTTGTGGGAATGGTGTTTACCATCCAGGTAGCCAGGGAGTTTATTTATTTTGGCGCCACCACTGCCGTGGGGGGAGTATTAGCCATAGCCCTCGCCAGAGAATTAGCCCCCGTTTTGACTGCTGTGGTAGTTGCCGGGAGGGTTGGTAGTGCCTTCGCTGCAGAGATTGGCACCATGCGAGTTACAGAACAAATTGACGCCCTCCAGATGTTAAAAACAGATCCTGTAGACTACTTAGTCACCCCCAGGGTAGTAGCCTGTAGCCTCATGTTACCCATTTTGACCATTTTCTCCCTCCTCATGGGAATGGCCGGTGGTTTGTTTATTGCCGACACTCTTTATGACATCTCCCGCAGAATTTTCCTAGAATCCATCAAAAACTTCCTACAACCCTGGGATTTGATGGCTGCCCTTCTCAAATCCGCCGTTTTTGGGGCCCTCATTGCCATTATCGGCTGTAATTGGGGTTTGACCACTACTGGAGGCGCTAAAGGGGTTGGACAGTCCACCACCGCCGCCGTAGTTATCTCCCTCCTTGCTATTTTTATTGCCAATTTTTTTCTCTCCTGGCTCATGTTTCAAGGCACCGGCAGCGTTGTCCTCGAATAATCCCCAAAAATAACCCCCAATCTCCCTTGACACTCTTCTTCCCCTGGTGCTACAATAGGGGCATGGGGGCGCGGGGCGGTAGGGTCGCTCCCTAGCGGCAGGCTGGAGGACTGCCAAGAAACTGGGGCACCCAACTTTTTAAATTAAAAAGATTATCAACAAGCAGGGAAATTATAAAGGGGGGCAGAGGGTTGAATTTGCTTGATTTGTGACTAGGGAATGGCTATAAAATCTCCCTATCGCCAAATGTTTTTTATTTGCGCGGTTTCTCTTTGATTACAATTTGGCTAGCGCGAATAATTACTAATAAAAAGAAAGGCAGGGGCACCCCTGGCAGTCACCTTTCCTGCCGTCCCACAACCCCATCGTAGCACAGCCGCGGCGGGGCTGGGGGTAATGTTAAGAAAAATAAACAATTCTCCTGGCCAGACAAGCCTAAACCCTAACTGCCCTACTCATGGCCAAACCAGCAATCCAGCCGGTAGTCCAAGCATTTTGAAGATTAAAACCGCCGGTGAGGCCGTCAATATCGAGAATTTCGCCAGCAAAGAACAAATTGGGGCAAATTTTGCTCATCATGGAGGAGAAATCTATCTGTTTTAAATTAACACCGCCACAGGTGACAAATTCCTCCTTAAAAGGGCCTTTTCCCTCAATGGAATACTCGCCTCTAAGCAACTGCTGTGTCAGTAAATCCATTTCCTTCTTGGTGATTTCCGCCCAAGTCTTGTCAGGATTGGTGAGAATAGGACGCGCCAAACTCTGCCACAGTCTCCTCGCCAGGGGAAAACCATGATAGTTAACAACCTTCTGGCGGGGAATAGTCTGTTTACACTCGTATAACTTGCCTCTAATTGTCGCCTCATCCCAAGAAGGTAACCAGTTGATGACAAGAGGAAGACGATAGGAGGCCTCATAGAGAATTCTAGCCCCCCAGGCAGACAATTTCAAGGTGGCAGGCCCACTAATGCCCCAATGAGTAATTAAAAGTGCACCACTGCTTTCCAATTGTTTGCGTCTGGCATCCCTCACCTTTAATGTGAGAGTTACATTTTGGCAGGTAATCCCAGCTAAGTCAGCTAAACGCCTATCTGGAATCTTAAAGGTAAAAAGGGAAGGGATTGGCTTTTCAATCTTATGGCCCAAATTAATAGCCCATTTGTAACCTGAAGGACTACTACCAGTGGCAATTAACACCTTCTCGGCAAAAATAGTCTCCCCCCTCGTAACTATCTCAAATCCTCCATCTCCCCTGCGAATATCAACTACGGGGGTTTGAGTGTAAATTTTGATTCCTAACTGTCTCGCTGTCGTCACCAAACAGTCAATAATAGTCTGGGAGTCGTCTGTAACCGGAAACACCCTACCATCCGCCTCCGTTTTCAAACTAACCCCCCTACTCTCAAACCACTGGATGGTATCTTTGGGTTGGAAACGAGAAAAAGCACCGATTAACTCCTTGTTGCCTCTAGGATAATAACTGGCTAATTCTATGGGATTAAAACAGTGATGAGTAACATTACATCTACCACCGCCAGAGATTTTTACCTTCCCAAGGGGGTGTTTGGCAGCCTCTAGGATGGCAATGGACAAATCTCGATTGTGAATAGCACAATTTATAGCACCAAAGAAACCAGCGGCGCCTCCCCCCACCACCACCACCTTTAATCTTTTATTCATCTTTTTATTATCCCCTTGTCAATCCTTAAGCCACCTTTAGAGAATATCTACCCTTATCATATTATGAAGAGCTTGAGGAGAAATAGAGTTGGACTAGATGTTTCGTTTACCGAGACAGAGATGGCATTTTCCCCAACCCAACCCCCAACTGGTAAGGGAAATTAGCCGCCACTGTGGCATTTCTCCTATAATGGCACAAGTAATTGTCAATCGGGGGATTACTGACTTAGCGTCGGCCAAATACTATATTAACCCGGAACAGGCACAACTACCCCATCCCCTGCAAGAGTTTCCCCAATTGTCTCACTGTATCCATATCCTTAAACAAGCCATTACCAGGGGAGAAAAAATAGGTATATGTGGCGACTACGATGCCGATGGAATGACAAGCACAGCCCTACTTATTAGAACATTAAGACAATTAGGGGGGATTGTAGATTATGCCATCCCCAGTCGCATGAAAGACGGCTATGGAATCAATGAGCGTATTGTCAAGGAATTTAAACAGCAAGGAATTAAGGTCATTATAACAGTTGACAACGGAATCTCGGCTTACTCGGCTATTGAAAAAGCAAAACAATTAGGCCTAAAGGTTATTATCACGGATCATCATGATTTGCCCCCCATCTTACCCCCTGCCGATGTCATTGTCAACCCCAAGATGCTACCCGACATCTCTCCCTATCGTTGTTTAGCCGGGGTAGGGGTTGCATATGTAGTTGCAGTCACCCTAGCCCAATCATTGGGAAGACTCAACGGTTTGACTAAGGGCCTCTTAGAATTGTACACCATTGGCACCATTGCTGACCTAGTGCCCCTTAACGGGGTTAATCGTCGCTGGTTAAAAAGAGGACTTAAATTGCTAGCAAATCCCGATATTTTGGGCCTTAGAGCCCTTAGTAAATGTGCCGGTATTAATGAGAATAAAACCCTGCTAAATACTGACGATATTGGATTTATTTTAGGGCCTAGAATTAATGCCATTGGCCGCTTGGATGATCCTCAAATTGTTATTGAACTCCTGACTACTGAAGACGAGAAAATAGCAATGGAAATGGCATTAAAATGTGAGTATACTAATATGAAACGTCAGGAAATGTGCCATCAAATTGAAGAAGAAGCAGTAGATATTATAGAAAGAGAACCAGTATTTTGGCAGAAAAACAGGATGATATTTTTAGTGAATGAAAAGTGGCATCACGGGGTAATTGGAATTGTGGCTTCTCGCTTGGTGGAGCGTTATGGAGTGCCCGTATTTCTGGCAACCTATGAAGACGAAAATGGCAATTTCATAAGAGGTTCAGCGCGAGGGATAGAGGAATATAATGTTTTTGAAGCCCTCCAATACTGTCATGATTTACTAGATAAATATGGGGGGCACAAAGCGGCAGGAGGCTTTACAGTATCTGGCAGGAAATTAGATATTTTTCACCAGCGTTTAAGAGAATTTTCTCTAGCAAAAATAAAACCGGAACACACCAAGCCACTACTAAAAATTGATGCCCAGATTAGTCTATTTCAAGCTGACTTCCAACTCTTGCGAGAAATAGAAAGTCTCTATCCTTGGGGCGTGGAAAATAAACATCCAATTTTCTGTAGCAAGAAGGTAAAAATTAAACAGCAAAGAATAACCTCCGATGGCAAACATATACAACTTGTAGTTGCCGATGAAACTGGGGAGAAAAAGGCAATTGCTTGGCGTTGGCATCCCTACTTTCCCCTGCCACCGGTAGTAGACATTGCCTATAAAATCAAAGAAGACGAATGGCAAGGCGACAACTCAATCCAATTAGAATTAGTTGGTGTTAGACTCCCATCATGACGGTTACCTATCACAGGGAAACACCATCAAGAAATCTTCTCCCTTTGAAATAAAATTCATAGAATTAGGAGAAAAAACCTTGACTTTTATTCAGTTAATCATCCTAGTAACGATTTTTTTTATTACTGCCTTTGTGGGGGTGGTCACTGGTAGCAATTCTCTTATTACTGTGCCAGTAATGTTGCATTTTGGCATCCCCCCAGCCGTGGCTATTGCCACTAACATGTTTGGCTTAATTTTCCTGAGTATTGGCGGCGTTATACCCTTCTTAAAAACCGAGTTTCTAAAAAGGAAAGACGTACCATTGTTAACAATTTTAACCCTATTGGGCTCTCTAATTGGAGCAATTTTAGTCCCAATCGTACCTTCAAAACAATTTCCCCTGCTGATTTCCCTATTCCTCATTGCCATTACTGTTTTTTCAGTTTTATCCTCGGGCGAAAATGGGAGAAGCAACCAAAACAAAAATCCAAAAACCATATCGGCAATATCCAAAAACATCGCTTACCTATTAACTTTTATCCTGGGGATATATGGTGGTTTTTATAGTGGCGGCTATGTTACCACTCTAACTGCTTGTTATGTTGGGTTGTTGGGGATGACATTTATAGAAGCAGTGGCGGTAACTAAACTATTAAATGTCTTTTCTTCTCTCATTGCTACTGTTATTTTCATAGCCAAAGGTTTAGTAGACTATCCCCTGGCAATTATACTGAGTGTCACCATGTTTTCCGGTGCCTATCTTGGTGGCAAATTCGCCCTTAAAATGAACGAAATTTTTTTGAAAAGACTGTTTATAACCGTAGTCATCGCTTTGGCGATAAAAACCTTTTGGCAATGGTTATCATCGGGAGGCGGATAGGGTGGGATGCAGGGTTTTTTGGGGAAAAGATTCACCACTTCTTGTAGGAGGAAAAATGTTACAAGCCAGCCATAATCCTCCCATGAGGAGGGGTAATAAAAATTCGTTTAGACGTATATTGATAGCAGGGATGGCATTTAGGATAAAGTTGAAAGAGGTAACAATTATAGTAATGCAGGAAGTATAAATTGACAAAAAAGAATACAGTTGCTGGGGAAAAATGTTGTCGTGAAGATGTAAAACGATGATAGGGAATAATCTCGGGAGGGATGTCTGTTTTTACAGGAGAATTGCCTTACAAATTTCCCGAAGCATCAAAAACAGGTGAAATTCAAACTATACCCTTCAGATTCATCTTGGGAGGAAGAATAGTTGTTTTTTTGGCGGAGGTAGACATTGCCAGTAGGGAAACAAACAGTTACCTTTTTTTATGCCCTTTTTATACCAAAACCTATGGGGATATATGGCTGTTTTGTGCCAAAGACAGATAAAACAAAATGAGAGTATTTGCCCCAGGATAGGAAGGAGATAATATTGGGGACAAAATAGTAAGGCATTGCCCCAAAAAAACGGGTATTTCAAATGGAATGAAAACTGCTTTATTAAAAAGGATATTTTAAGAGGTGTTAATATATTTTTTATTTTTTCATTTATTTGGTTTAGGTTAAGTTTGTTCAATATATTTATAATCAAAACCATCCATAGAAAAAGCAATATTCCTGTTTAAATAAAATAGTAGCCTAAGCGGGGTAATATGATTGATATTAATGAAAATAAAAACTTTACAATGAGAGCCTATGTTTGGAGAAAAAAGCAGATGAAAAATGGTTGTAACAGGGGGTTAATTATGGCTAACATAGCATTAACAAACACTGGCAGTAACCCCTATTATCACAGCAGTAAAAATAGTCCAGTAGGAGAGAATTATAACAGAAATATGGTGGGGATTTTAATGAGAGTTTTATCAAGGGGATTTTATCCCAACAATAGGAGGGATTTTTTACAGATATTCATGGGGTTTGGGGGGGATGTTAATAGGAATGCTCAGCCCTCTGGTAAGATGAAGGAATTAGTGGGATAGATGGCTATAAAATCAGGAAGAATATGCTAAAAATAGAATTACCCCAGATACCTTCTAGTGCCTGGCGATGTGAAATCGGGAAAAAATGGGAAAATCCTTACCGGGTGCGCTACGCTAGTAACCTGGATGATGGGCCAAACCACGGCATGCCTCTGGGGGGATTTGGTGGAGGTTGTATCGGCAGGGGGATAAACGGGGAATTCAATCTCTGGCATATAGATGGGGGTGAACATATTTATAAACCCCTGCCAGCCTGTCAGTTTAGTGTTTTTGAACAGGTAGAATCTGAAGCACCAAAAGCATACGCATTAAGTACAAGTCCGCCAGAAGATGGAAGTTTATCGGCTTGGCAATGGTATCCCCGGGGAGGGGGGAATTACTACGCCTTATTTCCCCGGAGTTGGTTTGAATATGAGGGGGTATTTCAATGTCGTCTAATCTGTGAACAATTCTCCCCTATTTGGGCAGGCAATTACCAGGAAACAAGCTATCCCATTGCTGTTTTTGAATGGACAATTCAAAACCCCACGGAAAAGGATATTACCATTAGTATTATGTTCACCTGGCAAAATACTGTGGGGTGGTTTACCAATGCCATCGAATCCCCCCCGGTAAAAATCAGAGACGATGGCAGTCCAGTATACGAGTATCAGCCAAAATGGGGGGATAGTACAGGGAATCTTAACCAGTGGATACAGGACACCTTTAGGGTAGGATGTCTTTTTGACCGTGTTAGGATGAAAGAGGAACAACCTCAAGAGGGGGAAGGACAATGGGCCATAGCCACCACTAGTAACCCCACTGTAGAGGTATTCTATCACACCCGTTGGAATCCTAGAGGTGATGGTAGGGAAGTCTGGGACAATTTTGCCACAGATGGCAGTCTTTCTGACCGTCAGGATGAGACGCCTGCCTCTCCGGGGGAACAAATTGCAGGGGCAATAGCGGTCAGATTTCGCCTAAAACCGGGGAAAATCCGGAAAATTCCCTTTATTTTGACCTGGGACTTTCCCGTTACCGAGTTTGCTAAAGGAGTGACTTATTATCGCCGCTATACAGACTTTTTTGGCAGGAATGGCCGCAACGCTTGGTCAATGGTGCGTACTGCCCTAAAATACTACGAAACTTGGCGAGAAAGAATAGAAGAGTGGCAAAAATCGATAATAAACAGGCAGGATTTACCCGATTGGCTGAAGATGGCACTTTTTAACGAATTATACCTGTTAACCCAAGGGGGCACCATCTGGACAGCCGCCACCGAAAACGACCCAGTAGGGCAATTTGCCGTGTTAGAATGTATAGACTACCGCTGGTATGAAAGTCTAGATGTCCGTTTGTATGGCTCGTTTCCACTAATTTTACTATGGCCCCGCTTGGATAAGTCGGTAATAGAAGCCTTCAGTAGGGCAATTAAAAAAGAGGACTTAACCCCTAGGATAATAGGGTACAACAGGACAACAGCAGTACGCAAGGTGAGAGGGGCCACTCCCCACGATTTAGGCGCGCCTAACGAGCATCCCTGGGAAAAGACTAACTACACCAGCTATCAAGACTGCAATCTCTGGAAAGATTTGCCCTGTGACTTTGTGTTACAGGTGTATCGAGACTTTGTCTTCACCGGCAGGAAAGACTATGATTTCTTGTGGGAATGTTGGCCAAGTGTGGTAGAAACCCTAAAATATCTGAAAAAATTTGACCAGGATAATGATGGTATACCAGAAAATGGGGGTGCACCGGATCAAACCTTTGATGATTGGCGTCTAGAGGGAATTAGTGCCTATTGTGGTGGCTTATGGATTGCCGCCTTAGAAGCCGCCGTAGCCATTGCCAGAATTCTCATAGCAAACCCTCCAATGAATCCCAATCTCCAACCCTCAGACTACCCGGGGGGGATTGAGAGGGAGATGGAAACCTTCCAACAGTGGTTACACCAAGCGAGAAGTATTTATCATGACACCCTGTGGAATGGCGAATACTATCGCCTGGATAGTAAGAGTAACTCAGAGGTGGTCATGGCAGATCAACTGTGTGGGCAATTTTACGCCCAGTTGCTAGGGCTACCGGATGTAGTAGAGAGGGAGTATGCTAAGAAAGCATTGGGCAAAATATACGATGCCTGTTTTCTAAAATACCATGATGGCAAATACGGCATTGTCAATGGGGTAAAACCAGACGGCAAACCAGAGAGGGAAAATGACACCCACCCCTTGGAAATTTGGACAGGTATTAACTTTGCCATAGCCGCCTTTATGATTCTTAACGGCATGAAGGAGGAGGGGTTAAAGGTAGCAGAAACAGTAGTAAGACAGATTTACGAAAATGGCCTTCAATTTCGCACCCCTGAAGCCATTACAGCCTCCCACACCTTCCGCGCCAGCCATTATTTGCGGGCAATGGCCATCTGGGCCATCTATCATGTTTTAAAGTAAAAAAAATTGACAATTCCCGAGTGGTAGTTTAACAATAAGAGTGGGAGAGTATCTGGAAAACGGCCAGGAAACCAAAGAAAATGACAGAAAAACCACAGTTATCCCCCTCCCAGGGGATTGAGGGGGAGAAACAATACGCGGAAGTCACAGAAAAATGGTTTGAATACCCCATAGTCGTCCATCCCCATCATACAGATTATGCGGGGGTGGTGTGGCATGGGGTGTATCTTACCTGGATGGAGGAGGCGAGAATAGAATGTTTAAGACAGCTGGGGATTGACTATGCACAGCTAGTAGCATTAGGATATGAACTACCCGTCATTGAGGTAAATTTGCGGTATCATCGTCCTTTGAGGATGGGGGATAGGGCATTAGTAAAAACAAAAGTCCAAGACTTAGACAGGGTAAAAATCCACTGGGATTATCAAATTACTGACTGGGAGTCTAACATCTTGTATGTGAGTGGGAGGGTGACACTGGTAGGAATAGACCGAGAAAAGGGTAAAATAGTGAGAAAACTACCCACAGTTTTACAAGAGGCGCTGGTAAAATTATAGGTGCGGCCATGTAAGCAGGGAGGAAATGAGTAGACAACCAGGAGAAGACAACTACAACAACTCCTTCCTTATCGGTTTTCTGGTGGGGGGAGGCATTGCCGCCGTGACTGCCTTTTTACTCACCTGTGGCAAGGGGAAACAAAATAAAAGGCTACTTGAGAAAACAGCACAAGCCTTACCGGAAATGGCTGGGGATTTCCTTGCCACCATGCAAGACAATGCCAGTCGTCTTCAACAGCATGCCAAAAGCAAATGGCAAAAGACAATGAGACGGTTACAACTAGCCGTTGCCGCCGCCATAGAAGCCAGCCAGAATGCAGAAAAACACCAGTGAAGACTATTATCCCATGAATGAGCCCCTCTTTTGGCTAGGTTTATCTCTTTGTCTAGTGGCTACCAGCCTCACTGCCGTGTTGATTACCCTTATCCCCGTCATTCAGGAGGTAAGCCGGGCAGCTCGTAGTGCTGAGAGATTATTTGATACTCTAAACAGAGAATTTCCCCATACCCTTGAAGCCATTAGAACTACAAACATGGAATTGACAGAATTAAGCGAGGAGATGAAGGAGGGGGTGAAAAGTGCCGCTGGGGCGGTAAAACAGATAGATAATAGCTTAATGGCTGTGAAAAAACAGGTAGAAAAGGTAAGAAAAAAAGGCCATAGTCTTTGGATTGGGCTAAAAGCGGGGATTGAAGCTTGGCAAAAATATAATCCCTAAGAGGAGTTGTTAGCGGGAAATAGACAGGAAAATGACAGGGAAAATCATAGGTTTGACGGGGGGTATTGCCACAGGAAAATCCTCAGTAGCCAACTATTTAAATAACCAATATGGCATTCCTGTTTTTGACGCCGATGTTTTTGCCAGAGAGGCGGTGGTTGTAAATTCTCCCATCTATCACCAGATTGTAAAACGCTATGGCCCAGAGATTATTTTAGACGATGGGCAGTTGAATCGTCCCAGGCTGGCAGAGATAATTTTCAACAATCCGGAAGAGAAAAAATGGCTAGAATCCCAAATACACCCCTTCGTCTACCAACGTTTTCTCTCTCTAATTCCTCAACTTACCCAGCCTCTTAATCTGTTTGTCATTCCCCTGTTATTTGAAGCCAAAATGACGGATTTGGTGTCGGAAATATGGGTAGTAACCTGTAGTTTTGAAAACCAACTCAAAAGACTGCAACAAAGAGATAATCTTTCGGAAAAACAGGCAATTTCTCGTATCAACAGTCAAATGCCTCTGGAGGAAAAAGTGAAACTGGCCCATCTAGTCATCGACAACAATGGCACCCCACAACAACTCTTCTCCCAATTGGATCAGATAATGTCAAGGGAATTTAATAAAAATTAATATTTGGTAATGTTGTCAAAAAATAAGGGCACATTTCAGCCGTTTTTCTGATAGCCTAGATAAAGAAAGAAAAGAGAAAATAAAAAAGGCATTATATGACAATAACAACAGATAATGAGCGCACTATAGTAATCGGCACCAGGAAGAGTCAACTGGCATTAGTACAGACATATTGGGTGAAAAAAGAATTGGAAAATCGCTTCCCCCAAATCGAGTTTGAGGTGGAAAAAATAAGCACCCAGGGGGATAAAATCCTAGATGTAGCCTTGGCAAAAATAGGAGACAAGGGATTATTCACCAAGGAGTTGGAAATGGCAATGCTAAGGGGGGAGATTGATTTTGCAGTCCACTCCCTCAAAGACTTGCCCACCAACCTGCCAGAGGGATTGATGTTGGGATGTATCACCAAGAGGGTAAACCCGGCTGATGCCCTGGTAGTAGCAGAGAAACACAAAGATAAACAACTAGAAACCCTGCCAGAGGGAAGCGTAATCGGGACGTCGTCTCTCCGTCGCCTAGCCCAGTTGCGCCACCACTTCCCCCATCTGGTATTTAAGGATGTAAGGGGCAACGTCAACACCCGTCTAGCCAAACTGGATGCTGGCGAGTATGACGCCATTATTCTAGCCGTAGCGGGGTTAGAAAGATTGGGAATGACAGAGAGGATACAGCAAATCATTCCCCCCTCCATTTCCCTTCATGCCGTTGGCCAAGGCGCCCTAGGCATTGAGTGTCGGACAGGAGATGAAGAAGTTTTACAAATCGTAAAGGCTTTAGAAGATTCCGATAGCCGAGATTGTTGTCTAGCGGAGCGCGCTTTTTTGAGAGTATTAGAAGGAGGATGTCAGATTCCCATTGGCGTCAATAGTAGCATCTCCGGCGACAGTCTCACTCTCACGGGTATGGTAGCCAGTCTAGATGGCAAAAAGCTGGTTAGAGATAGTATAACAGGCCCTCGTGATAATCCGGAGCAAATAGGAAGCCAGTTAGCAGAGAAACTCAAGGAGAAGGGGGCGGCCGATATTCTAGCAGAAATTCTCTCCCAAGTCAACCGTAACTAGCCTTCCTCTTTTCCAGCCCGGGGGTTAAAATACTTAAAGGTGTCCCCGGAGGCTTTACAAAACCCACATGTTGTGTCGAGTCAGACAGTGGTTTTCAATGCCTGGGCGGCCTTTTTCAGATTCTGTATGCGCATAAGTTCTACAAAACTGAGTCCAAGGCGTCCTTCTAGGTCTGCCACCTTTTCTATGGCCTGAACGAGGACAGAGACGGCTTCTTGCTCATTGTAGCCCCTTCTGAGGGCGATTTTCACTCCCTCTGTATCTGCCTCTATCTCCCTGGCCAGACTGCGGTTTTGTTGCCAAACCTGTTTAGCCGCGACGGTGAACAGGGTACCAGAAACTACAATTCCCACTACGTCTTGCTGAGACAGTTGGAATAAAAACCCTAGCAAGGCCAAAAGGGCAACTCCCCTTTCCCAGTCCCACTTAAACCATTGTACCCCCAGACACAGGGCCACAGTCCGCAAAAACAGCAAATCTCGTTGAGGGATGGACAACTGTTGCCACAGGTCAAAATTGATGTAAATAGGACGACGTCCTGTTTGCCAGGGGAGGGGGAAGATGGTGGAGATGACCTCTTTTTGGGACTTAGGGAAGATTTTACAGTACATGCGTCCAGAGGCGGGCATCAACTCTTGTAAGCGACTAATTTCCTGTTCTATATTCATCTTGTCCACTTTCATGGGCGGGTATTACTGCTTCCCGCAACCAACAATTTTCCAACAGTCTGATCCTATAGATATACCAAAATTGACCTGGACGCCATACTGAATAGTTTTCCCCCTCGCCGGTTAAGGATTGGTTAAGATAACTCCAGATGGCATGGGCAATAGTACGCAGCTTGTAAAGCATAATAGCAACCTCCTCTGCCAACAGCCACGGCAATAAAATAATTAGTCCCCTAATACCAGTGTGCCCAATGAACAAGTCTCCTTGACAGGCCTATTAACTATTCGTAAAATTGCCTACTACAAAACGGGCTTACTACGAGTGATGTCAATGGTAATAGAGCCTTCAAAATCCGGGATAGGGGGAGAAACTTTGGACAGTCTTACCCTTACCTGAGCAACACCCTCTATATTGAGAATATCCTGGGCAATAACCTCTGCCAGTCTTTCTACCAGGGCGAATTTAGCGTTTTTTACCACGTGTTTAACAATATTGATAGCCTGACGGTAGTCCACCGTATCCTTGATGTCATCACTTTTGGCCGCCGAAGACAAGTCCAACCAGATAGTCAAGTCTACCTCAAACCACTGTCCTAAAATCCTTTCTTCTGGTAACAATCCTGTATAGCCATAAGCCCGAATGCCCCTTACTTCAATGCAGTCCATAAATGCTCAAAGCTGTAAAAAATCAACGTTTCTAATTCCTTTATAAACCCCCGGGCCGACGGAGAGAAACAAAAGGGAAAAAAACTTAATATTGGCCTTTCATAATTGATAATACTGTCGAAGGGCGAGAGTGATAATCCCCTGTTGTCCAAGGAGAATTTCCCGCAGCAAAGTGACAATGCCTAACCAAATTACCGGACTAATGTCAATGCCTCCCAGGGGGGGGACGATTTTGCGTGTGGGGGCCAAAAAAGGCTCTGTGGGGATATAGGCAATATTATAGGGGAATTGGCGCAAATCTATCTGGGGGTACCAGGTAAGTACGATTCTAAAAAGAAACAAGACGGTCATTATTAACAGGACAATTCCCAGAAAAACAGAAGCAATGAGGGCAATATTCATAGTTCCAGAAGATTCAGCACAGACTGATACCTATTGTAGGCTAAAATTGTATTAGTAAATCTAGGAGGGTATAAAGGCCTATGACCGAGTCTTTAGCTAGCTTTTTATGGAGTCTGTTTTGGGGTGCGGTAATTGTAGTTATTCCCACTACTGCTGCCCTGATCTTTGTAAGCCAAACTGATAAAATCCGTCGTGTAAGATAACAAATCCAAATAGCAACCTTTAAATCATTAAGCCAAAAATCTCATCGGCGGTGGGCACCTGTCCACCTTCATCGGGGGGCAAAATCGCTAACATAGAAAGGTAAGGGCGTACCCAGCGCCCACCCCAGACGTCAAGCTAGGTATGAATAATGGTTAACTTTGGCTTTAACTCCGCGAGTGTGCTTGGGATATTTCTGGCCTTGGCCGGGGCGGGCTTGTATCTGCTAAGATCTATCAAGCCGGAAGTTTCCAGGGATCATGACATTTTTTTTGCCGCGGTGGGGTTACTATGTGGTGGCATCCTATTGTGGCATGGTTGGCGTTTAGATCCCATTCTCCAGTTTAGCCAACTTTTACTGTCCGGCACAGCCATCTTCTTTGCGGTGGAAAGCATCCGCCTACGGGGGGTAGCCCAGGAGAAGGTGAAATCCCGCACCAGCTATGTAGACGAAGAGGAAAGGACAGTTAAAAGACGCCCAGTGTATCGCGCCTCCCTTGCTAAAAGAGAAGCCTATGACGACTACTACCCCGAGGAGGAGGAAGAAAGAGTTTACCGGCGCCGCTTGCGAGGTACTACTGCTAGAACACAGGAAGATACAGAGTATGAAGAGGAAACCCCACCCCCTCCTCGCCGTCGTACATCTGTATCCTCAAGAGACTATGAAGTTTCTCCCCCCCGTCGTAGCCCAAGAGAAAACACAGAAGAATACTGGGAGGAAGACAGCCCACCCCGTCCCAGTCGGCGTAGTGGGGGAAGAAGTACAGAGGAAGTGCGGAGAAGCGGGAGTACGAGACGTCGTCCCAAATCCACAGAGGAACTTCTTTCCCGTGTAGGCAGCGAATACGTGGACTATGAACCAATCCAGCCGGAAGGGGATGAAGACAAGGAAACATCTCCCCCTACCCCAGAAGACAACAACATCGATAACACTGATTACTAAGGCCAGTTGAAAGGGAAGTGTCTTTTGCTACTAATCTTCCTCACCATGGTAGTGGGGGGTTGTAGTAACCCAAGGGCCGATTATCTCTCCACCTCCTTTAATACCCGTTATAATGAGGAGAAACCAGCTATCAGTGGCGACGGGCGATGGCTGGCCTTTGTTTCTAACCGTCATGGCCGTCAGGAAATACTTTTGTATGACTTAGAACAAAAAACCTTTGTGCCCCTTCCCTACATGCCCAACGCCGTCTATGACAGTCCCAGTCTCAGTCGCACCGGACGTTACTTGGCCTACATTGCCAGTGTCCAGGGGCGTCCAGACATTTTCATATACGACAGAATCACAAAAGAAAACAGGATGATAACCCAGGGCTATCACAGCTGGTTGCGCAACCCGCGTATTAGTCCAGATGGCCGTTATCTTGTCTTTGAAACCGCTAGAAGGGGCCAGTGGGATATAGAAGTGGTGGACTTAGGGCCTTTTATGGAACCGGATTTGCCCGACGGGATGCCAGTAGACCAAACCCCACCCCCCGGGTGAAGACAACACCACAGGCTGAAGGGCTATTTTTTGGCCAACAGATAGGCCATGAAAAAACCCATAATCCCAGCCATCCCCACCCGCCATAGTTCGGGATAACACATAGCCGCTACAACCACCGCCAGTAATAGCACACCCCTCCCCCCCACACCGGACCAAAACTTCATGTATCTACTTTTGTCACTTATCGTACAATTTAACCGGCCTTGGACTGAGGGCAGGTATCCGAATGGACAACAAAGCCGCTAGCACCAAAGCATGTATTGCCCAGTGGGCTACCACCAAGGCACACACCAGGAATACTATGCCGCTTACTATTGCCAACACCAGATGCACCTCCTGGGCGGTGTTATAGTAGGCAATTGAGCTGAGAACAGTTGTCAACAACAGCAGCACCATAAACGAAGTCATCACCATGGCCACTCACCTCATCCTTCTCGTCTGCTTCCCTCGGGCAACTCATGGTCACTCCCTACTCCCAAACTAAATAACCATAGGGTTATGGCTTTGCCCCCTCCCTCTTATAGGCTAGCATGTTTTCACTACCGTTGTGGTTATATGAGACACTTTCCCGAAGGATTGTGACAAAATTTTACATTTATTAATCTTTTCGGGGGAAATGAGACTAAATAGCAATAAGCCTGGTAGAGGGAAATGTGGTATCATATCACCCATTAGCCTACTGTTGATGTCTGTATGGAAAAAAGCAGTAACCCCCTTCTAAGAGGTGAAGGATTCCCCCCTTTCCCAGAAATAAGGGTTGAACATGTGGTGCCAGCCGTAGAAGCGTTAATAGCCGAATTGGAGACGAAACTGAAACAACTAGAAGCTGATTTTGAACCTACCTGGGAGGGTTTAATTGTACCCGTTGACGATATCCAAGACAGACTTAGTTGGACTTGGGGTATTATCAGACACCTAATGGGGGTAAAAAATAGCCCCTCCTTAAGACAAGCCTATGAGGAAGTCCTACCAAAACTAATAGAATTTGTCAATAGGTTCAATCAAAATGAGACTATTTATTACGGCTTGTTGACTATAAGAAGAGGCAAGGAATGGGAGAGACTTGACAATGCCCAGAAAAACATCATCTCCTCCCTTATCCTCTCTGCCAAATTGTCGGGGGTGGGTTTAGATGCCTCTAAAAGAGAGCGTTTTAATCAGATACAATTGGAATTGGCTCAACTGGCAACTAAATTCTCTAATAACCTCCTAGATGCTACTAAAGCCTTTAAATTAGTCCTCACCAGTAAGGAGGAAATTGCAGGATTACCCCCTAGTCTATTGACTTTGGCAGCCCAAACCGCTAGGAATGAAGGATACACCAATGCCACCCCCTCTACTGGCCCTTGGGTGATAACCTTGGATTATCCTAGTTATATTCCTTTCCTCAAATACAGCGATAGAAGAGACTTGAGGGAAAAAGTATACCGCGCCTTCGTTAGTAGGGCAGGCTACGGGGAGTATGACAATAACCCTATTATCGAACGCATCCTGGCCCTCCGTCAAGAATTGGCCCAACTTCTGGGATATGACAATTATGCCCAGGTGAGTCTGGCAAGAAAAATGGCCCCCTCCGTGGAGGCGGTGGAAAAACTATTAGAACAGTTGCGGGTTGTAAGTTATGAGTATGCTAAAAAAGAATTAGAACAATTAAAAGCCTTTGCCGGCATAGACGACATACAACCCTGGGATACTGCCTATTGGACAGAAAAACTGAGGGAGAGTAAATTTCAGTTTACAGAAGAGGAATTACGCCCCTATTTTTCCCTGGAACAAGTACTACAAGGCCTCTTCTCCCTCGCCTCCCGACTCTTTGGCGTCACCATCACCCCCGCCGATGGCGAGGCACCAGTTTGGCATGAGGATGTGAGATTTTTCCGAGTTACAGATGAAAACAATGAAGTTATAGCCTATTTCTACCTAGATGCCTATTGTCGCCCAGGAGAAAAAAGAGACGGCGCCTGGATGGATGAGTGTATGGGGAGAAGGAAAATTGTCAAAGACGGCAAGGTGACTACCCGTTTGCCTGTGGCCTATCTGGTGTGCAATCAAACACCGCCGGTAGATGGCAAACCCAGTCTCATGACTTTTGCCGATGTGGAAACCCTCTTCCATGAATTCGGCCATGGTTTACACCACATGTTGACTAAAGTAGATTACCCCCAAGCCGCCGGCATTAGAAATGTGGAATGGGATGCAGTAGAGTTGCCCAGTCAATTCATGGAAAACTGGTGTCTGGAAAAAAATACCTTCTTTGCCATGGCTAAACACTACCAAACCGGTGAAACTATCCCTAGCCACTACTATGAAAAACTGGTGGCGGCTAAAAACTTCATGAGTGGTTCAGCTATGTTACGACAAATCCACTTCAGTCTCCTGGATTTGGAATTGCACTCCCGTTACCAACCCGGTGGTGCAGAAACCCCCCATGAAGTACGTGACCGCATTGCTAGTACTACCACTGTCATCCCCCCCCTACCAGAAGACAGGTTTTTGTGCAGTTTCTCCCATATCTTTGCCGGAGGCTATGCCGCTGGTTATTATAGCTACAAATGGGCAGAAGTTTTGAGTGCCGATGCCTTCGCCGCCTTTGAGGAAGCAGGATTGGACGACGAGGAAGCTATTGCTAGGGTAGGTAGACGTTTCCGTGACACTATCCTCGCTTTGGGGGGAAGTCTGCCAGCTATGGAGATATTTAAACAATTCCGTGGCCGTGAGCCCTCTCCTGAGCCATTATTAAGACATAGTGGTTTATTATTGCCCCTTCCGGTATAATTGACAAGGTTTGTGCCATCTATATAACACA
The DNA here is from genome assembly GCA_030549855.1 of Cyanobacteriota bacterium SRBZ.bins.94.201705. Classification (GTDB taxonomy): domain Bacteria; phylum Cyanobacteriota; class Cyanobacteriia; order Cyanobacteriales; family Cyanobacteriaceae; genus DVEF01. Next base: position 58,707 of record JAUQQP010000004.1, read on the forward strand.
ATGTCGGGAATACCAGAATTACCACAGCTGTTGGGCGCTAAATTATTCTTCCAAGGCAAGAAGTTTCAATTTGAGGTAAACAGACTCCGACTCCCTAATGGCGCCGAGGGAGAGTGGGAATGTATCCGTCACCCTGGTGGGGCCCTTGCCGTCCCCGTCACTCAGGATGGTAAACTAGTATTGGTGCGTCAGTATCGTTTTGCAGTTAAAACCAGACTCTTAGAATTCCCCGCTGGTACCGTAGAATCTAATGAAGCACCTCTGGTAACCATTCAACGGGAATTAGAAGAAGAAACTGGATACACTGCTAAAACCTGGCGCCCCCTTGGCAAATTTCCCCTCGCACCGGGTTACTCCGACGAGTTTATTCATGCCTTCCTCGCCCAGGATTTAGAGAAATTGCCCCAACCCCCCTCCCCAGAAGCTGAAGAAGATATTGAAGTAGTTTTGATGACTCCGGCTGAATTTGAGCGCCTTGTATCTGCTAACAGCCCCTTTGATGCTAAAACCATTTCTAGTTATTTTCTTGCCCGTCCTTTTCTGTTCCCCCAATCCCCCAGTTAGTCTACAATATGAGAAAGCCAAAGGTGATTTTTTTGGATGCGGTAGGCACCCTTTTTGGTGTTAAAAATAGCGTGGGGTATGCCTACATGAAGATTGCCAGCAAGTACGGCGTAAGGGCGGATGAGAAACTAATAGATGATTATTTTTATCGTGCCTTTCGCCAATCCCCTCCCCTGGCTTTCCCTGAATTTGAGCCGGTGGAACGAAAGGAATATAACTGGTGGAAGAATATTGCTTTTAACACTTTTAAAATGGCGGATTGTCTGCAGCAATTTTCAAATTTTGACCTATTTTTTGAGGAGTTATACCAATATTTTAAAACCGCAGAGCCTTGGTATGTATATGATGACGTTATACCCTGTTTAAATGAATGGAAAAATCAAGGGATAACTCTGGGAATTATCTCCAATTTTGATAGCCGTATTTTCTCAGTATTAGAGAGTCTAAAACTAAAGGAATATTTTGACAGCATTACCATATCTTCCCTGACAGGATACGCCAAACCTCACCCCTCAATCTTCCTTACTGCCTTGGCAAAACACCAGTGTAAACCAGAAGAGGCATGGCATATAGGCGACAGCGAAAAAGAAGACAAAGAGGCGGCAAAGGCGGTGGGAATCCAAAGTTTCTGGCTAAATCGCCCTTTTTATACCCTACAAAATCTCCCCTACCCCGGCTCTTTTTCTAAGACTGCTATATAATCAAATCATCCACCCTAGACACCAAGAAGAGAAAATGAACAGTGTCTCCTATCTCATCCTCAACACCGTCTACAATTTTGTCCAGTTGTACCTGTTGCTGATTATAATCAGAATCCTCCTCAGCTGGTTTCAAACTGTCGACTGGGCAGCCAATATTATATCCTTCCTGGCACCTATCACTGATCCCTATCTTAACATATTCCGCTCTATTATCCCACCCGTTGGTGGCCTGGATTTGTCACCGATTCTGGCTATCTTTATCTTACAATTAATCCCCCAACTGTTAGGGGTAGTCTTTCAAATGGTAGGCTAAATGGCAATCAGCATCTGGCAGGGAAATCTATCCCCACCGGATAGGGATAAACCCTTACCCCTGCCAGACGAGGATAAATCCTTACCCCTGGGTAGAGATAAACCCTTACCCCTGGGTAGAGATAAACCCTTACCCCTGGGTAGAGATAAACCCTTACCCCTACTATTTTTAACCATCCCTAAAGGCGGATTAAACCTATGTGTTTGGCAGTACCTGGTAAGATAGTGTCCATAGAATACGGCGATACCCCGGAGATGACTATGGCTAAAGTCAGTTTTGGGGGTGTTATAAGAGAAGTATCCTTGGCATATACCCCCGAAGCTAAAGTAGGAGACTATGTGATAGTACACGCGGGTTTCGCTTTGAATGTAATCGACGAAAAAGAAGCAGAAGCCACCCTTGCAGATTTGTCCGAAATCTTGTAATCTTACCTGTTGCCTTAAGTGGTAGCAAAATACTCTCCCCCCAGGAATAGGAGAAGATGACTGTAATACCAGCAATCAACAAACAGAAACAGGCAGAGGAAATTCTTAAAATACTCAAACAACTATACCCCAATGCCACCTGTAGTCTAAACTACGAAAACCCCTTTCAACTTTTAGTGGCTACTATTCTATCTGCCCAGTGCACCGATGAAAGGGTAAATCAGGTAACACCAGTCTTGTTTTCCCGTTTCCCCACTCCTTCCCATCTTGCCGCCGCCGATAGAGGGGAAATAGAAACTATTATCCGTCCTACCGGCTTTTACCGCAATAAGGCCAAAAACATCCAAGAAGCGGCTGTTAAAATTATAAGGGATTTCCAAGGACAAGTGCCTCAAACCATGAGGGAATTGTTAACCCTCCCTGGGGTAGCAAGAAAAACCGCTAATGTGGTTTTGGCCCACGGTTTTGGTATCATCGAAGGGGTGACTGTAGATACCCATGTTAAACGTCTTAGCAAACGTCTAGGCTTGACAACCGCCACCAATCCCCTGGAAATAGAAAAAGACTTAATGCAACTGTTGCCAAAACCAGAATGGGAAAACTTCTCTATCCGTCTCATCTACCATGGTAGGGCAGTGTGTAAAGCCCGTAAACCTCATTGTGAAAAATGTGCCCTAAATCACCTCTGTCCATCCGTCTCCCTTAAGAAAGACTAAGTTAGCTACAATGGGATCTTACCAGTAGGGGTTAGCAGGAGTAAAAGCGAGGAAGAATGGAAAAACGTAAATACCACATCATCACCTTTGGCTGCCAGATGAATAAAGCCGACTCGGAAAGGATGGCAGGAATCCTCCAGTCAATGGGGTTTGAATATACAGACAACCCCGACGAGGCTAAAATTCTTGTCTACAACACCTGTACCATTAGAGATAACGCTGAACAAAAAGTCTATTCCTATCTTGGCAAACAGGCAAAACGGAAACACTCTGAACCTGACTTAACTATTGTTGTAGCAGGATGTGTTGCGCAACAAGAGGGGGAGAAACTATTAAGAAGAGTACCAGAAGTTGACCTGGTAATGGGGCCCCAATATGCCAACCGTTTAGATAGTCTCCTAGAACAGGTATTTGCTGGTAATCAAGTTGTAGCTACGGAACCCGTCTACATATACGAGGATATTACTAAACCCCGTCGGGAAAGCGATGTCACCGCCTGGGTTAATGTTATCTACGGTTGTAACGAAAGGTGTACTTATTGCGTAGTACCAAGTGTTAGGGGAGTAGAACAGTCAAGACACCCCGAGGCCATCAAAAGGGAAATAGAAGAATTGGCGCGTCAGGGATATAAGGAGGTGACGCTACTGGGGCAAAATATAGACGCCTATGGGAGAGATTTGCCTGGTAGCACAGAAACCGGTAGACATAAATACACATTCACCGACCTGTTATATTATATCCATGATGTGGAGGGGATAGAAAGAATCCGGTTTGCTACCTCCCATCCCCGTTATTTTACCGAACGTCTGATTAAGGCTTGTGCCGAATTGCCCAAGGTATGTGAACATTTCCATATACCTTTTCAGTCGGGAGACAATGAAATCCTAAAAGCCATGAGGAGGGGATACACCAGGGAGCGTTATCGGGAGATAATAGACAAGATTAGGGAATATATGCCAGATGCCGCCATCAGTGCCGATGCCATTGTGGGTTTCCCTGGGGAAACAGAAGAACAGTTCGAGAATACCCTAAAATTAGTAGAGGAGATTGGCTTTGACCAGTTAAATACCGCCGCCTATTCCCCTCGCCCCAATACTCCTGCCGCCACTTGGCCTAATCAAATCCCAGAGGAGGTAAAAAGCGATAGACTACAACGGTTGAATCGTCTGGTAGCACAAAAGGCTGCAGAAAGATCACAGAGATACCTGGGAAGGGTGGAAGAAATTTTGGTAGAGGATGTAAATCCCAAAGACGCCACCCAGGTAATGGGCAGGACGAGGACAAATCGTTTAACCTTCTTTAAGGGGGATTTAAAGCAGTTAAAAGGGAAAATAGTGCCAGTGAGGATAACAGAGGCTAGGGCATTTAGTCTTACGGGGGAAGTCTTGTTACCAGCAGGCTGTTGTTAAAGGGGAGGGGAGGAGAAGAAAGCAGTAAAAAAGAGGAATACCCTCCCTCTCTAGACGTCAGATAGCCTCCAGGTTTTTTTCACCGGTACGGATGCGGATGGTCTCTTCTACGGGAGTTATAAAGATTTTACCATCACCGATCTCCCCGGTGCGAGCCGCCTGGATGATTTTCTCCACCACCATGTCCACCTGTTCATCATCCACTACAATTTCTAATTTGAGCTTTTGTAGGAATTCTACAGTGTATTCTGAGCCCCGGTAACGTTCAGTTTGACCTTTCTGACGGCCAAAACCCCTTACTTCGGAAACCGTCATGCCTACGATACCGGCATTTACCAGGGCAATTTTTACCTCATCCAGTTTAAAGGGGCGAATAATAGCTTCGATCTTCTTCAAATCTATCTCTCCTTTACTTACTGTCTCTTATATAGGTTATACAATTTTCCTGTTCTTTTCTAACACCCCCTAAGCCCCTCTTTTTGTAACAATTACTACAACTTTTCCTAAATCCCCCTGGGTAGGGATAAGCCCTTACCCCTACCTATCCTCTCTTTTTCCTTAGGAATTCAATTAGTTTTTGCATTTCTGTAGGTATTGGTGCTACAAACTTAAGAGGCTTCCCGTTTTCCGGGTGAGTCAAAGTCAGCCTGAAGGCATGTAACGCCTGTCCCGTTAATTTGACGCCTATATTTTTACAAGAAGAATACAAAGGGTCTCCCACCAAGGGGTGTCCAAAATGGCTACAATGGACACGGATTTGATGAGTACGTCCGGTTTCAAGAGAAAAATGCAGCAGGGAGTAATTACCCAGTTTCTCCACCAGACGCCAGTGGGTGATAGCCTCTTTTCCCCCCTGTAAAACCGCCATTTTTTTCCGATGCTTTGGATGTCTTCCGATGGGCAGGTTGATTGTACCACTTTCCCCCGGAAAACAACCATGAATTATCCCAAGATACTCCCTTTTGGCTTTCCTCTCCTTGATTTGCCTTTGTAAATCCTGTAGTGCCATTTCCGTTTTCGCCACTACTATTAATCCCGTAGTATCTTTGTCTAATCTGTGCACTAGACCAGGCCTCTGGACACCGCCTATGCCTTCCAGGTTAGGACAATGGGCAAGGAGGGCATTTACCAGTGTACTATGGGGATGTCCTGGCGCCGGGTGTACTACAAAACCCGCCGGTTTGTTTATTACCAGGATATGTTCATCTTCATAGACGATTTCTAGGGGGATAGACTGGGGAATTATCTCTGAGGCTACCGGTGGGGGGATAGTCACAGCAATCACATCCCCCGCCTTCACTATAGTCTTTTTATCCAAACAGGGATACTGGTTGAGGGTTACCTGTCCTTCTGCTATTAATTTTTGTATCCTAGCCCGAGACAATTGTTCTATGTTTTTTGCCAGCCACACATCAATTCTTTCCCCACCCTCCTCCACCACCAATTCCTTTATTTTACTCCCATCTTCTCCTCTCTCCAACTTCATTTTTCTCTTGGATACCTTTCTACTATCTCCTAGGATATATTTTAGCTTTTTTTAGCACTTTTAAGGATAGCAATAGACAGAGAAAATATCACATATCCTAGACAATAAGAAGCCAGAATATCACTCACCCAATGGACTCTTAAATAGGCACTGCTTACTCCCATAAGGATGATTAAAAACGTGGCCAAGGAATATAAAAATGGCTTCAGTCTAGGATAATGTTGGGAAACAAAATAACACCAAAGGAAGTATAATAGCAGATTTCCAGCCGCATGGCCGCTGGGAAAACTCTTGCCGAAGGCATTGGCTACTAGTGGTTCACTGGGGCGAGAAACCGCAAAAAATGGTTTTAAAATTCTGTCTATTAATATGAGAATGCCTAAGGTAGAAAAAGCTGTAACTTGCGCCTCCTCCCAGTATTTTTTCCTTACCAAAATAACCAGGGATATGAAGACAAATACCCCCGCTACCTCCGCTTCCCCCAAGAAATAAGATACCCTGGCTACATAGATAAACCAATCGGGCAACTTCTGCCTAATCAATACCAGTAAATTCTCATCCCACCTGCTGGCAACCCCCGTGACAACAAGGGTGGATATAAAACTAAAACAAATTAGACAAAAACTACAAGCTATTAACTGGGGTTTGTCTAGGTATTGAAGAAAATTCTTGGGTTTGATTAAATACTTTAATCTCATCCTGTTATAAACACAAAAACTAGAAAGACGAAAAAGACACCAGGTGTAGATATTGTATCCCGAAAGGAGAAAAAAAACTAATACTGAAAGCCCCCACCAAAAAATTCAAAACAGAAAAAACCAATCACAAAGGAAATAATGGCAATCAAGACGATAATACACGCCACCAGCCAGGGGGGATAACCCAGTTTCTGTAAATCCATGCGCAACAGCAAATTAGCTGAGATGATAACCAATAAGTCAGCAAAATAGTCAAAGGAGCAAAAAATAAACACTAAAATTACTGACCAAAATAGAATAGAAAAAAATATTTTTACGTCCGAATCGATGCTTTTTTCCAAAAACAGGGCAATAAAACTAAAAGGACTAGTCAAAAATAGGGAGAAGCCGAGAATCAGAAAAAGCAAAATCAATTTAAAAAATAAAGGAAATGCCCTCAAATATATCAAATAAGCAATGGTAATATTCTCAGCAGAAAACAACTTTTGCCAAAAAGGGGCAGTACTGGCAATCACCCACCCTAGTACAATATAGGTGGCAACAAAGAGGATTAGAGAGACTAACAAATTGCCATAAAGCCAAGAATCCTTGGGGAAAGTCCTGTTTTTCGCCACCCTAGTCGTCTAGCAACAAAAAAAGGAAAAAAAAGGAGGAGAAAGAAAATAAGAATAAAGACAAAATCAACCAGAAACCATCAAGACAATCCACAAATAGCCACAACTGGTGGAAGCAATTAAGACATGTATTGGATAATATAATCAAAATAAGGGGCAGTCTCTTCCGCCTCCTCCTTGGATAACAAGGCTAACGCCGCCTCTTTTAGACAGCGAATGGCCTCCACCATACCAGCCATAGGCACCCCAAGAGAATTATACATCTCTTTGACCCCAATAAGGCCAATTTGTTCTATAGGCTCCTTATCTCCTGCTAGTACTCCGTATGTAACTAGACGCAGATACCAGCCAAAGTCCCTTAAACACTGATTATACTGTTTCTGGCCAGCAGCGTTGCCCCCTGGGGCGCGGAAATCGGGGCGTTTTCGGAATAATTCGCGACTGGCTTGATCTACAATTTTTTTCTCATTTTCTGCCAGGGTTTCGGCAATTTTTATTCTGAATAATCCCGTATCTAAAAACTCTTTTATCCCCTGTAACTCACCGCTACTGGGGTAGCGCAACTCGTCATCTGCTTTTAGAATGACCTTACTGACTACACTCATTTTATTAACACGTTTTACAGATTTTCTATGATTAGTTTAACCTAATTTGGTCTTTTTCTTTGACTTTCCTTAGGTTACAAAATGTTGCAAAAGACAATAAATCTTAACACTAGGAGGAATGAAACAGTTGGAAGACGCCAAGACAGAAGAGTTTGAGTTTCTCGCCGGCGTCAGTGGCGGGAGGGAATTTCCCCTCTATCTGCCAGTTGTCGATGGTGGAAAGCCTCCAAGCCTCACCATTGTGGTTAAAGCCGGCGGTGTCGATGCCGATAAAACGATGTTGATTGTCTTGTTGTCCCCGATGGAAGCGAATTTGTACTAAAATACTCCTACTCTGTAATTTTGGACTCCAGCCGGGGAAGTGAAAGCCTATGTCAATGGAATCTGGATCTACTAGTTCAAGAGTATAAGGGTCATTGTGCCATGGTTTCAAGTCTGCCTTGGCAGAGGGGAAATACTGTTTAAACAGATTAACGATGGTGGCAATCTTACTCGTTATTTCCAAGTCTATGGCTTTGTCTGCCGCATTCATCTATCCTATTACTCCTTACTGTGGTGATGATTCCCCATCATAGGAGTAATTCTGGGAAGCTGTAGTGGTTTTGGTCACCACTTCCCTATTACTATCAGATGTTAATGCTACTGGGGGTGTTTTCCGTGGCAATAAGACGATGACACCCGGATTCAGGAAATGCCCATTTGTAGATATATTCCTGTGGATTACCCCAACACAACCCTAAATAGATTTCTTCCCTGCCGGCGTCTAATTCTGCCCATTCTGCCTTTTGGTACAGTTCTTCGATTTTATCATGACTAAGGGGAGAAGAGCGTTCCTCGGAAAGGTAGTATTTATAGCCTTGGGTTACCTCTTGCCAGAAGGCCAACACTGAATCCTTTGCCTGCATTAAAATCTCTTTGTCACCCTCGATGGGGATTAATTGATTATGGACTTCTGGGAAACGGAAGGAACGTCCCTTAAAGTTGATTGTACGCCAAACAATGCCAGATACGCCATGTTTTTTCTGATATTCATGGATTTGTTGTTGGAAATCCCGAAAGGCAAATACCCTACTTATTTTATTCGTGTCTACAGCCTTAGCCACAATAGGATTGTCTAGTTTCTCCTCCCCATTGAAAATCAGCCTTTTGCCACTCCAGGTAGCCTGTAATTCCATTTCCAGGAATCTAATCAAGTCTTCCGTGGTGTAAGTCATATTCCCTTTCCCTACTCCTATTGTTGCCAGTGAGACCTTTACCCATTTTATAATATGAGGCCTAGTATAGGGGCAATAGATTCTTCCAGTTGTAGGTAGTTTTTGCCTCCTGATTGTCCATTTTCAGCTGGGATATTTCCAGTAAATACTTAGCCGTGTAGGCCAATTTTGCCGGGGATTTTAATATGACTATTCCCTCGGGATATTTTTGTTTGTACTCCTCTAGGATTTCCTGCCATTTTTCTGGTGTCATCCCACTACATCTCTTCATTTCTTCTAACGGCATTCCCCGGTTGTAACTCTTATAAATTGCGCCATAAATATCGCCGTTACTTGCAGGCATTTCTACTGCTATAACAGCCTGTTTTTGTTGTCTTTTTGCTTCTTCCCAAGCCAGCAATTCGGTATTAGAGATGCCTACTACCGGCAGGTTTAATTGTTGGGCCAAAATTCTGGCTGTGACTACTCCTATTCTGGTACTAGTATAACTGCCAGGGCCAAGGCTGACTGCTAAGAAATCTAGTTTATCCCAGGAGGTCACCTTATTGACGAAGCCAGCCAAAATTTCCTGTAACAAGTCGGCTAATTCTCTCCCCAAATCCCAGGAGTTGTAGTAAAATTTTCCCTGGTAATCTACAAAAGCTAAGCCTAAATCTCCAGTAGAAGTTTGTAAAGCTAATCCCTGTTTATTCATTGACAATTACCTAGATATTCCACTAAAAAAAAAAAAGAATTAGTGACTATCAGCGGTTTGTGGTGGGGGTGTTGTTTCAATAGCAAGACGAATCAATAAACCTGCTAGAATTAAACTGCTGATAACTGAACTACCACCATAACTGAGAAAGGGAAAAGGTAAACCGGTAGTTGGCAGTACACCTGTATTTACACCAATATTAAGGAAAGATTGTCCCACAAGAATAACCACAACACCAATACCCAGTAATCGTTTGACGGGATGATGACACTTTAGGGATACTAAAAAGGCAATGGTAGCATAACTTAGCAGCAACAAGAGGATAAACAGACAGCCTAACAAGCCAAATTCCTCGGCAAACACAGCAAAGATGAAATCAGTATACTGAAAAGGCAAATAAAACAGTTTCTGTTGTGACATGCCAAAACCTACTCCCAGTGTACCACCAGAGCCAATAGCTAGTAAACTTTGGATTAACTGATAACCATCCCCCCTAGCATCTGCCCAAGGATTGAGGAAAGATGTGATACGTTTTAACTGATAGGTGTTAATGGAGACACTTACCACAGCAGTGAGAATTCCCGCCATGGCAGTCATTGCTAGGTGATTATAGGGGATGTTTCCGGCTAATGCCATCAACCACAGTGTGATTCCACATAGTGCAGTTGTACTTAAATTAGGTTGTTTGAGGATACAGGCAAGGGTAAAAGCAAAAATACCTAGCCATGTGCCTTTAATTCGCCAGGGAAGTTTTTTCCACCTGCCAAATATAATAGCACCCTGTATAACGAGAAAAGGTTTGAGTAGTTCAGAGGGTTGAATTTGAATAGGGCCTATATTCAACCATCTTTCGGCACCATTGATATTTTCCCCTAAACCCACTACTGTTAGCAAGATGCAAATGAGAAAAAATAGATACAACCAGCCGGAGTATTTGAAAACCAGAGAAAGGGGCAATTGGGGTAGGATTTTAAAGAAAATTAGGCCTATTAGCATCCAAAACACCTGACGTTTAAAATAATACCAGCCGTCTCCACTTTCTTGTACTCCCACGGCATAAGAGGCAGAGAAAAGAGTAATTAAGCCGATAAAAATCCATAAAAATGTCAACCAACGTAGGATTCTTGCCTCAAAACTCCAATTGTTGACGTCTGGCTGGTAAAAAGGAATAGCAAGAGTCAGAAATTTCCACATGGTTTCCCGGGATTAACATTAAAATCATTAACCTTAAAATTAGCTAGAAAAAATAGTAGTTAGCCAGGGATTTTACTATACTATAATCATCAGTCATTCCATGAAGGATTGCAGGATTGGCGGAGGGGAGTATGAAGAAATTTCTTCTGGCTTGTCTTTGCATTTTAGGAGTAGCCTTAGCCTTGTTAAATTTTAAGGGGTTGGCTTTCAGAGGGGAGTTTGACTCTTTTATTATAAACTTTAGGGAGGATATTTCCCAAAGGGAGTTGGAAGCCAGTCTGCAGCTAATTGCCTCTCAGATAAAATCCATGCCGGTGTTGAATAGTATTTTTTCCCACCAGGAAAGAGTTTATGTGGTAAAGGGAGATAAAAATACCTGGAAACAACTAAAAAAATTGCCCTTAAAACAGCAAGTAGAATACATTGAACCCAACTATATATATCATAGCCTAGAAGTGCCCAATGACCCGGGTTACAGTCAACAGTGGAATCTCCGTAGCATAAATGTAGAACAAGCATGGGACGAGAGTAAGGGGGAGGGAGTGATTGTAGCTGTTATTGATACAGGAGTAACGCAAGTACCAGATTTAGCAAAAACAGAATTTGTAGAAGGTTATAACTTCATAGACGACAATAAAGATACCAGAGACGATGTAGGACATGGGACACACGTAGCGGGTACAATAGCCCAGTCAACCAACAACAATTATGGGGTAGCGGGGATAGCCTACAAAGCCAAGATAATGCCATTGAAAGTATTAAGTAGAAATGGAGGCACAGTGGCTGACATAGCGGAGGCAATCAAATTTGCGGCCGACAGGGGTGCAGATGTGATAAATATGAGTTTTGGTGGGGGAGGAGACAGTCGATTCCTAAGAGAAGCCATCAGATATGCCTATAAAAAGGGGGTAGTAATGGTAGCGGCGGCAGGGAATGAAAACCGCAATGCAGCTGTATATCCAGCGCGTTACCCGGAGGTGATTGCCGTCTCTGCTACTGACGCGGCTGGAAATAAGGCGCCTTATTCTAATTTTGGGGCAGGGGTAGACATATCGGCCCCAGGTGGAAGCGAGAGTGGTAAAATCATCCAAGAAACCATAAATCAGGAAAGCAAACAGCCTGAATTTATCGGCTATATAGGCACCAGTATGGCTTCTCCTCATGTAGCCGGGGTTGCTGCTTTAATCAAAGCCACGGGGGTTGACAATCCTGACGAGGTGAGGGCAATTTTACTCCAGTCAGCGAGAAAACCAGAAAAGGATCCCTTGAACCATTATGGGGCAGGACAGTTAGATGCGGCAAGGGCAGTGAAACTAGCTTTGAGAGGCAAAATTACCCTCAGAGACTTTCTCCGTTGGCTAAGAGACAATGGTTATCTCAACCCTGGTTTTTGGCTAGATGGTGGCGCCGTAGCCCTTTTACCTAAGATATTAATGGTAGTAGGGTCATACTTATTTGCCTGGTTTTTACGCAACTATCTTCCCTTCAACTTTAGTCTCCAAGCCGGGTTGATAGCAGGCAGTAGTGGTTTATTTTTCCTACAGGGGTTTTACATCTTCGACTTGCCACAATGGCCTTTTCGGATAATGGGCAGTTCTATTCCAGAATTGGGTAATATACTATGGGGCAGTCCTAGTCTTAATCCCCTGTTTGCCAGTGTCTTAATACCCGCCTTGTTGATTGTAGTTTTCCTACAACATCCCACCCTCAAGTGGCTAGCCATAGGCAGCAGTCTGGGGGTTGCTTCCTGTTTGCTAGTATCTGCCTTCACCAATCCCTGGGTATGGGGTTTAGGATATGGTGGGTTGTCACAGATATTCCTTCTGGTTAATAGCTTTGCCTGCCTAGGATTGGCCAATCTAGCTGCAAAAACAGCCACCCCCCACATCCTGGAGAAGGACAAGTCTTATCCCTCCCACCTAAGTGAAGACAAGCCCTATTCCTACTAATTTCTAATCCCTAATTCCCGTTTGAGGGCATCAAGGGATTTTTTACTAATATAACTGTTACTGCGAAGAAGACGGGTAGGGCGAATTAAATGGGGAGATAGCCTTAAGAGGATGTCTTTCACTCGGGGGTAACTGGGGGGGTCACAGATGATAAGATCACAATAACGGACAATATAGTCCAGTTGACTAGGATTGTCGACGGTGGCAGTGATGACAGAAATGTCGTCGCCTCGGAGGCTGTGAATGAGGGTGTAGGCTGCCCTTATTATCCCCTCCCCTACACTCACTATTCCCAGATAAGAATCCCTAGGCAGCTGTTTGATGATGTCCAATTCTGTCTGATAATCATATATGTCAATGGGGATAACATGGGCGGAATCTGGGGGGATAGTCTCTTTTAGGCGGGGGAGAAAATAACGACTGGTAATGACGGTGGCATAGTTTTTCTGCCGGAGAAACTGGGGTAACTCCTCAATGGCCACTAACTGAATGGGACGTGCTAATATAGGCTCTAATTCTGTTACAATCAGTCTACCAGTGCCTAAGTCTGATTGAGGCAGGGAGACTATCACTAACTCCCGACAAGCTAGACGCCACTGTATCTCCTCCAAAAACCACTGTCGGACTTCCTCCACCCTGTAACCTTTTTGGAGCATTTTATCTATAAACCCCCGCATCATCCCCCTGGGGGAGTTTCCCTTTCCTGGAACTTCATCGCACTTTTGTAATTTTACATAAATACCAGAACCTGGGATGGCCTCCACTAAACCCAACTGTTTAAGGGTTTTATAGACTTTGGTTATAGTATTACGGTGTAGGCCAGTGAGTAGTGAAAGTTGTCTAGTGCTGGGCAAACGGCCGCCTGGGGGGTATTTACCAGTGGCTATGGCAAACTGAATCTGCTCAACCAACTGTTGGGAGGGAGGGATGGGGCTATCAGTTTGGATGTGAAAGTGGAACATAGTGTAGCCGAGGAAGGGTCAACTGTCAACTGTCAACCACTGGTGCAACGATAGGTTAAGTATGCCCACTAGGAGGCATACCCATACCGTTTTCTAGTTGTTTTTATCCCCAACTACCTGCTTTTTGAAACTCTCAATTTCTGCCCATAATTCTTGACGAGTGGAGGCTTTTAACAGATAACGCCAGACAAACCAGATGCTATATCCCAACCCCACCAATTCCAGAATGGGGGAGAGTAGGGGGATTTGCTCGATAGCCTCCAAGACGGCTAAAGTTATATATACAGTAATAGCCGCCACGATAATCAAACCAGTGGTAGTCAGGGGTTTTTGGTAACTAGAGAAGAAATTGGTTACCAACTCAGGCAACTGGGCAATATAGTCAATTACCAAATCCACATACTCCTGCCAATCCCCTTCTTGTGGGGTGGTGACAGGGGTAATCATGCCTGGCTTCTCGCTGCTAACCTTCTCCAGTTTCTCTGTCTGCCCAGATTTTGTTTCTACTTGTGGTTTAGACTCCATATAAACTCTCTCCTATAACAAACATTTTAGCCCACTAGGGACTATTGCTCATATTATCAAAGAGTTCCCTTTTTAATTTTCAATGTTTTTTTGTTGCTTTGTCTATACCCTACGAGAATAACAGAGATACTCTAAAAGACTTGTAGTTGTATATAATGGTTTCCCGGTAGTAATTGCTGATTTCCGGCTAGTTTTCCCATTCATGAGCAAATCTCGGGCAGTTTCTCCTCTTTTATCCTTAAAAGACATCATACGGGAGAATGTACCCATAATCGTCATAGGCCTGTTAGTGGCACTGTTTGTGAGAATATTTATAGCAGAGCCTCGTTTCATCCCTTCAGAGTCCATGTTACCCACCCTGGCAGTAGGGGACAGGTTAGTGGTGGAGAAGGTGTCCTATCATTTTACTAAACCTAAAGCCAGGGATGTTATTGTCTTTACCCCTCCCCCACAACTACAAATGCTGGGGTATAAGAAAAACCAAGTGTTCATCAAGAGGATTATAGCCCAAGAGGGGGACACGGTGGCAGTAAAAGACGGCCAAGTCTACGTTAATGGCAAACCCCTTCAGGAGGATTATATCCTAGAACCACCCCGATATGAATTTGAGCCGGTAAAAGTGCCGCCGGGATGTGTGTTTGTGATGGGGGATAATCGCAACAATAGCAATGACTCCCACATTTGGGGCTTTCTGCCAAGAGAAAACATAATCGGGAAGGCCGTTTTTACCTTCTGGCCCCCCGAACACATTAAAATTATATAGTACTCTGGGGATTAGGCATCGTCAAGGGCGGCAATACCAGGCAACACCTTCCCCTCTAACAATTCCAGACTGGCACCACCACCAGTGGAGATGTGACTCATCTTGTCGGCTACCCCCACCTTCTCTACTGCCGCTACGGAGTCACCTCCACCAATAATAGTAGTAGCGCCTTTTTCTGTCAATTCAGCCAGGGTGCGGGCTATGGCTTCTGTGCCTTTGGCAAACTGGTCAAACTCAAACACCCCCATGGGGCCATTCCAAACCACCGTCTGACAGCCTTGTAAGGCCTCCTGGAAGGCTTTTACGGTATTTGGCCCTATGTCTAACCCCATCCACCCTGAGGGGATGTTGTTTATGTCTACCACCTGGGAATTGGCATCTGGGGCGAATTTATCTGCTACAACTACGTCCGTAGGCAACAGTAACTCCACCCCTTTCTCTTTAGCCTTGGCTTCCAGAGAGCGTGCTAGGTCTAGTTTATCATCTTCTACTAGGGAATTGCCAACATTTAACCCCCGGGCTTTAAAAAATGTAAAAATCATCCCGCCACCCAACAGGAGTTTGTCGCATTTTTCCAACAAAGCTTCAATAACACCGATTTTACTAGAAACCTTTGAGCCACCGATAATAGCTACTAGGGGGCGTCTGGGGGATTCAATGGCACTTTGCAAAAATTGTAACTCTTTTTCTATCAGATAACCAGCCACACAGGGAGAGAGATAATGGGTTACCCCCTCAGTAGAAGCATGGGCGCGGTGGGCAGTGCCAAAGGCATCATTTACATATAAATCGGCGTTACTGGCCAGTTTTTTGGCGAATTCCGGGTCATTTTCTTCTTCTTCCTTGTGGAAACGGAGATTCTCCAACAATAAGACATCCCCGTTTGCCATGGAATTCACCGCTTGGGTAACCTCATCCCCAATACAGTCGTTACATTTGACAACCTTTTTGCCCAATAATTCCGAAAGACGTTCAGCGACAGGAGTAAGACGGAGTTCCTCCTTGACTTGGCCATTGGGACGTCCCATATGACTACATAATATCACTTTTGCCCCCTTAGAAATTAAATCATTGATAGTAGGCAAGGCGGCACGAATGCGGGTGTCGTCAGTAATTTTACCGTTATCCATGGGCACGTTGAAATCCACCCGCACTAACACTCTTTTCCCTTCTACATCAGCCCTAGTCAGGTTTGCAACAGTTTTTTTAGCCATAGTGATATTTTCGGATACTTATCAGAAAATAAAAAATAGAGGGAGTAAAAAAATTTGCTCTTTGCCGATTTTACCCGACTGTTGTCACGGGAGGTAAGTATTATGTTCAAAAAGATTCTATTCCCCATAAACCAAAGTCGAGAATCCAGAGAAGCAGTATCCCTGGTGGCTAACGTGGTGAAAACATATAATAGTGAACTATATATCCTCTCCGTGGTAGAAACTAACAATGGGAATCCGGTGATGAGTGACGCCGCCGCGGTGAGAAAACTACTAGAAAATGCCCGGGAAATCTTTGCCTCTCAGGGAATCTCGGCTGAGACTATTGAAAGGGAAGGCTTACCTCCGTTTGTCATCTGTGACGTGGCTGAGGAAATTGAAGCTAACCTCATTATAATGGGTTGTCGGGGTTTAGGCTTGACCCAGGAAGGCGCCGAAGAAAGTGTCACCAACCGTGTTATTAACCTTTCCCCTTGTCCGGTGTTAGTAGTTCCCTAGTATTATAGTGGCCGCTGCCCCCATTAATAGACTATTATTCTGCCATAGCCCCTATGACTAAAAAGGCATTACTGCTTATCAACCGTTATTCCCGTAAAGGGGAAAAATTCCTCCCCCAGGCAGTGGAATACTTCTACTCCCACGACTTCGAGTTAATTATCAAACCCCTGAAACACCCCAGGGAATTAGGTTTGGTAGTCCAAGAGTACCACAAACAGGTAGACTGTGTTATAGTAGGTGGTGGGGATGGGACTCTCAATGGGGTAGTAGATAGTCTGGTAGAAACCAAACTGCCCTTAGGTATTTTACCACTTGGGACTGCCAATGATTTAGCCCGTACTCTCAATATTCCCTTTAGCATCAAGCAAGCCTGTGAAGTCATCACCAGAGGAAATCTCAAAGCCATTGATTTGGGTTGGGTTAACGGCAAACATTTTTTCAATGTAGCTAGCATTGGTTTGAGTGTAGAAATTACTAGGCAACTCTCGCGGGGTTTAAAACGACGTTGGGGGGTTTTCGCCTATGCCATTACTGCTTTACAGGTGATTGGCAAAGCCCGTCGTTTTCCTGCTACTATTGTTGTGGATGGCAAAGTCTTCTCCGTCAAGACTATTCAAATAGCTGTAGGTAATGGCAGATATTATGGTGGGGGGATGCCCATTGCTCATGATGCCGCCATTGACGACCAGCGTCTAGACCTGTATAGTATCGAATTAGAACGTTGGTGGCAAATCTTTCCCCTTGTCTGGCATTTACCCCGAGGCCAACAACACCTGTTAAAATGGGTGAGGACTGTAGAGGGTAGGGAAATAGAAATTCATACCAGTAAAGCCTATAAAGTCAACACCGACGGTGAAATTACTACCATCACTCCGGCTAAGTTTCGCGTCATCCCCAACGCCCTTCAGGTTTTTGTGCCCTAAATTGGCTCAAGATAGCCGTATTTCTTCACTCTAAATCGTCTCCCTCTCCACATAATTTCTCTCTTTGACAACGCCAATATCCAGGTGTAAAAATTTAAAAAATCGCTCACTATCACTAGCCATATGTATCTGGATGACTTCTGGTTTTTAAGGAATACGACTCCCACCGTATATGCCAGGGTTATCCTCAACAATAACGTCAAAAACATCAGGAAAATGCTGAGAGGATTTTGGGGATTAATTAAAACTAGGAGAGTACTAGTGATTGTTCCTTGGGTAAAAATCAGGCCCAAATAGCTTAGTAATCCCTGGGAGAGGATGCATTTTTGCCAGCGAATTTGTCTATTTATGTAGTCCTTAAAGTTTTCTTCTCCCTGGTGATGTCTCACAAAATAGTTAACTAATTCCCCCCTATAACCAAGTTGGTGAGGTAGAAAGCCTAACAAAAAATCGTCGGCCAAGTTGTTAGCAATAGCCCCAAAACCTCCTATGGCCTCTAAGACTTTTCTCCTGATTATAATTGTAGAGCCAAAGGCAAAATTTACACCCCTTGTTTGCACTGCCGTTAAGACTTTCGGTATAAAGTCGCCCATGACATTTAAAGACTCTATTATTCCCAACCAATTGGTGGCCACCGGCTGATATAAACAAGTTGCTACCCCCACTTTTTCGTCTTTAAAAGGCTGGATAACAGTCTTCAAATAGTCAGGTTTTACCTCGATGTCACTATCTGCTATTAAAATAAAATCATAATCACAAAAAGCAAAACCATTGGCCATGTTACTTACCTTGTAGTTGTAGCCAATTTTTCTGTCACTTACAACCAAACGTAGGTCTTTATCCGGGAAATTTTTTATTAATTCTTTAACGATGGGGATGGCGGCATCAGTGGGATTCTGGACACAAAAAACAATCTGGTATTGGGGATATTCCTGGTGAATAAAGGATGTGAGATTGGCTTTTAAATTGTCCTCTAAGCCGCACAGGGGTTTTATAATAGAGACTGGGGGATGAAAATTGTCATCAGTAGTAGGATTATCGTTGAAAAATAAAGAGGAATAATACAGAGAAAAAATGTAGTAAAAAATAGAGGCAAAAACGAGAGGAAGGAAGAGGGATTGGAGGAGAAAAAGCCAAAGGGAAGGGGGAAGGGGATGACAAAAGAAATGAAAACAGGACATAATTGTCAAAAGTACCAAAACCAAATATCATACCACTGGTAATAGTATTTCAGCGCTAAGATGCCCTTTAGCAAAATATTAATCGCCAACCGAGGAGAAATTGCCCTGAGGATTATTCATAGCTGCGAAGAGATGGGGATAGCAACGGTGGCAGTCCATTCTACCATCGATCGCAACTCCCTCCACGTGAAACTGGCGGATGAAAGCGTTTGTATAGGGCCACCACCAAGCAATAAAAGCTATTTGAACATACCTAATATCATAGCAGCAGCCCTGACTAGAGGGGCAGAGGCAATCCACCCAGGATACGGATTTTTGGCGGAAAATGCCCGTTTTGCCCAAATATGTGCCGATCATAAAATACAATTCATTGGGCCGTCGCCGGAAGCTATAATGGCCATGGGAGATAAGGCCACCGCCAAAAAAACCATGCAACAGGCAGGGGTACCCACTATCCCCGGCAGTAAGGGATTGGTTAACGACGAGGCGGAAGCCGCCTCCATTGCCGCCGCCATAGGCTACCCCGTCATCATCAAAGCCACAGCGGGGGGAGGAGGTAGAGGCATGCGTCTGGTGCGCAACGAGAGTGAATTGCCCAGCCTTTTAAAAGCCGCCCAGGGGGAGGCGGAGGCGGCATTTGGTAATCCTGGAGTATACATAGAAAAATACATAGAACTGCCTCGTCATATTGAGTTTCAAATCTTGGCGGATAGTTACGGGAATGTAGTACACCTGGGGGAAAGGGAGTGCTCCATCCAGAGAAGACACCAGAAACTGTTAGAAGAGGCCCCCTCTCCTTTTCTTACCCCCGAATTGCGACAAAAAATGGGGGAAGCCGCCGTCAAAGCTGCCAAGTCTATCAATTACGTAGGGGCGGGCACAGTGGAATTTCTGGTGGACAAACACGGCAATTTCTACTTCATGGAGATGAACACCCGCATCCAGGTGGAGCACCCTGTAACAGAGATGATTACAGGAATAGATATAGTAAGAGAACAAATAGCAATAGCCCAGGGAGAAAAACTATCCTTCCGACAAGAGGATATACAACTGAGGGGACATGCGATAGAATGTAGGATAAATGCGGAGGATCCCGACCACGATTTTAGACCCCATCCAGGGAAGATTTTAGCCTATTTGCCTCCCGGGGGCCCAGGGGTGCGGATGGATTCCCATATATACCCGGATTATGAAATACCTCCCTACTACGACTCTCTCATAGGCAAACTTATCGTCTGGGGGGAAAACCGGGATATGGCCATCAGAAGGATGCGAAGGGCTTTAAGAGAATGTGCTATTACCGGGGTACCTACTACAATCAAGTTTCACCAAAAGGTACTTAACCATCCAGAATTCATCGCCGGCAACGTGTACACCAACTTTGTGGAGGAACACCTCCTTAGAAATAGGTAAAGGGGGGCAGAAAGAAATATCAACCCACTGGCCTTTTCCCCCCACTAAAGTCCACTGGGATTATCTTTTTTTGTCCAGTTAGCCAGGGTCAACAGCAGTATGTATACCAGTAATATATATAGAGTAGCAACCAAAGGCACCAACATGTTCCCCCCCACGTAATAAGAAACCAACGCCTGGACTGAAAATCAAAACCTCCCCACACCCAGCGCGGTATAACCGGCCGCCAATGTTGTTATAATTTTCGGAGTGCTAGTCTAGGGCCTCATCCTTGGGAGCACTTAGATACCAAGAGGGCCCCCCACCAGCAGTCACCATGGCTGCCCTGCCCCTCCAGGTTGAGGCCTAGAGGAAACCACTTAAGCAATAACTAGCACAGAACCGTTCCAGACAGAGGGGCAGTCTCCAGGCGTAGACATGGCCCCCCAATTAATACCATAACACACTAAGGAACCGACTTGGCAACGGTGGTCAGGAAAAAATTTGGCCACAAAACAAACCATAGCTTAAAATAACAATAAGATATGTAAACTTTCGTAAACTACCATTAGGGATTAGACCCGTCCATGACGACAACAACCTCAATATTCGCCCCCGTAGAAGAGGATTTGTCAATCCTCGTGGCCAATCTGACCAGTCTGATTCAAGCTCAACATCCAATATTGGGGGCAGCGGCGGAACATTTGTTTAGTGCTGGTGGGAAGAGGATCCGTCCGGCAATTGTATTATTGTTGTCTAAGGCCACTCTAAAGGGAAAAGATTTAACCCCCCGTCACCGTCGTTTGGCAGAAATTACCGAAATGATCCACACCGCCAGTCTTGTCCATGATGATGTGGTGGACGAAGCCCAAATACGTCGTCAGGTGGCCACCGTCAACAGTCTCTTTGGCAATAGGGTAGCCGTGTTAGCGGGGGATTTTCTCTTTGCCCAGTCGTCATGGTATTTGGCCAATTTGGATAACCTGGAGGTGGTAAAGCTTTTATCTGAGGTGATTAGAGACTTTGCCGAAGGGGAAATACAGCAGGGATTAAGTTGCTTTGACACCAGTATCACCCTGGAGAAGTATCTTCAAAAAAGTTACTATAAAACCGCCTCTCTCATGGCCAACAGTGGGAAAGCCGCCGCCATTCTCAGTAACGTGGAAGAAGAAGTAGCTAACGAGGTGTATAACTACGGGAAAAACTTGGGGTTGGCCTTTCAGATTGTGGATGACATTTTGGATTTCACCTCCCCCACAGAGGTGTTAGGGAAACCCGCCGGTAGTGACTTGGCTAGTGGCAATCTCACTGCCCCGGTTTTATTTGCCATGGAGGAAAAACCCCAGCTAAAGGTGTTAATTGAGAGGGAATTCAGTCAGGAGGGAGACTTGGAAAAAGCCCTTCAGTTGGTGCATGAAAGTAACGGCATCGAAAGGGCAAGACAGTTAGCCCACCACTATAGTCAATTGGCGGCAGAAAGTCTCCAATGTCTTCCCCCCTCTCCTGCAAGAGACTCCCTCCACGAGTTAACCCACTACGTGGTTAGCCGGGTAAAATAATCTCCCTTGTACTACTGTGCCTCCCCGAAGATTATAACTGACCTGTCCAGTTTCCCTATTACCTCGGTGGTGATGTCACTAACTGCTAGTCCTCCCGCTGTGCGATAGTGTACATTTTTAAGTATTACTAAGTCGGAATTCTCCTCCACCGCCGCCCGAATAACAGTTTCCGCCCCAGATGCACTGGCTTTCATTGTTATCTGTGCCTCCAGGGGACAGCTAAAACTCTTTAGAGTAGCCTTCAAGGCATTTTCCAGTGTCTCTGTGTTGTCTATACCCCCTTGCTGAAGGTATAGTACTGTAACAGTCCCCCCATTGTGTTGTGCCAGCAAACTGCCCAGGGCAATCATCTTCAGTGTTTTTTGTTCCAGGTTTTCCACAGGCACCAGAATTTTCCTCCAACTGGCGGGGGAGGTCAACAATTTTACCACGGCTACGGGACAGTGGGAAGACCATAATACCTTATCTACAATATTGCCAAAAATTCTAGCCTGGAGACTGGCTGAACTTGGACTCCAGCCAATGACAATCAAATCCCCCTCTTTCTCTCTGGCCACCCGACAAATGCCCTCGGCAAAGTCATCATCAATCCGAATAACCGGCTCCATCACTACACCGTACTCATTACCATACTTCAAAGCCCTTTTGAGCAAACGTTCACTGGCTCGTAGTTCTTCCTGTAGCATGGGGTCATCAAGATGGGCCCTGGCCCTCACCACCGACAAGGCGATAATCCTGCCCCCCTGGAAAGAAGACAAAATGGCCGCCAGTTCAATGAGTTCTTTTTGTGTTTTAGGATTGGATAATGGTAAGACAATATTCTCCAGTTTCAAAACAGAAGTCTCCCCGTCTTCAGAAGGCCTTCCCGACTCCCCCACTCTGGCCAGTTTTTCTATCTCTGCCAATTTGGGGGCAAACCTACTAGTTAAAATAGGCCCTCCCACAGAAGTTACCAACATCATCACGATTACAGAATTAAATACGGCCTTGGGAAGTATCCCCGCCTGAATCCCTACTACCGTAGCCGCCAGGGTAGCCGCCACCTGGGGCAAAGATAGTGACCACATGGTCAAACACTGGGCCCAGCTGTAGTTAAATATAAACTTGGGGATCAAACTGGCAACAAACTTGCTGAAAATCAATGTGCTGACAATCCCGGTGGTGAGTAAAAAGTTTTCCCCAAAAATAGTCAGAAACTCCGATACCTCCAACAGCAAGCCTATATAAACAAAAAAACAGTGAATAAACAGAGTACTACCTACAAATTCTATTTTCTCCTTTACTACCCCCTGGCCCACTACCCTGTTTACTGCCAAGCCAGCCAAAAAGGCGCCCACAATCTGGTCAATGTGAATTATTTGCGCCCCCACCGATGCCAGAAATAGGGCTAACAACACAAACAGAAACTGGTTATTCTCTTCCTCCCCTGTGCGACGGAAATACTCCCTGCCAGCGTAGGCAAAACCAAACAAAACCACTACACAATAAATGGCCAAGTTGAACAACAACCCTATCAGGGTTGCCAGGGTAAATTGCCCACCCCCTATCGCCACACAAATGGCCAACACCAGCAACGCCCCAATATCCGTGAAAATAGTTGCCCCAATAGAGGCTATCACCGCTTCATTGTTTACTATCCCCAAACGGGTGACAATAGGATAGGCCAAAAGAGTATGAGACGCCAGGAGGGAGCCCAACAAAATCGACGCATTCCACCCCATTTTAAAGGCTAACCCCAGTAATGTGCCCATTGACAGGGGGACAATAAAAGTAGTAAAACCGAAAACCAGCGACTGATTTCTAGTCTTGCGAAAATCCTCTAAATCAATCTCTAAACCGGCGACAAACATCAAATAGATTTTGCCTATATCCGCCAACAGTTTTACCGATTCACTGTTTTTATCTAGTAATCCCAATCCCTCCTCGCCGAAAACTACCCCAGCAAACAACAATCCCACCAAGCCAGGCAGCCTTATTCTCTCGAAAATGGGGGGGAATACCAGAATGAGTAACAGCAGGATGGTAAAACTGGCCAAAGGTGCCTTTAGTATGGTACTGGCAAATAACATATTTTGTCACAAAAAAAAGCGGCCGGCTCTCAACGAGGCACTAGTTTATACTAGTCTATTATGATGGGAAAAAGTTTCCTTTGTTAACAAAAGTCCAGTCTCATGCCCGAGTTTATCAGCGAGTCGGAGTTACAGTCTATATACCAAAAGTTACAACAACTCCAGCAAAAAGTAAACCAATTAGAACAAAGATACCAAACAACAATTGTAGCCGGAGGAAGCTCCAATATACAACCCCAACCTCTAACAATTGGCTGGAAGGAATTAGTTAATATCTACAATTATGCCCCACAAATCCTTCTGGCCTATGTCACTCCCGTTGCTGTCACCGCCGAAACCTATCGACAACAAAACCCCCAGGAAGTTGTACTGGAATATAGTGTTAATGGCTACTATTGGGCAGTTTTAACGGAAACCGATGCTGGCAAATCCTACTGGCTTTTCCCCCATGGTGGCAAGAGAATCAATTTTAACCGTCTCAGACACCATCTAGAATTATTGTTTGACCTTCAGGGAGATAGCCGTTATCTTAACATCAACTTCAGTCTAGAAAAACCAGCCCAACTCCGCATCCTCCCCAGTGGTACCTCTTGGCAACTAGTGACAAAAGGGTATATCATCTCCGGGAAGATTTCCCCTGCCCAAAAAATCCTCTCCGAAATAGAAAATATACGAGATTCCCAGGGCAAAATCCCTACTTCCCTTAATTCCCTCATAGAAGCTTTGCAGCAATACCACCATCTCAATAGAGACATAAACGAGGAAATAGAAAAACTAAAAGGCGACACAGAAAAACTAAAAGACGCTTTAGCCAAGGCAGTTGATAAACTCATTGAACAGAAGTCGTCTCTGGGAAAATTGCAGGATTTCCTCGAAGAAAAAATCAGAGAAGGGTTAGATAGGGCGGAAAAAAGTGTCCAATTGTTATCTAGTAACCAGGAAATAGCTTTGACGGCAATAACTCGACAATCCAGCGAATTGGAGAACAAAATTGTGCAATTAGATTACCAGCTGGCTGCTAAATTGCAACAACAGGACAGGCTGATTCAGAGTCTTAAAAAAAGCCTTCAGGGTTTATTTTTTCTGATAATGTTCCTCCTGGCCTTGATGCTGGCAGTGGGAGTGGCAATATTTTTAGGGGGTTAACATAGGGCTCTTTACAAGTCTTAACAAAATTAAGCTAACAGAGACAGGGGATTCTGTTAAACTGAAATACAACTAAAATAAAAGACACAAACAGGGTAAAAAACTTAAACCACAAGCAGGAGAATATGGTAACAACCGTAAAAACGCCAGAATTCGAGGAAATCCGTCCGGGTGTTAAAGCGCCAGCCAAGGAAACTATCCTCACTCCTCGTTTCTACACCACCGACTTCGAGGAAATGGAAAAAATGGACATTAGTGCCAATGAGGAGGAGTTGAAGGCTATTCTCGCCGAATTTAGGGAGGACTATAATCGTAATCACTTTGTAAGAACGGAAGAATTCAACCAGTCATGGGATCATATTGATGGAGAAACCCGTCGTCTGTTTATCGAATTTTTGGAAAGATCATGCACTGCCGAGTTTTCCGGCTTCCTGTTGTACAAAGAATTGGGAAGACGCCTAAAAGACAAAAATCCCATCCTAGCAGAGTGTTTCACCCTGATGTCACGGGATGAGGCGCGTCATGCGGGCTTTTTAAACAAGGCCATGTCTGATTTTAATTTAACCCTGGATTTAGGCTTTTTAACAAAAACCCGTAAGTACACCTTCTTTAAACCTAAATTTATCTTCTACGCTACCTACTTGTCTGAAAAAATCGGTTATTGGCGTTATATTACCATCTACCGTCATTTGGAACAACACCCCGAACACCGCATCTACCCCATATTCAAGTTTTTTGAAAACTGGTGTCAGGATGAAAACCGTCATGGAGACTTCTTCGATGCCATTCTCCGCGCCCAACCCCAGTTTTTAAATGACTGGAAGGCCAAACTGTGGTGTCGTTTCTTCCTCCTGTCCGTATTTGCCACTATGTATCTCAACGATCAACAAAGGGCAGGTTTCTACAAAGCTATAGGCCTCGATGCCAAAGAATATGATAAACATGTTATCAAGAAGACCAACAACACCGCCGCCAAAGTCTTCCCCGTCATCCTGGATGTGGACAATCCCAAATTCTACGAGCTTTTAGACGTTTGTGTGCGCAACTGTGAACAATTAAGGGCTATCGACGCCAGCAACGCCATCGCCCCCATCAAATTCCTCCGCAAGTTGCCTCTCTACGTTTCCAATGTAGTCCAATTCCTTCGTCTCTACCTCATGAAACCCATCGAAGTTAAACACAAGGAAGGCTACGTAGCATAGGGAGAAGATAATCTCCTACCCATACCCCCGGTGTGGGGGTATTTTTTTTTCTTCACTGGGGAAATATAAAGATTGGATGAAGATATTGGGTTTTTGGGTAAAATCCCCAGGGAGAGGCTGTGCTATAATGGAAACTAGAATAGCCCAGTTGAGCTATAAGTTATACTAAACCAACGGCTGAAATCCAGTCCTCCGGCGGTTTCTCGTCATTGTTACCCTCTTTTTCCAGTCTGTTTGTGTGTATATCGGGAGTGACTCAAGTGATTTCCATCGCGCTGCCCATAAGAATAGGTAACTGGAAAACCGTAAGT
Organism: Cyanobacteriota bacterium SRBZ.bins.94.201705; assembly: GCA_030549855.1. Taxonomy (GTDB): domain Bacteria; phylum Cyanobacteriota; class Cyanobacteriia; order Cyanobacteriales; family Cyanobacteriaceae; genus DVEF01. The sequence continues at coordinate 85,034 of JAUQQP010000004.1, forward strand.
TTCCCCTCCACCCTCTACCTCTCTCCCGTACTAGATATACTCCTAAGTAAAGTGCCTAAACAGATACGGGCAGAAATTAGGCTAGGATTACAAGAAGCCCTAGTCAATGCTGCTAAACACGGTAATAAGCTTGACCCCAGTAAACCAGTGGTGGTCAAGTTTTGTTATAAAAGGGGTGAATACTCCTGGATAGTGTGTGATCAGGGGGAGGGTTTCCCACAATCCCGTAGTTACCCCCTAAACCAGCCCGACTTACCCCCAGAAGAGGCAGAAAACGGACGGGGCTTGTGTATCCTCCATCAGATTTTTGACAAAGTCCACTGGGATAGACAGGGTCGTCGGGTTAAACTCTCTAAATATGTTCCTTTTTCATCCCTCCTCAGGTTTCTCTGAGTTTTTTTTGTTTCCATGATTAGGACAAGGTAGGGGATGGACAGTCTTATTCAACCATCCCTGTGCCTGGTTGATTCTCGCCAAAGCCTCCTCTGTTTCCCCCTTTAGCAAGTATATCAGGGCCGCTGTCAGTTGTTGTAGGGCTTGGGCTTGTCTGTCATTCTTCAGTCGATGCCAATGGCTAGGACTAATGGCAGTACGCTGTGCTAGAATTCGAGCTAGCTCCAAATTGCTCATGTTTTCCAGCACATCAGAAGTTTTGGTTTCCAAAGGCCAATTCATATCCTATAATTCCCCTTAGGCCCATTTCTGACTATTATACTTGTATTGTCACTATTGTATGTAGAATGTCCCGCCGAGAAGAACAAGACTCCCAGCCTGTAGACTTAGCTGAGGCCATCAGCCAGGTGGAGGCACAACTGGAAAGACTAAAACAACGTTATCAACAGGTTATCACAGATAAGGCCCGAAAACAAGAACTACTTGCCAGGAAAAAAGAGATAGAAGGCCAAATAAAGGAAAATCGTCATGAATCCCTCAAAAGCGAATTGTATTATCTACAAAAGGAGTTGGAAGAAATTGAGGTGCGTCTGGAAAGTGAACTATTTAAGTGGAGTAGTCTAAGTGAACCTTTTTGGCAAGCAGTGCGTTTTCTGGGGTTGGGCATAGTCTTGGGCTGGATTCTCAAAAGTTTGGCAGGAAGTTGAATCATGAATGACAACGAAAAAATCTACTGGTTAGCCTGGTCAAAAGTTAAGGGCGTCGGGGCCTCCTCCATCAAAAAAATATACGACCACTTTGGCAGTCTTGAAGTAGCCTGGAGCAAAAACCCAAAAGAATTCGCCTGTATACCGGGTATAAGCCAGAAAATTCTTAACAGCATTAGTGAGGGAAAACCTAAAATAAATCCGGAAAAATTATATAGAGAACACCTGAAAAAAAATCCCAAATTTTTAACTCCCGTAGAGCAACAATACCCGCAATTGTTGTTAGAAATCCCTAGCCCGCCTCCAGTATTGTATTATCAAGGAGAGAATAAAGCCTGTCTTTATGGGCTATCTTGCCCAGCAATAGCCATAGTAGGCACCAGAAGCCCCTCAGAACACGGAAAACGTTGGACCTATAATGTAAGTAAAGTCCTAGGCCAAAAAGGGTTTACCATAGTCTCGGGAATGGCAGAAGGTATCGACAGTTGCGCCCATCGGGGCTGCCTAGACGGCGGGGGAAAGACAGTGGCAGTGTTAGGAAACGGACTAGATAGGGCATACCCCCGCAGCAATGAAAGACTAATGGCAGAAATAGCAGCAAAAGGACTGATTTTGACAGAATATGAGTGGGGAAGCCCCCCAGAAAAAGGCAACTTTCCCAGCCGTAATCGCATTATAGCCGGCATGTGTAGGGCAGTGTTGATAATGGAAGCCCCAGAAAAATCAGGCGCCCTCATTACTGCCCACTACGCCAATGAATTCAACCGGGATGTATATGTCCTCCCCAATAGTCCAGAGGAACCAAAAGCAAAGGGCTGTCTTACACTAATCCATAAAGGGGCAGAAGTCATAGTAGGATTAGAGGAATTGCTGGCAAGTTTAGGGGCAATCCCCCAAATACCACCACAGTTGCCCCTTTTTCCCCCAGAAAACGGCAACCCCCAGAGGGAAAAACCAAGAGAGGCAAATGACTATGTCCACCCACTAACCCCCACAGTCTCCCTTAACCCCAAGGAGGAACAGGTGTATAGTATAATACAGGAAGACCCCCTCCCCCTAGACTTGATTGTCCAAAAATCGGGGCTAGAAGTGGGGGAAGTGTCCAGTATCCTCCTCCAACTGGAATTGGCAGGTTTAATCAGTCAACTACCCGGCATGATGTACTGTCGTTGTTGAGGATTGACGTTGGCGATACTCCCGCATCATTTTTACAAACTGTTCAAAAAGGTAATCGGCATCATGGGGGCCAGGACTAGCCTCTGGATGGTATTGTACAGAGAAGAAGGGGAGTTTTTTGTGTCTGATGCCAGCTACCGTGAGGTCATTTAAGTTAAAATGAGTGATCTCCACATCCTCGGGGAGAGACTCTTGGGAAACAGCAAAGCCGTGATTCTGACTAGTGATTTCCACTTTTTGTCGCAAACCAGCAGGATGATTTAAACCCCGATGGCCAAATTTTAACTTAAAAGTCTCAGCCCCCAGGGATAAACTCAGAATCTGATGCCCCATGCAAATACCAAAAATCGGCTTTTTCGCCTCCAGTAAAGCCTTTACCGTGGCAATCCCCTCCTGTACCGCCGCCGGGTCTCCCGGCCCATTGGACAGAAAAATTCCATCAGGATTGTATGCTAGAATCTCTTCTGGGGGAGTATCTGCCGGTACTACTATAACTTTGCAACCATAACTGGCAAGACGGCGGAGAATATTACGTTTGATTCCGAAGTCTACAGCAACTACAGTGTATTGCTCTCTTTCCGCAAGGGCAGCCTTGGGATTGAATTCCCACTGGGGACTAGTAGGCTCTGTCCACTCGTATACTTCTTTGGTAGTGACATTACCTACTAGATTTAAACCGGCCATAGGAGGAACATCTTGTAACTTGCGCAATAGTTCCTCCCCGTCCAATATCTCCGTAGAAATGGCACCATTCATGGCACCATAAATACGAATACGACGAGTTAAATCCCGGGTGTCTATGCCAAAAATGCCTACAATGTTGTGTTGTTTAAGATAGTCGGGTAAAGACTGGGTGGCGCGCCAGTTGCTGGGACGAAAACAGATATTACGGGCTACAATACCTCTTACCTGTGGCCTATTTGACTCCTCGTCCTCCCCGTTAACCCCCGTATTCCCCAATTCAGGATAGGTAAAGGTTACAATCTGTCCACAGTAGCTAGGATCAGTTAAAACCTCCTGATAACCCGTCATGCCAGTGTTGAACACTACCTCCCCCATGGTAGTCCCAGTGGCGCCACAAGAAAAGCCCCTATATACACTTCCATCCGCCAGCACCAGGATAGCAGGTTTATAATTCAAAAGTTGCATGGTCTGTTATGACTTTTTTTTTGACCGTGAAAGAATTCCCATTATAAGATACAATATAGGCTAACAATGGGCTAATAGTGTCCTTATAATTTCAGCCATCCTTGACAAAAGGCTCCTTTGGTATAGGCCACTAATTCTGCTACCATAAGAAAACGGACACTAGACAAAGGGAACAATGCAGATGCCTTTTACATAACTTGTTCCCACTTGTAGGCTCAATGGCTAGTGGATAGGGTAAAAATCATGAGTCCCAGAAGACTGTCTGAACAAGAGCGTCAGGAGATAATTCAATTGTACCGCCAAGGGCCGGATACCTCTTCCACCCTGGCAGAGCGTTTTGGGGTAACTCCCGCTACTATTAGTCGTATTCTAAAAAAAAGCCTCCCGCCGGAGGAATATGAAAATCTAATAAAGGAAAAACGTCTCCTCCGTCACGGACAACCCTATAAGCCCAACGATGACGGCAACGGCCAACAGTTATCCCTTCTGGGGCCTTCTCAACCCTCAGACAATCCCCCTATCCCACAAGACACACAATCCCCCTCTTTTGAGGCAGAAACCCATCACCCACTAGAACAAATCTGGGATACCATCTACCAAGAGGAAATTCCCTCCCTCCAGGAAGAAGAAAAGATGGAAGAAAAAGGGGAAGAGGGAGATATAGAGGCAGAAGAAGAATTACCCCATCCCCAAAAACACGACTATATTTTAAACTTCAACTGGGAGGTGGATTTTGGCCTCTCTGACACCCCAACCCCCCCAGAAGAAAAGGAACAACTCACAATTCTACCACTAAAAGACGCCATTTTCCCCAAAACCTGTTATCTGGTAATCGATCAGTCTTCCGAATTGATTGCTAGGCCATTGAAAGACTTTGCCCATCTTGGGGAAATACCAAAAGAGGAAGTGTCCCAACTAACACTGCCTGTTTTTGACAATCATAAGGCCGCTAAGCGATTCTGCCAAGACAGGGGGAAGGTAATCAAAGTTCCTGACGCCAAAATCCTCCAAAAAACTTCATCCTATCTGTTAGCCAAAGGTATTAGTTGTATTCTCATGGATGGCAAAGTCTACTCCCTGGCAGAAAGCTAACCTTCCGACAACAAAGACTCTAGTCTAGCAAATCCATCCTGGAATATAGTAATTTCCGGATTCGGGTCATCCCTTCTGGCTAGGGAGCGTTTAATTTGACCAAGATATATGGGTATGGTCTTCTTGTCTTGATGGACTTGTACTCTCGCCCTAATGGTCAGACTGTCCTCCCCCTTAGTAGCCATCCTCCCATAGGAGAATAAATCCATGGCCGCCTGTCTCAGAGTTGCTTCTAATACTGACGGTGTAATATCTGTACTCACCGCAATCACTGCTTGTGTAGCTCCATTGTCATATACAAGATTATACTTTGCCGCATTGGGGATTTCCACCCGCTGAAACAAACCTAAACTAAGGGCAAACAAACCTCCTGTTAACACTGCCATAAAGGCTGTCACCCCCACCAGGCGGAAACGAAATCCCCATTGGAACACAAAGGCCAATGAGGTCAAAATCAGAAAACCTATAGTAATATAAAGGCCCCACAGACTGTACTGACCAAAATCCAATGAAAATTCCATGTTTCCCACAAATCCCATTTTTGCCCTCCATTTTACCCCGTACCGGCCCATCCTCATCAACCCTTAGCCCCATTCCCCAATCTCCCTATTGTAAGATAGTAGGAGGAGGCATTTTAGGATTTGTTAACAAAAGGTCGACCTAGGGGTGTATTGCCCCCCCCCCGAGGGGATTGCCACAGCTGTCTACATCCTGGAGGATATGAGTCTGTCAGAGAATATCACTAATACCCCCACTTTCAGTACCAAGGAGGCCACCCTCAAACTCCTATTGTTTGTGGATAATCCTTACAGTTCAGAGAAAAATATAAGGCAAATCACCGAGTATTTAAAAACTTTAAGTCAAGATTATCAGTTCGAATTACAAGTATTAGAAATAAGCAAATACCCCCATCTAGTGGAGCATTTTAAATTAGTGGTTACCCCAGCTTTGGTGAAAGTTTGTCCTCCCCCTCAGCAAATTTTAGCCGGAACTAATCTCACCGCTAAACTGCGTAAGTACTGGTATCAATGGCAGACTTCCCTTGAAGAGTATAAGAAAAATCATCCCCACGCTCCCCCTCAGGATTCTCCCTGGGATGCCTGTCTCCCCTCCTCAGAATTGATACGCCTCCAGGATGAAATTTTCTACCTAAAAAAAGAGGTGGAACAGTTGAGGGAACAACTAAAATTCAAAGACCAAATGCTGGCCATGCTGGCCCACGATTTACGTACTCCTCTTACCGCCGCCTCCATCGCTATAGAAACCTTGGAAATCTATCACAGCGCCCAAGAAGAAAACAAAGATGACAAAAATAAAAACATAATAAGAAAGATATTTAAGCAGGCAAAAAGCCAATTTTTTATCATGAACAAGATGATAGAAGAGTTAATAAAAATCACGAGAGAAAATACTGGTAAACTTCAGATAAATCCGGTAAAAACAGACTTAATTAGTCTGGCTGAAGAAGTTATAAATACCTTGCAACCTAAATTGGCAGAGAAGAAACAATATATAGTTAAAGATATACCCCACGATTTACCCCCAGTTTACAGTGACCCAAAATTGATTAGACAGGTGCTGATAAATCTTTTAGATAATGCCATAAAATATAGCCCGGAAGGAACCCCCATTACTGTATCCATGCTCCACAAAACCAGCCAAAAAGTAGAAGTTAGTATAATAGACTTGGGCCCTGGTATCCCCGACAGTCAAAAGGAAAGAATTTTTGAGGAAAACTACAGACTGCCAAGGGATGGGAAAAAGGACGGCTTTGGCATAGGCTTGAGTTTCTGTCGTCGGATTATCCATGCCCACTACGGACAAATATGGGTAGACGATAATGGGAGTCAGGGCAGTTGTTTTCGTTTTACCCTACCTATATACCGTTAAATCCCTACAAGACACCCACAGGCCCCCCACTGTAATCCATGTTACAATGGTAATAGGAAGTAAGGGGGCTAGGTACCATGAAAAGACTAATTCTGGCCAGTTTTGTCGCCCTGTTGTCCCTCAACACCCTAGTGCCTGTAAGTAAAGCAGAAAATGTCGAAGCCGTCAAGCAACTGTTGCAGACAAATCAATGTCAGGGATGTGACTTGAGAGGCGCTAATCTGGAAGAAGCCCATCTTATTGGGGCAGACTTGAGAGGTGCGGATTTGCGGGGCGCCAACCTAAAAGGTGCTATTTTAGAGGGGGCAGACTTAGACGGTGCTAATTTGGAAGGGGCTAACCTAAGTGGGGCTTTTCTCACTAATGCTACTTTTAATCATGCTAACCTAACAGATGTGGACCTGAGCTATGCCATTATTGTGGATGCCCAGGCGGATGGCGCTACTATCAGCTACAGGAATATTGAGGGGGCTGTTATTGTAGAAACCCCCATTGGCATCGGTGGTGAATATCCTCACTAAGGAGAGTTTTAAGTTTTTTTAAGGAAGTTTAAGTAAAATTAAGAAAAAAATGGTACAGTGGTAAGAAACCAAAAACCTAGGCCATCATGAGGTGTATTGTAAAGCGCAGAGCCCAATTTAGTGCCTCTCACCGGTATTGGCTGCCGGAGTTGAGTGAGGCAGAAAATGAGAGGCTTTTTGGGGCTAATGCTCGTTTTCCAGGCCATGGACACAATTATGTGCTATATGTCTCCTTGGTGGGGGAGTTGGATGAATATGGCATGGTGACAAACCTTTCCGAGGTGAAAAAAATTATCCACCGGGAGGTAGTTAGCCAATTGGATTATAGTTATCTCAATGATACCTGGCCGGAATTCCAACAAACCCTCCCCACCACCGAATACATTGCTAAAGTCATCTGGCAACGTTTAATACCCTATTTGCCTCTAGTAGACATCCAACTGTACGAACATCCGCAACTGTGGGCTAATTATCAAGGGAAAGACATGGAAGCTACACTTACTATTGGAACACATTTTAGTGCCGCACACCGTTTGGCTTTACCGGAATTGACTTTGGAAGAAAATACTAAAATCTATGGTAAATGTGCTCGTCCCAACGGTCATGGACACAATTATCACCTAGAAGTGTCCGTTACTGGCCAGATTCACCCTCGCACCGGTATGGTTGTGGATTTAGTTACCCTTCATAAGATAGTGGCGGAGTATGTAGTTGAACCCCTGGATCATACCTTCCTCAATAAAGATATACCCTATTTTACCCAAGTAGTCCCCACTGCTGAAAATATAGCCATTTATATAGCCAAAATACTACGAGACCCTATTGCTCAGTTGGGCGTAGAATTAACTAGGGTAAAACTGATAGAAAGTCCCAATAATTCCTGTGAAATCGACTGTCGTCAACTCTTTTCCCAACAACAAGAAACTATTTCTATCTCTGACTCATTAGTTCTCGTCTAGACTTTCATTACAGCCCATGTTGGGATTCTCTTCTTCCTCCTTAATTCCCGACACCCTCCATGGGCCTTTTTTGTTTTTATTGGTAAATATTGTCAAAGAGAATGAGGATATAATTGACTGTAAGTATCCACAGGAAGATATGAGACAATGATTACAGGGGAACAATTACGACGGCTAATACAGGAAAAATGGGGCTATTCCTATGACGTACAGATACTAAGAATCCGAGATAGAATCTATTTTCAGGTGATGTGGAAATATTTAGAACAAGCCTCTTTTCACTATACCGAGGCAGAATACCTAGAAAATCTGGAAAACATAGCCCAATATCTAAACCATTGGGGGGTAGTCAGTCAAGTCATTGAGGGGATAAGGGAGACAAAAAGTAAACCCCGTCTGGGGAAAGCAGTAAGCATCCCCCTCTCTTTGGGCGAAAGGGCGTCAGAATGGATTGTATAGACACAAAAGAGGAAGGGATTATGAGCAATTATAAGAATCCTGTGCCCACTGTGGACATTATCATCGAAATGGAGGAGGAGGGACAAGAGGGAATTGTACTCATCCAAAGGAAAAACCCTCCCCTAGGCTGGGCTATTCCCGGCGGTTTTATCGACTATGGCGAGACAATAGAAGCCGCTGCTATCCGTGAGGCAAAAGAGGAAACCGGCCTGGAGGTCACCCTTAAAGACCTATTGTACGTCTATTCTGACCCAAAACGAGACCCCCGTCAACACACTGTGAGTATTGTCTTCATTGCAGCCGGCAGAGGAAAGTTACAGGCAGCTGATGATGCCACTGATGCTGCTATTTTCCCCCTAAACCAACTGCCATCCCCTCTCTGTTTTGACCACCACTCCATTCTACAAGACTACATCCGTTACCGGCAAACTGGCATCCGCCCATTACCCCGGTTATAACTACAGTGCCCCCTTTGACTTATCACCTGTTTAGGGCTATAATGGTTAGAATCGGTCCAGGTAGTCCCCACAATGCCCAAAGTCAACCCCCAGCATAGGCAGTTACAACGGAAGGAGAGTAAGAAACAGTCGCCTGCCTCCCCCTCCTTTACCAACCAGTCGGATGATTTAATTTACGGTTGCCATCCCGTTTTAGCCGCCATCTCTGCCAATCAACAGCTTAATCGTCTTTACATTACCGCCAAACTGGCCCAGGATAAGCGTTTTGAGCCCCTAATCCCTCTGTTAAAAGCCAGAGGCACAGTGGTAGACATAGTAGACGTTAACAGACTCAATCAGTTGACTAATTTTGCCAATCACCAAGGCGTCGCTGCCAAAATTGCCCCTTATGAGTATATTGATTTGCAAGATTTGATAACACAAGCGAAAGAAAAAACAGCCCACCCAGTAATTCTAATAGCTGATGGTATTAATGATCCCCACAACTTAGGGGCTATTATTCGCACAGCAGAGGCATTGGGCATGCAGGGATTAATAATACCTCAGAGACGGGCAGTAGCAGTTACCTCCACGGTGATGAAAGTGGCAGCTGGTGCCTTGTCTTACTTTCCCGTAGCCAGGGTGGTGAATATAAGTCAGGCCATTTCCCGGTTGAAGGAAGAAGGTTTCTGGATTTATGGTACTATAGCTCAGGGAGGCCAATGGTTACACCAAGCTAAATTAGAAGGTGCCATCGGTTTAGTGATAGGTGCGGAAGACAAGGGAATAAGCCAGTCTGTATTAAAAGCCTGTGATTTCCTCCTGTCCATTCCCATGGCGGGAAAAACTCCTAGTCTTAATGCCTCCGTTGCCACTGCCATTTGTTTGTATGAAATCCGTCGTCAACAACTCCTTGCCAGTGTGTCGGCATAAAGAGTGTAAGTAAAATCCCCCTTGTCAAAATTTGATAACAGAGCCACACTAGTAGCAAAGACCTATGGGAGGGGGGATAAAAGTGAGAGAGTTACTTATTGACTTGTTAGACTCCCTGGGGTGGGCAGTATGGCTAGAAATAATCACGGAAAGGCCCCAGTGTATCTACTATTTTGGCCCTTTTCTTACCCAACAGGAGGCTATTTCTCACCAGGAAGGCTATCTGCAAGACTTAAAAGAGGAAAAAAGCGTTGGCATCACCGTAAGGATTGTGCGTTGTAAGCCGAGGGAATTGACCATATGTAGTGATGTACCACCGGATGATTGGATTTGACCGTTGCCACAGTTGCAGATAGTCTTTAGGGTTGCCGATAGTCTTCTGCGCCTTTGGCAATACGATAACTGAGGAAACAAACAGGAATTAAGCCCACTAGAATAATAACAATAGCGGGGGCGGCGGCGTCTGCCAGTCTTTCGTCAGAGGCATACTGGAATACCCTCACTGCTAGGGTATCAAAATTAAAGGGGCGCAACACAACAGTAGCAGGTAATTCCTTCATCACATCTACAAAAACCAATAAAAAGGCAGTCAATATACCACCTCTCATCAGAGGCAAGTGTATTTTTAATAGGGTAGCCAGGGGATTATAACCCAGACTGCGGGAGGCTTCGTCTAAATGGGGTTTAATTTTGCCTAGACTAGATTCCACGGTGTTAAGGGAGACAGGGAAAAATCTGACCAAATAGCCATAAATCAAAGCTATAACGGTGCCACTGAAGATTAAGCCCACAGAGACATTAAAATTTTTCTCCAACCAGTCAGCAAGGGCATTGTCAACAGTCCCCAGGGGTATTAAAATACCCACAGCTATAACCGACCCTGGGATGGCATAACCCATAGAGGCAATGAGGGCAGAGGTATTGAGGAAGGGATTAGGGAAAAGACGTTTACCATAGGCCATGAGTAGACTAAACACCACAGCAACAAAACCAGTGGCGATGGCTAGGAAAAGACTATTTTGGGCAATAAACCAAAAATTCTCACCCCAAGTTTCCTCCCAGTGGATAATAGTCAGATAGATGAGATAAATCAGGGGTATAAAAAAACCAAAGACAACAGGAATAGCACAAGCCATAAAAGCCAAACCCCCCCGCCACCAATTGAGACGATAACGAGAAGAAGCCTTTACTCCCCTGCCTATCTGATAATAACGGGCTTGAAGACGGGATAGTTGCTCCAGAATAATCAAGACTAGCACAAATACCATCAGACAGAAAGCCAATTGGGCTGCTGCCACCCTTTCCCTCATGTTTATCCAGGTGCGATAAATGCCCGTAGTGAATGTATTAACTCCGAAGTATTGAACAGTACCAAAATCATTGAGAGTCTCCATGAGGGCAAGTGCCAAGCCAGCGACAATGGAGGGACGTGCCAAAGGCAAAGCCACAGAGAAAAAACTCTTCCAGGGGTTACATCCTAGACTTCTACTAGCTTCTATACTACAAACAGATTGCTCTAAAAAAGCAACCCGGGCTAACATGTAGACATAGGGGTATAACACCAGGGTTAACATGACTATAGCCCCCCCCAAGTGGCGAAGGGAGGGAAACCAGTAGTCTCGGGCAGTCTCCCAGCCGAAAATAGTCCGCAGGAAAGTCTGTACTGGGCCATAATATTCCAACATGTCAGTATAACTATAAGCCAGGAGGTAGGAGGGGGCCGCCAAAGGCATCAACAACAACCACTGCCACCAGTTAACCCCCCAAAAGTCACACATGGTAACCAGCCAGGCGCAACCCACACCAATCACAGTGACGCCCACCCCCACTCCCAACATCAACCAGAGGGTGTTGAGGATATAGTCTGTTAAAACCGTTTCTGCCAGGTGTTGCCACACCTCTTTTTTGTCAGCCAAAATACTACTGGCCACCGCCAAGATTGGGAGGGCAATAGCCAGGGCAACCAATCCCAGAAACAGATGCCAAAGATAAACGGACAGTTTTGGCCCATTGAGTTTATCCTGGGGCTTGAGAATACTAACCATGGCCTTACCTCTAGAATCTCTCACCAATGCCAAAGTGGATACGGCTGTCTCCCCTATCATTAACCCCATAGTCGATTCTAATAGGGCCGAGGGGGGATTGTACCCTTAGCCCCACCCCATAACCAAAACCATCCCCTTTTAAACCTCTTACCTTAGCCGGCTGTCCTATCACCGCCCCCTGGGAGCCCAAGGTGGTGGCATAATCGAAGAATAATACCCCCCCCAAGAAGGAGAGGACAGGAAAACGATATTCGGCTGTAGCCTGGAGGTAAGACCGGCCATTACCCAAGTCTCCCTCCCCATAACCCCTCACCGAGTTGGCACCACCAATGACAAAGGCTTCATAGGGAGGTAAATCTCCCAAAACAGTGCCCCCTTGGACGTTAAAAGCTAGTGCCTGAGGGCCTTCTCCATTGGTAAAATCAATAAACTTCACCGGCATATAGTAACTATAACTAGCCCTTAGTCTATTAAACACCACATTGGTCAGTGGCAGAGTCTGTTCCATCCCCAACAGCAGGAGACTACCACTAGTAGGATTAAGGGCATCATTTCTCCTATCCCGGGAGGCAGTAAAACGGAAGGTAAGCAACTGGTCTACGCCGCTGTCATTAAAGGCCAACTTGCGTCTCCCAAATGCAAGACTTGAGCGAGGGGCACGATTGCCGTCCGCATCTTGTATTTCCACCTGTTGATATTGTAATCCAGCAGAAAGGACCCATTCTGGCCTAGAAAGAGGATCATCAGAAAGAGGGCGAGAGAAGGAAAAACCGCCGCCAGTGCGTACTACTCGAGGTGTGTCTTCTTGTAACTCGGTACGGATAGTTTCTGTATCTGTGCCGTCAAACACCAGCGAAATAGTGCGACGACGGAAGAAATTGGCAGTAAAAGAGGTACGATAGGGATCACCGGCAATCCAGGGGTTTTCAAAACTCAAGTCGAACAGCAAATCCCTTTCTCCCACCTGAAACTCGGCGCCCAGAATTTGATTATTGCCCCCCAAATTCCGCTCCTGATAGCTGATAGTACCAAAAAAACCACTCACCGAGCTTACCCCCGCACCAGCCGCCAAAGAGCCAGTACTTGTCTCCACTATGTCTACATTCATAATTACCTGGGAGGGATCTGGGGCTGCGTCGAAGGAGATTCTAACATCCTTAAAAATCCCCAAACCGTAAATCCGTTGCAAATCCTCCTGTGCCGTACGTCTATTGAAAATATCCCCAGGTTTAAGCCTCATCTCCCGGGTGACAATAAAATCCCTAGTTTTACCCTTCACCTCCTCCTGATCAGCATTGAAAAAACGGACTTTTATCTGGGCAATTTCTCCCTCCGCCACAATCAGAGTCACCACCCCATCTTCTTGCACCTGGGGCGCCCCCACCACCTGGGCCAAATCGTAGCCGTTGTCGGTGTACCACTTGTTCAACTGGGTAATACCGTTTTGTAATTCCCTGAAGTTGATTATCTTTCCATACTGCTCCCGGAATACCTGCTGTACTACCTCCGGCGGTAATAGGGGGGCCCTTGGTTGAGGCTTTTCCGGCAGAGTCTTGATTTCCACCCTTGTCAACACCGGATTTGGCTGCACCTGATAGGTTATTCTTACCCCCAAGGGCGTATCTTCTGGTGTTACTCTAACATTACGAAAGAACCCGGTGGCAAAAATGGCATTCACATCCTCCTGCAATCGTGAGCGGGTGGTGGGACGGCCTGGCTTAGTGCTTATGGTATTGTATACCAAGTCTTGTAGTTCTCCCTCTACCCCCTCCACTACCACCTCCGCCACCAATACTCTTGGTTCTTCCTCTGTAGTTTCTGGTGTGCTCTGGGTCCTTTGAGCTACCACCTCTCCAGTATTTACTGTAAGTGAATTTACTGAGGAGTTGGCTAATACCGGCAGAGAAGTAGTCAATCCTACGTAAAGGGGAATCACAGTGAGGGTGAGAGATTTTTGCCACCCCCCACCGCTAATGCCTCTCCCTTTGGTAAATTGACCCCAAGAAACAGACAAAAGTGGATTGTTTTCCCGATTCACTGCCACACACCCAATTCTCATTAGTGTTTCCAAGTATATTAACTATTCCTTAGCCTTTCAATTTGAGCCAAGACTCTTTCCCGCACTCGTTGATAGGCGGCTTCCACGTCTCCCAAGTCTTGACGAAAACGGTCTTTATCTAGGACTCTTTTTTGGGTATCTTGTTCCAAAGCATCCCATAAACGACAGGTATCTGGACTGATTTCATCGGCAAGAATCACCTGATTGGAAGCATCCAGCCCAAACTCTAATTTAAAGTCCACCAGAATTATGTTACAGTCTCGGAAAAACTCTTGTAAATACTGATTTATCCTCAGGGCGTATTCTTTTATTTGCCGCAACTGGGATAGGGAGACTATATTAAAAACCCCATTAAGAATTTGTAACCTCTCCTCCGTCAAAAGAGGGTCCCCCAATTCGTCATTTTTCAGATAGAATTCCACTAGGGGGAAAGGCAACTGATACCCCCAGGGTAAACCGGTTTGTTTACACAGACTACCGGCAGCAATATTTCTGACTACCACCTCTAAGGGGATAATCCTCACCGCCTTCACCAACATCTCCCTGGGAGAAACCTGGGCGATAAAATGAGTGGGAATCCCCTTAGTTTCTAACCATTGCATCAAAGCCGCACAAATGGTACAATTGACCTCCCCCTTACCCAAAATGGTGCCTCGTTTTTGTGCATTAAAAGCGGTGGCATCATCCTTGTAGTAGGTAAGATACTCATCTTCTTTATCTGTGGCATAGACGATTTTTGCCTTGCCCTCGTATAATTTAGAGCCAGTAGACATCATTGGATACTCCCCAACAACTGTTCCCACTATCACCTTACCATAGGGGGATTGTTTTATTATCTCACCCATGCGACCCTTAGCTAAGTTGGTTGGTCAACCCCTAGCGGTAGAATTGTTAGAAAGGGCAGTAGCTACTAATCGTATTGCCCCTGCTTACTTATTTGTAGGCCCTTTTGGGGTAGGTAAGGCATTAGCCGCTGGCTGTTTTGCAGAAATGTTGTTAATTTCTCCCCATCAGGACTATCAAAAAGCCTGTCAACGATTGTATCATGGCAACCATCCTGACTTTTTATGGGTGGAACCTACTTACAACGACAGGGGAGAATTAATCACAGCCAAACAAGCAGAAGAAAGGGGTTTAAAACGGAAAACTACACCACAAATCCGCATTGAACAAATCCGTGGTATTGTGGATTTTTTGAGTCGCCCCCCCCTAGAAACTAAAAGAAATGTGGTAGTCATTGATGGGGCTGATTACATGGCTGAAGCAGCAGGAAATGCCCTTCTAAAAACCCTAGAAGAGCCAGGAAATGCTACTATAATCCTAATCGCTAACAGCACCAATTCCCTCCTCCCAACCCTCGTTTCTCGCTGTCAAATTGTGCCCTTTTTCCGCCTCAGTGAAGAGGATTTAAAATATGTTTTATGTCGCGCCCACTACCCCGAAATTTTGGACTATCCCCATCTAATACAACTAGCAGAAGGTTCGCCTGGCAAGGCTATTTCTGACTGGCAAAAACTCAAAACTATCCCCCAAGATTTGATGTCTAAACTAGTCAGGTTACCAGAGAAAATTGTGGAAGCCTTTCTCCTTGCCAAAAGAATCAGTAGTGAGTTAGAATTAGACCTCCAAATCTGGTTGGCCGACTACCTCCAATCAGTTTACTGGGAAAAAGAAAGAAAGCCAGAAATAATTTACCGTCTGGAAAAGGTAAAAAAACTTCTGCTAAGATATGTCCAACCCCGTCTAGTATGGGAATGTTTCTTCCTAGAAAATATCCCAGACACCTGAGACAATAACTGGCCTGCTGACCGAAAAAGAGTGCTAAAATTCTAATATGATGGTCCATTGTAACAAGGGAGAAGAGCTATTTACACACCACCTTTGGCAAGACTAATCGAACAATTACAAAAATTACCAGGCATAGGCCCTAAAAATGCCCAAAGACTGGCATTGCATATCATCAAACGTCCAGAAAAAGAGGTAGAAAATCTGGCAGAAGCTATCCTCAATGCTAAACGCAAAATCGGCTTCTGTCAACGCTGTTTTCATCTTACCTCCGATACTATTTGTGAAATTTGTCGTAATCCGCACAGAGATCAGACCACCATTTGTGTGGTGGCAGACTCCAAAGATGTTATAGCCATAGAAAAGACCAGAGAGTACCAGGGGTTGTATCATGTATTAGGTGGGGTAATTTCCCCTATGGATGGTATAGGCCCAGAACAACTACATATAAAACAACTAATACAACGAGTAAACCAGGAGAAAACCGCCGAGGTAATTTTAGCCATCAACCCCACTGTAGAGGGGGAAACCACTACTCTTTACATTGCCAAACTCCTCAAACCCTTTACCAAGGTTACTAGGATTGCCTTTGGTTTACCCGTGGGTGGGGATTTGGAATATGCAGATGAAATCACCCTCGCCAAAGCCTTGGAAGGCAGAAGGGTTGTTGAAGACTAATCCCCCAGTGAAGACAATCCCTATTCCCGTTTTTGATAGTCTAATATTGCCTGGATAAATTCTTCTTTTCTTTTCATTCTCGAACACTCCTTTATTTTCAACTGTTTTGCCAAGTTTTTCAACTCAGCTACTCTCTTTTTCTCTAAACTTTCTCTTGTAAATATTTCCCCTATAAATCCTTCTTGTTTTTCCGGTTGTGTGGGTAAAACTGTGGCTGGTTGTTGTGGAATTTGTGTGCCTACCAATTGAATCCTGATTTCCCCTCTTATGTCTGATAGTTTCTGAGTAAAGGTAGACAATTCGCCTAAATGCTGTTGAAGGCTTGCCAATTGCCTCCTTATTTCGGAAATTTCTTGATTCAAACCTTTTAATTCTGACATAAATATCTGGGACAAGGAGGAGACAATATTTTTATTACTAGCTGCTATTTGCTGGGTAACTTCAGTTACGATTGCCCTTTTAAAATGCTCCAAATCTTCTGAAAAGCTAGGAGGGTAATTCTTAACTTCCCTTTCTTCTTCATTAGCCTTCTTTCCCCCTTCTTCTAAGTTAGTTTTTCTAGAAAGAATACCTGTGTCTTTTCTAGCTGTTGGGGGTAGGGAAAGCAGTTGTAAAAACTCCTGTTTTACTGCGGCTGCTTGTTGGTCATCTAAATCGAAAACCCAAGCCCAAAGTCTTTCTATGTCTAGTTTTTGAGCCACAAATGCTATATCTTCTCCATACACTATTTCATAATCCTTGTCTTGGCCATACTTGTCAGTGCGTCGTAAAATTAGAGGCAGCAGGTTGCTATTGTGTTGTTTCAAACTTTCCTCTAAAATTTTTCTCCTTTCTTCGGTTAAATCCACCCTATCTGGTATGACAATCTGACAGGTGTATACCTCCCCATGATTTAGGGGTTTAATGGCCAATATTCTTCTGATTTTTGCCTCCCTCTCATCCATAATTACCTCTTAACACCCCGTAAAATTTGTAGTAAATGTTTTGCCAAAGCCAAGTAACATTCTCTGGCGTCTTCAAGGGAATTTTGTTCCCCCTGGATGGGTTGGTAGTCAAAAATAGGACATCCTTTTTCGGCAGAAAGAGAAACCACATTTAGCCTGGGAATCCAAGTATATTCGGGGAATAACAGGTTATTAGAATCCTCTTCTTCACACCTTTCTAACATTTCCAGAAGTCTATTTTTCATGTTAGTATTGAAGGTGGAAGAACGTTTATCATACATGCTAATAGCAACCCCCAAAAAAACTAAATCATCACCCCTAAAACTTTGTACCTCCTTGAGTCTCTTGATAACATATTCAATAGCCCTAATAGGATAAGGAGAAAGCTGGGTGGGAATCAAAACCCCATCAGCCGCCATAAGGGCAATACTGTTGACTTTGCCAAAGGACGGCGGGGCATCTATGAAAATAAAATCGTAGTCGTGGTTGTTTCCTATTTTTCTCTGTAGCACTCTATCAATATCAAGTGTTCTAATTAAATCAGGCTCCTTATCACTGAGACGAATATGAGAAGGCACCAAGTCTAAACGGGTATTGGGCCATTCTTTTCTGATGACTACCTGTGAGAGGGTGACTTTGGGATTGAGCAGAAGGTCAGTAACATCCTTGTATCCTTTTTCCTCTACATCCTGGAGGGGATCCAATCCTAAACCCATAGTGAGATTGGCTTGGGCATCAATGTCAATAAGCAACACCCGGTAGCCGAGTCTATTTAAGGCTGCCCCTAAATTGATGGTGAGAGTAGTTTTCCCCACACCTCCCTTGTTGTTAAACACTGTAATAATCATGGACTTCTTTCCTCTCTCGTTTTCTGTGACAACAGGAGACTGCTGGCGCAATAGAGATGAAATATCCCGCCCCACAACCTTAGAGATGGCCTGTGTTAGCCCGACAAAATTTAGTCGCCGTTGGGCAAGGGCATTAATAGTCTTTATAGCAGACTTCTTCCACAAAAGGGTCTTGAATCTGTCAAAGTAAGACGGTTGTAATAATTCAGTCTGGGAACATTCTAAAATGGGAACAATATTGCCCTCATGGTTAAAAAAAATTTGGAAATCATAGCCGTTGGTGAGTAAGCCAAAAAGTGCCCCACTAGTTTTTAGATATTGCCGTAACTGCCAGCGATGTTTACTGATTCTGCCATTGGCGGCCTTTACCTCTATAATCAGGTAGGGGGGATAGGTACCAAGGGCACTTTTGGGGTGGACATAAAAATCCGGACGACTAGATTTTACTTTTGGCTGTTGTTGCCAGTCCTGTTCATTGTAACCCAAAATTTCCTGCAACAGGGGAATTACTAGGTTTTCTTCCACCTCCAACTCCCTACTGTTGCGCCGAAGGCTACGGAAACATCTTTCTAAAATCCTTCTATCCCTCGACATAGATACAAAACACTCTACCCCGAGACTACTATAATTCTCTCGTACTTCCTCCCCAATTACAAGGCTCTCGGTTTAGTTATTTTTTTTTGTCAACCCCTTGTTAAAAATCTTAACTTATTGTTATAATTCTTAACATAGAAGGAATCATAGAGCAAATAAAAGCAATCATGAATAGGAATAGTTACGTAACCGAGGACAGAGGCCGTTTGAACAATTATGCCATCGAGCCTAAGATGTATGTAGATTCCACCCAGCAGTTTGGCTTTAACAAGTATGCCGAATTGTTAAATGGCCGTTTAGCGATGATTGGCTTTGTCTCCCTGATTGGCTTTGAGTTAATCACCAAACAGGGGTTAATTAGCTGGTTTGCCCATCTATAGGGTGTAGACGGTTTCCATAGCCTTCCTTATTCCCCCGCGGGGGGATATTTTTGTGTCTCCCAGTGGGATAGAATAAGGGCATTAACAGCATTGCCAATCACATTGATAACGGTTTTAAAGCCATCGGTAAGACGGTCGACTCCTGCTACAATAGCAATTCCCTCTACTGGTAAGCCAGCGGCTGACAAGACGGTAGCCATAGTAATTAAGGCTGAACCTGGTACTCCTGGGGTACTAAAAGATACAAAAAAGCTACTGACAGCAATAGAAGTAATGAGGGGGAAGGTGATGGGGATGTGATAGATTTGGGCGATGAAAAGGGCATTAAAACCCTGTAGAATAGCAGAACCATCTCGTTTTAAGGCGGTGCCTAGAGGGAGGGCAAAAGAGGCTATTTCCTGGGCAATTCCGTATTTGTTTTGGATATTGTCCATCAAAACGGGCAAAACGGCATTGGAGCTAGCGGTACTAAAGGCTAAGACAAGAGACTGTGTCATGGCGTGAAATAGTTTCAGAGGTTTTTCCCCCACCAGTAGTAGAATCAGGATGTATACCCCCACCATCACAAGACTAGCAAGAAGTAGCCCAAATATATAAAGTAGCAGTTGGAAGAGGATGTCAATGCCTTGGGTGGCAATCACCGAGGCGATAAGGGCGAAAACGCCGACGGGGGCATAGTATAGGATTACAAAGAGGGCTTTTTCGCTGAGGCTGTAGAGACTGTCCATCAAATCCACAAAGGGGCGAGACTTTTCCCCTGCTAGCGGTATGGCAATGGCAAACACTGCCGCCGAGAAGATAACCTGTAAAAGATTTCCTTCCGTCAATGCCGCCAGGGGGTTGGTGGGGATGATTTGGAGTAGCCACTGGATGATAGAGGGATGAGAGGAAGTGACTGTCTGGGGTTGGGGCAATTCTAAACCTGTTATTCCCTTGCCCGGTTGTAACACCAGGGCGGTTACTATGCCAATAAATAGGGCAATGGCAGTGGTAAGGGCATAACTTACTAGTAGTTTGACGGTATAACGCGCCAGCTGAGAGGCATTTTGGACTTTAGAGAAGCCTACAATAAGGGAGGAGAAAACTAAGGGCACTACCAAAAACTGAATCAAACGCAGAAAAGAATCCCCCGCCGGTTGGAGGAAGTATTTTTCTATCCCGGGGATTTGACTGGGGAAGTAGCTGTTTAGAATATATCCTACTACAATACCAAGACCCAGGGCTGCCAGAATTAGTGTCGATAGAGGCATAAATAGCCATGAAGGGGTTTTGTTGCTTCAGTTTTAGATCATAACCAATCATTCATTGGCCGCTACTGGAATATCAAATAATACATTTGTCATATATTTTTCAGCCCATTCGGCACCAAAGGCTTTTTCTAAGACACGACGAGTTTTATCATTTTGTTGTTGTTGGAGACAGTAATTCTTTTGTCCTTCCAGATAGATCAGTTTTTCCGAGGAGGAAACAGGGGTAGACTTGACGGCAATACGGCAGTGAATTGTCAGAAAATCTTGAACTCTTTGGAGGAATGACTCTTCTTCTTGGGCATTAGTGGGGCGAATAAACAGACAATAGGGAGAGAAAATATCACCCCAGGGAGGCAATTGTCGGATGTCTTTGAATGCCAGGGGTGTCAACTGGGACAATTCCCGTTGATATTCCACCGGTAGAGTCTTATCGGGGGTAGTGGGAGACAAATCCACTATTGCCGCACTAATACCCGCCTTGCCTGCCACTATATCACAACCAAACATAGGGAGGGGATAGTCAGCCCGGGGAAACATGACACAGTGGAGGATGTCTAGACTTTTTCCTACCTTGGCCAATTCCAGGTGCATTTTCCGGAATTGAGGGGTGTGATAACAGCGATTTTGGATAGTCAACTTTTCCCCTTCTAATTTCCCCTCCACATAACCCAACCCCTCTGGCAACTCATAGGGAGACAGAGACAGGTATTCCTTCCAGGTTTTGACAATGATACCAGCCAGTTGCTCGATGAGGGGATGTAGTTGGTTGTTAAAATCAGAAGCAGAATTAGTCATAAAATCCTATAATCAGTGTGAGTTTCCCTACAATCAAGTCTCACCTGAGAACAAATACTAGCACCTAGTGTACCATTGAATTATGTTTAATTTCGGCCCCCCGAGGAATTATAGCCCCTTTTTGACTGTTTTTGTCTTTTTCTAAACCCGTTTCAGGGCTTCTGCCACTAGGATAGCAATCCCAAAGGCGAAACGATACCAGACAAAAATCCAGGTGTTTTGTTTTTGCAGGTAACGGATTAGCCAGGCAATAGAAAGATAGGAAAAGATAGTAGAGGAGAGAAGGGCTACTAGTAGGGGGAAAATTTGATGAGAGGGGAAACTAGTAGCAAAAACCTCCTTCAATTCTACCAAGCCGGCCAGGGTGATAGCAGGGATGCCCAGGAGGAAGGAGAAACGGGCGGCGGTGCTTCTTTGTAAATTTAGAAATAGTGCAGCCGTAATCGTGGAGCCGGAGCGAGAGACACCGGGGATTAAAGCCAGAGTTTGGGCCAAACCGATTAAAATCCCATCCCATGCCGATAGACTTTCCCAGGTGCGTTTAGGCTGGGCGAATTTTTCTGCCAAAGCCAGAAGACTAGCCATCAAAAGGGAGGCAAGGGCAATAGTGGTCATGCTGCGGAAGGCGGAATTGTCCAAGTCTTTCACCAACAGCTTTAACAGCAGCCCTCCTATTACAATAGGGATAGTCCCCACCACAATCCCCACCCCCATTTTAAACTCCAGGGATTCGTATCTCTTTTGCGCTACAGATTTTATTACCCCCTTTACCACCTGGGTTAAGTCTTCCCAGAAATACCAGAGGACAGCCACGATACTACCTAGTTGGATGATAGCACTAAAGGTGACACCAGGATCACCCCAGCCCAATGCCACTGGGATAACTTTCAGATGGGCGGTGCTGCTGATAGGTATAAATTCCGTTAGCCCCTGCACCATACCCAAGACAAAGGCTTGAAAGACATTCATATTATCTTTCACTGTCTCGCCAACTCCATTAGCTGCGGAAAAGACGAGGGGTTGGCAAAACAAAGCCAACAGGATACCACCAGCAATACCTGACACCAATGTATAAGCCACAGAAACAGAAAAAAACCTAAACATGAGTTGCTAAGGAGGAGGCAGCAATGACATTATATGCCAAAGCCCCACCCTTGCCTAGATGGTAAACTATTAACCTCCAAATACCATCAACACTCACCGGCAGACTGTAAAGTTACTGCCACCCTTTCACAGATACCCTCAATCCACCTTTCATCCTGTTTAGTGTAACTGCGGGGGATATTGGTAGCCACAATAAAAACCCCCTCTTTGGTAAGAGGGAGACAGATTAAACCCTGGATGTTAGGGGGGAGATAGTCAAATTCAATTTTTCCAGGATAATGTTTCAAGTCTACCAGATAAACCGGCTTTTGGCTTTCCATCACCCGTTTAACGATACTCCCCTCTTTGACGGTATCTGCTTTGCCCAAAATTCCCCTTCTTAAAAGAGTTTTCCCCCGATAGTACACCACCACCGACTTAGTTACCGTATTGGTGAGGATAAGATGACTTGCCCAAGCCAAATCAGTTTTTACTGCTGGTGGCAAATCCGGCGCCAAGAAAAACCCCTCCTCTCCTTCCAACACCACACTTTCGGGGGGAGTCGGGTTAATTTGCCGCAGCAAAATGGCAGTCACCAGCAAAGCCGCAGATAGTATAATCCCTAGGGCATCTGAGCGGGCCTGAGAGTCAGATACATAGGGAGTAGTGAGCCGATTGAGCAAAAGTGCGACTCCCCCCACCACTCCCGCCACCAGGGGAAAATTCTTCAGCCACTGATTTTCTTCCCTTCTTGCCATAGCCATTAGCACAGATGCCATTTCCCCCCAGTGACAGGGGTAGTTAACCTTAGAAACATCTTATACTACTTGTTATTATTATTTTTCTTGTCCCCAGGTTCTGTAATACGTTGGAACAGATAACCAGTACCCCTGGCGGTGAGGATTAGTTCTGGGTTACTGGGATCATCCTCCAGTTTCGCCCGTAGACGGGATATATGTACGTCTACTACACGTGTATCTACATGGCGTTCTGGAGTATAACCCCATACTTCTTGTAGGATTTCAGCCCGGGAGAAAGGCTCACCTGAGCGACTTACGAGCAATTCTAGGAGGCTAAACTCCATGCCGGTAAGGCGGATACGTTGATCCCCTTTATAAACCTGTCTCTTATTGGTATCAATTCTGAGAGAATTAATACAGATAACCCCTGAACTAGGAATACCGGCATTGTTGGACTTGTCTACCCGCCGCAAAACCGAACGGATACGGGCCTCCAACTCCTTGGGGGAGAAGGGCTTGACCACATAGTCATCAGCACCCAGTTCTAGCCCCGTAATACGGTCAGCTACATCCCCCAGGGCCGTCAACATGATTATAGGAATGTCCGACTCCTTCCGCAACTCCTGACATACCCCATAACCGTCCAGTTTAGGCATCATCACGTCCAATACCACCAAATCCGGCTGGGTTTTGCGGAAGACGGCCAAGGCTTCCTCTCCGTCGGCGGCAGTCACCACGTCATACCCAATCATAGACAGACGGGTTTCCAAAATCCGACGGATGCTGGCTTCGTCGTCCACTACTAAGATTTTCTCCTTGCGGTTTTCCAACTTCCTACACCTCTCACCAATCTACTACACTCCTTTCAGGATCTAGTGTATAAGAAAAAAAGCCTGGTTGAAAACAAACGGGTTTCTCTCCCGCAGCAATAAAAATTAAAAGTCCAATGCCAGCAAATAGTGTTAACCTAGAAGTAGAAGCCCCCAAGGTATGTCAAAACCATGTCCCCATCAGACGCCGTCTCCAGAAGCAGCAGTAGGGACTTGGAGCAGGAGGCATTAAGGCGTTTTCGGCTTCTTGCCCCCGTTATACCCCCCGAGTGTATAGTTTATCGAGAAACCTGGAACAATAACACTGCTGTCTGTCTGGACTTCCAACACTGTCCCTTACAATTAGAAAGGGTAAAGGAAAACAGCCCCATCCTCATGACTGCCCTAGAAACCCTAGGATTGGGCAAGTCCATCATCTTCCGGGAAGGCAATCATATAAGAGGCTGGCGTAACCTTCTCAACTCTTCCCCTTAAATCCCCCCAATCTTAGCTTGAATCTTACACCGTCGCACCCCCTTTTGCCAAGGGGAGGTTGGGGTATAATAATATACCTGCTCTTAGTCGTATTCCTTGTCACCACCATGCTTCCAGTAGTAGCTGTAATCGGCAGGCCCAATGTAGGAAAGTCTGCCCTCGTCAACCGTCTGTGTGGGGAAAGGGAGTCCATCGTCTTCGATGAACCCGGCATTACTAGAGATCGTACCTACAGACGCGCCTTTTGGCAAGACCGAGAATTCCAAGTAGTAGACACCGGTGGACTAGTCTTCGACGATGATACCGAATTTTTCCCCCTAATTCGAGAACAAGCGGAATTGGCGCTAAAGGAAGCAAGTGTGGCTATCTTCGTGGTAGACGGCCAAATGGGCCTTACCCCCGGTGACATGGAAATCGCCGACTGGTTACGCCATCAACCAGTTCCTGTAGTTGTTGCTGTAAACAAATGTGAATCAGAAAAACAAGGAGCCCTCCAGGCAGCAGAATTCTGGAATTTGGGACTAGGGGAGCCAATACCCATCTCTGCTATCCATGGTAGCGGCACCGGGGAACTTTTGGACGCCGTAGCCAAGTATCTCCCCCCCGTAGACGAATTGCCAGAGGTAGAAGAAACCAAAGTAGCCATTATAGGCCGTCCCAACGTGGGCAAGTCCAGTCTGTTGAATGCCCTCACCGGCGAAAAAAGGGCCATCGTCAGCCCCATCTCCGGCACCACCAGGGATGCCATTGATACCCTAGTAGAAAGAAACGGCAAAGTCTATCGTCTCATCGACACCGCCGGCATCCGTCGCAAGAAAAACGTGGAATATGGCCCAGAATTTTTCGGCATCAACCGCGCCTTTAAAGCCATCCGTCGTGCCGATGTGGTTCTCTTGGTTATAGATGTATTAGAGGGAGTTACCGACCAAGACCAAAAACTGGCAGGTAGAATCATTGACGAGGGCAAAGCCTGTGTTATCGTCGTCAACAAGTGGGATGCTGTGCCCCATAAGGACTCTTATACCATCTATCAGTATGACCAGGCCATCGCCACCCGTCTCTATTTCATGGATTGGGCCGATCGCATTTTCGTCTCCGCCCTCACCGGCAAACGGGTTGAAAAAATCCTAGACTTGGTCGATGCCGCCGCCGAAGGCCATAAACAACGGGCCAGCACCTCTGTAATCAACGATGTTATCGAAGAGGCAGTCCGCTGGCGTACACCCCCCACCAACCGTCAGGGAAAACAGGGTAAAATCTATTATGGCACCCAGGTGGCTACCAAACCCCCTACTATTACCCTATTTGTCAATGATCCTGACCGTTTTGATGACAACTATCGTCGCTATCTAGAAGGCCAATTCCGTCAAAATCTCGGTTTCCATGGCACCCCCATCCGCCTAATTTGGCGTGGCAAAAGTCAAAGAGAAGGCGAAAAGATGAGTAAAAATCGTGCCACCAAAGTCTAGTCTTCCCCCTCTATTTCCTCCTCCCAATCCTCCCTCTCTACCCCCACTTTCCCTAATATCTTCAAGGGCTTATGTTTCTCCACCGTCGCCAATTGTTCCTCGTTTTTTACCAGCAAATTCCCAGCAAACCCCAGCGAATTAACAGAGATTGACTTAAATTTTTCCTTCCTCCTCGGCACCAACATCATCCACTCTTGAGTCACCAACAGATTATAGTCTTTTTTCGGCTTATTCCTTTTTACCTCTATTGACAAATCCTCCAACATTCTGCGATAATACTCATAGCTAATTCTCCCCATTACCTCCGGCGAATTGTTCCCAATCTCCCGGGAGAAGAAGGTAATTTTATGGACAAAACTTAGTTCCCTGATGGTAATAAATCCTTGTTTTTCCCGGTAAAAATCCAAAACTTTGTTGATAGGTATGTTGCTCAAATTTCCCTCAGAAAACTCCGGTATCCACTGGAGATGTTTATGGGATTGCGACGCCCCAGACAGCTTACCACCGTTATAAAATCCTAACCCCCTCACCTCCCCTAAAATCGTCCACAAAGCTACAAAGTCCAACTCTGTCAACAACTCCCATTGGGATTCAAATTCCCTAGTTATAATCAACACATGATGATTCACCACATTAAACTTGTTGAGGATAGCCACATGTTTTTCCCCCACATCCCCCACATATAAATCCCTGTCGTAGGGCAAAAACGGATTGAAGGTAGGATTCTTTTTCTGTTCCTCTTTTTGTCGTTTTTTCGCCTCTTCCTTCCTCGCTAAATTCTCCACTACCCTTACCACAAAAGGAATACCATTTTCTTCTATAATCCTAGGTATACAAGGTATAGAATTGATAGCCTTTAACTCTATAGCCTTCTTAGTAGCTTCTGTTATTTTCTGCCACCAATTTCCCCTATTATCAACCATTTTTATACTCCCAATAGCCGGTTATATAAGCTCAGTATATATGAGAAGGATATTAACTGAAAATACCTGTTTAAATCCCCAGCCATCAACCCAAGACAATATAGTCTCATATAATATAGCCTCCCGAAATGCCCCTATCACCGATGAAAATCCCATTAGCTAAAATTAAACTAAAGTCTGAGGTTATACTGCCATGAAGGCTTCCACTTCCACCTCACCCCCCCGTCACAATCCTTTTGGCTATTTCGCCTTCTTTCTTTTGGGAATTGTCGTTGCCGGCGGTACCTACTATTGGGGGCGTAAATATATAATGGGAGAAGAATTAACCCCCCTCACCACTGCTAAACTAGTACCCCAATCCACTTATACTACTGTCTTTGTTTCTACCTCATCCCAGAAGTGGCAAAAATTAGCCCAATTCGGCAATGCCTCTGTTTCCCTAAATAATGTCCTTACCGATACCATTGATAACCTACTCAAAGATAATCTCGGAAACCAACAAAACCCTCTGGATTTAAGAAAGGATATTCTCCCTTGGTTGGGAGGCGTTTCTTTTGCCGTTTTCCCCTCCCCCAACACAAAAGACAATGTCAACATTGCCATTATCGGTGGCATAAAAAATCGGTTGCGCGCCTATCTTTTTTTCCGCAAATACCAGAAACAAATGTCAGAAAAACCCTCCTGCAACAAGTATGAGAAAATTGACGTATGTCGTCTAAAACTGAAAGAGGAAGGGGATATATATGTGGCCACTTTTGGTAACTATCTCGTCTTGGGAGATGAACAAGAAACCGTAGAATCTGTCCTATCAGCCTATCAAAAAGGCAACAATCTCGCAGATAAATACCCAGATAATTCCCTCCAAGATCACAGTAACTCCCTAGTTTCTATTTACTTTCCTCAATACGGGAACACACTAATTGAAACCCTTCAAAAATTTCAACCTAGCCAGAAACAAATTGAGCCATCAATCCAAGATATTCTCCTCAGAATTAAGACGGTTTCTGCCGATTTAAAAGTCGAAAATCATGGCCTAAAAGCAACAGTGACTGTCCTCCATGATGGGGGAGTTTATAATAATTTTGCCCCTAAGCCAGTCTCGCCAAATGTGTTAGCTAATATCCCTAATTCTGCCCTGCTTGTATTAACCGGAGGAAACCTAAAAAATTCTTGGGATTCTCTCCAAAAAAGAAGGGATACTATACCTGATTTGGAATCCTTACTCACTCAGGCAGAATTGTTAGGGCTTCAGAGATACAATCTGGATTTAAACAAAGACATCTTCAGTTGGCTAGATGGGGAATTTGCCTTAGCTATAGTCCCTGATAACAGGGAGAAGTCTATCCTAAATAATTTGCGGCTATTGGTGTTAATAAAAACTGCTAATAAACCCCAAGCAGAGAAGACTATTGCCAAACTGGAAGAAAGGGCAAAGCTTAATCCCCTTATCCTCCTAGAAAACCGCAAGGAAAAAAATCTCAACATCACCGATTGGAATTTGTCTAAAAAGACTATTCTTTCCCACACCTGGTTGGATAATAACAGTCTGTTACTCTTCTTTGGTAAACAATTAGATACCTCTAATATACCCCCTGGGAATAATGACTCTATACTCCAGGATTCTAATTTTAAAACTGCCACACAATCCCTTGCCAAAAATAACTATGGCTACTTTTATCTAGACTTGGAAAAAACTCGTATTGCACTTCTCAAATTCAATCCCTACATACTCGAAACTCTGCCAGAAGATGCAAAAGTCCTATTAGAATCCGTCAAGGCAATTGCCGCCACCACCACTAGTCCAAATAATAATACAACTAAACTAGAATTTAGCCTATCTTTGGCAAGAAAAAACTCGGAAAAATCAAAACAAAGGGCTTATAATACTACCCCTAGTGAACAATTGCAACCTTAAGACGGCCAGAGTATGAATACCATTAATTCTATCCCCCAGGAAGTAGTAGAAAGGGTAAACAATCTCAGAAAACAATTACAGGAAGCCAGCTATGCCTATTACGTTTTGGACAAACCAATAATGGAGGATGCGGTATACGACCAATTATACCGAGAATTGCAGGATTTAGAGGCACAGTATCCCAGTCTAATAACTCCCGACAGTCCAACTCAAAGAGTGGGGGAAAAACCCAGTAATCAATTTACTCCCACTCCCCATAGAATTCCCATGTATAGTTTAGAAAACGCCTTCAATTTCCAGGAGTTAAAACAGTGGGAAAATCGTTGGCAAAAACAGTTAGATGCCATACCTGAATTTGAGTATGTGTGTGAGTTAAAAATCGATGGAGTTGCTGTTGCCCTAACCTATGAAAACGGGATTCTGGTGAGAGGATTAACTAGGGGAGACGGCATGACAGGGGAAGACATAACCGCCAACATCAAAACTATTAAAACCATTCCCCTGCGACTCCATATACAATCCCCCCCACCAATTCTGGAAGTAAGGGGAGAAGTGTTTTTACCCCTAGAAGAATTTGAGAGAATTAACCGAGAAAGAGAAGAGAAAGGGGAGTCTCCTTTTGCCAATCCCCGCAATGCTGCCGCCGGCACAATTCGACAACTTGAGCCAAAAATAGTCAGCCAGAGGAAATTGAAATTCTTTGCTTACACTGCCCACATTTTACCAGAAGAAAACAACATACTAACCACCCAAGAAGATACTTTAAAATACCTCAAACAAGTCGGCTTCTTAGTAAACGAAAATTACCAGGTTTGTCCCAATCTGGAAGTAGTAAAAGCCTATCTAGAATACTGGGAAAAAAAACGCCATCAGCTTCCCTATACCACCGATGGGGTAGTGATAAAAATCAACTCATTAAACCTCCAAAAACAACTAGGTTTTACCCAAAAATTTCCCCGCGGTGCCATTGCCTATAAATTTCCCGCAGAAGAAACTGTAACTAGAATAAAAGAGATTGTCCTGAGTGTAGGACGCACTGGCGCAGTTACCCCCATAGCCATAATGGAACCAGTTTTTCTAGCAGGTACCACCGTCCAAAAAGCCACTTTACATAATGCCCAACATGTGCGAGAATTAGATGTTAGAGTGGGGGATACTGTCGTCATTCGCAAGGCAGGGGAGATAATCCCAGAAGTAGTAAGGGTGATTAAGGAATTACGTCCCAACAACAGCCAACCCTTCCTAATGCCAGAAAAATGCCCAGAATGCGACTCCCTTCTCTACCAGGAAAGCGAGGCTGTGATTCGCTGTCTCAACAATTCTTGTCCAGCAATTCTCAGGGGCAATCTGATACACTGGGCAAGTAGGGATGCCATGGATATAACCGGATTGGGGGAGAAGACTGTGGTTGCCTTGATGGCTGCCGGGTTGGTAAAATCCATCCCCGACTTATATTATCTTACCCCCGAGAAACTACTGCCTTTGGACAAGATGGGGAAAAAATCTGCAGACAATCTCATTCAGGCAATTAACAATAGTAAGAGGCAACCGTTTCCTAGGGTATTGTACGGTTTAGGAATCCGCCACATAGGGGCAGTAAATGCCAAAATCATAGCCGAAACTTTTAAGGATATTGACAGTTTAATGAAAGCCTCCCCCGATGAATTAATGGCTATTGACGGCATCGGTGAAGAGATAGCATCTTCCTTGGTATCCTGGTTTAAAGTCGAGCAAAACAGACAACTAATTGACCAACTCAAAAAGATTGGCCTCAGACTTCAACTGGAAGAAAAATTGGAGGTAAAAGACAAAAAGTTAGCCGGGAAAGTGTTTGTTATCACCGGCAGCCTCCCCAGCATGACAAGGGAAGAAGCTAAAACAATTATAGAAAAACACGGGGGAAAAGTAAACAGTAGTATCAGCAGTAAAGTGGATTTTTTAATAGTAGGAGAAAAGCCGGGGTCAAAGTTAGAAAAAGCGAAGAAAATGGGGATAAAAATAATAAATGAAGCAGAATTTTTGTCACTAATAGGAAGTTGAATAAGTAGTGGTAATCCCCTAATCGAAAAAAAACCGAGTGACTACTTTTCGTTGTTCATCGGCTTCCTTACAGGTTTGCAGCAGGGTATGACTGTCATGGAAGGCAAAACAAATCAGCTGTTGACAACGGGAAATAATTTCTCGATTGCAGATGGCACTAGCCTCGCCCAGGGAAAGATGGTCGTTTTGCGGGTTTTCCACTAAGTGAATTACCTGTTTTAGTTGCTCTTGGGATTCCTTGGGCTGGCGAGACAGACTCTGGGGTAAAATAACGGTAAGCATGTTGGGGTCAGCCCGCATGGCCCCCCGGATGGCGGCGGCATTTGTGCCTGCTGCCCCAGAGGTAATAATCCTATTACCTTGTAATACAAGAGCATAACTCATCATCTCGATGAGGTACTGATGAGTAATTGGCACATGACGGGAACCAAGGATGGCTATTTTCTTCCCGCCCGTCTGTTGAATGGCCGCCAACTCCTGTGCCAAAGTGTCGATTTTGGGAATCTCTAGTGATTGACTCAACGACTGTCCACTGAACGAAGGTGTTTTCCTGATATTCTACCACAAGGGGCACCAGTTTGACCCTTTTCCCGACTCCTCTGTTGCTTTTCCCGCTATGCAGGTGTTATAATAGGGAAGTGCTAGGGCGTATAGCTCAGCTGGTTAGAGTGCATCGTTGACATCGATGAGGTCGCCCGTTCGAGCCGGGCTACGCCCATTTTTTTTTTATGGGGGAAAGGTAGAATGCTAGTCCATGGGAAACACTACCGCACCATCTGGCTGAAACCGGAGGAGCCAACTGTAGTACAGGTAATAGATCAGCGGCATCTACCCCATCAGTTCGTCATTAAAGACTTGACCACCCTGGAAGAGGTTTGTGTTGCCATCCAGCAAATGCATGTGAGGGGTGCGGGGGTAATAGGGGCGACAGCAGCCTTTGGCATGTATCTTGCCAGTTTAGAGGCACAGAAAAAGGGCATTAGCCAGGTGCAGTCTTTCCTCCAAGAAGCAGGCAACCTCTTGAAGGCTACCCGCCCTACTGCCGTAACCCTGTCTTGGGCAGTAAATCGTCAGTTGGCTGCTATCGCCTCCCTAGGCAATGATATAGAGGCCATCATAGATACTACCCTTACGGTAGCCAAAGACATAGCCGAAGAAGATGTAGACTGTTGTCGTCGTATAGGGCAACACGGTGTCCAAATCATTGAGCAAATCAGCAGAAAAAAAGGGGGTGACACGGTTAACATCCTCACCCACTGTAATGCCGGCTGGTTGGGTTGTGTGGACATTGGCACCGCTACTGCCCCCATCTATCACGCCCATAACCTGGGCATTTCAGTCCATGTGTGGGTGGATGAAACTCGCCCCCGCAACCAAGGCGCCAGCCTCACTGCCTGGGAGTTGGGGCAACAGGGCGTCCCTCATACCGTAATACCTGATAATACGGGCGGCCATCTCATGCAACACCGCATGGTCGATCTCGTAATAACAGGATGTGACAGAGCTACATATACAGGAGATGTGGCCAACAAGATAGGCACTTATCTAAAAGCCCTTGCCGCCAAGGACAACAATATCCCTTTTTATGTAGCCCTCCCCTATTCCGCCTTTGACTGGGATATTGCTGACGGTCTTACACAGATACCTATTGAACAGAGAGACCCTCGGGAGGTAAAATACGTCCGCGGTTTGTGTGCCGATGGCCTCATCCGAGAGGTTTTGATTACTCCTCCCTTCTCCCCCGCCGCCAACTACGCCTTTGATGTCACCCCTGCCCGTCTAATTACTGGTCTTATCACAGAAAGGGGCATTTGTCCAGCTACCCCCGAAGGCATTTTTAGTCTCTACCCGGAAAAACGTCGGTAATTGGGGTAGGGCTGGGGGTTGGCCTCCCCCTCTTTCACCTGGTGTCCCAGGGGTCTGTGGGAAAATCCCTTCTCTCCTGGTCTGGTTTTTCCTCTCTTTCTATTATTTTTTCCTCTTTTTCTGCTATTTTTTCCTCGTTTTCTTTCCTAAATTTGTAATCTTGTAGGGGAATAACATTATTTTTTTCTCCTGCCTCCAGGTATTCTAATAGTAGTCTTTTGTTGTGTTTAGCTTGTACTAAATCCGGGGCAAATTCACAGGCTCTTTCGTAGTGGTGTAATGCCATTTTGTACTCCCCTCTCTCCATATAAATTAGTGCCAAGTTGTAGTGGGCTTTTGCATAAGATGGCAACAATTCTATCGCTTTTTGGTAGTAGGATACTGCCCTTTCATTTTCTCCCAAATCTCTGTAAACCTTCCCTATATTGTAATAGGCTTTTGCCAGAGATGGGTTCAGTTTTAGGGCCTGTTGATAGTCAGCTAAAGCCCCTTCTTTATCCCCCAATTCGTAGCGGATGTTTCCACAGTTATAGAAGGCCTGATAGAGATTCCTATTCAGTCTTATTACCTGGAGATAGTCTTCGAAGGCCTTTAACAAATTCTTGCTTTTTTCATAGGCTAAAGCCCTCCTATAATAGGCATAAGCCGACACAGGATTTATCCTTATTTCTTCGGAAAAATCTGCAACAGCCCCCTGATAATCTTTGAGATTATACTTGATAAAACCCCGCCAATGATAGGCTAATTCGTAGTTGGGATTTAGTTCAATTGCTCTGTCTAAATCCTCCAAAGCCTTCCTCTCCTCCCCCAGTCGCCAATAGGCAATAGCCCTTAGCAAATAGGTTTTATAATCCCTACTGTGACTTTCCAGAATCTTATTGTAACAGTAAACTGCTCCCCTGTAATCTCCCTTTGAATTGCAAAAATTTGCCCTCTCCAAATAGTTATTAGTCTCTAGCAACAGTGATGATAAATAAGGCCTCAATCCCCCGGCATATAACAAGTCATTCACCGACAAAGATAGAGGAAATGTCTCTCGGCCGTATAGCAAATATTCCGAACAGTTAAAACCGGCAAAAATAACAGTTATTTGCTGGGCGTCTAGGGAAACATAATTAGGGGAATATAGGCAGAATACCATCTGATTCTGACCTAAATCATCAGCATTAAAAACCCATCTTGTCTCTGAAATATCCCCGCTACAAAGTTTCACTATGATGCGGAAACGACGACTATCTTTTAGGGCTACAACCAGATAATCATTGACTATGTTTTTCTCTGGATTTACCTCGACAAGTAAGTCTCCGTATACAAGGGAAAGGACATGTCTCGCCAAACGGTTTTTGAAGATATTTTGGGCTACAATAGACTCAGAAAATGACTCATCATCTGCCTTCAGAATTTCCAAAGAATCCACAATGGAGGCAATAGTTTCCGGAGAAATAATCACATATTCTCCAAAAACATACTTATCTTTGTAAGGCAAGAGATTTCCCTTGTTAAGACGGGAAATAAAGTCCTTTTGTTGTTCCCTTAAAATGGCCCTTCCTTCCATTGTAAACCCACCAACAATTTAGCCCAAGCCCCATTGTGTTTATGTTTGTCACTAATGGGATCCTTGATAAGAAATCATAGCAAATAATAGGATGGCTGGTAACATAATTTTCCCGCTAAACCTAGACGAGGATTCTGGTAAAATAGGCAGGAGAGTAAAAGGGGAATTAGAAGGGAGCCCATGGTGTATAACAAACAGGAAAAGACTTTAACAGAAGAAGAAAAACAAAAAATAATTGAAACGCTACTCCATAAAGAAGGATGTTGGGTAGACTGGGGGAAAGCCTGCCAGCAACTACAAGAAAATGGCATGACAGAAGAGGAGATTTTCGAGAAGACAGGATTCCAAAGCAGTTATCAAAATCTAGTAATGGTAGCCAGCAAGGTGTATGATAGTCTGGTAAGGGCAGAAGCAGAAGAAGTATTGTTGGAATACTATAGAGGCCCCCGCAGTGATATACTGTATGAACTAAGGATTTTAAACCAACAAGAGCGACTAGCCGCCGCCCGTTTCATTTACGAGAAAAAACTGGATGTAGATGCCGCCAAGGAAGTAGCTAAAGCCATAAAGGAATTTTCCCGTCTCAGCCAACCACCAGCAGGTTTTAGTTTTCACCCAGGAGATGCCGTTGCCTACCAATACTGGAAAATGGCGCGTCAGAAGAAGGAGGTAGGGGAAAAGGCGCGTCTGATTGCCGAGGGGTTGAAATTTGCCCACACCGAAACCGCTAGACAGAAAATCGAAACCCTGTTGACGGAGTTGAATGTAGCCACCCCTAAAACCCCCTCCCCGCCACTATTACCCGTCTACCGTCTGGAAAGTGATGAGGAGTTGCCCTGTATTTTACCAGTAGTAGGAAGATTCCCCCTAAAAGCCGATGCCCTCAATAATATACCCCATTTAAAGCCAAAAGGACCATTTGGGGTAGTATTGGTGGAAAACAATACCGCGGTGGTGACTATCCCCAGTTGGCAAGCAATACTCAAGGCAGAAAAACCAGTAGTCATCTTCTGTCAGGGGAAAGACTTGCCTGGGGGTGTAAAAAACGAAACAGAGGAGTTGTTGGTGGTGGTAGACTTAGCCATAACCCAGTGGGACATTAATCGTTATTTCCTAGTAGAAGGGGAGGAAGAAAAATTACAATTAAAATGGTTGTCTTCCCCCACCCAGAAAATATATGGACAGGTGGTGGTAATAGTCAAACCGAGGAAAATCCTGGATGAGGACAATCTCATCCAACCCTGGCAAATGGACGATTAGCCTTCTGAAGCCAGGGTGTCCTTCTTTTTGGGTATCCTGGGCACAGCTGGAGTATAAATAGATACACCTGTACTTAAAATTTGATTAAGAGCCCTTAGTTGTTCAGCAGTGCCCATACAAATAAGGGTATCCCCAGCTTCTAAAATAGTACCACCAGTGGGGCCAGCAATCAAGATGCCATTGCTCCGACGAATGGCCACCACTAAAGCCCCGGTTTTAGCCCTTAATCCTGCCTCCATAAGGCTTTGGCCTAGGAAAGGACAGTTATCCTCCAGGCGGAATTCCTCCAGATAAAAGGATTTTTCTGTACCACTTATGATGCCATCCACAAAATCCATCACCTGAGGGCGTAAGGCGGCGGCTGCCAGTCTCTTTCCTCCTGTAATATAAGGAGATACAACAGCATCAGCACCGGCCCTCTGGAGTTTTTTCACCGCCTCCTCGGTACTGGCACGGGCAATAGCTCTAATATTAGGATTAAGGGTTTTAGCGGAAATAACAGTATACAGGTTATCAGCATCAGAGGTAAGGGCGGCAACAATACAGGCGGCGGTGTCAATCTTGGCCAACAACAGATACTCGTCTAGGGTAGCATCCCCCTGAATGGCAAGATAGCCCATTTGGGTAGCCTTCTCTACCTCTTCCCTCTCGGAATCGATTACGATGAAGGGAATTTTCTCGGCGGCAAATTCCTGGGCTACCACTGTTCCCATCCGCCCGAAACCACAGATGATATAATGTCCACTGAGTCTTTCTATCACTTTTCTCTTCTGTCTTAGACGTATGCCTTCCTGAAAATAACCCTGGATGACGGCTTCTGTAAACCGGTTGACCATGTAGCCAATAGTAACAACGCCGGCTACAATCAATACCATGGTAAACAAACGAGAATGGGGTTTGAGAGGGCGAATTTCCCCGAAACCCACCGTGGACAAGGTTATCATGGTCATGTAGGCGGCATCCAGAAAGGGCCACCTGTCCACCAGCCAAAACCAAACAGTACCAGTTATAAACAACCCGGCGAGAATCACGACACTACCAATCAATTCCCGCCTGATTCTCTGATAGTCTGGAGTTACAAAGTATTTATGCTCGTAGTCCCGCCGTTTTCGCCTCATCCCCTCTCCCCCATTTATAGCTCACCATATTTTATATTTGCAAAACAACATGAGAAAATAGACCCATATGGGGCCACTAGGGGCTTATAATTGTAAACCCCAACGGAAGGAAGAAAGAGAAAAATGAGCGACAATTGGAGAAGTAAAGTCATCACCCAGGGGGTAGAAAGGACACCCAACCGTGCTATGTTAAGGGCACTGGGTTTTGGGGATGAAGACTTCCAAAAGCCCATCGTCGGCATAGCTAACGGCTACAGCACCATCACTCCCTGCAACATGGGGTTGAATGATTTGGCCAAAACCGCCGAAGTCGTATTGAAAGAGGCGGGCGCCATGCCACAAATGTTCGGTACCATAACTGTAAGCGATGGTATTTCCATGGGCACGGAGGGGATGAAATACTCCCTGGTGTCAAGAGAGGTGATTGCCGATGCCATCGAAACCGCCTGTAACGCCCAAAGCATGGACGGGGTAATTGCCATCGGCGGCTGTGACAAGAATATGCCCGGCGCCATGATTGCCATCGCCCGCATGAATATCCCCGCCATCTTCGTCTATGGAGGCACCATTAAACCCGGCCATTACAAGGGAAGAGACTTAACTATTGTCAGCGCCTTTGAAGCCGTAGGGGAATATAGTGCTGGTAAAATAGACGAAACGGAATTGCGGGAGATTGAGAAACACGCCTGCCCAGGGGCCGGTTCTTGTGGTGGCATGTATACTGCTAATACTATGGCCTCCGCCTTTGAAGCTATGGGCATGAGTCTCCCCTATTCCTCCACCATGGCAGCGGAGGATCAGGAAAAAGTCGATAGTACAGCTGCCTCCGCCCGTGTTTTAGTAGAAGCCATCCGCCGACAAATCCGCCCCAGTGACATCCTCACCCGCAAAGCCTTTGAAAATGCCATCGCTGTCGTCATGGCCGTTGGCGGCTCCACTAACGCTGTATTGCACCTGTTGGCTATAGCTAATACGATGGGAGTCCCCCTCACCATCGACGACTTTGAGACCATTAGACAAAAAGTGCCCGTCCTCTGCGACCTTAAACCCTCAGGACGCTATGTTACAGTAGACCTACACCAAGCGGGGGGAATACCTCAGGTGATGAAAATACTACTGGAACACGGTCTGATTCACGGGGATGCCCTCACCATCACCGGGAAAACCATCGCCGAGGTATTGGCAGATGTGCCTCCCTCCCCCCCAGCAAACCAGGATGTCATCCGCCCATGGGACAATCCTGTATACAAGGAAGGACACATAACCATCCTCAAGGGAAATCTTGCCACGGAAGGGGCTGTGGCCAAAATCAGTGGCGTCAAAAACCCTGTAATCACCGGCCCTGCAAGAGTATTCGACTCCGAAGAGGAGTGTTTGGCAGCAATAATGGCAGGCAAAATCCAAGCAGGAGATGTGATTGTAATACGATATGAGGGACCGGTAGGAGGCCCAGGGATGAGGGAAATGTTGGCCCCCACCTCTGCCATCATAGGGGCAGGTTTGGGGGACAAGGTAGGCTTGATTACCGATGGACGTTTCTCCGGCGGCACCTATGGTATGGTAGTAGGACATGTGGCACCAGAAGCTGCTGTAGGTGGTACTATCGCTTTAGTACAAGAGGGTGATAGCATTACCATCGATGCCCACCGTCGCCTATTGCAGTTAAATGTCTCCGAAGAGGAATTAAACCGTCGTCGACAACACTGGAAGCCTCCACAACCCCGTTATCGTCGTGGAGTTTTGGCTAAATACGCCTCCCTAGTATCCTCCAGCAGTGTCGGCGCCGTCACCGATTTAAATCTCTTCTAACCGGTAAAAACAAGCCCCCACCTGGATTGCCATGAATCTACCGCTGATAACCAACGCCCAAACCTACGGCAACAAAACCGCTATTGTCGCCCAGGAGGGGGTTTTTAGCTATAATGACCTCCTGGACGTCTCCCACCGGGTGGCAACCCTCCTGTTACAAGGGGAAAGGGATTTGAACTGCCAACGGGTAGCCTACATTATCCCCTCCGGTTTCACCCACGTGGCAGTACAATGGGGCATATGGCGCAGTGGCGGTATAGCAGTACCCCTCTCCCCCTCCCACCCCCTGCCAGAATGGGAATATGTCATCGATAACGCCCAAGTGTCCATCCTCCTCTGTTGCCCCTCCCTCCTGGCCACCTGTCAAGACTTGGCTAGCCGCAAGGGATTGCGCCTTCTCTCCACCGCAGAAATCCCCCGGGTGGCCACCCCCTCTCCCCTCCCCTCCCTCCACATCCACAGGGGCGCCCTTCTCCTATATACCAGCGGTACTACGGGCAAACCCAAGGGCGTGTTACACACCTTCAAAAGTCTCCTCGCCCAGGTAAACAGTCTTGTCACCGCCTGGGAATGGAGTAGTAATGATAGTATTTTACATGTACTACCGTTAAATCACATACACGGCATAGTAAATGCCCTCACCTGCGCCCTATACAGTGGTGCCACCTGTCATCTGTTGCCTTCTTTTGAGGCAGAAACTGTTTGGCATCTCCTGGCCCAGGGGAATTATACCCTCTTTATGGCCGTGCCTACTATCTATTTCAAACTGATAAACTACTGGCAACAGGCAGACGCCTCCACCCGCCGCCAACTGTCCCATGGCTGCAAATCCATGCGTCTGATGGTATCAGGCTCAGCACCTCTGCCAGTTTCTATACTACAAAAGTGGCAGGAAATCACCGGCCATTTTATCCTTGAACGTTACGGGATGACGGAAATAGGCATGGCCCTGTCTAATCCCCTTCACCGCCGTCTGGCTGGTTATGTGGGTATCCCCCTGCCAGGAGTCTCAGTGCGCCTGGTAGCCGAAAATGGCCAGGTGATACAACAAGACAATATCCCCGGCGAAATACAAGTAAAGGGAGATACTCTCTTCTCCTGCTATTGGGACAACCCAGAAGCCACCCGCCAAGCCTTCCAAGACGGCTGGTTTCGCACCGGTGACATGGCCGTCAGGGAAAATGGCTATTATCGCATCCTGGGCAGAATTTCTACAGACATCATCAAAACCGGGGGTTACAAGGTGTCTGCCCTAGAAATAGAAGAAGTCTTGCGCACCCACCCCTCCATTATAGACTGTGCCGTCTTTGGGGTGCCAGACGCCGAATGGGGAGAAAGAGTCTGTGTGGCAGTTATCACCCACGATAAACAGCTTACCCTGGAAAACCTCAGAAACTGGGCCAAAGAAAGACTGGCTGTCTACAAAGTCCCCACCAGGATGGCTATTGTCTCTGACTTTCCCCGCAATTCCATGGGCAAAGTATTTAAACCTGCCCTAAAACAACTTTTTGCCCCTCCTACCACCACCCCGACGGAATAAATACCCCCCCCAACGACAATATCTTTTCCCTTTTCATCACGTAACACCAGGCTAACCGCCACTCCTGCATTTCTTCATCATAAGCCATCACCTCCTCCCTCTCATACTCGTTGAGGGGAGAATTTTTCATCCCCGTATACCCCTCCAAATGATCTAATTTTCTCAACTGCCCCTCCCCATTGGCAAAGTATAACAAATAACCATACACCCTCCCCTCCTCCCCCTCCTCCCTTGTCATCGCCGGATAACCAAAGGGCAAATGATACAATTTCCCCCTTGTCCAGGATTTGTGTTCAGCCGTAGTCCTCCCCTCACAGTACACTCTATAATACACCCCACCCGGCTTTAAGGTGCCATACACAAATACCGGTAACATACCCTTTTCACCCTCTTTTGGCTACGATTATAAATTCTTGGCTATTTTCCTCCCCTAATTGGTATCAAAAAACACCATCTATTTGCCAGTAAAACCCTCAGTGTTTAAGAAATGTAAAAAAAAGCAGGGGCAAATACTAAGAGAAGTTTAAATCCAGCAACTACAAGCAACAGCAATCTTATTATGCACAATAGAATAAAAAAAATAGCTAAGGACTGTTAGGGAAAAATGACTGCCACTGTAACGGAAAAAACAGAAACAAAAACTGTCAGCAAATCCCTCAAAATAGGCATCCCTAAAGAAATATACCCCAATGAGCGAAGGGTAGCCGCTACCCCAGATACCGCAAGTAAACTACAAAAACTGGGCTTTACTGTCTTGGTGGAAACAAAAGCCGGAGAAAATGCCGACTTCGATGACCGTCTCTACGAAGAGGTAGGATGTAAAATTGTCAAAAGTAGAGAACAACTGTGGCAAGAAGCAGATATAATCCTAAAAGTGCGCCCGCCACAACCAGAAGAGGTAAACCTATTAACCCCCGGCAAAACCCTCATCGGCTTCATCTACCCCTCCCAACACCCAGAATTACTACAACAGCTGAAGGAAAAACAAGTCACCGTATTAGCCATGGATACCATCCCCCGCATCAGTAGGGCACAAAAAATGGATGCCCTCTCCAGCATGGCTAATATCGCCGGGTATCGCGCAGTTATCGAGGCGGCTAACCACTTCGGCAGATTCTTCACTGGCCAAATCACCGCCGCCGGCAAAATCCCCCCCGCTAAAGTGTTGGTAATTGGGGCAGGTGTCGCTGGTTTGGCAGCTATCGCCACCGCTAAAGGCTTGGGCGCTATTGTAAGGGCTTTTGATACCAGAAAGGTGGTAAAAGAAGAAGTAGAAAGTCTGGGCGCAGAATTTCTGGAATTGGACTTCCCAGAAGACGGCAGCGGTGAAGGCGGTTATGCTAAACCTATGAGTGAAGAATTCCTACGGGCAGAAATGGCCCTCTTCGCCCAACAAGCCAAAGAAGTTGATATAATCATCACCACCGCCCTCATCCCCGGTAAACCCGCCCCCCGACTTATTACCGAAGAAATGGTGCGTAGTATGCGCCCCGGCTCAGTAATTGTCGACTTGGCCGCTGAACAAGGCGGTAACTGCGAGGTTACAAAACCGGGCGAAATATATCAGTACCATGGTGTGACTATTATAGGCCTCACCGATTTGCCCAGCCGCATGGCAAGTCAGGCAAGTCAGCTATACGGCACAAACCTCTGGCACCTCTTAAAAGACATGGGGGGTAACGATAACTTCCACATCGACATGGAAGACGAGGTAATCCGCGGCGCCTTGGTAGTCCATCAGGGGGAAATTACCTTCCCCCCACCAAAAATCCCTCAACAAACCCCCACCCAGCAGTCAAAGACAAAAGAAACCCCCATACATCCCACCACCCCACAGAAAAAAGGCAACAACACCGTCTTCTGGATGATTTTAGCCGGTTTGGCCCTCCTGGCCGTCGGTTTAACCGCCCCAGAATCCTTCATGTCCCATCTTACCATCTTCGTCCTCTCTATCTTCCTCGGTTGGCAAGTAATTTGGAATGTTACCCCCGCACTCCATACCCCCCTCATGAGTGTCACCAACGCTATCAGTGGTATTATTATCATCGGCGGTATGCTACAACTGTCCCAACAATCCCTCTCCCCTACCACCATCCTCGGCGCCATCGCCGTCTTCGTGGGTACT
This sequence comes from Cyanobacteriota bacterium SRBZ.bins.94.201705, assembly GCA_030549855.1. Lineage (GTDB taxonomy): Bacteria > Cyanobacteriota > Cyanobacteriia > Cyanobacteriales > Cyanobacteriaceae > DVEF01. The sequence goes on from JAUQQP010000004.1 coordinate 126,875, forward strand.
ATTAACATCTCTGGTGGTTTCCTAGTTACCCAGCGTATGCTTCAAATGTTCAGAAAATAAACCCCTCTGAGAAAGACAGGCCTCCCCCCTACGGCCCTTTTTTTTTCCCCTAGCTATTGAAAAAATCTTTCTGTTATGCTCATCTTTACTAGACAGTTGAGCAACAAAAGGGTAAACAACCCCCCCAGGCAAAAAAAAACCCAACTCCCACTCTGGTTTGTGTTGGCCAGTAAAATCCCGTTGAGGAAAGAAAATCCCGTTAAACAAGCATAGATTAGACTCTTCACCGCTAAGTATATACTCTTTGCAATTCTTTCCTCCTCCAATGAGCGACACCGGATTTGCAACTCCCCCTCCTCTAAACGCTTCTGGAATTCATTAAACGCTCTCTCCCAACGAGGAGGTTTTTGCAATTGTTCCCTTAACAGCCTCTTCCCCTCCCTCGCCAATACCAGTATAATATTCCCACCACTGTTAGAGCGAGTTAAACTCTTCACAAACGGTTGACTGGCCGCCAGTAAGCTATAATTGGGATCCAAACTCCGGGCAATGCCATCCAAAGTTGTCAACGCTTTGATTACAAATGTCAATTGCGGCGGCAGACGAAAGGGTTGTTTTTCAAACATCTGATATATCTCCGCACCAATCTCCCTAAAGGCATTTACATCCAACGGCTTGTCCAAAAATCTATTCAACAGAAAGCTAATCAGTCGCCTCACCGGTGTCATATCCCCCGTCGGCTTGATTAAACCCATCTGCATTAAAGCCTCTAACACCCTGTCTGTGTCTTTTTGTAAAATGGCAAAAAATGTTTGTACCATCTGTTCCTTTGCTAACACATTTACCTCCGCCATCGCCCCAAAATCATAAAAAATAATCGCACCATCTTCTCTTACAGCCATGTTACCTGGATGGGGATCTGACTGAAAAAAACCATCTTCCAACAGTTGTTTTAAGTAAGTGCAAACTCCCAACTCTATCAGCGGTTTTATTGGTATATTTTTCTCTATCAACGCCTCCCTGTCATCTATTTTTATCCCCGGCAAATACTCCATGGTTATCACTCTTTTTGTTGTATATTCCCAGTAGACTTTTGGGACAACTACTCTGGGATTATCCCTAAAATTGTATCTAAATCTCTCCGCATTTTCCCCCTCTTTTATGTAGTCTATCTCCCGCCGCAGAATCTCGAAAAATTCCTGGGCCACTAGGTCTATTTCGTACTTCCTAAAATCCGGAATAATCAGGTTAGCAATCCAGATAAGGTTTTCTATAGCCTTAAAATCCACATCAAACAACTTATCTAAGTCTCTTCTTTGTACTTTTACCACCACATACTCCCCATTTTTTAGCCTGGCACGATGCACCTGTCCTAAACTTGCCGCCGCTAAGGGTACCCTTTCAAAAAATTCAAAAATTTCCTCTATTTTTCCCCCTAATTCCTCCTCAATAATTCTTATAGCCTCTTCGGATAAAAATGGAGGTACCCTGTCCTGTAGTCTGGCCAATTCCTCCACATACTCCAAGGGAATTAAATCCGGCCTATTAGATAAAACCTGTCCTATTTTGATAAAAGTTGGCCCTAACTCCACCAGTTTTGCCACTAACCATCTTGCCCTTATCCTCCTCTGTGATTTCCCCTTTTTCCCCCTTATAAAATCCCATAACAACAACCAGATAAACTGCAAAAGTGCTTTGGTAACTTCCCACTGCCGTCTGTATAAAGAATATCCCCTGCCTCGAGAATTCCTCTGCCTAAATATCCTCATTCCTTTCCTGAAGAATTGGGAAGAATAATGGTAAAAGTGTTTTGATAGCAACTGCTGCCTTCCTTTGGCACACTGGCAACTGTAATAGTACCATTTAAATTATCCACCAATAACTTCACTAGTGCCAGCCCCAATCCTGTGCCACTGTTAGTCACATTTGCCACCTTCTCCCCCTGATAAAAAGGCTTAAATAGCCGCTTCTGTTCCTCTTGAGATATTTCACTCCCACAGTTAGTTATCCTAATGACAGTTGATAATTCCTCCGGGAAAATTTCTAATACTATCTTTGTCCCACTTACCGAGAATTTGATCGCATTTTGGACTAACTCTTTTAGAATTGATTCCAGACTATTCAAATCACTATATATATATTTTTGCTTTAGAATTTGCACCAATTCAATCTGCTTTTCTTGTAATGGTTGACTGAAGAATTTAGCTAAGTTGCCTAAAACCGTATCCAGGGAAATTTTTTGGGCGGCAATCGTCAGTTTATTCTCCTGCAAGTTTTGAAGACTAAGTAGATTCTCCACCAAGGCAATTTCTTTGTCACACTCCTTGGCCAAAATTTCTAAATAGTTAGCAACCCTCTCGTCTTTATTTATCAGTTTTAGCATTTTAATGCCCATTTTCATATTAGCCAATGGCGTCTTTAAAGCATCACTCAGACTGGCAATAAATTGATCTTTTACCTGATTAGCCTTTCTTAATTCTTCCACATATTTTCGCAGTTTTTGTCCTAATTTCGCCTGGACTTCCAAACTTACCTGTAGTTGAGATGTTCTTTCTTGTACTAGGGACTGAACCTTAGCCAAAGCCTGTTGATTAATCATGGCAGTAGCAATTTGTTTTGCCATCCACTTAACCGTTTCCGTTTCCGCCGCTTGCCAACGTCTATTTTGTTTATTTTCTACCACCAGTAAACCCAGAGTGATTGGCTTGGAATGTTCATAATTTCTCTGGTTAAAAATAGGACAAATCAAGAGGGAATTTAGCCAATTATAGTCGAAAACTTCCTCTAATTCCCTCTCCTTTTCCCCTTTTATTTTCTCCAACTCCTTCTTACTGCTAATTTTTACAACTTCAGGAGCATTTTGCCACCCGTAGAAAGTTAAAAAAGATTCGGATAAATGGTAAGAAAATGGTACCTCAAAATTCACAAAATCTTCGGCTAAGCTGCAGTGAAAAAAAACCTCTACTCCGGTGGAATTTCTTACCTCCTCGGGGGAGTGAAAGCAGAAGTTGGTATACTTGAATTTTAGACCAAGAATCCGGTCAAATTTGAGAATTTTGGCAGTGTTGATGATTTCCGGCTCAAAAATAGAATCCATTGAGTAGGAATAAAATCCAAAATCACGGCTAAGAATAATTATACCCCTGGTTAAAAAGATTAACTGACAAAAAAACGATTCTGCCAGGATGCCAGTTAAAATGAAAAAGTAGTTACAAACACAAAAGCCCCATGGATACTGTTGTAATTCCCAAATACTCCCTGGACAGAGATTGTACCACTCTCTCCCGTCATATTCTCCAACAACTGAACAATTATTCGGGAGAAGCCCAGGACCTAAGTGCTATAATGGCCAGGATAGGCTTAGCCGGCAAATTAATTGCCCGTCGTCTCAGTCGCGCCGGTTTAATGGACAATGTTTTAGGGTTTACTGGGGAGAGTAACATCCAGGGGGAGTCGGTGAAGAAAATGGACGTCTATGCCAATGAGGTATTTATATCTGTTTTCAAGCATAGTGGACTTGTTTGCCGACTAGCCTCGGAGGAGATGGAAAAACCGTTTTATATCCCCGAAAACTGTCCCATTGGCCGTTATACCTTATTATATGACCCCATTGACGGTTCTTCCAATGTAGATATAAATCTCAATGTAGGCTCAATTTTTTCCATCAGACAACAAGAAGGGGAAGACTTAGACGGCAAGGCGGAAGACTTGTTACAGGATGGGAGGAAACAGGTTGCTGCTGGTTACATCCTTTATGGTCCAGCCACCGTGTTAGTATATACCATGGGTAAAGGGGTACACTCCTTCTTTTTAGATCCTAGCCTAGGGGAGTTTATTCTAGCAGAGGAGAACATCCGCATTCCCGAACACGGTTCCGTGTATAGTGTTAATGAAGGCAATTTTTGGCATTGGGATGAAGGCTACCGCAATTATATCCGTTACGTCCACCGTCATGAAGGTTATACAGGGCGTTACAGTGGTGCTTTAGTAGCAGATGTCCATCGCATTCTCACTCAGGGGGGTGTCTTTTTGTATCCTGGAAGCACAGACAAACCAGAAGGCAAACTCCGACTTTTGTACGAAGTTGCTCCCCTTGCCTTTATTATTGAACAAGCTGGGGGTAAAGCCACCAATGGCCGAGACAACATTCTAGACATAGTACCAAAAACTCTACACCAGCGCACTCCTGTTATTCTTGGTAGTCCCAAGGATGTAGACTTAGTACAATCCTTCCTTTAATAGGGGGTTAGCGGGTGGTGGGGAGGAGGCTTGTCTTTTTCCCTGGATTAGATTCATATTCCTTTTTACATTTCTTAATTTTTTCTCCTCTGGGGGCGCCTTCGTGTTACAATGGCTACATGGGAGGGGGGTGAGGAGACTCCCGGGGGTTGATCTGCCCTTCTTTTATTTGCAAATAAATATCAACGGTATCGGGTAGTTTTAGCTCTCCAGAACATAGAGTATATTGCCATAAAACGGAAGATAAGGCTGTACTGGGGAGAAGAGAAGAATTGCCCCAAGGGAGGGCAGGAAAAAAGATATGCAGGCACTTTGTGACTTATGGTATTGGTTTATTCCTCCAGGGGGAAGAGGCCATCAGCCATTTCTATTTCATCCTCGGTGGGAGTGGTGCTGGTGAGACTGACGTTTTTGATTTCCAACTCAGCCTTGACCTTTTTTTCAATAGCCTCAGCAATGTCAGGATTGTCTTCTAGATATTTGACAGCATTATCCCTGCCTTGGGCAATGTTTTCCCCCTCATAGCTATACCATGTGCCCTTGCGGGTGATTATGCCAGTTTTTTCTGCCAAATCCAAAAGACAACCCACCTTAGAGATGCCTGAGCCAAAGATAATATCAAATTCTGCTACCCGGAAAGGAGGGGCTACCTTATTTTTAGCCACCTTTACCTTAGCCCTTATGCCGTATTCCCCGTCAGTGCCTCTTTTAAGGGTTTGAACACGACGAATATCCAGTCTTACCGAGGCGTAGAATTTTAAAGCAGTACCCCCTGTAGTAACTTCCGGGTTGCCATAGCTGACACCAATCTTTTGACGCAATTGGTTGAGAAAGATAACCGTTGCCCCGGATTTACCTATGTTGCCTGCAATTTTCCGCAACGCCTTACTCATCAAACGGGCTTGCAACCCCACCTGATTGTCACTCATTTCCCCCTCAATTTCTGCCCGAGGCACCAACGCCGCCACTGAATCTACTACTACTATATCTACAGCAGCACTACGAACTAACTGGTCTACAATTTCCAGGGCGGCTTCTCCGTGATCTGGTTGTGCTACTAGCAAGTTATCTACATCCACCCCCAAAGCGGCAGCATAGGCAGGATCCAACGCATGTTCCGCATCCACGAAGGCAGCAATCCCCCCAGCTTTTTGCACTTCGGCGATGGCATGGAGGGCAAGGGTGGTTTTCCCTGAACTTTCTGGGCCATATATTTCAATAATTCTCCCCTTAGGATAACCGCCACCCATAGCCAAATCCAGGGTTAGGGCGCCACTGGGGATAGTTTCTACCTTCATCTTTGTAGCATCCCCTAAACGCATAATGGAGCCCTTGCCAAAGTTCCTCTCTATTTGACTGAGGACTAAATTCAAGGCCTTCTCCTTTTCCGGATTGTGAGTCATTGTACTCGTTGCCATGGCTATGCTGACGCCTCTTTATGATAATCCACTTTTCCTGACACCACCCGTTTTCCAGACTCCCCCTTCTACCAGTTGGTGCCCAGGAGTAATAACATACTATCTCAATTTTTTTCCTTTTGCCATGTCTGTAGTCTTACTGTAGGCTTCTTGATACAAAAAGAGTCACCACCAGTAAAACCATGAATGAGAGAAGGGCCCATCCGGTCTTTTCCAGTTTTTTCAGCAAGGGCAACACCTGGTGTTGGAATATCAGTTTATCCCGGTAGTGCAACTCTACAGGTTTTTCCCACACCTGCCCGTCATACCAGCTAGACTCCTCGTAGACTATTTTAGTTTTTACCAGGCGCTCTCCCACATAACGCCATCCCAAGTATAGACGAATCAACACAAAGGCCACAAACAGACAACCCCCCAGGCTAGTTGCCACCAGAAAACTCAGGGTTTGGCGGGAGGGGGGAAAACTGGCGGCGGCAATGGGGGCACAAATTAATAGACTTCCCCCCCATACCCATAACAGCTTCCTGATAAATGGCCCCCACGGCAGGGTTACCCAACTGAAAAACCAAGACTGCTTCAACTCCTGGTATTCGTTGATAGGCAATTGTTCCTGGGGCACCGGACAACTCCTGGTGGGTTGTTCACTCATAAATCCCCCATCTTTACAACCATCTTCAAGTTAATGGCACCTGGGAAGTATAGACTATTTTTTCTGCCCCTCCCCAAAAGGCTTCCAGGTTGTAGTATCTTCTTACTTCCGGCAGGAAAATATGGACAATCACATCCCCATAGTCATGGAGAATCCAGCTGCCCTCATTTTTTCCCTCAATTCGCAGTGGTGTCAGCTGGAATTTTTCTTCTATTTTTGTCTCAATGGAGTTAGATATTGCCTTTAACTGCGGTTGGGAAAAACCTGTCATTATAACGAAATAGTCCGTCACATAGGACAGTTTTTCCACATTCAACAGTACAATATCTTCTGCCTTGCGCTCTTCCCCCGCCGCCGCAATAGCCCAAGCCAACTCCTTGCTATCTACTTTTGGACGTCTTTCTAATTCCAATCTCCCTTCAGTCATTCACTCCCTTACTATTTTTTTTTCCTCTATTATATCATCCTCCTTCCCACTAGCTGCTTTTCTTCATATTTTTTAATTTCCGCCCTTGAGGTCACTTCCCTCCCACAATTCTGGCAAAAAGGAATTAGAAAAAATACGGATATACGAACTTTAAATTTCTCGAAGACCGAACTTCACTCTTTCAGAAATGATTATACAATGAAGGTGTCAGGTAACAGAGAGCCTGCTAAAAGTTAGGGCTTTCTCCAGTTACCTGAACCCTACAAGTTTGGTTCTTTTTAAAAAGATGAAAAAAAGATTAAGAAGAGGAGGTAACGATATGGCATTAGTCCGTTGGGAACCCTTCCGGGAAATTGAAATGATCCAAAGAGAAATGAACCGTTTATTTGATGAATTAATGCCCTCTTTAAGGGAACCAGTGGACAGAATGTCCTTCATTCCTCCGGCAGAATTGGAGGAAACAGGGGATGCTTTCCACCTGAAATTGGAAATTCCCGGAATTGACCCCAAAGACTTGAATGTAGAAGTATCTGCCGACTCCGTAAGCATCAGTGGCGAAAGAAAATCCGAAACCAGAAGTGAAGACAAGGGCGTAACTCGCACCGAATTCCGCTATGGGAAATTCCAAAGGGTAATTCCTCTCTCCGCTCGTATTCAAACCGATAAGGTTCAAGCCGAATACAAGAATGGTATCCTCAAATTGACTCTTCCCAAAGCGGAAGAAGAAAAACACAAAGTAGTCAAAATTAACGTTGTGTAATCCCTAAAAAACAATATTCCCCTGTTTGAATAATCCCCAGAGGTGGTAGGAGAGAGGATAAAAAACTCCCCCCTATTTCCACCTCTATTTATCTCTCTTCACTTACTGCTAAAGGAGTAATAATAAATGACATCTGAATACGCTAAGCCACCGGAAAAATGCGTCTCTGCCACCTTTAAGGAGGAGAAAAAATTAGAAGAGGCCATCAGACGTCTCATAAATCGGGGGGTGCCCAAGGAGAATATCTCTATCATCGGTCGTAATTTTCAATCCCAATCCCGTATCACCGGCTTTTTAACCAAGAAGGATGTCATCCTGGATGGCCTCACCAGTGGCGCTATCTATGGCTCCCTCTTTGGCTCCCTTTTAAGTCTGTTAACAGGGGTAGGGGTGTTGTTCATCCCCTTCATTGGTGCGGTAGTAGCGGCGGGGCCACTAGCAGCGGCCCTGTTGGGGGCCACCAGTGGCGCTTTGTATGGGGCTTTGGGTGCTGGACTAGGTTCAGCCCTCATCTCCCTGGGCATGCCTCAAGATAAGGCGGCCATTTATCAAACTCGTGTTCAAGCCGGGGAATTCCTCCTGGTGGTAGAGGTGCCGGCGGAGAAATATGGTGAAATCTTCCTGTTACTACAAGCTGCCGGTGGCGAGGAAGTGGCCGTCACTGACATGCAAATCCCTCGTCAACCAGAGGGAACACTCACTAGCAAGGAACAGATTTCCCCGGAAATGAGGGCAGATTTGTCTGAGGAGGCCCAAACCGAATTCCTCCAGACGTACAACCAGTCGCTCCAACAGTCTAACGACATCACCAAGGCTTTATTTAAGGCCTGGGAAAGGATAAAAAGCCTCTTTGAAAGGGATGAGAATGGGACCTATTCTAAACGCAAGTCATAGTCAGTCCCAACTTTGGGGGTGAAAGACGTACTTGTCAATCCCTGGGGAAAGGGGCAACCATATAGCTAGAGGCCTTTTCCCCCCAGGGGATTACTTGGCAATTGGAGGTAGTAACCATGGGCATGGGTACTGGTTTCAAAGACTACTATGAAATCCTAGGTGTAAGCAAAAACGCCACCACGGAGGAAATAAAAAAGGCCTACCGTCGGCTAGCCCGGAAATACCATCCTGACCTTAATCCGGGGGATAAGGAGGCAGAAAGAAAATTCAAGGAAATCAACGAAGCCCACGAGGTACTGTCTGACCCAGAAAAACGTCGCAAATATGACCAGTTTGGCCAGTATTGGCAACAGGCAGAAAGAGGCCAGGGTGTAGGCTTTGGCAACTTCGACTTCGACTTCAGTGCCTATACCAGTTTTGACGACTTTATCAACGAGTTACTAGGCCGTTTTGCCGGCGGTAGGGGAAGACGAGTCTACACCTATCGTACCACTGGCCCAGGGGGCTTCCGGGAATATGTAGAATTCGGCGGCGGTGACCCATTCTCTGCCTTTACTGAAACTACCCCCCAACAAGAAGCAGAGGCTAGCATCTCCCTTACCTTTTCCGAGGCCTTCTGGGGCACTCAAAAACGTTTACAAATAGGGTCAGAAACCGTCACCGTCAGGATTCCACCCGGCGCCAAACCGGGCAGTCGTATCCGTCTAAAAGGTAAAGGACGACTCAATCCCTTCACTGGCGAAAGGGGGGATTTATACCTCACCATCGAATTACAGCCTCACCCCTTCTTCAAATTCGACGGGGATAACCTCACCTGTGAAATTCCTATCACCCCAGTAGAGGCCGTCCTAGGTGCCACCATCGATGTCCCCACCCCCGACGGCAAGGTGAAGATGACTATCCCAGCCGGCGTAGACTCCGGACAACTGTTGCGTCTCCGTGGCAAAGGGTGGCGCACCCCTAAGGGGGAACGCACCGACTTGCTGGTTAGAGTGAAAATCGTCACCCCCAAAAACCTCTCTTCCCTAGAAAGGGAATACTACGAGAAACTACGGCAATACCAAACTTTTGACCCCCGTCAAAACATAGTCAACATCAGCCTCTGAGTCCCCCCGCCAGTGCTATCATTTTCTAGACCCATAAGCCAAGAAGAACATGATCTATCTCCCCGTCACCGTCTTACTATTCCTACTTCTAATCCTCCTATTGCCCTTCTTCTGGATGGCCATTGCCCTTGATGTAGTGGAAATAGCAGTGGCCAAACTAGGCTTTTCCCCCGCGGTGGCCTTTTTTCTTTTTATGGCTGTAATTTTGGGTAGCACTATCAATATACCCCTCTACGAAAGAGTGTCCCAGATAGCCCTAATACCCGATTTTGTTGACCTGTGGCTAGCCCGGTTTTGGGGCATCCCCCTCAGGCGGATTGAACAAAAAACCATCGTCGCCCTCAACGTGGGGGGCGGCCTCATCCCCACCCTCCTGGCCCTCTACCAGTTTACCCGTGCCAACCCCCTATTTATCCTCGTTACCACCGCCATTGTCACCTTCGTCAGTTACTATTCCGCCCAAATTGTCCCTGGAATAGGGATACAAATGAATGCACTGGTAGCGCCCCTTACCGCCGCTATGGTGTCCCTCCTGTTAACCGGTGGCGAAGGGGCACCCCCCATTGCCTTTGCCGGAGGTGTCTTGGGCACCCTTATCGGTGCTGATCTGTTACACCTGCCCGAAATCGAACGTATGACTCCCGGTGTCCTCAGTATCGGCGGGGCTGGCGTATTCGACGGTATTGCCCTCTGTGGCCTCTTTGCCCTTCTTCTTACCTGATTTTCCTCTTCCCCTGTTAAAGTATAAGTGTTAAGTTTTGCAACAGGACTTATCCCATCATGTTAGAACTGTATCAATTTGAACTGTCCCAGTACTCCGAAAAGGTTAGACTTATCCTGGACTACAAGGGGTTAGAATACAAGAAGATTGAGGTTACCCCCGGTATCGGTCAACTGGAAGTATTTAGGATTTCAGGACAACGACAAGTACCGGTGTTAAAAGATGGCGACACTGTTATAGCCGACTCCACCGCCATCGCCTTCTATTTAGACCGTAAATACCCCGAAAAGCCTCTAATTCCCGAAGATCCCGTCGCCAAGGGCAAATGTCTGTTGCTGGAAGACTGGGCAGATGAATCCCTTGGCATCAAAGGGCGTAAGGCTTTTATTGGTGCCCTCAATTACTATCCCGAATTTCGTAAATCCTTCCTGCCCAAGGATACCCCCGACATCCTCAAAAATGTCATTACCGCCTTCCCGCCAGACATCCTTAGAATCATTGGCACTGGTGTAGGTTTTGGGGTTGACATTTTCAAAGAAGCCGAGAAGGAATTAAAACGAGTCTTAGAGGCTTTAACCCTCATCCTTCAATCACAACCCTATCTTACCGGCGACCAGCCCACCCTCGCCGACTTGACTGTTGCCGCCCTTTCCACTATCATCAAATTCCCCCCTGTCCGTTACTATGACCTCAACATCGAACTAGAGGGCAAGGGTATCCCCGGCATTGCTGACAATCCCGCCTATCAACCCTTCTTTGAATGGCGTGATCGTCTCTATGCTACCTACCGTCAACCCGTAAGTAAATCCCCCTCTAATGGCTCCAGCTCCGGTAGCAACAATGGTGACAAACCAACTACCATCGAAATCGAGTAGTCTTTTCCATTGCTAGTACCCCTTGCTATCCCCTCCCATGGGGGGGATGGGTTGTCTTTCGTATTTCCTCCCGCAGCCATGGACTTTTTTATCCCCGCTAGCGACTTTTCTTCCTGGTATTCCCACGCCCAAAATCTGGCCAAACACCACAATATTTCCCCCCTTGAATTGGAACTACTGGTCACCCATTTTACCGAACTTTCTCCCCTCGATTTGAAACTACAAAATTATCAGCAAAAGGACTATATAAAAAGCAAAATACCCTGGAACAATCTCAAGGATTCTTGGGAAGAGAGAATTACAGAAAGACGCCCAATTCAGTATATCATCGGGGAATGTCATTGGCGGAATTTTACCCTAATAGTCACTCCTGATGTGCTTATACCTCGCCCAGAAACAGAATTAATCATCGATTTGGCCCTAGAAAAAACTGAACAATATCCCCACCTACGGCAAGGAAAATGGCTGGATTTAGGCACCGGCAGTGGCGCCATTGCTATAGCACTTGCTCAGGTGTTTCCCCAAGGGGAAATCATCGCAGTGGACAAAAGCGAAAAAGCATTAAATATAGCTAGACAAAATGCCCACAGACTTGGATTGTCTGATAGGATTAAATTTTACCAAGGCTCCTGGTTCGAGCCCATAATAACACAAAAAAATAGCTTCAGTGGCATTCTCTCTAATCCCCCCTATATCCCCACCAGCTTCATAGCCTCCCTTCAACCAGAAATAGCCAATTATGAACCAAGGTTAGCATTAGATGGAGGCGAAGACGGCTTACAGGCTATAAGAGAAATAGTAGAATCCTCCCCGGAGTTTTTACAAGATAACGGGATTTTAATCTTGGAAATAATGACAGGCCAGGGAAAGATGGTAAAAGAGATTATTACACAAAAAGGCCAATACACAGACGTAGAAATCCGCACAGATTTGGCCCACTTGGAAAGATTTGCCCTCGCCCGGAAAACTCTGTTGCAATAGAACAATTTCAAGGCTCCACCAAATGTAATTTGTTTTTTAAGAAAGGGTAAAAAAAAAATACAAATAGGGGAAAAATTCTGTTAACATATACCGTGTATAGCAAGTCGAGCACTCTTGTCGAGGGCAGCCGCAAAAAGACGTAGGCAAAAAAAAAGCGTAAGTGAAAGGAATATGAGGGAAAGTCAAAACCGCTTACCACAAGCACATATCCCCCAGGCGGATAAACCCAAGGAGGCATGCGGCATTTTTGGCATCTACGCCCCAGGCCAGCCAGTGGCTAAACTCACCTATTTCGGCCTATACGCCCTACAACATAGAGGCCAAGAATCCGCAGGAATTGCTACCTTTGACCAAGAAGGTAACTGCTATTGCCACAAAGACATGGGACTTGTCTCCCAAGTCTTCACCGAGCCTATTATAGCTGGTTTGCAAGGTCACATAGCAGTAGGCCATACCCGTTATTCTACCACCGGAGCCAGTGTAAAGGTCAATGCCCAACCGGCAGTAGTACAAACTCGTCTCGGCAAGTTAGCCCTAGCACATAATGGCAATCTTGTCAATACCCTAGAACTAAGGGCGGAATTAGACAGGCGCAATTGTCAATTCCAAACAACCACCGACTCGGAAATGATTGCCATTATGATGGGACAAGAGGTAGACAATGGTAAAGACTGGGTTAGCGCCGCCATCGCCGCCTTCCAATGGTGTCAAGGGGCATATAGTCTGGTGATTGGTACCCCCCATGGCCTTATTGGCGCAAGAGATACCTATGGGATTCGTCCTTTGGTAATAGGCATCCTAAAAACAGAAGAGGATACCCCCCGCTACGTATTGGCCTCAGAAACCTGTGCCCTCGACATCATCGGCGCCGAATACCTTAGAGAGGTGAAGCCGGGGGAATTGGTGTGGATTACCGAACAAGGATTGACCTCCCAACAATGGAGCCCTTCTCGGCCTAAATTGTGTATCTTTGAGATGATATATTTCGCCCGCCCGGACAGTATTGTGGGAAAGGACAGTCTGTATGCCTATCGTCTGCGTCTGGGGGAACAGTTGGCCAGGGAATCCTACACCAGCGCCGACATCGTCATAGGGGTGCCGGATTCCGGTATCCCCGCCGCCATTGGCTACTCCCGTCAGTCAGGTATCCCCTATCAGGAAGGACTGATCAAAAATCGGTATGTGGGACGCACCTTCATCCAACCCACCCAAAGCATGCGAGAACATGGTATAAGGATGAAACTAAACCCTCTCAGGGATGTTTTAGAAGGCAAACGAGTGATCCTCATTGACGATTCTATCGTGCGGGGCACCACCAGCAAAAAAATTGTCCGCGCCCTCAGGGAAGCTGGCGCCCTTGAAGTCCACATGAAAATTTCTTCTCCCCCCGTAACTCACCCATGCTTCTACGGTATTGACACAGACAGTCAAGAACATCTCATAGCAGCCACCAAGTCTGTGGAGGAAATTGCCCGTCAGATAGAGGTAGATTCCTTAGCCTACCTATCAGAGGAGGGCATGTTAAGGGCTACAGGTATTAACCCTGAAAACTTCTGTACTGCCTGTTTTAATGGCAAATACCCCATCGAGGTACCAGATAACGTAAAACGCTCTAAACTGATGCTAGAAACCGTCAACCTTTGATTTTTTCAGCTTGTCTCAACCTCTCCCAGGCCAAACGGTATTTTTGCAGTCTTTGCCAGTCCTTTTCTGTCAAGGGGGCGGGGAGTCTGGTAATATCCATGTTGTCCTCCAAGTCAGCCAGTTTAACCTCCACCGCCAGGGGGTTTTGGCTAATCCTGTCAATGTACTCCTCATAAGACTCCCCCTCCCTGTGAGTAAGACAGTCCAATGCCGCTAAAACCTCCTTAGGGAAGCCCTCCCTCTCCAATTCCGCCAACGTCCAACTACTGTCCTCCACCACATCGTGCAAAACCGCCACCATTTTCCCCTTCACCGAATCTACCCTCAACATTAGGGCAAGGGGGTGTAAAATATACGGCAGTCCGTTTTTCTGTCTCTGATGTCTGTGAGCAGTCACCGCAATCTCTATTGCCCTTTCCAACAGCTCATTCTCCCTCTTTTCCATTATTTCACCCCCTTGGCCATTTTCCCCTTGTCAATTTTACCATTTTTGAGTTATAATTGGTTGGGAGAGTAAGGAGAGATGGCTGAGTGGTCGAAAGCGGCTTCCTGCTAAGAAGTTGTGGGGCCAAAAGCCCCACCGGGGGTTCGAATCCCCCTCTCTCCGTTTTTATCCACCCTTAAAACTAAAGACGTCTAACCATCCGAACAGTAAATCAACTATAAAGTTGTCAGCAGATTGTCAGCATTACTCCCTGTTATAGCCATAACAGGGGTATTTTGTCAAGATGAAATAAAAAAATTTTTTATAGGCAACAGAGAAAAAGATACCCCCTGGTAGGGGGTGGGACTTTTTAGAAAAGAGTCAAAAAATAAAA
>JAUQQP010000034.1:0-98160 GCA_030549855.1 Cyanobacteriota bacterium SRBZ.bins.94.201705
AAAGTAGGCCAAAGCCAGGGAATAGCAATCTTCCCTGGTGGCCCTCCCCTTTTCCACCTTTTCTTCCAACAGGGGGATAGCCTCCCCCCACCTCCCGACTAGGAAAAGCTCAACCCCCACTCTATATTACCTCAGTGAAGTGAAACCTTCTGGACAGTCGGTTGTGTTGCTCGGCGCCGCTGCGCTTTCGCCTATCTTGTTAGACTGGCATATTATATTGGAGTATGTACCATTGCTGAAGGCGACGGCCCCGGAGTAGGTCCTTACACCATCCTTGGTTGCCTGTCTGGGTGCAGCTGTGACATTGGCAAAGGTACTATTCGCTCGTACAGTCCAGTTATTGTAGTAGTCTGTTTTGATTACAACACCCAGTTCGTTGTCTGGAGAAGTGACGTTGGTGTTGTTAGCAAAGGTTTGTCTCTCGAAGTGGTAGGCTTGTTGGGCGCGGTTGATGGTGCCGACACCGTTTTTACCTTCGGATTCTCTGGCTTTACCTACTTGCCCCAACAGGTTGGGCAGGGCTACAGCCGCCAATACACCGATAATGATTACTACTACCAGCAACTCAATGAGGGTGAAACCTTCCTTGTTTTGTTGTTTTTTCTGACGCAGATAGGCGAGGTATTTAAGGGTTACTTCAGGTTTCATACTTTTTCTCCTCCTATTAGAGTTTCGGCTAGTCTGGCTAGTCCGTCTTTTCTGTTACTCCTAGCTTACCCATCTTTACCCAAAAACCTATCACCCCCACCAAAAAAATTTTTGCTGTCATCTCTGATACATTTCATACATTTTTCTGTAGGC
The DNA here is from genome assembly GCA_030549855.1 of Cyanobacteriota bacterium SRBZ.bins.94.201705. Lineage (GTDB taxonomy): Bacteria > Cyanobacteriota > Cyanobacteriia > Cyanobacteriales > Cyanobacteriaceae > DVEF01. The sequence continues at coordinate 802 of JAUQQP010000034.1, forward strand.
GTTTTCCATTTCCCTGGTGAAGGAGAGGGCATTCCAGAGGGGGGATGTATGTTTAGCCTGTTTTAGTTTCCAGGTTACCTCCTGTCGCAAGTCCGAGTCTGTACCCAAGAGTATCCCCCATTCTACATATTCCTCGTCGCTGAAGGCTATTCCCTCCCTTACCCCCACATTCATCATAAAACTATAACTGTTACGGGCGGCGAATTGTTCCCCTACTCTTGTAACTATTGGTATTTCCTGCCATAGGGTTTCCAGGGTGGTGGTAGCACCGTTGTAGGGGTAGGTATCAAGGACAATATCTGCTATCTTAAGGTTAGCACGGTGGATAGCCTCAGTGGGGGCTGGGGGGAGGAATCGGAGTCTGTTGGGGTTGACGCCTTCAGAGGTGGCGATGGTTTTAAAGAGATTCTCCGTATTCTTACCTGCCATACCTTTGACGAGGAGGTAGCTGTTTGGTACGGCTTTTAGTATTTTCATTTGTAGGCGGATTGTATGGGGGTTTCTTTTGTAGGGGTTTTGGATATGGTAATAAACAACCGCCTCTTCTTCGATTTCCAAGTCTTCTCGTCTAACAGTAGGGACATCTACTTCAAACCCTTCCACGGCTACATACACATGGGACAGACGCCAGATTTTCTCCCTATAGTATTGTTCGGCCTCTGGTGGCAAAACGTAGGGATCTGCGATAAAATAGTCCACACTCGGGATTCCGTCACTGTCCAGTCCCAACCAGGTGACTTGGATAGGGGCTGGTTTTAGTGCTATAACGGCAGCGGTGATATTATTGGTGGCACTGTCTAAATCTACTAGGATGTCTATTTCGTCTTCTAGGATTTGATTTACTATTTCCCTTACATTACTCCCAGGGGTTATATAACTTTTATCCGCTGTTTCTTGGAAAAATTTTTGGGTGATATAATCCCGGGGTTGACAAATGCCATAAGTGTAGATGGAAAACTCTTCTCGGTTGTGGTATTTTATTAGCCAGCGACTCAATAACCCCACAGGGTGTCGGCGCAAACTGCATCCTATATAGCCTATTTTGATTTTTCCCTGTTGTTGGTTTTTCCTGTTGCCAAAACTGGAGATAAGAGACGGAAAAATTCTACGGATTTGCTGCTGAAAAATTGCACCTACCCCGTTTACTACGCGTCTATTTTCTCTCAGGTTATCCCGCAGATAGAAAAAAACCGGGGGAATGGTGATTAATCCCACAGCCAAGTATTCTTCCATTTCTTCGGGAAGATTTGTTATTAGTTTTTCTAGGTATTCCCTTAATTTTTGTTCATACTGGCCTGCCTTAAACCAGTCATCTCTACTCATGCCGTTTATCAGCAGCTGGTAGGAAGCCAAAACCTTTTCTGGTACAGTTTTACTGTGTTTTTCATATTCGCTAGCATATATTTTAGCCTCCTCATCCCAACAAGCCCTACTATAATACTGAAAAATTCTGCTCAGATTCTGGAGTTTGTTAGGCAATATTTCCAGGAATGTAGCTAATAATTTTCCTCCCCACAAATACTGTTGATTTCTGTCGGCAATTTCGTTTATCTTAGCCGATATAATCTGGATAAATTCGTCATCTTTAGCCAAAAGTGGGATAATCTTCTCGAGGAAGGCAATTACAGCTTCGTTTGGTATTTCCAACAGGAATTCCAACAGTTGGCTAATATCTTCTTTCTCCTCCTCTGTAAACTCATAATGTCTTTCCTGCAGTAGCGAGGCTAGTCGGTTTAGTACCTCAAAATCAAAACGGTTACGACGGCAATTACACAAGGCCAATTTTATCAAGTTTTCCAGATTATCGGGGGCAATTTCTGCTATCTTTTCCCTTATAATCCCCTCGGCATGGTGATGGTTTTTTGCAGTCTGTCGTTTAGCTTCTTGGAGTAATATTTCCTGCAAATCCCGGTTTAGACTATCAGTTTCAGCTGGTAACAATTCTACAAAGGGAATCAACCAGGTGGCAGTGGCTTCTTCTTCCCTTCCATTTAACAAATAGGCTAATCCTAAATACCAGTAATTAGCAACTTCTTCTGGATTTTCTGTTATTCTTTTCTCGTAGTAGTCAATCACGGTAGCATAGTCGCCGGCTTCTAGACACTTCCTTATTTCCTCCTGCCAATTATTCATGCTTACCCTATCTTTGATTTTCTAAACGGGATTAGGGAAGAGGGCAATTTTTACTATAATACCCAACAAGCCAGTCACCAATACCCCTACAATGCTCAAAAAGCCAATGGTAAGGGTATTCAGTCGACTATTTATCTCATCAAAACGTTTATCGTGGCTATCTAGTCTCTTGACAATTTGTTCGTTTTGTGCCTTTAGTTTCTCTACATCTACTCTTGTCTCTGTTACTATCTTTTCTAGACTGGTTATCCGGCTATTGAGTTTTTCTTCAAGGCTAGCCAGCTTTTGGTTGAATCTTTCCTCCATGGAGATTATTTTGTCGTCCAGTCTTTCTATTTTCTGGTCGAGTTTATCAATTTTGTTCTCTATTTTGTTTAAAATGTCTACTAGACTTATTTCTACCATCTGATTCATGTTGCACTTCCTCCTTTGCGGGATTAACTGTTAGACGGGATTGGGGAAGAGGGCAATTTTCACTATAATACCCAACAAGCCAGTCACCAACACCCCTACAATACTCAGAAAGCCAATAGTAAGGGTATTCAGTCGACTATTTATCTCGTCAAAACGTTTATTGACTTCCTCAAACCGTTTGTTTACCTCATCAAAACGTTTGTTTACATCATCAAAACGTCTGTTTACATCATCAAACCGTTTGTCGTGGCTATCTAGCCTCTTGACAATTTGCTCATTTTGTGCCTTTAGTCTTTCTACATCCACTCTTGTCTCTGTTACTATCTTTTCCAGATTAGTTATCCGGCTGTTGAGTTTTTCTTCAAGGCTAGCTAGCTTTTGGTTGAATCTTTCCTCCATGGAGACTATTTTGTCGTCCAGTGTTTCTATTTTCTGGTCGAGTTTGTCAATTTTGTTCTCTATTTTGTTTAAAATGTCTACTAGACTTATTTCCACCATCTGATTCATGTTTTACTCACAGTTTTCCTATCTAATAGTACTACTATTATAGGCCATTATACGTCGGGGGTAATTTTCACTGTCCCTAGTTATTTGCCCGTCAAATATATCCCCTTTATCCTCATATTTAATTTTTCCCCTCTTATGTGGCCATCGGCTTTTACACCTGCATGCCGATTCTTTTTGCCTTCCGACTCTTCATCTGACAAGGGTGAAAGCCTGCATTAATTGTCAGTTGTCATGTCAGAGGGAATATCAAAAGGGATTGTAATCACTTGGCGATAAAACTGTGCCAAGGCTTTAACACACTCTAAGTCATTGTAAAGACGATGATGATTTTGAATAATTTTCTGTTTTACCTTCTCACGCCACTGTTTATCTTTTCCAAGTTTAACTGCTATTTCAACATACTCCTGTAAAGAAGAGGCAATGGTTTCTGTAACCCCTATTTGTTTTAAAATGCCATAACTGTGACGACTCCGCATAAACTCCCCCGGCAGTGTCACCACCGGTAAGCCACAGGCAATTGCTTCCCTAGTGGTATTGTCTCCGGACCATGCTATACTGTCCAGAAATACATCGCATAAAAGATTGAGTTGTAAATAGTCTTCTGACGGCAAAAATGGCAAGAATATACAGTATTCAGTCCAGTTTAATTCATAGTCACAAAACGCCTTTTCTAGTCTGTTTTGAAAAATCCTAGTAAGATGCGGGTAAGTTTGAAGAAAGACAAATTGGGCATTAGCTACCTGAGAGGCAATGGCAGGGAATACATAATCGTGTTGTGGCAGGTATTTAAACAGCATTTGACTGCATAGATAAACTATCCTATCCTCTCCTAAATTAAAATCCTTTCTACACCTCCTTATACTGGGTATCTTTGGCTTTTCCAACACCATGCCAATGTTGGGGAGGAGTATCAATTTTTCACTGTAGTGGGATTGGGCATTTTCTCCCTCCATTAACCTTCTTGATATATAATAGTCGATATTCTCTAAGCCGGTAGTGAGGGGGTGTCCTATAGTGGCACATTGTATTGGTGCCAAACGCATACTTCCCATTACTATAGTCCGGGGTAACATCCCTATTTCTGCATAGGTTAAGATATCTATTTCGTCATCACAAATCTTCTGACAAACTGCTTCTAAGTCATCGGGGATACAATGATAGTATTCGGCAACCTCCCTGAATTTCACAGACAACTCTTCACTTACTTCCTCTATAGTATAAACGTAAACAACGAAGTCGTTTCTATCCATATTCTCTAGCCATTTCAACAGCCATTTTGCCCTATTCAGACTCGCCCCCGTCACAAACCCCAGTTTGACTTTTCCCCTAAAAATCGGAGTTTTCTTTTCAAACCATTTGGGGTAGTTGGCCCTAGTAATTGTCGTCACCAGTTTTCCATATTTTTTCTGTAAATCCACATCATTGAAACCCTGATATGCCAGATAAAAATTGGTGTGATTGCTTATAGCTTGCAGGGCATTTCTCTTACTATCATCATCAGCAATATTCAGGTGGTTAACAAGATAGTCTAATCCCTCAGTAAAACGCTTTCTATAATAGCCTATCTCCTCAGTGCTGGTATAGATAATAGGCAAGTACAAATGTTTCTGCAACTGCCAGGTAAAATCATTGGGAAGCAACTGAGATGTCTCCTCTGCCAACTGAATGGCCTCCTGGTTTCTCCCCATATGTTTAAGGGTTAACAGAAGATTGAAACGACTGCCAGAATGATAAGGATTAATTTCTATGGCGCGTCTGTAAATTGACTCCGCTTCCTCCAGCCGGTTGAGGGAAAAATAAATATTCCCCAGGTTATTATAAGCGTCAATTAAATTGGGGTTAACTTCAATAGATTTCTGGTAGAATAGGATGGCATTGTCCATATCCCCCAAATGCTCGTAATTGTAGGCTAGATGGTAATAATAAACTCCCCATTCGGGTTTGGGATTTTTCTCCTCTGCTATCAACTCAGCAATCTGGGAGTAAACAGATAAGGCTAATAGCCACTCCTTTTTGCTTAACAGTTTAACCCCCTGTTCGTCTAAAATTGCCAACAGAATATCACAGTCTTTATCAAAATCCTCAGAGGCAAACAAAGCAGACATCCAAAGAGAATTGGCAGTTTCCCTCTCTCCCAACAACAGGTAGGATAGCCCCAAATAAAAGATAATTAAACTATCATTGTCATTTGCCTCTGCCAGCTGTTGAAAAAAACTAACCGCTTCCTCATAATTACCAGTATCTAATAACTTTTTTCCCCTCTCAAAATCCATGGGCTTCTGCATCTTTTTAGTTACCCCCTTCTAACTGCTTTTTCTAGGAATTCATATTTCCCTTTTGCTTCCAAGATACTAGTTTGTTTTAAAGCCCACTGCCCCCAGCCCCTGCTAATCCCCATCCCCTAATTCTCCCCTTGCCAAAATTCAAACTATATGTTAGGGTAGTGTATAGGGTAGGATGGGGCCCTCTGTGACCTCATTGAATCCCTAACGCAAATACTCGGGATTCTCCAGAAGTGAGGTGTTGAAGGGATTAGCTAAATCAGGGGTGCGGAGGGTGGGGCCGTTTTCCTGTAACTGCCTGAAATAGTCACGTATCACAAGGGAGAGGAGATGGCCGTCATTGATTACGTTTTTGTCTGGAAACCAGCGAAAGTGGGGAAAAGCGCCAACGCCGAAAATGTTGTTTAACTGTCCCTCTATACTGCTTTGTTCAAAGAAATCGCCACTATGGTAATTGTACAATCTAGTTATCAACTCGTCAACGGACAGGGGGGAAGTTACTAATTCCTCTGCCGGAGAGGAGTAAGCCTTGCCATGGAAGCCAAAAGTGGCTACTACCGTCAACAAGCTGAGGGTAAATCTGCCAAAAGACTTTGATAACATGACCAAATCCCTGCTAAAATCAGACTGCCTAAATTGTAACTGACTTGCCTATGGAAGATAACAATGTTTCCCTAAGACAACAATTATTGGACTTACTGGTAAAATACGCCTACCAGGAGGGAGAATTTATCCTGTCTTCTGGGCAAAAAAGCTATTTCTATCTTAACGGAAAACAAGTAACCTTGAGGGCGGAGGGGGCATTATTGGTAGGGAAACTAATTTTCGAAATGCTACCGTCTGACACCCAAGCAGTAGCCGGTTTAACCCTTGGTGCTGATCCTATTGTAACAGCAGTAAGTGTCGTTTCTGCCTACGAAAATCGACCTATTCCCGCTTTAATTGTAAGAAAAGAGGCTAAAGGACATGGGACTAAATCCTACATCGAAGGGCCCATTTTACCACAAGGCAGTGTAGTCACTGTACTAGAGGATGTGGTTACCACAGGAAACTCAGCGATGTTGGCAGTGACAAGACTCCAAGAGGCGGGTTATAGGGTAAACAAGATAATAGCTATTGTAGACCGTCAGGCGGGTGGGGCACAATTATACCAGTCTAAGGGATTAGCCTTTGAAAGTATCTTCACCATAGAAGAAATCCAGAAACAATGGCGGCAAAACAACCCCCCAACAAGGGGGTGAAAAGACAAGATGGACTGTTTTAGATTACAGTATTATCCGGAATCACTGCATTTTTAATAACCACCACGATGCCATTGCGGATATAGAAACCCTCGTCTTCTCGATTAGATTCCTCTACCCGTTCCTTGTTAGTGATGATAACATTTTGACCTATCCGGGCATTTTTGTCTATAATCGCCCTTCTAATGGTAGAATTAGCCCCAATTCCCACTGGTATGCCTCCCGATTCTAACCTTTTCTGTCTTTCCTCCGCCGACTCATAATAATCCGCCCCCATTATCAGGGAATCTTCTATAACACAACCGTGTTCTATGCGAGTACGGACACCCAAAACGGAATGGTGAATGCGACACTCCTTAAGGATACAACCGTCACTGATGATAGACTCGGTGATGGTAGCATTTAACAGTTTACTAGGAGGCAGGTAACGAGAGCGAGTGTAAATAGGTGCTTTTTCGTCATAGAAACTAAAAGGAGGCTGAGGTTGCTTAGTTAGGGCCAAATTAGCCTCATAAAATGCTTTAATAGTTCCAATATCCTCCCAATAACCCTTAAAAAGATAAGCCTGGAGACGGTAATTTTGGGCAGCCGCTTCCGGGATTACCTCTTTACCGAAGTCAGTGTGTTGGGGATTTTCCTTCAACAGCTTTTCCAACACCCGTTTTTTGAAGACATAAATCCCCATAGAAGCAATATAAGGCTTTTTCTTGGCTTCTTCTGGCTCCAACCCCAAAATAGTAGTATCCACCGCCATTTGCTTCAAGGCTTCTCCCTGGGGTTTCTCGCTAAAACTAATTATCCTTCCGGTGTGGTCAATTTTCATCAAACCAAAGGCAGAAGCCTTTTCCTCTTCCACTGGCACCACCGAGATGGTAATATCTGCATTAGTTTCCCGGTGATGTTGGACAAACAAACCATAGTCCATTCGGTAGAGATGGTCTCCGGATAGGATAAGATATTCGTCTATATCCCATTCCTCGAACAGCCATAAATACTGTCGTACTGCATCTGCAGTGCCCTGAAACCAATCCGGATTCTCTTTCGTTTGTTGTGCCGCCAACACCTCCACAAACCCGTCGGTAAAACCCGAAAGGTTGTAAGTGCGACTTATGTGACGGTTTAGCGACGCCGAGTTAAACTGGGTTAATACGTATATCTTTAATACTCCAGAGTTTATACAGTTACTAATAGGAATATCAATAAGACGGTATTTCCCAGCCAGAGGCACAGCCGGTTTTGCCCGCAGTTTTGTCAAGGGATAAAGCCTTGTGCCTGCGCCACCACCTAGAATTATACCTAGTACCCTTTTCATAAAAGAATTTTCTAAATGACTTTCATAACCAAGTTTATGGTCTAATGGCCAATCAGACAATCAATTTTCCTTCTTTTTTTTTTTCGTTTCCCCTTGACAAAAGGCCGCCTTTTACGATAGAATGGTAGCATGTTGCGGCAGGAGTAGTTACTGTCATGTTTGCGGCTGTCCATTTTTTTAATGATAAAGTTATGCAACAATAACTAAAAGATTACCCCCCAGCGGCGGCCAGAAGAGCGTAGGCCTTGACAACCGGGTTTTGTGGCAGTACAATGGAGGTGGCCAGGGGGAGATACTGGAGGGCTTGCAGCTGGCCAGAATTTAGATGAAAAAGATGAGCAACAAAAGGGAAAGAAAAAAGGTGAGGAAAACATAGAGGGGGGAATGGGATAGGGAAGGGAAAGGAAAGGGCAAGCAACAAAAGGAAGCAGACAGTGAGAGGAAAGCATGATGGGGTTTTTAGGCAAATAGAGAGGGGAATAAAAATAAGGGAAAGGTGGAGGCAGCCATTGTCGGGAAAGAAGAAGCTAGGCTGAATGAGAGAGTTGGGAATCCAAGCCTATCAAAAGAATAGACTGTACTGAAGGGCGACTTGATATATTCTTGTCAATTATGTCCACAGGCTTATTAGAAACGGCCACCCGGCTTGTATTTGTGGGGATGTGGAAAGAAAGGGGGTTTAAAAAGGGGGTTTTCCTGGTACAAAAAAGGGAAAAAAAAGGAAAATGAATCAAACCTTGGAGATTAGCCTAGCATTGATTTTAGACGAAATTCATAGCAAATAAGGAGAGAGAAGAGATAAACTGGACTGGCTGGGAAACAAATCAATCAAGTTGGTGTAGACGTAACTATTCCCAAGGAGCTACAGGCAAATCTTAACAAAAAAATAGCTTCCACACAAGCCAATCTTAATAACAGACTAATCTTGGCCAGACAATAAACACCATAGAAACCCATATCTTCGCCAGTTTGCCGGTATCTCCCATTTCCCCTTGACAAAAAAGGATTTCTGTGATAGGATGGAGGGGGTGGGTGACAGGTGAAGAGACTGTCAGAACACTTGTGCTGGCCAAAAAATAGATGATAAAAATAAGCAGTAAGAGGGAGGGAAAAAAGGGGAAGAAAGCGGGGGTAAGAACACTTATGTAAGAGGACAATGGTATTATAAAAAAAAAATAAATAATGCCGGAAATACCGGAGGGAAGAGATAGGAAGAAGGGGAAGTTTGGGTAAACTGGCACTAAAAGAATCCAGCAGAGGGGGAGAGACAATGAATAAATATTGGCTATTACTCCGACTGTGCCAGTGGAAAAATGGTAGGGAAAAAGGCTTCACTCTGATAGAACTACTAGTGACGATAATAATCATAGGCATTTTGACGGCCATTGGGATGCAAAACTACATCTACCAGGTGGGGAGGGCAAGGGAAACAGAAGCCAAAAACCATCTAGGTGCTATTGCCAGAGGACAACAAGCGTACCACTGGGAACATGGGGCATTCGCCGAGACTCCCCAACAGTTGGGCCTGGGTATGAATCCTAAATACTACAATATAACTACTGAGTTATACGATACCTATGTGAAACACCAAGCACAGGCCGTCAGTCCTGAAAAAGACCAGGTTAGGAATTACGCTATTGGGGTGTACTACAATAATGGAAGTTATGCCATCTCCTTTTGTCAATCCTTGGAGGTGAATGGTACTGTGAATGTGGGGGATACCCCCGATGCCAACTGTGTAGGGCCCAATACCGTAAGGATAAAATAGTAGCTGGAGGAAGTCTCACTGCCTTTTGGGGTTGAGTGGCAATTAGGGAAGTGGGTTGTCGGCATTATGCCCTTTCCTTCCCCGTAGGTGTTGCCGTCGCCACTCGGTGGAGCTACGTAAGGCAATCCATAGTAGTAGTAAGGCAATCAAGCCTCCCTGTTTAGGCGCCTTTAGAGAAAAAATTATCAATAGCGCCGATAGCAAATCCTCAATGAAAATCACCACTAAGGGAATTCTACCTAGACGGAAAAACCAACCTACCTGTACTAGTTTTAATACTAAGGCCAGTAACCCCCCCACTAATCCCAATAACCACACCGGCGATAGGGACACTGCCAACAGTCGGGCCACCGTTACCGCCAAAAATCCTCCTACTATGGGACTAGCTAGCAATTGTACTATTTGAATTGCCCTAAGGCCCATTAGTCTTTTGTTGCCCACTAACTCAAATAATGACCAACTAATCAGTATTCCCACAATCACCTGAAGGTGTAAGGAGGGAAAAAGGGGGATATCCCGTCTTTCCAGCTGTACTAATACCACAATTAACAGGGGTAACCCCACTCTTAATCCCCCTGCTGCTGAGGCGGATAGAATTGCCAATGCTTCTATTATGCTTATGTCCTCTAGGTTTATGAACACAGATAACAATTACTTTAGTTTTTCGTTTTTACTATCAGTTTAGATTATATCCCGTTGTGTCTAGGTGCCTCTTCCGCTAGGATCGTCACTAGTAACCGAGACGAACAACATCCTATGGCTTATCAACTACCCGCTCTCCCTTACGATTATTCTGCCTTAGAACCATATATTTCTAGGAGGACTTTAGAATTCCACCACGACAAACACCATGCCGCCTATGTCAACAACTTCAATCAGGCGGTGGCTGGCACCGATTTAGACAACAAACCCATAGAAGAGGTTATCAAAATTACCGCCGGTGACCCCTCTAAGGTTGGTATATTTAATAATGCCGCCCAAGCTTGGAATCACAGTTTCTATTGGCTTTGCATGAAACCCAATGGGGGTGGCACTCCCACTGGCGCCTTGGCTGATAAAATCAAAGAAGACTTCGGCAGTTTTGAGAAGTTTGTAGAAGAGTTCAAAACAGCCGGTGCCACTCAATTCGGCAGTGGTTGGGCTTGGCTTGTATTGGACAATGGTAAACTGAAAGTCACCAAAACCCCCAACGCCGACAACCCCATGACTAGTGGCCAAATCCCTCTTCTCACCATGGATGTATGGGAACATGCCTACTATCTAGATTATCAAAACCGTCGTCCCGACTACATCAACGACTTCATCACCAAACTCATCAACTGGGACTTCGTTGCTGAGAATTTTGCCAAAGCCATGGGCTAATTTTTACATATCTTGTATCATGGTGCAATCTTAGTTCTTGCTCTGTTTCCTTTTGATTTTTTCCATTTGGTCCCCATTATCTAGGGGACTATATTTTTTTATTTTCAGATTCTCGGGGAAAGCCACAGCAAATATCTTTGCCCAGGCGACGGAGAAGAATGTCACTCACCGCATTGGCAACGGCAAACTCGCTATAGAAACTATTACGAAAGTCAAAAAGTCTCATCTCGGTTATAATAGCAATTACAATGGCCCCTAACTCGTCCTCTCCTTCCAAGCGGTGACGAATATAAATGTCTGCCGCCTTGCTGGCAATAGTCTCATTTATCACTTCTGGGATATACTCATTGTCTAACCACCTCCGTAGGGTTTCTTGTAACCACATCCTCTCGGTTTGAGCATCCTCTACTGGCGGCAGAATAATAGGTGGAATCGGCACAGACATGATTAAATTAGATACTACCTGTTTTCCCTAATTATACACAGCCAGCTTCTAGTTTATGATTGACATTGCCGCCATCATCCAGGGATACGCCCAGGGGAATTTTCTAATGGCAGACGAAAATCAACGGCTAGCCTGGTATTCTAGCAATCGTCGTGCCCTTATTCCCCTTGACGACAGATTCCGTTATCCCAAATCCCTCCGTCGCCTCCTCAATAAAAATATGTTTTCTGTAGCTATTAACCGCGATTTTCTGGGTGTATGTCTCGGCTGTGCCAATCGTCCAACTACCTGGATTTCCCCAGAATTGATAGAAATCTACCTGGAATTGAATAAGGCCGGATGGGCTTATAGTTTTGAAACCTGGTTAGATGGACAACTGGCAGGGGGAATTTTAGGTATTGTCATCAGGGGGGCATTTATCGGGGAATCTATGTTTTATAATGTCCCCAATGCTTCAAAGGTAGCAATGGTAAAACTAGTAGCCCACTTGAGAAAACAAGGCTTTGTCCTATTCGATGCCCAGCTGCAAAACCCCCACCTGGAAAGATTCGGCGCCTATGTAGTCAGCCACAAGGAATATCTACAACTTTTGGCCAAAGCCCTTGCTAAACCCTGCACCTTTCTGGTAGACGAAAAGGAATTAAACTCCCTATAAAGCCCCACCCCCATCTAATATCCTAATCAGATTGTAGAATAGAAATAAGAATAATACTTGGCCTGATTGGATAATTTACTCTTATCATGGTAGTAGGCAATCGGGATTCCACTGTAGTTGCCACAGCAGCCGTCGTCAGGAATTGAGTGGACTTGAGGTAGATGACTTCCAATCAAGAAAAATCTTCAAATGTAATACCATTTAGAGAGTTCAATGCCGCCAAACAGACGGGGTTTTTTGAAAACCTAAAACAGCCCCGTTTTACGGGTAGATTGCTGTTTACAGGGCCAAAAAATGTTCAGTGGGTATTTTATCTGTACCTGGGGAGACTAGTATACGCCACAGGTGGGAATCACCCTGTGCGGCGATGGCGGCGCAATGTGATTGCCTATCTGCCCAATGTCCCCCCCCAAATGACCGCTATACAAGATGATCTCGACCAAATACAAATCCAGGGAGAGGAGGACTGTTGGGAATATGAATTGTTATGCTTTTGGGTAGATAAGGGCAAAATCACCCTCGAACAAGCCTCTAAATTTATTCGTAGCACTATTGTAGAGGTCTTGTTCGACATGACCCAGGCAATGCAGGTAAGTTGTCAACTGAAGCCAGACAAGGACTTACCCTTCCCTACCCGTCTGGTACTGCTGGATGCGGAACAGTTGATCGCCGAAGCCCAGAAACTATGGCACGCCTGGCAGGCAGCTAAAATAGCCGATCGCTCCCCAGATATGGCCCCCATCATCGCCCAACCCCAAGAATTAAAGCAACAAACTAAACCCCAGGTATACCAAACCCTCTGCCAGCTTCTAGACGGGCAACACACCCTCAGGGATTTGTCAATACGGATGAAAAAAGATGTAGTTACAGTAACCCGTTCCCTATTACCATATGTTCAAAGGGGTTTTGTCCGTCTCATAGAAATACCCGACTTGCCGCCGCCGAAAATCTCAAAACCAGAAGCCGAAACGGTAAACCAGAAAATCACCATAGCCTGCATTGACGACAGCCCACTTATCTGTCAAACCATGGAAAAAATCATCACCGGCGCGGGTTATAACTTTATCGGCATCAACGACGCTCTTAGGGCTATTGCTATTTTACTATCTAAAAAGCCAGACCTCATATTCTTAGACCTAGTCATGCCTAATGCCAACGGCTATGAGATTTGCAGTCAGTTACGCAAATTAACATTTTTTAAAAATACCCCTATTGTAATCTTGACCGGCAATGATGGTATAGTAGATAGAGTAAGGGCTAAGATGGTGGGCTCTTCCGACTTTTTAAGCAAGCCCATCGATGCCAATTTGGTCTTAGAAACCATACGTAAACACCTAAAGTTGGGAGTTAACCCTCCCCAAGCCTAGACGGTTTCCTAATGGGTGTTGTCATGGGATAGGTGGTATTTAAATCATACATACAACAGACAAAAATAGAGGTAAGACTATGGGAAGTGTACTAGTAGTCGAGGATTCTGCCACCGAAAGAAAAATTCTCAGCAGCTATCTCCAAGAATTGGGCGTCACCGTCGCCACCGCCGAAACCGGTGAGGAAGCCCTAGAAAAAATCCACGCCAGTCGTCCAGACCTCATAGTACTTGATGTAGTATTGCCAGGGAAAAGTGGCTTTGAGGTGTGCAGAGAGTTAAAATCCAATGAGGAAACCAGTAAAATCCCTATTATCATCTGTTCTACCAAAGGCAGTGAGATGGACAAGTTTTGGGGGATGAAACAAGGGGCAGATGCCTATATTGCTAAACCCGTGAATAAGGAAGAATTCCAAGACGCCGTCAAAAAACTCCTCCGCTAGATTCCACCCCCCTTTGTTTGCCTGTCACCTTGAGGCAGTGCTACCTACAAACCTTGTGCCAAACATTATCAGGTGACGTTACTTCAGACATTTGAGAGGGTGGAGTCCCCCATTTTTTTTGCTAGTATAAGTCAAAAGTATAACTCCAATGGGATGGTTAAAATAGGTTAGGTAAGGTAAGGCAAAAAGCCCCCTAAAGGAATGACACAGGCAAAAGGCTCAGTTTCCGGGAAGACAGATACCTACAGGGAACAACAATTTTTACGCTTTCTCCTCCTGCCAGACACCCACCTGATGATTTCCCTTAAAGAAATCGCTGCCGTCTTAAAAATCCCCCTCGGCCAAATTGTACCCATCCCAGAATTGCCCCCCTGGGTAATGGGGATTTATAACTGGCGGGGGCAAATCATTTGGATGGTTGACTTGGGACAGCTATTGGGATTCACCCCCTGGCATCAACAGGCTTCTGTTACCTCCTTCCACAAGGCCATTGTAATCCACCCCAGCGAACAAAACCCCAGAATCCAAGCCACAGGAGATTTATTGGGCTTGGTGGTAAGTGAAGTTAATGATATTGAATTGTGTAATCCCGCCCAAATCCACTCCCCCCCCTCCTCTGTAGTTACCCCAGAATTGGCCCCTTTCCTCCGAGGCTACTGGCTAAAAGACAACGGCGACATCATCATTACCCTCGACGCCGACGCCATCTTCTCCGCCATGCCCAAGGAATAACTCCCACTGCCCTACGGTTTCCTCGCTACCACCACCCGGTGACGGACACTAATGGTAGTAATAGTCGGTTTTTCAAAGCCAGCATCCCTCAGCGCTGATTCTATATCTAGGGTAAAATATTCGTCCAAATAGGGCTCTGTACTCTTGAGGAGGGTAAATACATAGCGGGGCATCTTCTTATATACCTCCGACTGGGGATTCATGTCCATCATGGCAAAATAACCCCCCCGTCTCAAAATCCGCGCCGCCTCCCTGATAATATTTATTGCAGCCATCTGGGGCAATTCATGAAACAGCAAGAAAGCCGAAACTAACTCAAAGGATTCTGCTGGCAAACCAGTATCCTCCGCTGCCCCATGTAACCAGCGAATTTTCTTGCCCTTTTGTCTACTCTGATAATTGGCCACCGCTAAGAAGTAGGGAGATAAGTCCAATCCCGTAATCTCACTATCAGGAAAGGCCTCACTTAGGGCAAAGGTGCTTAATCCCACCCCACAGCCAATGTCCAAAATCCTCTGAGGCTTATAGGCTAGCAGTTTTTGCAACTGTTGACCATAATTGCCCCGCAACAGCCTATCCCCATCTATTGACGGCGTTTTACTATACACAGTGGAATGAACACTATAAGAGGCACACTCCAACTCCCAAGCTGCCTCCCATTCCAAATTCCCCTTGTCATAAGAGTGAAATGATGTAAGATAATAGGAGGGGTACTTCACCCCCTCATTCATCACCTGAGCCATTTCCTTTTCCCAGTCATTGTTCTCCTTTAGGGCTTTCAGCTTTTCATGCCAGGGTACTCCTATTTTATAAGCCCTCTTGACAATCATGTCCCTTGCCCTGCCCCTTGCCCAGTCGTGGATTGGCTTTATCGCTAATAGGCTATTAATCAGTCGGCCAGTCCAGTCTATTATCCCAGTTGTCTTAGCAGTTACCATACACTCCTCTCAATGTCAGTCAAATCCTATGTTTTATCTTTATGCCTCTTCTCCCAAAAAACAACAAATGTAAAGAAACATGAAGCCCCTATTAAAGTGTTATCGCTAGATAGTTAAATAGCTATAGTGCTTTACAAGGGGGGAAGGGAGAGGAGGGCAAGGTCAGTAAAAAAAATTCACAAAAGTTAAGAGAGTGTTCTATCATAATAGAGTATGAGCTGTGCCATTGTGCCCTAGGATACTCTTTTCACACAGGGCGCCTAATCGGAACTAGACTTTTACCGAGTAACAACAGGAAAAGACTGTCGAGTTGTACTGTTTTTTTTGTATAATAAATAATTCTGCAATCTCGTCGTTGTAAGAGAGTGTAGTTGTCGGGGAGAAAATATGCAAGCACTAACAAAGAATATTGATACCATCAGAGTGTATTTAAAGGAAATAGGACGTATTCCTCTGTTGAGCAAAGAGGAGGAAATTCTCCTGGCCAAAGATATTCAACAGTTAGTGGCTTTGGAGAAAAAAAGAGAAAAACTCAAGAAGGAATTGGGAAGAGAGCCGACTAAAAGCGAATGGGCTCAAGCGGCAAAAATCACGGAAAAAGAATTAGAACAAAAAATAAGCAAGGGGGAAAGGGCAAAAAGAAAAATGGTAGAAGCCAACCTCCGGCTGGTGGTATCTATTGCCAAAAAATATGTGAAAAATAACCTGGATTTGTTAGACTTAATTCAAGAGGGGACCATTGGTATGCAAAGAGGGGTAGAAAAATTTGACCCCACCAAGGGTTATCGTTTCTCCACCTATGCCTACTGGTGGATACGTCAGGCCATAACTAGGGCAATTGCGGAAAAAAGTAGGGCTATCCGTCTACCTCTCCACATCACCGAAAAACTAAACAAAATCCGTCAAACCCAACGGAAACTGTCCGAAGAAAAAGGACGCCCTGCTACCCTGGCCGAATTGGCTGAAGCCCTAGAATTAACCCCTGAACAAGTCAAAGAATTCCTAGGAAAAGCCCGTCAACCCCTCTCCCTCGACTTGAAGGTAGGAGATAACAACGATACTGAATTGGGAGAGTTACTGGAAGACAAGGGACAATCCCCAGAAGAATTTGCTGATTATGCTTGCTTACAAGTAGACTTAAGAAATATGATCTCCGAGTTAACCCAGCAACAACAGGATGTAATTAGACTCCGTTATGGCCTAGATGACGGTAAACCCCTAACCCTGTCCAAAATAGGTTCCATCCTCAACATTTCTAGAGAAAGAGTTAGACAAATCGAAAGAGAAGCCCTTACTAGATTACGGAAACGTAAGGAAGTAATTGAAGAATACATCGCCGGCTAGTAAAAAAGCACCGCCTGGCAGGGAAATCTGCATTAAACTCTATTTAGATAAAAACTATTGTGAGGCAGAAAAGACAATGCAAGACAAGTTGATGTTAATGATTCCTGGCCCCACCCCGGTGCCCGAAAGAGTATTATTGGCTATGGCTAGACATCCTATAGGCCATAGAAGCGGCGAATTCAGCAAAATCCTAGAGGAGGTGATGGCCGGGTTAAAATGGTTACACCAGACTCAAAATGAAATCTGTATCCTCTGTGCCTCGGGCACTGGGGCTATGGAGGCGGGAATCATTAACTTCCTTAGCCCGGGGGATAAGGTATTAGTGGGAAACAATGGCAAATTTGGCGATCGCTGGGCCAAGTTAAGTCGTGCCTTTGGCCTAGACGTGGAGGAAATTACTGCCGAATGGGGTAAGGCCTTAAATCCAGAAGAATTCAGGGAAAAACTGGAAGCCGACAAAGAGAAGAAGATTAAAGCCGTCATTGTCACCCATTCGGAAACCTCCACTGGCGTTTTAAACGACTTAGAAACCATCAACAAACACGTAAAGGCCCATGGGGAAGCCCTCATTATCGTGGATGCCGTTACCAGTCTGGGGGCAGTAAATGTACCTGTAGACGAGTGGGGCTTAGACGTAGTGGCATCCGGTTCACAAAAAGGTTACATGATCCCCCCGGGCTTGGGTTTCGTGGCGGTGAGTGAAAAGGCGTGGAAAGCCTATGAAAAAGCCACCCTCCCCAAATTCTATCTGGACTTGGGGGCCTATCGCAAGGCCAATGCCAAGAATAGTACCCCCTTTACTCCCCCAGTAAACCTGATTTTCGCCCTCAAAGAGGCATTAGCCATGATGAAGGAGGAGGGGTTGGAAAACATCTTTGCCCGTCATAAACGCTTAACCCAACTCACCCGTGAGGGAGTGAAGGCCTTGGGATTGCCCCTGTTTGCCCGTGACGAAGACGCCGCCTTGGCCATCACCGCCGTCATCCCCGACAGACACGACGCCGAAACCATCCGTGCTACCATGAGGAAGAAGTTTGACATCGCCCTAGCCGGTGGACAAGACCATCTTAAGGGCAAAATCTTCCGTATTGGCCATTTAGGCTTTGTTTCTGAAAGAGATATTCACACTGTACTAGCCGCCCTCAGGGAAACCCTTGCCGAATTGAGTTCCTAGGGTTTATAATTTTCGGGACAAGGACAATCCCTATCCCCACCAACCCCCGGGCAAAACAAGCCCCACCTGGCAAAAACAAGCCCTGTGCCTATTGCCGGGGGATAGAGACAGGCCCTATCCCCATTAATCCCTGTCCACGCCCCCGTTTTGTAGATTTTTCCTGGCCTCCTTCAACATTTCAACGAGGGTGTGATGGGCGTCTTTTGCGTCTTCCAAGGTGTGGTCAAACTCTATTCTGAGGGGTTGCTCGTCGTTTCCATCTATGCTTAAATACATGGCTTGGTTGTCAATGGACAGCATCTTGGCAGTTTTAAAATTGTCTAATTTGCCAAAATATTGAGCATATAAAATCAGGGCATCCCCATGGTCTTCATTCATATGTTTGCAGATGCGGGCACTTACCTGGGGAGTAATGACTTCTCTCATGGCACTATGAATCCATTAGACAACAGAATATGTAGGCAATTATAGCCGATGACACAGATAGAGGGCATAAGAATAGTTTTAGTGGAACCAGAGGGGGAAAGCAATATAGGCGCCATCGCCCGAGTAATGCGCAACATGGCCTTGACAGAATTGGTGCTAGTCAACCCCAAGTGTAACCCCTTCTCCGAGGAAGCCAAGAAGATGGCTGTCCATGGGCTTGAAGTGCTAATGAATGCAAAAATAGTAAACACGGTAGTGGAGGCGTTACAGGGGTGTCAAAAAGCCATAGCTACCACCGCCAGGGAAAGAGAAGTACCTACCCCCCTAGAAACCCCAAGAGAAGCCCTGCCATGGCTTTTAGAAGACGCCAAATGTGGGGCTATCCTATTTGGGCCAGAAAGTAGGGGCTTGAGTAACGAAGAATTGAGCCATGCCCAGCGTTTTGTGCGTATCCCCGCCAATCCCGAATACCCTTCCCTCAATTTGGCACAGGCTGTAGGTATTTGTGCTTATGAACTCTATCAGGCAAAAAGACAAGCACCCCCCCGACAGGAAAATCGGAATCTGGCCACCATTGAACAACTGGAGGGGTACTATGAACACCTGGAGAGGATACTACTGAGGGTGGGATACCTTCAACCCCATACCGCTAAAATTACCATGGAGAAACTGAGGCGGATTATTAACCGTGGACAACTCACTGACAAGGAATTAGCTATGTTGAGGGGAATGCTAGGACAGGTAGAATGGGCGTTAGACCATCCTCAACCCCGTTAGGCCTAAGCCATGGCTAACACCTTCTTGTCCACCTTTAGAATAGCCCTAGCCGCCTGCAACCCGGAAATAGTAGCTCCTTCCATACTATCAATGTAATCCTGTTGGGTGTAGCTGCCTGCTAAGAAGAAGTTGGCTACTGGCGTGGTTTGGGAAGGGCGGTATATATCCATCCCTGGGGCTTCCCTATAGAGAGATTGAGCTAGTTTTACCACACTATACCAGGTCATGTTCAATTCCCGAGAGGAGGGGAATAACTGGTGTACCTGTTTTAAGACATGTTGGGCAATACTCTCATTACTCTCTCTAATAAAGGGATCACCAGGGGTTAACACTAATTGTAACAGAGAACCCTGTCCAGGACGAAAATAATCTGCTGGACTACACAAGGCCAAATCAGCAAAACAAGAAAAGTCCGCATCGGCAGTGTATAACAGATTATCAATGCCGGCTGCCCGTTGCAACTGACGCCTAGCCGTCTCATCCCTTAACTCCGTCACCCAGCCATCAAACCGTAATTGGACTGTGGCCACTGGTACCGTATCCAACTTGTATATATTGTCAAACAGAGGCCATTTCCTCCAAGCCGGGGGAATTAGTTTTTGAATGCCTGGCACATCACAGGCGCATACGTAGGCATCTGCCGTCACCAACTCCTCACTGTCCCCTTTGGCTACTACCATGCCTGTTACAAAAGTCTTACCGTCATTTTCCTGATACTTAATCTCCCTAACGCGACGACGGAGATGAATTTTAGCACCCCGGGCCTCCAGATAGTCGATAATGGGCTTATGGAGGTATTCATAGGGGGCACCCTCCAACATTCTCAACACAGATGCCTCAGTCCTGGCGGCAAAAAATTGGAAAATAGTCAACATACAACGGGCAGATATATTCTCCGTGTCAATGAAACCCAGGGCATAGGCAATGGGATTCCACATCCTCTTTAAACTCCCCTCATTACCCCCGTGGCGACGAAACCAATCGGCAAAGCTGATATTGTCCAAATCCCGAATCTGTTTCATTGCCCCCTGAAAGTCAAACAGCCCCCTTATAATAGGACTAGTGCCCAAGGCTATAGAATTGGCAATCTTATCCCCCAGCGACAACTGAGAAGTAGTAAAAAAAGCCTTCAACCCGTTAAAAGGCGCACCTAGGGGAAAACGAAAATCCAACTCTCCTATCTTTCCACCCTTATTGATAAATGTATGGGTATGTTCCTTCAAACGTAAATTTTTTATAGCCCCCACCTTCTCCATCAGGGCAAAAAGATTGTAATAACAGCCAAAAAACACATGTAACCCCATTTCAATATGATTGCCATCTGCATCCACCCAACTGCCCACCTTCCCCCCCACAAATGGCCTTGACTCAAATATTTCCACCTCACAACCGGCATCTGCCAACTCCACTGCTGTGGCTAATCCTGCCAATCCCGCGCCCACTATTACAACTCGCATATTTCTCCAAGATGTTTCTTAACTTTTCTTAACACATTGTACCAGGGACAGGAACATATGATGGCACATCATAGGCGCTAAAAACTAGAAAAAATCTGGGTTTGTCCCATATAAGGTACGGTAAACTACACTACCTTTAAGGGGTATTTTTATCCCAATATAGTAATGAGAATAGGAGATAAAAGACCATCAGAAGTGGTATTTGTTTTGTAGAATAAGAGGGAGTTTTCATCTATGGGAAAAATAGTTGGTATTGACTTGGGCACCACTAACTCAGTGGTAGCCGTAATGGAAGGTGGAAAACCAGTAGTTATTGCCAATGCTGAGGGTTTTAGAACAACCCCTTCTGTGGTAGCTTATACTAAAAATGGTGACCGTCTGGTAGGACAAATTGCTAAACGCCAGGCGGTAATGAATCCCGAAAATACCTTCTACTCCGTCAAGCGTTTTATTGGCAGAAAATACGACGAGGTAATCCACGAGATTTCAGAAGTCCCCTACAAAGTACTAAATGTAAATGGTAATGTAAGATTAGATTGTCCAGCATTAGGGAAACAATTTGCCCCAGAAGAAATCTCCGCCCAAGTATTGCGAAAACTCATAGAAGATGCTAGTAAGTATTTAGGGGAGCCTGTTAAAGAAGCAGTAATCACTGTACCCGCCTACTTCAACGACTCTCAACGTCAGGCTACCAAAGACGCCGGCAGAATAGCGGGGATTGAAGTGAAACGTATTATCAACGAGCCTACTGCGGCTTCCCTGGCTTATGGGTTAGACAAGAAGACTAATGAGACTATTCTAGTATTTGACCTGGGTGGTGGTACCTTCGACGTATCCATCCTAGAAGTAGGTGACGGCGTATTTGAAGTATTGGCTACCTCTGGCGATACCCACCTGGGCGGTGACGACTTTGACAAGAAAATCGTAGACTGGTTGGCAGAAGAGTTTAAAGCCAGAGAAGGTATTGACCTACGCAAGGACAGACAAGCCTTACAACGTCTCACAGAAGCGGCAGAAAAGGCTAAAATAGAACTGTCCAGCGTCACCCAGACAGAAATCAACCTGCCCTTCATCACCGCTACCGCCGATGGCCCTAAACACCTAGAAATGACCCTCACCAGGGCTAAATTTGAGCAACTCTGTGCTGATTTGATCGATCGTTGTAGAGGCCCTGTTGAACAAGCCCTCAAAGATGCTAAACTAACTCCTAGTGACATTGATGAGGTAGTATTAGTAGGAGGTTCTACCCGTATCCCAGCAGTACAAGAATTAGTCAGAAGAATGCTGGGGAAAGAACCTAATCAAAGTGTTAACCCCGATGAGGTAGTAGCCGTTGGGGCAGCCATCCAAGCAGGGGTATTGGCCGGTGAAGTGAAAGACATCCTCCTTTTGGACGTAACACCCCTGTCTCTGGGTGTAGAAACCCTCGGCGGTGTTATGACTGTCATTATCCCCAGAAACACCACCATCCCCACCAAGAAGTCCGAAATCTTCTCCACCGCCGTCGATGGTCAAACCAATGTAGAGATCCACGTACTACAAGGGGAACGCCCCATGGCCAAAGACAACAAAAGCCTTGGCACCTTCCGTCTAGATGGTATTCCTCCCGCGCCTCGGGGTGTACCTCAAATAGAAGTTACCTTTGACATTGACGCCAATGGCATCCTCCATGTAACCGCCAAGGATAAAGGTACAGGTAAAGAACAGTCTATCACCATTACTGGCGCCTCCACTCTACCCCCCGAAGAGGTAGAAAGAATGGTGAAAGAAGCCGAGGCTAATGCCGCCGCCGACAGGGCAAAACGCGAAAGAATCGAACGTCGCAACCAAGCCGACTCCCTCGTCTACCAAGCCGAAAGACAACTCAAAGAATTTGGCGACAAGATTTCCGCCAGCGACAAGTCCAGAATCGAAAAACTTATCTCCGACTTGAAGGATGCCATCAACAGGGATGACGACGACAAGATTAAATCCACTATGCCTGAACTACAACAAGCTCTATACTCCATAGGCACTAGTGTATATCAATCCGCTGCCGCCGCAGGCGCCTCTAGTACAGGTAGCACAGGTAGTTCAGGCGGTGGCGATAACGTCATCGATGCCGAATTCTCCGAAGGCGACAAATAGGGGCAGTGGGGGCGTCTGACTCTCTGATTATAGGCTTTGGGGGGGTTTACCCCCCTTGACATTCTTTTTTTTTTGTGATAGAATCCCGGTACCACCCGGTTAAGACAAGCCCTATCTCACTAATGCCTGCATCTGTAAACTAGAAAATGTCGGCAGGATCGGCTTGTTTGAGCTTATTAACGGCAATGGCACCAGAAAAGAAGCACATGAATAGTGTTAGCAGAAAGACAGAGGTGATTAGGGATTTATTCATGTAAATGGCTAGTCTGGTAGCCTTGGCGGTGATGTGGTAGAGAAAAGTGGAAAAGCCTAATCCAGGAAGAAAACCAATGCAGGCAAGAATGACAGCTTGTTGGAAAACTAAAGCCAGCAGATAATTGTCGGTATAACCCATGGCTTTGAGAGTGGCATACTCTGGCAGATGGTCGGCTACATCGGTGTAAAGAATCTGGTACACTATAACAATGCCGACGATTAGCCCCATTATAGTGCCCAGGTTGAAGACGAAACCAATAGCGGTACTAGTTTCCCAATATCTCTTCTCGTGGTTGACAAATTCCTCCCGCGACAAAACTAACACATCGCCACCATTGAGTTTTTGTCTTAAAGTATTGATAACCGCCTGAGTGTCAACACCAGGTTTTAGTTTAATCACCCCTACCTCTATTAAGCCTTTATCCCTTTGAGGAAACAGACGGAGGAAATTCAAATCACTGGTGATAATATTGCCATCTGCCCCAAATGTAGCCCCAATTGTGAATAATCCCGCCACGGTAATTCTCCGCTCATTGACTTCTGTCCTAACAGTCATCCCCGACTCAAACATTTGGGGTATGGGGCCAAATTCCGCCCTGGAGGCAGTGTCAAAAAGCACATGATCTGGTAGTTTTAATTTGTCTAAATTTTTATCGAAATCTGGTAGTTTAAATACAGGATTTTTGGGGTTGAATCCTATAGTCAAAATTCTCCTGCTTTTGTTATTAACAGGATTTTTCCAGGTGGCAAAACTGAGATATAAAGGATTAACCCAGTCTACTCCCTCCACCGCCATAGCCTCATAAAGACGACGGCTAGAAAAACTCTTCATGGAGGTTATGGCATTAGACTGAGTACTGATTAAAAACACATCGCCGTCAATTTTATCGTGGATTCTTACGGCACTGTTTAACAAGGCCGTCTTAAATCCCAGTTGCATGAACATCAGGATGTCGGCAAAACTAATCCCGGCAACTGCGATTAGAAGACGGATTTTCTCCCGGCTTAATTGTAACCAAGCAAGAGGCGTTTTCATAGTTTTATATTGACAAATACTCGAGAATAAATTAAATTTTTAATATGGGAGGTATACTGGGGGTCCACCTTGACTTTAACCTCTACAACCCGGGCATCCACACTGGCAGCAGGATCAGTTTGCAAGATGTCCTTTTTGGCGATTTTGGGGCTAATTTGAAAGACTCTGCCGGTGATTACCCCCTCGAAACTGTTGTTTTCACTCCTAATCTCCGCCACCTGCCCAATTTTAACCTTCCCTACATCACTCTCATATACTTCTGCCACCACCATCATTTGACTGGTATCGGCCATTTCTACTACCCCCTCCTGGTTGTTAATGCTTTCACCAGGATAGGTTTTTATCTCTAAAATCTGACCATCTATGGGGGCTCTGATGATAGTCAATTCTAAATCAGTTTCTGCCTTTTTGACCACCGCCATTGCCCTTTCCACCTCGGCTTGTGCCAAAGCCACATCCACATCCCTTACCTCGCTAATCTCCCTCAAGGTAGCCTCTGCCGCCTTGATTTGGTTAACAAGACTATTGATGCGTTTTTGAGAATCAGCCTTAGCCTGTTCAATTTCCTCTGTCAGAGTAGTAATAATCTTGTTATAGGCAGCGGTAGCCTCCCGATAACGTTTTTCTGCCGTTTCCAAATTCAATTGATAGGTTTCCAACTGTGCCTGAGGAATAACCCCCTCTTCTGCCAATTGGCGGTAACGGCGATAATCTGCCTCTGCCTTATCCCTTTCCGCCTTTAGTCTTTCTACAGTTGCCCTCTTTTCGATTTTCTCTCCTTCCAGTTGTGCCTGTAAACGCGCCAATAGGGCACCATCACTGGCCTTTACTCCCTGTAGTTCTGCTTGTAGTCTAGCAATAGTAGCCCTTTGCGCAGAAATACTACCCTCTTTGGCCCCAGCCTTGACAATCCGTAAATTGGCTTCGGCCACCTTCAAATCCTTTTTGGCCCTTGCCAACTCCGCTAGTTTTTGGTCATAATCAGTAGTATAACCTATAATGTCCCCCTTCTTGACTATACTCCCCTGGGAAACTAGTAGCGTCTTCAACTTGGCGCCACCGGGAGTTGGGGCAGCCGCCACCTTTATTATCTCTCCCAAGGGCTCAATTCTACCTAAGGCGCTTACAGAAGAGACGGTTACCGTGGGGGGAGGCACTAGGTTTTCCGTCTTTGGGGTAGTTATCTGCCGTTGTTTCCACAGACTTACCCCCGCTGTCATCAGAATTGCCACCCCCAATGCCCCACTTATTAGGGCTATTGTTTTTCCCTTTTCCCTTGCTACTGTTATTTCTCCCATGGTAGTTTTTGTGCTATCCTGTAGACTAGACGGTCTAGTTTTTTAATATTAGACTAGACGGTCTAGTTTGATTATAGCATTGTAGAGGGAGGATTGTGTGGTGGAAGTGGACAAAACAGAAAAAATTTTGACGGCGGCATTGAAGTTGTTTTTGGAAAATGGGTATAGAGGTACTACTATGGAAGAGATAGCAAAAACCGCCGGCGTCTCTAAGCAAACTTTGTATACTCACTTTGGGGATAAGGAGGGTTTGTTTAAGGCATTAGTTACGAAAGTAAGCAAGCAAAAATTTAACCTGGTTTGGGCGAAACCTTTAAGAGGAAAACCGGAGGTGGTGTTGAGAAATTTAGCCAACAGAATCATCAGAGAGGTAAGTGAACCAGAGTATCTAGACTTTATTCATCTCATCGTAACAGAGGTTAAAAACTATCCAGAATTCGCACAACTATGCCTAACAAATATTTCCAAACCTGCTATTTCTATACTTACTAATTATCTGGAAAATTGTCCCTATTTAAACCTAGAAGATCCAGAAGCAGTGGCTCATATTTTTGTCAACAGCATATTATACCATGTTTTGACCCAAGAAAGACTAGAAGCCAAAAAAGTAATCCCCATCGAGTCAAAACGTCTGATTAATAATTTGATTAAGTTGATAGTAAAAAATTGAGGTTGTTAGACTGGACGGTCTAGTTTATAATAGGAGGACTAGGGAGAATACTTTAAAAGTACCCAATAACGGCTATCATGGGGAAACTTGGCATAGACGACTACATGGCCATCACCTACATTCACATTCCCGGCAAAAATGTTACCATAAGCTGTCAAATCATGCCATTGATTGGTGGCTTGATTTAAAACCTTTACCTCGGTGGCTTTGTCAATTTTAAGTCTAAAATAGTAGTTTTGATTTTTGTTGAGTTTGCCGGTAAGTGGCGATTCCAAATAACCATTGTACTCGCGAAAATGTTTATATACTTCGGGAAATTCCTCTCCCTTGCCACTAGCAGAAACTTGATAGGTAACAGCTAGGGGATAGTAATTATTGCCCTCGTCTTTTTCTTTAGCAAAAATGTCTAGCCTATATTGCCCCTCCCCGGGGAATGAAACGTTGACGACTGTATTTTCTCCCTCTTTTTGCACCAGAATATAATTCCCCTCTACTGGATTTTCTTCGGATTTAACAGTTGCAATAACGTCGACATTTTCGGGGGTTTTTAAAACAACAGCGACACTATTGCCAGCCTTAATTTTATCGTAGGGATGACTGACCAATTGGATATTATGTTTGAAAAATGGGGGATAGACTCTGGGGAGGGAGTCAAACTCATTACGGGAAATAGGGTTATCTAGTAGTTGCCATTGGGAATCCTGTGGGAAATGGGTGTATATGAGTTGGGAGGGAGGAGGGGCAAAATAAAAAGGCTCAAATTCAGGATAAAATACGCCATTTTTAACATTACCAGCGCCCCAGGTAACATCTATAAGATACCAATTGCCGTCAATTTCTACCGCATTCCAGCCATGATTTACTTGACTTGCCGAAGGCAATATACCAAAATCTGCCCCTCGGGCATACCCCTCAACAATTACAGATTTTAGGCCCATTTTTTCAGCCAATTCTTGATACAAATTAGCATAACCGCTACAAATAGTAGCCCGTTGTCGCAAAACATTTTCTACAGTGACGTCTGGCAACTGACCATCTTTTAGGGCAGACAGGGCAGAAACATCGTATTTTATATTATGAGCGATCCAAGTGTAAATTATACGAGCTTTTTCTGCGGGGGTTTTGGCATACTGAGAAAGAATACCACTCAATTCGTCCACCGAATCCCCCTCATAGATAATGCTTTTGGCTATGGTGTCAATATGGGAGAAGTCTTGTTGGCTTAGCCGTCTGGCATTAGCTGTGTTTAACGGATTAATGGGATTGGTGGTGTTGACAGGTTTAATGACATCAACCACATTAACGGTATTAACAGGAGTATTTTCTTCTCCACCAATGCTAGACTCTACAGGCTTCCCCCCCACAGTGGCTTGAATTTTCCCCAGCCTTGTTATAATATTATCCCCTAGCCATTGCTGCTTTTCTGTTACGCCTATTGTTATTGCCGCCGTTGCCAACAGGAGAAAAAACCATAAACCCCCTCTGTTAGGGCGGTGGTGATAGACTCTATCCTTAGGATGGCGAGAAACCCTATCTTTAGGATGGAGATAAACCCCATCTTTAGGATGGAGATAAACCCCATCCCTACTAATATCATGTTTTTTTTCTCCCCTATTTCCCTTTCTGTTCATTGTTTTACCCCCGTAGGCTATTGCAGCCTGGTATTAGCCTCTTGTACAGTTTTCCTACGGCTCTTTTTTTCCCTATGCTAATACTATAGCCCAACAATCAAAATCTCTATTAACCCTATTTCTGGGATGGAGAGGAATCCTCCTCCCTTGTTGCTGGCGTGGAGATAAACCCTGCCGGGGAGAGACACCCTACCTCTGCAACAGGGACAAAGATAAACCTTATCCTAGGAAGAGAGACAAGACAAACCCCCATTCTTGTCTACTCTCAACCTACAACCCTACTGCCGACAATAGCCAACAATAGGCCCCATTCTGTCGCCAGGGTAGCAAAAAAAATAGGGCACTGTCAAGGGGATAAGGGGTATACCACCAACAGACACCCTAGTGGTAGGGATAAACCTCAGGTCTGCCAAAAAGAGAAATAAGCTTCCGCCCGGCCATACACGTCCCAGGCGACGGGGATAAAGACAACACCTATCTTAAAAAGAGAGACAAGACAAACCCCCACCCTTGTCTACTCTAAACCTATCAACAACCCCACTGCCTACAATAGCCAATAGTACACCCCCAGCATACCACCAGGCTAGCAAAAAAAATAGGGTACTGTCAAGGGGATGGGGGGCATACCACCAACAGATACCCTAGGTCTATCCATATTAGGGATAAACCCACGTGGGCCAAGGATAGATATAAACCCCCGCCCTGCCAACAATAGACAACTAACCCCCGCAGGGGTATAGATAAACCCTACCCCCTACAACCCTACTGCCTACAATAGCCAACAATACGCCCCCATTATGCCACCAGGGTAGCAAAAAAAATAGGGCACTGTCAAGGGGATAAGGGGCATACTGCCATGTACTCCCTAGAGGGACTGAATGGTTTTTAGGGCTTCTTGCACATGGGCTTTGACATCCAACAGGGAATTGAAAATATGTCGGATGATGCCGTCTTTGTCGATAACATAGGTGACTCTGCCAGGGATGAAAAAGAGAGTGTTGGGTACACCGTATAGTTTCCTAACCCGGTTGTCTTCGTCACTGAGAAGGGGAAAGGGAAGTTGATATTTGCTGGCGAATTGGCGGTGAGATTGGGGAGAATCACTGCTGATGCCGATAACCTCTGCGCCTGCCTCCTGAAATACTTGGTAATTATCCCTGAATGTGCAGGATTCGATGGTGCAACCGGGGGTGTCGTCTTTGGGGTAGAAAAACAAGACAACGGCCTTTTTGCCAAGGAAGTCACTCAGACGGACTATTTTACCATCTGCACTGGGCAAGGCAAAATCTGGTGCTTTATCTCCAACCTTTAAGCTAGTCATAATCTGAAGGAAAATCGTTAGTAAAATAATAACTAATTTGAAGAATAATTGTATACCAACGCCCAGAGGGGTTATGATAATAAGGGGACATTTAGCGGAAAGTAGTATATAGGAATTTATGGAACTAACTTTGGCCTCCTTCTACCGGTTTTTGCCACTGGAGAATTTAAAGGATTTACAGGAGGAAATACTAAAAAGGTGTGAGGAGGGAGAAATAAGGGGCACCATCTTGTTGGCTAGGGAGGGAATAAATGCTAATATTGTAGGGAGGAGGGAAAAATTGGATGAGGTAATTGACCAGATAAAAAAACTACTTAACTGTGAGGAGGTAGAAATCAAATATGCCCCAGTGACAGACTATCCCTTCAAGAAAATGAAGGTGAAAATAAAAAGAGAAATTATCACTTTCGGTGTACCAGAGGCCAACCCCAAGGAAAGAGTAGGCATCTACGTGACAGCCAAGGATTGGAATAATTTAATATCTCAACCGGATGTAAAACTAATAGACACCAGAAATGAGTATGAGGTAAAAATTGGGACTTTTAAAGGCGCCATCAACCCCCATATCCACTCTTTTAGACAACTGAGGGATTATATAGAGGAAAACTTAGATCCCCAAAAGGATACCAAAATAGCAATGTTTTGCACAGGGGGAATTCGCTGTGAAAAAGCTACTGCCTATATGCTTCATAAGGGGTTTAAAGAAGTTTATCACCTGAAGGGAGGTATTTTAAAATATCTGGAAGAAATACCACCAGAAGAGAGTCTATGGGAGGGAGAATGCTTCGTATTCGATGACAGAGTAGCAGTAAAACATGGCCTAGAAAAAGGAAGTTATAAACTTGATCCAAAAACGGGAAATCCTATTCCTATTGACAGTTAATGGGATTTGAGGGAAGAGGAAAAATGTTGATATTGGGAGACTTTATCCAACAATTTCCCCCGGAAAGGGATTCCCTGGAATTGACTTTTACACCTACCTCTGTGCCACTGAAAAGACGCTGGCGAAATAACAGACTATCCGCCCACTTTATAGCAGACTATTTTACCACTTTTCTACCTCTAGACGACAGTGACGCTGAACAACAAAGGAGAATTCAAGAGAGTAAGTCGGCGGTGTCCTATGTGGCCAATGAGTTGTTAGAAAATGCGATGAAGTACAATTATGAAGAGGCACAGACACAGGTAAAATTTGGTGTTCATTTTCTGGGCAATGAGAGTCTAATAGCGGTGGTTTTCGCTACTAATAGCATAAGCGCACAAAGAAGAGAAAAATTGGAGAAGTTCATCCATAAACTGTTTTCAAGTGACCCAGAACAATTATACATGGAACACATAGAAAAAGGGGCAAATGACTGTCACGATGAAGAAGAATCCTGTGGTTTAGGCCTACTGACAATGATTAATGACTACAAGGCTAAACTAGGGTGGAAATTTGAGGAAGTAGCCAAGGGGGAGATGGAATTTTATATGGTAACCACCATGGTGCAAATAGAAGTGTGAATTGGCCTATAATAAATCCTAGTTATTGTCTGGGAAAACAGGAAGAAAAATGGAGAGAAAAAGGATAGAGGGAACGGACTATGTGGTAGAATTTGATCCGGGGAAAAACTGTGTAAATTTTAGGGGGGAATTGAGTCTAGGAGGCCCTCAAGAATACTCACCAATAAGGGAATTGTTGGAGGCAGTGGCAGAGGAAGAACCAGAAAATATGACCATCAACTTGAGGGAATTACACTTTTTAAATAGTTCTGGTATAAGCATGCTGTCTAAATTCGTAATAGGATTGAGGAAGAGGAAAAAAATTCAACTAACAATTTTGGGGTCAGAGGAAATTCCCTGGCAGAAGAAGTCATTAAAAAACTTCCAAAAATTCCTTCCGGGGCTAAAATTAGAAATAAGCTAGAAGAGGAAAAATTAATAGCTAATTTTGGCAAAAAGAGGGGTAAAAAAAAGGGAACTGAAAACCCCTAAAAGCAAGCCAACCAGGACTTGAAAAGGGGTATGCCCCAACAATTCCTTCAACCTCTCCTCATGGAATTTCTCATTACGTAGTTCATCCATAATCTGATTAAGAATACGGGCTTGCTTGCCAGCAGCCTGTCTGACACCGGCGGCATCATACATGACAATAAGGGCAAAAACAGTAGCCATGGCAAACTCGGGGGAATTCCACCCCAAGGTTTGTCCTACACCGGTAGCAAGGGCAGCGACAAGGGCAGAATGGGCACTAGGCATACCACCGGTGCTAACGAGGAAACGAAAGCTGAATTTACGATGGCTGATGGTATCCACCCAGACTTTGATAATTTGGGCGAGGACACAGGTGAGAAGGGGGATAATGAGTAATTGGTTGGTAAGGATTGCCCTAAAAATATCCATCATGGGGATTAGTTTTTCCGACTGACGATATACTCAGCAATGGCGCATAGAGGGATAGCCTTTTCCCCGTAGAAGGAGAGTTGTTGGATGGCGGCGTCTACCAATTCTCGGGCTTTTTGACGGGAGACTTCCACTCCCCAGAGTCGAGGATAGGTAGCCTTTTGGGCGGATACGTCTTTACCGGCGGTTTTGCCCAATTCCTCGCTGGTAGCGGTGACATCCAGGATGTCGTCTACAATTTGAAAAGCCAAACCGATGTTTTGGGCATACCCAGAAAGACGTTGTAAATCCTCTGGTTGGGCGCCAGCCAAGACTGCCCCACAGGAGACACAGGCTTCCAGAAGGGCACCAGTTTTACGACGGTGGATGGAAGTCAACATTTCTGCAGTGATGTCGGGTTTGCCTTCGTATTCTAAGTCTAACACTTGCCCCCCTACTAGCCCTTTTGCACCCACAGCCTCACCGAGAATAGCCAAAACCTTTACTACCCTTTCTGGAGGTACGCCAGTAGTATTCTTGGCCACATACTCAAAGGAATAGGCCAACAAACCATCCCCTGCCAGGATAGCAATATCCTCCCCATAAACCTTGTGGTTGGTAAGACGCCCTCGCCTATAATCATCGTTATCCATAGCCGGCAAATCATCATGGATAAGAGACATAGTATGTATCATTTCTAGGGCAATGGCAGTAGGCATAGCCACCTCTTCCGTTTGCCCCAACAATTCTGCAGTAGCCAGACACAAAATGGGGCGAAGACGCTTACCCCCCGCCAGAAGGGAGTAACGCATAGCTTCATATATTTTAGCAGGCTCACCTATAGGCAGGGAGGCATCCAAGGCTTTTTCTATCTTCTCCTTCTTCTGGTGGAGATACTGTTGTAGATTGAATTGCTCGGTGTTGCCTGTGGGTTTCACTTCTAATGGTATCATTGTAATAATTTAAAGTACAGGAAAGTGAGCGGCTTTGTAATCAATTATCAACTATTGGGGACGATAGATCAAGAAAATGGGGAAGAGGGGATATAATATTGCATTTGCCAACTGTAGATACTGTGTGTGATAGTAAGACATGTTTGAGAAGATAACGCCTCCAGAGAGGGGGGAGAAGATTCGGTTTAACAATGGACAACCGGTAGTTCCCGATGAGCCCATAATCCCCTATATTAGGGGAGATGGCATAGGAGTGGATATTTGGCCTGCCACGGAGAAGGTAATTAATGCGGCAGTAGAGAAGGCTTATGGGGGCAAAAGAAAGATACACTGGTTCAAGGTGTATGCAGGGGATGAGGCTTGTGAGAAATATGGCGCCTATCAGTACCTCCCTGAGGATACCATAAATGCCATTAGGGAATATGGTATAGCCATAAAAGGTCCCTTAACTACGCCTGTAGGGGGAGGTATTCGGTCCTTAAACGTAGCCCTAAGACAGATTTTCGATTTATATGCCTGTGTACGTCCTTGTCGTTATTATGAGGGTACACCATCCCCTCACAGAAATCCAGAAAAGCTGGATGTAATTGTTTACAGGGAAAACACAGAAGATATTTATCTGGGGATAGAATGGCAACAGGGCTCAGAAATAGGACAAAAACTCATTAAAATTCTAAACGAGGAGTTAATACCTGCTACCCCTGAACACAAAAATAAGAGAATTCCCCTAGACGCCGGCATTGGCATCAAGCCTATTAGTAAAAAAGGCAGCCAGAGACTCATTCGTCGCGCCATTCAACACGCCTTAAAACTCCCCAAGCCTAAACGGGTGGTTACCCTAGTACATAAAGGTAACATCATGAAATACACAGAGGGAGCCTTTCGTGACTGGGGGTATGAGTTGGCCACCACAGAATTTCGACTACACTGTGTTACCGAAAGGGAATCCTGGATTTTGAGCAACAAGGAGGCCAATCCTAATATTACCATTGAAGAGAATGCCCGTCAAATTGAACCCGGTTACCACTCCCTAACCCCCGAAAAACAAGCCCAGGTGTGTGAAGAGGTTAAAAGGGTGTTAGACTCCATTTGGACTACCCATGGCAATGGCCAATGGCGGGATAAAGTCCTAGTCAACGACCGAATAGCTGACAATATTTTTCAACAAATCCAAACCCGTCCTGAGGAGTATTCCATCCTAGCTACCATGAATTTGAATGGAGACTACCTCTCTGACGCCGCCGCCGCTATTGTAGGGGGATTAGGTATGAGCCCAGGTGCCAACATTGGTGACAATTGTGCCATTTTTGAAGCCACTCATGGTACAGCCCCAAAACACGCCGGGTTAGACAAGGTGAATCCCGCCTCCTTGATTCTGTCTGGGGTTATGATGTTGGACTTTATGGGTTGGCAGGAAGCGGCTGATTTAATTCGTCATGGCATCAGTAAGGCCATTGCTTCCAGACAGGTTACCTATGACTTAGCCCGTCTTATGACTCCCCCCGTCTCCTCTCCTTTAAAATGTTCTGAGTTTGCCCAGGCTATCATCCATCATTTTTCTTCCTATTAATTCAGGGTTAATAACTAGATATTAATACGCAAGTTTCGGGCCTTAGGGCCTGCTTTTTTTTAGCCTCCCTCCTCATAAAACCGGGGCCTACTTTAAGGAAAATTAGTAAAAAAAAGGTTAAAATCAGGGTTAATACTGATTGCACTGAGAAAAAAAACAATTAACATCGTAGCTAGGGAGGGAGACAGGGAGGAAAAATATGAAGACGGGATTAGTCATGAGTGGAAAAACGGAAACCAGAGAGGAAAAACCCTGGTGGAATCGCCCCATAATTGGGAAAAAGACGCTGTGTGAGTATTTATTTAAAAACCATTCCCGTCTACAAGTTTGTAAAGAGGTAGTCTCTCTCCACGATTATTATTTAGAGGCTTTAGAGGGGATTACTGTTAACTTAAAGGCACTTTTCAACGAAAAATTTGCCCAGCCAGGTTTCCTTATTTTTGCCCGCCTCCAAACCCATTTTCAACGATATTATGAGTCCAATAACCACTATGTTTTAGTGGGCCGCGAGTTGTTTGAAACTATAATAGACAACATAGAAATTCTTCAGAAAATTCAAAGTCTAGAAGACACTGCCACTAGTCAGGCAGCCAAAGAATTCTTCCGGGAAGTTTTTAAGCTAGTGGGGGAAAATCACCACAAGTTAGTCTTCCAGGAAAAGCTAAATAAACTGGAGGCGCAATTTTTAGATACGGCTAAAGATGAAAGGGAAAAAAAATTAATAGAAAATTATAGCAGCTGTTACCGGAAAATATCTGAAATAGACGGGTTAATTAACTTTATTGAGTTGTTGAAAACAGAAGGACTAAACAAGTGGGAGATATTTGTCAAAATCAAAAAGTTTCTCCACTGTCAACAGGCAGAATCCCTAGAAAATCTCAAACCCTTGTTGTTGTTTGCCAAGACAGAAGAGACATTTTTCCTCTCCCTGGCAGATAAGATTCTCCACATGAAAGAAGATAAGGAAACTCAGTTGACAAATATAGCAAGAATCATCCAATACATAGGTTTGAATGAAAAATATGCCCACATTTACCCCCAATTCCAGCTATTTTTACGCCAGCTAAGAAAATGGGAAAAAGTCTACCACTCCATCAACTCCATCAGGAATCAATATGACAGCAATCAGTTTGTTATTCCCCCCACTTTTAAAGCCAAACTACCTGGGTTTGAACTATATAAAACCTATCATGATTATCTGGGACATGCCCATTTTGTTAAGATGATTTACTAATTCAAACATTTCCCCCGGCCCTCCCGTCTCCCTGTTAGAATAAACAATAGGCC
The DNA here is from genome assembly GCA_030549855.1 of Cyanobacteriota bacterium SRBZ.bins.94.201705. Lineage (GTDB taxonomy): Bacteria > Cyanobacteriota > Cyanobacteriia > Cyanobacteriales > Cyanobacteriaceae > DVEF01. The sequence goes on from JAUQQP010000034.1 coordinate 36,087, forward strand.
TATAGACACTAATATCTGTGCCATGGGGAGACTAACAAAGGGATATAAGGAAGTAGGGATAAGGCAGAGTGGTGAAACCAGTCTCCACCCCCTCGTCTCTACCCCCTGGTTAAAAGTGGGGATTGCCTTCATTCTGACTTGCTGCTGTGTATCCCCCCTCCACAGTCAAACAACCCCAACCACCCCCTCACCCGCCAGTCAAGCCAGCAGAGAAAAACCAAACCCCAAGTTAAAACTAAGACTACCACTTCCCCCCCAAACCGGTACACCTGTAGGCAGTAACAGAAGCCAAATCCCAGGCGCAACACGATCGCCTTTCTCCTGTAATTCGACCAGTATCCCACTAGTAGCCTTAATTGCTAATCAAGGGAAAGACTACACCCTCCACAGTCATCCCCGTTTTTGGTTTTATCTGCCTGTCTTTACTGCAAAGATAACAACTCTAGAATTCACTCTTAGAAACGCTGCCAATCAAACCGCTACTTATCGTATTCCCTTTGCAGCTAATCCCACCGGCTTATTCAGAATTTCTCTTCCCAAAGAGGCTGAATTTGCCCTACAGGATGGGGAAAATTATACCTGGCAATTGAAACTAGTCTGTCGGGAAGAAAATAAAGTCACACGCAGCTATAGGGTGACAGGAGGTATTCAAAAACTGGCAACTACTCCCGAATTAGAGTTACAACTGACTCAATTGTCTCCCCTAGAAAGATATGAATTCTATCGGGATAATAATCTATGGTACGATGCCGTGGATGAATTGGCCCAATTGTATCTAGAAAATACAGATAACCCTGTCATCAAAAAGGAATGGCAGAATCTACTTAGATTGTTACAATTACAAGATTTGTCTTTTCAGCCACCGGGGGGATAATATAACAGTCTAGTCTCAGAAAAATGGCCACATCATGAAGCCGAGAAGTGATTTATTCGACTTGTTTTCCACCTTTATCCAATTTTCCGAGGATAAGTTTGGGGGATGGCTTACGGATTTAAGACTCAGGAAAAACGTAGAAAGGATTTCCCAACAGGAGGAGTTTAAAAGCATAAATGAGGAATTCCTAGCCCTATACTTCTATAGACAATGGCTTCACCATCCCAACTCCCTCGCCAAAAACCATCTTCTTGCCTATCTCCAAGAACCCTGCTATTTAACCGCCTTAAACGTTTTTAGAAGATTCCCCCATCTTCCCTATACTCTATCCGATTACTTTCAAATTTGTCTAGCTAACTATGAAGAAATATTAAGATACTATAGACCAAATCAGGGCACATCCCTAGCAAATTTTGCTAAGTTGGGATTTAGAACAATCCTCAATAATAGTCTGAGACAGAAGGCAGCCGCAGACATTTGTACAGATTGGGCGTTGTTGCGTAAAACTAGTAGGAAAAGGCTGATTGCCAGTTTACAAGAAGCGGGATTGGATTTTTTTACTATACAACAGTATTGTCTGCTTCTCAGTTGTTTTCAGAAAGTCTATACCCCCAGTGAAAAAAAGACGTCTCAAAAACTCAACTCGCCACCGCCATCTGTCTGGGAGAAAATTATCACCGCCTATCAACAACAACTGAAAAATTATCCCCAGTTGTCGGATAACGCCAGCCAAATTAGTCCGGGAAAATGCGCTAAAATCCTAAAAAACTGTGCCCAACTCATTCGCCAGTATCTATACCCAAAGACAGTATCCTTAAATGCCACCATTAACAGTCAAGGAGAATCCAAAGAATTGTTGGAGACAATCGCCTCCGAAAAATCCTCTCCCCTGCAACAAATTATAGAAACCGAAGAGGCTGGTATAAGGGAGAAAGTCTCTAAAAACATGCAAGAAATTGTTACACAGACTCTCCGTCAACTCCCCTGTGAATTGTTACAAATCCTCGAATTGTATTATAGGGATAATCTCACTCAAAAATCCATTGAGCAACAAACAGGTATGAGACAGTACAATATCTCCCGTAAACTGGCAAAGGCAAGAGAGATACTCTTAAAAAATCTAATGGCCTGGATTAGGGATAACTTGGATATTCACATTACTCTGGATAACGTTAAAGACATAAATCTCATTTTAGAAGAATGGCTGATTGACTACTATAGTCGGAAATAGTCTCTCCAACTATTGCCCCTTATATAACCTATCCTTAACAAAAATCAACGACAATACAGGACAGTTTTACAAAGAATCTTATAGACAAAGTGCATATATAATATACTTAGATTAACGAAAGCATAATTGACCGAGGAAGTCAACAAGAAAAAAGGAGAAGCTCATGAAAGCAAATTTTGTGGAATTTACCCCAGAATATTATACAGGCAACGAGAAAATTGACAAAGAGCACCAACAGTTGTTTACAATCATCAACAGACTTTATAGTGCCATGAGAGAAGGAAAAAGTAAAGTTATATTGCAGGAGATATTAGACGAGTTGTTAGACTACACCATAAAACACTTCACTGACGAGGAATTGTACATGTTATCCTATAACTATCCCCGTTATCATGAACACAAGAGAATCCATCAAGAATTGACGGACAAGGTAAAACAGTTTCGACAAGAGTTTATGGCGGGTAATAGTTTTATTAGTGTAGAGTTGTTGCTTTTCCTCAACAACTGGCTAGCCAACCATATCAAGGTAGAAGATTTCGCCTACATGAGACATATAAGAGAAGTGGAAAAACAGAAACAAATGGAAGCAAAATAATTCTAATTACCGGTTATGGGGAGAGAGTTACTACAACTCTCTTTTTTTTTGGTTCATTCTCCCCATCAAAAATAGGTTATCATATTAGCAGCATTTTCCACTGGCTGGACTGTGTGGGAGTTGTCTTGAAGGCGGAAAACAATTAGATAAACAAGAGTAGGATGCGATTTTCTCGACATTTAATAGGTTATCGGCTATGGGGGAATATTCCAACTCTCAACACATATTGACAATAAAGTATGGGGATGTTGTGCAGAGAATATCCTTGAATCAAGAAATATATTCAGTAGGGCGTCACTCCAGTAACAAAATTATAATTCCTCACCCAATAGTATCTCGTTTTCACTGTACTATTTTACCGGTAAAATACAAGGGAGAGGTACAACAAAATCTCTTCTGGATTATAGACGGGGATTTAAAGGGAAATAGAAGCAGTAATGGGATTTTTGTCAACGGCAACAAAACCCTTTCCCACGAGTTAAAACCCGGGGATTTAATTCACATTGGTGGGGAAGAGATAGAGATGAGATATGAGATAATCGAGGAAGGAAAACCGGGTTTAATTTCTATTACAACAGAAGAATCCTCCCTTGAATCTACAGAGAAACTTAAAACCTTAGAACAAAAGTCCACCTTATTGAAAAAAGCTGCCTCTGACACAACGGTGCCGGAAAAAACAAAATATAATAAAGAAAATTTCTTCCTCAATGAAGTCCTTTTTGTCCTGGAAGAAAACCAGTACCAACTCTCCTGCCCCTATCTGAAGATTAGTAACAATAATACCCTAATAGAAGCCAATGAGGTTTTCCGAGAAAGTTTCCCAGAAATAGACGACAACCACAATCCTTTTTTGGAAGACGCCTGGTTGGAATTGAAAGAAAGCCAAAAAGGTTTCCGGGTAAGAGAGGTAGAATATAAGGGGAAAATCTACACCCAATATCTGAGATACACCCCCGATAAAAAGGCAATAAAATCCTACATTTTTTCCTTCCACGAGAGACATAATCAGGAGAAGATTCTGAGAGAGAATGAGGAGAAATATCGGGCAATAGTAAGACAAATATCTGAGGGAATTATACTAGTAGATCCTGCCACAAAAAGGATTATAGAAGCCAATCCTGCCTACTGCAGTTTGGTAGGGTATAAGCAAGAAGAAATGGTCAATCTGAAGATTTATGAGGTAATAGCCACAGACCCAGAAATAAATGATGCTATTATAAGTAAGGTACAAAGGGAGCGTTTACACATAACCCAAGAATCAATACACCGTCACCGCAACGGCAGTTTGATAGACGTAGAAGTAAATGTTAGCACAATTTGTTATGGGGCCAAGGAGTATATTTGTTATGCGGTAAGAGACATAACAGAAAGAAAAATGGCGGAGGAGTTACTATACTATCAGGCTTCCCACGACTGGCTAACCCGACTGGGAAACAGGAGTCTTTTCAATGAAAAACTACAAAAAGCTGTTGCTAGGGCTCAGCGGTACAACAGTAGTCTGGCAGTAATATTTATAGATTTAGACCGCTTCAAGAATATCAATGATACACTAGGCCATGATGTAGGGGATCGTTTTTTACAACAGGTAGCCGTCAGACTAAAAAATTGTCTAACAAGCCAGGATACCATTGCCAGATGGGGGGGGGATGAATTTACTATCCTGTTACCGGAAATAACAAATCCTGAGGATGTTGCCGTTGTTGCCAAGAGGGTATTTGAAAGCCTTCAACAGCCAATTGTGGTTGGCGAATACCAACTCTACTGTCATCTGAGTATGGGTATTGCCATATATCCTCAAGATGGCGAAACACCAGAAACCCTAGTGAAGAATGCAGATGTTGCCTTGTATCGCAGCAAAGACAATGGTGGCAACCAGTATCAATTTTACAATCCCTCCATGAATCAGAGAAGACAAGACTCCCTACACTTAGAAACCCATTTATATCGTGCCATTGAAAACAAACAACTATATTTAGTATACCAACCCCAGATTCATGTTCACTCCCGGCAAATAGTAGGAGTAGAAGCCTTATTGCGGTGGCGACATCCAGATTGGGGGATGGTATCACCGGGAGATTTTATTCCCATTGCCGAGGAGACAGGTTACATCAATACCATTGGCGAGTGGGTTTTATACACTGCCTGTAAAGACAACAAAAAATGGCAAGAGGCTGGTTTACCCCCCATAAAGATAGCCATTAACCTATCTGCCAGACAGTGTCAACCCAGTTTGCTGCCTACTATTAGGAATATTATCAGAGAAACACAGATAGACCCAAATTATTTAGAGTTGGAAATAACAGAAACAACCATTATAGCCCATCCAGAGTTGACGAAAGAAATCCTAGAGGAATTGACGGCTATGGGGGTATCAATTGCCATTGACGATTTTGGCGCCGGCTATTCTTCTCTTAGTTATTTGAAGAAATTTCCCTTTAGGAAACTGAAAATAGATCAAAGTTTTGTGGGGGGGTTAAAAGAAGACTCTCCGGAAGATGTAGCAATTATTTCGGCAATAATAACCCTAGGGAAAGGATTTAATTTGGAGGTTGTGGCGGAGGGAGTGGAAAATACACAACAAGCCAATTTACTAGAAAGACTAGGTTGTAGGATAATGCAAGGGTACTTATTCAGTAAACCCTTATTGGCGGAGGAGATAATTCCCTTTGTAAAAGGCAACAGTTGAAGAAACCCAATCCCCCTTCTCCCAATCACTGACGATAAACTGCCTTGTGGGAAAATAATTATCATCAGTCTCCAGTCAAGCCTCCCCATAGTCACCCCACCGCCGGCATAAATAGTCAAGTCTCCCTCCAGTCACCTCTCCCCACGAATATAGGAAATGACTATCATCAGTCTGCAGTCAAGCCTCCCCATAGTCACCCCGCCGCCAACACGACGACGGCAATTTTAAAGAGAATGATTGTCATCCGTATACATTTGGCTAATACCAGACGCCTCATCCCCTTTGTTTTGAAATTGGGGGAATGATTATCATTCGTTTATGCTTGTTTAACTTTCATCTTGGAATAACCCTCAACAAAGGGTGAGGGGTTATTATACCTGTCGCCACTTTCTCGCCGCCACCGCATATCAGTAGATTGTCACCCGTCTTTAATTCCCGAGTTGACAACAGTGGAATTGATAGGCTTGCCGTTACCATGAAAACCCCTTCCCAAATGCAAGAGAATGATTATCATTGGTATAATTTTGACCAATTCCCACCAGAGGCTTCCCCATAAGACACTATTACTGGTATCCCCGCGGCGAATGTAGGAAAGAATTATCATTACCCCATGCAGACTACTAGTTATTTCTCTCTGCCGGTAAGTCCCTACACTTGAGAGAATGATTATCATTCGTATATATTTGCCCCACAACTGCCTGACAATAAGGGTTAAGTAGCCTTTTCTTTTTAATCTTCAGAGGGTGACTTAACCACTGTAAATTCATTCACCTAACTCTACCCCTTCCAGATAACCCAGGGGGGGAATTATTGTTGTCTCCACTAGCTACCACAACCGGAGTGTGATAGTGGTTGTCATCCACGGGGTTACCTTTCTTGGGGTGTCATTTAGATTTTTATTCGTCTACGGCTGGCGGCTTCCTCCCCACCAAATCCCTTCCAGAAAAGAATTGGTAGTCTTATACAGACAAACTATCCTTCAAAGAGGATAACTATCGCAATAAAACCACCCATTCCCCCCTTACCAGATGCCTTCCCATATCTCTATCACGAATAAAATATAATGATTATCATTATTCAATCGCCCCTTTCACCCCTCCTCTCTCTGGTAACCTCTGGAAAGCGTTATTCGTCTGTAGTCAACTCCCCACCCCCTACAGTCACCTTCCCCTTTTTGGCTATCGCGAGAGAATAATTATCATTCGTATTCATTCGATTCCCTATCCCCTGCCTGCTGGATGCTGTATTCAGTCATCCCCCCCACCCCTCCTCCCCTCTATACCCCCTACGGAGAGAAAGACAAGTCTTCTGCCTATCCTCTAATCCCCCTCATGAGGATTTAATTTCTCACTCAACCCCTCCCCCAGCAAAGACAATCCTGTAACTAGTGTTGTCATAGCTAAGCCGGGAAATAACGCACTCCACCATACCCCCGTAGGTAGTCCATCCAAAGCTAGTTTTAAATCATGTCCCCACTCTGGCACGTCTTCAGGTAATCCCAGTCCTAAAAAACCTAATCCCCCCAGTATTAGAATAGCATCGGCGGCATTTAGTGTAAAGAGGACCGGAATATTTTGCACCACGTTGAGGAAAATGTGTTTATATACAATCCTAGCGGTAGACGCCCCCATTGCCTTGGCAGCCTCTACATATAATTCCGTTTTCACACTGGTAGTTTGATTCCTGACAACCCTGTAGTATTGGGGGATATAAGAGATGGATAAGGCTATAGCAGCGTTTAAAATTCCCCTGCCTACCACAAATGCCAGGGTAACAGACAACAATAAGCCTGGGAGAGTGTAGATTGTATCCATCAAAAACAAAATCACCCTGTCCATTCTCCCCCCTAAATAACCACTAATTAATCCCAAAGGGACTCCTACAACTATACTCAATATGGTGGCACAAATTACCACCTCGATTGCCGCTTGTGTGCCAAAAATTGTCCTAGAAAAAACATCATAACCCTGTGCATTTGTGCCAAACCAATACTTCCCATTGGGAGGGTGATTTATGGGGTTACTAAGAGATTGTAGGGGGTTTTGAATCAATCCCCACTCTCGTAATAGAGGTGCCACAAGCGCTATTATAACAAAGGTGATTGTAATGGCAACCCCGATATTCATCAAAAAACTCGAGATGTTGTTTTTCCGTTTCTTTTTACTTATAAAGCCAGTGATAACCGACATTTTCCTCCCATTAGGATACACGGGTTTTAGGATTGTTAAAATCAAAGGGCAAAAGCCACCGAATGACGGCGAGAATGTCTGCAAGGGGATAAAGAAAAAACCAAGTCTTTGTCTTTTTCCCTTTTAATTGGATTGTGGAAATAACAGCTGTTTGTATCACTACACGAAGGATAACAAGAAAAACATTGAGGCAAAACAAGAGACGGAAAGTTAAAAAGTTATAGTGATGATACCACCACAACCCCATCAACACCAATAACAGTGGCAGTGGCAAACTATGTACTAGAATGAAAAAACTATACTGGCAGTATCCCATCCCTCCCAATCCCCCCTTGGAGATGTTTATTTTCACTAAATCACTTCCATCAGCCACAACCGCCTTATTATTGCCTCTGCCTGGGATAATATCATTTTTGGCAAGGGATTGTAATAATTCCTTCTTTAGAAAAACACAGTAATCGGCAACGCCACCACCAAGTCTATACCATCCACTTAACCACAAAACCAATGGCAAGTTAAGCCACCCCGACTGAAGAATAAATTGGGGTAAGACATAAACTACCTCACAGTTTTGCTTCAAGGCAAAAGTCAAAACGCTAGACGCTAAATTTTTGTGGATATAATCTCCCCCCTTTACTACCAACACCCATTCACTTCCGGAGTTGAGCATGCCATCTTTGAGGTTAAGAAATTTAATCCGAGGGTCATTTTTTGACAATACTCTTATATCTTCGTTTTCAAGACAATCACAGGTGGCTAAGACAAAAATCTCCCTTACCTCATAACTTTGTCTGGAAACCCCTGCCAACAAACGACAGATATTTTCACTGTTACCGCCAAAGATGACAATACTCACCTTGCCAATCAACCCCAAGTGGGGTACTGTTGCGATTATACGGCATCGTCGCCCTATTTTGTCAACAAGATTACTAAGGAGAATAAAAGTAGCCACCGTTTGTAAAAACAGAAGATTAAAGCTGACAAAGGCAATAATCCACATTTATACCCCCCTTCTCCTTTTCCATCTTATATTCCTATTTTCCCACTCGTGCACCCTCTCAAATACATCCGAATGATAATCATTCTCCTCCCTTGGAAGCTAATGGGAAGGTAACAGAATACAACTGGAGGGAGGCTAAAGTTATCGGAAAGGGGGAGACAATTACAGACAAATCCTAGTCTTTATCTCGAGGTTGTGGATACAACAGTGGGAGTTTACAGTTATAAACCCTCCATAGGCGGGTGGCAAACAAACGGGGAAAGAGACAATTAGAAAACCTGAATCCACTCCTTGATTTCGTAGTCTGTCCAAATCCCATTTTGCCAGTAGGGATCTGATTCTACCAGCTTTTTAACCACCTCCTCACTCTCGGCTTCATAAATAGCAAAAACCCTGGTATTATCTTTTGTTGGTCCAATAGTAATTAGGATGCCTGCCTCTTTTTGTTTTTGTAACCCTTCCAAATGTGCTTGACGATAGGGTATTCTTCTTTCCAGGGCGTTTTCACAATAGCTTCCAAACAGCACATATTTTGGCATAAGTTTTACCCTCTTCTTCTACCATCTAAATCTACAATTGTCAAGGGCATATTTTACGGCATCTTTGCTTCTATAACGAGGCAATGATAGGGCATAATTATAACTTTTATTCAGACAGTCCATCCTTAAATCCTCCTCTACATAAAGACAATAGCTTTTCGCCATTGTAAGGGCTTCCTCAGGGGTAAAAAGTGCCCTTCCGTCTATCCACTTTTTTATTTCCATAACGCATGTATTGAGGGTTTGTCGGGAGTATTCTCTCTCGGAGGCTGAGGCTATAATTCTGGAATTGTCTGCCAAATTCAACAAAAGAATAACAGGAAATAACTTGGTAATCTTCATAGTAAATCCTCTCTCTCACCTTGGCTAGTTTTTGGTAAGGAATAATAACTAAATTCGGTGGAAAAGATGTAATTTTTTCTTGCTGAGAGGAGATAAAACTAAGTCCAATTGCTGCCTGGGGATGAGAGTTTAATGTCTGGTGCAAAAGCAAGCCAGAGGGGATACTTTAAAAGGGAAAGACTCACCTTGTCGTCACTCAAATCCATGATTACCAGGGGTAAATAATTCTCTGCTACCAGTCTATCACCTCTTTGTATCAAAGCCTCAGGAGTTTCAAAGAGAGTCACACCGCGGTTTGGGCCAAAATCACTACGGGATATGCCTAAACAGTCTTGCAAACCCCGTCGCCATTCCCCTAATTTTTCCGGTGTATCTGCCAGTAACAACACTCTCACCCTCTCCCCATATAACTGGTATAAAATGGATATAATGGCCGATGCCACGAGTATATTCTGTAGTCTTGTAGAAAGTGTTGGTACTGCACCTCTTCCCCCCAGGGAGAAAAACCAAGTGGCAACCCTTTCCGCCTGAAGTGGCTCAAAAGTACGACGTAGTTGCCAGGGAGGACCATAATAGTCGGGTTTTGTGCGATACTGGTCTAACAGACGACGAATCTGTCTAGTCTCCTCCCTAAATGCCTTTTCTACGAATTGAGGTGTGGAGGGGGTTACTGTCGCCGTGGCTTGTGGGGTGGGTTTTACTTCAGGAGGGGTTGGTGGGGGTGGTGAGAGATTGATTTCCTCCGCTGCCGCTACCAATTCTTGCAAACTGCCTATCAGATAGTCTTTGAATCCCTGTAGTCGAATGGCCAACTCTTGGGAGGCGCCCAGAAAATTGCGTTTTATTTCCTGTTCGATTTTTTCTTTTCTCCTCTCTAATTTTTCTATGGTTGCCTCCAGATTTTTTCTTCTGTTTTCTAACTCTGCCAGCCCATATTCTACCATTTTGCTAATGGCTTTTGTAATTTCTTCCTGCTGTTTTATCAGTTCATTTTTCCGCCTAATCAATTCTTCTATTTCACCCAAAATTTCTTCCCTGTCCAAATGGTTATTTTTCTGCTGGTAGGAGGTATTTTCTCCTGAAAAAGAGACAGTCTCAATCGTCTCCCCTCTAAGAGGGGCATTGGCCTTCAGCTGTTCATTCTCCCCCTGTTGTGGGTTTTGAATTGATTTCCTTTCCTCCTCAACAGACTCTCTTTTCTCTTCCGAAGGCAGACTGGTTTCTGGGTTGGAAAAAGTGTCATCGCCTGGATGAGTTTCTACATTAAAGCCACTGCCATCCCCTTCCTGATTTTGTTCTTCCCAAATCTCATCGTCATCCTCAAAGTTTTCAAAGTTCATACCGTCGTCTTTCTCCGCACCAGAGGTATCAAGGTTAGGCATAAAATATAACAACTAAAACCTAGACTATCTTATTATACAATCATTGGCGTTTGGAAAGAGGCACATGAGTTTCTAAACATTCTTGGAGGGTAACAACATCAAAAATAATCGGCAACAAATGAATGCTTTTCACCTCCTTGAAGTAGAATATAACTGGCACGGCTGGCCAAAAAATAAGCCAATCCTCCCAGTCTTGATAGGGGAATACTCTAATCCTAGCACCCCCCCGATAAACTTCTAAGGCTGTAGGGGTAAATCGCAGTCTAATAATACTGGTTTGAATGAGTAGAAAAATGCCAAAGAGGGTAAGCAATAACCCCAACCACCACAAAAAAACAGTCAAGGCCGCCCCCATGAGAATTATAATCAATGGAAGGGCGTAACGAGGGGCCAATTCCACTGTGCTACCAGTAGAAACCTTCTCATTCACGGACAACACGCGCCAATAATATCATTTCATTTCTGATTCTAACCCAAAATTGGTACTATTGACTGTCTTTCCTTTCTAAGTAGTCCACAATGCCTGCTACTACACAGTCTCCCCAAACATTTACGGTAGTGCGACAACGATCCAAAAACCAGTCTACCACAAGAATTAAAGATATACCCTCTACGGGCAGATTGACGGCCTTTAATACGATTACCATTGTAACTAGCCCTGCTTCGGGAATGCCCGCCGCACCAATAGCCGCAAGAGTTGCGGTTAAAAAAACAATTACTGCCTCTGTTAACCCCAACTCAATCCCATAAATTTGGGCTATGAATACTGCTGCCACTGCCTCGTATAATGCTGTTCCATCCATATTTATTGTTGCTCCTAGGGGTATTACAAAATCGGCAATTCTACTATCCACCTTATTGTTTTTGATGACACACTCCAGAGTTACGGGGATAGTGGCGGAACTAGAGGCGGTGGCAAAGGCTGTCATTAGAGAGGGGAAACTTCTGCGTAAATACCGCCATGGGGATTTTTTTGTGATAGTATAGAAGAATAGGGGTAGTATGACCAGACCGTGAATTAGAAGCCCAAAGAGGACGGTAAGGGCATACTTGCCTAGGGAGATTAAGTCGGTGGCGAAACCCCCCCATCCCCCCGCCTCCCCCAGACGCCCCGCGATTAGGACACCAATCCCCACTGGTGCGAAGAGGAGGATAATGTCGACGATTTTGAGAATGGCAGTATTTAGGGTTGAACAAAAGTCTATTACTATTTTTCCCCCTTCCACAGTGGTTAAAACCCCCCCGAAGATTAGAGAGAAAACAATGAGAGGCAACACGTCATTTTCTACCATTGCCTGAAAAATATTACGAGGAAATAATCCTACTATTACCTGTTTCACCGCCTCAGCTATGGTAGTTTCCTTTTTCTCTTCTAGTTTCCCTGTTACAGTCAAATCTATTTTTATTCCCTTTCCCCTCGGCGACGGCTTCACTGTTTCTCCCTTGGCATCCCGCCAATCTTCTACTACAATTGTCTGGGAGTTTATCTCGGTTTTCCCAGAAATATGGCCAGTTATATTTTGATCTATTAATAGTACAGAATAACGCTCATCCCATGATTTTTTGAATTTTTCTCCCGCGATAGTAATCTTGTTACCCTCGATAGAATATTCAACACTAGCTAATATTTCTCCCCCCCTTATTTTCAGCCTCCCTGCCTCTGTATCAGCTACCCCCGGTTGCATCACATTTACTAGAATCAACCCCACAATAACGGCAACAGCAGTGGTTATCATGTAGAAGAATATAGTTTTCAATCCTAAACCCTTTAGATGTCGCAAATCCCCTAGGGATGTGATACTTGTTATCATTGAAATCATCACAAGTGGTACAACCAACATTAGCAAGGTGTTAATAAATAACTCCCCCAGAAACTTAATTTCCTGCCCCAGTTTTGGCATAAATCCCCCCAGGATAATCCCCAATGTTATCCCGACAAATAGGCTTATAAAAGACTTCCAGGAAAACCCATAACTGTTGTTATTTCTACTCATTCTACTCTCACTCCAATTTCAGGAAAGGGATGGACTAAAGAGAAGCTACTCCTCGGAGAATAATTCTATTTCAGACGCTTATGATGTGGGTAAAATGACAAATTTACGCGCCCATAGTCCCGGAAAATTGAGTATAGGATAATATTATAAGCGGAAAAGAAAACAAGGGATAAAAGCCAACAATTACTCGGAAAAGCATGAAGACGGCAATAAAACCTAGAAAATTTAAAGAGAAGCATTTACAACAGGCTGATGCTATCAACCTGGCTGACTATTATTGCCAGAGATTGCCTGTATTTGGAATCACTATAGACGACACCAATACCATGGATAGAGATGATGGTATTTGGCTAGTGGAATTGGATAACGGTTTGTTGGAATTACAGGTAAGTATCACAGATGTTTCTAGTTTAATTCCCAAAGATTCTCCCATCGACTTGGAGGCGAAAAAAAGAGTCATTACCCTTTATCACACTAACCCCCCTACCCCAATGCTTCCCAGTCGTCTTAGCAGTGATTTGGCATCTCTGGAGGAGAATAAGGCAAGATTGGCTATTACTCTATTTTTTCGGTTGAATAATCAGGGAGATGTGGAGAGTTTTACCATCAAGGAGACTATCTTTACTAACAAGAAGGCATTTAGTTATGAAGAGGTAGAGAAAATTCTGAGTAATCCCCAGGATAAACCGGAGGATAAACTCCTAGTTAAGATGCAAAAATTGGCGCAACTATTAGCTTTAAAGAGAGGGGGAAAATCGGGTATCTTAACCCAAGACGGATATATAGACGAAGACGGAAATTTGATAAAAGAAAATGCCAATGCTTACCAGATGATAGCCGAGTTTATGATTCTAACAAATAGGGTGATAGCCAATTTTCTTGCTACAAATAGAGTAGCGGCTTTATATCGCACTCAGGATGTAGGAATAGAGGATTTAGAATTGGCAATAAAAACCATGGGGCATTGTCTAGTGCCTGCAATTTATGAGTCTTCTCCCAAGCCTCATGTGGGGTTAGGATTAAGGGTATACGCCCATTTTACCAGTCCTTTGAGAAGATTTGTAGACTTGGTAAACCACCGCATCCTCAAGAATTTTCTTAATCAACAATCCTCTCCCTATACCCCTGAAGAGTTATCAGAGATTGCCAAAATTGTCAATGAATTCCAGGTGAAATTCAAAATAGATAAGTCTAACTACATGCGGGAGAAAAAAAGGGCGGAGTTGGAGTGGAAATACAACAATATCTCCGAAAAATTGTTTAAAAATCTTTCCCAAAACGAGTTGTCAGACTTTATTCAATACGTGGCAGTCAAAATTAAGAATGGATGTTGTCACCAACAGGATTTGTTTACTAGACTTTTGGAATTAAGGAGGGGAGAATTACAGACAAAAGACTACTACTACCTCTGGTTTGTGGCAGGGATTGACAAATTTTTTGACGACGAGAATGTAGACGCAGTGTCAGTGTTACTGGTAAAGTCACAACTGGAAAACTCGTTGGTAGAATATAGGTTTGACTATTGTGACTTGAGGAAGAAATATTTTGCCTACTGTTACATAGACGGAAAAACCACAGCAAATCCCCAGGAAGATACCAAGAAGAATAGGGTGAAACATAAGGCAGCATTAGCCGCCATTAAGTCATATCTAAGGGGGGAGTTAACAGATAAACCCAATCCTATTCCCCCTCCGACTGTGGAAGATTTCATAAACAGTAAACTGTCAGGCAAACAAGGAAAATGTGACATTCGGGATTTAGGGGAAAAAGACTTCAGCCAGTTGATAGAATTTTGTTTAAAAACCCAATTTGACAGTCGGGTGGTGGAGGAGATTAGAAGGAGAATCAAAAGTCTGACAGTGAAAGACTTATATCGTATATGGTTTGTGGGGAAACTCAATGTTTGTCTAGATACTGCTGATGTAGAATCCTTAGAATTGAATGCAGTATCTGTGGTGTCAACTTACTCACAAAAACAAAATCTCCCCTTGGAATTCAAAATAGAATACTCCCCTTCTCACAAACAATATTATGCCTACTGTTATGTCAATAATCTAACTCATCCCCATCCCCAATGGGACAGCAAGAAAAATAAAGCCAAACAAAAGGCATCCCTTGCCTACATTAAGAGTTACTTAGAAGATACCCTCACCGATAATCCCCACCCCGTCAGTCATCCCGTAGATACTTCTGGGGAAAATCTCACCCTTTGTGAGAAACAAAAACCAAAAAGTCAAGACTGGGTATCAAAACTCCATCACCTTTGTCAGAAAAACAATTGGCAAATCCTCGACTATCGATTCGTCAACCTCAATGGCATTTTCGCCTGTATTGTTTCCCTGGAATTAGGGGAGAAACTACTTCAATCCCGGGGTTATGGTAGAAGCAAAAAAGAGGCGAAACAATGTGCCTGTAGGGTTTTCCTCATTCAACACCAATTGTTAGAACAAACTTAACCCCTACCTACCCTCCCTATAAAAGGACACCTTCGCCTGTTCATTGTCCCACACTCTTGTTGGTTTTTATCCGTTGGGCAAATAGACAGAGCAAGCACCCCATTCTACCATTAGGACCATTGTAAAATAACAAGGCAAGAATGTCAACCGCAGAGGGTTATAATTGCCGATGGCATATGGTTGCTACTAGAAGGAAGATGAGATGATACAAGGGATAATAGTACAGTTGCGCTCTCCTGGTCCCATTTTATTTCAACTGGGGCCTATAACCATTCGTTGGTATGGGTTTTTAATTGCCTTAGCAGTACTAATAGGGGTAGTGTTGGCGCAACAGTTAGGGAAGAGAAGGCAGATATCGCCGGAGTTGGTAGCGGACATGGCCATGTGGTTGGTGATTGGTGCCATTCCCATGGCCAGAATCTACTATGTCTTATTTCAATGGGAAAACTATGCTGGACGTCCTCAGGATATTATTGCCATTTGGCAGGGGGGTATTGCCATTCATGGTGCCATTATTGGTGGCATTATAGCCGGTATAATTTTTGCCAAGATAAACCGTCAATCTTTCTGGCAGTTGGCGGATATTGTTGCACCCTCTCTTATTCTAGGTCAGGCTATTGGTAGATGGGGCAACTTTTTTAATTCTGAGGCTTTTGGTACACCCACTGACTTGCCGTGGAAATTATATATTCCCCCCAGTCATCGTCCTATTCAATACCTAGAATTTGATTACTTCCACCCCACTTTTCTCTACGAATCTCTTTGGAATCTTCTGGTTTTCCTCCTTTTATTGTACCTGTTTTTAGGGGATGGTAAGAACAACAAAAAACTCAAAAAAGGCACTATATTTGTTGTTTATTTAATAGCCTACAGTCTTGGTAGAGTATGGATTGAGGGGCTTAGGACTGATAGTCTGATGCTAGGGGGGATAAGAGTTGCCCAACTGGTAAGTATTACTGCCATACTAGTAGGAATAATTGCCCTGTTTTGGCTGTATGTTTTGGGAAAGGAATTGCCTGATGTTATCGATGACTAGGGCTTTTCTGCCCTCTTTATATTTCCTCTTCACCCCTTTTTTACATCTTCTCTTTACATTTCTTCATTTTTGTCCCCCTCCCGCGCCCTTTTGTGTTATGATAGCATCATGGACGGGAGGTGGAGAGACTCCCAGGGGCGGACCTGGGCTCTTTTTAAATAAAATTTATTCTCAATAAATCAATAATAATACAAAGAAACCAGGCGCTTTATCTGGGGATAAAATAATTATTATCGAGATTTATTTTTATTTAAAAAACCAATAATCACGCCAATAAGGGATATAGATCTCGTAGTGCTTTTTATGTATTTCCCTTATTATCTATATCTATTCTCAACAAAAAAGTTCCCTGCCCGAGTGTTTTAGCAGTCTCCTAACCTGCCGTCCAGCAGCCCCCGGCCCCAGCCAGAGGCGCCCTATTTTTAACTCCCTCTACCATTGTATCATAAAAAGGAGGAAATTGTCAAGGAGGAAGGGGGAGAAAGGGTGTTTGGGGGGTTAAAATTGAGAGGAGAGGATAATGTAGCCGCAGGATGGGTATGTGGAAAAGGATAAAAAGGATAATAGGAGTGATATTGGTGGTAGCAAGCATACTGTGGTGGCACACCCCTGAAGCCTTGGCGTTGGGGGGAAGAAAGCCAGAGTTGAACCAACCGGCACCAGATTTCACTCTGCCTAGCAATAGGGGTGACGAAAGAGTGTCGTTAAAAGACTACCGTGGCAAATGGGTGGTGTTATACTTCTACCCTCAGGATTTTACCCCCGGTTGTACCATAGAGGCGCGTAGATTCCAAGAGGATTTGGAGAAATACCACCGACTGAATGCGGAAGTGATTGGTGTGAGTGTAGACAGCGTGAATTCCCATGAGAGTTTCTGCCAGGAGGAGGGATTAGGATTCCCCCTTCTCTCCGACAGTGACGGGAGTGTAAGCAAAGCCTATGGGTCATTCTTGGCCGGTCGTTCCCTCCGTCATACCTTTATTATAAACCCAGAGGGCATCTTGGTGGCTTCATTTTTGTCAGTAAAGCCAGCTGTCCATAGTAAGGAGGTTTTGGCGAAATTGGAGGAGTTGTCAGGGAAAGAGGAAATATAAATGCAACAGTGGGGGGAAAATGCCCCCCTTTTCTATTCTAGTTGCTTTCTTCCTCAGAGAAAAGTTGAGAACCCACCACCATTTCTTGGGCTTTGCCATTGCCGATGGTGCGGATTTCATGGATGTTGCGACTCATTTCCCTTGCCTGGTGGTAACTTTCAATATCCCCTTGCTCAAAATAGAGTAAGGCTGCCCTTCTCAAGTCGTCTACTGCTTTTTGTTTCATCCCTTGTTCCAAATATAATACCCCCCTTCGGTGATAGGCCTTTGCCATACTACTGTCTCTCTTGATAGCTTCGGTGTAGTCTTCTATAGCACCGGAATAGTTACCCAGTTTTTCGTAACCGACGGCGCGTTGGTAAAAGAATTCGGCGGAGTCGGAATGGGCCCTTAATTGTTGGGAAATATTCTCTACTTCCTTGATGTTGCTGACAATGTTATTTAATTCCTGGTATTGTAAATCCAGTCGTTTTATTTCCTGTGCCATGTCTTGTTTGGCATTTGTCAGCATTTGTTGGACGGATTGTTGGAATTTTTCCAGGCTATTACCGAAGTCTGCCTTGTATTCCAAGAATTTGTCATTTAACTGTTGCCTAGTAGTCTCCAAGTTGGTATTCAACTGGGTGATTAACTGCTGTTGTTGGTTGTGGGATTGTATCAGGAGTTTATAATTTCGTTGGCTGCTAATAACGCTGAAACCAACTCCCATAGTGATGCATAGGGAGGTAAGGACTGGTGTTTGTGTGAAGGCACTGACTATTGTACCCAAAACAGAAAAGCCTATAGCGGTATAACCGAAAAAGTCTTGTCTGGCTTCCATACTATCTCACCACCTGTATTATTGTAAAACGGCACAATTGAGTTCAAAGGCGGGAAGGGCAATTTTAGCTTCTTCCGGGGTTAGGAATTGACGCATGACTTCCAACAACACCTCGTAGGTATCATGGTTGTCGTCGGTAAAAGAGAAGGCGCGGGAGATGGTTTGAAACCACAACAGCATATTGGTGCGAAGTCTTTCTAAATCGTCAAACAGCAATGCTGCAGCAGTATAACGCAACAAATCGATTAAGTCTCGTTTACAGGTGGCATAAAAGTCTTGGAATTGGGGATTGCGTTTTTGCTTACCAAGGCGTACCTGTTCTACAATTTTATCGGCATTATCTCGGATTTTGTTGTAGATTTGAACCCTTAAATCTAAAGAGTCCAGGTAGTCTTCTATGAATTGTAACTCATAGTCTTGGGCGTAACGGCCATCGGCTTCGAGGGTTAAATCTGCCAGTTGTCTTAACATATAGCAAGCCTCCTGATATACTAAACAGCATCAGTTACCTGGGAGAGGTATCTAGAGACTTCGACTTTAGTATCTTTTAGTTGGACAATCATTGAGCGAGTAATCAACTTGCCTTTTTCCACCAACACCTTACCGTTGATGGGGTGAAGGATGTCTTCTTGTGCCCTTTTCCCTATTAGGGATTCAATGTCGTCAATTTGGTGGAGATACATCCCTGGGGGTAATTCCACCACCACACCATCCCCAATGACTCTAGCTTGACAGGCGAGACGGGAATTAGGTTTGCAGGTGGTAATGACTTCTAAAGTCCTTTTTTCGCGACGGTTGAGGGGGGTAAGACTTTCCATGCCCTCTTTTATATATACATGACAAGTGGAGCACATCCCCCTCCCGCCACATTCTTGTAGGATATTCAATTCATGCTTTAACAGGGCAGAGAGGAGATTGTCATTGGTTTTGATGGCGGTTTCGGTGCCCAGGGGGTCTAATCTTATAATTTTTGCCATAGGTACAAGTGTTGGTGTGTTGACTGATACTAGGTCTATTTCCAGATTAGCCTATTCCCATGATAAAGCCCATGCTAACCCTCCTTATTGACTTGTGTGTTACAGAGTAGTTCTAGAATAGAAGTATGATCATGTCCCTCTTGCAGCCAGGTTTTAGCCATTTTAATTCTTTCCTGGATGCCGAGGATAAAGGAGTTAAGGGGTGCCCCCATAGACTCACAGGAGGTTTGGAGACAGTCGAGATTTTCTCCTGTCAGTTGACTGAAGAAGGAGGCGAGGATACCGGCTTCTAGTTGACAGGCGAAACCTTTGCCTTTTGGTGCGGCGGCGGCGAAGGGGGAGTTAGTGGTGTAGATGACTATCAAACCGTGGGGGTAATAGTCGAAGTTAAATTCAATGGTGCCCCAGCCGTGGGTTTTCCAACACTGTTTAAAGCAGCTGAGAAACTCCACCATTTCCATTTGTGCCAGAGGGATTTCATAGTATTGAGTTACCTCCTGTTGGAAACGACGGAAGAAACTCTTGCCCCACCAGCGACCACAATTGTATAGTACCAAAGAGGAGGCATCCCCCAACTCGTGTTGTAAACCCTCATAAACTCCTTGGAGGAAAACTTCCGGGAGGGCGATTAAACGGGCACCTAAACGGGTTTCCAACAGTCCCAACTCGAAATCCCCTTGCACGTAGGCGTAAGGGGCGAAATAATTACCCTTGAGGGTTTTTCTAGACTTCAACAAGTCGCCTACGGAAATCATGACTCCTCCTAATGGACGTTTTCAATGTGGGCTTGGGCTTGATTTAAGAAGGGTTCAATATATTTAATGCCATTGTCAGGCAATTCTTCTTTCAGTCGGCTGATTAACAGAGAGTGTAGTTTTTTGGAGATATGTTGATACTCGTAGACTCTGACAATATCGGTAAGCCATTCTAACAGGTGGCGTTGTAGGTATTCGGGGTTATTGAGTAACATAGCCATGGCACTATAACGGGTGATAGAAAGCCAATGGCGGAGGCAGTTTTCAATGTTACGGGTTTTTTCCTGGGGTAATTGTGCCAGTAGTTCATCGGCTACTTTTTGGAATATGTATACTTCATTGTCTCGTAAATACCGGTATACAGCCAATCTTGGCCGCATGCTGGCCATTTCCTGTAATAGTTTTACCAAGTCTGACTGTCCCAGGTATTTAGACTCAGCCTCGTGTATTAGTTCCTGTAGTAAAGAATACATATTAGACTCCTAGAAAAGCTCAGACAAGTCTTTGAGGTTGATTTGTCTTTTTTCCCATCCCCGTGGGGGCATATCATGAACTACCTGTGGGGGTGGGGAGTTGGGGGAGGGAGAATGCCAACCCATGCGGAGGAAGAATTCAGCCACACTCATGGTGAGGGAGGGGGTAGGGCAGGAGGAAACGAGAGGGGATGAGGATTTACCATTCCAGTTGTAAAGGCTAAAAAACCTTTCCACGGTGAGGCTGAGACTAAGAGAGATAGGTTTTTCCTCCCCCAAGTCACCAGAGGAGGGTAAACCCCGCCAATTGACGTTTCGGAAAAAATCGCCAACGGTTTTGCCACTCAACAGGTTAATCATTTGAGATATTCCCCATTAATGAGTCTTTTTTCAATATCTCGGGCACTAGCGCCTTCATTTAGCCAGAAGGCGGCGGCATCAATGCGATCCTGTTTACCTAGGAGAAACTTGCAATAAGTCTCCCCCATAGAGTAACACTGAATCTCAATACAATTAAGGGGTTTATTGATAAAACGACTAAAGAAACCGGCCAACAAGCCTGCATAGATGTGACAGACGGGCTTACCCACATCTCCCAGGGTGCGTGCCACGGCCGAATCAAAAATGTTTACAAACATAAAGCCATTTTTTTGTTCACTCAAGTCCACATCCCAATTGCCCCAACCCTGGGCGGTAAAGGGCCACCACCAGGCCTCCAACACGTATAATAGGTTCATATCATGGACATCTTTGGGGTATTGGTATTCTTCTTGAAACCATTTCTCGAAGAATTCAGCATCTTTTATGCCCCAAGCCTTACCGATGTTATACATTACCACACTGGAGGCAGCTCCCACTTCTTCTTCCAAGCCTTCTACCAAGCCTATGATGAAGTCTTCTGTCACCAAGACGTTGCGCGCCTCATTCCAGTCGGTAATACTACCGTTTTCCACATCAAAGTGAAAAAAGTCTTCTAGGGTATAATGGTCGTGTTTTTTGGGATACTTACTTTTCCACAGATTTTTGGTTATTTTAGCCGCTACTCTTTCTGATGCAGTTGGTGTCAAAGTCATAGGGTTTTATCTTTCAGACTACTTGAAGTTGCTTATACCTCTTGTCCCAATTCTAGCCTCTGTTTCTTGCTTTCATCTAGTTTTCATTACCGTTGTGTAAGTTTATTTAACAATTTGTCTTTTTTTTTTCTTAACTATTCGTGTATTTCCCTACAGAAAACACAGCCTTTAATTTTTTTCATTTGTTTCCTAGTTATAATCACCTAAGTCCTGTTACTTATAGGGGATAAAAAAAAACCCTAAGAATCCCTTGACAAATGGAGCGGGAATTCGCAATAATATAAGAGGCAGCCTCAAAGGGCAGTGCCAATAAAAATCTCGATGGGGTGTAGCCAAGCGGTAAGGCACCGGGTTTTGGTCCCGGCATTCCTAGGTTCGAATCCTAGCGCCCCAGTCTTGTCATGTCTCCAAACGACAATAATTTTAGCCTACCACCAAGGCAAAGGCCTTATTTTATTCGCCAAAGTTTCACCATTACCCCCTGTTATAACCAAAAACAAGGCAGATTGTCAGTACTACTCTCCGTGGGGGTTGCCTTTTTTTTGTAGAAACCAAGGGGTTTAGCAGGTGTCATCCCCCAGACAAGATTAACAACTGTGCAATCTATAAGGCAAAACCGACGCAACGACTATAGACAATTGTTGGGAGAATTTAAAAAACACAGACTGCCTACAAAAAAGCCGGGTTTAAAGGGGGGATTTTTATATTCAGAAATAGAAATAAAAGGGGAAGGGAAGAAGACAAGGGCAGGAGAGGAAAAGTTTAAGGCGGGTGATAATAAATATAGGAAAACTGTGGGGGAAAAATGTATAAATAATTACCAGAGAAAACAATGGCTATGGTTGCTGACTGGCGAAATTAAAACACCTACTCCTTACTGCTGCCTAAGATGTCTCAAAGCCTTAAAATAAAAGCGGCATTTGTTTGGCATTGTACCGGGGGATTCAAATGGATTTGTTAATGGCTTGTCATCGCTATTTTTTCTCTTCTGGCAGTAAGTATGTTTTCACGGGCTTTTGCCAGTATCCCTTGCCAGGAGAGACAATATTGGTTTCTAGTTTCCTTTCCCTGGCCATTTTTATTGTCTTTTTTGTTTCCATCTCTTTGGGCAACTCTGTAGGTATTTCTTCCCCCCCAGTGCGTTTTTTATAACAAGGCTAAATCTCTGCAAGCTTTTGAATTTGTCTCACGAATTTAATTGATTTTTTCGGCTACTAAACTTTTCAGCCGTTGTTAAATATTTAGATGGTTTTCCCCTGGATTCATAGGGGTTAAATTTGTTAGTGAATCGTGGTTTATTTCCCCACCACATGCCTCTAGAAACAAAACGGGATTTTGATGGTAAAATCTTGGACCCAAATTCTAGCACAATAGGGGGCGCCCAATATGCCCCCACTGGAGGTTAGGATATGATTATGGGGGAGTAGGAGGGAATAAAGAGAGGAGGGATTATCCAGGGCCTACCTCTCTCTGTAGACCAGTTGGTGCTATAATGGGCTAAGACGGCTAGAAGTAACCCCCAAGAAGAGGCCAATCGGCTGCTGGGAGGCAATCTGAGTGAGAAAGTCTCACTAGAATTCCATATAACTAACACCTATAAACAACTTCTCGTCTTCAACTCCTCCTAAATGATGTCTTTAGTCACAGGGGGTAAGTTGTACTAATCTAATCCCCAACGCGGCTGCC
Organism: Cyanobacteriota bacterium SRBZ.bins.94.201705; assembly: GCA_030549855.1. Lineage (GTDB taxonomy): Bacteria > Cyanobacteriota > Cyanobacteriia > Cyanobacteriales > Cyanobacteriaceae > DVEF01. The sequence goes on from JAUQQP010000034.1 coordinate 59,289, forward strand.
GGCTTTCAGTTTATACCCCTCTGGGTGGCGAGAAGATTGCCTAGGAAGATTGTCTGGAGAGGTACAACTGGTAGTGTATACCATGTTAGGTTGGCCATTGACGTGGATTATGACTCTCCCAACCGTAGTCAGCGAGTTACCATGTTATGGGATGAGGAAGGGAAGTGGGAATCACATCCGTGGGGGGAATCCTCACTGTCAACCGAATCGACTACAATAATGGGGGAATGACTACCCAGAATTTTGCCTATAGCCGCAAGGGGTGGTGCGTTTCTTACTAGTATCACTTATACTGATTCAGTGGTGGATGATGATTTTTTCCCCATTGGTGGGGGAATTGGCAATATCAGAAGCATTGCTAAAAATCTAAACAGGCTACGAAACTACTAGTTGGCAAACAGGGGTTATTTTCTCTTTCTTCCCCCTGGTAACTATCTTGTTAATTTTATCGGCAACTTGGCTCAAGACGGGGAAGATGATATAATCAAGGCTTGGGCTACTACTATTAGCAATACTTTTGTCCAATTAGACTTAGCCACTTAAACTTCCTCCTGACTATTGGGTTTGTCAACAGTTGCATTTTTCATTTTCCCCCAGACAACACTACCCATTCCATTTCCCACCACGAGGCTGACAACCAGAATTCTCCCCTACCTGTCAACCCCTTTTCCCCCGATGACAGCCACAATCCTTTTGACAAAGGCAAGTTTCCGTCTATACCCGACAACCGTTTAAATTCCGCCACCAATTTCTTTCTTACTTGTCTTTCTAACCTCCAATCCCTATTCCCCAATCCCTATCCTCTCTCCCCAAGTGATGGATATATAGCTAGTCTTTTTGATTGCCAATTTCCCTGTTGCCATGCCATTTTTTTTTTTAGAATATGATTGTTTAGCCATAAAAGTGAGGAAATGTTGCTATACCCCCTGCCACCTCCACATCACCGGGGTTATGGTTGTTAAAATCGATGACTGGCTGTGTGATTACCACCAGGGTGGCTTTTGTCCCCATGAGATTGGGGCAATAGTTTTCTCAACACTGTTTACTGACAAAATAGCGATTAATTTCAACTATAAAAATAGGCAAAATTTCCAAGGATAATTGCCAGCATATAGTGGTTTCTATGCATTCTTGAAGAAGCGTATTATTTCCCTAACGTGTTCCAAAAATTTACTATCCTCCGACAATTGAGCTATTGTCTTCTTGCCCTCTAGTATAATCTTTTGATGTTCCTGTTGGTTTACTGCTTCAAAATGCTCGAATTTTGCTAACAATTGGTTATAATCTTGGCGAATTTTGTGCCATTGTTGCTCATGTTTTGCTAGCAATGATTCTTCGTTTGTTATATCAAATTCTTTGAGCAAATTGTTGAGGTGTCTTTCTAGGTATAAAACCCGATTTCTTAACTCCAAAACATCTTCTCTGGGATAGATTATTTCTTGGCGGATATTCCGTAAACGCTGAGATAGATACTGATAACCGCGAATTGCTGGACGGAAAAAAGTCAACAATAAAGTCACACCAGAAGCCAAATAACCTATTTTACTAATCCCCGATACGGCCAACCAATATAAGCCTAATGCAGAAAGGAAGTGCAAGGCAATTGCTACAATTATTGACCAGGAGGCAACTTTTTGGGCATACCTCAAGTTTTCCTCGTCAAAACTAATATTTTTCTGGCGAGACATCTTAGCATCAGCTATCACATCCTGGGCGTCAAAGTAGACATTCCAGGGAAGGGTTACAACAGCCAATAACCACCAAAAACTGGCAACACCAATAAGCCAATCTAAAAAATTTCCCACCGGAGTATTAAGCCATTGCAAGACAAAAAACGCTAAAATTAACAAAAGACTAAAACTGCAGCCAATGCCAAAATAACTATAGTTCATAATCTTAATTACTCCCCTCATGGTTTTACTATGATTGTGAGACAATTACTGCCAATTAGTAACCCAAAATGTGCCAATTTATTAACCGTCACATGGGGAGTTGGTGGCAACAATTGCCTTTCTAACAGATGAGGAGATTAAAATTAGATATTATTTCCAGCAGCCACCCCTTCCTCCTTAGACTAAAAATTGGCCAAATTACCCCCTTGGGACAGGGAAATTATCCCTTTGATATAGTAGGAGCATTAATGGGTTATAATTCCAACTGGTTATAGTCTATAGCTGTCAGACTAGTTATGCCACTGGGGAGTAAAACCCGGGGAAGGGAAAAAGAGGCAGACACAGGTAGGGAGGTAAAGGAGGCTTGTTTTTTTCCCTAGGTTTAGACTGTCATATTCTCGCCGGCGTTTACACTTAGACTTCATCTAAAGGGGTAGCCATAATTCTTCCTGTCATTAAACAGTTAGACTAGTCTTTTGGCGTCAAGCATAGTCTATCTAAAGGGGTAGCCATAATTCTTCCTGTTAGTAAACAGTTAGACTAGTCTTTTGGCGTCAAGCAGGGGGTATCCCTATCGGCATGGGATACTAGGATGATTTTAGTCTAAATGGATTGGCAGACGACAGGGAAGGATGGCTTAAGACTATGGTGTCATGTTTTAGCCGTTGGTTGGGGAAAGATAGCCGTCAATGGCTGTTAATACCTGTTGGCTAATAACTTCTGGTTAATACTCCCCACTGAGGGAGAATGTGTGTTAGAATGTGGGGGTTAAGATTTCATAGTCTAGCCTGGTGATAGTGGAAAACAAAACCCCCCGTGATGAAAAACTACTCCCTTACCACTATATAGGGGGTGAGAGTGTGTTGCCTAGGCTATTTGAAATTCTGGACTTCTAGTAAGACGGATTTGTGCTAGGGTGAAGATAACAGGTATAATCCTAGTATAATTGGTGGCAATAGCACGCCATCCTAAATCGGCAAAGAAGTAAACCCACAAAGCAGGGCCTAGAAAGGCGAAAATACTCCTAGTAAGAGTATAACGGGCGGAGGCCATGGCCATTCCCCTCTTTGCCATCTGGAGGGTGAAATAGTTTTGGATTTGATTAGCAGCGGCTATTCCTCCTCTCAAAAGGGCATTTTTTGCCGCCTGGTATGTTGCAAAGTGTAGTGCAAATTGTTGAGCAATTCTACCTAGTAGCCAGTTTTTGAGAAAAGAATTGATGACTACCACACTGCCTCCCCTGATAAGAATCTTGAGGGGGTCATGTTGTATACTAAGGGGTAGTGGTTGGGGGGAGGGGTTTTCTGTGAGGGATTTGACAATTTTTTGTTTTAGAGAATCCTGTTGCTTAGCGGGGAGTTTTTCCCAAGTCTTTTGCAGAAGATGAAGGAATATTTCCGCCTCTATGTCGACAGTATTCATTTGCTGGCTGTAGGGGATTTGCAAGTAACGACACACTTGGATTAATACATCCCTATACCTCACCTTATCTGTTTGTCTTCGCAACACGGTAAAGCCGTCTGCGGCAAGGAAACGAAATCGCCTCTCGATGGCATCCAACCACTTTTGCCAATCCTGACTTTGTACTTCTATTGGGGAGGGAGTATATAAATAATCCAGGGGGTTAAAGCTACGGGAAAAAAGAATCTCTGTTACCTGTTTTAACTCCTCTTCTGTAGCTAATTCTAAAACCGCCCTCAACTCATCCACTTCTGTCTTTTTGTCTTCCACTTTTACACTCATTGTCCAAAAGGCCTATTATAAACCCAAAGATAATTATAAACGAGGGGCCAAAAGTATGGGGAGAGGTGGAAGAGGGTGATATATTAACTATCAGTACTGTTGAAAATAAACAAGTAGCAGTTATGACAGAAGAGACTAAAGAAAAGGCAACACCGGGAGAAAAGCCGGCTGCAAAAAAAGCTAAACCCCCTGCGGTGGAAGACAAACCCTTTACAGAATTCATCAATGAACATTTTATCCCCGCTTTGAAAACTGCCATTGCCAAACAGGGTATAACTGAAGTGACGTTGGAATTGAAAAAAGCGAAAATACCCGTTGTCGGCTATGAATCTTTCCCAGAGTGTTGGCAGGTGGTGGGGGATTTAGGAGGGCGTGTTTTCTCCCTTTACTTTTTACAGGAGAATATTAATGGGCAAAAAGCCTTTTCTTGTTGTCTTAGAGGCGAAAAACCCAGTACCCTAGAATCGTTTATGATAGATGAACGTAAGGCTACTCTGGACTTGTTAGTGTCTTTTACCTTAAAACGGCTAAACGGACAAAAGTGGTTGGCCAGAAACTAAAATGAGAGAGAGGGGGGGAGAGTGAGGCAATGCCAACACCCCCGCTACCCATTATACCATTGGTGAAGTTATAGCACTGGTCAACCTTGCTTATAGGCCCTTATACATTTTTCCACTAGAGGGGCTACTTGGTCAATGTCTTTCCAGCCTAGGATTTGGGTTTCCTTTTTCTCTAGATTTTTATAAGTGCGGAAAAACTCGGCAATTTCTTCCAGACGATGAGGGGCAATATCTTTTAAAGATCTTACATTATTATAACGGGGATCATCTGCTGGCACACATAGGATTTTTTCATCTCTTTCCCCGCTATCAATCATTTCTAACATACAAATAGGACGGGCAGCAATTATACACCCCGGGAAGGTAGATTCATCCATCATCACCATCCCATCCAGGGGGTCACCATCATCTGCTAGAGTATTAGGTATGAACCCATAATCGTAGGGGTACCTCACAGAGGAGTATAACACCCTATCCAACATAAAGACATTCAATTCCTTGTTGAATTCGTATTTATTTTTGCTGCCTCCGGGGATTTCGATGAAGACGTTAACAATACCAGGCTTTGGCTGTGGTGGAATTCGTGATAAATCCATCTGAAAGTCCTTTCCCTACTCTAGGAGTACCTGTGATAATTCCCTTAATATTTAACCATAAAGGGATACCTATTGCCAGTTATCCCACCCCTTCGTTATCCACCAGTTTATGATTATAAGCCCCCACAGTATTACTTTACTATGACTTTCAATTCCGACGCAGTTTTGGCTCAAATTCAACGTAGAATCAGTGAGACTCTTTCCCAACTTATACAATTAGCCGAGAGTGGAAAACTTAATCCCTGGGAAGTTAAGGTAATAGAAATTATCGATGAATTTTTGGAGCAATTAGGGAAAATATCTCAAGAAAATTTGACCTCATATTCCTTGGAAATTCAGCTAGCAGAATCGGGAAGAATAATGCTTTTGGCCTCTAAACTAATTTTATTGAAAGCCGAAACCCTCGCCTGGCTAAAACAAGAATATGACTCCCATGAAAACCCACAAGATAGTCAGCCATATTCTCCCCCACAAACAGCAAGTTATGACCTAGAAGATGTGGAAAAATACATTAAAAGAAGAATAACACCCCTGGTCTGTCAAAAACGAAAAGTAACTTTTCAAGAGTTTGTTGCCCAACTCAAAGCCATCCAAAAGGTAATATCAGAAAGGGGAGAAAAGGTCAATGGCAATTTAGAAAAAAAACCGAAAAAGGGATATAACCGTCAGGAAGCATTAGAGACAGTTAAGGGATTAGCCCATGAGGAGAATTTAACAGAATTGGCTGAACAAATTAATGTTTTTTTGGACAATTATAGACAGTTGCAGGGGGGGGAGAAGATTATGTTTGAGGAATTGGTGAGACAATGGCAAAGATATAGGGGAGACAGCAGACAGGATAGAGTAGGGGTGTTTTGGGCATTACTGCTTCTATCATCCCAGTCGAAGGTGGAATTATACCAAAGAGAATTCTACGATGACATTGAAATCAGCCTACTGGATTAACACAACTTCTTCTTAAATCTTGTGCGCCAAAAAGAGAAAATCGGGTTACCCTGAGAATGAAGATTTTAGTTACCCGTGGAGGGAGGATAATTATGACAAAAAGGAGTTTTGGGGTAATAGGCTTGGGGGTAATGGGAGAAAATCTAGCCTTAAACGTGGAGAGTAAGGGATTTCCCATTGCCGTATACAACCGTACTGCGGCAGTAACCGAAAAATTCATGGCGACAAAGGCACAAGGGAGGGATATTAAAGCAGCTTACTCTATAGAGGAATTTGTGCAATTGTTGGAAAGACCTCGTAAAATACTAGTAATGGTGAAAGCCGGCGCACCAGTAGATGGGGTGATTCAACAGCTGAAACCCCTATTACAAGAGGGGGATATGATTATAGATGGGGGTAACTCCCTCTATCAGGATACCGAAAGACGGACAGAGGAATTAGAGGCTTGTGGTTTGGGTTTTGTGGGGATGGGTGTAAGCGGTGGAGAAGAAGGTGCACTACATGGTCCTTCCTTGATGCCAGGGGGTACCTATAAAGCATACCAGGAATTAGAACCAATATTGACGAAAATAGCCGCCCAGGTGGATGATGGACCTTGTGTTACTTATGTGGGTCCTCGTGGTGCAGGCCATTATGTGAAGATGGTCCACAATGGGATAGAATACGGGGATATGCAGTTGATTGCCGAGGCTTATGACTTGCTAAAAACAGGCTTAGGCTTAGACAATGAGCAGTTACATGAGGTTTTCAGCCAGTGGAATGAGACGGAGGAGTTGAATTCATTTTTGATTGAAATCACGGCGTCTATATTTGCTAAAAAGGACGAGGTAACGGGGGGTTATCTGATTGACTATATTCTAGACTCGGCGGGGCAAAAAGGCACAGGTCGTTGGACTGTGATAAACTCATTAGAATTAGGGGTGCCTATTCCCACTATATATGCGGCGGTAAATGCTAGGGTGATGTCGGCTTATAAGGAGGAAAGGGTAGCCGCTAGTAAACAATTAAAGGGGATTGTAGGCTTGTTTAAGGGAGATGTAGGGGAGTACATCAACAAAATCCGGGATGCCCTATACTGTTCTAAGATATGCTCCTATGCCCAGGGGATGGCGTTGATTGCCAAGGCGTCAGTGGCGTTTGAATACAATATCAACCTACCGGAAATTGCCCGCATCTGGAAGGGGGGTTGTATCATCAGAGCCCGTTTTCTAGATAAAATTAAAAGGGCCTTTACTGACAATCCTAATTTAGCCAATCTCCTGCTAGCCCCAGAATTTAAAGAAAGTATCCTTCAAAGGCAACAAGCCTGGCGAGAGGTGGTAACTTTAGCCCATAATCTAGGTATTCCTATTCCAGCTTTTAGTGCTTCACTTGATTACTTTGATAGCTACAGAAGGGAACGTCTCCCCCAAAATCTAACCCAGGCACAAAGGGACTATTTTGGGGCACACACCTATGAGAGAATAGATAAACCCAGAGGGGAATTCTTCCACACCCAGTGGTAATCCATCCCATGGGCTTCTTTTCACAGCTGGGGGGAGAAAGGGATTAACATATTTTAAAAGCCTACATACCACAGCAGCAGGAATTATGGATACAAAGACTTTCAAACGTAACTTACAGAAATCGGAAAACTACTATCGCAGGGGGTTTGGGCATCAGGAAGAAGTTGCCCTGACCATGGAGGGAGAATACAAGAGTAGTTTAATCCAGGCGATTCGGGAAAATGGTTATCAAATCACCAGGGGGGATATAACTATTCGTTTGGCACAAGCCTTTGGTTTCTGTTGGGGGGTAGAGAGGGCAGTAGCTATGGCGTATGAAACCCGTACTCACTTCCCCAACGAGAGGATTTGGATTACTAATGAGATTATCCACAACCCCTCGGTAAACCAGCGTTTGAGGGAAATGGAAATTAATTTTATTCCTGTCAGGGATGGGGTGAAGGATTTTTCAGTGGTGAGGAAGGGGGATGTGGTGATTCTACCAGCATTTGGGGCTTCTGTCCAGGAAATGCAACTGTTGAACGAAAAAGGGTGTATCATAGTGGACACCACCTGCCCATGGGTAGCTAAAGTTTGGAATTCTGTGGAGAAACACAAGAAGAAACAGTACACCTCTATTATTCATGGCAAGTATAAACACGAGGAGACTATCGCCACCAGTTCCTTTGCCGGCAAGTATCTGATAGTTTTAAATCTAGAAGAGGCGAAATATGTGTGTGATTACATCCTCAATGGGGGTGACAAGGAGGAGTTTTTAAACAAATTCCGGAAGGCGTCTTCCCCCGGTTTTGATCCTGATGTAGACTTGGTAAGGGTGGGCATCGCTAATCAAACCACCATGTTAAAGAGTGAGACAGAGGCCATTGGTAAACTATTTGAACAGACGATGATGAAGAAATATGGCCCTGCTAACCTTAATGACCATTTTATGAGTTTTAATACCATTTGCGATGCCACCCAGGAAAGACAGGATGCCATGTTGGAATTGGTGAAGGAGAAACTAGACTTGGTTATTGTTATCGGTGGCTTCAACTCTTCTAATACCACCCACCTGCAGGAAATTGCTATCCAGCGACAAATCCCCTCTTATCACATAGACAGTGCCAGTCGTATTATAGATGCTAACCGCATTGAACATAAACCCCTCCACCAAGAGGTACAAATTACGGAAAACTGGCTACCTCCTGGTAAGATTACAGTGGGAATTACCTCTGGTGCCTCTACTCCTGATAAGGTGGTAGAAGAAGTCATTGAAAGACTTTTTGCCCTTAAAGCCTAGTAGGGATTTATTGTAACAAAACCCTACTCCCTGGACACTGGGGTGTGTTATCTAATACCTTGGAGTGTCCAGTGGCAAGTCAGATGTTTATAAACAGGGGAATTATGGGGAATCAGCCACAACCATTAGGTTTAGTGATTCAGGGGTCATTGAGTGAGGGTTTGGAGGTAAAATTACACCCTGATGTCTCAGTGGAAGACATGCGGGTGGGGAAGTTTTTAGTAGTACAAGGTAGTCGCGCCCGCTTCTTTTGTATGTTAACAGATGTATCCCTAGGGGCATCTAATCCCCGTATTTTTACCCACCCCCCTGCCCATGATGACAGTTTCTGGTTAGAGATTTTAGCAGGGAGTGACACCTATGGCACCATTAAAATCACCCCCATGTTGATGTTGGTTTTAAGAGACAAAGAAGGGGAGAAGATTGACTTTGACAATATTCCCAACCCGGAGGAGTTGCAACTGTTGCCGGTAAAAACCATCCCCAGCCATTTCAGTCAAGTGTATGAGTCTACGGAGAGGGATTTTCGCTGTGTATTTGGCTGGGAGGATTCGCCGGGGAAACGAAATTTTGCTATTGGCAAGCCTCTAGACATGGAGGTGCCTGTTTGTATCGATTTAGACCGTTTTGTGGAAAGAAGTAACGGAATTTTCGGTAAATCTGGCACAGGTAAGTCCTTTCTCACTCGCTTGTTGATTTCCGGCATTATTCGCCAAGACGCCGCAGTAAATCTCATGTTTGACATGCATTCAGAATATGGGTGGGAAGCCGTTAGTGAAGACAAAGGGGCAGCCATTGTTAAGGGATTGAAACAATTATTCCCCCACCGGGTGGAGATATATACCTTGGATGCCGAGTCTACCAGGAGAAGGGGGGTTCCCTATGCCCATGAATTATACCTGAGTTACGACCAGATAGAGATTGAAGATTTACGGCTGGTAGCAAAGGAATTGGGGTTATCGGAGGCGAGTTTAGACAATGCCAACATCCTCGCCAGTGAATTTGGGAAAGACTGGATAGTAACCCTTTTGAACATGACAAATGACGAAATAGCCGACTTTTGTAGTGAAAAACAGGGGCATCATGGCTCAATTATGGCCTTACAGAGGAAGCTAAAACGCCTAGAGTCTCTCAAATACATGCGCACTAGCTGCCCCCACAATTATATCAAAGAAATCCTCTCTCTGCTAGATGCCGGAAAAAATGTGGTCATTGAGTTTGGTAGTCAGGGCAGTCTTCTTTCCTATATGCTTGTAACCAACATGATCACTAGACGCATCCACAGTGAGTATGTGAAGAAAGCAGAGAGATTCCTGCAGTCGAAAAACCCCCTTGACCGTCCACGACAATTAGTTATTACCATAGAAGAGGCCCATCGTTTCCTAGATTCCCGGGTAGTACATCAAACCATCTTTGGTACTATTGCCCGAGAAATGCGTAAATATTTTGTAACTCTCCTTGTAGTAGACCAACGGCCCTCGGGCATAGACAATGAGGTAATGTCTCAAATTGGCACAAGGATTACCTGTCTTTTAAACGACGAGAAGGACATTGATGCCATCTTCACCGGCGTTTCTGGGGCTGGCAGTCTTCGCTCAGTCCTAGCCAAACTGGATTCCAAACAACAAGCCCTTATCCTCGGCCATGCCGTGCCCATGCCTGTAGTTGTTCGTACTAGACCCTATGATGAACAATTCTACAGGGAAATTGCCGACGACGATTGGACAGTCAAAAGCGACGAGGAAGTCTTTGCCGCCGCCGAAGCCGCCCGTCGCGATTTAGGTCAATAACGGGCTATGGGCCTGTTGCCATGTATCCCCTGTTTTTACATTTCTTAAATCTCCCCTCCTTCCGACTAGTTCTATGTTAGCATGGGTTCATGGTTAGAATACTTCCCTGGGTTATAAAATCCGAGGGCGGTTTTTCCTGTCTTTAGTCTTATTGAATCAGAATCTCAAACCATTAACAACATCGAAGGCCGCAGAATGGGGCAATTTAACCATTATAAGAGATAAAAATTGCTAGTAACCCCTAAAAGCTGCTACAAAAGAACAGAAACAGCCCATTCTAAGGGGGTTGTGGGGGGATTATGAAGAAAATGTTAAATTTCTGATAAACTGTAGCAATTTATACAGAATTTTCCTATAATGGAGGCAAGGGGAAAAAGGAAGGAGGAAAGTATGAACACCAATCAAAAAGCCCGTGCCCTGATGCTACGTCATGATAAAATGGTGAGGAATCGTCAGCAGTCCTTGTTAAGTAGGGCGGCAAGAGAAATCGGTTTGGATGTCAACAAGACGGAGTACTATGAAAATCTAAAGGCTGCCCCTCTCTCTGGTTTTGCCGCTGAATATGGCCGTCACGGAGGCAGCCCTAGCTAAGGTTGGTTGTCTATTTGTCCTTTGTCTCGCCCTGTTTTAGGATTGCCGTAGCTGTCTGTAAAACCCCCCACCAGGTGGTAGTGGCTAGGGGGTTTATTGTTTTACTGGCGTTTACGGCGTAGCAGTATCTTGTCGCGGTGGGCTTTAACCACTGTTAGATGTTCGCCGCTTATCCTCTCCAGCATATAACAAACCTTTTCCGGTGTCAAGAGGGAGCCGTCGTTTTTGGCACTACCCACATATTTAACAGTGGCGGCGTCTTCCTGGGTTTCCACCAGGGAGAGATGATATAGGTTTTCCCGGAGATTTTCTAGGGTAGTCTTGCCGTTTTTACCAGTTTTCTCTCTCTCGATACTGGTGGCATTTAATACCGCCTCTATCCAAGACTGCCACTGGGAAGAGGGAATAGGCTTATCAGCAGCAAGGGTGATGGTATATTCGGCTTTGTCTAGCAGTTGGGTGGCAGAGGGAGACTTGACTGGCACTTGTTCTACCCGGAAAATGGGTAAACCAGGAGGAAGTTGTGCTGTTAGTCTTTGCCTGAATTCTTCCATCGTCATGGGGGTGTGTAACTCGAAATCTACAATCTCCCCGCTGCTAGTCATGCCTAGGGATAAGGCTAAGGCAACGGAAATTTTAGGAGTGGGATGGTAACCCCCAGTGTAGGATATAGGTATGTTGGCACGTCTGATTGCCCTATCAAACAAACGCATTAAGTCTAGGTGACTGATTAATGCCATGTCACCCTCTTTGCCAAACCAAACACGCAATCTTTGGGCTACTGTTTGATTGGGTTTGAAGTCTCCCTCATACTGGGGGATAGGCGGGGGAGTCACCACCACATTGTGTCCAAATTCTGGGCTACATACTCCACAACTACTACAACCGTCAAAGGAGCAATCTGGCACAACTACTTCCTGTAGTGCCCTTTGTAAGTCTTCTTTTAGCCATTTTTTGTCTATGCCAGTATCAATATGATCCCAGGGGAGAGGTGCATCATAGTCTATGGTACCAGTATCAGCATCAAAGACGTTCCATTCCCCCCTTTCAATTTGACGATACTTCCAGGTTAACCCGGCTTCACTGATGGCTTTTTCCCATGCCTGATAGGCTTTATCTATATTTTCCCACCAGGCGTCCATGCCGGCACCTAATTCCCAGGCGCGACGTATTACCTTTGCCAGTCTTCTGTCGCCTCTCCCCAAGAAGTCTTCAATGGCAGAAATCCGCACATCGGTATAGTTTACCTTCACCCCTCGCATCTGGTCAAATTCTCTTTTTAGCAGATTCTGTTTGCGGATAAACTCGGCGGTGGAGACGGAATGCCATTGGAAGGGGGTATGGGGTTTGGGGGTAAAGTTAGAAATTGTCAGGTGGAAATCAAGGGGTTTTCTGCTAAGATGACGACACTCCCTCTTCAACCATTTAACCGTCTCGGCTATGCCTATCACATCCTCATCCGTTTCCCCTGGCAAACCAATCATGAAGTATAGTTTTACCTGTTGCCATCCCTCTCTTACTGCTGTTTGTATTCCCCTGAGTAAGTCTTCGTTAGTTAGCCCCTTATTTATTATATCCCGTAGTCTTTGGGTGCCCGCCTCTGGGGCAAAGGTCAATCCTGTTTTCCTAGTACCCCCTATTATGTTAGCAATATTTTTATCAAAACGGTCTACTCTCTGACTGGGGAGAGAAAGGGAGATATTTTCATCCCTTAGACGGTTTTTGATTTCGATACCTACTGCCGGTAGAGAGAGATAATCAGAGCAACTGAGGGATAATAGAGAGAATTCGTTAAATCCCGTTTTCCTCATCCCCTCCACAATAGTATTTATAACATCTTCTGGCTCCACATCTCTTGCTGGACGAGTTAACATTCCCGGTTGACAAAAACGACAGCCTCTGGTACAACCCCTTCTAATTTCCACTGTCAGACGGTCATGTACTGTTTGCACATAGGGCACTAAACCGATAGAATAGGCTGGGATAGGTGTGGCTACACGTCTTAAGATTCTTTCAGGCACATCTGGACGATTGGGTTTAACAGTGCCATCTGGTTGCATATCATAGAATTGTGGCACATAAACCCCTGGAATCTGGGCCAAATCCAATAGCAGTTGTTGTCTACTTAAACCTTGTTTTTTGCCTTCCTCTACCACCAAACCAATTTCTGGTAATAGTTCCTCCCCGTCGCCCAATGCGATAAAATCAAAGAAATCAGCATAGGGTTCAGGATTAGAGGTAGCAGTTTGTCCACCGGCGAATATGAGGGGATAGTTGCCGTCTTGTCTTTCTTTCCAAGTGAGGGGAATTTGGGCTAGACTAAGCATTTCTAGGATATTAGTGGCGCCCAACTCATAACTGAGACTAAAACCGAGAATATCAAAATCCTTGACGTCTCTTTTTGATTCCAAGGCAAACAGGGGGGTATTAGTTGCCCGCATTTTTTGTGCCAAATCCGGTGCAGGTAAGTAGGCACGATCACACAGTTGTCTTGGTTGGGCATTAAGGATATTATAGAGGATTATATGTCCTAGATTGGATGCCCCCACCTCGTACACTTCTGGATATGTCAATACCCATCTTACGTTAGCACTTTCCCAGTCTTTGTGTTTTGCCCCCAATTCGTTACCCAAATAACGGGCAGGTTTACCTATTTCTGGGGTTATTAATTCTTCTACGGCTACTCTCATGCCTCTCTACTCTTTCTCACTATTACAATACTAGCACTGCTTTTTTTCCCTGTCTTTAATTTTTTTATTATAACCCATAATTTTAAGAATATATCCCATTTTATCTTTGAAGATTTATGCCTATTGGTATTTGGATATTAGGGGATCAACTTAGCGACATTAATCCTGCTTTGTCAGCTTGCCATGGCGATAAAAGAGAGACATTTATTATCATGATTGAGAGTTTAGAATACGTCAGAAAAAGGCGCTACCATAAGCAAAAACTGGTATTTATTTGGGCAGCAATGCGTCATTTTGCCCGACGGCTATCTGGGGAGGGGTGGCGAGTAGATTATATTGTAACCGAGGAAGATTTTGCCCCAGTTATTCGTCAATGGGTTAGGGAAAATAACATTACTGAATTGAGAATGATGATGCCAGCAGATAGACCATTCTTTGAATATATTAGCCGTCTGGAATTAAATTGTACAATTACCTGGTATAATAACACAAACTTCTTGTGGCAGCCAGAAGAATTCAAGGAGTGGGCCAAGGGAAGAAAAAGACTAATTTTAGAAGATTTTTATAGGGAGGGAAGGAGAAGATGGAAAATTCTTTTAACAGAGGCATTTAAGCCAGTAGGAGGTAAATGGAATTTAGACAAGGAGAATAGGAAACCCCCCAACAAAAAAATATTACCGCCAAAAAGACTAAGTTTTGAACCAGACGAGATTACAAAAGAAGTGATAGAAAAGGTAAAAAAACTGGATATACCCACCTACGGAAAGTTGGAAAAATTTGAATGGGGCGTAACAAGGGAGTCGGCATTAAAAGCGTTGAAGGATTTTGTGGAAAACCGTCTCCATAGGTTTGGCATATACCAGGATGCAATGCTAACCGGAGAAGAATATATGTGGCATAGTCTACTTTCCCCCTATCTGAATGTAGGATTATTGCATCCTTTGGAAGTAATAAAAGCAGTAGAAAACGCCTTAACTGAGAAATCTATGCCTCTTAACTCGGTGGAAGGATTTATCCGTCAGGTATTGGGATGGCGAGAATACATGTATGGAGTCTATCACTACGTAGAAAAAGACTATTTCCAATCTAACTGGTTTAACCACCAACAGCCACTGCCAACCTTCTTTTGGGATAGCAACAAAACGGATTTAAATTGCCTAAAACAAGTGTTAAAACAAACAGAAAATACAGCCTATGCCCATCACATTCAAAGACTAATGATTCTAAGCAATTATGCCTTAATCAGTGGCATTTGTCCACAGGAAATAGAAAACTGGTTTCATGGCGCCTACATAGATGCCTACGACTGGGTGATGCAAACAAATGTGTTGGGAATGGGGCAATTTGCTGACGGAGGTTTTCTGGCAACTAAACCCTATGTATCTTCCGCTAACTATATAAAAAAAATGAGTGACTACTGTGAAAATTGTCGTTATAATCCCTCCGAAAGGAATACAGAAAATGCTTGCCCTTTTAATTATCTATATTGGGATTTTCTGGCGCGGCACAAAGACAAGTTAAAATCCCAGGGGAGAATGGCATTGGCTTTGAAACAACTAGAGACTATTCCCCCTCAACAGTTGAAACAAATGCAAACCCTAGCAGGGAAATGGAGGGAAAAACAAAACTTATAAAAACTTAACAACTGGCCGACTCCAGCTAACATCAGCTAAAGGTTATAAGTGCCAGAATAAGGATAAATAAAAAATGTTAAGAATAGGTGAAAATAAGAGACACCCCCAAAAGCACCATGTTAGTATAGAAGAAGAAAACCCCCACAGGTTAAAACACCGAGGGAGGGGGTTGACATGGCGAAGAAGTGAAAAGAAAAACCCTTGCCCCGTTTACCAACAAACGGACTCAATTACCTAAGGAGTTTTAACATATTTTGGCCTTTTTGTAAAGTCCCATAAACGGGGAGGGGAAGGTAAAGAGAAGAAAGGAGGAGTTGAGAGTATGACAACAGTAATCGGCAAACGCCTAAGATTAGATCCATCCTCCCTGTGGGATGCCTTTAGCCGCTGGATAACAAGCACCAACAACCGTATATATATAGGGTGGTTTGGGGTATTGATGATACCCACCATGCTAGTGGCGGCAATAGTATTCATAATAGCATTTATCTGCGCGCCACCAGTAGACTTGGATGGGATTCGGGAGCCAGTGGCAGGTTCGTTGTTGAGTGGTAATAATATAATAACAGCGGCAGTAGTACCCACCTCGGCGGCGGTAGGCTTACACTTCTACCCCATATGGGAGGCAGCCTCCATAGAAGAATGGCTGTATAATGGAGGGCCATACCAGATGATAGTCTTCCACTTCCTTATTGCAGTTTGGGCTTACCTGGGAAGATTATGGGAATACAGTGAGCGTCTGGGGATGCGCCCATGGATTGCTACGGCCTTTTCCGCCCCGGCGGGGGCTGCTACAGCTGTACTACTAGTTTATCCAATAGGACAAGGGAGTTTTGCCCAAGGGATGCCGTTGGGGATAGCAGGCACTTTTAACTTTATGTTAGCAGTACAAGCGGAACACAACATCCTGATGCACCCCTTCCACATGTTGGGGGTAATAGGAGTATTCGGTGGCGCCTTGCTTTGTGCTACCCATGGCTCTCTTGTAACCTCTTCCTTGATACGGGAGACTACAGAGATTGAATCGGTAAACGAGGGGTACAAGTTTGGGCAGCAGGAAACCACCTATAATATAGTAGCAGGTCATGTGGGTTATTTCGGCAGACTGTTGATCCCCTCTTTGGCCATTCGCAACAGTCGCTCAATCCACTTCCTCTTGGCGGCATTCCCCACCATAGGCATCTGGTTTGCTACCCTAGGCATCTGCAGCGTCGCTTTCAACCTCAACGGCTTTAACTTCAACTACTCCATCCTCGACAGCAGCAACCATGTCATCCGCACCGAGGCTGACTTGTTGAATCGGGCTAACATGGGGTTGGAAGCAATGCATGCCCCCAATGTCCACACTTTCCCCAATCTACTCTAGTCTAGTGTAACACACAGAGGCCCCCAAAGGGGGGCTTTTTTTTCTATTCCCTCACCTGGTAGGCAAAGGGAAAGTTTTTTTGCAGTTCAATCAACTCATCCCGATGGGCTTGGATAGTAATTACGGTTTGGGTTTTGTCGGTTTCTGGGTTACTGTCCAAACGGAAGACTACTTGTTCTACCCTTCTTGCCCTATGCCAATAGTACCATCCCGCAAGGGGTGCCAGCAAGGAGAATCCCAACCCCCAGTATAAGGATTGTGACTGGAAAAGCATTGCTAACACCAACCCCAAAGAAAACAAACCACACCCCGCCAGAAGGCTTAAAAATACCGCCAGAAAACCACTGGCTGCCACAAATCCCTCTAATACCACCTTGTTTTCTTCTGGATGTATAGACTTTACTCTATAGGCCCTCCGGAAAAAGTAGTCACGGAGATAGCTGAGGATATTATCGGCATTATCTTGACAGGCAAGGGTGACAGTTTCTGTACGTTCCTTTATACTACCTCTGATGAAGAAGAAAAGGCCAATGAGCAACAGGAGGGTTAAGATAAGAGTAGAGAACATTTCCTTTAGGGAAACAGGACACTATACAATTAACACTAACAGGAAACGGCAGCCAACGACAACTTTAACCCCATCATGGAGAAGATTATCGC
This sequence comes from Cyanobacteriota bacterium SRBZ.bins.94.201705, assembly GCA_030549855.1. Lineage (GTDB taxonomy): Bacteria > Cyanobacteriota > Cyanobacteriia > Cyanobacteriales > Cyanobacteriaceae > DVEF01. The sequence continues at coordinate 76,540 of JAUQQP010000034.1, forward strand.
CTATTTGGGGCCAGAGGGCACCTATTCAGAAATGGCAACCCTCTTTTATGCCCAACAGCTGAAACAGGAAAAGGGAATCCCCTCCCGCTTGTTTCCTCTGGTAAGTATCCCCCAAACCCTAAAGGCAGTGGCAACGGCAAGGGCAGATGTGGCTATAGTACCAGTAGAAAACTCTATAGAAGGCTCAGTGGCAGTTACCTTGGATACCCTCTGGGAATTAGACTGTCTCCACATCCAACAAGCTATAACCATCCCCATTGTACACAATTTACTGTCCCATAGCGACAGTTTGGCAGAAATAAAAACCGTCTACTCCCATCCTCAAGCTTTAGCCCAATGTCAGAAGTGGCTGGAGAAACACCTGCCACAAGCCCATCTTATACCTACCAATTCTACCACAGAAGCCCTATTACATCTCAAAAATGAGCCCACCGCCTCTGCTATTGCCTCTGCTAGGGCAGCACAATTGTATAATCTCCCCATAAAAGCCTATAACATCAATGACTACCCCGACAACTGTACCCGTTTCTGGGTGGTGACAAAAGACTCCCCCACACATGGCGGCTATGTCTCTCTTGCCTTTGCCTTCGAGGCTAATATTCCCGGTGTGCTGGTAAAACCTTTACAAATCTTTGCAGAAAAACAAATAAATCTCACTAAAATAGAATCTCGTCCTACTAAACGCTGTCTAGGGGAGTATCTCTTCTTCCTAGATTTACAGGGGGATAGTCGCAGCCCTCAAGTACAAGATGCTCTGGAGGAACTACAAACGGTGACCAAAATTACCAAAATCCTGGGATGTTATGACGTCATTGAGGTAAAGGAGAATCAATTGTGTTTTTCCTCCTCCCTAGACTGAAAGACTGGCGAATCGGAAGGGAGAGACTCTATCACCCGCTTAAATTTCCTTATAGGCAAAATGGCACTAAGGGAGGTATTCCTCTCATTACTCTTGATGCAAAACTCCATCTTCTCTATGTCTATATCCAGATAACGACTCACCACCTCCACAATCTCATCCCGCATCTTGTTAACGGCTTCTGGGTTAATCCCGGCACGATCACAAGATAATACCAGTTCTAAACGATTCTTAGCCTTTATTCTACTACTAGCTCCCCCCCAAGGATTAAATTCTCCCACAATGCCTTTAAACATATTAGCCCATCCCCTCACTTATCGTTGCTAAAACCGAAAAAACGACGGATTTTCGCCAATAAACCTTCTTGTGTGCCCATTAAATCCAAAAAAGGCACTTCCATCCCATTCAACCTTTTGGCAATATTTTTGATGGCCATAGCCGGTAGTGTATCAGGATTACTTAATACTAACGGCTCCCCCTTATTGGAAGAAGTTATAACTCTTTTGTCATCAGGTATAATGCCAATTAAGGGAACCACCAGTAAGTCCAGTATATCCTCCACACTAAGCATCTCGTCCATTTTAACCATTTCTGGACGCAGGCGGTTGACGATGAGACGGATACTCTCCATCCTCTCACATTCTAGCAAACCCACCACTCGATCGGCGTCCCTCACGGCAGCTACTTCGGGGGTGGTGACAATTAAGGCTTCTTTTGCCGCGGCGATGGCATTACGGAAACCCATTTCTATCCCCGCAGGGCAATCTATTAGGATATAATCAAAACTGGGCATTAGTTTTTCTACTATTTCCTTCATTTGTTCAGGGGTTATTGCATCTTTGGTGCGATTTTGGGCAGCCGGCAAAAGGAATAATCCCTCTGTGCGTTTATCCTTTACCATCGCCTTTTCCAGGGTGCATTCCCCCGATATGACGTCTATAATTGTATACACCACCCTCTGCTCTAACCCCAATAACAAGTCTAAATTCCTTAGGCCGAAGTCTGCATCTATTAAACATACTCTCTTACCCAATTGAGCTATTGCTGTGCCTAAATTTGCTGTTATGGTGGTTTTTCCTACCCCACCCTTCCCACTGGTTATGACAATCACTCTACTCATAAATTACAATGCCAACCAGCCTATCTAAAAATCCTTAACACGGCTAGATAATTTTAGCGAAAAATGTCATTGCCACTGCCACTGCCAGGCATGCTTTGACACTTTCCACTTCTTTATCCCTTTTATGGTATGTATAAATTATAAACAATTGAGACTCATTTTTCTCCAAAAGCTACTTTATTATAATTACATCATCCCCCACTACTGCACTTCTGGCCAATACATTCCCCCGACTATCTCGAAGGCTAAACTTATATAAATCTAAAGACTTCGCCTTCTCAAACAATTCCCTAGCCAATTTGTTTTTCTCGTTTGCCTTGAGATTTTGCCAGTCGTCTGTCAAAGCTATGGTTATGCTATTTTCTCGGAAGTCTACCAGAATCTTTATCACCATATTCTCCCCATACTTTTGGGTAATTGTTTTTAGTTTATCTTCTATATTCTTAAGTAAAAATTGTTCAGGAGAAAGGTTGGCTAAATCCGTCTCTTCTACCACTTCCTCCTGGATTTCTTCCTCCCTATAATCCTGTTGACTTTTGGCAAGATTCTCCTCTTCCTCCACCGGCTGTTGACTGGCTATATTATCCTCATTGTTTTTCAATTCTAACAACTCTTCTTGCCCGATACTTTCACTAAGATTTTCGTCTTGTCTTATCGGCTTTTCCACAAGGGAAATTTCTTCCTGACTGGCTGCCGTTTTTCCCTGCGTTACCCCTCCAAAGAAGGCAAAAATATTAAATCCCAGACTGACAGTCAACAGTATAACTAGTATTAAATTAGTACCAACCGTCAAGCCACTAGTATCCCTCCGGTTTTTACCTTTGCTTACACTAGTTGCAGCGGAGGTTTCCACCACTGGTTGAGGTTGGCTATCTTTCTGAGGCAAGTCTTCTGTTTTTAACTGTAAATAGTCTACTAGGGCATTGCTAGCCTTCACCAAGTCGTCTACCACCCTTAAACTAGGCAAATCCTTTGGTGGTTTGTAACTGAGTATTTTAATTGCCTTTTCTAACTGGATAATAGTGCGTTTCAGAGATTTCTTTAATTCAATTACAGTGTAAATATTCTCATTCTTGGGATTTTCACTCATTTCTGTTATAACTAGATAATTGTCTCCCCTATTGATGATACAACACATTTAACCCCGCAAGTGTTTTCCCTCACCCCCTCCTCAGCCACTTGGGTTTGCCAGTATACTGGTATTGAATTATCCTCGTTAAACAAAACCAATTAACTCCTGCTGACTGGCAAAAATTAGTAGTTTTAATATGGCAGGTTAAAAGGATAAAATGTGGAAACTTTTTCGGTATAAATACAACCTTAGAGTTATTTTTATCTCCTATTTATTCTTATGTTTGCTGCTAGCCAGTTGCACCCACGTATCCCCCCCTCCCCTAGAATTTGCACCCAATGGGGAAATTGTCAAAAAAGCCTTACAATTATACCTAGAAAAGGAATACAAATACCTAAGTGAAAACTTGGGCACCACTCCCCTTTCTTTTCAAATAGACAAGATAAATGTCAGGAAAATTCAACCTACTGTTAAGTTTAACCTGCCTATCTACTCTCTGACAGGAGACTATGAAGTTACCATGGTAGACGGGAAGAAAACAAAAAGAAAAGTCAAGAATAACTTTACTCTATATCTGCACAGACAAAGACAGGGCAAGACTTGGCGGCTATTTTTGCCTAGCCACCATCTTCCAAAGACAACTTATTTAAACTATCTAATTAGCTAAAATGTATCTAGGTTTACTTTTTTTTGATATCTTCTACCCTACCATGAAAAAAAAATAGGCCTAAAAGGATACAGCTACTGGAAGAATATCTGAGTAGACAAAAAGATTCAGTGAGAAAGTAAGGGGGTTGTTATGGGAAGAATAGTCAGTTTGGAGGATTTAAACAACCAGGGAATTTCTGCAGAGGATTTAAAAAAATCTCTGACTTTGAAATACCAGTCGAAAACCTATAGACGCAGGGCAGATTTACCCAAAAAATTCAGAGATAAGGCGGTAATTTTATGCGAGGAAATAGCCAGAGAAGGGAAAGAATCCTTTGTGACTGAGACAAGTTTCTCCTATACCGTTTGGGAGGAAGAAAAGTCTTTTGTCGAGGAATATAAAAACCCCCTCATTAGGGAAACAGAGGGGAATTATATCACAAATTCTTCTCCCGCTGACTATGAAAATACTACCGTCTGGGAGACAAAAGAGGAAAATATAACCAGGCAAAAAGCCGAGATGATTGAAATAATGACTACCATTTTGGAAAACACCACCTTCGGCGATTCCAATATCAACACAAAGGCTGATAATGGTAGTGTCAAGAGGGAATATAACCTATTCCAATACACCCGGGAAAAAAACTACCTCCCCAGCCTGGAAGATATACAAAACAGACAAGATGACACTAATGCCATTATTTCACCGGAAGAGGTAATCAAGTATAGAGGTGTGGTGGTAAATCAGGGAGAAAAACCCACAACAGTAGCAACCTCACCCCTACAAACTCCTAAAAAGACTAGAGTGTATCGTGGAGTGGTTTACTAAGCCGATGGATGGGTTACCTCCTGATTGTTAAACACCCCCACCGGGTATTAGCTTTGGCAGTCAGTTTATAAAATCCCTCCCGGAAAGACATTCATCCCCCCTCAGCCATTCCCTTTTTTCCTGTTAGACGACTCCCCTACTTACCCGCCACCTACTCCAATTCTTTTGGCAGCAGACAGTCCCAATATGAGAGAATAAAACACAGGCACAAATACCAAACTCAAAAGACAAGAGGTAACTAAACCACCTATAATGGTTATGGCCATAGGTTGTCTTAATTCTGCACCGGTACCAATGCCAATGGCAATGGGAAGCATACCCATTATAGTGGAAAGATTTGTCATGAGAATGGGGCGGAGGCGGGTAAGACAGGCTTTGACAACAGCAGTTTTTATACTCATCCCCTGTTGACGTAATTGGTTGATAAAATCTACCAGCAAAAGGGCATTTTTAGCCAACAAGCCTAGGAGGAAGAGAATTCCAATGAGGGAAATCATCCCAAAATCCTTTTGAGTAATCAACAAGGCAAAAATGGCGCCTACCATAGACAGGGGTAAAGATAATGCTACCACTAATGGCTCTCGCCAACCACCGAAAAGTAGCCATAATGTCAGCAGCATGAGGATTAAGGCAACCAGGAAGACAAGAGAAAACTGTCTTAAAACCTCCCCCATCCTGGCAGAATCTCCACCAACGACAAGATTAACTTTTTCCGGCAAAAGAGGTTGAATTGTCTGGATTACCTTCTGGGTGAGATTGCCAATAGTCTCCCCGGTGGCTAAATTGGCGTTGAAAGTGATAGACGCCTCCCCGTCAAGCCGTTGGATGACACTGGGAATGTTGTCATCGCCAAGACTAATGTCATTGGGGGAGATAGTTAAGTCTTCCAAGCCGGGGATTTTTTCCAGCTGAGGTTTTATTTTGGCAGCAGTGGTGTATAGCAGAGGAATATCTTCACTTGTCAGGGAAACAGAAAAAGGTTGGCTATCCCCCGTGTCGACGAATTTTATATCCTCCACACTGACAGTCACACCCTTGAGGGGGAGTTGAGACAACCGGTTACGAATTTTCTCTTGAATGGCTGCAGTATTGTTATTCCTGTAGGGTTTCAGTTTGACATAGATTTTGCCGCGATTGGGTTGATTTCGCCAGCCAACTAGGTTAAAAATCGTTTCCACCTCCGGCATATCTGATATCTCCTTTTCTATCCTCTCCCCAACACGACGAGTTCGTCTTAAAATAAAACTACTGGGATTATCTTTTATGGCGGCTAGCCAGTTGAAGGGGGAATCGTTATTGCCATACCTATCAGGGTTACTGTTGGTGTTTGTGGCAAAAGAGGCAGTAGAGGAAGGCAAACTGGAAGGAATTTTGGGTAAAGTGGTGGTGTAGAAGATATTAAACTCCCCTCTATCCAATTTAGGAATAAATCCTCGGGGGATAAGGGGAATTAAGGCAAGGCTAAGGCAAAAAATAACAAGAGTAATTGACATTACTACCTTTGGGTGTTTTAATGCCCAATGGAGTAGTTGTAGATATAGACTAAGCAATTTTCTTCCCCTAGGGAAAGTTAAAAGTTTCTCTTGTCTTTTCTCCCTCAACCAGTAACGACACAAAACAGGAGTAAGTGTGCGGGCTACCAGAAGAGATATAATCACAGAAGAAGAGACAGTCAAAGCAAAGGGTTTAAAAAATTGTCCTAAATTGCCCGTAGTAAAAGCTACGGGGAGAAATACAATTGCAATGGAGATAGTAGAGGCGAAAATGGCTAAGCCAATCTCCTCACTTCCCTTGACGGCAGCCTCTGTTGGCGTTTCCCCCTCTTCCAGATGACGACTTATATTTTCCACTTGCACTATAGCATCGTCTACTACAATCCCTATTACTAAAGCCAAAGCCAAAAGGGTGATAGTTTCTAGATTAAAGCCGGCAAGAGACATTACAATAAAACTACCCAGGAGGGAGAGGGGTATAGCAAAAGCGGTGATAATAGTAGCCAGTAGGTTGCGTAAGAAGAAGAAAATAACAACTACAGCCAGGATAATAGCCAACCAAAGGCTGTCAATGGTAGCCTGGGTAGCTTCTTGGATATAATCCGCCTCTGTTTGGGCAATTTTAAAATCAATCTCAGGGAGAAGGGATTGTAACTGCTTACGAAAAGACTCTGTAGCCTTGACTATTTCCAAAGTATTAGCATTAGCCTTCTTGACGACTTGTAAAGCCAAGGCTAATTCCCCATTGAAACGCACAATAGTACTATTATCCTCTTCTAGTCCTAAAATATTTACCGCAGAAACCCCTGCTATTTCTTCCAGACGGGGGATGATTTTCTCTTTTGCCACCGCCGCTAACTCTTCCAGACTCTGACTATCACTGGTTAAAACATAGGTGATGGCAGTGGCTTCATTGAGATTATAGGGGATGATATTCAATTGGGTTTGTGGAGGCAGGGAGACTGAAGAGATAGTCTTTTCCACCTCCGCCGTGGCTACCTCCAAACTCTTGCCGGCATAAAACAAGATACTAATCACCCCTTCTTGGGGATAGGATGTAGAAGTGATAGACTCTACTCCTTCCAGTTTTAGTAAAGGTTGTTCCAATGGCTGTATAATCTTCTGGGTGAATTCAACGGTGTTGGCGGAAGTGTTGTTACGACTGTGAATAATTATCACAGGGAAGGTTACATCCGGAAAAAGGGCGTATTTTAGGGATAAGAAGGCAATCAAACCCGCAAAAGCCACATATAACCAGAAAACCAGAGTGATTCTGGGAAATGCCAACGCAAATCTAGAAATATTCAATCTTTTGCGCCAATAAGAGTCTATTCCCATAACTCACACCAGGAAAACATCTTATAGCCTACCAGAAAAATCACTGTGATGTATTTGGCAACCATTAGGTTGTTTGTTGTATATCCTTCCTACCTTCATACCAGTAGTAGTCACAACCCGCCATGGCAGTCATAGTCTCCGAGACTGTAATTGGGATAGGGATACAGATACTAGCCTGATTGTCACCACTTTCTGTTAGACACTGGAATTAGTCTAGAAGTGTCAGACTTAATTGTAACTGTGGTTGGCATTAAACACTCAGATTAGTCTACAGGTTTTGGCTTGACTGTAATTGTTGCCGCCATCAAACCGGGATTAGTCTTATTGTCACTGAGATTAATCTAAAAGAATAGATTTGGTTACTGCTTGTATTATCATATGAATGGATTAGGAGAGAGATACAAATACTAGCCTGACTGTTACTCTTTCTGTCAGAAACTGGAATCAGTCTAGAAATGTGAGAGTCAACAGTAAACCTTATTGGTATTAAACAGTTACACTAGTCCATAGGTTTTGGCTTAATTGTGATTTTACCGCCTTCAAACACACCGAGGTTAGTCTAATTGTAGCTGTGGTCAAAAACATTAGGACTAATCTACAGACAGACAGAATTAGCCTATAACTATTACAGGGTGTGATTTTCACTGGAATACACCTAGCCGAATCTCGAGTTTAGGCTTACCTCATTGTGATTTTTACTGGGGTTAAATACTAACACTACTCCAGTGGAAATTGTGATGAGAAAAATGCGGTAGAAAAAAGTGGGATTAGACACATACACAAAAAAGGGGATTAGCAGGGAAATTGTGGCTGACAGTAGAATTACACCTATGGCTAGCCAGAGAAAATTTTGACTACCAAGTAATTGTAGTTATTACCAAGTAAGGGTAAAAGGAGGAGAAAAGTCTTAGATTTTTGTTTCATCTAAGTCTAGACATTGAGACGAGTATGGAGATGTAATTTCCCCTACACCCAGGAGGATTAGTTAGCATTATTGTCGCTGGGAGGCTATAAAATTCTTGGGATTAACTGTGGTTTCCGGGTTTAGACACTAACACACGTGGCATTGGTTAGTTGTTACCTCCACCCCATTAAGTTGCATCCCAGCGTTAAACAGTCTTATTACACTATTGTGGTATTGGTTGAGTCATATTCCCCCCGGCAGTAACAGGTAAGTTGTCATGTTGCCTTTGTCAAATTCTAAGACTAGTCTCCAGACATGGAGTTTACTGGGTTTTTATCTGAATTTGCATAGTTGAATGATTCTGGAGGGTATCGTTATTTCCGCCTCCATTCCATTTTTGGGTTAATCTAAGGGAGTTTCGTTTTTGCTTCTGTCAAATGATGACTCTAGTTTAAAGCTGTCAGATAAACTATGGCTGGAAACGAGACTAAACACTTGGCTTGATTGTTTATCACTGGGATTAAAAAGGGACTAACCGGGAGACTTCAGCCGTATGGCAATGCCGCCAATTAGGGTTTAGTCTAAGGCAGTCGTCTTGCCGGAATGGGATACTGGGGTTAATCCATATAAGCCTCAGAAGAATTGGGATTTCCACTTCCTACCCTCATAAGGCTACCCTCAAGAGGAATAACTGTGACTTCCACTTTCCCCCCTCAAGTGGAGACTTCAACCCAAGGTAGGATTATACAAATAGGTAAGGGAAAAGACACAGGAGTGACTGTGATTTCTGGTAGGGTTACATATTAAGACAAGCAAAAAGATGAATTCTATCTCTACAGCCTGCTGATGAGTCTGGAGAATTAGAGTTGATTGTATCCCCACTGGTTGAATACATTGACTAGTCTGTTGAGGAAAGATTTATTGTGACTACCGCTGGCGTTAAACACTAAGACAACCTCAGTCAGTGGACATTGTGACTACCTATGGGCTTATAATCACACACTGGGGTTATGGAATTAAAAAATCTGCCGGGAATTGTGATTCTTTCATGGGATTACACAGACAAACAAAAGAAAAGACTGGCGACAAGATTGTTACCAACAGTGGGATTAAACAGATAGAGTAGGGAAAATGTCGAAGAGTGGTAGGAATACACAGATGCAGAGAAAATGTCGGGGGATTGACAAAAGGAATACTGGCGAGAAAATTGTTACTGACAGTGAGATTACACGGATAGAGTAGGGAAAATGTCGGAGGGATTGATAAAAGAGAAGACGACTGGGAAAATGGCTACTGACAACCCTGAGATTACCCAGATAAGGCAGAGAAAGTGTCGAGGGAGTTGATGACGGGAAAAAGGGTAAGAGAATTGTTACAGGCAGTAGGAGGAAAAAATGTCGGCAAGGAGAATGCTGGGGAAAATTGTGACAACAAGTGGGGTAATAAAGGAGGGGAAAAAGTTAAACCCGCAGAGTTGATGGATGTTTGTTGCCTCTGAAAAAAACACTGGTGTGAGTCTGAAATGAATCCCCTAAAGTCATTGTTGCTAAGGCTAAATACCTGATAGTTTAACCGTAATGTTTGACTGTTGTGTTGCCTATGTGAAACAGTCAGATGCGGTTACACACCAACAATTGAGTTTGTTTTTATCCGACTTGAGACACTCAGACAAGTCTAGAGGCATGATTACCTCCACCTGGAAATGAATACAGACACAGGAGATTGGTTGGTGGTATCAGGCTGGTGGTATCAGGAGGTTAGAGGATATTAGTCTGGGGATTTTGGGTGTAATTCCCCTTTGGATTTGACATTGAGACTATCCCAGTCTAGGAATGAGGGGTTAGTTATTATGTTGCCTGTGTCAAACTCCCTTTACCTCCCCACTGTCTATGGTTGTGGAGATTGTCTGTTATCACCTTTATTTTGACATCCACTGAGACAAGTCTACAATTGTAGAGTTGGTTGGTTGTGATTTGAAGTGAGTGGGATTAGTCTACAGATGTCAGGCTTGTGGGGGGTTAGAGGCAGCCTTTCGGGTTAGTTTTGTCAGACTCTAGCATTAATCTACAGGCTTGTAATTGACTTTAGTTTTATCCGAGGGGGGTGGGAGGAGGCTTTTCCCTTTACTCATGTCAAATACTGGTATAGGTGTGCAACTGTCACTCATTCATGGTAGCATCCAACACTTAGACAATTATAGGGCTGTTGTCCAAATCGTTCATAATACAATTTGTGTCGCTTAAAGAATATTAACTGTAACCATTATTATTACAGAAAGGTATACATGGGGTAAGTCTACAAGTGTCATCTTACTGGAATGATATGGTATAACTGACGTATAACTGCCACATGGATATAATTTTTACTGGGATACACAAAACGATTCCAAAGAAATATACTATAGACTAAAGACATAGACAGAGATATAGGCTTGACGGCAACACCCACCGCAGTTAAATACCCCTTATGATTTTAAAGACACAGGATTGACTTTATCCCTCTAGCTAACACCCATACTAGTCTGGAAACTATTGTGGAGACACAAGAGAAAAACACTATTCAAAGAGGATTAGACATGGAAAGTCACAACCATAGTCAGTGTTAAACAATAATTATGAAGCTGTCTTTTAACCTGTCTGTATCAAACCCCGGCATTAGTTTTAACAGATGGGGTAGACTGTAGTCTCGTCTGAGTTTAGACGCCTCGACGAATACAGGGAAAATGGGGTTTGTCGTTTTGCCTGTGTTAAAGGGTACTATTTTACTGCTGTTGGCTTGATATAGTGTTATTATCTCAAGGCTGTTGGGTTAATTGCAATTCTGGAAAATACAACAGACAAATCCGGAAACACAGGATTGACTCTATCTCTGGAAATCATTGCGGGTTACCCCGGGATAAACGGAGAAATAAAGGGGAGACTAGACATGGGAGAAAAGTCACAAACTATGCTTAGATTGTTGTTTTATCTAAGTCTAGACAGTGAGACGAGTTTAGAGGTATAATCCCCCCAGTTTGACTCAGGGGAGTAGGATTAGTCAGCATTATTGTCACCAAGACATAGCTGCCAAGACATGGCTATAGCCTTAGGATTGACTGTGGCTTTATGGGATTCTAGACGGGATTTGCAACAAGTCTAGAGGCATAGCCACCCCCCATGCGGAATTGATACAAACCCATGGTATTTGTCATTTGTCATTCTAACTTGGCATTACTAAGGCCGGCCGGTATTATAGGATTGTGAGATTGGTTGTTATCCCTACCCTTCAAAATGGAGAAGAATGTCAGTCTCGGGTGGCTTTGTTGGTGGTGTTGCTTGTATCAATCTTTGACATCACTCTACAACTGTGGGTTAGTTTAGTCGTCGGGGGGGTAGTAAGACTTCATATTTTACCTCCCACTTTTGGAATAAATCCAGAAACATGGGATTGTTTAGTTGTCATCCTCACCAGTAAACGATTGTGATTCTGGTTGTTATTTCCCTTAAAGTTAAATGTCGAGATTATACTAGTCTGGGGGTTATGGGTTGGTTGTTGTCTTCCTTGTGCCAAATTCTGATATTCTATTGGACGGGAATAGGAAATAACACTGGCGGGGGTTGTTTATTATAATCCCACTTACCCCCACCCCTTGGCAAGTCGGTTCATAGACATGGAGTTTATTAATACGTCGATGTTAGACAGGCGAGTGGGGAAGTGTCAGGCTTATCAGTTATGATTCTAACTGGAGTTAGTCTACGGCTGTCAGATTGGTTGTTGTTTCCACTCACTGGGAAGGGGTTAAACCGTCATATCCCCGCCGCCGTTTACATTTACACCCCAAAACTGGAAAGGGTAGCTATGATTCTTCCGGAAACTAAACGGTTAGACTAGTTTCCCTGCGTCGGCATTGGTTATCCCTTTACAGCATTGGATACTAAGACTATTCTAGGGAGAGGCAAAAGACTAGTGGTTTTGTTGCCTGGAAGGAAAAAGTTACACTACCTAGGATGGATTAGACAGAAATCTGGAATTGGCTAGTGACTTTTATTACTGGAGAAAAAAAGTTGGATGATATAGTCTGCAGGCATGGAGTTTATACAGACTTCTGTCGGTGTTAGAGAGACGAGACTAAAAGTGCCAGACTGGCAGGTTATGATTTAAACTGGTAATAGTCTACAGTTGTCAGATTGGTTGTTATTTTCATCGGCAAGTGAAACCTAGGAAGGGAGGAATATACAGACATAGACAACTAAAGCATAAAGGTTAAATTGTCATATCCCCACCCTCGTATAGACTCCGGCATCAATCTAAATTGGATTGACTGGCTTTTAAAGGTGAAATAGGCTAACAGCCGTCACATTAGTTGTTACTCTTATTGGGATTATACCCTGGGATTATATTGGTTTAGCCATGAGAAGCTGATTGTCATCTTGCCTATATCAAACCCATGGGTAGGGTTAACTTCGGTTTTACCTGATAGACACAAACTATAGTCTACCTGCATAATTATTCCCATGGCAGAGGAGGTTTGACACGGGTTGACTGTTATACCCACTGTCAAAAACCCGGAGGATGGTAGTCTAGGGGTGTCAGACTGCTTTTTATCTTGCTTGCCTTCCCGTCTTGCTTTTATCAAACCCTAGAATTAGTCTAGTTTGTCTCCATGTGTGAGTTAGCTTACAAGAAATAGGTTGTTATATTCCAACCACCACTGGCAGAAAGGATTTGTCTACAGGCATAGAATTCACCCCTATTCTGCTTCCATTACACTGGTTGGCATGAGTGGGTATGCGGGTTGCTTGTGGTTTTCAGTGGCATTTAGTCTACAGACATTAGGCTAGAGGCAAAGAGGTGAAAACAATACTGTGTTGCCTGTGTCAAAGTCTATGTCGACAAGCCGGCGAAGAAGAGGTGATAGTCTTTCATTTAAGTTACCACGGCAGACAAACTCTTCATCCCCCACAATGACTTGCCTCTAGCTAAAACTCCCCCACTCCATGATACCCCAACCAATACCAATAAGGCCAATGACCCCCCAGTGGGATGAGTCTAGGATGTTATATTCTCATTTTTCTATTACAACTTGATACCATTCAAGTCAGTGGTGTCTAGACACATAGGGTTTATTATCATTTTGCTAGCCGTTATTAGACACTGAGACGAGTCTGGAGGCTTTAACTAACTGGCTGAAACTATGTCATCTATGTTAAACCCCAGATTCAGTCTACAACTGTTGGCTTAATCGTGGTTTGGGGTGTAGGGGGAGAAGCCAGGAATACTGTATACTTGCCACTATCACCCTTTATACTCTCTGTCAACCTGATGGCATAGAATCAGTTGTTATTCCCACCAGGAAAAATTGGGATTATTCTGCCTTCGGTTTGGTTTGTTATTTCCCCTGGGTTTACAAGAGGAATGGATGATGGTTTTATCTACGTTTACATGGTTTGGTAGGCGAAAATCCAAAAGCATAGGATTTTTGATTTCCCTCCCCGCCGGTATTGAAAACCAAAGTCTGGGGGTATACTCCGAAAAGTTACTACCCCTACCCGGTTAGAAAAATGAAAGAAGCTGTGTTTTTCCCCAAGATAGCACTAGTCTACCAGTTTCCATTAGGCTTGTTGTTATCCCCTTCTTCCCCATTTGGATACTGGTTTCTGGATTTACACCACAAACCCATTAAAAATCCAGTGGCTAATGGTTGTCTGTGGGGTTGAAGGCTAAAAGCAGTCTACAGATGTATTTGGAGTCGCCACCTCCACCTTGCCGTGAATTTCATCATGTTTTCCCCCCTACTGTTAGCCTAATTGTTTCGGGTTGGTTTGCTACTTCGGGAAAGGGATAGATAGTGGTTTTATCCGAATTTATGCTATAGGTTTAGCCTACCATCTGAAGGCCAACAGTTGTCTGTTTACTGGCGTTGACTTGTTGGAGTTGACTGCCAAAGGAAGTCTAAACAGGAATGAAAATGAAATCCTTTGTGTTTCCCCCTACTAGTCTAGCAATTTTAGGCTTGTTTGTTATTTCCCCTGGGTTGGCAAAAGGGATAGATGTAATAATGACTTTATCGGCGTTTACATGGTTGGGTTTATGGGTTAGTAATCTAAAGGCATAGAATTGTCTACTTGTCAGGATTGAAAGTCAAAGGGAGTTAACAGACACAGTTACATTTGCCATTCCCACTTTCAAAGACATGAAAGAAGTTATGTCTCCTCCCTCCTCCCGGGTTGGATGCCAGTCTTATCTGAGTTTACACGGTTGGGTTTACCCGCTTGGAATCTATAAGACATAGAATTATCCACTTGTATTCATCATGTTTCCCCTCAACAAACCAGTATTAGTCTACAACTTAACAGTTGGTTTGTTATTCTCCCACACTAGTCAGACACTCGTTTCATCCGGGTTTACACTACAAAGCAATTTAAAATCCAGATGCCAACAGTTGTCTGGTTGTTGAGGCGAAAGGCTAACGGTTGTCTGCTTATTGGAGTCGACAGAGGGGTTGCTAGAGTTGTCTTGCCTGGAAAGATAAAATTTTTCGGGTTTTACCTCTATTATCCTCCCAATTTCGGGCTTTTTTTTATTTACCTCGCCTTGGCAGCAGTAGAAAAGAGTAATAATTTTATCGCCGTTGACATAGTTGGGTTTATCAGATGGAAGTCTAAAGACATAGAATTGTTTTGACTTAACCGTTGGCATTGAAAACCAAAAAAATCTAGACATATACTCAGAAAAGTTACTACCAAGACAGGGAAATGAAAGAAGTTATATTTATCCCTAGAAACCACTACTATCTACACACAAGGGAATTGGTTTGCCATTTTTCCCGGGAAACTAAAGATAAGACTAAAGAGGGGAAAAGCTAACAGTTTATTAGGGTTAAAAGTCAAAATTAGTCTAGAGGCATAGTTGACATTGTTACCCTCCACGGGTTGGAAGTGTGAAATTAATCATATTTTCCCCCCTTGGCATCTGTCTAGAGATTTCGGCTTGGTTGATTATATCCGTCTGTTTTTTTAACCGAGGAATGGATGATGATTTTATCCCCGTTGACATGGTTGGGTTTATCAGGTGGAAATTCCTTAGGCATAGAATTGTTTTGACTTACCCGTTGGCATTGGAAACCAAAAAGAATCTAGGCATATAGTCAGAAGAGTTTCCGGGGAAATGAAAGAAGTTGTATTTTATCCCTAAAAACTACTACTATCTACACACAAGGGATTGGTTTGCCATTTTTCCCAGGAAACAAAGATAAGGCTAGATAGTGATTTTATTTTAGTTTATACAGTAAGTAGGTTGGCCAAGTGGGAATCTAAAAGCTATCAGTCGTCTGTTTATTGGGGTTGAAGGCTGAAAGACATTGGGAAACACCAGTTATAAGTGGGGTTGCTACCTTTATCCTCACCGGGAAAGATGAAATTTATTGTGTTTTTACCCCATAGGGGAATTTTGTCAAATTCCATATTATAACGACTCTACCCACTGGAAATCCAAAAAATGTCCATTGTTTGTTTATTGGCATTGAAAACCGAAAAAGGCATATCTACAGGTTAACAGGCTTGTCTATTGGAATTAAACAGTGGGATGGCATTGGTGTTGAGTGGAGAGGAGGGGTGATTATCTTTTTTGCCAACGCACTACATACCACTGGATATAATGATTTTCATCTAAACTCAACTGGCAGTAGTTGTGTAACAGGTAGACTGCCTTTTCCCTGACAGTGGGGAATTTAGCCACATCCTCTGGCAGTGGCGAAAGGCTTTCTACAATCCTCTCTAGTCTCGCCAACAACTCCGATTCTGTCAACAATTCCTCACCCCTGTTAGTTTCCAATACCACGTAGCCATCCTCCTGATACATTATAGGGTCTACCATTACCCCTACTACCTCCTACTGGTCATTTACATTTTTTTACATTCTACTAGGTAGGAGAAGTTTTCTGCCTCAACAGCATCCCTTTTACAATTATTAACAATGGGGAGAGACAAAACTATGATATGCTATGACTGGTTAATAGAACAGTAAAAGTGCGGGGATATGCAAGTCAATGATTTAGGGTTTGTGGCTACCATTTTATTCGTTTTGGTGCCCACAGTTTTCCTTCTGATTTTATACATCCAAACCGGAAAAAACCAAGCTTAAATCCTTTCCTCTGGGAGGGGAGGGGTTTCCCGTGGTTATGGCATGTGAAAATCCCCCATCACCCCTCTCCGTAGGATGTCATAATTGTCTCTATCGCTTTCACCGTATAATCTATTTCTGATTGGGTGGTATAACAGTCTAAACTAATTCTAATACCCCTGACTGCCTCTTGTGGAGAATAACCCAATGCTAATAATACCCTAGAGGGGACAATTTTACCACTACTACAGGCAGACCCGGCACTTATACCTATACCCCTCTGACTTAGTAATCTTACCATCTGTCTGCCGGTAAGGGATTGGTTAGGATGACGGATGAGAAAACTGGCATGGTGGGGTAGGCGTCTTTGTCTATCCCCGGTAAGGGATAAAAAGGAGCATCTTTTCTCCAGACTGTCAATGAGATAATCCCTCAACTGGCTTATCCGTTTTATCTCCTCCTCCATATTTTTCTCTGCCATCTCTGCCGCCAACCCCAAGGCTACAATAGCAGGTAGTGGTTGTGTACCTCCCCGTAATTCAGATTCTTGTCCCCCCCCGTGGAGAAGGGGTAAAAGTTTCACCCCGGGTTTGACATATAATGCCCCGGCGCCCTGAATGCCGTAAAATTTATGTCCAGATAGGGATAATAAGTCTACCCCCAACTCTTCCACATCCACCGGTAGCCGTCCTACAACCTGTACTGCATCTGTGTGGAATATAGCATTGCTGTGTTGTTTAGTAATTCTAGCTAAAGTGGAGATGGGTTGGAGGGTGCCAATCTCGCTCTGGCCGTATATGATAGAAACCAGGACTGTATTTTCCTTTAAAGCCGCGAGTAAATCCTCAGGGTTGACTATGCCTTGACGATTCACTGGGAGTCTTGTTACCTCCCATCCCTGTTTTTCCAGAAAAGCCACCGGATTTTCCACTGCCGGGTGTTCCACTGCTGATATAATCACATGTTGGGGCTGCCTATATTGATAGACTACCCCGAAAATAGCCAGGTTGTCTGCCTCTGTGCCTCCGGAGGTGAAGATAATACTATCTGGGGAGGTTGCCTTTATCAAGGATGCCACTCTATATCTCGCCTTTTCCAATTCTAATGCTGCCCTTTCCCCCCAATAGTGTATACTGGAGGGATTTCCCCACCCCTCTTTTAGCATCCTCTCCACCAACTCCACTACCTCTGGACGAGGCCTTGTGGTGGCACTAGAATCTAAATATACCCTTACCCTTTTCATTCTTCTGCCTCATCACAAGACGCTACCTCTTTCTATAGCAGATTTCCCCCTTCCCTTGACATTTCTGAGTACAATTACCTACACTGAAGGACGAACTATTTTTGAGTTTAGCCGGTGTAGAAGAATGAGGAAAAGTCGAACACTCCTACTTAGTATCATAGTAGCCTTTTTGGTACACCCCAGTTTCAGTTTAGCCCAAAACCAAAACGACATTGACAGGCAAGCCAACAGACTTACTGAAGCCTTACGACAGGCTGCACCAACCCAACGCCCCAATGACGGTATGTATAGTCCTTGGCAAGTGTTGCCTGGTATTATACCAAGTTGGACTAAACAGTGTCTAGGGAGGGAAATGACTCCTCAACAGTTTGACACCGACTTCAATGCCGCCAGACAGACTGTTAATTGTATTGTCAAAAGGGAGTTGAATAATCAGTGGAAAACTGTTAAAAACGAACAACAAGCGGTTAGAAATGTTGCCTGTTGGTGGATGACGGGAAAATATCACGGTTGTAATCAAGGCGCTACTGCCAACTACGTAGATAGAGTCATTAAATACTATCAAAAAGCCCAGTAGTTTCTCTTATTTTCTCATTTTTTGTCCTCCCCACCTTCCTCCCCACCTTCCTCGCTCCAGAAGAGGTTTTTTCCGTTAAGATAAGTAGGTGGGAGTAATAAACAAAGGGGAATATTACTTGTGATTATAAGGAGATTAGCCTCCCAGAGGGGGTTTTGGTTGTGGGTGGCATTATCCGCCTTGGTAGCCGTCAATATAGCCATTTTTTGGCAGATGAAGAATATTGCCCATGCCGGGATGAGTTTGCTATATTGGTTAGCAGTTTACTCGCTGCTGTGGGACAGACGCAAGGGGATTGTCTTAAAAACGGATTTATTTTCTTGTCTTGTTGGCATAGCCTTAATAATCCCCACTCTTTTCATCCACAGTCACATCCCCCTCACCAAGGAAAGTCATATCCATAGTGTTTCCCCTTTTTTCTTCTCCCTTGGCTTAGCTTTAATTGCCTCTGGTTTTTCTGGTTTAAGACAGTTTTGGCGGGAATTGTTAATCATTTTCTTCCTTGGCATTCCGCGAGTCATTCTGAATCTTTTTACCGACATTTCTCCCCTTACTGCCGCCGCTGCCTCTTTCATTCTCTACTATTTGGGGTTTGAAGTTTCTAGAGATGGGGTTTATATAAATCTGCCCCAGGGAACTGTTAAAGTATATCAAGGGTGTTCTGGTATAGAATCCGTAACCTATTTATTGGGGTTATCAGTCATTTGTTTAGTAATGTTTCCCATCCAAAAAAGATATACCTATTTGGTGCCGGTGGTTGCCATTTTAATTGGCTTTCTGGTAAACGCCTTTCGAGTTGCCCTTATGGCCATTCTAGTATCCTACGGCAACAGAGAGGCCTTTGTCTACTGGCATGAGGGGGATGGCTCGTTGATTTTTGGTATGATAGCTGTAGCCTTATTTGGTGGTTTTTATTGGCTTTTACTCACCCAACAAGACAAGAAACACTCTTTCTTTTCCTCGGATGACAGTTTCTTCTAGATAGGGTTAAAGGCGGTGGGAGGATATTTCTATTTACATTTCTTAAACCTTTCTCCCTGCCGGGGGGTTTTCGTGTTATGATAGCAACACGGACGGGAGGTGGGGAGACTCCCAGGGGCTGCCCTGCCTTTAATTTTATTGATAAAGATTATCTACTTATATTAAAGGAAAAGTGCGGTAATAGGGGGTTTTTGTCTGGTAATAAGCGAAATAGACTTGCAAGTATAGCGGAATATTATCGTTGTCAAGGGGAGAAGGGAGTGTGGGGGAGGACATAATGGTAAAAGTTTAAGGAAAGGGGGTAGATGTTTGTTGTCTTTTGGGTATACTTAGGTAGGTACACCTAAGGCGGGGATAGGTGGGAAGAGGATGAGTCGGTTTTCAGAGACAAACCAACAAGAGAATCTTTCCTTAGTCTCCATAAGTCAGAAACTAGAGAAACTGGGCCTTTTTGGCACAAACCTGTTAAGGTCCATTATAATTGCTAGACTGATAGGCTATGGTTTTCTAATACTCTTTATCTTGGACTTAGGCGCTATTATAATACCCCCCAACTTGGGAAATCCCCAGTGGGAGTTTCAGGTGTTGGGGGAGATAGTGGAAAGAGTGGCAATTCCCTTCATAGCCGTCTGTCTGATTTTTTTGGGGGGAAATTACCTGAGAAAGGGGTGGGAATATTTTAGTCTTAATGCCATTTCCTGGCTATGTCTTGTGGCAGGGATAATGTTTATTATAGCCGTACCTTTAGGGATAGCAAATACTCTCCGAATTGACAGGATAATCGCCAATGAAATAAACCAGCAAATCCAACCACAATTAGCTTTTTTGGACAACCTAGATAAAAGATTACAAGGCATCAAAACTAAGGAAGAAATGCAGAATTTAATCCAGGAGTTTTTTGCCAACACCAATAACATACCTCCCATAAACACAGAAGAGGGATTAGCAGAGATAAAATCCAACTTTTCCGAAAACACAAAGGCTATCCGTCGTCAGTTAAACCAGTCCAAATCTGCCCTCCGGCAACAAAGAAAATCCCTTATCAAACAGTCGTTTAAATGGAATGTTGGTGCCCTAATTTCTGGAGTTTTGTTTATTCTCATCTGGCAGATGACTGCCTGGACGAGGAAAATAGAAGTAAAATAATGGTAAAAATTTATTTAAAATTGAGTCCCTTTTCTGATAACATATATAGAGGAGTTGATAGTGAGTAAATAAAGTAAAGTGACCAAAACCAATCTGGAATACCTAGCTGAGACCGACCCTCTTGTAGCTGAAATTATTGCAAAAGAGCTACAAAGACAAAGGAACCACCTGGAGTTGATAGCTAGTGAAAATTTTACCTCTCCGGCAGTAATGGCAGCCCAAGGGAGTGTGTTAACCAATAAATATGCAGAGGGACTGCCAAGAAAACGCTATTATGGGGGTTGTCAGTACATAGACGAAGTAGAGGAATTGGCCATAGAAAGGGCAAAACAGCTATTTGGGGCGGCAATGGCCAATGTACAACCCCACTCTGGGGCTCAAGCAAATTTTGCCGTATTCTTGGCACTTTTGGAACCAGGTGATAAAATAATGGGTATGGATTTGTCCCATGGAGGCCATTTAACCCATGGGTCGCCTGTAAATGTATCGGGTAAGTGGTTTCAAGTATGTCACTACGGGGTAAGTAGGGAAACTGAGCGTCTTGACTATGATTTCATCCGAGATTTAGCCTTGAAAGAGCGTCCAAAACTGATAATCTGTGGCTACTCTGCCTACCCCCGCATCATCGACTTCGAGAAGTTTAGGGCTATTGCTGACGAGGTAGGGGCGTATCTACTAGCAGACATTGCCCATATTGCCGGTTTGGTGGCTGCTGGTTACCACCCCAACCCAGTACCCTATTGCGATGTAGTTACTACAACTACACATAAAACACTAAGAGGCCCTCGTGGCGGCTTGATTTTGTCCAGAGACGAGGAATTGGGCAAAAAACTGAATAAGGCGGTATTTCCGGGCAGTCAGGGAGGGCCATTGGAACATGTGATCGCCGCTAAAGCTGTAGCCTTCGGGGAAGCCTTAAAACCGGAATTTAAAACCTACTGTGGCCAAATCATCGCCAATGCCAAAGCCTTGGCCAACCAGTTACTCCATCGCGGTTTCAAACTGGTATCTGGCGGCACAGACAACCACCTGATGTTAGTAAATCTCAGTGCCTCTGTCAACCCCATGACGGGGAAAATGGCTGAACAACTCTTGGAGGACATTGGTATTACTGTAAACAAGAACACTATCCCCTTTGACACCCAATCCCCCTTTGTCACCAGTGGTATCCGTCTAGGCACCCCCGCAGAAACCACCAGAGGCTTGAAGGAAGAGGATTTTGTGGAGGTGGCCAATATTATAGCTGATCGTCTCTTGAATCCAGAAGACGAAAAAATCAAAGCCGATTGTCAGGCAAGGGTGGCGCGACTG
>JAUQQP010000034.1:98170-141246 GCA_030549855.1 Cyanobacteriota bacterium SRBZ.bins.94.201705
TCCATATTCCCCTCCCCGCCTTCACCTAATGGGCACATCTGGTGTATACCTGGGGCACATTTGGTGTATACCCCGGGCCCCCATTTTTCTTAACAAAAAGATACAATAGGAGAAACTTTCTTCAGCGGTTGATGTGGTATGTTTAAATTCCTAAAACAGGTAAGTGACTACGCTCTAGGTACATGGGCGGCGGCTAAATACATAGGACAAGGATTTTCTGTTACCTTTGACCATATGCGCCGTCGCCCCATCACTGTCCAATACCCCTATGAGAAACTTATCCCCTCGGAAAGATTCAGAGGCAGAATCCACTTCGAGTTTGACAAATGTATTGCCTGCGAAGTCTGTGTCCGTGTCTGTCCTATAAATCTCCCTGTAGTCGATTGGGAATATAACAAAGAGGCCAAAAAGAAGGAGTTGAAACACTACAGTATTGACTTTGGGGTATGTATATTCTGTGGTAACTGCGTAGAATACTGTCCTACCAACTGTCTCTCCATGACTGAGGAATACGAGTTGGCTACCTACGACCGTCACGAGTTGAATTATGACAACGTGGCGCTAGGACGATTGCCTACAAAAGTAACGCAAGACCCCATGGTAACCCCCTTGAGAGAGTTGGCCTATTTACCTAAGGGTATCATGGAGCCCCACGATTTACCCAAAAACAGCCCCAGGGCAGGCAGTTTCCCTGAAGACTTGGTAGAAAAATAGACACTTGCCCCCTATTCTCCTTTACCCAATTATAGCATACTATTAACTGGTACTTACTGCTGCTGTTGGACCGTAAAAACCGTGATAGCAAAAACTGTCCAGTTTGTCACCTTTGTTATCCTGGCCTTCTCCATGATTGGGGCGGCTTTGGGTGTGGTTTTGTATAACAACATCGTTTACTCCGCCTTCCTCCTGGGGGGTGTGTTTTTAAGCATCTCTGGCTTATATATACTCCTAAATGCCGATTTTGTAGCCGCCGCCCAAGTGTTGATTTACGTAGGCGCCGTCAACGTTTTAATTATCTTTGCCATCATGTTGGTAAACAAAACAGAGGTGTACAAACCTGTCAGGGGTAGAGTTATCCGCCAGGTTGCCACTGCCTTGGTGTGTTTCGGCTTGTTTGCCCTCCTCACTACTATGGTATTTGCCACCCCCTGGCGTCTTTCTGACGTTTCCCCGGCTGTAGTCGGAAGCACCCTTGTAGCTATTGGCAAACACTTCTTTAGTGACTATCTCCTCGCCTTTGAAATCGCCTCTGTATTACTGTTGATGGCAATGGTAGGGGCAATTATTCTCGCCCGCAGGGATATAATACCCGAAACACCCCCCTCTACAGAAGTTTATACCACAGCTTTTACCCTCCCCGAACAACCTCGGGAGTTGGTTGCTGCTGGTGATGATATTACCACTGATTGAACCAAAGGAGAAGCTATGGAGCTAAAATTAGAGTATTTCCTGCTGTTGGCGGCTGCTTTATTCTGCATCGGTATCTACGGGTTGATTACCAGTCGTAATGCGGTAAGGGTATTAATGTCCGTAGAATTGTTACTCAATGCCGTCAATCTCAATTTAATGGGATTCTCTAATTATTTGGACCCCGCCGAAATAAAAGGCCAAGTTTTTGCTATATTTGTGATTACCATTGCCGCCGCAGAAGCCGCCGTCGGTTTGGCCATCATCCTGGCTATCTACCGCAACCGTGACACCATCGATATGGAAAAATTCAATCTCCTCAAGTGGTAACAGCCAGTTATCCAGTCTCGGGGTGGGCCCCAAAAGCCCACTTTTTGTTTTAATCTATAGATACTGCGTCTACATCAATAGTTTTTTCCTGTTTTTTCTCTTCTATTGGTTTTACTGGGCTTCCTCTGAAAATCATCTGGGATACCTCTGCCACTAACATAGACAGTAACACAAAATCGTCTATTTGTCCCGCTAAGGGGAAAATGTCAGGAGATACATCCAAGGGAGATAGTATATAAATCAGCGTGGCTAAAATCACCCAGTGACGCCATCTGGGGTTGCGCAGCAGATTCCCATACAGGTTGTATATAGCCAGGGGATTAATTCTCACCTTTATTCCCTCCCTCTTCTCTTCTCAACCCAATTACTCTGATCATAGCTGATTTTTTTCCGGTTGGTTTATATACTGTCTCTAATCCCCTCCATCCTCCTGGTGTTGATATATAATTATTGAGTTAGACTTTAATCTCTAACTGCTAGTTGTTTTCCCATATGTTCCATGTTTGACAAGATAATTCGCACCGCCAAACGGTGGGTTGTAGACAATGCCGAAAAAGCCCTTTCTGAGGCCTACCAACGAGCATTATACATCAAAAAAATAGAAGATGAACATTTCAGGGGCAAGAAAATTTCTCCCAAAAACTGCGACTACAGCGATACGGTTTGTAATTATTTTCAAGAGGAATTAAAATCTCACCTTCGTCTTATAAAGTTAAAACTAAATCAGTTCAAAGCTAATAGTTCAATCCACAGTTTTCTTGAGCCAGAATCCGGGGTTGAAAACGATAATTTCCTTGAAAAGCTGAACTTCATTGACAGCGTAATAAGGCGATATGAAAACCCCGATTATTATGATACTTCCTCTGTGGTTCTGGAGGATAATAGGGCCTACAAAAAGGAAAAAAAGGGGATTGAAGGGGATGAATTAGAAACTATCTCAGACAAAACTAGTGTTTTACCTCGCTCATTCTTAAGGGCCCTTCGGAGAATCAGAGAAGAAATAGACCCAGGAATTCCTAGTAGTGAAGAGGAGGTAATTAGAAGTTTCAGAAGGTCTAAATACAAAACAGCAGTGTCGATAAAGTTTCTTTTGGTATTGATTATTGTTCCCCTATTGGTCCATAATATAACTAAGATTACCCTGGGAAGAATATTAGTAGATCCCTACTTTGCTAAACACCAAGAAATAGTATTTATCAACAGAGATTTAAAGGAAGAGGCCTTGGAAGAATTGAGAATATATGAAGAAAACCTGGAACTAAAAATTATGCTGGGGATAATTCCGGAATTATCTGCTGAAGAGAAGCACGAAAAAATTAAGGAAAAAGCCATTGAGTTGGCGGAAGAATATCGTTATAAAGGGGCAAATGCTATCAAAAATATTATAGGAGACTTTTTCGCTTTTATAGCCTTTACGGCTGTGTTGGTTTCCAGTAAGAGGGAATTGTCAATATTAAAATCTTTTATTGATGAAATTATTTATGGTTTGAGTGACTCTGCCAAGGCTTTTCTGATTATTCTGTTTACTGATATGTTTGTGGGTTTCCACTCCCCTCACGGTTGGGAGGTAATCCTAGAAGCTATTAGCCGTCATTTCGGCTTGCCAGAAAATCGAGACTTTAACTACTTGTTTATTGCTACCTTTCCTGTTATCCTAGATACGGTGTTGAAATACTGGATTTTCCGCTATCTTAACCGTCTTTCCCCCTCCGCCGTGGCTACCTATAGGAGTATGAATGAGTGAATAAGAGGGGAAACAACAATGGCATTTATTATCGCCGGGGAAAGAAGCGGTGTGGGCAAAACTACTATTACCCTTGCTATACTAGCATACCTAAAAAACCAAGGCAAGTGCATCCAGTCGTTTAAAGTGGGGCCAGATTATATTGACCCCATGTTTCATACAGCAATAACAAAACGAGCTTGTAGGAACTTAGATCCCATTTTAACCTCGCCAAAATACATTCGTTGGTGTTATGAATATCATTGTCAGGGGGTAGATGTAGCCATTGTAGAGGGGGTGATGGGGTTATTTGATGGTATTCCCCACCAGGAGTATTTTGCCTATGGTAGCACAGCCCATGTGGCTAAGTTATTAGACTTACCGGTTATTTTAGTAATTGACTGTAGCCGTTTGAGTGTATCCGTGGCTGCCATTATTCTGGGATATGCCAATCTAGACAGGGAGATAAAAATTGCCGGTGTTATCCTCAATCAGGTAGCCAGTGAGAGACATTTATCCCTTCTTAAGGCTGGTTTGGCAGTCACTGGTATACCCCTAGTAGGAGTTTGGTTTCGCGACGAAAATATTGCTTTACCTTCAAGACACTTGGGTTTAATCCCCGTGGATGAAATTCCCCAACAGCAGGATATTTTTAACCGTCTTGCCACTTTGGCAGCCAAGAATATCTACTGGCAACAATTGACTCCCTATTTACAGCCACCATCTTCCCCCTCCCCCCAGTATTTTTTCTCTCCTCCTAGTAAACAGTCATCTCTCACAATTGCCATTGCCAGAGACAAAAGTTTTAATTTTTACTATCAAGACAACCTTGATTTCTTACAGCAATTGGGAGTAGAATTAATCTGCTTTAGTCCCTTAAAAGATAACCATCTACCAGCGGGAGTATCTGGTATATATTTGGGGGGGGGATTCCCGGAGGTTTTCGCCGAAGATTTGGCAGAAAATTGGCAACTAAAAGAGTCAATTAAGGAGGCAATTAACAGAGGGATGCCTGTTTATGCTGAGTGTGGGGGGATGATGTATTTAGCAAGAGAGATTGAGGATTTTGAGGGGAAAAAATGGCCAATGGTAGGTATTCTGCCACAGGGGGTGAGGATGACTAAAAAACTTACCCTCGGTTACCGGAAGGTTATAACCATTAAAAATACCCCCATTTTTAGTCAAAACACCATTCTAGTAGGGCATGAATTTCATCGCGCCGTCGATTTAGAAACACCTCACAATCCCCTTTGGGAGTTCAGGGACTATTATACTGGTAAATTGCTTTCTTATCAAGGGTGGTATAATCCTTCTTATCAGGTTTATGCTTCCTATTTACACCTTCATTTTGCCAATTACATTAGGGAAGTCACAAAATTTGTTATGCTTTGTTTATCCTACTCCACCCGTCAGGAATAGGTTAATTGATTTGCCCCGACTGTTTACTATATTCCCGTCTTGGAAGTCTACTATGTTCCTGCCTTATTATATTCCCACCTCAGAAAAGTAGCAAATTGACTACTATTGACCCTTTATTACATCCTGACATTTTATCCCATTCTGGCATTAAAAACAAGTCTAACCTACTAGGATTAACTGTCTACTGTCTCCCACCTGGAGGTAGTTAATTAACTAGTGTTGATTTTTTGTTGTTTTCCGGTTGTCAAAGGCGGATTAACCGGTGTCGAATATTTGGTATATTCTAGCCATGAAAAGGGATTTCAACGGCTTTTGACTGTCGTTTGTATTCTAGCCATCAAAAGGAAGTCAATCAAACACTGTTAACCGTTTACCCCTGTTGACCATTTATTATATTCTAACCGGAGGATTTTGACTCCCTCGTCTTGACTGTTTTTGGATTATTTTTGCGAGGAGGAAGCTAATTAATTAGTATAAACCTCTTGTTTTCCGGCCGTCAAAAACAAGCTAATTATTCATCAACTGTTTGTCGTATTCTAGGCAGTCAAGGGAAGGCAAATCAACCCCCATTAGCCTCTTGTTGTTTCCCAAGTCATCAAAAAAGCCAATCAACCACTGTTAACACTCTAACCGTCAAGAGTTTATTATCTCCTAGCTGTGAGAAAAGAGTCAATGGACTAGAGTTAACCGTTTGCTTGTCTTGTTGTAAATGACTCGTCAAAGGAAGCCAACTAGCTGCTAGTAATTGTTTATAGTATTCCAACCTCAGAAAATAGTCCAATCCACGTAGTATTATCAGAAAAAAGCCAATTGACTGGTACCAACTGCTTATTATATTCTAGTCATCGACAGAGGGGAAATTGGTTAATGTTAACTCGTCTAATAGTTGGCTTCGAGGAAATCAACTAATAGCCGTGATGTAGGGGGATAGCAGGATTGTTTTCAGGAAAATTAAACAGTGTTAGCTTTTTCCTTTTCATGGAGAAGGTTTCAGAAAATTAATCAGTTTCAACTCTATTTCTTCCGGCTGTGGCAAGACTTGCCTGACAGGAAGATTAACTAGTGTTAACTCTTCTTCCTCCAAGAGGCGGTTGTGTATTGGCTTCAGAAGAATTAACTGGTGTTGAATTAGGCGGTTACAAGGGGGGTATTCTGGCAGGTATATGACTGGCATTGACTTATGGGGTAGGGGGATGTTTTTGGTAAGCAGGTATATGACTGGCATTGACTTATGGGGTAGGGGGATGTTTTTGGTAGGCAGGTATATGACTGGTATTGACTTAAGCTGTTGTAGGGCAGTATTGGTAGGTAGGGGAGTTGACCTATTATGCTATTGTGGGGGGAATAGCAATTTTGGCAGCAGGGAGACCAATTGGTGTTAAATATGGTTATTACAAAGGGGGTGATGTTTGTCTGGGAAAAGTTGATTGTTTTTAACCTATGGGGGGTTTGTTTCAGACAAATTAACTGGTTTTCACCTTACCTTTTCCAGGCTGTGGTAGGTAGTTGTGGTGTTTGGGGGTGAATCGACTAGTTTTGACTGTTGGTATTACTACAGGCGGTGGAAGGTGAGGGGGAAAATTAACTGGTTTCAACTTTCCTTATTCCTTCCAATGGGGTGAAATTAATTTACCCAATTAGAAGAGGTAGACACCAAATACCAATTTAGTCTTAGAATTAGAAATTGCAGCTAGCAGTCGTTTAGGGTTTCCTTGGTATAGCTAGCTTGGATTGAAAGACACTAATGGCCACTAATCTTCTATTTAATCCTGGGGAGATTTACTTAATTCAGATAAATTAACTAGTTTCAATTTGTCATTTTCTACGGTAACAGCCATTTGTTTAGCCAGGGGGGAAGTGGTGGTTTTGTTGGGGGCATATATTAGTTTCACCACAGACTCTACTTGTTGAAAATTTGGCGTTTTTCCTAGGAGTAATTTCAGAAATTTCCTGATAACTCTCCTTTGTAAACTTAAGGGATATTCTCTTAGCAAAATTCTGTTGATAGTAAAAGTTTTATGGTTAAAAACTCTCTGGTATATTTTTTCTGTTTCTGCTTCTAAATAATCTAAGTCTGCCCTCAAAATTTCTGCGGTTTGTGCCAGATGTCTTTCGATTTGCCTGTTGAATTCTCTTTGGAGGTAGGGGATTAAATCAAGACGAATACGATTGCGGGCAAATTTTTTATCTTGGTTGTATCTATCATGCCAAACTGGTAAATTAAACTGCCGACAGAAATCGCCAGTCTCCTGACGGGAGAAGTTTAAGAGTGGACGGACTAGGGTAAGATGGTCATTGAGTTTCCTAGTCCAGGTTAAGGCGGTTAATCCTTCTAAACCAGCACCCCTTATGAGATTATA
The DNA here is from genome assembly GCA_030549855.1 of Cyanobacteriota bacterium SRBZ.bins.94.201705. GTDB lineage: Bacteria > Cyanobacteriota > Cyanobacteriia > Cyanobacteriales > Cyanobacteriaceae > DVEF01. The sequence goes on from JAUQQP010000034.1 coordinate 105,410, forward strand.
AATGAAAGTCTCAGCTCGATCAGTCAAAGTATGTGCAGTTAGGAGAAAGGAAAAGCCATGTTGGCAGGCGATGTCAATCAATGCCTGATACCTGTACCTCCTAGCTTCTGCCTCTGTCTGTTTTATGGGGGTGGTAGCGGTGTGGATATGACATATTATCCCCCAACTGCTACAAATGTTGGCTACATGTTCTGCCAATCCTATATCATACTCCCAGTTGTGATTAAAATGGGCACAGGCCAGTTGCCAATGCCACTTGGGTTGCAAGTCTAGAAAGAGACGAGTAAGACAAAGGGAATCCTGTCCACCAGAAAGGGCTATGAGGATTTTAGCACCAGGGGGGAGTAAATTTCTATCTTTGAGGGTTTGATGTAGCCTGGCATGATAGTTAGTCCACATAGAGGCAAGAGGGGATAAAGGCTGATATACTCTAAGGGGATAAAAAAGGATAAAAGGGGTATGTTAGCAGTAGCAATCCTGGCAGCCGGGAAAGGCACGAGAATGAAATCACAACTGCCTAAGGTATTACACCAGTTGGCCGGTAAAACGCTAGTAGAGAGGACGATTGAAAGTTGTCAACAGGTTTCACCAGACCGTATATTTGTAATTATCGGCTATAAGGGGGAGCAGGTCAAGGAAGCGTTATCTCATTGGCGGGGGTTAGAATTTGTAGAACAAAAGGAACAATTGGGCACTGGACATGCTATACAACAGTTAATACCATATTTAGGGGATTTTGAGGGGGATTTGTTAGTATTAAATGGGGATGTACCCCTGTTAAGACAAGAAACAGTAGCCCGACTGGTAAAAACCCATCAGGAAAACAAAAATCAGGCCACCCTTTTAACAGCAATGGTGCCCAACCCTGAGGGATATGGTAGGGTTTTCTGTGGGGAGAATAACCTAGTCAAACAGATTATAGAGGATAAAGACTGCAACCCACAACAGAGAGAAAACAATCGCATTAACGCCGGTGTCTATTGCTTCCGCTGGCAGGCGTTGAGGGGGGTATTGCCTCGACTAAGTAATACAAATAAGCAACAAGAATATTACCTAACAGAGGTATTTGACTACCTAGAAAGGGTAATGGCGGTAGACGTAGGGGATTACCAAGAGATTATAGGGATTAATAATCGTTGTCACCTAGCCGTAGCCCATGAAATTCTGCAGAAACGAATCAGGGAGAGGTGGATGATGGCGGGGGTAACCATGATTAACCCGGAGAGTATTATCATAGACGACACAGTACAGTTAGGTACAGACGTAATTCTAGAGCCAGGGACTCATCTGAGGGGGAAGACTATCATTGGGAATAATTGTCGTATAGGCCCCAATTGTTATATAAGCGACAGTAGACTGGGAGAGAATGTGACTGTGCTTTACTCAGTGATTACGGAGACAGAAGTTGGGGATAATACAAGGGTTGGTCCCTACGCCCATCTGAGGGGTGGGGTTATAATTGGGGAGGCCTGTAGGATTGGTAACTTTGTCGAAATCAAGAAGAGCACAATAGGGAGGAAGACCAATGTGGCCCACCTATCGTATATAGGGGATGCAACGTTAGGGGAAGAGGTGAATGTGGGGGCAGGGACAATTACAGCAAATTACGACGGTATTAAGAAACATCCCACAGTGATAGGAAGTCGCAGTAAAACCGGGGCAAACAGTGTATTGGTAGCCCCGGTAAAGGTAGGGGAAGATGTGACAATTGCCGCAGGTTCAGTCATTACAGAGGATGTGCCCAATGACTGTCTGGCAATTGCCCGAGAAAGACAGAAGATAATCCCCGGTTGGCGTCCTAAGGGCGGGGATAGGTAATACTGGCGATGTAGTCCTGTATTGCCTTAACTTCCAGGGGTTGGGATTGGAGGGTGCGGATAGCCTCTACTGTGGCTTTTGCCCCGGCGATGGTAGTGATGATAGGGAGTTTGTAGTCTAGGGCACAACGACGGATTTTTCTGGCATCTGTCTGGGACTCCTCGCCACTGCTGGGGGTATTAATGATAAACTGGATTTGGTGGTTCTTAATCCAGTCGATAACGTGAGGCCTACCCTCGTGGAGTTTCAATACCAATTCTACATCTTTGAGGCCGTGCTCTAGGAGGGCTTTGCGGGTGCCGGCGGTAGCCACAATCTTAAAGCCCAATTCCTGTAGTTGTTTAGCCACCGGTACAATGGCCTCCTTGTCTCGGTCATTCATAGAAATAAACACAGTGCCCTTGGGGCTCATCCTTACACCGGCCGCCAATTCTGCCTTGGCGAAGGCTTTAGCGAAGTTTTCGTCGATACCCATCACTTCGCCAGTGCTACGCATTTCTGGGCCAAGGAGGGTGTCAGCACCAGGAAACTTATCGAAGGGCAATACAGCTTCTTTCACTGCCACGTGGGGAGGGATAATTTCATGGTGGACATCCAAGTCGTCCAGGGTTTTGCCAGACATTACCAGGGCAGCCAGTTTAGCCAGTGGTCTTCCTGTAGCCTTGGACACATAGGGCACAGTGCGAGAAGCCCGGGGGTTAGCCTCCAACACGTAGACTGTATTATCTTGTACTGCAAATTGAATGTTAATTAGGCCGACCACTTGGAGGGCTTGGGCTATTTTGACGGTGCTATTGCGGATTTCTGCTACTACCTTGTCGGGGAGGGTAGTATAGGGGATGGAACAGGCGGAGTCGCCGGAGTGGACACCAGCCTCCTCGATGTGTTCCATGATACCGCCAATAACTACTTTACCGGTGGCATCGGCGATAGCGTCCACATCTACCTCGATGGCGTTTTCCAGGAATTTGTCGATGAGGATAGGGTGGTCTGGTTCTACTTGTGTAGCATAATAGATGTATTGTTCTAATTCTTGGGAGTCGTAGACGATTTTCATTGCCCTTCCCCCCAAGACATAAGAGGGACGTACCACCACCGGATAGCCGATGCGATTGGCTACAATAAGGGCTTCTTCAAAGCTACGGGCAATGCCATTGGGCGGTTGTTTGATGTTCAACTGTTCTAGTATTTTTTCAAATTTTTCCCTGTCTTCGGCAATATCGATGGCTTCAGGGGAAGTGCCCCAGATTTTTGTCTTGACGGTGATGTCTTTCCTTTGGAGGTATTTGGCCAGAGGTACAGCCAGTTTCAAAGGTGTTTGGCCGCCGAATTGAATGATAAGGCCGTCGGGATTTTCGGCCTCGATGATGTTGAGGACATCTTCCAAGGTGAGGGGTTCAAAATAGAGACGGTCACTGGTATCGTAGTCGGTGGAGACGGTTTCTGGGTTGGAGTTTACCATGATTGTCTCGTAGCCGGCGGCGGAAAGGGCAAAGACGGCGTGACAACAACAATAGTCGAATTCTATCCCCTGGCCGATGCGATTGGGCCCGCCTCCTAGAATTATCACCTTTGGTTTGTAGTAGTGGGAGGGCTTCTCCGTTTGGGGGGGGTTTTCTGTTTCTCCCGTTTCGTAGGTAGAATAGTAGTAGGGGGTATAGGCCTCAAATTCTGCGGCACAGGTATCTACACATTTATACACGGGGACTACTCCCAGGGATTGGCGATAGGCCCTCACTTCCTCCTCAGTGGTTTTGGTGGCAAAGGCAATTTGACGATCGCTGAATCCGTGTTGTTTAACAAAGCGCATTTGTTCAGCGGTAATTTGGTGGAGGGGGGTGCATTTGAGGAATTTTTCTATTTCCACCAGCTGTTGCATTTTATCTAAAAACCAGGGGTCAATAGCCGTCAACTCGTGGATTTGTTCTACCGTCATCCCCAACTTAAAAGCATGGTAAATACTGAAAATTCTTTCCGGATTGGGGGTGCGGAGATTGGCAGTGACCTGGGAGAGGGGTGGGATAGTTTCGTGGCGATCGCAGCCAAACCCGTCTCGTCCTATTTCCAAACCCCTTATGGCCTTTTGGAAGGATTCACAGAAGGTGCGGCCGATGGCCATTACTTCCCCTACAGACTTCATTTGGGTAGTCAAAACGGGTTGGGTGCCGGGAAATTTCTCGAAGGCGAAGCGGGGGATTTTAGTTACCACGTAGTCGATGGTAGGCTCGAAGGAGGCTGGTGTTTTCTTGGTAATGTCATTTTTTAGTTCATCCAGGGTATAACCTACGGCCAACTTAGCGGCAAATTTAGCAATAGGGAAGCCTGTAGCCTTAGAAGCCAGGGCAGAAGACCGAGATACACGAGGGTTCATTTCAATTACAATCACTTCTCCGTTGTCGGGGTTGACAGCAAACTGAATATTAGACCCTCCCGTTTCCACTCCTATCTCCCTGATGATGGCCTTAGCGTAGTCTCGAAGCCTTTGGTATTCCTTATCGGTGAGGGTTTGGGCGGGGGCGACGGTGATGGAGTCACCTGTATGTATCCCCATGGGATCTACGTTTTCAATAGAGCAGATAATAACCACATTGTCGGCCAAGTCTCGCATTACCTCTAACTCGTATTCTTTCCAGCCGATGAGGGACTTTTCGATGAGAATTTGGCTTACGGGGGAGGCTTCTAAACCCAACTTGGCCATTTCCTCAAATTCTTCTTGGTTATAGGCTATGCCACCCCCTGTACCTCCTAGGGTGAAGGCTGGGCGGATAATGAGGGGATATGAACCGATTTCTGCGGCTACTGCCTTAGCTTCTTCCACCGTGGTAGCAATGCCGGAGGGGCAAACGGGCACACCGATACGCATCATAGCCTCTTTAAACAACTGTCTGTCTTCAGCCATTTTGATAGCGGAGAGTTTTGCCCCAATTAACTCTACCCCGTATTTACTCAAAACCCCAGATTCTGCCAAAGCCACCGCCGTATTCAAGGCCGTTTGTCCTCCCATGGTGGGCAGGAGGGCATCTGGCCTTTCCTTGGCAATTATTTTTTCCACGAATTCTGGTAGTATAGGTTCTATGTAGGTCCGGTCTGCCATTTCCGGGTCTGTCATTATTGTAGCGGGGTTTGAGTTCACTAATACTACCTCATAACCCTCTTCCCTGAGGGCTTTACAGGCTTGGGTGCCGGAGTAGTCGAATTCGCATGCCTGTCCGATTACAATTGGACCTGACCCCAACAGGAGAATTTTGCTAATATCGTTACGACGTGGCATACTCTCTATCTGCCCTTACGGTCTTCTGTTCTATACACCAATCCCGATCATTGTAATCCACAAGGACCAATATTTTCCCCTCCCGTCAAGATTTGCTCACCTGTAGCTGGTATACTTGGTAATCATTGTGTCAGGGAGGGACTATGTTACGGCGAATTCCCCTTGCCACCAGTGCCTTGGTGTTAGGTTTAGGTTTAAGTGCTTTAGGTATTATTGCCTATATCACAGACAATCCCACCTTGAATCTGGCAGGTTTTTTTTATGGGATACCGTTGGTGTTGATAGGGTTAGCGTTAAAGACAGCAGAATTAAAACCCATCCCTAGCTTGCCCACCTCAGAAGAGGTAGTAGCCTTGAGGAAGAAAAAAGCCACCCCCACGCTGCAAAAACTGCTACGGGATGTAACCAGTTATCGTTACGGGCAGGAGGCGCATTTGGAAGAGGCCTTGAAAAAACTGGGGTTGAGCCCTTCCCCCGCCAAGAGGCCGGTTTTAACGAAAATAGAAGAGAGGGAGGTAGAAGGGAATTATGCCCTTATTCTCTACTTCCATTCTCCCTTTATTTCCCTTGACGGGTGGTTAGACAAACGGGAGAAAATAGCAAAATTTTTTGGCCCTGGTATTACAGTATCTATTACGCCGGGGGCCACAGAGGAGGAAATCAAAGTAGGTCTGATCACTACCCAGTAGGGGCAAGACTAGTCGATGACGGCGTTTAAGAGGACATCAGTGAGACTCATCTTCTCTAACTGGTCTACCGTCACTGTGTCCACAATATCATATTTAGCCCCCGCCTGTTGTAATTTGTCGTCTAAGGCCTTAAAATACTCCCGGGCCCTAGGATTTTTTCCCACTTGAATGAAGGAAATTCCCAACTCCTCCTCTCGCTGGATTTTATTGGTGGCCTCTATAATTAGGCGCATAATTTCCTTAGGTTCATTGGGGACATCATCGGTTATAATTAGAATGGTCTCGCCGTTTTTCTTGGCCTTTCCCAGGGCTTTGCGTTGGAAATAATTATCTAGGGCATCGGCGAGGGCACTTTTCAAATCGGATGGCCCCATGGGCTGGTGTTGGGCGAAAATTTCCCTCACCTTGTCTGCCTTTACATTGTCGTAACGTCTAAAACGGCCAGCAAACAGATACACCGTGATGCCGTCTCCGTCTAACTCCTCACATTTTTTGGCCAAAGCCAAGGTTGACTCTTCTGCTATTTGCCAACGGGTTTTGCCGCTGCCATCATCTTGGCTGAGACTGCCACTTTTGTCGATGATTATAGTATAGTCTCGGTCTCTGACAATGGACTCTATATTCATGGGTCTTATTTGATTGCCTTTATCATGAATGATAGCCAGAAAAAAGGGGCCAATTGTAAATTATTTTTGCGACCTTTCTCATAAATTAGCCCCTTGAGCTACAACAGACTTAAAGAGTACATTTACAGATTGTAAGGGTTTTTTGAGTATGGAAAATAAGCAAAAATACCGGGTGGTGTGCACCTTAAAATTCGGGGATATTTACGGTCAAATAATAGTGTGGCTAGGAGTAATTTTTGTGAGTTTGGCCAGCAGTTTAGCGTTGTGGAGTAGTACCAGGCAGATATATGCTTTTGCAACTATTGGCATTATTCTGGTATTGTCACTGCCGTTTCTGTTATTCGCCTTTGTAACAACCCTGTTTAACCATATTGAATTTGTGCCAGTGGAGGAGACAGAAACGAGAAAATCGGCGGTTGGGGCAAAAATAAGTAAACCGATGGAGGCAAATGCCTGATGAAAGGGGGGCCTATTCCCGGTGGGGGGGAGGGAGAAAACAAAGGAATGGATACTTTGTATTTACCAATTGCCCCCCTGTGGCTAAAGAATCTTCTCCAAGCCGTAGACTAGGGATTTGAGGGTAGTAACCTTGCGGATGGCCAGAAGGACGCCTGGCATGTAACAGGAGCGATCAGTGGCATCATGACGGAGGGTATAGATTTGGCCTGGGGCGCCAAAGATAATCTCCTGGTGGGCTATCAATCCGGGGAGACGCACACTGTGAATGCGAATATTGTCACCACAGACACCACCTCTGACGCCAGGTATGTTTTCCTTTTCTTCCACCTGTTGGGGGTTATAGGTTTTACCTAAGGAGGACAACATTTCTGCGGTTTTGATGGCGGTGCCACTGGGGGCGTCAGCTTTTTGATTATGGTGTAATTCAATTATCTCTACATGGTCAAAGTACTGGGCGGCGGCAATAGCAGCCTGTTGCATCAACACCATGCCAATGGAGAAGTTAGGGACAATCAAGACGCCGGTGGAGGCCTTTTCGGCGAATTCTGCCAATTCTTGGATTTGTTCAGCCGTTAAGCCGGTGGTGCCCACTACAGGGCGGATGCCGTAGGCGATGGCAGTGCGGACATTTTCATAGACACTGTCGGGGTGGGTGAAGTCCACCATTACCCCTTGAGTTTTGTACTGGGTAGCCAGGACTAATACACTTTGCAAATCGTTGACGATGGGGATTTCCAGGGGGCCACAGCCGGCCACTTCTCCCACATCCTTGCCCAACACCTCGGGATTGCGATCTACTGCCCCCACCAACATCATATCTTCCGCCTTGGCGACGGCCTTAATCACTTCCCTTCCCATTTTGCCGGCGGCGCCGTTAACTACTACTGGTATGGCATTTTCTCTTTCCATGACTTTTAACCCTCGCTTTTGTAATATTTTAGTTTACCATAAAAATACCAACCCCAGGCACAAGACCCACCAGGTAGGCACAAGACCCACCTCTACTTTTGGGGGGTTTGGGTGGGGGATGGGGGTGTTGGAGGTGCTGGTGGTGGGGGCTCCTTATGACGGATTTTTTCGTATACTGCTAGGTATTGTTCGGCAGGACGACGCCAGGAGTAGTCATAACGCATGCCCTGTTTTTGTAATTTGCGGAACTCTTCTGGGTAGTAGTGCCAAAGGCCAATAGCCCTTTCTAGGGCGGATTCCAGGGCTGGAGGGTCATTATGGTAGAATACATAGCCATTTCTTTTTTCCGGGGGATGGGTTTGGTCATAGTCCTTGTCAAAGACGGTGTCTACTAGGCCTCCCACCCCTCGTACTACTGGTACTGTACCGTAGCGCAGCCCGATCATTTGAGTCAAGCCGCAGGGTTCAAAGTTGCTGGGGACGATGATAATATCAGCCCCGGCGTAGATCAGATGGGCCAATTCCTCATTGAAGGACAACTCTAGGTGACAGTCGGGGTTGTTATTGAGATGGTGTTTTTCATGCCAGAAACGGTTGGCAATGGCCTGGCCGGTGGGGACTCCCAGCAAAACAAATTGAGCGTTACGGCGCAAGGAGTAGTATATAGCGTGGTGTACCAAGTCTACACCTTTTTGTTGGTCCAGTCTGCCGATGTAGGCTACAATGGGTTTGTTTTCGTGTCTAAGCCAGAGACGTTCTCTTAATGCCTTTCGGTTTTTACTCTTGCCGCTCAGGTCGTCTACACTGTAGTGGAAGGGGATATGGGGGTCAGTTTCCGGATTCCAGACTTGATAGTCAATACCGTTGAGGATGCCACTAAATTTGTTCTGGTGGATGTGAAGGGTATGGCCTAAACCATAACTGACATCGGTGAAACGGGCTTCCCAGGCGTGGTGGGGGGAGACTGTATTAACGTGATTGGAGTATACTATGCCCCCTTTCATGATATTTAAACCGAAGGGGTTGAAGTTGTCTCGGAGACGGTCATAACTAAAGAAGTAGGCTTCATTGTTTAGACGGGTTGCCCAGAGGATGTCTTTGCCTGCCAATCCCTGGTGTTTAAAGTTGTGGATAGTATAACAAACCCTCTGATTGCCCATCCCCAGCCATTTATACTGTTCAAACAGCATCACTGGCACTAATCCCGTTTGCCAGTCATGACAGTGGATGACATCTGGCCTTTTATTGGTGACTAACAGGAATTCCAATGCCGCCTTGGAGAAGAAGGTGAAACGCATGTAGTCGTCGTTGTGGCCATAGACACATCCCCGGTTGAAGAAATTATCGTGGGAATGGGGTTGGATGAAGAAACATTGTACTCCGTGTACCCAGCCACAATAAACAGAAGTATGGATAGTCCCACCATACCAGGGTACATGCAGGTGTTCATAGGCCATGTGGAGATTCCAGATTTGGTCATATCGCATGCAGTCATACATCGGTACTATTACTTCTACTGCATGGCCCCGGAGTTGAAGTTCTTTGCTTAAGCCATATACTACATCCCCAAGCCCCCCGGCCTTGATGGCTGGAGCGCATTCTGACGCTATTTGTACAATATACATAAAAGGCCGTTTCCCCTTCCTGTCCTGTTGGTGAGGGGAGGGACAAGCCCTTTCCCCTCCATTGTTGATTTCTGTTATACCAGAGTTTAGTCTTTTTGTAAATCAATTAACCGTCTGTGCTGCCCGCCTTTTCCTGGCAAGACATTGCTATATTATCCTTGTTTAGCCGAAGAGAAAAATAGGTGGGAAAACATGAATCCGAGTTTAAAAGTAGGGGATTTTGTGGTAACGCCAGAGAATATCTTTGCAGTTTTAGCGGAAAAACAGATGATTGCCCCCTTAGCTAGGGAGATTATAATAGACCAAGCCATTGCTTCTATTCCTTGCAGCCAGGAGGAGATTGCCACAGCAGAAAGACAGTTTTTCCAGCAGATAGGAATCAACCCCCAAGACAAACAACAGATAAAAACCTGGTTGGAGAAGAACTTTTTAACAAGGGAACAATTAACAGAGAGAATCCTAAGGCCAATTAGACTGGAAAAATTTAAGGAACAAACCTGGGGTCAACAGGTAGAATCATATTATCTAAAGCGGAAAAGCCAATTGGACAGAGTGGTATATTCCCTAATCCGCACCAAAAATCCCGGACTGGCCCAGGAGTTATATTTCCGTCTCTGCGAGGGGGAAGAAGACTTTGCCCGGCTGGCAAGACAGTATTCCCAAGGGCCAGAGGCGGAGACTGGGGGGTTAATAGGGCCTGTAGAATTAAGTGTACCCCATCCGGACTTAGTCCAAAAACTGGTCACCGCACAGCCAGGCAAGATTTTGCCTCCTACTCGTATTGCCGATTGGATTGTCATTTTACGTCTGGAGAGGTATATTAGTGTACCTCTAGACGACAATCTCCGGCGAAAACTGTTAGACGAGTTGTTCGACCAGTGGTTAAACGAGCAAATTCGAACAGTTGTTCAGTTTAATCTTCCTGGCTTCCAGGTGGTGGTATGAGGCGGACAAGTCTATTAACAAATATTGTGGCCCGAGGAGGTCATTAAAATTTCAGGGTATCCTGTATTCTTATTAAGACAGGTGTAAGGGGCCTGTACATGTCGGTAGGGTAAAACAGAATTATGGTTTACACAGTAGATACAGTAATGGGATTCCTTTCCCAGATTGAGCCCTTTAAGAGATTATCAGCGGTTGTCCTGGAGGAGATTGCTAGACAGTGTCAACCTCTGAAATACGAGATAGGGCAGATTATAGTAGTAAAAGACAAAATACCCCCCTATGTAGCCATTGTTTACGAAGGGGAGGCCCGTTGTATAGGTTATGATCCGGGCAACGGCCAGCCGGTGAGCATCCAAAAGGTGGGCAAGGGTGCTATTATTGGCTGGGAGAATCTAGTGCGGCAGGTGTATTCTGAAACCGCTATTGCTTCTACCCCCTTAATAGCCCTAACCATTAACAGAGACAAATTTTTAGAAATACTCCGTCTTCATCCTCCGGTAAAGGAATACTTCCAGGGTATTGCAGGTGTAACAGAGGTTTTTGAACTCCTCAGCCTTCAGTCCAGTAAAAGGGCCATTGCTTTTTTGGAGATTAAGAATATCACCAAGGAGGCTTTGTCTAAGAGTCAGGTAGTACATCTGGCGGCGGGCAAAAACCGACAACTACCCCCGCCACCGGAAGGGCAGGTATGGGTATTGAGTAGTGGACAGGTGGAGGGCAAAAGTGTGGGGGAGGTTATTGAGCCTAGGGAGAGTATTTCTCTGGCCAGTGAATGTCGTTTCATCTCCCTTCCTAACATTGACCTTATTGCTTCCAACTTTTCCATAGCCTCTGAAACCGAGATAGAGACTGCTGCTTCCGCCTCCGTCAACACCACCAACCCTACAGTTACAACAGAAGAGGACATTCCCCAAGCTAAAGAAGAGGAAATCCTGAGGGGGGGAGAGGAAGGACTAGCCCCTAGGCGCATATCCAAGAAAAAATATCCCTTTGAGGCAGGCAGGGGGCAGGTGGAGATTGGCCTGGCCTGTATGCGTATGTTAGGCAAATACTACAAGATACCCTTTCGGGGGGAGGTATTACAGAGGATTATAAAAGAACAGGTTGAGAGGAACAAGAAGTTATCTTTAGAGGTATGTGGGGCCATTTGTGAGTTGATGGGGTTAAACGCCCAGTTGATTCAATTGCCTGCCGGTGCTATTAGCAAGTTGGAGGGGCCGTTTTTAACCCTGCTTTCCGATTCTTTGGTGGTGGTATACGAGGCCAATGATAAGTCTTGCATAGTAGCAGATCCAACCCTGAGGGGATTAAGGGAATTCAAGACATTGGACTTTTTGCGCCGGTGGGGAGACAGGGGCAAGGTATTACTGTTAAAGAAGACAAAAGAAACCCCTCAACAGAAATTTGGGTTAAGTTGGTTCATCCCGGCCATTATCAAATACAAGTGGACTCTGCTGGAAGTATTTGTTTCCTCCTTCTTTGTGCAACTGTTTGCCCTAGCCAACCCCCTGATGGTGCAGGTGATAATTGACAAGGTGCTAGTGCAAAACAGTCCAGATACCCTTCACGTGTTGGGCGTATTTTTGCTGGTTTTAGGCATTTTTGAGGCCTTGTTGAGCACCATCCGCACCTATTCCTTTGTAGACACCACCAATCGCATTGACATGGCCTTGGGCTCAGAAATAATAGACCACCTGCTGCGACTGCCCCTGAGATACTTTGAGAGACGGCCTGTGGGGGAATTAGCCACTCGCATTAACGAATTGGAGAATATTCGCTCCTTCATGACGGGTACAGCCCTTACCGTGGTGCTCGACGCCGTATTCTCTGTAATTTACATCGTAGTGATGTTCATTTACAGTCCTTTCTTGTCGTTAGTAGCACTAAGTACTATTCCAATATTTGTGATTCTAGCCCTAGTGTTTTCGCCACTTATCCGTCGTCAGTTGCGGGCAAGGGCCGAAAGAAATGCTCAAACCCAGGCGCATCTAGTGGAGATAATTTCCGGGATTCAGACAGTAAAAGCCCAGAATATAGAATTGAAGGCCCGTTGGGAGTGGCAGGAGCGTTATGCCAGGTATGTGGGCACTGGCTTTAAAACCGTCATAACCCAAACCATTGCCGGTGCCACCAGTAACTTTCTCAATAAGCTATCACAACTGTTGGTGTTGTGGGTTGGTGCTTATCTGGTGTTGGAGGGGAAACTTACCCTGGGGCAGTTGATAGCTTTTCGTATTATAGCCGGCTACGTAACTTCACCCATTCTGCGGTTGGCGCAACTGTGGCAGAATTTCCAAGAGATTGGTCTATCCCTGGAAAGACTGGCAGACATAGTAGATCATCCCGAGGAGGGGGAACAAGACAGGGACAACATCCCCATGCCTCCCATCAAAGGGCACATCAAGTACGAGAATGTGTGTTTTCGGTTTAAGCCCAATGGCCCTCTGCAGTTGAACAATGTCACCATAGAGATTCCGGCGGGCACCTTTGTGGGCATTGTAGGGGAGAGTGGGGCTGGCAAAAGCACCTTTACCAAACTCCTTGCCCGTCTATATGAGCCCGAATCCGGACGCATTCTCATTGACGGCTATGACATCAACCGGGTAGAATTGTACTCTCTGCGGCGTCAGATTGGGGTGGTACCTCAAGAGAGCCTCCTTTTCGACGGTACTATTTTTGAAAACATAGCCCTTACAAACCCTTCAGCCACGGCAGAGGAAGTAATCAGGGCTGCCCAGATTGCCGTTGCCCATGAGTTCATCATGAGTCTACCCAACGGTTACAACACCAGGGTTGGGGAGAGGGGGGCGGCCCTTTCCGGCGGCCAGCGACAGAGAATTGCCATTGCCCGGTCAGTATTACAAAACCCCCGTCTGCTAATCCTTGACGAGGCCACCAGCGCCTTAGACTACAACACCGAAGCGCAAGTTTGTGAAAACCTGATTCACTTCTTCAAGGGGCGTACTGTGCTTTTTATCACCCACCGTCTGGCCACTGTCAGAAACGCCGCTCTCATTATTCTAATGCACAACGGCATCATTGCCGAGAAAGGCACCCATGAGGAACTGATGGCACTAAGGGGGCGCTACTTCCACCTTTACCAACAACAACAGAGACACAAAAACTAGCCCCAACAACCAAGCCCGCCGTGGTAGACTAGGCGGGCTCAATGGGCAAAGCGCACCACGCGCTCTTCTCAAGGAACACTAACTAACGGTTTACTGCGATGGATGGAGCTGCTAGATGAACGGATATACTCTTCTACTAAGGGTTTACCACTGGACTACGCTCGAGCTGCCCTCGCCGCCCCTCTGGACAGGGACCCCTTCCACCTACTGCTGGTGGCTCAGGCTACTCGAGGACACGAGACAGGAGGACGCCCTCCCCTCTTCTCTCCCTTTCCACTTTCCTTGCTCTTCTGCTCTTCCCGGGCCCTTCTCCTCACGGGTTCACTCTTCTAAACCCCGACACTTCACCCGATTACCAGCTCAACCCTAACAGGTCTCTCTTCGGGTTTGTCCTGGACTGCCGGAAGCCCGAGCGTTGGGACTAGAGCCGATGGTGCAGTGCTCTAATCACCCTCTTGTCTTCCTTTTCCCCGGGGCCCTCCTTCTGCCCCTTTTCCCTGCACCTGATTCTAATATATAACACTTCTCTTGCCGCTGTCAGCAAAAAAGCCCTTTTTGCAATAATTGTTGATGTTATTTAAAATTTGTTTACACTCGGGACTGACAGTCCTTCAACCACCGTTGGACGGCTTGGCCAATGATGCCAAGTGTGGAGTCGCGGGGGGGAGAGAGGAGAAATCCATCCTCACGAGGATAGCCCAGGCGGGTGAAGGCTTTTACTAGTATCCACCCTTGGGGCGTCGCTGTCAAGAGCAACCAGTGAAAATTCTGGGTTTCTACCATTCTGGTGGGGCTAGGGTATTGTCTTTCTAGGGTGGTAATGAAAATTTGGGCTACGTCGCCGTCACCGTGGCCATTGTCCAGATTGGAAAAGGGACTAAAATTTAAGGGCAAGGCATTAGTGTCCACTTGGCCAGCGGTGATGACATAAACTGGCAGGGAGTATTTGCTGCGGGTTGTCTGGATGATTCTGTTGGCATAGTGGGGCAGGTTTTTTGTCAAGGATTCCAGAAAGTTTTCCCCATTAACACAAACAGAGGTGGTTATTGGCGGAGAGGCGATGGCGGAAAAGGGGAGATTAAACGATAAAATTATTGCCACCACCCAAATCCGCCTGACGACTACGGGCATCATAGTACAAATCTGCCAGGGATATTTCAAACACTGCCTCCTTCAACTTGCGATTTAGTCTTCTCCACACAGAAGCCGTCACCCAATCTTCCGGAGAGTTCTTATCATATTCTACCGGTGGCAAAGGCTCAATACTATCCCCCACCGCCGTCAGGATTGCCCCCAGGGAAATCTTTTCCGGGGCACAAGCTAACTGGTAGCCCCCCTGTGCACCCCTTACGGACTTAATTAGGCCAGCGCGACGAATCTTCAGCAGGATTTTTTCCAGGTAGGGCGCCGGTAGGTTTTGCCTTTGGGCGATGGTGTTGACAGATACTGCCGGCTGATCTCGGTGACAAGTCAAGTCCAACAAGGCTTTGACGGCATAGTAGCTTTGGGTTGTCAGTTTCATCGGCACTAGTTAATTCCCGAATAAAGGGGATTGGGTTTATGGGGGAAAAAGTTATTAAATTTTCCGGTTTTAGTATATTATAGTTGATGACCAAAACTGATAAACTGTACTTCTATATCCGGTCAATATATACTGTCAAATAACTGAAGAGAATAATAAGTAAATGTCTGATAAAAAACCACAACCGTTAACAGGAAAAGAACTACTAAAAAAAGTCAAAAAACTGGGTAACATGCCCCGGGAAGAAAAAGCCATTGAGTGTGGCTATTACACCATAACTAAGAAGGGGCATAAGCGGGTGAACATGGTCAAATTCCTCAACGCCCTTATGGAGGCGGAGGGGATAACTTTAGACAATAACCAGCCCGTAACCCAGAAGAAAAGAGGCCGCACTGCCAATTATCGTATCAATGTTCAATCCAATGGCAATCTCTCCATTGGCAGGGCCTACACTGAAAAAATGGGCTTAAAACCAGGGGATGAGTTTGAGATTATCCTCGGGCGCAAAAACATCTACCTCAGGCAAATTGAGGCCTAGTCTTGTCACTACTGGGAGGAGATAAAAACTTTCCCTGGCAAAGATACAAGGACAAAAATTGACCTTCCACTGTCGTTATCCCTTTTGCCGGGGATTTCCTTCCAACACAACCCTCCAGGAGAGAGGGAGTGGCTTGGGTAGTCTTGTTGTTTGTTAAACCCACTCCTCCCTCCATCCCCCCTTGTGACTTTTGCTTTATCTTTTAGGACTTTTGTCCTGTTATTTACCCTTTTACCCCAGCTGTGGTGTTCTCTTTTACACCTCTTCCGCGGCGTATTTAAACTCTTCTTCTATGGACAATATTTGTCGTTTTGCTCCTTCTAATTTGGCCTCCAGGTGTTTAATCCTGGCCTGGTATTCCCTTTTAGTTTTCTCGGACTGTTCTCTAAGTTGTGTAATTTGTTCCTCATTTTCTAACAGCTTTTGCTCAAGGGCGGCAATTTTCTGCTGAGCCAAATTAAGTTGTTCTGTTTTCTCAGCTATTTCCTTTTCTAGTTCCTGTATTTTCTGAGACAAAAGCAGTTTCTCATTCTCTTGTTCTTTCATTTTTTGCCTAGAATATTCTCCATCTTTGTTGAGGAAAAGAAGCAGCAATACCACCCCGGCTAACCACAAAAAAAGCCCGGCAAACATATCATTTGACTGTCCCATATTCTCTACCACCTCTGACTAGAAGTTCCTATATTATTTTAACATACAAATGTATGTAGGATATATTTTTAAGAATGTTTTACAATGGGAGAGAAAGGGAAAGGAGTGAAAAAAGGACAAAAAAATGACGGCCACTGAATTTTTGCTACTGATAACCTTGTTGTCGCCGGGATTGTTACTGTCGTTTATAATAATGGCCTGCTTTGCCATGGGGGGATAGGGATTGGTTGACAGGGATGGGGCTTGTATCCATCCCCTGGGGCATGGGAGGGGAAATAGGTGTGGGAATTAGGAATTATAAAGAATCTGTGTTGGTAAGGTTTTCTTCCAGTTTTTTCCGGTTTTCGATTTGGCAGAGGAAGTAGCCTGTCATCATAGCAGAGGCAAGAAGATGGGCGAGTTTTTCCCTGTCAGTGATGATTTGCACATTAAATCCCTCTTGAGGCAATACTCCCAGTAAGCCTTGTACATTGTAGCTGATAATTTCTCTAACTTCAGGAGAAGCAG
Organism: Cyanobacteriota bacterium SRBZ.bins.94.201705; assembly: GCA_030549855.1. GTDB lineage: Bacteria > Cyanobacteriota > Cyanobacteriia > Cyanobacteriales > Cyanobacteriaceae > DVEF01. The sequence continues at coordinate 122,098 of JAUQQP010000034.1, forward strand.
ATTGGGCAATTCTCTGTAGAGTCTCAGGGGGTTGTTTCTGGAGATATTCTACTAGGGTGTTGCGCACTTTCGGTTCTGACTGGTACTGGAAAAAATTGGAATCAAACATTATTATCTGCTTCCTCTGTTGGAAATGCTTTGTGTCCTTCTACACCTATTAGACATATGATAGTCTTTTTTTGGGCCAGCTGTGTAGGGGAAGCCGGACAAGAAAATCAGTGCAGTGGATGACAGGATTATGTCACAATTGTTTAGAGTAGTCCTACAAGAAACTAGCCGGTCTATGGAGGCACCAATTAGAGCTGTAAGTGCACCTTATAGGGGAGACGCCTATTATCGCACACCCCCTCCGGATTTGCCATCTCTGCTGCTAAAAGAGAGAATAGTCTATCTGGGATTGCCCCTGGTTTCTCCAGATGAGTATAAGGAACAGTTGGGGGTGGATGTGACAGAATTGATTATTGCCCAGTTATTGTATCTGGAATTCGACGATCCAGAAAAACCTATCTACCTCTACATTAACTCCACCGGCACCTCCTGGTATGGCGGCGAAGCTATTGGCTTTGAGACAGAGGCTTTTGCTATTTGTGATACAATAAACTACATCCGCCCCCCCGTCCACACCATCTGTGTGGGACAAGCCATGGGTACAGCTGCTATGATACTTGCCTGTGGCACAAAAGGCTACAGAGCTAGTCTACCCCATGCCACCATTATACTGCACCAAGCTCGTCAAGGAGCCCAGGGACAGGCCACAGACATTCAAATCCGGGCAAGGGAAGTGTTGGCTAACAAGCGGATGATGATAGACATTCTAGCAGAGAAAACAGGCCAACCCAGGGAAAGAATCGAAAGGGACACTGATAGAATGTTCTACATGACTCCCCAACAGGCCCTAGAATATGGCATTATTGATAGGATACTAGAGCCTACAAAGAAACTACCAGTACCAGTGGCACCCAGCAACACCTGACTTAACTGTAACAGAGGAGAAGAATATGCCTATTGGAATACCAAGAGTACCATATCAACTGCCCGGACAACCATACACCGAGTGGATTAATATTTACGATAGACTCTACCGGGAGAGGATTATCTTCCTGGGTAGGGGGATAAATGACTCCCTCGCTAACCAAATTATCGCCGTGATGTTGTATTTGGACTCGGAAGATAATACCAAGCCTATATACCTGTATATTAACTCGCCAGGGGGCTCGGTGACGGCAGGGTTGGCTATCTACGACACCATGCAACATATTAAGTCAGAAGTGGTGACTATATGTGTGGGCTTAGCGGCTAGTATGGGGGCATTTTTATTGGCCGCAGGTAGTAAGGGAAAACGTCTGGCATTGCCCCATTCCCGTATTATGATTCACCAACCCTTTGGCGGCACCCAAGGGCGTCGACAGGCTACTGACATCGAAATTGAAGCCAAGGAAATCCTCCGCATCAAACGAGAATTGAATGAATTACTGGCACTACACACCGGACAACCTGTGGAAAAAATCGAAAAGGATACCGACAGGGATTTCTTCATGTCTGCCTACCAGGCCAAAGAATATGGTATTATTGACCGGGTTATTGAAGATAAACGGAGTTAGGACTTGACTTTTCGCGCCGAACATTGTATAATCGCCCGAAAATGTAGTGAAAGCGACAAGAGACTATATGAAGGAGGAAGTAAGGGTGGCAAGGAAAAGGAAAAGAAAGAGTCGCCGCCGCCTGGAAGGACGTAAGATTCTAGAGTTGGTGCCCCACTACTACATAGAAAGCGGAGAAGACAAGCCTGTTACTGCCGCCCGCAAGTATATCCGCGCTAATCAGATTCAACCTCCGGCCGTGGTAGTAGTTAAACGGAACGAACATACTACCGATCGCTTCTTCTGGGCTGAAAAAGGGCTGTTTGGCGCCCAATATGTGGAAGAAAACCACTTTCTGTTCCCCAGTCTAAGAATGATTAGGCCACAAGTAAAGGCTAATGCCACCAATAACAGTGCTAACACTGCCGCTACAAATGCCTCTGTAACTACCCCCAATCCCAACACTTCTGTCTTGTCTTCTGGCTGTTAGCCCACTGGGAAAAGGGCCTTTCCCCCCGGGGCTTTCCCCCCTCCTCCCCCCCCAACCCTGTGGGGGAATTGGCATGCCATCGTGGCTGACTTAGGTAGACAGATTAGCTAGAGGGTTGTCTGGGGATTATTGCCACCGCGGCAATGGCATCGTCTTCCTCCAAGCGTTGTAGTCTTACCCCAGAAGCATAACGGGATTGAAGGGAAACGGCATCTACGTCACAACGAATCACCATCCCCTTAGTGGTTATCAGCATAAACTCGTCTTTGGGATGGACAATTGATAGGCTGGCCAATTCATCCCCTTTTTTGCGAAAACTGATGGCTTTTATCCCCATCCCCCCCCGTTTTTGCAGTCGAAATTGGGCCACAGGCACCCTTTTGCCAAAACCACTGGTGGTAACTGCCAAAGCCCAAGGGGCATCCCCCGCTTTTAATTCCACCTCCGTCTCTGTCTCTTCCTTTACCCCTTCTGATTCCTGAGCTACAGTAGCTGCTATACTGCCGGGTAACACAGCCATCCCCACAATTTTGTCGCCTTCCCGTAGGGTCATGGATTTCACTCCCCTCGCATTTCTTGCCAGTGGGCGTAACTGGTCATTGTCGGCGGGGAAATGTATTGCCATCCCTTTTTTGGTGCCAATAAGAATACTATCTCCCTCTCTGGCTAGTCTTACCCATCTTAACTGGTCATCCTGTTCCAAGGAAATGGCAATTAAACCCTTGCTGCGGATATTTTTAAAGGCAGCCAGTGGCGTTTTTTTGATATACCCCTTTTCCGTCAACATTATCAGATAGTAGGGGCTTGTGGCCACTTGCTCCTCCTTGTAGGCGATAATAGAGGTAATCTTTTCGTCACTGCCTATGGGCAACATTTGGACTATGGGCACACCTCTGGCGGTGCGGGAATGGGAGGGGATTTGATAGGCGTTGAGGGGATATACCAAGCCTCTGTCACTAAAGAAGAGAATGGTATCGTGTTCGCTACCGGTTACAAAATGCTCTACAATATCGTCCTCCTTGAGAGAAGCACCTACCTTGCCCTTGGTAGCACGATTCTGTGACTGGAAGGTGTCCAAAGGCATTTTCTTCAAGTATCCCTGTTGGGTGAGAAGAATGGCAACTGGCACATTGGCAATCAAATCGGTGTCTTCTATGGACACCTCGTCGTCTAGGATTTGGGTGCGTCGGGGAGTAGCATAAACGGACTTGATTTGTAATAACTCCTCCTCAATAACCTGATAAATTCTCTCCCTACTGGCCAAAATTTCCTTCAATTGAGCAATTTGTTGCTGCAACTGCTGGTATTCGCTTTCTATCTTTTCTGCTTCTAGGGCTGTAAGGCGTCTCAATTGCATCTGTAATATAGCCTCAGCCTGGGCGGAAGACAGTTGGAAATCGGTTACCAGTTGTTGTTTGGCTATCTGGGTATCATCAGCCCTACGAATTAACTCAATTACCCTGTCTAGGTGTGCCAAAGCAGTTAGCAATCCCTGGAGGATATGGGCTTTTTCCTCTGCCTTTTGCAAATGATGACGGGTGCGACGGGTTACTACTTCCTGGCGAAAATCCAAGAAAACCCGCAAAAACTCCTTCAAAGACAACAATTGGGGCTTGTTTCCCACTAAGGCCAGCATATTTGCCCCAAAGTTTGTTTGTAGGGCGGTGTGTTTATAGAGGTTGTTGAGGATAACCCGGGGATTGGCCTCCCTTTTCAATTCCAGCACAATGCGCATCCCAGTACGATCGCTTTCATCGCGAATATCAGAAATGCCTTCTATCTTCCTCTCATTGACTAGTTCAGCGATTTTCTCAATAAGGGCGGCCTTGTTAGTCTGGAAGGGCAACTGGGAGATGACAATGGCCTCTTTTTCCTGTCTACCCCTGGCAATGGTTTCCACCTCGGCCACCCCCCGCAGGGTAATAGTGCCTCTACCGGTGGTATAAGCCTCTTTAATCCCCTGTCTGCCAAGGATTTGTCCGCCGGTGGGGAAGTCGGGGCCAGGTATGTACTTCATCAATTCTACATTGGTGATATTAGGGTTATGAATCAGGGCGATAGTGCCATCAATCAACTCCCCCAGATTGTGCGGAGGTATGTTTGTAGCCATACCCACGGCAATACCAGTAGCCCCATTGAGTAGCAGTTGGGGAATTCTGGCAGGTAACACTACTGGCTCCCGTTGAGAACCGTCAAAATTGTCTATAAAATCTACTGTGTCGGCTTCTATGTCTTGTAACAGGCCGTCCACTGACAAGGCCCTTAAACGGCATTCCGTGTAACGCATTGCCGCTGGGGGGTCATTATCTATACTACCGAAATTTCCATGGCCGTCTATCAAAGGCTCCCTCATGGAAAAATCTTGTGCCATCCTTACCAGGGCTTCATACACAGCCGCATCGCCGTGGGGGTGGTACTTCCCTAACACTTCCCCTACTACCCTGGCGCATTTACGGAAAGGTCTATCCGCCGTCAACCCCAGTTCATACATGGCATACAGAATCCGACGGTGCACTGGTTTTAGCCCATCTCTTGCATCTGGCAATGCCCTTCCCACTATTACGCTCATGGCGTATTCTAAGTAGGAATCTCTCATTTCCCGGCTCAAGTCTGTGGGCACTATGCGCTCTTTTGTTGTCATATCCACTCCCTTTATTTCCTTCTCAATTCCAGTCCAATTTGGTCTAAAATTGGTCTGTGTTGCTTTGGCTATTTTTTCTTGTTGGTTAGTTTATTTATTCTAACACATAGTTGCCCTTTTTTATCTCAAATTTATAAAAATACCTCCTCTCATTTATCTCAAAAATTTTTCCTAGCGATATAAATAATAACGGTTTAATTTAGGGAAATTTATGATACAATAAAAGGCTAAAAATTGGAAATAAAATCATGAAATTCGAGGAGAAGTTAGAGAATTCGGATTTAACCCGCTCCATGTGGATATTGTGGATTTTATCAGCAGGGTTAATCGCTTTAGACGGGTTTGATTTTTTTATTATCGGAGTGGCATTGCCCTTCATCGAAAAGGATTTTGAATTGACGCCGGCAGAGATTGGGGCGGTAGCGGTGGCGGCTATTATAGGCTCCCTTGTAGGCTCATTAACCTTGGGGGCTATTACTGACAAAATTGGTAGACAAAAAATGTTGCTTGTTGATGTGATAATATTCCTAATTTCTAGTATGGGTACTGCCCTAGCCTGGTCGGCTTTTTCTTTGATTTTTTTCCGTTTTTTGGTGGGGGTAGCTATTGGGGCAGACTATCCAATTAGTGTGGCTTACATCACAGAAAATGTGCCTTCCCGTTTTCGGGGTAGAATGATAATAGGGGCTTTTACCTTTCAGGCGGTAGGTGCGGCTTTGGGGGCAATCACAGGGATTGTGGTGATAAAATCCTGTGTTCTTTTCAGTGCAAACCCCCTGGAAACTGCTATTAAATATGGCTGGCGAATTATGTTGGGCTTTGGTTTAATCATGGCAATTGTTATCTACTTTTTGAGACTACAATTTTTGTTAGAAAGCCCTCGATATTTTATAACCAAAGGTGACTACACAGCCGCCTCCATTGCTGCCTCAGAACTGCTGGAGATGGAGATAGAAATAACACCAGAAGATGAGCCGCTACAGGAGGACAATATCACCTGGTCGGCACTATTTTCTAGATATTGGCGTCAGACGGTTTTTGCGTCAGTGCCCTGGTTTTTACAGGATATTTCTACCTATGGAATTGGCATTTTTACCCCGACTATTATCTCGGTTTTAGCCTTTTCTAAGGAGACGGATTTTTTGTCAGTACAAATTAATTCTGCCTCAGGAGCAGCCCTAGTAGATTTGTTCCTCATATTAGGCTTTTTGGTGGCAGTATTATTAGTAGATAAAGTGGGGAGAGTCAAACTACAAATTGCAGGGTTTTTAGGCATGGCATTGGGACTAACAATTCTAACCCTAAAAGAGGGCAACAATACCTCCCTTACAACGGTATTAGTGGGGTTTTTTGTGTTTAATTTTTCCATGAATGCAGGGCCAAATTCCACCACGTTTTTGCTGTCAGGAGAGGTATTCCCCACTGCCATCCGGGCAACAGGTGCGGGGGTGGCGGCGGCGTTTGCTAAATTGGGGGCAGTATTGGGCACCTACCTCCTCCCTATCCTCAGGGTGGAAATAGGAGTCAATAGGGTGTTATATATACTGGCAATATCCTGTGTGCTGGCGGCAGTGGTCACCTATGTGTTTAGGATAGAAACTACAGGCAAATCCCTAGAACAACTGGACAGTGTATAATCCTAGGGAGAAGTAGGCAGGTTGATGCCACGCTCCCTCAGGAATCTGCCTGTTTCCCGACTAGGGGTATAATTGTAACCAGTAGTACTATAGAGTTCAGAATCATCCAGAATCCGCGGGGTTATAATTACCACCACCTCGGAGCGTTCCTTCTGTTTGGCAGAGGCACGGAAGAGGCTACCAATTATGGGCAAATCCCCCAGGATAGGAATTTTAGATACGGTGGCACGCTCTCTGTCCTGAATAATACCGGTAAGGATTAAAGTCTGTCCATCCCGCATACGGATTCTGCCGGAGGAGAGTCGTCTTGTCTGCAAAAGAGTGATGGTGTTGAGTGCCTGTCCACTGTCAAACTGTATTTCCCTCGAAGGCACACTTATGTCGGGGTTTGCTTCTAGAGTTATAAAACCATTGTCGTCGATCCTGTCCACCCTTACTGAAAGCTTCAAACCGGCTATGCCCTTTTCAGGGTTTATAATCACGTAAGTGGTGCCACTCGCCTCGTCTGTGACTCTTTCCGCCCTTACCCCTACAATCACCTCCTCTCCCAGCTCCACTTCCGCTGTTTGCCCATCCTGTATTACAATGGTGGGGTCAGTAAGGATTTTGCCATTGCCAGACTGAATACTAGCCCGAATCTGCGCCAGAAAAGCCTGGGGCAAGTTAAAACTCAGTGCCCCCTGGACTCCAGCCCTTCCTCGGGGGTTATTGGGGTCAAAGCCTGTGCCAAAGGGGGTTATTCTGCCCCGATCTGTGGCACCGGGTGGGGCCAGTTCAGGGGGTACATTGCCACTGTTGGTGCCAAAGTTGATTACGCCCACACCGCCATCTTGAATGACGCCAGTATTATCAATGCCGAAGGAGAAACTGGAACCAAAACTGTCATTCTGCCCCAGCACTACATCCACCACCTTGATGTTTACTGCCACCTGACGACGACGCACATCTAGTTGGGTCAAAAAGGAGGTGGCCGTTTGTACCAGATAGGGCTCCCCTACTAGGGTTATACTGTTGTTGACGGGATCAGCATGGACTGTTAGCCCCTTTAGTATCAGATACTCATTTTCCCTCTCCTGGTTTGTCGGCAGGGGTTTCAATGAAAAGGTTGGCTTGCCACCTCCTGTAGCTTCTTGTGCTTCTACAATATAACCTTGCGCCCCCTGACTGTTGAGAAAGGTGGCCGCCCCAATCGCACTGTACTGATTCAGGCGGATGGTGCGGGTGATGCTGTTTTTTACGGTAGGTGGTAGTGTCTTGCCTATGAATATGGTATTGCCTTGACGACTGGCGGTTAGTCCTGACATCAAGAGGACATTGTTGAATATATCCTGTATTGGCTCGTCATCCAACTCTAGGGTGATAGTTTTGGCCGCAGCTTCTTTCTCCCCCTCGGTGAAAATGACGTTTAAACCAGCGGCACGGGCTAGAAGGGCTAAAACTTCAGGGGCAGGGGCATTCCTCAATACTAGCCGAGGCACTCTGGCATTGGTGCCCAAGTCTATCCTGGGGGGAAGTGTGTTAACATTGGATACAGCCATATCCCCTACTGGCGGCGCCACTGCCCTGGGCAAAAAGGGTGGAGGGGCCACCGGCTGAGGCGCTGTGCCATTTACCGGCTTTCCGTCTATTAGTATCGTCGGATTGGGGAATAATACCTCTTGATTCTGATTGTTACTTTCCTGGGGAGGCGACTGGGCAATAATCCAAGAGGTGGACTTTTTTTCCCCTCCCTTGGCTTCTATCTTCACGTTGCCAGTGGCACTTATCGGCCATAAAAACACTATGGCTACACTGCCACTCACAAGTCTTGACAGGCGATAGACAGATTTCCTCATTGGTTTTCCTCCTACACACTAATTTTCCTTACAAGTGGAAGCTTTGCCATGATTTTACTGTGGTTGTTGTTGCTGTTGTTGTTGCTGGTTTTCCGCGGCGGGGGGTTGTAAATCCGGGAAAATGGCCTTTAGGGCTATGGTGGTTTTTAACTTGGGTAGCTGGGAGACGCTGACATTAAGGTTTTCCACCACCAACAAAGGCTGTAGTCGCTCCAAATCCCGAAGAAAGGACTTTAACTGGGTAAAGGTGCCCTCAAAGTCCAGATTGAACGTTTGGGCGGCTATGTTGTTGGCTGCTGCCTCCCCAAGGCTATTATCGGTGATTTTGGTCTTCTCCCCTGCTGGCACGTAGCTGTTTATTTTCACCTGTGCCCTGTTGGCAAAGTTGCTTACATCCAGCAACAGAGTGTCCAGCTGGTCTGTTTGGGTAAAGAATTTGAACAACTCCTCTTTTAAAGCCTTTACCTCCTCCAATTCGGCCTTCTTACGGGCAATTATCTGCTCTATCTCCCCTGTATTTAGTCTACTTAGCTGTTCCTCCTTTTCTTGTTTTTGCTGGCTTAGCTGTGACAATTCACTCCACCGGGGCATTACCTGATTAGCAAATAGATAGGCTGCCAGGAGAAATCCCCCTACTCCTAGGGTTATCCCCGTAACCTTGGGAGTGAAGGTAATGCCAAAAGCCTTGGGATACTCTGGCCCTGTATCAAAACCCTCTTCCTCAGGCCCAAACTCCGTCCTGGTAAAGGATGTAGTCATTTTTGCTCCTCTCCCTCCTTTTTGTCTCCCGTTTGTCCTGTAAATGCCACTTTTTGCAGCAAACCTTTTCTCTGTAGGGCACTGATTCTAGATACCAAGCCGATGGCGCCCCTTCTTTCTAGTCGGTTTAACAACTCGGCAGCCGGCTTGTCACCTATTTCGGTGTTGATGGTAAAGAGTACTATTTGTTGTGGTTGGGTTGCCCCCTGATTGCCCCCTCCTCCTCCTCCTGACTCTCCTTGTTGGGCATTGGGATTGTCTCCTAGACTAGCAGTTACCAGTTTGGTATTTTCCGGGTTAAAAAAAGGCGAGTATTTCAAACCGACAAAGAAATCACTCACCTGCTGGTAACTAAGGGCATTTCCGTTGATGGTTAGTTTTCTCCCCTCTGTTTGACTTATGGAGTTGATTTGGACTCCTGGAGGGGTAAGGGTGGAAATTTCGTCCAGCATCGCTGACCAGGGTTTGATATTATTGAAGACACTGACCAGAATCCCGATTTCCCGATTCACATTCTCAATTTCCGTTTCTATCTGTTTTACCTCTTGACTTTGCCCCGTTAGTCTTTGGATTTGTGCCTCCAACTGGCTAATGGTGTTTTGGGTGGCCGTTTTTTGTTGTTCTATTAACCATATACTCCCCCCCACTGCCGCAACAAAGGCTAAACCTACCCCAGCGCCAATTAAAATAGGTAATTGTTCCCCCGGGGTTGCGCCCGACTTTTTCTTGAGGGCAGTGGTGGTGATGGTTTCCGTCTTTCGGTCTTTTAGAAAATTTATGTCAATACTATACATGGCTAACTCATCCTCATCCCTAAACCTAATACTGTGCCTAATCCCGCCCTTTCCATGGGTGACAGTTCTTGTTTTAGACTAACAGATATGGCTGAAACCGGATCTACCTGTATTGTTGGTATATTCAGCCTTCTTGTGAAAAATTCGTCTATTTGGGCTATACCTGCCCCCTGCCCTGCTAGCAACATCTGTACTACCTCCATGTTCCCCGACTGGTTCAAATAGAAGTTGATAGATCTTTTCAATTCGTCCACCAGTTCGTTTAACACCCTCAGGAGAGAGTCCATGCCTGGGTTGAGCCAAGTCTGACTACTTGTAGTACTTATACTCGTACCTTGTTCTGGATTGTTGGGAATGGTTATCTCCTGTAGTAATTCTGTATTCCTGGATGTAGGTAAATTCATGGCCTGGGCAAGGGCAGTTTGCATCTGATAGACACCAATGGGAATAGTGCGGGTGAATTGGGGTATCCCCTCGGAGATGATCGCAATGTCGGTACTATCGAATTCTATGTCCACTAATACTACTGCTTCTCCGGCAGCAAACTGTTTTAATTGTTCCCTCAGAAGCCTCATGAGGGCAAAACTGTTGGTTTCCAACACTGTTACTGTTAAACCGGCTTGCTGGAAACTCTCTAGGTATAAATCCGTAATTTCTTTCCTGGTGGCTACCAATAATACCTGTACTTTTTCTATGCCATCTTCATCTACAAAATAGCCCAGTTTCTGATAGTCAATGTCTACTTCCTCCCGGGGATAGGGCAGATATAAAGGCGCCTCATGATTTAACACTGCATCTTTTAATTCCTGGTCATTTAATTCTGCTGGCATTGGTATAATTCTCATTATTACATCCTTCATGGGCACCGCCGTAGCTATTTGTTTTGGTTTTACCTTTGCCTCCTTTACCAACTCCTCAATCACCTCCGACAAGGCGGTTGTATTCACTATTTGCCCATCCTCGAACACCTCTTCTGGTACTTCCAAACTGTGGTATTTTATCAACTTATACTGTTGTCCTTTTTTGCTCAATTGGGCAAGGGAGACTCTGTCTGGGGCAATTTCTATCCCTACCCCCTTACTCTTACCCCCTATGAGGTTGTTTAAAAAACCTAACATCTTCCTCCTCCACCGGGTTTTTACTTATTTTGTACAATTGCTTTATAAACCTGATACCATTTTACCCTATGAGCCCCCTAATAATAACTTTTTGGGGCAAATAAAAGTCTTTTTTTAATAGTATTTTGTCCCTCGGCTAATGCCAATAGAAATTAACAAATCGCTATAAACTACAGGTTTATGGCAAGGGGTTTATAATCATAAGCTACTACAATCCCCCTCTCCTTTCCTAGGAGATTCGTCTATTATCCCAACACTTACCGATACTGAATCTGATAGTATCACTTTATTCCCTTGTTTTGTAGAGGTTATGTCTAGAAGAGGTTTATCTTTACTTTTTGTCTTATGCTTCCTCTTGGGGTTTTCTGTGTCTTTGCTTGCGGGTTGCCAAAAGGGTAATCTGGATAACAACAGGGAGATAGAATTTTGGACAATGCAACTTTCCCCTCAATTTAATGACTATTTTAGGCAGTTGAATGAAGAATTTGAAAAAAATAATCCCTCCTACAAAGTTAAGTGGATAGATGTGCCCTGGAGTGCTATGGAGAGTAAAATTTTAACAGCAGTGTCTAGTAAAAATGCCCCGGATGTGGTGAATTTAAACCCAGATTTTGCTGCCTCCCTTGCCAGTCGCCAAGCTTGGTTGAATTTGGATGAGGAAATTCCTCCCCAAGAAAAACAACAGTATTTGGAGAAAATTTGGGAGGGTAATAGTATTAAAATATGTTCCCCAGATTGCAAGAAAATTGTGTTTGGTATCCCTTGGTATTTAACCACTACAATTACGGTTTACAATCGGGAGTTGTTGAGACAGGCAGGTATAACAAAACCCCCCCAGACTTTTACTGAGTTGGCTACCGTGGCGGCAAAAGTAAAGGAAAAGACTGGCAAATATGCCTTTTTTGTGCCTTTTTTACCTAATGATTCCAATGAGGTGTTACAGTCCTTTATACAAATGGGGGTGAAACTGGTGGATGAGGAGGGGAAAGCGGCGTTTAACACCCCAGAAGGATTAGCTGTGTTTCAATACTGGGTAGACTTGTATCAGAAGGGTTTACTGCCCCCAGAAGTATTGACCCAAGGACACCGTCATGCCGTAGAATTGTACCAGGCTGGAGAATTGGCCCTTTTGGGTACAGGTGCTGAATTTTTGAAGACTATTGCTACTAATGCCCCTAGTATATATCAGCAGTCTGATGTTGCCCCTCAAATTACAGGAAATACGGGTAAACGCAACGTAGCGGTGATGAATTTGGTGATTCCTAAAGACAGTAAAAATACCTCGGCGGCGTTACAATATGCCCTTTTTGTCACTAACGGCGACAACCAGCTACGATTCAGTCAACAGGCTAACGTTTTACCTTCCCACCGTCAAGCCCTTAGCCAGTATATCAAAAATCTGGAAGAGGAAATGGCCAAGGGTGAGAATCCTGATAATTTGCTGCTAAAGGCTAGAAAAATTAGTGCCCAACAGCTGGAAACCGCCTCTGTGTTAATCCCTCCCCTTAAAAACCTAGGACAGCTCAAGAGGATTATATATGAAAATCTGCAACAGGCAATGCTAAACCAAAAAACTGTCCAACAGGCCATCACTGATGCGGCCAATCAGTGGAATAATATCAGAGAGGGGGCGTGAGTATTTATGTTAGACTTGACATCCTACCGACAACAATTCCCGGCTTTAGAAGACAAATTCTATTTTAACTACGGCGGGCAAGGTATTCTCCCTCAAAAAGCCCTCGATTCTATCATTGATTCTTACAATTATATTGCAAAAATAGGTCCATTTAGTATCAAGGGGAATAAGTGGGTAGAGGAGAGTATTTATCAAACCAAAAAGGTGATTGCCTCTGAATTGGGGGTGTCGGTGGATACCATTGCCTTAACAGAGAATGTGACGGAGGGTTGTAATATTGTTTTGTGGGGGATAGACTGGCAAGAGGGGGATGAGATTCTGATTACAGATGCTGAACATCCGGGCATAGTGGCTATTGTAAGGGAAATTGGTCGTCGTTTCCGGGTTAAAATCACTACTATACCCCTTTTAAACGTCCTATTTAATCAAGACAATCCTCTGGAGGTGATTGCTAGCCATCTCACTCCCAAAACCCGTCTGCTGGTTGTCAGTCATATCCTTTGGAATACTGGGCATCTGTTACCCCTAAGACAAATAGTCAGTCTTTGTCACCAGTATCCCCATAGTAGCAGACCTATTTATGTTTTAGCAGATGGAGCCCAGTCAGCGGGTAGTATTCCTCTTTCGTTAGCAGAAGAAGGGGTTGACTTTTATGCTGGTACAGGGCATAAATGGTTATGTGGCCCTTCTGGGGTTGGCTTTCTGTATGTCCGACAGGACTTGATTTCTGCCATCGCACCTACTTTTATTGGTTGGCGGGGTTTAGACTTTTCCCATCCTCATTTTCCCTTTTTTGACTCTGCCAGCCGTTATGAAGTTGCCACCTCCCCCTATCCTCTTTTTGTTGGCTTACAGACTGCCATCCAACTCCACCAATCCTGGGGCACTATCGAGCAAAGATATGAGAGAATCTTACAGTTGAGCCGACTTCTTTGGACAAACTTACAACAGATAGACGGCATTTGCTGTCTGCATCCCTCTACTCCTCCCCTTTCCGGCTTAGTTTCCTTCTACTTTCCTGCTGGCAAAAATCCCAAACAAATAGTCCAAACCCTTGAAAATAACCACTTTTTCCTCCGCACTCTTTCTTCTCCTCCTTGTATTCGCGCCTGTGTTCATTATTTTACCCTTGAATCCGAAATTCACTCCCTCCTTGACTTCCTTTCTTCCCTTTCCGAGGGGGGTTAGGCATGGGTTGTAAGTTTTTTCTTTCTCCCAGTAGGGGTGTTTTCTACGGGTTAGTTTTTTTCTTTACGTTTCTTAATTTATTCGCCCTTTCCGAGCCCCCTTGTGTTAGGATGGGGATGGTGCGGGAGGTATGGATACTCCCAGGGGTTGCCCTGCCTTCAATTTATTTGAGATAGATTACTATTAGCCACAGATGGGGTAAAAGTAGGTATTGCGGGGGGAACAATCCTCATTAAAAGAGATAAAATTGCAACTAATGGGGCATTGCCTGTCCTATTAGGAGAACCCTCCCACTATCTTATGTCAGGTATATTTGCAAATATATTTTATTTAAATAGGGTTCAGCCCTAGAATAAGGCCAAAGATAACCGCCTTATACAGAAGACGTCTTTTTTTTGCCTATTCTGAATGCCCACCCCTTCTAGCGCCTGTTAGGAGGCTTACTAGCCGAATTTAAACTCCTGGGAGGGGTCAGGAGCGTTCTCTTTTCTTACATTCCCCGGGTTTATTGAATATTTATATTAATAAAAAAGTGCCCAGGTCCGCCCCTGGCAGTCACCCCTCCTGCCGTCCCACATACCCATTGTAGCAGAGGGCGCCCCCTTCTTGGGGCTTTTATTAAGAAATGTAAAAATGTTATTAGGGCAGGGGTTGTCCCCACCCAGTAGGGGTTATAGTTTTATAGGGATACTGTAAAAAAAACTCCCAGATTAGCCGCCAAAGGCGAAGGGGAATGCAAGTTTCAAGGCGGCAGTAAGCAGAAGGTTGACAAGGGAAACGGGAAGGAGGAATTTCCAACCTAAGTCTAAGAGTTGGTCGATTCTAACCCTAGGGACTGTCCAACGGAGTAAAATGGCAGTAAAGACGAGGAAGTAGGCTTTCAAAATCATCATGGTGATGCCAAGGGAGGCGGTAATGACTTGTAACCAGGGGGTGTTTTCACTGACGCCTAACCAACTGGCAAGACTGGAAAGGGGGATAGGGAATTCCCAACCGCCAAGATACAACACAGAGAAGATAAGGGAGGATAGTACTAGGTTAACATAAGAGCCAACGTAGAAAAGACCAAACTTCATGCCGGCATATTCCGTCTGATAGCCGGCGACTAATTCCTCTTCTGCTTCTGGTAAATCAAAAGGCAAACGCTCACATTCGGCTAGGGCAGCAATCCAGAAGATTAAAAACCCTACCGGTTGTCGCCAGATGTTCCACCCCAGTATACCATAACCGGACTGTTGTTGCACTATGTCAATGGTACTGAGACTATTAGACATCATAGCAACAGCCAAGACGGCGAGGGCAAGGGGGATTTCGTAACTGATGGATTGTGCGGCTGCCCTTAATCCTCCTAATAGGGAATACTTATTGTTGGAGGCATATCCAGACATCAATAAGCCAATAGGGGCTATACTAGAAAGGGAAATCCATAGGAATATTCCTACATTCAAATCCGTTATTACAAGATTCTGCCCAAATGGTATAATTAGATAGGACAGAAATACTGGTACTACCACTACTACAGGCCCGAGGGTAAATAGGAAACTATCGGCCTTGGCGGGTACTACGTCTTCCTTGAATATTAGCTTTATCCCGTCTGCCACGGGTTGTAGTATACCAAGAGGGCCGGCGTATTCAGGGCCAAGCCGCTGTTGTGCGGCGGCGGAGATTTTCCTTTCCAGCCATACGGTTACTAGTACCCCCACGGTGGCGCCTATAATCATTAGAATTAGGGGGAGGGGTATCCAAAGGGTTTTTGCTAACTCCCTAGACAATCCCCATTGGTTGAGGGTGGTAATAAAACTTTCTTGTAAATCAATTCCTGGATTCATCTGACTGACTGGTTTTTCTCCTGTCTACACACAAGCAATTGCTCTTGCTATTTTAACCCCTGTTGACTTTTCTTGAGGCTAGGGAAGGGAAATGATTCCCATAGAATTTTCTAATCAAATCCAGGGGCTATCTTTCCCTCTCACAGCTTGTAAACTAGTCTAAAAGTAGCCCATTGGCTCAAATCCAACCAGTATGAATCTGGGGGATTGTTGTTGAATTTGCCCGCCCCTTGACTAGTTTTGGCCAAATCTTTTAGAATAGAATGGGCTATTTTGTCTGGACGTTCTAAGACAAGAATTTGCTCGGCTTGTGGCTTAATCTGGCTGGCCTGTTGTAATTGTTGCAAGGTATTATAAAAGGGAGACTTGCTGCATATTAAAAAGAATTCTCCCACTCCTTCTGCCCCGTCTATTATCCATTTTAAAAGACTGGGGGTTTGTGGTATTGTCAAACGGCTAAGAGGTGGAATGGGATTAGCCTGACAGTGATATAGGATTGTTTTCCTGGAAGGGGTGATGGCAATGAGAAGAAAATAAACGGGATAGTCTGCCTCATTGTGGAGGGTAATGGCAATCTCTCCTGAGGGGGATATAGCCATCAAAAAGTCGTCGCCTGTGGGGGTGAAGAAGACGGCTTTGCCAGACAGTTTACTCCCGGCAGTATACTGAGAGAAGGTGGAGGAGGATTTATCATTGGTTATCTTGAAAGAGACATTTAGGGGTAGGGTGGAGGAAAACTGATTCTCTGTTAGCCGCAACAACTTGCTAGTCAAATTGACTCTTAGGGGGGGAATTAGACGTTTGACAGCAGAGGCAACTGCTTCCTGGAAGGGGGGGGTGGTGTTGGCATATAATACCCCCACTGGTGAGTATAAGGCATAGCCATTGGTGGTATCGTTTTCGTCTGTGAATTTGCCTAGGATACAGTCTAAAAGACTATCCCCTAAATTAGTTATTTCTAATCCCTCGATTATACTAAGAGTACTGGTGGCGTCAACCTTTTCAATTTTCTCCAAACTGTCATCCAAGGCTACATGCAATTTGAGGTTGCTACTAATGACTCTAACAGACTCCCTACAAGCCAATCCTGGTTGGATGGCATTGATGTCACCCTCCACAACTATTCCCCTGGCTTTGTTTCCCAACAGGGATGTGATTTGAATTTCTGCTACTGGTAAATCCACATCCCTATAAATGTGAAAACGAGAGTTTAACTGGTAATTGTATAAAAGTAACAGGGGTAAACCCAACAACTCCAACTCTACCACCGGGGGATTAACACTAACTACAACACCATCCCTCGGGGAGGCAGCCACGGGGGAATTGTAGGGAGGGAGGGATAGTCTATTGACTGGCAACAATTCAGCATCCCCCTGTTTACCAGTATAGGAACTAATTTTGGCGGCTAGGAGTGATTTCAAGTCAAAATAGCGACTGTCTGGATATATTTGCCAAAGACTTTGAGTCAGGTTGTAGGTGAATAAGCCTGTGGGGAATGGGGGATGGTGAATTTCGATGGCTAAATTGTCAGCGGGGAATAACAACATTCCCTTGAGATGTGGAGGGGATTGGAGGTTAGGGTTTAGGGGTTTGTAAGCCTGGTGGTAGAAATTTTTTTCCTCTTCTGCCACTATCTGTGGCGGATTGGAATCTAAAAAGCGTAAAGACAGATGCCTGGCGGTGGGGGTAAAAGAAGAGAGGCTAGGGGGAGAGAAACTGGTGTCTAAAATCAGAGTGTATTTGTCTGTGGCGAGGGAATTGGCAAGGGAAAGAAGGGTTGCCAAGAGGAGGTCATTGGCGGTATTGGTATTGGTTAGGGTATCATAGAGGACGAGACTTTTAACTAGGGAAGAGTCATTGTTGGGGGATAATTTCAGTTGTCTGCCGTAGCCACTGAAGTGAAATACTACCACATCTTCTTCCCCTGCTTGCTGACACAGATGTTGTTGGAAGGTATTTAAAACGTTTTCTCTGGTGGCTTGTTTGTCGGTGAGGGTAACAATGTCTTGGGGGGAAAAACCAAAACGGTGAATCAGCAATTCTCGCTGCAATTCCACATCGGTAACACTACCCTGTAATTGTTTTTCTGACGGGTATTGATTGATACCTACCAGTAAGGCCAATTTACGAATTTTATTACCATTGGTATTAGCCGGGGTAAGATTAGCGGCTATAGCCTGTAATGGTTGTCTTTGCCAATAAAAAGAGGCTACCGCTAGACTCACCCCTTTTAGGAAACCGCGTCGTGAAATCTGATTCATGGGGAGGATACCCAGTGGATAATGCTGAAGAAGAAGACAGTTTCTGCCGACTTTTTGATTATAGTAGACTCCCGCACTGATTTTTTTCCATTTTTTCTCTCTAAATGCCCATGTATTCCAGATAACTGTTTATTAGCCTATCTCCCCACAAAATCACAGTGATACATGCTAATACAAGAAAAGGGCCAAAGGGAATAGGTTGTTGTCGTTGGATTAACTTGAGGGCAATAGCGGTGATGCCCACTATGGTACCATAGGCACAGGCGAGGAAAGCAGTAAGAAGAATCCCCAGCCATCCCAGCCATACTCCTATCATAGCGGCCAGTTTGGGGTCACCGCCACCCATTGCTGGTTTCCCCAATAGAAGACTGCCGACAATACCGATTATGTCAAATAGCCAGATGCCTACCACCCCTCCTAGGATTGCTAAAAACAGATGGTAGGCGAAGCCATTTATCCCGTTGTCTGCCAATCCTACTAATCCCTGCCAGATTAACCCTACTATTAAGCCTGACTGGGTGAGACTGTTAGGGAGAGTCATGGTGTCTATGTCAATCAAGGCTAGTGGTATTAACCAGCTGACAAGGAGGAGGTAGGTGAGGGTTAGCCAGGAAAAACCGAATTGATGATAAATAAGACTAAACAGGAAAGCCGTTGTTGCCTCTACTAGCGGGTAGCGTGGGGAGATAGATGCCTTACACCAACGACACTTACCTTTTAACCACAACCAGCCAAAAATTGGTATATTCTCTGTTATACCCAGGGGATGTGAACATTTTGGGCAATGGGAGGGTGGATAGATGATAGACATACCTGCTGGGAGGCGATACACTACCACGTTGAGAAAACTTCCCACACAGGCGCCAAAGGCAAATACTATCAGTAGGATAATACCCTCCGCCATTTTCTCTTAGCCTTGTTTATAATAATTTACCTTTCTTCCCCAAGCTATCACAATGATAAACCTTTGTAGACAGTCAGGAAGCCTAAACCTACCCCCCAGCCGATACATTTCCACAGTGATAGACATTTACTTGCCGTATTAACGATAATATGGTACCACCTACTTAAGTCTACCTCTTTCCCAGGCTAGGACAATGATAAACCTTTGTAGACAGTCAGGAAGCCTAAACCTACCCCCCGGCAGATACATTTCCACAGTGATAGACATTTACTTGCCGTATTAACGATAATATGGTACCACCTACTTAAGTCTACCTCTTTCCCAGGCTAGGACAATGATAAACCTTTGTTAACAGTCAGGAAGCCTAAACCCACCCCCACCAGATACATTTCCACAGTGGTAGACATTTACTTGCCGTATTAACGATAATATGGTACCACCTACTTAATTCTACCTCTTTCCCAGGCTAGGACAATG
>JAUQQP010000015.1 GCA_030549855.1 Cyanobacteriota bacterium SRBZ.bins.94.201705
TCAGGAATAGCATGGCCCAATATTGTTGCGACCATTTCAGAAGCCCAAAAAACTTCTGCTATATATGTTCTAAATTTGGTGGCGGGGAATAAGTACTTGGCTATAGCTGGAATTGTGGGGATATTGATAGTCTTTGTTTTGAAATTCAGGCAAATGACTCCCCTACTACCACTGTTGTTTTTAGGAGGATTAGCTTTTGTATCGGGAAGCAGATTTGCCATGTATCTTGCCCCTTTGGTGTGGGCAGGAATGGGCTATTTATTATTCGTAATAGTTTACACGGTGAGCAGGGTTGTCAATTGGAAAAAGAGAACAGCTGATTTGATTTTCCCGGCAATTATCTTTATAGCATTTTTCATTTCCGCTGACAAGATAACGGCCTATGATGAGGTTTATCCACCATTTATACCTCTAGATATTATGAATAGTTTTTTGGATTTGAAGGAAAGAGTACCTAAAAATTCACCGGTATTCACGTGGTGGGATTTTGGTTATCCTCTGATGGATGTGGGAGAATTTGCAGTATACCATGACGGAGGCACTCAAGGAGGATTGAGGAGTTATTTGGTGGCAAAGGCGTTTGTGGAGGATAACCAGAGGAAGATGTATTCTATCATAAGTGCTATTGATGTTTATCATTTTCAGGGTATTAACAGTTTGATGACGGATGGAAAGACGGCTAACAAGGTGGTGGAAAAAATAGTTAACTTCCCCCTAAAGCCCTTGAATAAGAATATTATCGTCTTGTACACTAGAGACATGATTCCTAAGTATTATGCTTTTGCTCTTTTTGGTAATTGGGATTTTGAGAAGAAGGTGTCAAAGGTAGAAGAATATCAGTCACTTGATTGTGGGGAGTTTGACGGTAAAATTTTAAAGTGTCAAAACTATACCGTGGATATTGAAAAGGGTTTAATCAATAACAAGGATGCTATCAAACGGTTTATTATCTCTGACGGGGGATATGTGGTTTACAGGAAAGAGTATCCCGACAACAAGTCCGATTCTACTGTGGAATTGATTGGGTTACAGGGAAAGATTTTAGGAGTTTATATGCTGCCGGAGTCGGTGTTTAAATCTAACTTCAATCAGATGTATTTGCTGGGCAATTATGACGAAAATCTCTTTGAAGAGGTGTATAATAATTTTCCGTCAGCTCGTGCTTTTCGGGTAAAGGTAAAAGCCAGTAATAGCTAATGGATGGGTTGTAGGAAGATGAAAATTGCCCTGAAAATATCACAGGTTATTGATACCATAAGCCATTGGTGTGGTGTTGCTGGGGCTGGTATAGTTTTTGTAATGGTCATTTTGGGGGTATGGAATGTAATTGGAAGATATTTTGGGAAAATATTAGGTCAGAATTTGAGTTCTAATAGTTTAATTGAATTGCAGTGGTATCTGTTTGATTTGGTATTTTTTCTGGGGGCTGCCTATGCTTTACAAAACAACAGTCATGTGCGGGTAGATGTGTTTTACAAGGATTTTTCTCCCAAAATAAAGGCGCTAATTAACATCCTGGGGGTAATTTTATTTCTATTCCCTTTTTGTGGCGTAATTGTCTACTATTCCTGGCAATATGTGTTAAACTCCTGGCAAACAGGAGAGGTTTCTGCGGATGGAGGATTGCCTCGTTATCCAATTAAAACACTGATTATTGTGGGTCCCCTTTTACTAATTTTACAGGGAGTTTCGGAGATAATAAAAAATACATCTATTCTCCTAAACACAAATCATGAGAAAATAGGATCCTAATCCCAGGGAAAATAATCTATAATGAGTGAAACGGGGAAATGTTAAGAAAATTATGAGCCAAGTAGATCTAAAGGAAATAGAACGTAAACTGGAAAGTAGTAATTCAAAGGATCGTCTTTTGGCATTGGCAGCCCTAAAGGATGTGCCTGCAGAGGAGGCGGTGCCTCTTATTAAAAAGGTTCTGTATGACGAGATGTTACCAGTGCGTTCAATGGCGATATTCGCCCTGGGGGTGAAAAAAACAGAGGAATCCCTGCCAATTCTGGTTTCGTTACTGGAAACGGATCCGGATTATGGTATTCGGGCTGATGCGGCGGGGGCGTTGGGATATTTAAATGATATTCGGGCTTTTGAGCCTCTTGCCCGTGCCTTTTATGAGGATACCCAGTGGCTGGTGAGGTTTAGTGCCGCTGTTTCTTTGGGCAACCTGGGGGACAGAAGGGCCAAAAATCTGCTGCTGGAGGCGCTACGGAGCGAAGAGCCAGTATTACAGCAAGCAGCCATCGCCGCCTTGGGGGAAATAAAGGCAGAAGACTGTGTCAATGACATCTTGGAGTTTGCGGCTTCGCCAGACTGGTTGACGCGTCAGCGATTGGCGGAGTCTTTAAGTAATTTCCCTGATAACGAGAAGGCTGTGTCTGCCCTTCAATTCTTGGCTAAGGATTCCCACCCCCAAGTAGCCCAAACCGCCAGCTATTACCTGCAACAGATAAAAAAAACTGAAGCCTAGCTAGGTGCCGTGGGTTTCCCTTTGAATGTCCTGGATGAGGGCCTTGATTTGCCAGACGTCTTGGGAGGGTTGGAAGGTGAAGGGAAACTTGCCGGCCAGAATCATTCTCAATCCCAGGGGGACAATGGTCAAGAGGGCCTTTAAATCTCTAAAATAGTTGCTGATGACGGTAATGGCAAAACGACGCTCGTCAATCCATCCCCCCTGTTTCACCATTTCTACTAATACTTTTCGGTGACGGATGGGGGTGGAATTGGTGTCTTGTTTCTGGAGGATTAGCTGTTTAATTTTGGTAATTTGAGTGAGAGGCGCCACCCCCATGGGGCAAACTTCATCGCAGAAGTAACAACGGGTACAACCCCAAACTCCTGCTTGGATGTCATTATATTTTTCTAGACGGTTTTCTGTTATATTATCACGGGAATCTGCCAAGAGGCGATAACTTTTTGCTAAAGCGTGAGGGCCAACAAAAAAGGGGTTGACTTCTTTAGCATTGCACTGGGAATAACAAGCACCACACATGATACAATTACTGGTGTCTGTGAGGAGTTTTCTTTCTTCTGGTGTTTGTAAAAATTCCCTTTCTCTGGCAGGTATTTCTTTTGTAACCACATAGGGTTCAATTTTTTCTAAGTCCTGCCAAAAATTGCCCATATCCACCACCAAATCTTTTAACACAGGCAGGTTATTCAAGGGGCAAATCTCAAAGAGGGGAGGGTTTTCCCCTTCAGTAAAACCGAGTTTTTCTAACTCCCCCCCCACATTTTCCTTACAGGCCAATGCCGCACGGCCATTGATTTTCATGGCACAACTGCCACAGATGGTATTGCGGCAATTCTTACGGAAAGCTAAAGTCCCATCTAGCTCCCACTTTATGCGGTTGAGACAATCTAAAATAGTATTGCCCTTTTCTACCTCTAGGGTATAAAACTGGAATTTGGGGGGAAAATTGGGCTGGCTACGGAGAATTTTAAAGGTGACTTTCATAGTCAAGGTGCTGTTATTCCCATAGTTATTTCTATTGTCTTACCAGAAGGGCCCTTTGACAAGGGATTCTCCCTTAAGTTTTGTAAAAGGCTGTTATTTGCCACTGTAATTTCCTCTGCCACTGGTCAGTTTACTGTTTGGCTCAATCTTGGGACAAGTTATTCCCAGAAACCTACAACTTCCCGGGGTAAATTATCAATAATCCTCCAGAAATTTTCCCTAATAGGATGATTTAATGACCGTTTTTTGTTATGATAAAATATGGAAAGAAAAAGAAAATCATAGGTGACAGAGGAAGAATATGAGCCAAGTGAACCCTACTCCTTTGACAGGGAAAGAATTGTTGCAAAAAGTAAAAGAGTTGGCAGATGTGCCCCGTCGTCAGAGGGCGAAAGAATGTGGTTATTATACCATCGGAAAAAACGGGAAAGAGCGAGTCAATTTGACAGCCTTTTACGACGCGGTATTGGCCGCTAAGGGGGTACCTCTGGATCCAGAAAAGACTAAGGATGGACGGGGGAGAGAGGCTACCTACCGCGTCAGTGTCCACAAAAATGGACAAATAGTCATCGGTTCCAGCTATACCGAGAAAATGGGCCTAAAACCTGGAGATGAATTTGAAATCAAACTGGGCTATAAACACATTCATCTCCGTCAAATAGAGAAGGATGAAGAGGAAAAGGACAAAGAAAAAGAAAAACAAAAACAAAACTAAGCCCCGGGCCAAATTGGTCTAAAATCGAGGGGGACAATGAAAAATGGCAATAAATGAGCAATCTAGGCCATAGCCTCCATTCCCTCGTCAGAATAGCCCTTTTTTTAATAATTTGGGCGGTTATCTGGTTGCCCATCGCCCTGGCTGTTGTAAGCCGGGGGAAATGGCAGACAGCCGCACCAACACCAAATAAAAACCGCCAAAAACTAATACTACTGTTTTCCCTCTACTCCCTTGCGCCCTTTCTCATCTGGCAGTTGGGGTTAAAGGGGGTAACCTTAACACAGATAGGAATTGTCTTAGATGCTAGACTCTTTCAGTCTATCCTATCTGGTTATGGATTGGCCATTGGCTGTCTATCTCTAGTTTATCTGTGGGAATGGGGTTTAGGCCTAGTCCGTTTTTCCCCCCCTAACCCCCTTAGCCTCCAAACAACTTTCCTGTTGGCGGCAGTCAGTGTTTTTGTCGCTGCCGTAGAGGAATCTGTTTTCCGTGGCCTTTTCCTCTACTGGCTGTGGCAAGACTATAATTGGGGTGTAGCCGCTTCTATTTCCAGTCTTCTGTTTGCCATCCTCCATCTGATTTGGGAAAGGGAAAACACCCTTCCTCAATTGCCAGGGTTGTGGTTGTTGGGGATGGTTTTGTGTTACGCCCTCCTGACAGACAATAATTCCTTGGGGATGGCCATTGGACTCCACGGGGGTTGGGTTTTTGCCCTCGCCTGTCTTGAAAGTTGTAGTTTGATTGAGTACAAAACGGATTTGCCCTCCTGGCTGGTGGGAAGTAGTCAAAAGCCCCTCGCCTCCCTAGCGGGTATTAGTGTTATCCTGTTGGCAGCTATTGCCCTCTATCTAGGTGGTGCTAATGGTATGGGTGGTAAATTCTAGCCCCAACACCCTGGCAATGGCCTCTGGGATGATAGTATGATCCAGGTGGCTGTTTTTGAGATTAGTCTGTGTCAGATTGGCGCCTGCCAAATTAGCACCAGCAAGATTGGCACGGGTTAAAATTGCTCCCTCCAGGTTAGCCATCTGTAAGTCGGCATTTTGAAGATATGCCCCCCGTAAATCTGCACCAGTTAAGTCGGCGCCTACTAGTTTTGCCTCCCTTAAATTGGCCCTTTGGAGATTTGCCCCCCGCAAGTTAGCTTGATTCAATTTGGCCCCATACAGGTTAGCCTCATTAAGTTCACTATAGCTCAGGTTGACCTCTTTCATAAAACAGCGGGTAAAATTAGCTTGATAGGCCCTACAGCCACTCATATCCGCCTTACTGAGTCTGGCTTCCTGGAAGTTACTCCACTGCAGATTACAATCCCTAATAATAGCCTCCCTCAGATTGACACGATAGAGAATAGCCCCACACAAATTCGCACCCATCAGATTGCTACCCCTGAGATTGGTATGACTCAGATTCGCCCCACTGAGATGACTGCCAATCAGTTGTGCCTTCACCATAAAGGCGCCAGTAAAATTGGCCTTTGTCAAGTCGGCACCGTTGAATAAAGCCTCACTCAGTTTACTATAGGTGAAATTGGCCCAGTTACAGGCGGCGCCGGAAAAGTTGGACTTGGTTAAAAAGGCACGGGCGAAATTCACCCCCATCAAATTGGACTTGCTAAAGTCTACTGACACTAATACTACCCCTGACAAGTCGGCAGACTGTAAGTTAACCCCTTTAAACTCCCTAATTCCCCTTTCGTAAAACCTCAATAGATAACTGACTTTCATCTGTTTATCCCTGGTAATCCACCTAATTATTTGCCTACCAACAGCCCCTCTCTGGGAGTAACATTCTCACAGAGAAATTCAAGGGGGAAACAATCTTCTTCTTTTATTTTAATCCTATTTAAGGGGTAAAGGTGGGGGGAATGTAATTACTCTTAATAAATATTTTACATTTTTTATCAAGTCCCGTTATCTCTCATTTTCAGGCGCCGGCTGTTTACCAGACTGAGTAACAACTAACTTGAGAAACTATTACAAGACTGCTGGCTTTACAGGAAAAAATAAGGCTATAATTACAAACAGCAAATTTCCCAGACTCTTGAAGGGTTAAATGGCTATGGAGAGAAAAAAATTAGTGGCAATTTTTTCGGGGGCTATTTCCATTTTTCTGGGAGTAGTGTATCTGATTTTGGTAGAATTGTTGGACTTGAGGGGGGGAATGCAACCAGGGCCCTTACAATTTTATCTTCCCTGGTTAGGACTTATTATAATTTGATCGTTTGTCTAATGACGGATTGTTACTGTGAATAATACCAGTTGGCTATGAATACCATAAGATTAATGTGTGCCAAGTTACACCGGGTACGGGTGACTTCGGCAAATGTGGACTATATTGGCAGTATCTCCATCGATGCAGAGTTGATGGAAAAGGTGGGAATCCTACCCCTCCAAGAGGTAGAAATAGTTAATCTGAATAATGCCCAACGGTGGTCAACCTATGCAATTCCCGCACCAAGGGGTAGCAGGGAAATTTGCCCCAATGGTGGTGCCGCCTTGCTATGTCAGCCGGGAGATATTCTGATTATATACGCCTATCAAGACTGTGAGCGACATAAACTAATGTTAGAAGGCCATGTGGCTTCTGTTTTGGTTGCCGACGAAAACAACGAGGTGGCCGACTTCTTCTTCCAAACCCTCACCCCCGAAAATGGACAACTAGTCTTTAGGGAAAGAGTAGAGCCTAGTGTTACAAACTAATACAGTCTTCGCCTACATAACAGTCTAGTCATAAAGTCCACAGTCTTCAATTTCTGCCACGGATAGGGGGTATTGGCCAAAAGACTCTGCCGGTAAAGATTCAAAGACTCAAACAATAAACCGGCTAGGGCGCCTGTGGTGGCAATCACTAAAATGCCCGTCATAGCCTCCCCTTCACCGAAAACCGCCAAAAACTGGCAAACCCCACCGTATAAATCCCCAAACCACCTCCCCACCACCGGCAGAGTGGCCAGAATCACCAGTGTTGTTAGCATCCCCGAAAAGAAAACCACCGGCAGAGCAAAGGCCGCCATTGCTGTTAGAATTAATCTTATCCCCAAAGACAATAAAATCCTCATCATAGTACTCACCACCTTTGTCTTATTTTTTTTCTCCTCCTTTGCCCCCCTATTTTCAGACTAGAACTAATTAGTCCTCCTGTCATGGTTCTGACAAGAATCTTAAAAAAAAATTAAATAACTTGACAAAATAACGCAAATAGTGTATACAGGGCGAAAAATAAGTTAACAATTGCCAGCAGAAAGTAATAAACCTAGGTACAAATAATGTCCTTGAGGCTGTATTTGGCGAGACATGGGGAAAGACTGGATTTTGTAAAACCGGAGTGGTTTACGCGAGAATTACGCAAGTATGACCCACCTTTGTCAGAAAGGGGAAAGATTCAGGCACAACTGTTGGGGGAAAGACTAAAACAGGAGAAAATAGAGACGATTTTGGCTTCCCCCTTCTTACGCACCATTCAGACAGCCCATATTGTAGCAGAAATCCTCCAGTTGAAGGTTTACCTAGAGGCAGGATTGGGAGAATGGCTTAATCCTAACTGGATGACTTCTCCCCCCCTGTTGCATCCCCGGGAAGAGTTAGAATCTGTCTACCCCCGTATAGACTGGAGTTATGTCAGTAAAATTCTTCCCGTCTACCCAGAAACGGAGGGGCAAGTTTTGGCCAGGATGAAGCAAGTGAGTGATTTCCTGCTGACACAATTCTCTGGTAATGTACTAATAGTAGGCCATGGCATTACAGTGGCAGGAATAGTAGAGAGTCTAGTAGGCCAAAAAGTAGACATATCCCCCTCTTTTTGTTCATTGACACTGATTGTATGTGATGACAAAGGGAAAGCCTTTTTACAGTTAAATGCCGATGATTCGTTTCTGTCTGTTTAATCCAATGGTTTTTAACGGGGGGATTCAGGAGGGCTGCCAGGATACAAATACCTCCGCCAATTTTCAATGAGTTGTTGGGCATTAACATAGGCATTAGTGCCAGGGGGAATGGTTTTGGCAATAGCTATAGCTTTTTCCAAAGCAGAGAGAGAATAGCCTTCCGCCAGACGACGGGCATTGTTTAGAATCTCCTCTGACCAAATTTCAATAGCCTGACGACTTTCACTTGCTACACTGGTATTACTGGGAATTCTTTGGGCAATCTCAATAGCCTGGAGAAGGGATTGGGGCTCGTTATTTTGGGCTATACTATAGGCAAGACGTAAATCTTCCTGGGCACTAATCTCCCGCTGCCAACGACGTATATAGCGTTGAGCTTCCCGATATAATACCCTCCCCCTGGTGATTCTACTGGCCAGCTGGATGGCTTCCTGATAATTCCCATTTTCCGCTAACCCCTGAGCTTGTTGTAAAATAGGGGTATCCTCCAATCTTTCAATATTACTCCGCCATTGACGGATTAGGGCCCTAGCTTCATTGTACAACGCCCTTTCTGAGCTAATAAGACTAACCTTTTCGATAGCCGCCTGCCAAGCTTGAATACTATTTCCCTGGGCGATATTTTTGGCTTCTTCGATGATAGGACGATCTTCTTTCACTTGTATTTCTGCTTGCCACTGTCTAATTTTCCTTTGGGCTTTTTGATAGAGAGGGTTGTCTTTACCAATGGCTTGGGCTTTGTTAATAGCCGCCAACAAATCAGCAATCTCCCCTGACTTGGCCAAATCTTCTGCCTCCGTCAGATAGCTTAAATCTTCCCTGAGGGCATCCCAAATAGCCATTAGGTTTTGTACTTTCGGATACAACCTACTATCACTGGGTATTTGAGAAACCTCCGCTATGGCCAACTCTAGGGCAGAAACGGTGCCTAGACGGGCATTTTTACCGGCATTGGCCAACAGTTTCCAATCTTGGGCTAGGGTATAAAGTCTAGTCTTTTCAGGGATTTTTGTCGCTAACTCATTCAAACTGTCCCAATCCGACTGTTCAATATATCTATCACCAATGGCCACAATTTTCTCCTCTGCCTCCTCAATTAATCTACTGGCTTGTTTGTAGGAGTAGCTGGTTTCTGGGATAGCTGAGGCTATTTCAATTACCTTTAGCAGATTCTCCAAGCCTCCCCGCCGCAAAGCCAAATAAGCCCCATCTAATCTCCTACTTTCCTCCCTCGCCAGGTTGATGGTTTTTACCAATTCCTGGTATCTGACAGTTTGCCAGTATTCATTGTCCAAATTCAAAAGTTCAACAGCAGCAAGAAAAGCCTGATTCCATTGGGCGTCTTGGAGATATGTTTCTACCTGTTGGACAATTTTTTCCCCTTTTTCCCAGATTTTACGCCAACGGTTTATTTTCTCTTCTACCTGCTGATAACTTATCACATCTGTTGGGATTTTACGGGCAATGGCGATAGCTTTTTCCAAATCCCCCTGTTGGAACTTTTCTTCCGCCAGTTTTAGAATATCATTAGACCACTGGGTGATATGACGATTTATTTCATTGCGTAGTGGGTGAGTGGGGGATAATACCCGCAACATTTCAATAGCCTCTATTAAATCCTCAACAGTATTTTTCTTCGCCTTTAACTGGGCACAATAAATCCTACCAGTAGCGGAACTAAACCAGAGGGCTATTTTACTACAATTAGGGTTACTGGGCAAACGCAACAAAACCATAGTGGCAAAAAACCCTATACTGCCAAAGGTTAATGCCAACATCAAACTCAGCGTTTGCCAGGAAAGTTTCCATCTTG
>JAUQQP010000007.1 GCA_030549855.1 Cyanobacteriota bacterium SRBZ.bins.94.201705
CACTCATTAGACACGGTGACTGTTTAAATTCCTCTTTACATCTCTTAACATATACCCCACAAGCCACCCTTTTTTTGTTAGCATGGCATTGTTGGACGGCAGGAGACGTGACTAGCGGGGTTGGTGATGCCCTTATTTTAAATGATAATTGTTACTAACATAACCGCCTAATAATGATTTTATTAAAAAACAAAATTCTCCCCCCGCCTATTGTTATTTTGTCCTCTATAAAGGCTAATGATAAGAAGAGAGACAGGATAAGTTAAGTATCTTATGAAAATCTAGAGATAGATGAGAAGAAAGAATGGGAAAATAACAAGGAAGAGAAAAGTGGAATAAAGTTAAGTAGAAACCTCTGGAAGGTAGAGACATATGAAATTAAACGACAAGAGACAGATAACATTAATATCCCATCGGAGGGGAAGAAGATAGAAGAAAAAGGAGGAGACAATAGAGGAGGATAATTGGGGCAGAGGATGATAAAAGTAATGAAAGTAATAAAAGAGAACAATAGTCGAAAAAGTGGAAGCAATCGTGGGGGAATATAAATCCATATCTATTTTCCTTTTTGTTAGCACTGTATTTTCGGTAAATTAATATGTCTGTTTAATTCTCCTGTTTGTGGTAAGTTTAAAGATGAAACTATCTAGGATTTTTGTCTAGGTTATGGATAAATCATATATAGAGAGATATCCCCAAATAGAGGGATATTACAGTCCTGGCAGTTGATATCAAATGGCACTAGGCATCTCTTATTCCCTATAACACTACTAAAGTAGCAAGTATATACAAGTAACTAATGGGGTGGTGGACAACTGCCTAGATGTTATGCCAGACAAATCATTAATGTTGCCAATTTGGTACCAAACTTTTGATTCAGATTATGGTCAGTCACCCGGAGTCATTGAGTTTCACGGCTGTATTAAAAATGGAGCATAGGGAACTCGAATCCCTGACCTCTGCGGTGCGATCGCAGCGCTCTACCAACTGAGCTAATGCCCCAGGTTATTCTGTCTGCTGTTCTATTATAGCAGATTCTGTTAGTTTTTTGGCTAGTACCTGGTTAATTTGGTCCAAGTCGATTTGGGAAAGACGGTCGACGCACCAGTGGGCGTGTCGTTGGAGGATATGAAGGGGATAGGTGTTAGCGACGGCTATTACAGTCATGCCGGCATTTTTGCCACTGGCGATGCCTACTAGGGTATCCTCTATTACCAGACACTGTTGAGGTTTTATGGCTAGAAGGGGGTATATTTCGTTTAACTTTGTCAATGCCAGGAGATAGCCTTCTGGGGAGGGTTTACTGGTTTTGATTTCGTCTCCGCTTACTATGACAGAAAAGTACTGTTTTAGGTTAGTTTTTTCTAAGACATATTCTATATCTTGTTTTAGGGCGCCACTGACTATTGCCAGGGGGAGATTTTTTGCCTGGAGGGATTGGAGGAATTCTTCTACTTTTTCAAAAATAGGTATTGTTTCCAGGGTTGATAGGATTTGTAGGTAGAGTTTTCCCTTTTTTTTCACCAGTTTATCCAGGTATTCGTCTTGGACAAATCTGCCGCGGGCCTCTAGAATATTTTTAATAGCAGAATAGTCGTTTCTTCCTAGACAATATCTTTGGTATTCTCCGGGGCGAGAGGGTTGTAAATTTTCCTCTATCAGTAGCTCATCTATTAGCTGCTGGTGGATTTTTTCGTCTTTGATAATAACCCCATTGAAATCAAAGAGTACTGCCTTTATACTCATTTTCACCTTGCAGGTTTTGGGTAAGAATATAAAGGGATGTTAGCGGTATTTAAACCTTCTTGATTTTGGCAAAATTAACCTATTGTTGGCTATGGATTGTACTATACCAAAGGCGATAAAATTACTGAGGAGGTATGAGCGGCCATAACTGAGGAGAGGGAGGGGGATACCGGTAATGGGTGCTATACCAATAGTCATAGAGATGTTGAGGATGGCTTGGAAGGCAGTCATGCCCAATACACCAATGGCAATAAGGGAACCAAAATTGTCTCTTGCTTGTAGGGCAATCATTACAAGACGCCAACATATTAACCAGTAAGCTACCAAAATAACCAAACAGCCTACAAAGCCAAATTGGTCACCAATGGCACTGAAAATAAAATCCGTATGTTGTTCAGGGACAAAGTTAAGATAGGTTTGAGTGCCTTTAAGAAAACCATTGCCCCATAAACCACCTGAGCCTACGGCAATTTTAGACTGTATTAAATGATAACCGCCACCGAGGGGATCTTGTTCAGGATTGAGAAAGAGGGTAAGACGGGCTTTTTGATAGGGTTTTAGCAAATCCCAGAGTATATGTGCCGCTTCCCCAGCACCCAAGTTTACCACAAGGGTGACCAAAGCCCAAAGGCCACGAATGGCCAAGGGGAGGGTAAACCAGGCAATAAGAATCATGGCAATAACAAAAACCAGCCACAGGGGGAAGAGGAGGTTGTAGAGGAAGGCGGAGATGAGGGGTGAAAGGATTAACAAGATCCACCCCAGATTGGCATTGGCCCAGTATATCATAGTGAAGGCTATGGCCCCAAATACCAACCCTGTACCCAAATCCGGTTGTAGCATTATCAAAACCCACGGTACTGCTACCAAAAGGGCTACAGGAAGCAGACGGGAGATATGAGAGGCATCCTTTTGGTGCAAAATGGCGGCTAAACTGATAATTAGGGTAACCTTAGACAATTCGGAGGGTTGAAAATTGAAGCCGGCAATATTGAGCCAACTCTGGGCACCATTTATGGTTTGGCCTATGAATAATACTAATACCAAAAGGAAATTACTAAACCAATAAACCCACCAGTGTAGTTGTAGTAGTCTTTCATAGGGGAAATAAGATAGGCGTATCATAATAACGCTGCCTATCAACACCATGATTAACTGTTGTTGCCAATCAGTCCCTTGTTTATAGGCTTGAGTACTATAGATAACTAGACTGCCAAATAAACTCAAACCAACAGTCAAGAAAATTAATAGCCAGTCTAAATGGTTATGCTTGGAGTTGTCATTCATCAGCCATGAATAGGTGATAAGACTTTATAATTGTAACCTTTTTGCCACGGCGGAAGTGAGACAGAGATGATGGAAAACAAGTCTAATGGCCATAATAGCAACGATTCCCTAATGACTACTGTCAGTCGGACAGTTAGTGACATCTGGAATACAGTTCAATCTAGGGTATATATTCCCCCTTTAAAGTCCAATCGTCCAGTCCCTTCTTTGTATATTCGTTGTGGACAATCTCATTACTGTTATCCTCTTCTTGGAGATCGTTATGTAATCGGGCGTAGTAGCAAAAATTGTGATATAGTCATCCGTAGTCCCATTGTAAGTCAGATTCACTGTGTAGTGGAGAGGGATGAGAAAAATCCAAGGCAGTTTGTTATCAGGGATTTGAATTCTACCAATGGGGTTTACTATGGGGGGAAGAGGTGTGATTGTATTAGTTTATATCATAACGATGTAGTAACTCTAGGCCCGCCGGAATTAGCAGAGGGGATAGAAATCCGTTTTGATAAGGGTTTAAGCTGGTGGGTATATCTTTTGCGTTATGGCGTTTTTACCACCGGCTTTGGCTTACTGTTGGGGTTAGGGTTTATTAGCTGGGAGTGGAGCAAATATCAAGTATATCCTATTCCAGACCACGTGGGAGGGCAAACGGTGGTATATGCCAATGACGGCAAGACTTTACTGGCGCCTCGTATTGATTCCCCCCATCGGGAATTGGAAAGCCTTTCGGAGTTTGGCTGGATACCAAAAGCCCTTATCGCCTCGGAAGACAGCCGTTTTTATTGGCATTTTGGGGTTGATCCTATTGGCATAGTTCGTGCTTTTCTAGTTAATAGGGAGGGAGAAATCAGACAGGGGGCTAGTACAATTACACAACAGTTAGCTCGTAGTATATATCCAGCAGTAGGGAGGGAAAACAGTTTTGCCCGTAAATGGCGGGAGATGATGGTAGCCTTGAAACTGGAGGCTTTATACAGCAAGGATACCATTCTCAAGACTTATCTGAACCGGGTATATTTAGGTTTCAATCTATATGGGTTTGAGGATGCAGCCCATTTTTACTTCAACAAGCCAGCCAAGGAGTTAACTATAAACGAGGCGGCCACCTTAGTAGCCATTTTACCAGCTCCCAACGCCTATAACCCGGTACAGAATTACGATGCTGCTATTTCTCTGCGTAACCGGGTAATCTCTAGGATGTTGAGTTTAGGGATGATTAGCAAGGAGGAGGCGGCGGAGGCAAGACGGTCTAGAATTGAAATTAGTCCTCAGGCTAGGGAGGCCTTTTCCCAAGTAATTGCCCCCTACTACTACAGCCATGTATTTAGAGAGATGCGGCAGTTGTTAGGGGAGGATTTGACCAAGGAGGGGGATTTCATCATCGAGACTGGACTTAATCCCAAGATTCAGAAACTAGCAGAGGAGAGTTTAAGGGAACATCTTGCAACCAATGGTAAACAAAACAACTTCAGTCAGGGGGCCATGGTCACTCTCAACAGTAAAACAGGGGAGATAGTAGCCATGGTGGGGGGTAAAGACTTTCAGGAAAGCCAATTCAATCGCGCTACCCAAGCCCAAAGACAACCGGGATCAACTTTTAAGGTATTCGCCTATACAGCCGCCTTGGAAAAGGGCATTCCCCCTACTAAAGTATACTCCTGTGCCCCTTTGCGTTGGCGGGGGTTTTTGTATAGGGCTTGCGAGAGGGTGGGGGGTGCAGTTAACATGGAAATAGCCCTAGCCCAGTCGGAAAATGCCGTTGCCCTTAGGGTAGCCCAAGATGTGGGCTTAGATGCCGTGGTAGCCACTGCTCATAAAATGGGCATCCAATCCCCCTTACAGGCGGTACCAGGTTTAGTTTTAGGGCAAAGCGAGGTTAACGTGTTGGAAATTACTGGTGCCTATACCCCCTTTGCCAACAACGGCATTTGGTCTCGCCCCCATGCTATCAAAGTAATACGAGATGGCCGGGATTGTGAGGACTTCCAAAATTATAAAACCTGCAGGGTAGTATATCAGTTTAACGAAAATGGGGACGAACAGAAACAGGTAATTAAACCCCAAATCGCCCAAACCATGCACCGTATGTTACAAAAGGTAATCACTTCAGGGACAGGTGGGGCAGCCCGTTTGGGCTACGATGAGGCTGGCAAGACGGGCACTACCAACAAGGGCGTAGATTTGTGGTTTATCGGCTATCTTCCTAAAAACAATCTCATCACCGGCATTTGGTTAGGAAATGACGACAATAAGCCCACCCATAGTAGTAGTAAACAGGCTGCCATTTTGTGGGGAAAATTTATGAAAAAAACTCTTTAATCTCTGTCAAAAATTGGAAATTTTAAGCTACAATAAAAACAGAGAATAAAAGTAAAATAGGGAGCAAGACCATGTTTCTTTTAAAAACAAAATACCAAAGGCAACAACAAGAAAACCAAGAGACAGAAAATGTGGTAGAAATCCAACACCTGGACTTCTTCTATGGCAAGGGGGCCATGCGAAAACAAATCCTGTTCGACATTAATCTGACCCTGAAAAAAGGGGAAATTGTAATAATGAAAGGGCCCTCTGGCTCAGGAAAAACAACCCTTCTCACCCTCATTGGCGCCCTTCGCACCGCCCACCACGGAAGTCTAAAAGTCTTTGGACAGGAGTTAGTAAATGCCCCAGAAAAGCTACTAATTCAAACTAGGAGAAAAATCGGGTATATCTTCCAGGCCCACAATTTGTTGAACTCCCTCACCGCCCAGCAAAATGTCAAAATGTCCTTGGAACTACATCCTGAATACAGTGACAAGGAAATAGAGAAAAAATCCAGGGAAATTTTAGAGGCAGTAGGGTTAGGAGAAAGAATTAATTACTATCCGGAAAATCTATCCGGCGGGCAAAAACAAAGAGTGGCCATAGCAAGGGCTTTGGCGCCTCACCCCCAGTTGGTTTTGGCAGATGAACCTACCGCCGCCCTAGACAGCAAAGCCGGCCGGGATGTGGTAGACATAATGGAAAGACTGGCTAGAGAACAGGGTTGTACTATCCTTATAGTTACCCATGATGACCGTATTCTGGATGTAGCAGACCGTATCATTATGATGGAAGATGGCCGGTTGAAGGATGGCATGTAAATCAGAGGAAACTCTCTCCTGTTTACTGTCGGCTTGTCTTTTACAGCTTGCTTCTGCTACCACCTTTTGTGAGAAATTATTTTCCTTGGCCGCCATTTGATAATCCATAATTGCCTCTCTATTTGCCCCTATGATTGAAGCTTTAACAGTCTCCCCTTTTGTTTTCATATCAACCGGACAATTTTGTAAGGCATTAGTATTTTATCTTCCCGTTGATAACAGGATAAAAAAGGGGATTATGTTATCAATAAACTTCTCCTAAAAACTAACTATAGATTCAAGGAAGTAAGGGAATTATTAACCGGCGAGGGGGATTATTTTCTTTTATTTTTAGCCTCTCTCTCCTCCATGACCAATATTAGCCTTTGAAATTTTATTTTAAAAGGGAAAATGGTAATAAAATTTTTTAGCCAGTAATAAAAAAATTCATCCTGGTAGCTGTTTTTCATTGAGATAATTGTTTTCTGCCCATCAGACAATTTTAGTAAACTCTTTAGGATAATAAAATGTCTCCTCGCCATTGTTTATGTCTGAGGAAGTTTTATCCCCTAGATGTAGTGGTTTAGGCCAAACACCTTTTAACCCTGGGATATAGTGGCTAAGAGGCTTTATGTGTCTTTCCAGTCTGCCATTGCCGTCTCTTGAATTAACACTATACAACAATTGTATTCAGGATAAATAAAACCAATAAGTTACAGATTAATATTGAAATTAAATGCCAATATTAATGGCCATAATGTCGCAATTTTTGAAACATGCTTCTCCAGGAGTGTTAAAAAATAATTGCAATATTATCCCAGCGGCGGAGGGGAGAAAAAAATATCTACAATACGGAGTAGAAGTAGGAGTTGGAAAGAGAAGGGAAAATGAAGAGAATAGTACTGATAACGGGATTTGAAACCTTTAACAGCGGTTTGTATCAGAAGGCGGCACAATTGGCTACGTCAAGATGTAAGGATTTGGAGGTGGTGGTTTTCAGTGATAGAAGTCTGGAGAGGGAAAGAGAAAAAGTAGAAGCAGCATTGACAAAGGCAGATGTATTTTTTGCCAGTCTAATTTTTGACTATGAACAAGTGATATGGTTGAAACAGAGAGTAACGCAGATACCCATTCGTTTGGTGTTTGAGTCGGCATTGGAGTTGATGAGTTTGACGAAAATAGGAGACTTTACCATAGGGGATAAGCCGAAGGGGATGCCCAAACCTATACAATTCATCTTAAGTAAGTTTAGCAATAGTAGAGAGGAGGATAAACTGGCGGGTTATATCAGCTTTTTGAAAACAGGGCCAAAACTATTAAAATATATTCCCGTTAAAAAGGTACAAGATTTGCGCAACTGGCTAGTCATATACAGCTATTGGAATGCGGGGGGGGTAGAGAATGTAGCCAGCATGTGTTGGTATTTAGCGGAAAACTATCTGGGGTTGAAGGTGGGAGAGATTCCGCCGGTGGTAGAAACCCCCAACATGGGTTTATATCATCCCGACTATAATGGCTACTTCACCTCCGTTAAGGAATACCTGCAGTGGTATCAACAGGAAAAGGGGAATATCTGCCAGTTGCCAACGGTGGCTATTTTGCTGTATCGCAAACACGTAGTCTCCAAACAGAAATATATACCGCAACTGATTAGACATTTTGAGAAGGAGGGATTAATTCCCATTCCCATTTTCGTCAACGGGGTGGAAAGTCACGTAGTGGTAAGGGATTGGTTAACCACAGACTATGAGGAAAGTCAGAGAAAGAGGGGGATTAAAGAAATTCAGTCTCTTAGCAAGGATGCGGTTAAGGTAGATGCCATAGTTTCCACCATTGGTTTTCCCCTGGTGGGAGGCCCAGCTGGTAGTATGGAAGCAGGGAGACAGGTAGAAGTAGCCAAACGTATCTTGATGGCTAAAAATATACCCTATTTTGTGGCAGCGCCTTTGCTGATTCAGGATATTTACTCTTGGGTAAGACAGGGTATTGGTGGCTTGCAGGGGGTGGTATTATATGCCTTGCCGGAGTTGGATGGGGCAATTGACACTGTTGTTTTGGGAGGCTTAGTAGGGGAGGAGATATATCTAATCCCCGAAAGACTAAAACGTCTGACTGGTAGGGTTAAGAAATGGATTAATCTGCGGAAAAAACCGAAATCGGAGAGAAAGATAGCAATTATATTATACGGTTTCCCGCCGGGATATGGTGCCACGGGGACAGCCGCCCTTTTAAATGTACCAAAATCCCTTCACAAGGTGCTAGTGGCTTTGAAGGAGGAGGGGTATAACGTAGGGGATATTCCCCCTGATGGGGAGACTATAATCCAACAGGTAAAACAGGCAGATGATTTTCTCACCTATAGTCAAAGCCGGAGAGGGAAAATAGCCACCACCTGCGAGAATACGGTAGATGTAAAGACTTTGGAGAGATGGTTAGGCTATCTTCTGACAAAAAGGATAGAGAAACAATGGGGCAATTTAACGGAGACTGGTATTAAGACTTGTGGGGATAAATTTCAAATTGGGGGGGTGAGATATGGCAACATTTGGATTGGAGTACAGCCGCAACTCGGTGTAGCGGGGGATCCTATGCGTCTCATGTTTGAAAAGGATTTGACACCACACCCCCAATATGCTGCCTTTTACAAGTGGTTGCAAAATGAGTTTCAGGCGGATGCTATTATTCACTTTGGCATGCATGGCACCGTTGAATGGTTACCTGGTAGTCCTCTCGGTAATACGGGATATTCTTGGCCAGATATACTACTGGGAGATATACCAAATCTTTACATATATGCCGCCAATAATCCTTCCGAGTCTACCTTAGCAAAGCGGAGGGGGTATGGGGTGTTAATATCACACAATGTACCACCATATGCTAGGGCAGGGTTATACAAGGAGTTGATGGCGTTGAGAGACTTAATAAACGAGTATAGGGAGGATACGGAGAAAAATGCCCTTCTGCGGCAGGATATAATTCAGAAGATAATAGACACTGGTTTAAACAAAGACTGTCCATTTGTAGAGGGGGAAAAACTGGGGATAGAGTTTACGGCAGAAAATGCCCGTCTTTTCAGCAAAAATGCCCTTGACGAATATTTTGTTCAAGTATACGACTATCTGCTTGTTTTAGAGCAAAGATTGTTTTCTTCTGGTTTACATGTGTTGGGGGAAAATCCAACAGAGGAGGAAATCAAGTCTTATCTGGAAGCCTACTTCGACGACACTAGTCAACAGGAGGAATTTCAGAGAGAATTAGACAGGAGTGATTTGTTTGCCAGGGTGGAGAAAAAGACTAGCAGACAGCAAGAGTTACAAACCCGATTCCAGCAACAACAATTGATTACCGAGTTACTGCTACAGACAAAAGACGAGTTAACCAATCTTTTAAGGGGTTTAAATGGAGAGTATATACCACCTGCGCCTGGGGGGGATTTAATCAGAGATGGTGTGGGGGTTTTGCCTACTGGTCGTAATATACACGCATTAGATCCGTACCGCATGCCTTCCCAAGGCGCCTATTTACGAGGAAGGGAAATAGCCAAGAAGATTATAGCCCAACACTTACAGGAAAAGGGGGAATATCCTGAAACCGTGGCGGTGATGTTATGGGGGTTGGATGCTATTAAGACTAAGGGGGAATCTATTGGTATTGTACTGGAATTGGTGGGGGCTGAGCCTGTTAAAGAAGCCACAGGCCGTATTGTAAGATATGAACTAATCCCCTTGGAAAAATTGGGGCATCCTCGCATTGATGTTTTGGCTAACCTGTCGGGTATTTTCCGTGACACCTTTGTAAATATCATTGAATTGCTGGATGACTTGTTTGAAAGGGCTGCCAAAGCGGAGGAATCCCCCGAAAACAACTATATTCGCAAGCATTACCTAGAATTGTTGGAAAAAGGAGTAGAAAATCCCACTGCACGTCTATTTTCCAATCCTAGCGGTGATTTTGGTTCATTAGTAAACGATCAAATTGTAGACGGCAATTGGGAGTCTCCCGACGAGTTGGCCCAAACCTGGAAGAGACGTAATGTGTTTAGTTATGGTAAAAAGGATAAAGGGGAGGCACGTCCTGAAGTATTAGAGAAACTTTTAGCTACCAGTTCAACTGTAGTACAAGAGATAGACTCGGTAGAGTACGGTTTGACAGACATTCAGGAATACTATGCCAACACTGGGGGGTTGAAACTAGCGGCGGAGAAGACTAGTGGCAGGAAGGTAACTGCCAAATTCATAGAAAGTTTTTCTAAGGATACCACCCCTCGTCCCTTGGAGCAAGTATTACGTATGGAGTATAGAACTAAACTACTAAATCCCAAATGGGTGGAAGCCATGGTAAGTCAGGGGAGTGGGGGAGTATATGAGATTTCCCAGAGGATGACTGCCTTGATAGGTTGGGGAGGCACAGCTTCTTTCAGGGATAATTGGGTATATCAGCAAGCGGCAGAAACCTATGCCTTGGATGAGAAGATGGCAGAAAGACTAAGGAAAGCCAATCCCGAGGCATTTCGTAACATTGTGGGGAGGATGTTGGAGGCTTCGGCGAGAGGCTTTTGGCAGGCTGACGAAGAAACATTGGCGAAATTAAGACGCCTTTACCAGATGACGGAAGACGAGTTGGAGGGGGTTACTTTCAGCGGTTAATTGGGGGGGAAGACTTACAAAATAACTCCATCATCCCCACCCCCCTTTTTTTTTGTTGTATTTGGCTATCCGTTTTGACAGTTATTTGATAACCAACCCATTGTTGTTTCCATTTCTGCTACCCTTTTGTCTGTCTGACTTACTGCCGCGGCTGCCTTTGCCGATAATAATCCATGACAAACTTGCAGAAATAGGATAGAGGCGGTTTATCGTTTTTTGGAAATGCCGATGGCCAATAGATTGCAGATGCTTTTAGAATACTTCTACAACTACCGTCAGTTTTCTTGTGTTTGGTTAGCCACTCTGGTGGTTGTGATTTTTGTGGGGGTTGTCTGTCATTATCCAAAGAGATGAAATTGAAGTTTTTTCATTCTCTCCCTCCTAGAGAATAAGTGGATTAACCGTGGGGAGATTATAAGTCTTCTCTTGTTTCTATCATTTTTTTCCTATCTAATTTTATACGGAGAGTCCCTTGCTTATCATGATAACTCGCAGTTCACCCTCTTCCCCCTGAAAGGAGATTTTTTTGTGTTTCCTATTTGGCCTTATGTTGCAGATTTTGGCCTTTAGGACTACAGGGATATAATCTCATAAGTCTATTATCTCCTCCCCCATTTGCCTTCCATTTGTTTTCGGTTTTCCAGTTGTTTGTTACTGCCGCTGCCTGCTATTTTTTTCTGTTGAATGTTAACCCAGTATACCTGCTTTTATCAATAATAGCAACTTTCACCACGCCCTCGTTTGGGATTTCATTTTTTGGGTTAATGTTTCCTGAGAGAAATGTGATATTTTGGTTGGCATTATTCCCCCTTTCCTTTGGCAGATATTTGTATGCTACAAAGCGTCTTCTGTTTGCAAGACTTCCCCT
Organism: Cyanobacteriota bacterium SRBZ.bins.94.201705; assembly: GCA_030549855.1. Classification (GTDB taxonomy): domain Bacteria; phylum Cyanobacteriota; class Cyanobacteriia; order Cyanobacteriales; family Cyanobacteriaceae; genus DVEF01. The sequence goes on from JAUQQP010000007.1 coordinate 11,646, forward strand.
TATTTCTCCTCAGTTTATACTCCCCTATAAGTAGCCCGTTTTTTGGCTAATTTCTGGATGAAAAGGGGGACGAAATTGGGAGGTAACAGCAAGAAGATTGTGGCTTTTTCACAATAAAACTGGCTGTAAATTCTTGTTTTATTCCAGGTTTGGGTTTTCCAGGTTTTGTTTATCTACTATGTATACGGTTTAGGGAAAAATACTTATGGCCTCACGGAAATAAAGGGGATATTGTGGACTTTAGCCGCCTCCTTAAAGAATAACCTGTTGCTGTGTATCTTTCTTATTTATTTGCCAATAAAAATGTTGGTAATATCACAGGGCAAATCTCAGCTTAATCCCCTTTGGGATTCCCTGGCAGTATGCGGTTGACTGCAATTTTTAGCCTATGTAAAATTAGGAATGTTTCGTTGGTATTATATAGCCCCAGTGAATTTTATTGCTGTATTGTATTTGGCCAAGACGATAACTGCGAATCTAACAACAGCCGAAAACAATTGGCTTATTAGCCTCTTACTGTCTGCAATAATTATAAGCAATCTTCTTCAACCTTCTGCCTATGCCACACTTGTGCGTAAAAAGGATATTGATTTTAGGCTAAAACCTGCCGAATTTATAGAGGAATACCCTAGGTATAAAGAAGGCACATCTTTGTTTTTACCTGCTAAAATGAATCCGGGCGCCCCTGGCTAGTACATGGGGGAATTTGCTGCTTTTTTAGAGTATAAGGGAATCCCCGTTTTGTCTCTGGATAACTATAGGAATACCAACACAAAAAAGCCAATTTTGGTGAAAGGAGAGGAAAACTACACCAATAATCTATGGGGGCAGTATATAAGATTTATATGCTTACAACAATACCAGCCTTCTTCTGGAGATTTATTTGTTATCTTACCGCCTAATGCCATGATATTTTACCCAGAATTTAGCCAACATGTGTGGGGAGATGATATTAGGAATTACAGCCAAAATACCGTCTAATCCTTCATTACAAACCGGGCAAGGGGGTGGTATAATGCCCACATTTCCCTAGGAGAATAGAGGGGATATGATGGGAAAAAAAAGGGTATTTCATAATACCCCCATTCTAATTCCAATTTCAATTCCCCCCATCCCCCTCCAAACAAGCCTCCTTCCTACTAATCCCTAGGATAGAGACAAACCTTATCTATACATCAGGCGGCGGCTAAAGCAGTGGCGGCTGGCTTGTCTTGACTGAGTTTTTGTCTTAAGGCGGCAACAATGGCATCCACATTGGCTTTGGCATCCCCAAATAACATCCTGGTGTTTTCCTTGTAGAAGAGGGGATTTTCAACACCGGCATAACCAGTGGCAAGACTCCGCTTCATGACAACACAAATGCCAGCCTTCCAGACTTCTAACACAGGCATGCCAGCAATAGGACTATCTGGGTCCTCTAATGCGCTAGGATTAACAGTATCATTAGCTCCTATTACCAGCGCTACGTCTGTATTAGGAAAGTCCTCGTTTATTTCCTCCATCTCGAAGACGATGTCATAGGGGACATTAGCCTCTGCTAATAATACATTCATGTGACCGGGGAGACGGCCAGCAACAGGGTGGATAGCAAAACGGACATTTATCTCCCTTTCCCGCAGTATAGCAGCGATTTCGGAGACACCGTGTTGTGCCTGGGCTACAGCCATCCCGTAACCTGGGACGATGATAACACTTTTGGCGTTGAGGAGCAAGTCTACAACTTCTTCTACATTGGTGGGGGTAACTTCGCCACTGGCTTGTTGTTTGCTGGCGACAACATTTACCCCCTCGCCAAAGCCGCCAAGGATAACGCTGATAAAGGAGCGATTCATGGCCCTACACATGATATAACTGAGGATAGCACCACTGCTGCCCACCAAGGCGCCGGTGATAATCAGCAAGTCGTTATTCAGCATAAAACCTGCGGCGGCGGCTGCCCAACCGGAATAACTGTTTAACATGGAGATAACCACAGGCATATCTGCACCACCAATAGCGGCAACCAGGTGGATTCCCAAGACGCCGGCGATGGCTGTCATGATTAAGAGGGGTTGTAAACCAGCAGAGGTATACAGGAAAAGATAACCCAGATATACCACCGCCGCCAACATAGCCAGGTTGAGGAGGTGTCTAGCCGGCAACAATAGGGGTTTAGAAGGTATGATTGCCCGCAGTTTCCCAAAGGCTACAACTGAACCGGTAAAAGTAACTGCCCCAATGGCAACCCCCACATAGATTTCTACCTGGTGGATGAAGGCTTCTGCGCCGGTTAGACTAGAATCTGGGTTTAGATAGTTGCCTATCCCCACCAACACGGCGGCTAATCCCACAAAGCTGTGTAGCATTGCCACCAATTCCGGCATAGCCGTCATGGCTACCCTACTGGCCACAATTGCCCCTATAATTACAGCGGGTATTATAACGGCCACTAGGAGTTTATAATTGGCCACTTGGGGGTTGAAGGCTGTAGCCACAAAGGCTATTAACATGCCGATGGTACCATAGATGTTTCCTCGTTTTGCTGTCTCCTGTTGCGACAACCCGGAGAGACTGAGGATAAAAAGGGCACTAGCGGCTATGTAGGCTACTGTAATCAAATTGTCCCTCATGATTCTTCTCTCTAGTCTGGTTGGGTAAACCCGATACTTTTAGGGTATTCAATTTCTTCGCCGTGAATCATTAAGAATGGTTGAAAAAGATTTGTATTTGTTGATGTGTGGGTGGGGTGGGGTGGGTAGTGGTAAACCGTCATAACTTGTCGTAACTTGTTATAACTGGTTATAACCCGTCCTATTATGACTTGTCATAAGTTGTCATAACTTGTTATAACCTGTCATAACCTGTCATAACCTGTCATAACTTGTTATAACTTGTAACAGCTGGTGGGCTCATGGAATTGTTATCATTGGAGCAGATTAAGGAGATAGCACATCAATACGGCTACTGGGCGGTTTTTGCCGGCATTGCCATTGAGAATACTGGCATTCCCATCCCGGGGGAGACTATTACTATTGTGGGGGGTTTCCTTGCTGGTAGTGGCGAGTTAAACTACTGGCTGGTGTTGATAACGGCTATTGCTGGTGCGGTTACGGGGGATAATTTTGGTTATTGGCTGGGGAGGATTGGTGGCTGGGAGTTTTTGTTGAAACTGGTGCGTTTCTTCCGATTGCCAGAAGAGGAGGTGAAGGCTGCTAAGGAGAGATTTCAGGAGAATGCGGCAAAAGCTGTCTTTTTTGGCCGTTTTATCACTATTTTACGCATTTTTGCTGGGCCTCTTGCGGGAATAGTAGAAATGCCCTATTGGCAGTTTTTGTTATGTAATTTCTCTGGTGCGGCTTTATGGGGTACAACTGTTGTATCCCTCTCTTACTTTCTAGGGAGAATAATACCCTTGCCGAAACTGGTGGCCCTATTTGCCCAGTTTGGTATAATAGCCCTACTGTTGGCCATTGCTTGGCTGGTATTACCTGTGTGGTGGAAGTATTATAAAGCCAAAAGGGTGGGATAGTTAGACTCCCCATCTTTTGAAGGGGTTGTTTACTAGATTCACATTATAATAACGGGGGTCATCGGTTACTTCCTCGCCAACCCATTGTGGTAAGGAAATTTCTTGGGATTCATCTTCTAATTCTACCTCGGCAAGGACTAAACCCTCATTTTCTCCCAGGAAAACATCCACCTCCCACACCAGACCATTTTCCTCCACTTTGTAGCGTTTTTTCTCAATTAGGGGAGGAGTACACAAAAAGTCTAACATTTCCTGGGCGTCTTTGAAGGGAATGGGGTATTCGTATTCCAGACGGGTGTTGCCTATAGTTTTACCTTTGATGGTAAGAAACCCCTGATTTCCCACCAGTCTTACTCTTACGGCAGTCTCGTTGTTGGTGTTAATATACCCCTGACGATATAATACCCCACCGGCGGGCGGCTGCCACAGGGCCTTTTTCACCAAAAATTTCCGTTCGATTTCTTTAGCCATTGGCTTTCCCTGTCAAATTTCCTTGTCAAAATCCTGATTTTATGTTATCATCTTATACCATGGAGCCCAGTGCCGAGTCTGACCTGCCAGTAGCGACAGCCACCAGTGGCGACGTAGCCAAGCGGTAAGGCAGAGGTCTGCAAAACCTCCATTCCCCAGTTCGAATCTGGGCGTCGCCTTAGGCAGGCTCTTTTATTTTACAAGAGTTTCTAACCCCTGACGTAGTAAAACCTTATAAAAGTTTCTCAAGAGTTTCTCATTACCCCCTGTTATAACCATACGGGGGGTAATTTGTCAAGATGGAATAAAAAAATTTTTTATAGGGGTTTTGGAAAAAAAGACATCCTCTGGAGTCTCGGCGTCGCCTTTTTTTACACCCCCCAACAGTCAAGACGTTTAGAAAGTGGTCCTGGTTTTCGCCAGTGTAGTTTATTTTTTTATAACAGGAGAAGGATTTTATAACGGTACAACAATTTTATAATGGGGAAACGGGGGTAAAAATTAACGTCTCTGTAGTGAGAATCGGGGGGTTTTCTGTGCTTTAAAACCTAGAAAGTAGGATAGAATAATATTGGTTGGCTTTTAGGTTACTAATGGCTTAATGTTATGGTAGCCTTAAAACCTAGAAAGTCGGATGGAATAATAGGGGTAAGGTTTAAGTGGCATTTTTTATAAATCGGCGGGGAAATTTACCCCAAAAAGCTGCAATTAACTAGAGAGAGGGGGAAACAAACAAAAGTAGGATGACAAAAAGAGGTAGTCGAAAAACAGTCAAGGGAGGGGGTTTTTGTGTTTTTTTCGTAAAAGGTAATTATAGACCAGACTTTTGTGGAGATTTTGATGTTATTTATCCTCCCAAAACTTGATAAAGTATCCCAGTTTTACCCTCCAGGGGGGATAAAAATTATAACCCGGTGGTGGCAATAAGTAAATAAGTAAAAAAAGGGTGTGTCACAGTGAGACATGTTTGATATAATCAGCTGGGAAAAAAAGAATAAAAATCTGTTGTAGAATGGGAAAACCATGGCGGCTGATTAGCCAGTTTGTGGAAATAAATTCCCCCTGGCTACGAATGGTGGGGGAGAAATACGAGGATGACAAGGGGAATCTTATAGACTATTGGCGGGTAGAAAAGGAGGATTCTCTAATAGTTGTCACTAGGTATCAAAATCTCTTAGTCTTCCCTCCCCCTTCCTTCCGCGTTGGCATTAACCAGATTACCTTAGATTTTCCCGGTGGTAGGGTAAACAAGGAAAAAACCCTGGAAGAAAATGCCTATTTGATTCTTAAGAAAGAGTTAAATTTAGATAAAGAAAATGTTAAGAAACTGACTCCTATAAATGAAAATCCATGGTATGTAAATAGCTCATTCAATAATCAAAAACTGTGGGGTTTCTATGGAGAAATCAATCCCCAGATAAGTCTGGAAAGTCTATTGGTAGGCGCCACTTATTCTCTCCAACCATCAGATTTGGACTTGTTATGGCAAAGATTAAATTGTCTTCAGTGTCGAGGGTTACTTTTAGAATGTTTTAACAAAAAATTGATAGCTATTTCCTAGAAAAACAGTATAAAATGTAACAAAAAGGAGCACCTTCTCACTATCAGTTATGACTACCCAGAGTATCAGGTCCAATTGTACTTATAGTTTAGACTTTCTCCGCGACGAGGTTAGGGCTTTATTGGCAAAAGGTAGTATTAGTCGTCATCAGCCTATTTATGTTTTGGCTAACTACCTGCCGCCTAGGGAGTGGTTGGTGGTGGAAAGGGAATTGGCAGAAAGAGACTACTTGCTAAGGGATAGAATTGCCGACTTACTCCCCGAAGAAAAATGGGATGAAGACTAATAGCAATAGTGGTAAAACCCAAGAGGCAATAGTGCCGCCTCGGGGTTAAGATTTTTATCTAGTTACCCTTCATCTTTTCTAATTCTTGTCTGAGGGATACTATTTCTTCGATGAGAGATTGAAGAGACTGATAGAGTTCTTGTTCATTTTTCTCCCCTTTGTTAGAATAGCTACCATTGCCCGATTCTGTTGTTTTTTTTCCACTACTGCCAAAGAAAATTTGTTCTACCAGTTTGCGCGCCTCCTCTTCTGTGATGGCGCCTTTTTCCTGCCATTGTTGGGATTTAGCCTGTAATTGTGACTTTAACTGAGAGAGGATTTTTCTTCTTTTTTCCGTATCTTGGAGGGTTTCCATCGCCTCGACAGTGGCGCCTACTATTGTGCGGAAACCCTTTTGGATTACTTCAAACAGGTTGTTATTTTCCATAGCTAGTTACCTCAAGTTGGCTGGTTTGGCTTTCAGTATAATCTAACTATTGTCCTTGTGGGATTTTCCCTTTTATCTGGTTTAGACGCTTATGAGGAATACTGGTCCATTTTTGGGGATTTTGTGTTTTTTTGTTGCTGTAAGAATTATAGCAGAAAATCCCCCTCTTTTGTCCCTGGTTATTTGGCCGATAATTATAAACTTTTTAATAGGGGCTGTGGCTTATATTTTTTTGTTATTTCCTTCTCTCCAATGGTATGATAGTTTTACAGCTGCTCTGTTGATGAGGCTAGAGTTATTTTTGGCAAAACTTCCCAGTTGGCTGTATTTTTCGGAGACTATAATCCAGTTGTTGTTTTTATTATTTCGAGGGCTGATTTTGGGGGCAATATTTGTTATAATAGGGTATGTTATTCTTCAATTTGGGACAATAATAGGCTCGCCATGGTATGGAAAACTCTCGGAAAGGGTAGAATTACTGAAAAAGGGGAAGATAGAAGCGGTGGAGGTAGGGCCTTTTGGAGAGATAGTTAGAGCCCTGGGTTTTGAGGTGAAAAAAATTATATTATCAGTCATGGCATTGGGATTTTTGTTGGGAGTAAACTGGCTACCGGTTGTGGGACAAATATCATCAGTGTTAGGGGGTTGGCTTTTGGGGGTAACATTGGTATGTCTGGACTTTTTTGATGCCACTTTGGAGAGGAGGAGATGGAAATTTAGGCGGAAGTTAGGGTTTATCTGGGGGAATTTTCTTACAACTTTTCCCTTTGGTTTTATATGTCTGGTTTTAATCAGTGTGCCCCTGCTTAACCTGATTGTTATCCCTTTGTGTATCACGGCAGGGACATTATTAGTATGTGAGTATTTATAGGGAATAGTAGGGGTAAGGATTTATCTCTACCCTGATGGGGGGGATGCCAGTGGATTAAAATAGGGGAAAAATAGGCTACGAGGAACACTATAAGAGTAAGACAGAAAATGGGAGAAAATATAGTCCTGATGTCGAAGCGAGAATTGGAGAAAATGCGCCGTGTGGGGAGATTGGCGGCAAAACTGTTAGCCCACCTGGGGAAAATGGTGAAACCTGGAATTACTACCTATGAATTGAATGAAGAGGCGGAAAGATGGACAAGGGCACATGGTGCGAGAAGTGCCCCCCTCGGCTATGGTAACCCTCCTTTCCCAGCATCCATTTGTACTAGTGTTAACGAGGTAATCTGTCACGGTATACCCAGTAAGGACCAGGTTTTGAAGGAGGGGGATATTATCAATATAGACGTCACGCCGGTGTTGGATGGCTACCATGGAGATACCTCGAAAACCTTTTTTGTGGGTACACCTTCCCCCACTGCCAAAAAACTGGTAGAGGTTACGAGGGAATGTCTTTACAGGGGCATTAGGGCGGTTAAACCTGGTGCCCGGATTGGGGATATTGGGGCTGCTATTCAGGAATACGCAGAGAGTCATGGTTTTTCTGTGGTGAGGACTTTTGTAGGACATGGTATAGGTAGAGTATTTCATGCGCCACCACAAATACCCCACTATGGCAAAAGAGGCACAGGGAGGATTCTACGCCCAGGAATGGTGTTTACCATTGAGCCTATGATTAATGAGGGCACCTGGGAAGCGGAAATAGCCGAAGACGGTTGGACGGCCTATACTAAGGATCGTAAATTATCGGCCCAGTTTGAACACACTGTCGCCGTCACTGAGGATGGTGTGGAAATCCTCACCCTTAACGATGATGAAGACCCTAATGTAATATTACAAAGGTAGCACAGATGAGAAGGATACTAGGCAGTATACTGGTATTATTGTTTTGTGTATTCTCCCTATTTGGAGGGGAGGCACAGGCAAGAGGCTATACGGAGGAGGAAAAATTACTGCTACAGTCTTGGCGTTTGGTGAATGAGGCTTATATCGATGATTCCTTTAACCATCAAAACTGGTGGTTAGTAAGACAAAAATTCCTCCAAAAGCCTCTGAATAACAAGGAGGAAGCTTATAAGGCCATCAGTGAAATGTTGGCCACTCTGAATGACCCTTATACCCGATTCTTCCCCCCACAGCAGTACAAAAATCTACAAATTTCCACCTCAGGGGAATTGTCGGGGGTGGGGTTACAGATTAGCATTAATCCAGACAACAACCAACTGGAGGTGGTTTCCCCCCTGCCTAACTCCCCGGCAGAATTGGCTGGTATCCAACCCCATGATCAAATTCTGTCCATTGACGGCATCCCTGCCAACACCCTCACCCTAGACGAAGCCGCCAGTCGCATCCGTGGGGAGGAGGGTACTATTGTCACCTTGGAGATAAAATCCCAGAAAGACGGTCAAATCAGACAGTATCAACTAAAACGCCAAAGACTGTCCTTAAGTCCAGTAGTTGCCCAGCTGGATACCACTCACCCTGACTATCCTATCGGTTACATTCGTCTTACCCAGTTTAGTGGCAATGCTACCGAAGAGGTAGCCCATAGTATTGTCCAGTTGGAAGAGCAAGGGGCAAAGGCGTATATTCTGGACTTGAGAAACAACCCTGGCGGCTTACTGCAGGCGGGAGTGGACATAGCCCGTCTCTTCCTACCTGAAGGTACAATCGTATATACCGTCAACCGTCAGGGGGTTTTGGGTAGTTATGAAAGTGATGGCCACCCTATTACTCTAGCACCTTTGGTGGTACTTGTCAACCAGGGAACGGCCAGTGCTAGTGAAATCCTGGCAGGGGCCCTTCAAGACAACCACAGGGCGGTGTTGGTGGGGGAGAGGACTTTTGGCAAGGGCCTAATTCAGTCCTTGTTTCAACTGCCGGATGGGGCTGGCCTTGCTATTACTGTGGCCAAGTATGAAACCCCCAACCACCGGGATATTAACAAACAGGGGATTATGCCCGATATAGAAGTGAAACTGGAACACCCCATCACCCTCTTCGAGGTGGGCACTGCCAAGGACTATCAATACCAAGCCGCTGTTGCCTACCTCCTACAACAGTATCAGGGAATGCCCCTCATGGCTAGCAATCCCTCCAATTAGGCTGCCTGTCGCTGGGAAGAGGAGGAGATGACCTGTTGGTAAAAACCACGCAATTGGGCGGTAGCGGCGGCCCAACTCCACTTTTCTGCCTCTTTGCGGGCGTTTTGTCTCAGTTTCTCCCTCTCTTCCCCCCCTTGGAGCAGTTTCTGGGTGGCTATAATGGCAGTCTCGGGCTTATCCGGTTCAAACAAATAGCCATTGACACCATCAGTGACAATATCGGGAATACCACCCCTTCTGGCAGCTACTACTGGACAACCCGCCGCCATTGCCTCCAACAGCACTAACCCTAGCGTCTCGGTGGAGGAGGGGAAAATAAAGGCGTCAGCGGAGGCATAGGCAGAAGCCAACTCCTTGCCATGTAAATAGCCCACAAAATGGGTGTTAGTGCCGGCAAAAAAGGCCTCCAACTGTTCCCTAGCAGGGCCATTGCCTACAATAGCTAGACGCGCCTGGGGGATGCTTTCCAACACCGGTTTAATCTTGTCAATTTCCTTCTCTGCAGATACCCGCCCCACATACAACAACAAGGGGGCTTCAGGATGGCCTTGGGAAAGTCTGTGACGCATCTGCCAAGAGAAACAGTCAGGGTGAAAGGTATCTGTGTCTACCCCTTTTTGCCACAACTGTACCCTTTCTATCCCATGACTGACTAACTCCTCTACCATAGCAGTAGAGGTACATAAATTCAACTGGGCTTGATTATGGGCAAGTTTTAACAACTCCCACAACAACCCCTCAAAGGCGCCTAGGTTGTAGTGTTGTAAATATTGGGGCAGGTGGGTGTGATAGGAGGCTACCAGGGGGATGTTGTACTTCTTGGCATAGTAAATGCCTCCCACCCCCAACACCGCTGGATTTACCACATGAATCAAATCAGGCTGAAAACGACGTAAAGCAAAACCAATGCTGGGATTGGGAATTGCTATCTTCAACTCCGGATACAAGGGTAGGGGTATTCCCCTTATGCCGTGAATCCTTGCCCCCTTATACTCCCTTATCCCCCCCTCCGGGGCAAACACCAATACTTCATCCCCTTGTTTCTTTAATTGTTCTATAGTATACTTTAAACGAGTTACAATTCCATCAACCTTGGGCAAAAAAGTCTCCGTAAAAAGGGCAATACGCATAGTTTAACCGAGTTTTGGACTGACTAATAAATATATCACCTCCTCTATTTAAGAGGCCCTTTTCTGCAAAGAAGGGGGATTGGCGTTAGCTGCCAGTTTCTGTTGGTGGATTTCTTGACGACCGTTGGTAACAATTCTTAACATGGTGGTTAAATCTCTCTCCAAACGGGCTAAAAGTTGATCGGCATATTTATCCGCCTCGTTTTGGATTTCCTCCGCCTCGGCAATAGCCTGTTGTCTGATTTGTCTTGCCTCTTCTTGTAGTTTCTGGCGCAATTGTTCCACTTCTGCCAGGGTTTTCCGTTGGAGATTCTCACAGTCTTGTTGGACTTGTCGTCTGATTTGGGCTGCCTGACTTTCTGCCTGTTGGATAATCCGCGACTCGTCTAACAGTTGTGAGGCTTTTCTTTGGGCATTTTCAATAATACTCTGTGCAGTCTTTTGTGCTTCAGCGAGGATTTTTTGTCTCTGTTGTAAAATCTGGATAGCCTGTTCGATACAATCTGGTAAATTGAGTCTAATCAAATCCAATTGGTTAATAACCGCTTCCTCGTCTATCAATGTTTTCCCCAGTAAGGGAATACGAGTGCCACTGAAAATAATGTCTTCCAGTTTATCAATTTCCTCCTGTACATTAAACCCCATCTCCTCTACTTGGGGGGTATTGTTGGAAACTCTTGCGTTGTTGGGGTTGGCCATAGGACTATTCCTTACTAGTAGTATGAACCCAATAATAAGACTATTAAAACTATATATCAGTTCGAGCCTATTAGACCACTACTCCCACAATTCTTCTGAGCAGTAGTGGCCAACACCAAATTGAATAAAGGGAAAAGAGGGCTTTAATTGGGGAAAACAGGAGGATATTCTCTATTTTTCCTCTGGAGAATTTCCATTGGAATTCTTCTTGTTATTACTGTCAGCTATGGAGCGACTACAACGCCAATCACTGGGTAGTGTGGAAGGCCATCCCATTTCCACTGCCTCCCGACAAATAGTCATCACCGTCAACTGACAGTCTATCAGCTGAAAGTCCTCCTTTTGACACTGTTTTAGACTATGTTTTAAAATAGTATCGTCTTGAAATTCAATAGTCTTATTGCATTGAATACAAACAATATGGTGATGATGATGGGGATAAGGGTGTTTTAACTCGTAATGCTTATGTCCTTCCGCTAACTCCAACTCCCTTAAAATCCCCATTTTTGTCATCAACTTCACACTGCGATAGATGGTGGATAGACTCACCTTATCCCCGGATTCCAACAACTTTTGGTGTAATTCCTCGGCACTTAGGTGATTTCCCCTGGGTAGTTTTTCAAAAATTTCTAAAATCTTCTCCCTTTGGGGAGTCATCCGCCATCCCCTGGCGTTTAGTTTTTTCTTAACGGAAGACTTTATATCTACAGGCATAACTCCTTCCTCTTTTTTCTTCTACCATGGTTTTCTCTATGATAATCCTTCCTCCCCTTTATTTGCAACTACCCCCCTTTTTATTGCAAATGAATCGGTAAACATATGCTACAGACTAGAAAACTGATTATCCCTCTTATTCTCAGTGGCAGTATTGCTGTTAATCCCCCATCAGTCGCCTCTCAAACAGACAGGGTGTGTATCCAAGATTTAAACAGAGAAATCCACAGCCTCCTCCACACCCCACAAAGGGAAAAAGAGAGTTGGGGGATAGTAGTAGAAAGACTGAATGACAGACAGAATTTATACCAACTGAATCCCAACAAGTATTTTCTTCCCGCCTCCAATGCCAAACTGTTTACCACTGCTGCCATTCTTCTCAAGCTTGGAGAAGATTTTACCATTAAAACCCCTGTTTATCTCAAAGTAGAATCGGGCAAAACCTCCCTCCTAGTCTGGGGCAAGGGCGACCCTACTTTCTCTAAACTACAATTGGACATAATGGCCCAAAAATTACAACAGACAGGTATTAAATTCTTGGATGAATTAATCTTAGTAGACGACTATAATTTCTCCCATAATCCCATCAATTATACCTGGGAGTTTTCTGACTTGTTCTTTTCTTACGCTGTGCCTGTTAATAGTCTGATTTTGGAGGAAAATTCGGTAATTCTTACTATCAAACCTTCAAAGCCCGGCGAAAAAGTTAAGATACAATGGTCTGATGAAATTGCGGGGAGGCAGTGGCTTATTATCAATGAGGGGATGACTGTAGCAGAGGAAGAGAAACAAACCCTAGACGTCTATCCACTTCGACTAGAATCTGTCTTGGCAATAAGAGGAAATTTGCCAGTCAACACGGGGGAGTACAATTGGCTTTTATCTATCCCAAAACCTGGGGAATATTTCCGGGATTCTCTCATAAATATTTTATCTAAAAAAGGAATAATCGTTAATAAAGTATCCCTCATTAACCCCCCTGATGGAATTGACTTAAGGGGTTACAATCTCTTACTGGAATTTCAGTCGCCTCCCCTCAAAGAGTTGGTAAAAAAAACCAACCAGGATAGTAATAACCTCTACGCAGAAGTCTTGTTTAGGTATATATTATACCCCTCAGATAAACCTGAGGATTCCCTGGAGGAAATACTGAGAGAAATAGGAATAAATAAAGAGGAATACCGGCTGAAAGATGGCTCAGGTTTATCCCGTCAAAACCTAGTAACCCCCAAAGGCATAGTGGATTTGCTAGTGGCAATGGCTAATAGTAAATATGGGGAGTTGTTTAAGGAATCTCTAGCAGTTGGAGGGATAAGTGGCACCCTTAAAAATCGTTTCCGAGATACAACAGTGGCTGGAAAAATTGTAGGTAAGACTGGGACTTTAACGGGAGTTGCTGCTTTGTCTGGCTACTTGTTTCCCAAGAATTACCAAGAATTGATCTTTAGTATTATTGTTAATAACTCTTTGGAAAAAAACAGGGATTTGAGGGAAGTTATTGACCGGATAGTTGTTATACTGTCCCAACTAGAGGATTGTAAGCCCTAGGGATTTTTGCCGGGTTTATTCTGGACGCGCCTTAGGATTTTTCTAACAACCCTAGAGAGGAATTTTTTGCTGCTAAAACGTATTTTTCTGCTAAGACGAGTAACACCAGTTACCACCTCACTTTCTCTGGGGGTGGACAATTTTTCTTCTAATAATTCCCTAAGTTTAGTAGCAGTTAAAGGCCGATTTAATAAACCTTTTTCCCCTAGAGAAATGGAGCCAGTTTCCTCAGAAACAACTATGCAAATACAGTTTTCCACCCTCTCTGTAATACCCATAGCGGCACGATGACGAGTGCCCAATTGGCGAGAGGTAGTACGTTCAGAGAGAGGGAGAATTACACCGGCAGCAACAATTTCGGAGCCTCTGATAAAAACAGCCCCATCATGGAGTAGACTTTTAGATTGGAAAATAGTTTGTAATAATTCCTTACTAACTAGGGCATTAAGTCTAACACCGGGATTAATAAAAACCCTCTCCTCGACAATATTAAAAGTTTCAATTACAATCAAGGCGCCAATACGATTTTGAGATAAATCTTTAACCGCCTCGACGATTTCATCAATAACAGACTCTTCTCTGGGGAGGGAAACAGGAGACTGAAAAAACTGTTGAATTTGTAACCTTCCCAATCCCTCCAAAAAACGACGGAAATCTGACTGAAAGGTGATGGCCAGAGAGAGGGTACAAATGAGAGTAAGTTTTTCTAGAATAAAAGTAAAAAGGGTGAGTCTTAAAAGATGGTTGCTGATATACAAAAGGAGGAAGAGAAATAATAAGCCTCTAATTGTCCATTGTGCCCGACGCTCCTGGAAAAGAAAAGAGACAAAATAAAAAAAAGAAATAACTAAGCCGACGTCGAGAAGAAAGCGAAAGATGGTATGGAAGGATAGATTGTCAGGGAAACCCCACCCAAACATTAGAACACATATCTACTAACTAGTCCACACCCAGAATAACAGACTATCAGGGGTTGGGGGGAGGATTTTGCCGTCAACCCTATTGTAAACCCAATTGACTATAAAGCCCAACCCAGTAAAAAGGCTATGAGTTGAAATTGCCTAGAGAATGGTTAGTAAGACGAGTGGGGAGTAAGTCTTGTTGGATTAAATCCTCATAGGTTTCCCTGCGAATGATTAAATTACTTTCTCCTTCATGGACTAATACAGCGGCTGGTCTACCTATACGGTTATAATTGGAGGCCATACTGTAGTTATAGGCGCCAGTAGCCAAAACCACGAGAATATCACCGGGATTGGTGGGGGGGAGAGAGATGTCTTTGAGGAGAATATCCCCCGACTCACAGTGTTTGCCAGCCACTGTTACCGTTTCGGTGTGGCCCTGATTCATCTTATTAGCTATTACCATTTGATATAGGGATTGATAGGTGATAGGGCGTGGGTTATCTGACATTCCCCCGTCTACCGCAATATAGGTCCTTACACCCGGTATTATCTTTTTCGCCCCTACCGTATAGGCTGTAACACAGGCAGTTGCAACAATAGAACGACCAGGTTCAGCAATGAGTTTGGGAAGAGACAAGCCTCTAGCTTTAAAGGCGGAGGCAACGGAAGTAGAAACGGCTTGTACCCATTGAGGGATACTGGGGGGATTGTCGGCGGGGGTATAACGAATTCCTAAGCCTCCTCCCACATTCACTTCCCGCAAACACAGACCATGGTCTAGGGCTTTTTGATACCATTGAGCTAGAATATGTGCCAAATCCTGGTGGGGTTGCAACTGGAAAATTTGTGAGCCAATATGGGCATGTAAGCCAATAGCTTTCAAGTACTTTTGTTCTTTTACAAATGTGTATACAGCTTCTAATTCACCCAAATGGAAGCCGAATTTGCTGTCAAGGCTGCCAGTACGGATGTATTCATGGGTATGGCATTCAATACCAGGGGTAAGGCGGAGGAGAATAGTAGCATCTTGTTGTCTTTTAGCTGTCAGTTGGGCGAGGGTTTCCAATTCCCACCAGTTATCTACAATGATTTTACAGCCGGTGTCTAGGGCAAATTCTAATTCTCCCGGAGACTTGTTGTTACCATGGAAGTAGATTTTGGACTTAATGTCTTCCAGATTATAACCTGCCAATTCCAAGGCTTTAACGGTGGTATATAATTCCCCTCCAGAAACCACATCAAAACCCAATTTTTCTCTAGCCAGGATAGATACTATTGCCTGACAACACCAAGCCTTGGAAGCATAAATAACTTGGGATTCTCCTGGGTAGTATTTTTGGAAGGCTTCGCGATACTGCCTAGCCGCCACTGTTAGGGTGTACTCATCTAGGATATACAAAGGTGTCCCGTACTGCCTCACCAACTCAACCACATCACAGCCGCCAATGACAAGATGCCCACAATCATTCACAGTAGCGGTGAGGGGGAATAGTCTTTGATTAGGGGAGTCGGAGTCAAAAAGGGAGATTAAAGCCTTACCGTTAATAGTTTCTGTTAACAACATCTATTCCTTCATCACAGGCAATAATTTATACTCCATTGTACAGGAATAAGACATCTATGCCTATGGCAGGCTACTAATGGTATTAATAATGGCAGAATAGTCACTGTCTCCCTCGCCAGCCTCTACAGTTTTTTGGACGACGGTTTCTATTGCCTGTAGGATAGTAGTGTCAAGGGGTAGATTTTCACAGGAGGAGAGGAAGAGACGAATATCCTTTAACAGATGCTTGGTAGGGAAGTTAGGATTGGCAAAGTCACGGTGACATAGGCGGTTAAGTTTTTTATCGAAGGTGGGGGCATAAAGGGCACTTTGACGGAGGATAGTCATAAAAGTATCTATGTCCACCCCTTGGTGTTGGAGATAGGCAAGACTGAGGGAGAAGGTAGCAGTCAAGCCGGCAATCATCTGATTAAGGGCCAGTTTCAAGGCAGCGGCTTTTCCTACCTCCCCCACTAGGATAGGGTTTTCCCCGAAACAGCGTAACAAAGGCAGCCATTGGTCAAATTGGCTTGGGGTTGCCCCCACCATTACTAACAGGGTACCATTTTTCGCCTCGGGGATGCTGCCCAACACTGGTGCTTCCAGATAATCCCCACCCACTGCCTGTATTTGTGTAGCCAGTTGTTGGCTTTCTGTGGGGGAAATAGTGCCCATCTGAATGACAGTCTTGTTGTGGAGGGGTAAAGGGGGGTTTAGGATAACCTGTCCTATTGCCTCACTGTCACTCAACATGAGGATAACCACATCGGCTTTCTCAACTGCCTCAGCGGCATTGGTGGTTACAGGGATTTGT
Organism: Cyanobacteriota bacterium SRBZ.bins.94.201705; assembly: GCA_030549855.1. GTDB lineage: Bacteria > Cyanobacteriota > Cyanobacteriia > Cyanobacteriales > Cyanobacteriaceae > DVEF01. Next base: position 28,287 of record JAUQQP010000007.1, read on the forward strand.
TGTTGGCGGAGGGGTGCCAGTTTAGCTTCGGTACGGTTGTATGCTATTACAGATACCCCCAAGGCGGCCAATCTTTGCACCATGGCCAATCCCATCAATCCCACACCTAGTAGGGCAACCCTCCAATTCATGATATTTCCCCTATTATCCCTTACCAGTTATAATACCAGGGGTTGACGTTGCAGTAAAGGAGGACTATGTCTGGAAATCCCCAGATAGGGATTATTATGGGCAGTGATTCGGATTTGCCCACCATGAAGGAGGCTATTGCCGTATGTGAGAGATTTGGGGTGGAATACGAGGTAGCCATCGTTTCTGCCCATCGTACCCCCAAAAGGATGGTAGAATATGCCCAAAATGCCCACAAAAGGGGGATAAAGGTGATAATAGCCGGTGCGGGTGGGGCGGCGCATTTGCCGGGGATGGTGGCTTCCCTTACGCCATTGCCGGTAATAGGGGTACCTGTTGTCAGTAAACACCTACAGGGGTTGGATTCCCTCTATTCCATAGTGCAAATGCCAAGGGGTATTCCTGTGGCCACGGTAGCCATAGGCAATGCAGAGAATGCGGGTTTGTTGGCTATCAGAATTTTGGCCTGTCAACAGCCTGAATTATTACAAAAAGTAGAGGAGTATAGTGAACAGTTGAGACAGATGGTGGAAGAAAAACATAAACAGCTGGAGAGTCAGGGTTACCACATTTGCAAAGCCCTATGACTGGGCAGAGGTGGTGGCTATAATGAGAATAGGTAGCGTTTGAACAACCAGTAAAAGTGGAGAGAAGATTGTGTTTGCTACTGCGGCTACGCTAACTACCCCCTCTTTTCCCCAAGATTTAGTAGAGGCTATTTACGAACTAAAGAAAGAGCTAAACGCCGTAATACTTGCGCACTACTACCAAGAGGGCGAAATCCAAGACATTGCTGATTATATAGGAGACTCCCTGGGATTGTCCCAACAGGCGGCGAAAACCAAGGCGGATGTGATTTTGTTTGCTGGGGTACATTTCATGGCAGAAACCGCCAAAATCCTAAACCCCGACAAGTTAGTATTAATACCAGATTTACAAGCCGGATGTTCCCTTGCCGATTCTTGCCCAGCAGAGGAGTTTGCCGCCTTTAAAGCTAAATACCCCAACCACCTGGTAATTTCTTACATTAACTGCAGTGCCGAGGTAAAAGCTTTAAGTGATATAATCTGTACCAGTTCCAATGCCGTCAAAATTGTCAAACAGATACCCCCTACTCAGCCTATCATATTTGCCCCTGACCGCAATTTGGGACGCTATGTGATGGAACAAACGGGGCGTTATGACATGATCCTATGGGAGGGTAGCTGTATCGTCCATGAAACCTTCTCCGAAAAGAAACTCGTCCAGCTAAAAGTCCAACACCCGGAGGCTAAAATCCTTGCCCACCCCGAATGTGAGCCTCCTGTTTTGCGTCACGCCGATTTTATTGGCTCTACAACTGCACTACTTAAATATGTCATAGATAGTAAGGCAAAAGAGTTCATAATTGCTACAGAGCCAGGGATAATCCACCAGATGAAAAAGGCGGCACCAGGGAAAACCTTTATCCCAGCACCAGCAGAAAATAACTGCTCTTGTAATGAGTGCCCCTACATGCGTCTGAATACCCTGGAGAAGGTATATCTAGCCCTAAAAAACCGTGCCCCGGCGGTGGATGTACCCCCTCCTATTCGCGAAAAAGCCCTATTGCCCATTCAACGCATGTTGGAAATGTCCTAGGGGGGTATTTGGGATATACTTGCTAGTAATCACTATTATCTGGGAACTGTTTTTATGCCATTAATTACCACAGGAAAGGCCTTCATAAGAGACTTGGAAAAAGAGGGGGCCCTAGCAGTATATGCCCCCCTAGAAGGAGGGTTTGAAGGGCGTTATCAACGGCGATTGAGGGCACATGGTTACCACACCTACAACCTTACTGCCAGGGGTTTAGGAGACTTAAGCGCCTATTTGATGAATGTCCATGGCATACGCCCCCCTCATCTGGGCAAGAAGAATATTGGTAGGGAAGCGGCAGTGGGAGATGTTTATTTTATCCCCCCTATTGTTGGCTACCAGTTGGAAATTCTGCCTCCCCAGTCTAAGGGGTTGGTATTGTGGATTATTGAGGGGTTTGTCTTCTCCCGTCAGGAAAAGCAATACCTGGTAGATTTGACTAGGCAGCAACCCCGTCTCAAGGTGGTGGTGGAAGTAGGGGGTGAAAGGTTTTTCCGTTGGGAATCCCTAGCCCAATCTCTCCAAATGGCTGCCTGACGGTGGGTAGGGGTGGAGGATTGGGGTTATTTACACCAGACGGTTTTGATGTTTACAAATTCCAGTATCCCCTCCCTGCCCAATTCTCTCCCATAACCAGACTGTTTTATGCCACCAAAGGGCAAACGGGGATCAGATTTTACCAAGCCGTTGATAAATACCGCCCCAGCCTCTATATCCCTGATAGCTATTTCCATCTCCTCCCGGTTATTTGTCCAAAGGGATGCGCCTAGTCCAAAATCCGTGCTGTTGGCCAAATCTATAGCCTCCTGGAAGCTATTGACAGTAAAAACAAGGGCCACTGGGCCAAAAAATTCCTCCCGGGTAGCCGGCGAGTTGGGGGGAATATCTGTTAAAATGGTAGGGGGATAGAAGTAGCCTTTTCCTTCTAACGGTTTACCCCCTGTTAACACCCGTGCCCCCATAGCCACTGTAGTTTCCACCTGTTGTACTAAGGTGGCTAAAACGGCAGGGGTGGCCAGTGGCCCAATGTCTGTATCCTCCTCAAAGGGATTGCCTACCTTTAGCCGTTGATACCTTTCAGTAAGCCTTGCCAAAAACTCCTCGGCAATGGCACGATGGAGGATAAAACGTTTGGCAGCTATACAAGACTGGCCACTGTTTAGCATTCTCGCCGTAGTAGCAACTTCTACCGCCTCTTGTAGGTTAGCAGAAGGCATTACAATAAAGGGATCACTACCCCCTAACTCTAAAACACTCTTTTTTACCTCTTCTCCTGCTACCGCCGCTACCTTACTCCCCGCCGAGAGACTGCCGGTAAGGGTAACCGCCTTTACTCGCTTGTCTCGCAACACCCCCCCTACCTGGGAAGCTGAAATCAACAACGACTGGAATACCCCCACGGGAAAACCAGCGGCTTCCATTAACTCCTGAATGGCGAGGCTACACTGGGGCACATTAGAAGCATGTTTGAGTAAGGCCACATTCCCCGCCATTAAAGCCGGTGCGGCAAAGCGAAACACCTGCCAAAAGGGAAAATTCCAGGGCATTATTGCCAAAATTACCCCCAGTGGCTGATAGGTGACATAACTGTGGCTGGCATCAGTTGCCACTGCATAGGGAGAAAGAAACTCCTCCCCCTTGTCGGCATAATAACGACAAACTAGGGCGCATTTTTGAATTTCCGCCTTTGCCTGGGTGAGGGGTTTGCCCATCTCTAGGGTAATTAGGTTAGCCCATTTGTCACAGTCCTGGCTTAAAATCTCTGCCAACCTATATAGCCTTTCCCGACGGTATTGAAAGGAGGAGAGACGATAAGACTGGAAAGAAGCAGCCGCCAAAGCCAGTTTCCTCTCCACCTCTTCTGCCGTAAGGGGTGTAAAGGTTTTAATGACTTCTCCTGTAGCCGGGTTAACAGAGGCAAATACCATAACCACTCCTTTGTTTATTACTTCTACTGGGAAACAGAGAGACAACTGAGAATGGTATACTCCACCGACTCTGCCAATGCTTCCAAGTCATAACCCCCCTCCAAGCCAAACACTATCCGCCGGGTAATTTGCAGACAATACCTGGTTAAAAGGCCAAAATCTGCCGGAAAAAGGCACATCCCCGCCAGTGGGTCAGCGAAATTGGCATCATACCCCGCACTAACAATTAATATATCCGGGGCGAACTCCTGGAAAAAGGGAATCACCTGTTTTTGAAAACAATCTTCATATTCTCTTATACTACTTCCCGCCTTCAAGGGTATATTTAAGACATTGTGGTACATGCCGGTTTCTTGAGCGCTACCGGTGCCGGGATAAAAAGGATACTGGTGAAGGGAACAAAAACGGATGTGGGGGTTGGTTTGGACAATTTCCTGGGTGCCATTGCCGTGGTGTACATCCCAGTCTAAAATGGCAACCCGGCTTATTCCTGGTAGGGTAAGGGCATAATGGGCGGCCAAGGCGGCATTAGAAAACAGACAAAAACCCATGCCTGTATTACGAGTTGCATGATGCCCTGGGGGGCGAGCGAGAACAAAACATGGGTTTCCTGCTTGTAGTACCTGGTCTACACCGTCCAGCCAGGCATTCACCGCCAGCAGGGCTACCTCATAACTCTTGGCAGACACGGGGGTGTCTAAGTCAATTCGGCCACCACCTCTTTTTGCCAACTGGGCCACGGTTCTGATATAATCCGCATCATGGAATTTATTGACCCATGTCTGTGCCCTTCCCGTTTCTATCGGTGTGGGTTTTAGCCATCGTACCTGTTTTAGAGACGGACTTTGTCGCAGACGGTTGACTATACTCACCAGTCTTTCTGGGCATTCCGGATGATATAAACCCGTCTTGTGTTCCAGGAATTCTTCTGTAAAGATAATACTTACCATATTCGCCTCTTTTTAACCACTGATGATTTTTGCCAACAATTCCTCTTCTGTTAACGGTTTGCCTACTAGATAGCCTTGAATCACATCGCAATCCAATTCTTCTAGAATTCTCTTTTGCCTTTCCGTTTCCACTCCCTCTGCCACTACTTTCATCCCATATCCCCTTGCCAGAGTAATAATAGCTGCTACCAGTGCCCTATCCTGTTTATTATCGCACAAACCGTCCACGAAGGACTTATCTATTTTTATGGAATCAAAGGGGAATTTTTTCAGGTAACCAAAGGAAGAATAACCAGTGCCAAAATCGTCCAAGGACAGTTTTACTCCTATTTCAGCTAATTTGCTAAGGGTTTTTTCTGTTTGGATTATGTCATGCAACAATATGGATTCTGTAATTTCCAATTCCAAATAGTCGGGGGGAAATTGAGTGGTTTCTAGTATTGTCTTTACCTTTTCCGCAAAATCCCCGGTTTGAAATTGTTTAGCCGACACGTTTACTGATAGGGTAAGAGGGGGATAACCAGACTGTTGCCATTTTTTCCCTATCCCACAAGCCTCTTGCAATACCCATTCGCCAATGGAGACAATCAATCCTGTTTCCTCTGCCAGGGGGATAAACTGACTGGGAGACACAATCCCCAGAATAGGGTGTTGCCATCGCAGTAATACTTCCACCCCTTCAATCCGGTTTGTTTTTAAATCCAATTGGGGTTGATAACTGAGGAAAAACTGTCTGTCATTTACAGCTTGATATAGGCTATTTTCTAATTCAAAAAGGAACATCTTTCGCCAACTTAATTTGTTGGTATACAACTGGTAATTATTCCTCCCCAATTGCTTGGCACGATACAAGGCTATATCGGCATTTTTAATTAAGGTTGTCTCATTTGACCCATCTGTAGGATATACAGAAATCCCAATGCTACAGGTGACGTATATACTGTGTTTATCTATGAAGAATGGCTCTTTTATTCTGGTAATAATTGCCTCGGCCAGGCTTTTAACAGGATGATTATTTTCTGGGAAGAGAGCTGAGATTTTACTGTATATTGGCATAAGGATAATAAATTCATCCCCTCCCCAGCGGGCTAAAATACAGTTAGTGGGGAGAACAGTTTTCAGACGGTAAGATAGCTGCTGTAGTAGTTTATCTCCTATGGTGTGACTGAGGGTGTCATTGACATTTTTGAATCTGTCTACGTCGATAAAGAAAATCGCCAAGGAGATTTTGTCTCTTCCTTCTTCTTGTTGGAGATACTCTCTTAGTTTTTGATAGAAAAAGTCTCGGTTAGGCAAACCAGTAAGGGAGTCGTGGAGGGCTTGATGTTTTAGTTGTTTTTCGTAGTTTTTCCTCTCGGTTATATCGAAAGCATAAATTCTTATAACCTTCTCTCGGCACAAAAAGTGTATATACGTTTCATAGTACATATCTTTGTACTCTACTTCTCTTATAAGCAAATGACTCTGTTGACAATTAAAATTTTCAGGAGGGTTAACATCTTTTAACAGAGGATTTTCTTGGCTTTTTTTCTCCACTATTTCTTCAAAACAAATTCTGGCAGCCGGGTTACAGTAAAGTAAATTTCCGTCGGGGTCAAATTCTAAAATAGGATTGGGAGATAGTTCAGGAAAGGAAGCCAAGTGTTCTACATTTTGACTGTGGAGACGCTCCTTTAGATTCAGTTCGGATACAATGAGGGTATCCTGAAGTTTTTCTCTGGTGAAGGCGGATATTTTTCTTCCAGTAGAATCTTCGGAGGATTTATTAGCAGAAGTCTCTAAGAGAATTTCCTTCTTATAAATTGCCTTATTTTCCTCTGAACCAAAAGCGAGAATATCCCCGGATTTTAGGATGTGTTGGATTATTTTTTGCCCGTTGACAAAAGTGCCATTTTGACTTCTTTTACCCCGCAAATCCCCATCAACGAGAATGTAGATTACCTCGCCAGTTTCTGGTAACTCTTGTCGCACCAAAGTGGCATGCAATCGAGAGACGAAAGGGGAATCGAGAAAAATGGAATTTTTAGAGTCTCGGCCGATAAAATAGAGTCCATCTGTGAGAATAATGGTGTTTTCTTGTTGGTATTTACTGGGGAAGAAAATCAAAAGATGACGACTTGTATCCGGCGGCAAAAAGTGGCTATTATCCATGGGGAAACATTGTAAATCCGGGCGCCCACACCATTATAGGTTAGCAAAAACAATAGTGGGGGAGATGAACTTTCATTGTGCCTGTTGATGGCTATGGAGGAAGGCAGTCATTTCTTCAGGGTTTAGAGGAGGGGTTAACCAATTGCCTTGTATTTCAGTACAACCCAATTTGATTAATTCTTCCAGTTGAGTTTTATCTTCCACCCCCTCGGCAATAACTCTTACATTTTCCAAACCGCGGCTAAAAGCCATAATGGCACTAACTAGAGCTTTTTCCTGGGGCTGTGTTAAAATGGTTTTGATAACAGGACGGTCTATTTTAACAGTAGCAAAGGGAAAACGTTTGAGATAGCCGAGGGAGACATCACTGGTGCCAAAGTCGTCCAAGGCTAGTCTTACGCCTAAATCTCTCAATTTCTCTAGGGTTAAGACAATCTCTTCTGAGGCTTTTTCTATGGTTTCTTCCTGGATTTCTAACTCTAACCATTGGGGATGAAAGTCCAGTTTTTCCAGGATGACTTGTAGTTTTTGGACAAAATTACGTTGTTGCAGTTGCTGACTAGAGATGTTAATACAAATGGGTTGATTTTGCAAATAGCCTTCCTGTTGCCACAGCCGACGTTGTTGACAGGCATTTTCTATCACCCATTCGCCGATGGGTACAATTAAACCAGTCTCCTCTGCCATGGGTAAAAATTGTTCGGCACTAATCAATCCCAAATCGGGATGCTGCCACCGAAGCAAGGCTTCAACCCCTGTAATCTCACTGAGGGCAGTAGAAAGCTGAGGTTGGTAGTACAGACGAAACTCGCCACGTTCCAAAGCATAACTCAAAAGTCTTTCCAGGCGCAAGAAACGGTCTATTTCCGTCTGTCGGCTTACATCTGCAAACTTATAGTTGTTGCCTCCTGCTTCTTTACTCTTTTGTAGGGCAGTTTGGGCTTGTTGGATTAGAGACTGGAGGGTTTCCTCTTCATTTTCTCTTACCGCAATACCAATAAATACTTTTGTGTATATATGTTGATGGTCGAGGAAAAAGGGGGGTTTTAGGGCTTCCAACAGACGGTTGCTTACTCTGCCGGCGTCTCTGGCAGTCCTAATTTGGGGGAGAAGGCAGGCGAAAATAGGCCCTTCCCAGTGACAAACCACGTCTCCTTCTCGCAGACAGGCGCGTAACCGTTTCCCTACTCCTTCTAAGACTTTAGATTTGAGACTATAATTGAGGGTATCTCTTCCCTCTTCTAAAATCTCTAATTCCAAAAAGATTACTGACAAAAGTCCCTTTTGACGACGGCTATTGGCTATAGCAGTTTTTAATTGTTCCAAAAACAGTTGTCGGGTGGGCAAACCGGTTTCCAAATCATACAAACTGTCTTTTTGGATGTAGGTTTGTTGCTGATTTTGTTTGTGAGGGGGATATATTGTGAACAGGATAAGAATTTGGTCGCCATAACTCAGCCAGGAAACACTAGTCTCCAGATTTACCGGTAGTTTGTTTTTGCCTTTGTAGACAAATTCTCTTAGAAAATTTTTCTCTTTTGGTCCACTTAAAATTAGCTCGATTTGTTTATCCAAAACGGTGGTTGTTGAGTCAACTAAGTCGTATAATTTTAGGGAGAATAATTCCTCGAGGGAGTAACCTAATAAGTCGGCCATAGCCTGGTTTGCCTCCAGGATTTTCTTGTTTTGAGCGTCTACTAGTAAGATGCCGTCCCTAGTTTGGCTGATAAAAAGTCTATACCTTTCTTCTGTTTCTTGTAACTGAGTTTCTAGGGCTTTTCTCTTGGTATATTCAAAGATGTAACTTCTAATTAATTTTCTTTCAGGCAGGTAATGGACGTATTGTTCAAAAACTTGGTCTTTGATTTGAACTTCTCGAACGAATAATTTATTATTTTTTCCTTGAGTGCCGTCAACATTTCTCAATAGTCCCATTAGGAGGGGGTGACTGTCAACAGGAGGGTTATTTTTCAACTCTGGAAACTTACTGATGGCAGCGGGGTTGAGATAGGTGATATTACCCTGGTAGTCTAGTTCAAAAATGGGATTAGGGCTTAATTCTGGGAAGGAAGCTAATTTAGCCAAGTCTACGTTGGGGGTGGGGCTTGTTGACAGGGCTACCCCTGCCTCTTCTACATAACCTTCGGTAGCTACCACCGTCTTTCTGGGGCTTTTTTCTAGAATTTCTTTCTTTTGCCTGGCAGCGACGGGGGCAACTGAACTAGTGCTTTCTAACTCTGCGGGCTTGACAAAATCGCCGGATTGTAGTATTTGGAGCTGTTCTGGACTATGGAGAATGTAGTAGACTGCCTGGACATCTAGGCCAAAGTTAATAACATCCTCGTGTTTTAATTCCTGTACCAAACACCTTTTGTCGTTAATAAAGATTCCATTGGTGCTACGATTGCCCTGTAAATCGCCATCCAGAAGCCAGTAGGAATAGGTGCGATTTTTGGTATCAGTGCGTCGGAGGAGGGTGGCGTGGAAGCGGGAGACTTTTTTAGAGGATAGGACAATTTTATTACGAGGGTCTCTACCTATGGAGTAATTAGCTTCATCCAAAACGATGGTGCGTCTGGAGCAATCATCTTGTACTACCAAAACGTGAATTGCGGGTTGTACGTCAAATGGATAATCCTTACTCATACTGCCACCGGGGGAAGAAACAGAGGGAGTGTGCGGGGAGGCCATTGAGGGCATAAATAGGACCACCATCCTGTCGCCCTTCCTCCTCTAGGATCATTCTAGTTAAAAAAGGTTCAAAACTTCCTCAATTGTTGGCCTTTTCCCTTTATAGTTTCTTATAAATTCTTAAAGGGACACAGGATATTCGGCCTTTTGGAGGAAAACCGTAGCCTCTTTGGTGGGGAGAGGACGAGTGATAAGATTGCCTTGGATTTGATAACAACCCAGTTTTCTTAGCAATTCTACCTGTTCTAGTTTTTCTACCCCGACAGCTACAAGACGAAACTTATAACCCTTAGACAAGATGGCCATGCTTTCTACCAATGCCTGAGACTGGGGACTAGTTTCTATTTGACTTATCACAGAGGGGCTGATTTTAACAGTATTAAAGGGCACTGTTTGTAGGTATACTAAGGAGGAGTTGCCTACGCCAAAGCCGTCATAACACAGTCTTATTCCCCCTTTGGCCAACTGGTGGAGGATTTTGTAGGCCAATTCTGTATCCTGCAGCAGGCAGTTTTCTGTCACTTCCAATTCCAAAAATTGGGGGGGTAATCCGGTTTGTTCGAGGATTTTTAGCACTATTTCGGGGAAGTTGGGTTGGAAAAATTGACGGGCAGAGATATTAACACCAAGGGGCACAGGGGGTATATTTTCTTCCCGCCATTTTTGCATCTGTAGGGTAGCCGTTTGTAAAATCCATACCCCTAGGGGAAGCATGAAATCCGTTTCTTCCGTGAGTCTCAAGAAGTGCCTGGGGGTTACTTTGCCCAATTCTGGATGCTCCCATCTGAGGAGGGTTTCCAAACCGGTGAGTTCTTTTGTATTACAGTTTATCTGGGGTTGGTAACACAGGAAAAATTGTTGTTCCTTGATGGCAGTGCCAATTAATCCCTCCAGTTTGAGGAGGCTGGCGGATTTGGGGCTAAGATAGAAGCCGCTGACGCCCAGGTTGGCAGGAACATTGTTTTTGGCTTGTTCCAGGGAAAGAAGGGCATTTTTGATGAGGAGGGAGGGGGTATTGCCATCGATGGGGTAAATGAGTAGACTCAGATTAAGGGCTAACTTAACTGTGTCTTGTGCTGCTTCCTTTTGTAAGTATTCTTCTACGGTGGTGGAAATCTTTTTGACTACCACTGCCGCTTCTTTTGGCCCACGAAGACGGGGTAGTAAGGCCATAAACTTGTTATTATCCCATCGGGCTAGTAAATCCCCTTGTCGCAGACAGGATTTAATAATCTCGGTCAAATTTTTGAGGGTATTGTCTTTCAACTGAGGATGGTGCTGACAATATTCCTCCCAGTGTAGGATTTCTGCTACTACCATCCCCATCATCTGCTGGTACCTACTGGCTTGGGCTACAGCTATTTGCAGTTGTTCCTCAAATAGTTTCTGGTTGGCGATGTGTAGCAGGGGGTCATGAAGGGCATAATAGTTGGAATACTCGTCTTCTGGCACCACCTTTGAACTATCTTTTATTACAAAGCAGAACATCTCTTTGTTTTGATAGGCGATGAGACTGATACTGGTGTCCAAGCTGACAAAAGTCCCATCCTTGCGACGATAGAGGTATTTGGTTTGTAAATCCTGTTTGGTTTCTAGAATCTTACTCAAATCTTGGTTAAGGGTAGTCAACTCGGTGGCAATGAGGTTGTAGAGGGTGAGATTGGTGATTTCCTCGTGACTGTAGCCCAAGAGATTGAGGAAGGCGGGGTTAGCCTCCGCCAGACGACGACTACCAGCATAGGCCAGGAATATCCCCTCACTGGTCATTCTAACAATAGCCCGGTATAAGGCTTGACTTTCCCTCAGTTGGGCTTCTGCTTGTTTTCGTTGGGTAAAATCGTAAATATAACTCCTAATGAGTTTTTTTTCCGACAGGTAGTGGACATACTGTTCAAATACCTCATTGCCTATTTTTACTTCCCGCAAAAACAAATTCCCCTGACGGCTGTTAAAATCCTCTAGTAGACCTGCCAGGATAGGGTGTTTTAGTTTTTCCTCGAATAGGGTTTCAAATTTGAGGCTAGCTGCTGGGTTGACGTAGGTGATATTCCCCTCCCAGTCTATTTCAATGATAGGATTAGGGCTAAGTTCGGGGAAGGAAGCCAAACGGATTAATTCTTGTTGATCCTCCTTATTTTGTTCCTCCTTATTGATAACTGTTTCACTGGACTGACTATTGAGGGTGACACGGGAAGCAGAAATTTTGTCTAAACTTTCCGGGTTAAACAAATCGATGCCGGCATTAGCTGGTATGATATAATAGTGGGCCTTGGCCTCGCCGCCAAACCGGATTACGTCGCCGTGTTTCAAATCGTGGGAAATAACTGCCCTCCCGTTGATAAATAGGCCATTGGTGCTTCTTTTTCCCTGCAAATCGCCGTCAATAATCCGATAACAGTAGTGTACTGCCCCGTTTTCGTCTTCTTCTATTCTCCGAATCAGGGTAGCGTGGGTGCGGGATACCTGATAGTCGTAGAGGATTATGGGGTTGTGGGAGTCTCTACCAATGGTGTAGTTGCCCTCCTCCAAAAATACTATTCTTCTACCCTTGCGATCTTCTATTACAAGCAGGTGACGGAATTCTTGTGGTTGGTTCATTGATATTTTCCCCGAAAGCCTGGAAACTGTCCGACGGAAATCCAACAGGAAAAGGATAGCCACTTAGTGCAAGGGCGAACATTCTAGTTGTTCTCTTCCCGTGGCTCCCCCAATTAAATATTATAATTCAGTGGATAATCTGAAATTAACAGCTTTATTTAGATTATTTTTTTCTCTTGGCCAAAGATAGTCTGCAAAAAGGAAAAAAAGACCCTTACTCCAGTATAATTAGGTGGGATAATAGAAGCGAAGGACTGATGACAGGTTTAGCCCTAATAAGCGTTTCTGACAAGAGAGGAATAGTAGAGTTAGCTTCTGCCCTGGTAGAGGAGTTTAATTTTAAAATAATCAGCAGTGGTGGCACAGCCAAAACTCTCCAGGCGGCGGGAATTCCTGTAACTTTAGTTAGCGAGTATACAGGGGCGCCCGAAATTTTAGGCGGAAGAGTTAAAACCCTACACCCCCGCATTCATGGAGGTATTTTGGCCAACCTGGATTTGGAATCCCACCGACGAGATTTACAGGAAAATCAAATTGCCCCCTTCGATTTAGTAGTAGTAAATCTCTACCCCTTTGAAGAGACTGTTGCCCAGGAAAATTGTCCCCTAGCAGAGGCCATCGAGCAAATAGATATTGGTGGGCCTGCTATGGTTCGCGCTAGTGCTAAAAATTACCAACATGTTACCATCCTCACCAATCCGGATACCTATGAGGAATACCTGCAACAGTTAAGGGAAAATGGAGGTAAGACTACCCTGGAATTTCGTTTAGCTAGGGCAATAGAAGCCTTTGAGAGGACAGCTGCCTATGATTGGGCTATATGTCGTTATTTTGCCCGAATAAGGCCAGAGTTAGCTAAATTTTACGGTTTAGCAGGTAAGAAAATTACTACCCTCCGTTATGGGGAAAATCCCCATCAGAAGGCCAGTTGGTATCAGCTGGGGAATGTCGCTACGGGTTGGGCAAAGGCTGTCCAACTACAGGGTAAGGAATTAAGTTACAACAATCTGGTGGATTTGGAGGCAGCGCGCGCCTTGGTGGCGGAATTCCCTCCTTCTTCCCCCGCGGCAGTCATTGTAAAACATACTAACCCCTGTGGGGTGGCTGTGGGGCAAACCCTTTTGTCTGCCTACGAAAAGGCCTATAATGCCGATTCTGTCTCTGCCTTTGGGGGAATTGTGGCGGTAAATCAAACTCTAGACAAGCCTACAGCAGAGGCCATGGTAAAAATCTTTCTAGAATGTATTGTAGCCCCCGCCATCACCCCTGAGGCACAAGAGATTTTGGCCAAAAAGTCTAACCTGAGGGTTTTAATTCTACCACAGTTGGCGGCTGGGAATCAGGATGACATCAAAACTATTGCCGGTGGCTTTTTAGTACAAGATAGTGACACCGCTATGGAATCCCCCGACAGCTGGCAGGTGGTGACGGAAAAACAGCCTACCCCACAAGATTTAGAAGAATTGCTATTCGCCTGGCGGGTGGTAAAACATGTCAAATCCAATGCCATTGTGGTAAGTAAGGACTTTACTACCCTGGGGGTGGGGGCAGGGCAGATGAACCGTGTAGGGGCGGTTAAAATCGCTCTGGAACAGGCTTCCAACCGCGCCCAAGGGGCTTATCTGGCTAGTGATGCCTTTTTCCCCTTTGATGACTCGGTGAGGGCTGCTGCTGCCGCTGGTATTAGGGCTATTGTTCAACCCGGAGGCTCCATTCGGGATGAGGATTCTATCCGGGCGGCCAATGAATTGGGTGTTATCATGGTCTTTACCGGTGTGCGCCATTTCCGCCATTGATTAAAACCCCCCAGACAAGAGAAACCCCTATTTGTTGGGCGTCACCTTGTCTACAATTTCTAAACTGCCATCAGGTTTTACCTTCCACACATCATACACCCCTACTACATCCCCGTTTTCGTCTATGTCTACATTACCACTGGCCCCCTGATAGTTGATTTTCTCTCCCTTGCGCAACAATTCTAGGGCTTGACAGGGATCAGATACCTCCACCCCCTCCGGATTGGCCACTTCTCTTATCTTACTTTTAATGGCCTCGCCGCTGTTCTCCCCGGCTGCCTGGGCTGCTAACATGAGTAATACGGTGGCATCCCAAGTGTGGGGCACAAAGGCGGTTATGGGGGTGTTATTGGTTTTTTCCGCCCATAGACGCCGGAAGTATTCCAAAGCCTTCCCATCAGCCCCGGGTACTGTGCCTAAAGCCCCTGCTATAATGGAAGTGCCATCCGCCGTCTTACCTACCTGTCTAGTAAAGTCTTCCGAATATACCCCGTCTGTGAGTAAAACCGTCACCCCCTTTGTCAACCCCTGTTTGAAGGCGGCTTGTAGCAACAGACTCCCTGTCTCCGCATATAACACCGCCGCTACTGCCTCCGGCTTGTTGGCAAAGGCGGCACTGGCCTCACTGTCTAGGGTTACTGCCTTGGGATCATATCTTACTGGCTTGTCTTTGTTGATCACCTTGCCCCCTAACTTTTCAAAGGCGTCTACGAATTCCTTTTCAAAGGCTACCCCATAGTCATTGTTTATTACAACAGTAGATACATTATTAAAACCCTGTTTCTTGGCAAGGGCAGCCAAAGCCCGGGCTTGATAGGTGTCGGGAGGGGCGGTACGAGCCCAAAAACCGTTAAAATCGCCCTTTTTAGCCCTCTCGGTAAACACTGGACTGGTACTACCCGGGGAAATCATCATTACCTTGTTGCGCACGGCAATTTCTAGGGCAGCGGCAGAAACACTACTGGCAAATGAACCTACTACCCCCGCCACTTTGTCTACCTCTGCCAGTTTTGTCATGGCGGCACTACCGGCAACTGGATCTGTTTGGTCGTCTTCTATAATTAGGGTTACAGGTTGTCCATTAACGCCGCCACAGGCATTTACTGTTTCCACCGCCAGTTGGGCAGCCTTGGGCATGTTTTGGCCGATAAAAGATAAGTCTCCGGTTACGGGCATTAGTGCCCCTATTTTTAATCCCCCCCCACCGGTGGCTGTGTTATTCCCCCCCTGGTTGCCAGTGTTTGTGCCTAACAGGTTGCAACTTGTTATAAAACTCTGACAACCAATCAGTATAGCTAACAGGAATTTGTTGCGGAAAATCTTCATATCCATGGCTAATCTCCTCTCAATTCCCCTTGGATTTTAAGTAATAATATCAGTGAACAATCATCAATTGCTAGTCCCCCCTTAACCCTGTACCCCCCTCCAATTCCCTTATTCTATCTAACACCTGCATGGGAGAAAGTTGATTTTTAAACCAGATAATTTGCGGCAATAATTCTTCGCTTTTTATTCCGGCCTTGTCTAAGTTTAACCGCTCTGATACGGCAATTAATAGGTTTTTCTGGGAGGCTCTTCGGATTTGATAAAATTTCTTTTGGAGATATTGGGGATGCCAATAACCAATGATTTCTAACAGAAAATAACGACCATCTGGATGCACAATCCGAAAGTCGGGAATCATTACCCCCGGAGGAATTGGGATTAATTCTACCTCTCTTTCCAGCCTCCAGGGGGTGTTGAGTTTTTTCCACTGGTTGGCAAAGGATTCTTCTATAAGACTGTCGTAGGTTTGGTTTTTCGGATAGTGGCTGACTAAACCACAATTGTTGTCTAGGTAAAATTGGAATACCCTTTCTGTCTTCTTGGTTTTGTCTTTGTGGTGGATGGAGGCTGTCAGTTGCCACTTGCTCACATGGAGAAGGGCTGGTATCATTTTGGCTAGGGCTAGGCCATAACGGGTACTGGGGTTGAACAAACTGGCTGGACCGTCTATGGTAATAGTAAAACCAGTGTCGGCATCTCCCTCCACATAGGACATTAGTTGGAAAAATTTAATATAGCGGAATAGTAATTTATACTCACCCGGGTCATTTCTGTAAGCATGAAGGGTGATGTGACTGGCACGGTAAAATATCCCCTGTACCTGGGAAAGATTATAACGATGGATTAAAGTCTCTGGCGAGGGAGGGGAAAATTCTATCAGAATCCTATTCTCCTCCAAGTCGGCGTATAATCCGTCTTCGATTTCTTTTGGCAAAACTTGTCTATTCAATTCTTTGGAAAGAAAATGGGCAACAGATTCTATTACCTGCTGGCGAGACGAAGCAGTAGGTGGCTGTTGGGAGGCTAGTCTAAAAACCAGTTGGCGTAAATAAGAAGGTTTAATGGGGCTAACAATTTCAAAGCGGGAAAAGTGGTTTTTCAACAGATGATTTAGTCCTCTTTTTATTCGGTATTCGGGGCTATTTCCTTCTAACAATGCTAGTTTCTCTTCTAATTCTTTTTGGGGTTGCCCCACACAACTTTGAAAACAGTCGATATGTTGTTGTGCCAGGGTTAAAAATTTCTTATCCAGGGGTAATCTTTTGGGAATCACACTGTCTCCTTGATACCGAAAAATAAGCAACTCCCTGGGCAGCATGGTTTCCCCTAGCCCTATTCGATAAATTAAACTAATCTAAGTTCACCGCTAATATTCACCTTTATTAAACCATTTGTTAGGAAAATTGCTACTCTTTTTGACAGGTTTTATGATAAAATGTAGTTCCACCACTGTAAGTTAGATTTGGGCTGATGGTGAACTGAAATTTGTCTACCTGAGTAACTTTATTCCCACCAGTGTAATGTAACCTAGAAAGCAAAACAAGCCTCTCATGGAGACAAGATGGAAACTTTCCTGGCAAACCCTGAGTTTGATGTTGGCATTAACCTTTGGCAGTATAGGGTTTTTTGCCACTATGGTTTTGTTGCGTTTGCCCAGTAACCCTAATTGTAGTAAAATAGCCCTCTGGTTTAGTTCCGCTACTGGTAGG
>JAUQQP010000051.1:0-138284 GCA_030549855.1 Cyanobacteriota bacterium SRBZ.bins.94.201705
TAATATAACAGTAGGGGCAATAGACACAGTGCCACCGGAGGGGGTTAATGGCGGCAACATCAATATCAATGCCAGAGGAAATGTAACTATTGGGGGTAGCTTTCCTGTGAGTGGTGGGGAAAGGGTAAGTCTAGGCGGATTTATACCCCAAGAAGGCAGGAGTGGGAATGCAGGTAGTGTATCTGTAACCAGTGAAAATGGCTCAATTACCATCTCCCAGGGAGATATTAACACCTCCACACCTAATGGACAGGCTGGTAATATAACCCTAGAAGCAAGAAACGGGAATATATCTCTACCCTCTAGTATCTCCTTCCGCAGTTTTAGCAATACAAATAACAGTGGCAGGGTGACTCTCAATGCCAGGAATATAAACCCCGGTTCTAGTTTACCATCGACGGCCAGATTCCTGGCAAGGGGGGGGATAGCCATAAACACGGAGAATCTGAATGTAGCTGTGGAAAACGGGTTAGACTCTCCCTTACAGATAACTGGCAGCAACACCCTTAACCTGAATCAAACTATTAACAATGTTGGCAGTGTAACTCTGTCTCTCTTATCGCCAGGAAGCATCTCCATTGGGGGAGACATAGCCGCCTCCAGTCTCACCGTAAATGCTGCCAATACCAACCTGAGGGGAGACATTAACACCAACGGCAATCAGGATTATAATACCAACCTGTTGCTGACAGGAGATGCGTCTTTGACTGGCGGGAATATCACCTTTAATGGCAGTATAGACTCGGCTAACACCCCCTATAGTCTAACAGTAGTGGCATTGGAAAGTATTCGTTACAATGGGAGGATAGGGGCAACAGTGGGGTTGAACAACCTGGAAAATATAGCAAGGGACATATTTTTAAATATCAGCAGGAGTGGCTTGGAGGCAAATGCCCCTTCCATCCGCACTACAGGCAGTCAATCTTACACCCTTACCAGCAACACCCTATACCTGGCAAAGGATACGGTTATCAACACAAGGGATTTTGTCTTGGATGGTAACATAAAAGTGGCAAACAGTGCCAGTGAGGGGGTGTCTCTTACTATTAATGCTAGCGGTGGGGTAAGGATAACTGCACCTACCAGTGGGGATATAACAGATGCCATCAATACTGCCAGGGGAAACAGGGGAGGGGATGTAACTATCAACGCCTCTGGAGATGTGATAGTAGACGGGGTGATTACCACCAGCAATCCCACCCCCACCACCATTGTGCCTCAAGGGGGCAATGTGTCTATTCAAAGTAATGGTAATCTAGTATTAGGCCCTATAGGCACAGTAGGTCAAAGTCAATCGGGAAGGGTAAGTCTAACAGGAGAAAATATAGCAGTAGGGACTATAGTAACAGAAATTAACCAGGGAGGCTTAGTAATAGGAAGAGGGGGGGGAATAGACATCTCCGCTAACAATACCCTGGTGGTAGGCAATATCTTAGGGGAATCTGTGACAGTAACAGGGAATCTTCTTCTCACCAATCTGGGAGTATTGCAACAACCTCTGCCAGGCAATATCCCCCCAGAATATCAACCCTTTTTGAATACCTCCAGAGTCATTACCAGTGGCAGTCAGCAATACAATGGTCAAGTCTTTTTGGACGACAATACTATTTATAGTGGCAGCAATATTGCCTTAAAGGCAGTAGACTCCTTTGATTTAAGCCTACCAGGGGCAATAAATCAACTAACCCCCTCACAAATAGTCACCAGTATCCTCCAAGGAATCGCCAACAGGGGAAATGCTAATGCCTCTAGTCTAACCCTCAATGCTACCAGTCAGTTAAACCTAGGGGGAGAAATGGGAGAAATAGCGGGGTTGGCAAGTCTTACTGTCTCTTCTCCCACCACCACTGTTAACACCCCCCTCATCCGCACTACCGGTGACCAAAATTATAATACTAACTTGCTACTAGGGGATGATGTAACCCTTACCAGCAACTCTTCCATCCGACTACTGGGAGATGTGACTGGCGTCGGAAACCTAACCCTCAATTCTGATAGTGTGTTTGCCGGGGGAAGGGTTAACCTACTAGGAAGTCTGTCTGTCACAGGGAGTAATTTTGTTGTAGCAACGGATACTATAAGTACGACGGAAAATCAGCAAATAGATAGCAATATAAGCCTACAAAACAGTGTGGATTTCACCGCCGGGGGGGTATTTTTCGCCAGAAATATTACTGGGAGTGGCACAAGTGTAAACATCAAGGCCAATAGTATCAGGGTGGGGGATATAACTACTGGCGGCGGCGATGTAAACCTTAATGCCAGTGGCGCTAATACTATTACTGGTGGTAATATCATTAGTGGTGGAGGGGATATAAGCCTTACCAGCAGTGGAGACATTCAGGTAACTAGCATATCCAGTAGTAGTGGGAGAGGGGGAGGAAATATCCAAGTCTCAACCCCGGGTAACTTCCGGGTGACTGGGTTTACTCGTCAGGGGGTTAGTATCGATGCCAGCGGAGGGGGTAGTGTGACTATTGACTTATTCCCCGGGGGATTTGGATTATCCTCTCGTCTCCCCTTTACCATAGGCAATCCTAGCAGAAACGGCACTGCCGGCATTATTACTAATACCAATTTCTTTATTCCTCCTGGGGATTACTTCTTCACCACCAGGATTGGCAACCTAAATCTACTACTGTTGAATACCCGAGACGGTACTGACCCAGGTACTATTGTACAGCCTCCCGAGACAATTAGTCCTCCCCCGGCTGCTGCCTTGCCACCTGCCATTCCCATTGCTACCATTGCCGAGGCGAAGAAGATTCTAACTGCTATCGAGGAGGAGGCGGCGGAAAAACCCGCAGTTATCTACGTCTCTTTCTCCCCCAGAGGCTACCAGCCAAGGGATATAGAGGAAGAATTTGCCCGTCGGGAGGCTAGTAATACCCAAGAATATAACCGCATAGGGGTAAATAAGGTGGATGTGACACCCACTGTCAACTTCCAACGCCGAGATGACGACTTACTAGACTTGCTTATTATAACCAGCCGCGGTGAGCCGGTAAGAATTGTAGTACCAGTAACTAGAAAGGAAGTAGTAGAAGCTGCCAACAGGCTGTGGGAAACTGCCCAAGAGGTGGATAGTGACGACTATAAGACCTATGCTAGCCAATTATACCAGTGGTTGATTGCCCCCATAGAAGGGAAACTAAAAGAGAGGGAAATCTCTAATCTTGTCTTTCTCTTACCGGCAGAAATCCGTTTTCTCCCCGTGGCGGCATTATATGATTCCCAAAATCAACAATTTCTGGTAGAAAAATACAGTAGTGGTTTAGCCCCCAGTCTCAATCTCAACGATAACCGCTATCGCCCCATTAAAAATGCTAACCTTCTTGCCATGGGGGCATCTCAATTTGCCCAACCTGATGTGTCTCCTCTCCCCGCCGTCAGAGTCGAAATCCCCACAATCAAGAGAATCTGGGAAGGAGAGAAAACGGAAGAATATCAACGCTATCTTGACGAAAATTTCACCTTGGACAATCTTAAGCGGAATTTGACGGAAAAACCCCATCAAATCGTCCACTTGGGCACCCATGGCAAATTTTCCGGGTTAGAGGAGGCTTATATTCAACTGTATGATGGCCGTTTAGGATTAAAACAAATTGATATACTACCCCTAAACCAGCCTCTAGTAGAATTGATGGTATTAAGTGCCTGTGAAACTGCCTTTGGTGACGAAATTGCCGAGTTAGGATTTGCAGGCTTAGCTGTCAAAGCCGGGGTGAAAAGTGCCATGGGTAGTGTTTGGGAGGTAAGCGATACTGGCACTTTAGCCCTGATGACAGAGTTTTATGCCCAGCTTAAACAACAGAATACCAAAGCAGAGGCTCTTCGTCAAGCCCAATTAGCCCTGTTGAAGGGGAAAGTACGTAAGACAGAAGATGGCAAGAAGATTATTACCCCCCAATTACAAATACCCCTGGAAGGCTTGCCAGAAGAGGCACTTATTCCCGAAGACTTGTCTCATCCCTTTTATTGGGCGCCTTTTACTATGATTGGTAATCCCTGGTAAATCGCTATTTCTGGGGGGTTTTAGTCTTCCCCTTTTTTCTTGTTACAAAATAAACCCTTCATATTATAATTTCACTAGGAGATAAAACCAGAAA
Organism: Cyanobacteriota bacterium SRBZ.bins.94.201705; assembly: GCA_030549855.1. Taxonomy (GTDB): domain Bacteria; phylum Cyanobacteriota; class Cyanobacteriia; order Cyanobacteriales; family Cyanobacteriaceae; genus DVEF01. The sequence continues at coordinate 4,110 of JAUQQP010000051.1, forward strand.
TTTCCATGAAAAGAAAGTTGGAAATCGGTACTTTGTTTCTTTGTTTCAGCCTGGGAGTATCCCTGTTATTTTCTAATAGGGCTTTGGCTAATAATAAGGATTCATCATCTGAAAAAAAATTGGCGGATTTTATAAGCCAAAACTTGAGGATAAAAAAGATAGAAGTCAAGGGCAACACTATATTCCAGACGGAAATAAATTCCCTGGTTTCTGAATACGAAAACAGGAGTTTAAGCGGGGAAGAATTGGAGGAGATAGCTAACAAAATCACCCAAATATATCTGAATGAGGGGTATATAACTACTAGGGCTGTTTTGGAGGAAATTCGGGGAGATGTAGCAATAATTCAGGTATACGAAGGAGAGATAGAAGCAATAGAAATAGAAGGAGGGGGGCGTCTGGAAAATTACGTGAGGGAGAGGGTATCTTTGGGCACCATATCCCCCTTTAATTCTGGTAAACTAGAAGACCAATTAAGATTGTTAAAAGCTGACCCTCTCATCCAAAAAATACAGGCAACCCTGAAACCAGGCAGTAGGGAAAGAAGCAGCATCTTGGAGGTAAAAGTAACCCCCGCACCACCACTGTTTGGCAATATAGGCGTCAACAACAACTCCCCCCCCAGTGTAGGCGATGTAGGGATGAATTTCGGACTGGGTTACCGCAACCCCCTAGGCTTAGGCGATACCTTCTCTATTTCCTATCAACCCCGGATAGAAGACTGGACAGGCACCTATAGCGTTGACGTCAATTATAGCGTGCCAATAAACCCCATGGACGGCAGAATCAACGCCCGGGTATCCATACAAGAAAATAAAATCGTAGAAGGCCCCTTCAGACCCCTTGACATTCGCGGCGAAACCCAGTACTATGAAATAAACTGGCGCCAACCCGTCATTCGCACACCCCGGGAAGAATTAGCCCTCTCGGTGGGTTTGAGCTACCGTCACGGGCAAACCTTTACCTTCTTCGGGCCTACCCCCTTTGGCATCGGGCCTGATAAGAATGGTATTAGCGAGACTAGTGTCCTCACCTTTGGCCAGGACTATGTATTACGGGAGAAAACAGGCGCCTGGGGTTTACGCTCCCAAATCCGTGTGGGAACAGGGATATTCGGTGCTACAAAAGCCGTCATACCGGATGCCCCGGATGGTTTCTTCGTAGCCTGGTTGGGACAAGTCCAGCGAGTCCAAGTCCTTTCTCCTGATAATATATTAATAATTCAGGGGGATATACAAATAGCCTTCGATCCCCTTCTAACCTCAGAACAGTTCGTGATTGGTGGGGGGGATTCCGTGAGGGGTTATCGTCAAAATATCAGGGCTGGTGATAATGGTTTTCGTTTTCTCATAGAAGACAGGATAACCCTAGCTAGGGATGAAAATTTAGAGCCTTCCTTCCAGCTGGCGCCTTTTTTTAACATGGGCTCCGTGTGGAATGTACGGGGTAATCCAAACACACTACCAGACCAGAGATTCATAGCCGCCTTGGGGTTAGGGATGATTTGGCAGCCTAGCCGCAATTTAAACCTGCGATTGGACATTGCCCCGCCTCTTATTAATTTAAGGGATCGTGGGAACAATATTCAAGACGATGGCTTCCATTTTAGTGTCAACTACAGTTTTTAAACCCCCCGGCATAAATTCCCCAGTTTATCACTATAACCCTATAGGGCTATTGGCCAAGGAGACAGACACATGAAAAACCGCCGGCTTTGGACGTTTGTATTCTCCCTAATCCCCCTTGTCTTTATGGCAAGCCACAGGGATGCCACGGCACAATCTCCCCCCCGTAACAAGTATACCTGTACCATGCATGAAAATAAACCCACCACCGTCGTGGATACTCCTAGGGGGAGGATAGCTCTTATTGTATGGCAAAGCGACTATTTTAGGAGTTCCGGTTGGACTCCCCAAAAGAGGTGTGAAGAGGTTACACAGAGATTTCAAAAGTTTTCCGATGAAGGGAAACTACGTTACATCACCACTGGCCGGATTAACAATCAGCCGGTGATTTGCGTTGGAGAGAAGAAACCGGGTGGATGGCAGTGTCTACCGGATGGTTTACTCATCACCCTAGAAAGCAAGGATAACCCCAAGGAGGTATTGCAGAATTTGTTTGTGGCTGCCAATCCAGTAGGAGGGAGAAGTCTGGTGCGTGGTTCTGGTGTATTCTTAGATGTGGAAGACTACCTGAAAAAGGCGCCTGTTATCTCCACAGCCACTCCCCCCTCCACACCCCCAACAAAACAACCAGACACCCCCAATCCTCCGGGAGGGGAGACAAGCCCCAACCCTACTCCTACTAACCCTGACTGTCCTCCTTTATTCTGTCCATAGTACCCTCTTTTGTCCTCTAGGACAACTGCCAGATACTAATTTTCCCCGCCGGTAACACGCTTGCCAGTAGATTCCCCTCCCTGTTAATAGCCACTAGGCTTCCCATATTTTCTGGGAAGAGGAGGCTGTGTACTTCTTGTTCGTTTTCCGTCGATATTATGCTTACTTTGTTATCCTGAAATAGAATGGTTGCTTGTTTTTTCCCCTCATTGACAATCAAGCTTCTAACAGCAGATTTTGCCTCCAATTTTAGGGTTTTCTCTTCACCGTTATTCTCCAGATTCCAGACTTTAATAAACTTGTCTCCGCCGCCGCTGTATAAAAACTTTCCATCTTCGCTGAAAGCCAGACTATTAACTACTAGTTTATGCCCAGAAAGGGTGGTAATTTCCTCTCCCGTTTCCCGTCGCCAAAGTTTGATAGATTTATCCCCACCACTGCTTGCTATTATTGTGCCGTCTGGGCTAAAAGAAAGGGCGTTTATAGCAGACTTATGGCCTGATATACTTTGAATTTCTTCCCCCGTTTCTAAATGCCAAATTTTTATCAGTTTATCTCCCCCACCGCTGGCTAAAAATCTCCCATCTTCGCTAAAAGCCAAAGCGTTTAAACTTATTCTGTGGGCAGTAAAACCGATAATCTTTTCCCTGTTAGCCAGACTCCATATTGTCACTTCTGTGGTTTTACCAACAATGCCTATTAACTGAGATTGTTGCCCAAAAACCACTGTTTGTATCTCCGATATGCCGGTTTCTAGGGTGGCTAATTCTTGGAAAGAAAACAGATTCCAAATAGTCTTGTCTGTGGTAATATCTATCCTGGGTAGATCCTCCAGTTTTATCCCAATAAAAGGGGGTTTTGTTTCCTCTATTTTCCTGGGAGGTTTAGTAGAAGTGGCAGTTGGGGATTCTGTTGTTGTCTCCGATGACTTTAAAGTAGTCTGAAAAGTTTTGCCAGACGTAGGGGGAGTAGTCTGAAGAGTCTTCTCTTGTTTTTCCTCCGGTTGCGATTCTCTCTTTTCCTCTTCCGGGGTTAACTCAACTAATACAGTGGGGTTTAGATATTCTATTTCAAATACAAATTCAGGGCCTTTTAATCCCAACATTATTATATCTCCCCGTTTCAATGGCCGAGGAGACGTAATTTTTTCCCCGTTAACAAAAGTGCCATTACGACTTCCTTTATCACTAATTTGCCATCCTGATTCTGCAGTCAATTCTATTTGGGCATGATGACGGGAAACAGTAATAAATTCCTCTGCATTCAAAACCACTTGACAATCTGGCGCCCTTCCAATTATATTAGTCCTCTCCGTAGAAAGGAGATACTTGTTTTCCTGGGGAGAAGATAACGGTTTTAAATAAGCATAAATACCTTCAGCCATGGCCAAAAAATTTTCATTCCTACCGGGGATATTATAGCCGAATTTTGTAAGGGGAAATATTAAGTTTTATTTACTCTGGACAAAGAGGACCAGGACATATCATAATGACATTATCTTGCCCGTTAGTCTTATTACAGGTTTTAGCCAAACTCAATGCCTCCTTCTTGCGGCTGCTACTCTCTGGTATTTGGGCCAATTTTTCTTCAACCTGGGGCGAATATCCCTGTTGATTGCAGAGGGTTTCTGCCTCTGATATTATTTGTTCTGACCATTCGTCAATAAGCTGTTTTGCCTTCTCATAGTCGGCGGATTTTTCATCTACAGTTAATGCTATTTTTATAGCTTCTCCTAGTTGGTTTTTGTCAGCTTTTTCCTGCGCCAAACCCAGTAAACATCTTCCCAAAAATTGTTCCCTTATTGTGTCTGCCACCGGTAGGGAATCTACCCTTTCTGAATTAAGCAAAATCCTACACTCATCAAATTCCTTCTTGTCATAAAGCTGGTTTATCTCCTCTATAATAGCTTCTACTTTTTTCTGGTATAGATAGTTGCTGATAAGGGAAATAATAGCCACTGTGATAAGGGAAAACAAACCAAACCATAGCAACTTTTTGCCACTGTCTGGCGGAATAAGACGAGTGGTTGGGAATTGATTGTCAGCGACGGATTTTCCTTGGCGAGATACAAAAGTACTAGTTTGATGAGGGGACTTTTCAGCAGCCTCTTGAGGTGAGAAGATGAGAGTAGGGGGAATGTCTACAGTATTTCCCTTTCCCTGTGATATTCTCTGGTTTGAGGATTCTATAGGCTTGGTTTCTGGTGTAGTTGGGGGGATTGTTTGGCTTGTCGGCAATTCTATCAACTGAGTGTCTGAGGTTGGTGTGGAGGGGGGTGAAGGTGTTTCCCTTTTTTCCGCCTCAAAATCAATCAACTCTGTGGGGGTGTATTCTGGCGACGGATTATTCATCTTGCTGCCAGAATCCCCATCGGCATTGCTATCAGCAAAACTGCTATGGATGTCTGCCAAAACCTCCTCTACCCTTTGGTAACGGCGAGAAAGAGGAGCAATGCAACCATTTAAAATAGAAACAAAAGTAGGACTATAATTGCCCAGTTTTTCCCACTGTAATTTTCCGCCTTCATCGTATTCCGCATTTAGTATATCCTTGCCAGTTACTAGAGAAATGATTACCATTGCTAAGGCATAAATATCACTGGCAAAACAAGATTTGCCTCTAATTGTCTCTGGGGGGATAAATAACTTATCCTCCAGGGTGATAGTTGCCGCCAAGCCAGACTTTTCCACAGATATTCTCCCGTAGTTGCTAAACAACAAATCCCCCGTTGCCGCCACGAAGATGTGTTGAGGCTTGATAAGGGAATGGATAAAGCCGTGGCCATGAAGATAAGCTAAACTCTCTAATAGATATTTAAAACTTCTAATGGCTTCCTTTTCTGTCCAAAGTTGATTGTTGTTTAGCCTTTGTCGTAAACTTTCTCCCTCCACAACAGGGTAAACCACAAAAATGCCGTCGGCAGTCTTCTTCGTCTCAGATATTCTAAAAAACCTGTTTTCCTTGTTTTGTCTGTCTATTAAACCCAGCAAATCAACTCTTTTCTGGATAGCCTCTATTTCCTCTTGGTTGTGACTGGCAAATTCAACTTCATCCACCAGATACCTTCTATTGTTGCCGATTTTTCTTGTCAGATAAAACCTCTCCCCGTCAAGGCATTCTAACAACTCCAAAACCTCATACTCTCCGGCAACGACAGGATGACTATTATCCATATCTACTAGAATCCCTTAAGAATATCACTATTGTGCCCCAAACCACTTCTGATAAATACGCTCATAGGTGCCATCTTCCTGTATAGTTAATAATGCCCGATTAACCAACTCCCGGTATGGACTATCCTGTCTGAAGACAATACCATAACTCTGTCTGGCAAACACCCCCCCCACCACCCTGACTCTACTCCTACCCTTAGTTATAGCATAATGACGGAGGACAGGAGCATCATAAACCACCGCCCTAACCTTCCCTTGTTGCAAGGCTGCTATAGCCTCGTTTATGTTTTCAAACAACAACAAATTAGCCTTTTGGGATTTTAAATAATCAGCAGCAAAGGTATTGGCTACTGTGCCTATTAGTTTATCACCAAAATCCTCCAAAGAGCCAATGTTACCACTCAATTGTTGTACAGTCAAAATGGAGGTAATAGAGGCTGTAAAGTAAGAAATCAACAAGACACTACTAAACATCCAAATGGTGGCTACAATTCTACCCGGGATACTTTTAGGGGTTTTATCTCCGTAGCCTACAGTAACTAGGGTAACTACTGCCCACCAAAGGGACTCCACAATCCCCCTATTATAATCCCTGGGGAACATCTCTGCATTTTTTTCCCTTTCCAGCCACCATACCACATTAGCGGCTATGAAAGTAGAAACAAGCACAATGGCAATGGTAGTCCATAATAAGGGGGAGAAAATAAAAGAAACAAGATTTTTTACCGGCAAAATCCCCCTGGTTGACACCAGAATCTGCAATCCTGACTCAAAATAGGGGTAGGAAAAATCCACCCTCTTATCCCTTTCAGCGGTAATAGTAACCCCGGCTATAGCCACATCCGCGATTCCCCCCTCCACCGCAGACAGTAAATCATCCACTGTCTTTTCCCCATAAATCTCCCATTCCCAATTCAACTGTTTAGCCACTGCCTCCCACAAATCGATGCTAAAACCCGTATACTTCCCCTTCTCTTCAAACACCAGTGGAGGGAATATTTTTGTTGCCACTATTACCTTTTTGGTTGTCCCTGTTTGTGCCAAGATAGTATTATCCCCCCACCATACTCCCAATAACAGACTGCCTATTCCCAATACCCCCAATAATTTACGCACAGATAGCATAAACAGGTTTTTTCCACTCTATACCCGATTGTATAGAAAAATCAACCAAATGTTACAGTTTTATTAAATTCTAATCCTACCAATTTTTAATAGGTGTACAATGGGTACCATGGTGCAAGAGTTCCTCCCGGCGGGAAAATTTTACACTTTAAAAACACAAAGCCTGCATAATCACAAGGGGGCCAACCTATGGATTAACTAGAGGATAAAGGGAGTAAATGGAATTTACTGCCTATCTAAAAAAAATGGATTTTGCTGAGAATTGTTACCACATATTTTATCCTTCAACGTCTGAATAATTGGGGGGTTTTGTATGGCGACAGCAGAAATAAATGCCCTAATAGAACAGGTGGACGAAAGGGCACAAGCCTTGATAAATGAGGGGGAGAAGGCTTTTGAGCAAGTGGAAAAAATAGTAAACAAAGCCACGGAAATCGCCGAAAAATTATCCAAATCCGGCGAGGAATCAAAAGCAAAATGGGAGGCGATTATTGCGGAAATAGAAGAAGCAGAATCCAACTTAGAAAATGAATTGGAAAATGCCCGCAATGTAATGGGAGAATTTGAAAATAAAATTGATGAAGTAGGCGAGGGAATTAACCAAGCGGTAGAGGAATTTCAGCAGAGACTAGAAGAGTTAATCCAGAAAAAAGGAGAAATTGCCCAGGAAATTCAAAATCGCACTGAAGAAAGTAAGTCCAAGTTTGAGGAATACAACCAACAACTAGAAGAATTTGAGGGGGAAATCGAAAATCAACAGGAGAATACCAAAAACAAAATTGACGAGTTAAACACCAATGTGGATAATGCCAAGGAAAGTTTCCAAAACAAAACGGAGGAGTTATCACAACGATTAGACGACTTGGTTGAGGAATTAAGCAATAGACTGGAATCCCTCCAAAATGAGTTTGAAGATGTCCAACAACAAGCCTCACAAGGAGTGAATTCACTGACAGACAATCTCTCCTCCCAAACTACAGATTTACTCAGCAATTTGGCCACCAAATTTACCGAAGAATTGTTGGGAGAAATCACTGGAAATAGTGAAGGATTAAAAGAAGCAATGGGGTTTCTCCAAGAAGCCGGCGAGGAGGCAGGCGACTTGCTAGATAGTGGCATTGGGGAAGTCCTAGACAAGGTGGATGAAATTACAGATTTAATTGATGAAATTAAGCCAGTACTTGATATGATTCAAGACGTTTTAGGCTAGAAAAAACTAACCAGTAAGGAGGTATGAATTATGGCTGAAACTCAAGTAATGGAACAAAATATAGACGAATCAATAGAGAAGTTAGAAGAATTGCTGAAAGCCTTGGATTTAGCCAACAACCAAATGGCGGATTTCACCCAACAGTTGGAGTCAACTAATGAGTCTTTAAGTCGGTGTGAGGAGGAGGTAATCAACATACTAGAAAACGCTAACAACGACTTTGAAAATGCCAGAGAGGAGTTTGAAGGTGACGCCAATGAAACCATGCAGGGGTTAAACGCCTTCCAGTCAACCCTAAACCAATTCCAACAGAAAATAGAAGAAATACAAAAATCCCTGGCAGACAAGAAAGAGGAGGTAGAAACAGAAATAGACAACCAACAACAAACCCTAGAAAACACCTTCTCGGAATTGGGGGAAACCTTCAACAATCTACTGGAGTCGATAAACAGTCTAACCAGTCAGTTGCAAGAAACAAATAACACCGTCACGGAATTCTTCAACAACCTGATAGAAGACATCAACGGCTTGCAAGACAACTTCACCGACAGCCAAGAGGAAACCGAAGGAAAATGGGAAGAAGTGACTACCAACGTGGGGGAAACCCTCAGAAACTCCCTGGAATCAGTGTTGAGTGATTTTAGTGATAATCTTACCAGCGAACAACTCACGGAAATCACTAGTCAGCTGGAGGAATTAACCAGTAGCTTTGAAGACTTACTCTCCTCCTTCAGCGATGAAAACCTGAATCTAGCTGACGAATTACAAACGCGCTTCCAGGAAATATTTGATAACACAATCGAAAATGCAGGCGAAACTCTCAAAGACAAATTAACAGAAGCCTTTGAAGAAGCCATGGAAAATGCCGTAGCCTCCCTGGCATCCCAAATGGTAGAAAGTTTCACCGTTACTACAGTGGGCACTTCAGTAACTGGTGCTATTAGTCCACTTATACCTGGTATTGTAGCAGCCAAAGCTACCCTCGCCGCCATCAACTCCATCCTCGATGCCTTTAGTCTTTAAGATGTAAGGGGATTGGGATATAGGCGATGAGGAGATGGGATGTGGGAGATTGCCAATTGCAGCTTATAGGATTAGTGTTTAGTTGGAGGAGAAAAATATGAGTGAATTAAGCGAAAGTCTAAATCTGTTATCCCAGTTAATCACCCAGTTTCCGGAAAGACTAGAAAATCTCATCAGCCTGGCGGAGGAGGTAGAGGCAGAAGCCGACGAGTTGGTTGCCACTGTGGAGGAAAAACAATCACAAGTGGCAGACATCATGACACAGATAAAAGACAACCTCGCCGCCATGAAGGAGGAAATTAACAGCCTCAGGGAGGAAACCAATACCGAGGTGAATAATTTTGAAGGCGATGTTAATGACTTTAATACCTTCCTCCAGGAGACACAACAACTTCTAGTCTCTGGCATCACAGAAGCAGTGGCGAAAATGAATGAATTTAAGACTAATATAGAGGAAGGTAAGAATAACACGGAAGAAACGGAGGATAACGCCCAAAATGCCCTCTCTGTAGCCCAAAATACCTTAAAAGCCAGTCAACAAGAATTGGCGACAGCCATGTCTTCTGTATTGTCTGCCATGGAAACCCTCCGGGAGAAACTGGAAGAGGCTAGCCGCAACCTGGAGGAGGAAATGGATAACTTCAGCCAGCAAGTTAACCAACACCAACAAACCATCAGCAACGACATCCAAACCATGGCAGAGGAATTTACCAACATCAGTGACTCCTTCAGTAACGTCTTATCCTCCACCACCTCTACCATGTCTGGCGGCATTAATGGTTTAATGGATAAAGCCCAAAGTGAAATTGAGCAACAATTACAACAGTTAATATCCTCGGCTGTAGATAAGGTGACAGACTCTATTGAAGAGATGGTGCAAAAAATCACCAACTCTGAGGAAAAAACAGGCAGTGTCACCTCCGTTATCAAGGATTTAATTGATGAATTGGAAGGCTTCATTAACCCCATATCGGAAGGCATCGAAGGCGTCAAATCCGCTGCCGAGAAGATGGGTGTAGACTTCGGTTGATTTGTTTACCACCGAGAAAAGGAGGTTTAAACTATGGCTACAGATTTAGAACAAAGTATAGCCCAAACCGTGTCCCAATTACAAGAATTATTAAATCGCGCCGACGTCGCCGAGGCAAATCTCACCCAAGCCAGAGAAAAACTAGCCGCCGTCAGTCAACAATTCGAGGAAAATTGGGAAACTCTCTCAAATCGCGCACAAGCTTTACTAGACAAAATTTCCGCCGCCAGGCAGGAATTGGATTCTCAAACCGAAAGTCTAAAACAGGGATTAGTTAATCTCCAAAGCAGTGTGGAATCCCTTAAACAAGAAGCCAGTAACAACGTAGAAGAGGCGAAAAATGAAATAAACTCCCTCCAACAAGACAATGAAACCAAGTCTTCCGAATTAGAGGAAGTATTTAACACCATTAAACAGGCTTTGGAATCCTTTAAAGCCAAAGTGGAAGACATTAAACAGGATTTGGATGATACCTTAAACCTGCAACAGGAGAAACTGGAAAACGACTTCCAGAATGCCATCAACGACAATCAACAACTTTTGGAAAGCAAAACCGAAGAAACCCAACAAAAAATCGCCCAAGACGCCCTTTCCCAATTGGACAGTCTGACTTCCCAGTTTAGCAGTAAAATCCAAGAATTAACAGACCAAATTCGTACTTCAGCAGAACAACAAGCAGAACACACCCAAGAAGAAGCCACTTCCACCCTAGAGGGGTTTACCGATGAAATTAATAACCTCTTTGACGACTTAGTCTCCACCGCCAGGGATATTGAAAACGCTTTGACTACCCTTAGCGAAGCCGTCACCAATCTCGGCAATACCGTTGACACCACCACTGATACTCTGATTACTGCCATGGATACTACTAATATAGGACTAAAAAGTGCCATTGGTATCTTTGAGGAAGTCAGCAAATTGTTAAGCCGAGTTGGTATTTAGTTTTCTCCTCCCCCCCCGCCGGGGGTTATTCTTCCTGAAGGCAGTCACCATGAAGACTCTCAACCTACTCATCGACGAATTGATTTCCAGAATTGAGGCGTTAGGCAATCAAATCAACCTCTCCCTTGATTCCCTCTCTGCTATCAAAAAATTCATTCAACAGCTGAGGGATAGTATTAATCAACTGGAGGAAAACAACGCCAATACAACTAGCCAATTATCCCGGAAACTCCTCCGTTTAGCCGACAAATTGAAAGAAGAAAAAAGACAATACACCCTCAGTATAAATCAGCTAAAAGAGGCGGTTATTTCCCTGGGAGAAAACACAGAAAAAATTATAAAATCCTATGAAGAAAACAGTGAATACTTTAGACAAAAAATGGAGGAAACAGAGAGGCAAGTAGAAGATTCTGGAGGAAATTTGGCTAACTCCCTTATTTCCTGGGGGAGGAAGATTAAAGACATCCAACAGGAATTAGAGGAGTTTAAAGAAGCAGTGGAAAGTCAGGCAGAGACTACCATAGAGAGAGGTAAAAATTGGGAGAAGACTTTAATGGCTACCCCCGCCAGCTTGCGGGAAACCCTAAAAGAATTCACCCGTCATTGGCAAAACAGTGAAAGACAGTTGAGAGAGAAAACAAAAACCCTCAGAATAACCCTTAGCAACAAACATAAACAATTGAGGGAGACAGTAAAACAACAAAACCAAAAAGCGGCAACGGAAATCCAAAATCATCTAAACACAGAAATATTGGCAGAATTACTCTCTAGATTGGAGGCAAGTAAAAATCTAATGGATTCCCTCAGGGAAAAAGTAGAATATCACTGTGAAAACCTAACCACTAATCTGGAGGCGGTAACAAATTCTCTTAGAGATAATGGGGAAATGCTTAGGGAAATAAATAGTGTTTGTCAAGATAGTTTAGAAACAGTCAAATCCATAGAATAGCCACAGGGGAGAAAATTATGGACATTACCGAGAAAGCCAAAAAAATAGTAGCCTCCAGTGTAGCGGGTTTGGGGGTGTTAGGCAGTATCCTGGGGATGGGATTAAAAGGCAAAGCCGCCGACGATAACCAAACTCTGGCAGATGTTGCCCAAAAACTACAAGCAAATAGTCAGGATTTATTGGCATTGGCAAAACAATTACAGGGAAAGGAAGGTGCTTCATTACAAAGTGTGGGAGAATATATCAGTAAACTGGCCAGTAAAGTGGCAAAAGGAGAAATCCCCACTGGCGAAGAAATAAAACAAGCACAGGCTAAACTAGAAAACATAAAACTAACCGAGACTCCCCGCCACACTGACACTCCCGAGGCAGACAAACAAGACAAAAATACCGATGACAACAGGGGAGATAAAACCAGTAATGTTGGTGTTGAAGGGAGGGGTAGAAATAGTCAAGAAGACACTAGGGATACTGACGGTGATAGAGTGAGAAAGTCACAAGAGGGGAGAGAAACAGAAAATCAATCCCCCTTTCCAGTAGGCAAGTCAGAAAAACAAGATGACAAAGATAAAACTTCCCACCCCCAAGGCAAGTCGGAAAAGGGAGATGTAGGCGTTGATAATCATAAACCCCCCTTTGGTAAACCACCAGTAAAAGGCGGCGGGGATGACAAAGACAAAACAACCCCCACCACTGAGGAAATGGCAGAAAATATCCAAAATGCCCTACAGAAAATAGAAGAAATTGGTGCTAAACTGGAACAGTTGGAAAAGGCTATAGCTGATTTGATAGAAAAATCAGATTCTAAAGCCGAGGAATTAGAAGAAAGTGGGAAACAATTGGATAGTCTCAGCCAGGATTTAAGCGACAAGGCGGCATCTTCGGAGGCAGCCATTGACAGTGGAGAAGAAGAAACTCTACAACAATTCCAAGAATCCCACCAGACTCTCCAACAGTTGTCTCAGACTCTTATAGAAGTTGAGGAAGAAGCCACCAACACAGTAGGGGAGGCAATCAGTCAGATGAATTCCCAGCAACAGTTTTTCCAAGACAACCTAGACAGAATCATATATATTATCCGTCAACTTCTACAACAACAAGATGCCAAAGACGACAATGTCAACCCGGAGGCAAAACTGACAGAGGTGATGGAAAATCTCCAACAGTCTTTCTCTTTTTTCCCACAACTGTTAGAGGATATTGACATCCAAATGGAAACACAGAAAGAGGAGACTGAAGAAAATATCAATAATCTGATACAAACAATCCATCAGGGGGAATCAGCCATAAAACAAATGGCAGAAGAGATAGCCAATTGTATTGCCGACACCACCAGTAAAATAGAAGAAAGTTGCCAACAAATCCATGACGGAATAACCGCCACCACCAATCGGTTTATTGATAGTAATAGCCAGTGGCAGCTTCAATTCCAGACAACTACCTCCTCCTTGATAGAAAACTTAGAAAACCTAGTAGAAGACGCTAACTATACCAACATAGAAGACAATTTTCCAATAGACAAACTAACTGAAACACTGCAACAACAAGAGGAAAACAGGAGGCAAATCCAAGAGGTTGCCTCTTGCTTTAGACAGTTAACAGAAATCAGCGAAAATTTGGTATATGCCAGTGAGATTGCCAAGAGTATGAATCAACAACTAGACGGTGTCAACCTCTAGGGGATAGAATTCGCCTGAATCCATATACGGGAGGTGGAAAAAGATGACAACGGAAACACTAATCACCCTCTTACAGTATCTTTCTCAGTCTCGACGACAACTCCCTCTTGATTTAGAGGAGATGACAAAAAGACTAGCTGCTATTCAACAGCAAATCCATCAAATTAGTGAAGACAACAAGTTGAAACAGGCGGAAATTTTTAAACTTCTTCAGCTTTTTCAGGAAAAACTCAACACCCTGCCACAGAGGATAAACCAATTACAAACCCCCCTTCAACAAAAAATAGTAACGGTAGCCGGGAAGCTAAAAAGACTTGATGGTATGATGGCTAAACAACAAGAGGAGATGTCACCTCTCATCAATAGTGTTAACCAATACTTTCAGCGATTTGAAAACCAACTACAGACTATTCACAGTCAACACCTACAACTGTTAGACGAAATCCTAGGGGTATTCAACCAATTGTGGCAGACAGTAGAAAACAACTATAACCGGCTAAGGTTAGCTTGGCAAAAAATCCAAGGGGAAACTGAAACCCTTCAACAGGAAATACTCGTCTTCCAACAAGCTACTCAATCCCACTTTCAAACCATTGATGATGGGATTCAACAACTCCAAGAGGTTATTGACTTTTCCCTGGAAGAGGAAATATTTCAAACTATAAACCAAATCCAAGAAAATCTAGAAGAAGAAATAGAAGACAGTTTGGGGGAGATGGAAAACACAATCCAACAATTGAGAGAAGAAAACCAACAAATAGTCTCCTCCCTCCAAGAGTCAGTCAAAAACACGGTGGATGACTTTGCAGACAGTATATCCCAACTACTAAGTCTGGAAGAATCCCACCAAGAGGTTGAAAATTGTCATCAGTCTTTTTACCAAACCGCCAAAGAATTAGAATTCCTCCTCCCTTCTATCAGACAACTTATCACCGACTTGGAAAAGGCTAAAGAATCCTTAAACATATAACCCCACCCAGTGAGTGGAGGGAAGATAAACCCTCAACGAAACCAATAGAGAGAAGCCTCTTTTCATATCACCATTTTCTAACCTCCTATCCATACCTCACCTTGTAAAACAGGAGAATAATGCCATGATAACACTAGTAGATGTTGTTAATATTGTGCGGCAAAACTTGTTAGACTTTGAGAGGGAAAGGCAAGAAATTGAAAGCCAAATGGATGACTTGGAGGAGTTGTTAGAGGAATGTAGGGATGCGGCGGCGGAAAATTTTTCCCTTCTGGCTGTAACAGAGTCTTTAGTGGCAGAAATAGACGGGATAGCCAGTGACTTCGAGGGGGAAGTGGAGGAGATGATGGCTTTTTTAAATAACCTAGAAGCCAAAATTGACTACTTCTTCCAGGAAATACAACTCATTGGCAAACAGAGAAAAGAAGAAACCACTAATCTTATCCAAAAGATGGCTGCTACCACCGACTTCATCAATAGCCATCTCCAAGGGTTGCAAGAGGCAATGACGGATTTGAATGACACAGTAGAAGAAGTTAAACCTTCCCTGGAAAACCATCTCAATAACCTAACACAACTGCTGGCAGATACCCTCCTGCCGGCTATAGAAAATTGTAGGGAGGAGGTGGAGAAAAGTCGAGAAGAGTTAGAGGAGATTTGTGAGGGAAGAATATTGAATTTTCTAGATAGTCAACAGGAGGAAACAATCCAAAAACTGACAACAATGGCGGGTGGGATTCAGGCAGAGGCTGAAGAGTATCTAGAAAACATAAAAGACACCGCCAACTCCCTGCTAGAATTGTATGAGAGTGACTCCAGCCAACTGCGGGGTAAATGCCAGGAAGTCTTCACCGCCATTACCGAGGGGTTAATAAGCCTTTTGGAAACCAACAGGGAAAATATCTCCGAAGAAAGTCAACAGTGGCGACAGATAAGCCAATTCGTCATAGAAAGATATGAGGAGATAACAGAAAACAGCCAACAGCTAATAGGAATTTTTGAAAGACTTATAGACAGGTAGACTCTTGTGTTGGGGGGAGGGAAAATACGGGTAAACAACAGGAAACGGCCAACAGCTGGGGGGTTTGAAATGCTAATAGATAGGTAGACAGCTATACCAGTGTTGGGAAGACATGGGGAAATAACAAGAAACAGGCAACGGTGGGAATTGTCGCCAGACTAATAGGGGGGGAGATGTAAGGAAACAACGGGAAACAGGCAATATTGGGAATTGTTGCCATAATAAGCAAATAGACAGCCTCTTGACTAAGGAGAAAGACAAGTCTTACCCCTACTAACCCCTAGGGAGGAGAGAATTCTCCCCTGGGTGGAGAAGACAAGCCTTATCCCTACTAACCCCTAACCCACACTCCATCCCAGCGAGATTACCCCAACCTAACTGGAGATTATACATCCAAGTCGGTAATGTTCAACTTGGGACCATAGGTTTCAATAAACTCCCTGCGAGGCCCAACTCGATCTCCCATTAAAATGGTAAAAATACGATCAGCCTCAGCAGCATCTTCAATCTCCACCCGTTTTAAAATACGAGTTTCCGGATTCATGGTGGTTTCCCACAACTGTTCCGGCATCATTTCCCCTAACCCCTTAAATCTCTGAATGGTATAATTAGCATTGGGCCCAAAGGAAGCAATCCTTTCTTGCAATTCCCTCTCATTGTAACAGTAATAGTAATTCTTCCCCCTTTCTATCTTATACAACGGCGGACAAGCAATATAAATGTAACCTTGTTCTACTAATTCCCTCTGGTAACGATAGAAGAAGGTTAGCAGGAGTGTACGTATGTGGGCACCATCTACATCTGCATCAGTATTATGACAAGCTACAGCTCCGGTGCCACAAAGAAAATTCTCATCCTCTCTCACAGAGAAGTCATAAACATAGTCTCCCTCTAAGTCTGTTTCCTGGTTGGCAATTACCCTCAACCCCATCAAGTCTTCACTAATAGGAATACACTCTATTTCTCCCCCCTCGTCACCATAAATCAGATATTCTTGTAACAGTTTACTGTGGGGATGGGGTTGCCAAATAAGCCGACATTTTTCCAATTGTGACTTGCCACTGATGCTGACAACATAACCGCAGGGGGAAGGGTAGTTGTCTGCAATAATACCCAACTGCAGGAGAAGATATAATAATCCCTCCTTCAGCCAGTGAGAGGGAGTGTTAAACCGAAGACTGGTATTTTCAATGAAGCCATTAGCCAGGAAATAAGCCTGGAGAAACTGGTATTGTAACTCTTGGGGAAGGCTAAAGACTAAATTAGGGAGGGATTTTTCTTCAGGAGGTTTAATCATCTCCCATGCCTTTAAAAGGGAAGACGCCAAGACATTGTTAAACCACAATTCCTTCCCCCCAGCAGTGGGAGTAATAGTGGGGGTGTTGCCAAAAACCCTTACAATGGATGCAACTAGTTTTTCAAGGAAATTCTCTTTCTCCTTTTCTATAAACAAGCCAACCCCGTTATCAGTCTTATCAGTAACAATTCCCCTAGCCAGATACCATCCCAAAAACCATACTAACTCCTCGGTGATGGGGAGGAAACGGTCAAATTCCCTTGGGGGGGATACAGAAGAGACAATTTTTACCTCCTCACCCATAGCCATCAACTCCTGGAAGGTGAGACTTTTAAGGGGAAGACATTCACCATAGTCATATTCCCTACCGTGTTGGGGGGAGGTGGTTTCCCCATCGTTACTGTAGACTACGACATCACTGGCGCCAATGGCAGTAATATAATCAAGGAAGGAGGATAAAGTGGGTTTTGTTATCCCTTTTTCCCAGCGATTAATTTCCCCCTCATCAGACAGCTGACAAACAGTAGCCAATTGCCTTTCAGTGATACCTTTTGCCTTCCTCAGTGTCACCAGTTTTTCCCACTGGCAATCATCTAAAGACACCTTCAGGGAGTCAACATCCAACCGGGGGGTTATTCTTCGGCGAAAAATGTCAGACACTGCCTTGCCGCGGAGGAGGAAACCATCAGTAATGCCTGCCTGGCAAAATAGCTGTAACAAGTCAATGCGGGTAGAGGGGGGATGACAGAGAGGCAAACGACGGGAAACTACTAACCAGTCGCCTACTTTTACCTCATTCCCTTTTTTCAGTTTTACTTTACCGTCTTCATATACAAAGACACTGTGGGAGGATGTTACCTTTACTGAACGATTATAACGGGTAGTGAGCTGATAGATTTTTTCCTGATGGGGATGACGGATGACGGCAGCCAGGGGGCGAAAACGAGTTAAATTAGTTTTCAAGTCAAAACACAATACCTGATAGTCTGCCGGGTTGCGTCTGCCTTCCACACAGTCATCAATAAACCCACCCACCGTAACTAACTGGATATTGCCATAACTGTCTTTCACCAGGGTAGTCTCATTCCCGGCTACTGACATGATAATAATCCTATGATAGCGCAACTGGGAGGGGTCGAATTCATCTCCCTTAATTCCCAAACCCAAGGCGGCAATGAGAGACTGAATTTCGGCATTTTTGTAGATTTTAGCATCATCAGTCTTTTCGATGTTCAAAATTTTACCCCTCAAGGGTAAGACTGCCTGAAAACGTCTATCTCTTCCCTGTTTTGCACTACCACCTGCACTATCTCCTTCTACAAGGAAAATCTCGGATTCTGCTGGCTCTTTTGAACTACAATCTGCTAATTTACCAGGTAGAGGGGAAGACTCCAAAACGGACTTACGTCTGACTAATTCCCGCGCGCGTCTAGCGGCTTCTGCGGCTTTATACGCCTGAATTGCCTTTTCTATTATACTATCAGCCACCTGAGGGTGAAACTCCAAATATTCATTTAAAGCCTCCCCTACTAGAGAGTCAACTATTCCCCTTACCTCAGAATTGCCCAATTTAGTCTTAGTTTGGCCTTCAAATTCAGGATTAGGCACTTTTACGGAAATTACTGCCGTTAATCCCTCTCTTACATTCTCTCCTGCCAAATTAGGCTCGTTTTCTTTGAGTTTATTTCTCCTACGGGCTATGTTATTAATAGTACGGGTTAAAACGGTTTTTAAACCCTCTAAATGTGTGCCTCCGTCTATAGTGCGGATATTATTGGCAAAACCTAAAATAGTGTCACTATAGGAATCTACACACCATTGTAAGGCCACCTCTACCTGGACACCATTTTTTTCGCCGGTAATGTATATAATGTCATCATGTAGCAATTCCTTGTCCTGTGTCATATAAGCCACATACTCTTTAATACCCCCCTGATAACAATAAGTTTCCACCCGAGGAGGCTGAACTCGTTTGTCGGTGAAAGTAATACTGACACCAGCGTTGAGATAGGCCAATTCTCTAAGACGGGTAGCGATGATGTTATAATCAAACTCGGTGGTTTCTGTAAAAATTTCCGCGTCGGGGAGGAAAGTCACAGAAGTGCCACGGGGATGATTGGTATCATTATCTCTAGTAATTAATTCAGTAACCGGCTTTCCTCTTTCGAAACGCTGGGTATATACTTTGCCATCACGCCATACCGTCACCTCCACCCAGGCAGACAAGGCATTGACTACAGAAATCCCCACCCCATGCAAGCCGCCAGAAACCTTATAACCCCCACCCCCGAATTTACCCCCGGCATGTAATACGGTTAAAACCGTTTCTAGTGCTGATTTACCTGTGCGTGGATGAATATCTGTGGGAATACCCCTGCCATTGTCTACTACTGTCACTGAACCATCCTCATTCAAGGATACATCAATGTGGGTACAATAGCCGGCTAAAGCTTCGTCGATGGAATTATCTACTACTTCGTATACCAGATGATGTAAGCCTCTTATCCCAGTAGAACCAATATACATCCCTGGGCGCTTTCTGACAGGCTCTAATCCCTCCAATACTTGTATTTGTTCTGCGCTATAATTGTCTGCTGGATTTGTTTTATTCATGGACAATCCCTCTTTTTTTCAGCCTCAACGACTTTTTTGTCAAAAAACAGACCATCTAACAGTCTAACATGATTAGAGAGGCTTTTGGATGAATTTTTGGAAGGGGGTGCAGCTAAATATGATTTTCTTGTATTACCTCGAAATCTGACTCCTCCAAAGACAGAATTATCTCTTCTGGGGGGAAGGAGGGAATAGTCACTCTCACCAGCCAACGGGAGGGGGATTCCTGCATAATCAGATAACCCACCAATCCTCTTGCATACTCTGGGTTTTTCACTCTCACCGCCATCCCCACTCTTAGCATTTCCTCCCTACCACCCTTTTGTTATCCTTTCTTTAACAGAAGCTTAAAATCTGGTTAAGATAAGGTTAATATAGATTAGTATAGGGCATTATCTGTCCTTTGTTGAAAAGAGAGGAAGTTTGATTTTATGAAAAGACATTCAAAAGACTGCCAGTCAAAAAAAATAAGCCAAAGCAATAGTCTGGGGGATTCTTTGCGGATTTTCGCCTTAAAGGTGGAATATATAGCTGCATTGCATACCAATGGCAAGATTTCTACTGCAGAGGTAATAGAAAGAATAAACCACCTGTGGCAACTAATAGAAAATCAGGCGGAGTAGAGGCAACTATTGATAATATTTAATAATACTCTCTTAAGATAAAAAAGTGTTATCCCGTTTTGTTAGGATAATAGAGAAAAAAAAATAGAGGTCATTTTCTTCAAGTTGCCTTTGACCTCAGGGAGCGTGTTATGGTAGCTTTAATTATGCCAGTTTTAAGAGCATTTAACAAGCTCCCTTGCGCTGGAATACCACCTTGATAGTGAGGAGGATAAGATACAAGTCGTACCAAATAGACCACTTTCTTTGATATTCTAGGTCCATATCTACTATTTTCTCAAAATCGGTGATAGACGAACGTCCCCTTGCTTGCCACTCACCAGTGATACCCGGTTTAACCCGTAGACGCAGCCAGTGTCTCCTATTATAATGGACTACCTCATCTGGAGTAGGAGGACGAGTCCCAACTAAACTCATATCCCCCATCAACACATTCCAAAACTGGGGAAACTCGTCTATACTGGTTTTCCGGAGGAATCTACCTACTCTTGTAATTCTAGGATCATTTTCATTCTTGAATATATATCCCTTCACCTTATTTTCTACTAAGTGTTTTTGTTTATCGGCATCTTTGTACATGCTACGAAATTTCCAAATGCGGAAGGGTTTGCCATTCAAACCACACCGGATTTGACTATAAAAAATTGGGCCTTCACTATCCAATTTTATGGCTATTGCCACGGGTATGAAAATAATAGCCGTAATGCACAAACCAATCAAGGCGCCTATAATATCTATTACCCTCTTGCCAAGGGAGTGGACGGAGGGGTGTACTGTTTCATTATACCCCACAGGGGTAGGGATGTTAGCGCTTGACCAGTGGTTGGTATTGGAGGTATCATTCACGAAGGTTGCAAACATAGGGTTATAGGGGATGTGTTTGTTTTTTTTTCTTAGTTGGAAAAAGGGATATATATGGTGGTAGAAAAACTAGACAATATTTATTTTTCCTATCCTAAATTTTAAAACAGAGACCACGGAAGTGTCACTAACTCCCGCATCAAGATTTTATTAAGCAACAATTTAAAGATTTTGTAAAGAGTAAATAATAACTTTAAACAAAATACATGTTTTTGTCGATGACATGCCACCTTGCCGGATTTCTCCCGCTAATCCTTAAGAACATATAACTAAGTATTCAAGAGGAACAGGGGGAAAGGGACAAGTTGAGATAAAATACCTATTCCCCGTCGTCGGACAGCCTTGGGTAAACACTTACAAGAAAACAATTAAGTATTAGCCAATCAGGGGGAAGGGTTGCCTTTAAGATTGTCTAATATTAATTTAAATCCCAGAAGAGTTAGGCCAACAGCCACCAAGGAGAATACAAAGGTAGCGAGCAAAGTAATACCGATTACCAAAGTCCTAACAGTGGCGGCAATGTTGACAGCAAGGGGATTGGAGAAGGTGATGGGGGTATTAGCATAGGTTAAAACCACTGCTTTAGTTAACATATAGGAGGCAAAACCTATACTGCCGGCAATGCCACCTCCTATAAAACAGCGTAGGGGGGTTATTTTTGGTGAGGGGGGGGAGGAATTAGATTTGTTATTTTCCTGGGGGTTATTCATAACAAGAGGAAAATAGTTTTACAAAAGGGGATTCTAACATAAATTAGTGGCCTTTAGTTGACTCAGAATCAAGGCAAACCAGTTGTCTTTATCTGTCCAGAATTTTACTGTATTCAAGTCATATTTAGCTAGGAGGGTTATCATATTTTGAAGGTTAAATTTGCGAGAAATTTCCGTTAATATTTTCTCCCCCTCGTCAAAGCTGATTTCTAAATTCAGTTTGTTTAATCTTACCTTGTGGGATTCGGTTGCTTGTAGATACATTTCTATTTGGTGTTTTTCGAAATTATAAACAGCCTGGTGTTTAAACAGACTTAAATCAAAATTGCCTTCAAAACGCCAGTTGAGGTGGGAAAGAATATTCAGATTGAAGGCAGCAGTAACCCCCTGATTGTCATTATAGGCTTTCTCGACGATGTCTATGGGCTTTTGTAAATCTATACCCAAGAGGAAATAATCACCTGGGTTTAAAATCTGCCGCAGGAGACGGAGAAATTCTTCAGTCTCATCTGGGGTAAAATTGCCCAATGTGCTTCCCAAAAAAATTAACATTCTCTTATGACAAGAGGGGGGTAATTGTAGCAGGGCTTGCTCTATAGTACCTACCAGGCCTAGAATAGATAGAAGGGGATAATCGTGACACAACTTAAGGGCACTATAGTAAAGAGTTTCCCGGCTAACGTCAATGGGGATATAACGCCAGGGTTTACCCAGACTCTCGTAAGCTGACAGAAATAAACGGGTTTTTTGGGAATTGCCACTGCCTAATTCTATCAACTCGCATACTCCGGTAATGGTAACAATTTCCTCACAGGCGGCAGTTATAATGGCAGTTTCTGTGCGTGTTAAATAATACTCTGGCAGTTGGCAAATCCGTTCAAATAATTCTGACCCTTTGCTATCATAGAAATATTTGGGGGGTAAAGTCTTGGGGGAGGAAGTCAAACCTCTAATCACGTCTTCCCCTTCCCTGGCGTCTGTCTGATGACTATCTAGATACTTAACCTCAAAACGGGCATCAGATAATAATTCAGGATTGGGAATAATCATAACTGTAAAACCTGGTTAACTTCCCCCCTAAGATTAGCATTAAATATGCCCCATGACTATAACCGCATTTTGACCACCAAAACCAAAGGCTAAACTTAACATTATTCTTAGGGGGAGTTTTTGTGGCTGAGTGACGAAATTAAGGGGGAATTCCAACTCCATTTCCCCTGTTTGGGGTGGTAATACCTGTTTCTGTAACGCCAGACAATTCAAAGCGGTGGCAATGGCGCCTGCCCCTCCAAGTGTATGTCCTGTGTAGCATTTAGTAGAACTGACAAAACTATGGGGGAAGAGAGACTGAATGATTTTAGCCTCCCTCTCATCATTGAGGATAGTGCCAGTGCCATGGGCATGGATATAATCAATATGGGAAGGAGAAATACCACTACGTCGCAAACAGTCTTCTATCATTTTAGTAGCAGTGGTACCATCTGCGGCTGGCGCAGTCAACTGTTGTGCATCACAGGAGGCGCCCCAACCGTAGATACGGCCGTAAATTTTTGCACCACGTCTTTCAGCCTCTTCCTGGGATTCTAATAGTAACATGGCACCTCCCTCCGCCAACACAAATCCATCTCGTTTCTTGGCAAAGGGATAACACCCCCGCAAAGACATAGCCTTCATCTGGGTAAATCCTGCAATGGTTAACGGTGTGATGGCACTATCTACACCTCCTACTACAACCTTACTGCATATATTTTGTTGAATTAACTCGTAACCCTGGGCGATAGCAAATAAACCTGTCGCACAAGCGTTGGCAGGAGACAAGACTATCCCCTCAGTTTGAAGGTATTTGGCGGTGATAATAGCTGGTTGACAAGGGAGACTATTTAACCAGTTGGCGGGGTAGACAGACTGTTGTAAAAACCCTTCCCAATGACTCTGACAGCCTCTACTGGACCCAATTACCACTCCTATCTCTTTTTGAGGTATACTAAGGAGGGCATCCTCGCACAGTTGCCGAATCAGGCTGGTGGTTATCTCTTCAATGGGGGTAGGTTGAGAATCAATCATCCCCAGAGGTAGCGGCGGGAAATAGGGAAATGGCTGATGGATTCTAATCCCCGACTTACCCTGAATTATACTTTCCCATGTCTGTTTTGTGTTGCCTAGACAGGAGAGGATACTAATCCCTGTTATTACGACATGTACAGGCTTATAATTATAGACTCCCACTTTTTCCTTCACACTCCCTATGATGGCTTCTTTGTCTCTAGTCAACGGTATTGGCGACGAATATTAGATGTTATGGAGGAATTATTGATTTTTATGGAGGCTTGTAGTAAGATTATCCGGCGAAACTGTCTATCCAGACGGAGAAAGTAGGGCCTATTTATGGGAAAGTAGTATAGCAATTATTCGAGGGCGTTGTATTAGAAGGCAATTGTGGCAATGGGAAAACCCAAATACTCAATGAGACACTATAGGGGTTTGTAGGTGTAAAACCTTACCCAGTGTCTGTTTATATTTTCTCCACAAAACCGCCTACATATGGTGTCAAAAGAAAACCCTAAAAACCCCCTAGTAACGGAGGTAAGGAGGAATGGTAGAGGCTTCTTACCCCCCACAGGATGACAGGCTAGAAGGCAAACATTGTGACAACTTAATAAGCTAACCTCCTTCCTAGGAAAAACATAAAGATAGCCAAATAAATATCTCACCTTAGGGGGTAATGTTTGTTAGTAAAGGAAACCTTAATCCCCTCTTAAATTCAATATCACCCGGCTTATGCCTCCATACACCATGAAGATAAAAAGGCAAACAGGATAGTAAGAAAATCAATCAGAATACCCCCTCCTTACAAAGGGAATGCCTACCCTACTATTTAGCAAAAGGCGACTAGAGTCATTGTTACCACAGAATTGCAGCCATTTTAGTAAAATTGGCGTCTTCTATTCACTTCTGCTGCCTTTGTTTCTTGCCTCTTCCTCAAGAGATTTAAGCGGATTATTCTTCCCGACAATTTGATACAAAAAAGCGGATAGAGGATGGCTTTATATTAAGGCAAAAATGAGTGGTAAACCTCAAAAATTGGCCAAGCTACATGGTATAATAGGAGGTTGACGAAAAAGACGAAACTAAGGGAGAAGGGGGGAAACTGGCTAACAGAATATAGCCTACACCACAAGTGGCAAAAAGTCTCCCCCTGGGAATCTATTAATGCCTCTTAACGGGTAGTAACAGGGGAAGCCAACGGAAACTGCAAAACCTCTGAAAGATAACACTGCTTATTTTAGCCTTTTAAGAATGCCGGGAAAAATAGTTAACAGAAAAACCCTCAACAGGTATAAAACCAAATCAGAGTAAATGGTAAGAATTAGTGGGGAAATTAAGAAATATTTAAACGATATAAACGGATAAATAAACCCGCTAATAAAAACCTATATGCCAGGGATAAACAGATAGATAAACAGGCTAATAATAACTACCACGCCAACCACAAGAGTAACAATGGAAAAGTTGGATTCAAAAATACGCAATCTCTCAAAAAGATTAACCTAGATAAGACAGAGACTTGAGGGAATGATATGGGATAGGCAGACTTGAAGTAAACAAACCTAGGAAATGGGAATGGTAGAGACAAACCCAGTATAGACAAGAGGGGGATGTAATAGCTATGGGGGTGTAAACACCAGACAAGAAGGAGTTTTAAGGGTAAATTTTGTGGTAGAAAGGTAAATACCCAGGTAAACGGCACAAAAAACACCCATAAATGAGTCTTCAATGTACCCACAGGAAGGTATATTGAAAGACTAAACAGGTATAATAGTCTCCCTGTGGGGATTTTGAAGGGAAATCCGCGTTAGGGGAATTTTCCGGATAAACTCCCCTGTGAGGGATAAACTTCTATCAGAAGGGAAACTATAGTCTCCTGGGATAGGAAAAGCCAGAAGGTTTATGACTGTCAAGGATTGTGGCGTAGTGTTAGTCACTACCAACAGTGAAGAAGAAGCTAAAAACATTGCGAGGATGCTGGTGTCGGAAAAATTGGCCGCCTGTGTTAATATTTTCCCTATTCACTCCATCTACCGTTGGCAAGGGGAGATATGTGAAGACGGGGAATGGCAATTGATAATCAAAACCAATTTAAAACTATTCCCCCAACTGGCGGAAAGAATCAAAAGCCTACATTCCTACCAAACTCCAGAAATCATCGCCTTGCCACTAGTAGATGGCAGTCAATCCTATATCGAATGGTTACAAGACTCTGTTATTCACTCGTAGACACCAATTGGGACATATATGGGATACATTATTAGTACTGTAAACATGAAGGGGGGGGTAGGGAAAACCACTCTCACCGTCAACTTAGCCGCCTGTCTAGCCAAGGCCTATAATAAAAAAGTCCTAGTATTGGATTTAGACAGCCAGATTAGTGCTACTCTTAGTCTCCTGCCACCCCACGAGTTTGGCAAACTGCGCAAAAATAGAAAAACCATCAGTCACCTGATAGACTTAGCAGTACAATCCAACTTCCATAATAAACTTTCTACCACAGACCTCATCATATCCCCCCTGGCCAATATAAGTCAACTACATCTGTTGCCGGGGGACATTGAATTATATGACGAGTATATCATCTCCGAGAGATTGCATCAACAAGCCATTGAGACGAATAAAGCCGGTGACTTTGAGAGGGTTTGGAATAATTTTGAGCGTACATTGCTACAAGATATTCTTAAACCCGTAGTAGCCAACTATGATTTTATTATTCTAGATTGTGCCCCTGGCTATAATATCCTGACTCGTAGTGCCCTAGCAGCTAGTGATTTTTATATTCTACCAGCAAGACCAGAATTTCTCTCCCTAGTAGGTATCCAGTTGTTGGAGAGAAGAGTGAAGAAACTAAGAGAAAGCCACCAGGATGACAATTCCCTCAGACTCCAATTATTAGGCATTGTTTTTATCCTCTCCCAGACTGGATTATTCGGGCGCTACGCTAAGTACTACGAACAAGTGAAAAGAAGAATAAAACAAGACTTCCCCCCAGAGAAAATCTTCCTCACAGAAATCCCTATGGATGTAAACGTAGCCAAGGCAACAGACGCCTCTATCCCAGTTACCATTATCACTCCTGATAGTAGCGCCTCAAAAGCCTTTTACCGTCTTGCGGAGGAATTCCTACAAAAACTAGAGTCAGTGGCTGACAGAAAATCCGGCTAGTCAAACCACTTCCTTGTGGGGGGTATTAGTCTTTATTTTTACTCCCCTGTAGTGTAAATCGCCTTTTTTCTGTGCTAGTTTTTTATCTGTCTTACCACCATTGTAATTGATGCCGCGGTAAATTAGTGTAGTCTTGTTTCCCAAATTCCCGGATTGTGTATGTACTTGCTCTATCCTATTCTTATCCTCTTCCCTTACCAGTATATCCTCACCGGCGGTAACACTGTCAATGGATTTTTGCGTCAGCAGCAATCCGGCTACTAGAATTACCAGCAATACGGGGGTTGGGGCATTAACCAAACCTACAATTCCTACCACCAATACCAGGAATACGGACAAAACTACGGCTAAGCAGATAATCAGTTCCATAGTTGTTAGCCCTGCCTACAGGCACATTCCCCTAATGTATCTGTTATAACTCCATGTTAGCCGAAAAATGCATTTTTCTCTATAGTGGCCACTATTATCTTTGTTTAAGACTAAGTGTTTGTACGGAAAAGCTTAAAATTATTGAGCCCACTATAATGGAGGATTGTAAAGAGAAGGAGGGGAAAAATGTCATCAAAGAGGAAGACGATTTTGTTTATTCACCCTAATTTTCCGGCACAATTCCGTCATTTGGCAATCCATTTGGGGAAAGACGCCAACTACGATGTTTTTTTTGCCACCAAGAGGAAGGAGGGAGAAATACAGGGGGTTAAGAAAATTTTATACCAGCCGGCGAGACAACCCCATCCTTCCACCCATCACTATGTTAGACCACTAGAGGGTCAAGTTTTAGAAGGACAAGCGGTATACAGAGCATTACAAGCCTTGAAACAGAAGGGGTTTTATCCCGACATTATATATGGCCATTCCGGGTGGGGGGCAACGCTGTTTATGAAAGACTTGTTTCCCAAGTCTAGATTTGTATGTTACTTTGAATGGTTTTATAGAGCACATGGTGCGGATGCCGATTTTGATCCCAATGAGCCCCTTACTGCCGACGATGAAGCTAGAATAAGAGTGAAGAATAGTGGCATTCTCATTGACTTGTACAGTTGTGAGGCTGGTTTATCCCCCACCCACTGGCAGAAACAACAATTTCCCCCGGAATTCCAGGCCAAAATCACTGTCTTACATGATGGCATAGATACAGACTATTTTAAGCCCAATCCAGACAATCCCCTCGTCATCCCCAGGATAAATTTGGACCTAAGAACTGTAACCGAAATAGTTACATATGTAGCTAGAGGAATGGAGCCTTACAGGGGATTCCCACAGTTGATAGAAACCATTGGTATTTTACAGAAAAGACGCCCTCACACTCATTTTGTGGTGGTAGGGGAGAATAGGGTGGCTTATGGCAAACAATTGCCTCCAGGTCAAACTTATCTGGATATAATGTTGAAGAAGGTACCTTTAGATCGTAGTCGAGTCCATTTTACTGGCCGTCTCTCCTATGATGAATACTTGAAAGTCATACAAAATTCCTCTGCCCACATATACTTGACTCGTCCTTTTGTGTTATCCTGGTCTATGATGGAGGCCATGGCGACGGGTTGTGTGGTGATAGGCTCAGACACCCCGCCGGTGAAAGAGGTTATCATTGACAATTATAATGGCTTGTTAGTGCCATTTTTTGAGCCAGAAAAGATTGCCGATAAGGTGGAATATGCCTTGGACAATCCTGAGAAGATGGTTAAAATAAGAGAAAAAGCCCGGGAGACTATTGTGAAGAATTATAATCTAAAGGACTTATTGCCACAACATCTTCATTGGCTGGAGACAGGGGAATTACCCAAAACTTTCTCGCTAAACAGGAAAAAAGCCAAGGGTTTTGCTGCCAAACTAGCCTAATGTATTTGAGTTTGTTTTTCTTACCTTTTTCCAGGCAGAAAAACTAGGAGTTGCCGTTTATTTTATTACCAATTTCCAGGATAAATTCAGGTATGTTTACCGTTTCACGAGTCTGGGGTTGGATGCCTATGTGACGGGTTAAGGCGACGGCAACTTTTTCTCTCTCCTTCTCCACAAGGTATTTAACCTCAAACACTTTTTCATTAACAGGATTAAACTGGGTTTTGATAGTAATTAAATCCCCCACATACAGGGGTTTAAAAAAGTCTATTTCTGCGTGGATTATTGGGATAGCCAGATTCTCATTGCGGAAGAAATACTCCAGTTTTATTCCCCCCTGTCGTAGCATTTCCTCATAGGCTTCGTGGCATATGGTTAGTAGACTGGCAAAGTAGACAACCCCTGCCGCATCTGTGTCTGCAAATCTAATAATTCTCCGATAAACAAACACCACTTATCTTCCTATGTCTACCTATTGAGGAGAATAACACAATCTTACCTTCTTTTTTCCCCCAGTATTGCCTTCTCCCCCTAGCCTCCTCAATTTCCTTCCTCGCCTCCTCCTTTTTACCCTCTTATGTTATAATGACCCGAACTGTTATAATTGCTTGAAATGGCCTACATAGAGGATAAGGACACAATTAGGGAATTAATCGGGGAATTGACAGATACTGATATTCTCTGGGTTGACACAGAAGTTGCCGATTGGAATACCTCACACCCCCGTTTATCTTTAATTCAGGTATTGGCATTTCCCCATGATGAAACGGGAAATAGGACATACATCCTGGACGTTTTAGACAGGGGAGATTTGGTTGAACTTTTCATAGAAAAAATTATGGCCAACGAGAATATAAAGAAGGTGATTCATAATGCCAGTTATGACCTACAATTCCTGGGTAATCGTAGGGCTAAAAATGTATTCTGTACCCTAGAATTAGCGAGAAAAATTCCCTATCACCTTCTGCCGGTTGAAAGTAAGAGTCTAAAATCATTGACCCTGTTTTTAACTGATTTTAAAGAAGTGGATAAACAACAACAAAGCAGCGACTGGGGGAAACGCCCTTTAAGGGAAGAACAAATCAAATATGCTGAAATGGATTGTGTATACTTGGCCCATGTATATAGCCGACTGCTGGAGATAAAAAAAAATGGAAGAATATAACAAAAAACCCCTGGATGAATTGATAAACGAATACAAACAGATAGAAACATCCTGGAAACGACTGGAATCTGAGGCAAAATTCTTAAGAGATAAAATAAAGGAAAAAATGATTGAAGATGGCATCGAGGAAAGGGATATATTTCTACTTCGTTATGTGAAACAAGAAGAGGTGTTGACGGATATAACAGAATTAGCTAAATTATTGTCCCAAGGGGTAACTATAAAGTCTAAAATCAAACTAACCCCACAGTTACAGCGGGAATTAGGGGATAAACTAACAGCCATAAAGAGGGAAATAGTAGACAACAGTTATTACCGCCTGGAGAGAAAAAGGGGAAAGGTTGCCGAGGTAGAGGAAGATGAATAATAATAGGAGTTTGGACTGAGTGGTTAATAAAGGTAAAGAAAAATAAAATTATGTTAAGGGCGGGAATAGTAGGACTACCTAATGTGGGCAAATCAACCCTCTTCAACGCTATAGTGACTAATGCCAAGGCGGAGGCGGCTAACTTCCCCTTTTGTACAATTGAACCAAATGTGGGGGTAGTAGCAGTACCAGATGAGCGTTTGGAAGTATTGGCCAGAATATCTAACTCTAAAAGGATTGTACCAGCTAGAATAGAATTTGTGGATATTGCCGGTTTAGTAAAGGGCGCCAGTAAAGGGGAAGGATTGGGAAATCAGTTTCTCTCCCATATCAGACAGGTAGATGCCATTGTCCATGTGGTGAGATGTTTCGATGATGAGGATATTATACATGTTTCTGGCTCGGTAGACCCAGTCAGAGACATGGAAATAATAAATCTGGAATTGGCATTGGCAGACTTAAGCCAGGTGGAAAGGAGACTGGAAAAACAGAGAAAACAGGCTAAAAAACAAAAAGAGGCGGCAGAAGAGGTGGCGGTGTTAGAGAAAATCCTCCCTTCCCTAAATGAGGGTAAACCAGTGCGTCTGTTACCACTTACGGCGGAGGAGAAAGCTTTACTAAAACCCCTGGGATTGTTAACTGCTAAGCCTGTGATTTACGCGGCTAATGTGAGTGAGGAGGATTTGGCGGCTGGCAATGAGTGGGTAAACCAGGTGAGACAACAGGCAGAAAAGGAAAACGCTAAAACAGTGGTAATATCGGCACAGGTGGAGGCGGAGTTGGCAGACTTACCTCCCCAGGAGAGGGAAGAATATCTGGCAAGCCTGGGGGTAAAGGAGGGAGGCTTAAAATCCCTTATCAAGGCTACCTACCAGTTGCTTGGACTCCGTACCTATCTTACCACAGGAGAGAACGAGACTAGGGCTTGGACCATTGTAGCAGGTATGACTGCGCCACAAGCTGCTGGTGTTATCCACAGTGACTTTGAGAGAGGCTTCATTAGGGCAGAAACTATTAGTTATGAGGATTTGGTGCGCGCGGGTAGCATGGCAGCGGCTAGGGAGATGGGGTTGGTGCGCTCAGAAGGGAGAGATTATGTGGTACAAGAAGGAGATGTGATGTTATTCCGTTTTAATGTCTAATGCCTCTAAGAGAGACTGACGCATAAGGGAAAGAGGCGCCTTTTGCCTCACCCAAATCTCTAAAGCCACTGCTCCCTGTTTTACCAGCATATCACTGCCATCAATAGTCGTCAACCCCCTAGCGGCTGCCTGTCTTAGGAGAAGAGTGGGGCGAGGGTTGTAAATCAAATCATATACAATTGTCTCTGGGGAGAGGGATTCTATTGCCTGGGGGGGAAGGGGAGACTGTTGACAGTGGGGATACATGCCGATGGGGGTGGTGTTAACAATCAGCTGGGAGTGAGGGATTAAAGTAGGAATCTCCTCCCAGCCATGGAGGGATATGCGAGACTGTAGGGGGGTATTATGCCAGGAGAGGCCAAATTTAGTCAATTTTTCGGGATTACGCCCCACTATTGTTATTTTCTCACAGCCCAACTGGGCGCAACCCACAACGGCGGCACGGGCGGCACCACCATTACCTAAAATAAGAGGAGTAATGTGTGACCAATCTCGCTTAATCTCTAGAAGGGGGTAAATAAAGCCATCAATATCAGTATTAGTACCATGCCAGCCATCTTTTTCTAACCAGACGGTGTTAACTGCGCCAATGAGTCTTGCTTTGTCGCTAACATGGTCTAGGCAGGATAAAACTGCCTCCTTATGGGGGATGGTGACATTAAAACCCCTTACACCAATGGCCTTAAAAGCCTGAAATACCTCTTTTAGGTTTTCTTGTTTTACAGGGAAAGGCACATACACATAGTCTAATCCTAATGCCCGGAGGGCTTGATTTTGAAATACGGGTGAGAGAGAATGTTCTAGGGGATAACCAATAATGCCCAATAACTTAGTTTTACCGGTAATTTTCATCAGTCAACGGTGATTGTAGAAAAAAGGGGCATCAATTATATATACCACGCCCCAGAGGAGATAACTAACGCAATCCCAGCCAGGATAATAAGTCTTGTCCGCTAAAATACTCAATAATTAATGTTAGGACAAAACCGATCATAGCGGCGCGCCCATTCAATCTCTCTGCATAATCATTAAAACCGAATTTGGGCTCTTCTAGATTGGGGGTTACCTTAGGTTGGGGTTGAGGTTGTGGGGATTGTGTCATGGTTGGTGACTCCTTTAACTTTTGTGAAGATTTTAGCATAGATTCTTGACAAACTAACAGCTGTCCTTTAGGCTAACCAGTGGCCAAACTGCTCAACAAAGGTGTTGTTAACAATGGCCTGACGGATACGACGGGTAAAAGCTACCAACTCGTAGATATTATGGAGGGATAACAGAATATAACCCAACATTTCCTTGGCGCGAATGAGGTGGTTGAGATAGGCGCGGGTGAAGTTAGTACAAGTGTAGCAGGGACAATCTGGGTCCAAGGGGCTAAAATCGTCTTTATACTGGGCATTTTTGAGATTAATCCTCTTACCCCTAACTAAGGCAGCCCCATGCCTTCCCAGACGGGTGGGTATTACACAGTCAAACAAGTCGACTCCAGAGGCGATAGCCACCACCATTTCCCGGTAACTGCCGACTCCCATGAGATAACGGGGTTTATGATAGGGCAAAAGGGGTGCGGTAAAACGGACTATTTCGTGGATCAACTCTGGTTTTTCTCCCACACTAACACCGCCGATGGCATAACCGGGCAAATCGAATTCTAGTATCTGTTGTACGGACAAACTACGCAAATCGGGATAAATACCCCCTTGCACAATACCAAACAAGGCTTGGGAGTGGGGTTTTTGGTGGGCTTCCAGACATCTTTGTAGCCATGCGGTGGTACGATGTACAGCCTTCCTTACCTCCTCAAAAGTAGCGGCAGCGGGGGGGCATTCGTCAAAAGCCATGATAACATCTGCCCCTAAGGCATTTTGGATTTGGATGGACAATTCGGGAGTCATATGAATAATGCTACCATCTTTGGGACTGCGGAAGGTGACTCCCTCGTCTGTAATCTTTCGTAGTTGGGCCAAACTGAATACCTGAAAGCCACCAGAATCGGTGAGGATAGGTTTATGCCACCCCATGAAATGATGTAATCCCCCCGCCATGGAGATGATTTTCTCCCCAGGTTGCAGATGAAGATGGTAACTGTTACCCAAAATCATCTGGGCGTTGGTAGACTCTAATTGGGCTGGGGTAATGCCCTTGACTGTAGCCAAAGTCCCTACAGGCATAAATATAGGCGTTTCTACCTCTCCATGGGGAGTGGAAAAAACCCCTGCCCTTGCCTTGGTTTCCTTGCAACTGGCGACAATCTGAAAGGAAAAAGCCACCTTCCTCCTATGTTGTACACAGGTGAAAACATCAACTAATGTACAACCTAGGGGCAGTAGTTGACAAATCCCTTGTGAAAAAAAAAGGCTACAAATCCTCGTCGAAGTGCATATCCCACTTAGCAGAGAACACTTCCCCTAGCATTTCTTCTATATTATCAAATCCTAGATTTCTGGAGACCTGTTGTTCCCGACTGTCGCTTGGCATGGGGATAAGGGTGAGGGTACGATTTTCCTGCACCAAGTCAAAATAGGTTTCCTCGGGGGAGACTTGATTGAGGTATAGGTAGTCAAAACTCTGCACATTTATGTACAGACTCTTATTCACCACTATGGTAGCCTGGTTTGGTTCATTAAATACTTCCAGGACTACCCCTCGTCCCTGATTTTGTATTACTCCATCTATCTTATGTATGTAACGGACATGGGTCAAGTCGTTGAGGAGACGTTTCATGTCTTCCTTGTTGACAATGATACCGGATTCCACTATACAGGGTGCAGGCAGTTGACGGGAATTATGTTGTTGACTCATAGCAGTTTCCTCTTTTTTGTTCCTAATAATATTTACTACAACCCTCCGGGTTTGGGCTATCCCTAATCTGCTTCGGTGGGGAGAAAAACTGGCACTGAATTAAAGATAGCAAACCCTAATATTCTTGTTTCAACAGAGGGTCTTTTAGGGAAAACAATTGGCTTGTATTCTTATATTGAGAGCAACACCAGGCTTTCTGGTATTTTCTGCTTATCACTACACAATGTTAACCCAAAATTTTCTGTTTGTTCAGGAGAATTATCAATTTTTTTTACAATAATGAGGGATATATTGGCGTCTCTGTGTGGGGCGATAGTATTCTACACGGTAATTCCCCTCCCTCCCTGCCTGCCGGTGAGTTTGAAAAAAATTGCCTTGTGGTTGGGGTGGTTGGGAATTCTTTTAGGCTTATTAGTATCTTTGGCAGAGATAATTTGTAGCTGGCTTGGGTTTTCTCCCCTCCTTGCCAGTATTTTCTCTGTTGCCTGGTGGTTATACCTAACGGGGGGGTTTCATTTTGATGGCCTTATAGACTTTGGGGACTGTTTAGGGGTGCAGGGGGGTGTGAGAAAACGCCTAGAAGTGATGAGAGACAGTCGTGTAGGGGCTTTTGGCCTCCTTTTGGGGTTTTTTATCCTTTTTGTCAAAATCGTCGCCCTAAGGGAGCTTTACGTGCCGGTTTGGTGGGGATTATGTCAGTCTTTGAGTTGGGGCAGATGGGCGCAACTAATGGCCATCACCCTCTATCCTTATATCCGGGAGGGGGGGAAAGGGGCTTTTTTGAAGGAGGGGATAGAATCCTGGTGGGATGTAGTTTTAGGCTCTTCCTTTGTACTTCCAATTCTAGCAGTGGAATTGTGGTATTTCCGACATTCCCTTTGGGAGGCTTTGCTGAAAATGGGAATCTGTCTTACCATTTCCCTAGTAATAGCCTGGCTGTGTCAAAAACCCCTTGGCGGACATACGGGCGACACCTATGGTGCTACGGTAGAAATAACAGAAGCCCTAATCCTCAGTTTTTTTACCCTTGCCCAGCCTTTCCTCAGTAGCTGGTGGGGGTAGTGGGGGGCGCCCCATCCCCCTCTTTTTTTATATACTCCGTATTTCATGAGTGGGGCTAGTAGTAGTCAGCCTCTGTTTGTGTTTGCATTTGTGGCACAGGAGTTTCAAAATTAGAGGCATCTCGGAGAAAACGCCATGCCTCCTCCTCTATGCGGTTAACTAGGTAGTTTTCCATCACATTAGCGTGACGAAGACAAGCCAGATACCCTTCCATATACATCCGCAAGTCTTCATAACGCCCACCTCTGTGCCACAAGTCTACCATGCCATCTGTGAGTTTTTGGTAATGCCGAATTGCCAAGGGTTCTGTTAGCATTGTTATCTGAGCCAGCTAGTGGACAATACTAGGAGCCATTAAACCTCCCTTGACTCCATTGTAACTTAATTACCTGGGAATCCTACGTACCAAAAATAGGTTACCATTGGAATAACTGTAGCTAGTACTAGTAAGACAATTGTCCAAATCATAGCACTACGGGTATCAGTCTCTTCGGCAGAGGCAAAGGTGCTTTCTATGTTAATCTCTTCCATTTTAGGCGCACCTGGGTCTTCTTTTCCCGACAAGACGGCTACTAGACGATTGCTAGCAGAAATCAACGCCTGGTTATACTGTAAATCCTTGAGGAAGTAGGGGAAGGTTTCATTGAGGATGCTATCTCGGATTTCTGGGGTAAGTAAATCAACAGTCTCATCCCCCTGGGCGATAGCTGTGCGGTTACCAAGGGTTTCTACTACTATCAATACCTGATTTTCAGCATCGGCTGGGGAGGGATACCAGGTTTGGAATATTTCCCTTGCCAGAGATTCTATAGTCTGTCCGTAATCAAGACGATCTATCACCACTATTCTCACTTCCTTGCCAGTATTCTCAGCCAGTCGTCGGAGAGTGTTAGACAGTTGTCCTTCTGTGGCACGGCTGATTACATCTGCTTCATCTACAACCCACACGTCTTCCCCTTTTTCTACCATGGGTAAGTCATAAACCCCCGTCGCACTGGCCTGTTTTACGGCTAAACTGAAAAACAACACCACAAATACAAAAATGGCACCAACAATCTTCTTTAATTCCTTCAACTTATTCATACCAACAGTTGTCCCCATTGCACCACTTGTGATATATTATCCCATGACTAGGGTTTAAAAGGAGCGAAGGGGGATAAAACCAGCCTTGCCAATAAGTTTTTGCCCCTCGTCACTCAACAGGAGATGGACATAGGCTTTGGCTGCCCTGGCTTGTAGAGTGTCATCATCTCTAAACACCACAAACAGTCGTCTCACTAGGGGGTATTTTTCACTCCTAAAGGCATCATAGTCAGCAATTCTCCCCTCCTCACGACATTTGGCAGGAGTAGTCAATTCTCCTTCATAGGGTTTGACAGGGGGAGAGGAGTTGTCTCGTGCGATAGCCAAGGGTTTAACATCGCATTCGGGGATAAGATTAGCCGCCGAAGCCAAATAAATACTACCCCCCTGTTTTATGTCTTCCAAAGCAATGTGTTTAACTGCCTCTGCCGGCGTAGGGAAGGTTTGGACAGTCTTAGCAAGAGGCATATCCCCCATAATTTCCTCTTTTAGGACAACAGTGGCGCCACTTTCAGAAGGGGGAGTGTATGGTTTAATGATAGCATTAGGGCCTCCCACTTGTTGCCAGTTAGTGATTTTCCCCCCATATATCTGTTGTATCTGACCTATAGTTAAACCGTTTACTCCTAGATTGTGGTTTACCACGAAAACAATACCATCAATGGCTACCGGTATCTGATTGAGTTTGATTCCCCTTTTATTAGCCTCTTCTATTTCATCCTCCTTCAGGGGACGGGAGGATTGTGCTATAGTTAGTTTATCATCCAATAACATGGCTATACCCGTGCCTGAGCCTGGGGCTTTATTTAAAGGGAGTTTTTCGGTAAGATGAAACTGGGGTACCACTTTCTTTATACGGGGGTTGAGGGTTTTGTTTATTTTCTTCCAGGCTGTACTACCTCCATAAAACCAAGTGCCTTCAGGTATATCGGGAATATGGGCAAAACACTGCCACAAATTGTCTTTCTTGTCTTTGACGATTGTCTTCTGACTCCTTTGACTGGGGCATTCTTTTAATCCAGTCACCGGGAAGGGGAAGATGTCAAGGGTTAGTTTTGGCAGCAACCAGACGGCAAAAACAGCGACGGCGGCAACACCCCCCAGTGGGACTAAAATTGGTTTATATTTGTCCAGTGGCGGCAGCGGCAGAAGATGTTTTTTCCTAAGACCTTCCACTGCCCTTAACATCTCCTCTGCAGTAGCATAACGCTTTTGGGGATCACATTCAATGGCCTTATTGATAATTTTCTTTAAGCCACTGCTCACATCCGGGGCATAATTAGACCACAATAGTTTAAGGGAGAGAGGGTCTCTTTCAATAGTATCAGGCCTTCTGCGGGTGAGGAGGAAAACGCATACCATCCCCAAGGAGTACAAGTCCGAATTATATGATACCTTGCCTGACAATTGTTCGTGGGGCATGTAACTGGGTGTACCAATTACCAGACTGCTTTTTGCCTCTTCCCCCTCCCCCCCCTCACTACTACTATCGCTACTCATTAATTCTTTTACTGCCCCATAGTCAATCAACACAGGTTTTTGGTCCCTTTTTCTGATAATTATATTTTCTGGCTTAATATCTCTATGTATAATTCCTCGCTTGTGCACATAGTCTAATACTGGTAAAATATCCAGCAGTAGGTCTATTACAAAATCCTCGCTAACTGGACCTTGTTGTGCTATTTGTAGCAGTGTTTTTCCTTCTATGTATTCTTGTACCAGGAAAAATTTGTTATTGAGGGAAAAATAGGCGTAAAGCTGGGGAATTTGTTTGTTATCGGCACATAATTTCTCTAGGGTTTCTGCTTCTTTTCGGAAACGCTTTTCTAGGGATTTTCGGTATTTTTCGTTGGTAATACTAGGCTTAAACTGTTTGATAACACATATGCGTCTGGAGGGGAGGTGGGTATCTTCTGCCAAATATGTTTTCCCAAAACCCCCTTGCCCCAAAATTTCCTTGATGAGATAACGTCCATATAGGAGGGTAGACATAGTTTTTTTTTCCATCATATGAGGGTTTCACCTCTTATGTTACATTAGTCCTGGAATCTGGCAGGATGATTGTATTCCAGAAAACATATGTCCTTGGTGACTTATGACAGTGGTTGGCAAGGGTGGGCCTTGTGTCTTCCCCTCAAACGTGGCATACTGGGATGACGGTGGGGTATTCTATATCATATGATTCATCGCAGGAAAAAACTGAGCGACTCTAAAATTCCCATTATTTCTTTCCTTTTAAACCATTACCTAGACAGTTTAATTCTCAAGAGAATAGTAGCAATAGTCTCTGCTTTAAACTTGGGTTTAGTCATTTTTGATATTACTTACATTCCCCTGAGAGACATCTGGTTAAACGGAAGAATTACCCTGGCTAAATTTAAAATAGGGCCCTACGAATACAAAGGAATTAATCTGAAAATAATCCCTACTTCTGTGAGCAATTTTATCACCCAATATGATGTAATCAAGGGCATTCAACCTCATCGAGACACCCAGGCTTTTTTGGAGAAGTACAACTTTTTTAAGCGGACAATATATACCAAAGGTTTGGACAGTCCAGAGGCAGAGGCAATTATAGCAGAATTAAGACAGGCTAGTGATGAGATGATTACCAGTAATCCTTTCGCTTTGGCAGGCAAAACTGGCACTTTAGAGACTATTAAAAACCGCATGAGAGATTACATGAGAAATTACATCTACAACCCCCAAGATTCTTCCAGATTAGCCTTTGCCTCCTTCTGGGATAAGAAATTTTTAGCAAGCAATACCCAGGAAAAGTTGAGTTTTTTTGACAGACAGATAATACCCCTAATAAGGACTAATTTTTTTCGTCCATTTGGCGAGAGTGGGGAATTTGTGGACTATTTTGGCTTGATTGATTTTCCCTTCATAGCCGTAATCTTTGCTGATTTTGTTATCCGTTGTTTTGGGATTAGTCTTAGGTATAATGGGGTAAGTTTTAAGGATGCCATTCTTTGGCGGTGGTATGATTTAATTTTCCTTTTGCCTCGTTATCGTTGGCTAAGAATTATCCCTGTGATGATTAGGTTAGATGAGGCGAAGATTTTGATTTTGGAAGATATAAAGAAACAAGCAAGTCAAGGTTTTGTGGCGACTATTGCCGAAGACATAACAGAGATAGTGGTTTTAAGAGTCTTCAACCAAATCCAGAAATTAATTGAAACTGGCAGCATAGAAAGACTGGTAATCTCCCAGAATCCTGAGAAGGAGTATGTAGATTTAAATGACATCAACGAGGTAGCAGAAATCTCGAAAATTTTGATAAGCCTCCTAGTAGAAGAAATCCTTCCCCAAATTCAGAATGAGGTGGAGGCTTTGTTGGCATACCTGTTAGAAAAAACCGTAAAAGAATCCCCAGTATATAACAACATTATTTTTCTAAACAACGGGGAGAAAATAGTCAAGGAAATGAGTCAAAAAATAGCAGCAGCTGTCTATAACAGCCTTGGGGAAACCCTAGGCAAATTGAGAGAAGAAGACAAAGTTTTTGAGCAACATTTAACAAGGGTATTTGGGAAAATAGGAGACACAATAAACTTGAGGCCAAGGGCAAAACAGGATATAAACAAAATAGAAGAGTTATTAGTAGCTTTGTTAGAAGAGGTGAAGGTAAATTATATAATGAGTCTGGCAAAGGAGGATATAGAAAGCATATTAGACGAAAAACGGGCCCTGTTGGGCAGCAAAAAACAAGAGTAGGGAGTTATAATCTATAACAGGTACTTACAATTATAGGCGGGTAGAGAGTTTTCTGGCGCGAAGTTGGCCACAGGCAGCATCAGCAGATAAGCCGCGGGAATAACGGACAGTGGCAGCAATTTTTTCCTGTTTTAATATTTGCAGAAAACGGTTAATCCTGTCAAGAGAGGGACGTTGATAGTCAGCCTCGGCAATAGGGTTATAGGGGATGAGATTAACATGACTTTGGAAGCCTTTTAAAAGATGTGCCAACTGTCTAGCGTGGGAAGGCAAATCGTTAACTTCTGCCAGGAGGATATATTCAAATGTCACCCGTCTGCCAGTGATTTTAACGTATTCCCGACAGTCTGCCAACAGTTGGGAGAGGGGATAGTGTTTGGCGGTGGGGATTAATTTCTCTCGAAGCTGTTGATTGGAGGCATGAAGACTAACTGCCAGAGTTACCTGTAATTGGTATTTAGCTAATTGTAGAATTTTTTGTGGCAGGCCGACAGTAGAAATAGTAAGATGTCGTTGCCCAATGCCTATATCTTTGTTAATAACCTCAATAGCAGGGATAAGCTGTGGTAGATTTAATAAAGGCTCACCCATTCCCATAAACACCACATGAGAAACCCTCCTGCCAAAATCCTTTTGAACGGTCAAAATCTGATCTACAATCTCATGGGTGTATAGATTGCGGCTAAAACCCCCTTTTCCCGTGGCACAAAATTCACATCCCATAGCACAACCCACCTGAGTAGAAACACATACTGTCAATCGTTTGTCGGTGGGGATGCCAACGGTTTCAATAATCAAACCATCTTGCAGTTGTAGAAGGTATTTCCGAGTTCCGTCGTTTGCAATGCTACAATGATGAATAGAAGAGCGACCAAGAATGGAATCTTCTTGGGATTCTCGCCATTGTTTGGGCAAGACGGAAATTTCCTGAAAAGAGGTAGCCGCCTTCTGATAAAGCCACTGGTGCAGTTGTTTACCTCGATATGCTGGTAATCCTTGTTTTTCTACCCAGGCGGTTAACTCAGTCAGGGATTTACCCAATAATACTTCCGGTTTTGTTGTAGTGGTGGACATTATTGTTTATTCTTACCTGTTATTCTTCCTTAAGATTGATTGTATTGTTTTGCCTTTTACCTTTGTGCCACTTATCCCCTATCTGCCTTATATCCACTCTGTTATCTCCATTGTTGTCTACTATAATTATTGCCCATGTTATCTATACTGTGGCCTAGTTCCAGTTTAGGCCGTCCAGTTTATTTTCCCTCCCTTGGAGGAATTTTTGGTTTTGTCTTGACAAAATATCCCGGCCAGGATATAAGAGGGGACAAGGGGTAACAGTTGGGTGAACTAGTGGTTAGTGAGGTAGACAGGGAGAAGCCCGGGATGAATGGGGATAATGACGGAGAGGGTGGGATTCGAACCCACGGAGACTCATCGCCTCACTCGATTTCAAGTCGAGCGCAATCGACCACTCTGCCACCTCTCCACCGGGACGAGATAAATTATAGCATATAAAAGCCGACATTACTAGAGGAGTGGAGAAAAAGGGTGTCCAGTTTATCTTTGAGGGAAAAAATAGGACAGTTAATAGTAGTACGTACTACTGGTCATATATTCGATCACCAGAGACGTTATCCGGCATGGGAGGCATCCAGAGAGGAATTAGAGGAGTGGCTGGGGAATTTAAATATAGGTGGGGTAATATTGTTGGGGGGTAGTGTAGCAGAGGTAGCCTATAGGAGTAAACAATTGCAGTCATGGGCAAAAACACCGCTTTTCATAGCCGCTGACATAGAAGAGGGGGTTGGGCAAAGATTTGATGGTGCCACTTGGTTTCCGCCACCCATGGCTTTGTCGGCCATTTTTGAGAAAAATCCTGCCGAGGCAGAGGCTTTAGCGGAAAACATGGGAAAGGTTACGGCTAAGGAAGCCTTATGTGTGGGGATAAACTGGATTTTGGCACCAGTGACGGATGTTAACAACAATCCGGAAAATCCTGTTATCAATGTCCGTGCCTTTGGCGACAACAGCGAAACGGTATCGGTATTAGCTTCTGCCTTTGTGAGGGGGTGTAAACAATATCCCATTTTAACCTGTGCT
This sequence comes from Cyanobacteriota bacterium SRBZ.bins.94.201705, assembly GCA_030549855.1. Taxonomy (GTDB): domain Bacteria; phylum Cyanobacteriota; class Cyanobacteriia; order Cyanobacteriales; family Cyanobacteriaceae; genus DVEF01. The sequence goes on from JAUQQP010000051.1 coordinate 46,169, forward strand.
AAACACTTTCCGGGCCATGGTGACACCAGTTGTGACTCCCATCTAGACTTGCCAGTGATTAAACACAGTTTGACAAGACTAGAGACAGTGGAGTTACCACCCTTTGGGCGGGTAATCCAACAGGGGGTGGATAGTGTGATGACTGGACATCTCTTGGTAAAAGCCATTGACGCCAAGCATCCTGCCACCGTCTCTCAAAAAATCCTAAGGGGGTTGCTTAGGGAAAAAATGGGGTTTGAGGGGTTAATTGTCACTGACGCCCTGATTATGGCGGGGATTAGAAAACATGCCCCCCCTGCCCAGGTGGCCGTTCAAGCACTACAGGCGGGAGCAGATATATTACTAATGCCGCCAAACCCGTTAGAAACCATAGAGGCAGTGGCAAAGGCGGTGGAGGAAGGTATTTTGTCAGAAAGTAGAATCAACCAGAGTTTAGCCAGAATCGCCCTAGCCAAGAGTAAAATATGTCACCCCGATGCCCCATCTTTGGAAAAAATTGCGGAGGCGACTGATTTGCGCCTAGTAGAGGAGATTTTAAGACTTTCTATGGCCAAAGGTGGCCATTTTCCTCTAAAAGCTACCACTGGAGGCCTAAACCTTATAGTAGTAGAAGACTTGCTCAATTGTAACTTTTTGGCCCGCCATACTGCTGCCATTGCCATTCCCCAGAGTTTTGGCTATCAGTGTCGGCTAGTTTGCGATTCTGAGCTGTCTAACTTTAATTACAAAGACACTCCAATATTATTACAGGTGTTCAAACGAGGCAACCCCTTCAGAGGCAAAGCGAGTCTAACCCCCAGCCAAGAGGAATTCTATAGGCAGTTGTTTCGTCAACCGGGATTCCAGGGGCTAGTAATATATGGTAGTCCTTATCTGCGTCAATGGTTTTGTCAACATCTGCCTCCTTCTTCCCCATGGGTTTTCACCTACGGACAGATGCCACTGGCACAACAGTTGGCCATGGGTCATCTTTTCCAGTTGTCAGAAGACTTTTCTCTGCCACAGGACAATTTCCTCTAGGTATTTTTCTCTACCGAGATTTTTTCTTTTTTGTTAAAATGTATTTTAAGATACATTAAAACCCCACAAATAATGCTCCTCCCCTGGAGTATACTAGACAATAAAAGTTGAGGAGGGGAAGATAACTATGAGGACCATAACAAAGGAGAGTACGGGCAGTTATACTATTGACATGATTAGGGAGGAAGCCCGTCACTTGGTAGAAAAAGGGATAGTTAGTCGTCACCAGCCCATTTATATCCTGTGTCAGTATATCCCTGCTAGGGAATGGGTGAAGGTGGAATGCGAGTTGGAACAATGGGATTATCTTCTTAGGGATCAAATAGGCGATCTGATCGCCAGAGAAAGTTGGGACAGCGACTAGGTTTTCCCTTCAACAGAGGCAAAAATCCCAGCAATAGCCTGTGCCAACAACTGGTTTTCCTTTTCCGTCTTTACCGCCACACGAAAATAGCTATCCCCCAATTCGGGAAAACTTAGGCAGTCACGGATGAGGATTTGGTATTTTTGTAAAAGTTCCCATTGTAACCGGGTGGTAGAAAAGACGCTTTTTACCAGCAAAAAGTTGGCATGGCTGGGATAGACGGTTAACCCATCAATAGCCGCTAGACTTGCTTGGAGACGACTGCGAGTGGGGGGAAGCCACTGCCAGGTTTTTAGCCTGAATTCTTCGTCTCTCATCGCCGCTAGTGCCGCTGCCGCCGCCAAGGTGTTCACCGGCCAAGGATCACGCCATTTTTGCCATCTGGTAAGCCTTTCCGGACGGCTGATGGCATATCCTATTCTTAAGCCCGGAAGACTGTAAAATTTAGTCAGGGAGCGAAGAATCACCAGATTGTCATAACAGTGTACCAACTCCGACAAACTTTCTGCCGGGGGGGGAAGGAAGTCCATAAAGGCCTCATCCACCACCACCAGGGCAAATTCCTCCAAGTATTGCCTCAGAGTCTCCCTTTGCCACAGTCTACCAGTGGGATTGTGGGGATTGTTAATCCAAAGGGCCCACTTTTCCGGATTGGCCGTAAAATGGGACAAATCCCCCCCCAAATGGTCTAATGGGTAAAAACTATAATTCACCTGAAAAGCCTGTAAACACCTTAAATAGTCGGCAAAGGCGGGAGACGGCAATAAAACCCCCTCTAGCTGGTGGCATTCCCAGGCAACCCAGGTAAGTAACTCTGCTACACCATTGCCTGGCAAAATCCACCCCTTTTCCAACTGGTGATACTGGGCAATAGCCTCCCTCACCGCCGGGTAGTCTGGATTGGGATAATGCTTTATATCCCCAATTGCCCCAGTTAGGGCGGTAAGGACACTCTCAGGAGGGCCAAGAGGATTTATACTGGCCGAAAAATCCAGTATCCCCCCCGCCGGGCAGTTTATCAAACTCACTGCCCAATCAATATTCCCCCCGTGAATCGGTCTAGGATAGTTCACCATGGAGGAAATGAGTGTGTAAAGTATAAATCAACTTTTCTTGGCGGAAAAAGCTGACTTTTGCCCGTGGTTATTTCTTACTGTTTTGCTGAGACTTGGCTACTTTTTCCTTAAACAGTTTCCCGGCAGAGAAAGTGGGAACAAAGGTAGCAGGGATTTCCATTGTCTCCCCGGTTTTGGGGTTTCTCCCTTCTCTTGCCTTTCTGTAACGGCTTTCAAAGGAACCAAAACCTACCAGTGTCACCTTGTCTCCCGCAGAAACCGCCTCCATTATAGCCTCAATGGTGGCAGTTATGACGGCATCCGCCTGTTTCTTGGTGACTTCTGCCTTGGCTGCTACCGCATCTACCAATTCTCCTTTGTTCATAGGTGCGCTCTCCTTACTGTTTTAACTCAACTACAGGGGTTGTCAAAAAAAAAAGTTTAGGACAAAACGGCCGAAATTACCACCCACTCTGGGTTTGAGTGATTTCTCACTCTAAGAATGATATTACCCGATTAGGGGCTGAAATGGTTAATTTGTCTTGTTTTTATCGAATTTTTTACATTTTTTAGGCAGTTTTATTAAGAAATGTAAAGTTCTTGTAAAAGGAAAGAAAAAAGTGAGGGAGACTATAAGCAGGGGGAAAAGTGGAAAAAGGGCACTGAGGGGGCAGGTAATGACGGCATCCCATCGCCTCCCCTCTTGTTTTTCGTTTATGTTCAAGCTGTTACAGGCATCCCGACAGACTAATTTACGCGCCCTTCTGGTAATTCCCTTTGTCTGCCAAATTCTTGTGGTTTTAGGTGCTGTCAGCTACATCTCCTATCAGAGTAGTCAGTTAGCAATACAAAATTTAACAAAGGAACTACAGAGAGAGTTGAGATTCCGTATTACCAATCACCTGGAGGAGTATTTAAGCGGCGGCCATCAGCTAAACCAGATGAATGCCAATGCCATTGTCTTCAATCCCTCTCTGTTGGAGGATTTGCTTTCTTTGGGGCGTTATTTTGTCTATCAATACCATGGCAATGAGGAAATTAAGATGATGGCTTTGGCTTTGGTAAATGGTAACTATGTAGAAACTGTGCCACTGGCTGATGGCAATTTCCAGTTAACGGTTTTAGACGCAGATAACTCCAATACCCTTTCCGTCTATCTCCTCAACCCCCGGGGAGACATTCTCAGATTGTTAAAAAGAGAAGCTAATAGCAAATTCCAGCCTAAATCTTTCCCTTGGTATCAACATTTCCTAGTCACAACCCAGAATCAATGGAATCTTACCTACAAAAATCCCACCACCGAGGAGTTTGTGGTTTCTACTAGCAAAAAAGTGTTTTCCCCAGAAGGCAAACTTTTGGGCGTTATAACCAACCAAGTCAGCTTAATTGACCTTTCTTTGTTTTTAAAAGACGTAAAAATAGGCAAAAATGGTACGGCTTTTATCTTAGACAAAAAGGGATTTTTAGTGGCAGACTCTGTTAGTTTAAAGGAGGGCTATCTCCCTCAAATTATGGTGTCTGCCAGGGAAATTAACAACGCTCATATTAGGAAAATTACAGAGTATCTTTTAGAGCGTAATTATTTGAAGGTTCAGCTGAAAAAAGCTATTTTCTTTAAATGGCGCCTTGACAGTCAGCCCCTTCTTATTGATGTAATTCCCTTCGATAATTATCAGGGAATCCAGTGGAATATTGTCCTGGTAATACCCGAAACTGACTTTACCTATTTTATCCAGAGGAACCTGTTTTTAAGTGTCAGTATTTCCTTGATAGCCGTCCTAATTGCCATCACCAGTGGTTTGATTACATCTAAATTTATCATTCAACCTATTGTGAGACTAAAAGATGCTTCCCAAAGGGTATCAGAAGGAGAATTTGACCATAAAATCCCTCTTCAAGGAATAGAAGAATTGGATTCCCTCGCCCAACATTTTAACCACATGACTGACATGTTGGAATCCATGTTTATGAGTCTAAATCAAACGCTGCAGGAAATTTCTAATCTGAAATATGCCATTGACCAAGCCGCAATAGTAACCATTACCGATAGGGAGGGTAAAATAGTATACTGCAACGAAAAACTCACAGAAATATCTGGCTATTCCTTCTCAGAATTGATTGGCCAAAAGACTTCCTTGTTTAAATCAGGGTATCATGAGGCCTCATTCTATGAGGAAATGTGGTCGACTATTACCAAAAGAAAGGTGTGGCGAGGGGAGATAAAAAACAAGGCCAAAGATGGTCGTTTTTACTGGGTAGATACAACTATTGTGCCTCTTACTGATGAGAAGGGGAATATCAACCAGTACTTATCTATTCAGACTGAGATTACCAAGAGGAAAGAGTTGGAGAAAAATTTGGAGGAAATGGTAGAAATTAGGACTAGGGAATTGGCCAGGGCCAACGAGGAAATTAGATTGTTAAACCAGCGATTGTGCTCAGAAAATTTACAGCTAGCAGGAAAGCTAAAAATCCTCCACCAAATGCAGCAATTAATTCTGCCAAAACCCCAAGAGTTAAAAAGAATAAAACCGTTGGATATTGCTGGTTATAGCGAACCGGCAGACGAATTGGGTGGAGATTATTTTGACGTATTACAGATAGAAAATGACCCAAATATTACCTTAGGGATAGGAGATGTTACAGGCCACGGGTTAGAAAGTGGCATTTTAATGGTAATGACACAAGCAGCTATTTGTACGCTAAAACATACCGGAGAAAAAGAACCAATTAGGTTTCTTGAAATTCTAAACAGGGCAATTTACTACAACATAAAAAGAATGAATTCCGAGAAAAACCTCTCTCTGGTCATTCTAAATTACTGTCAGGGAGAGGTGACTATATTCGGACAACACGAGGAGATAATAGTGGTGAGAAAAAACGGGGAAATAGAATTAATCGACACCATTGATTTGGGATTGCCCATCGGCATCGACGAATATATAGGCGAGTACATAAACTTTCAAAAAGTAACCCTGAATCCGGGAGATGGAATAGTCCTGTACACCGATGGAATAACCGAAGCCAGAAACCAAGACAAACAACAATACGGCCTAGAAAGATTGTGTGAAATAGTCCGGAGAAACTGGCACCTAGACTGTGAAAAAATAAGAGATGCTATTATCAGCGATGTCAAAAGTTTTATAGGCCTAAGAAAGATTGAAGACGATTTGACCCTACTGTTACTAAAACAAAGGTGATTATCTTCCAGAAAAAAGACATAATTAACTTTTGTAAAGATAGGTAGCCACCCCAAGAAAAAGATTGTTATATTATTAGCAGAGGAGGCGAATAAGGGCTTCTCTGAAGAGAAAAAACAGCTAGAGAAAACACTGAAAAAAAAGGAGGTGGAAGGCTGAGAGGAGGAACTCTTGTTTGTCCTTCACAGTCCGCGGAGCTGTCCACCGGCCCGCTTGCGGTTTTCTGACCTGTGGGTAGAAAGGGAGCAAAGCAGCTGAGGGGTGTGAAAAGAACAGATACCCGCTCGGTGCCACTCCGTGAAGCATCGGCGTAGTCCAGGAGGAAAACGATTAGTAAGGCAAGAAAGGAGGCTGGTGAGACTGTCTGCGGTGGGTGATGAGATGATAAAACAAAGAGGAGACAGCAGCAGCCACCACCGGGTCTTGCGTCCCCTAGAATGTGGTTTGAAAGGGAGCAAGGAGCGACAGTCCCGCCGAGGGATGTGCCGTTGCCACTCTGTTCATCATCGTGTTGGAGGTAGGGGGCAAAATAGGCCGGTGCGGGAGGGCGCTGCTGTTGTTTTGGAGGGGAAGGGAATGAAAGTAAAAGGACAAGTGCAATATAGCCCCCTGGGATTCGGCACATGGGTTTTGGAGACTGACAGTGGCGAAACCTACCAGTTGTACAACCCGCCGGTAAGCATCCAAAAAGAGGGATTGAGGGTGGAAGTGGAAGGAAGGCTGAGAGATGACATCATGACTGTGGCCATGGTGGGAAGGGTGTTGGAGGTAATTGCAGTGGCGGCAGCAGAGGGCAGATGAGGAAAGGGGAGGGTTTGGACTATAATGGTAAACCACAGGTGACCAAGTGGTACAATGGTATGATGGAGGCTTTTTCCCCTATTGCCCCACAATGGACAAGAGAGGCAGTACGGTCGTTTACCTTCACCTGTCCTCGCTGTAATGCCAGCCCCAGGGAAGCTAAAAGGGCCTGGTTGAATCGATATGCCCCCGTTACTACGGAAGACAACCGTCGTAAATGGCAGGAATTTTACATGTGTGAGTGTGAACAGGTGTGGTGGGCTTGGAGTAATGAAAGGCCCCCCTCGCCCTTCTCTTCTCGCCATAAAAACACTGACGAGTCTGACTAGTTGGTCATCTGGCCTATAGATGTTGGCAGACAAGAGGATTGTCATTATTGGTGCCGGTGCCTGGGGTACCACCCTGGGTTATTTATTGGCAAGGGCAGGACAAAAGTACAGGATTTGGAGTCGTCAGGAGGGCACTCCCCTGGCGGAGGCGGTGGCAGGGGTGGACGTGGTTGTGTCGGCAGTTTCCATGAAGGGGGTAAAACCGGTAATCAGTAGCCTGGCGGGGAAACTACAAGAGAGGGTAATAATCGTGACGGCCACCAAGGGATTAGACTTGGACAGCACTAAAACCCCCTCCCAACTGTGGCAAGAGGCTTTCCCCTGTAACCCCATCGTGGTACTGTCTGGACCAAATTTGTCCAAGGAGATAAGAAGGGGGCTACCAGCAGCCACAGTGGTGTCCTCCCACTGCCAAGAGGCGGCTGAGTTGATTCAAACCCTATTTGCTTCTGATATTTTTCGGGTTTATGTCAATGATGATCCCCTGGGCACAGAATTGGGAGGCTGTCTGAAGAATGTAATGGCCATAGCCGCCGGCGTTTGTGACGGTTTGCAGTTGGGGACCAATGCCAAAGCCGCTTTGCTTACAAGGGCACTACCGGAAATGATTAGGGTGGGCACTACAATGGGGGCAAAACTGGAAACCTTTTTCGGCTTGTCGGGTTTGGGAGACTTGCTGGCCACCTGCGATAGTCCTCTTTCCCGTAACTACCAAGTGGGTTATCAGTTAGCCCAGGGGAAATGCCTGCAGGACATTCTGTCAAACTTGGAGGGGACTGCAGAAGGAGTCAATACTACCGAGGTGTTGATGAAATTAGCCCAGCGAGAGAATATTTCTGTACCTATAGCCCATCAGGTTTATCTCCTGTTAAGGGGAGAAATTACCCCTGCCATGGCCGTAAAAAACCTCATGGCCAGGGAATTAAAGGACGAATTCTGGTTTATGGCCCACGTCAATCCCCCCAAACCGGGGAGAATACAAGTATAATCCGGACTAGGCCGCCGCTAACACCTGGCTAGAAATCTTTTCGGGTACTACCTCTAGGTGATCGTAGCGCCAGTGGAAGAAGCCTACCCCCAAGGTCAGAGAACGCAATTGAATTATAAAGTCTTGCATTTCCGCTTGGGGTAAATAGGCATTAATACGGTCCCAATTTTTCCAGTCTGCCATCCCCTCATAACCCAGAATTTGTCCCCGATGTCCTGTTACAAGCTGTAGCACATTTGAAGTAAAATCGCTGGGAGTGAAAATCTCTAGCAACAAGATGGGCTCAAGGAGAATGGGCTCACATTTGGGCATCCCCGAAGCCATGGCAATACGGGCGGCCTGACGAAAGGCCTGATCCGAACTGTCTACCGGGTGGTAGGAGCCATTAAACAAGGTTACTTCTATGTCTACTACTGGATAGCCTAAAGGCCCTTTTTGTAAGTATTCCCTTACACCAGCTTCCACCCCGGGAATGTACTGTTTAGGCACCACACCTCCCACAATGGTTTCCAGGAAGCGGAAACCCTCTCCCCTGGGCAACGGTTTTATTTCTAGGTGTACATCCCCAAAGGCACCATGTCCCCCTGTTTGGTGTTTGTAGCGCCCATGAACTTTTGTAGATTTACGAATGGTCTCCTTATAAGGCACTTTGGGGTTGCGGGCTACCATGGTTAAATTGTATTTGTTCTTCAGACGCTCCAGGGTAACCTGAAGATGGATAGCACCTTGCCCCCATAGAATCACTTCGTGGGTGTCCTCATTTTGTTCCCACCGCAGGGAGGGATCTTCTTCTAAAATCTTGGTAATGGCACCGGAGATTTTTACCTCATCCTTCTTATTTTCTGGACTGACGGCCTGGGCGTATACGGGAGGAATAACAGGCGCCTTGGGCAGGGGTTGAATGGGTTTCTGGCTGTCGGTGAGAGTATCCCCGGTAGCAACCCCCTCCAGCCGGGCTAGGGCCACTATCTGACCAGTCTCGGCTATGTGTAGGGATTTTTGTTGATTACCCATCAGACGATAGACGCCACCAACCCTGACAGGGGTGTTATTCTCTACCCCCATGAGAGTCATCCCGTCTACTATTTTCCCTTGCCAAATCCGCACTAGGGACAGTCTTCCCCCCTGACTGCTGTAGTAAGTCTTTAACACTTGAGCAATAACAGGCCCTTCCTCTACCAACTTCAAGCCTCTTCTGGTGGCAGTAATATTTGGTTCGGGGGCTTCTTTTACCAGACAGTCCAGCAAAGGCCGCACCCCATAGTCCTCTTTTGCCACGCCAAACAACACCGGCACTATCAAATCATCGGCCAAATCCTGTGTCAGGTCCTTGACAATTTCCTCCTGGGACGGTTCAATGTCTTCTAGTAGTTCTTCCAACAGATGGTCGTCGAAATCTGCCAACGTTTCTAACATCTCCTGTCGTGCCGCCTTTTCTGCCTCTTTCAATTCTTCTGGGAAAGGTACTAAGTCGGCGGCCTGTCCTGGATGATAGTGGTAGGCCTTTTCTGTGATTAGGTCTATATAGCCAATAATGTCTCTTTCCCTTTTTATGGGATACTGTTGTGGCACCAAGGGACGACTGGAAATACTCTTAATGGCATTGAGGACATCACTAAATTCGTCCTGGGCCCTATCCATTTTGTTTATAAAGATAATATGGGGTATCTGCCAGTCATCCAGGAATTTCAGCAGGGGGGAGAGGGTTAACACCTTACTTACTATGGGCTCACATACTACTATGGCAGTCCCGGCACCCACCAGAGCATTGTAGGTCTCCTGTATAAATTCTACAGACCCAGGACAGTCCAGGAAAGTAAAATCAATCCCCTCATAGGTGGTATAGGCACAGGACACCTCCACACTCATCAGGTGGCTTTTTGCCTCTGGACTGCTGTCTCCTACGGTGTTGCCCTCTTCTACAGTGCCCTTCCTGGTTATAGCCTTCGTCACATACAACAAACTCTCCAATAATGTTGTTTTGCCACTGCCATAGGGCCCTACAATGGCCACATTTCTTGGTCTGATTTCTGTTTGTTGCCGTGAATTATTCCCCATAAATCCTCACTCCTTTTCTCTTGTTATCAGCCACAATTCCGTTCTAAAAAACAATAATTTCCCGCCCCTTCTTCCTTTTTAATTCTTTTTTTTCTCTTATTCTTACCCTAGCCTATTATTTGTGTTGTTTGCCAGCTTATTTCACTTATCTTAAACATGTATATTTATGTAAACTTTTTCTTAAAAATATAAAAAAGTGTGAAAAAAAATAACAGGGTGAAACAAAAAATAAAGGAGACTAATTGGCAGACTGAGTAAGCAGCCAAATACCAGCAATAAAGCCAAAAATATTGGGTAACCAGGCGGCAGTTAAAGGAGTCAGAATTCCCCAGATGCCCATGGATTCACAGATAAAGGAGAAGAGATAGTAACCAAAAATCAAAAGTACACAGACGCCAAAACTAGTAGCCTTACTGGTGTGTTGGGGGCGGACTCCCAAAGCAGCGCCAATTAGGGCAAAAACGACACAGACAAAGGGAAGGGCGATTTTACTGTGGATTTTTACCTCCAGTTTTCGGATTTTGTTCTCATTGCCCTCCAGTTTCAGGATTTTGAGATACTCCTGTGCTTCACTGATGCTCATTTCATCATAACTGGGGGGACGTTGTGCCAAATCCAGAGGTGTACGAGACAAAGCCAACTGTTGGTGCTCAAAACGGATGATATTGCGATAGGCCCCATCAGGGGAGATAAGATAAACAGTACCATGGAAGAAATCCCAAACATTATCTTTGACATTCCAAGTGGCACTTTTGGCAGTGACAATTTGATTTAACCCCTCCCGAGAAAGATCGAGAATAGTCAGGTTTTTCATTTCCCTGCCATTGAACTCCTGGGCGTAGAATAGTCTTTCCAACACCGAATGACGACTGCCATCGGGGGCTTCTACTGTTTTATATTCAGGGTACAGAATATTACGCTCTCGAAAAGTAGGTTTAACCCGGTTGAGTGCCCTTTGGAGGGTAAGGGTAGCCTCGCGGTTGGCCGAGGGAGTCACTACATCGTTTATAAAAAATGTAAGCGCAGTAACTACAAGACTTAGAATTATAGCGGGCACCACCAGACGGTAAACATTAATGCCTATACTCTTAAGGGCAATAATCTCAGTGTCACTAGAAAGACGACTGTAAGCCATTAAAGTGGCCAACAACATGGACATGGGGAAAGCCAGGGCAATGAATCCGGGCAGTCGCAACAGTAGAATCTTTCCAGCCACCGTCAAAGGCAGTCCCGATTCCGTTACTCTTCTGATTAACTCAAATAAAGTGCCAATAGATAATCCCAAGGAGGTGAATAAACCAACACCAAACAGAAAGGGCAATAACAGTTCAGTGGTAATATAGCGATCCATTATGGAAAGGGGGGAAAAAGCTAAATATGGCCGTCTTCCGTGGCGGCGAAAAGTAACCCCGTCTCCCGTGCTTTTACTTTTGTTCATCAATATCATTTACAATTGGAAGTTGTCTCCTAGGTAATATTGTCTGACCAGGGGATTGTTGTAAAGTTCTTCGGCAGTGCCAGCGGCAAGGATTTGTCCCTCTCTCATGATATAAGAACGTCCGGTAATAGCCAGAGTTTCCCGTACGTTGTGATCAGTAATAAGAATACCCATACCCCTGTCTCTCAGACGAGCAATAATTTCCTGAATCTCAGACACAGCAATAGGATCGACTCCCGCAAAAGGCTCATCTAAAAGCAGGAAGTTTGGCCCATTTTTCCCCACCGCCAAAGCCCTAGCCAATTCAGTCCGACGTCTTTCTCCCCCGGAAACCTGATAACCCATAGTGTCAGCCACCTTTTCCAGGCGAAACTCCGCCAACAACTGTTCCAACCGCATTCGCCGCCACCTTCCGGGGGGTGAGGTTTGTTCCAACACCAACAAAATGTTTTCCCTCACCGTCAAATTCCGGAAAATACTGGGCTGTTGAGTCAAATAACCTATTCCCAGTCTTGCCCGTTGGTGTAAAGGCAATTTGGTAATATCCCTATTGTCTAGATACACATGTCCCTCGTCCGGTTTGATGAGGCCGGTGGTAATATAAAAGGTAGTGGTCTTGCCAGCACCGTTTGGCCCCAACAGGCCTACTATTTCTCCCTGGTTCACTCTCAGATTTACCCTGTTGACAACGCACCTTCTCTGATAAGACTTGTGTATATTCTGCAGTCTTAATTCCATGGATGGGGAAAAACCTATGAGTTATTAAAAGGAGGAGGCACAAGACTTGGCCAGGGTAAGACACAAGGCCTACCCTACCTGGGGGGGTTATCCTCTATCAGATAAACAGATTCTACCTGTTGTGCTTTCTTGGGGGTAGCAATGAAACGCCCCTCGTCTATGAGATAAGTCATGGTTTCTGCCCTAATGGTATTCCCATTCTGGATTACATAAACGTTACCGGTTAGCACCAAACGTCTTTCCTTGCTGAAATACTGGGCTTGGGCAGAAGTAGCCTGAATGTTACGGGCAGGGTAACTGATATATACATTCCCCCTGGCGGTAATAACCCCCGTTTCCGAGTTGGCCTCCTGAACGTCAGCCCGCAGGGTCAGCGCCTGTCTGGGATTGCCTGATTTTGGGGCATTCTGGGCCACTGCCTCGGTGAAGGGAAAGCCCGTATTCCCCACCAAGGGCAAGGCCAGAGAAACCAATACCAGCCACAGGCCATGATACCTAATGGACATAAGTTTAGCCACAAAATGAGAGGACAGTGGTTTCATCTCTATGATAGCCGACGGGGGGAAAAGAAAAAGAGTGCCCGCCCACTGCTAGCCCTTTTAACCTGCTAGGGTTTCAACCCGCTTTTTCCAAGATAAACACATTGCCCTGATTTCCCCGGCTAATTCTCAAATTCTCGTCCAAATAGGTCACCTCTAGCCAGCCGCCACTGTCATTGTCTTGAGTAGGCCACCAGTCAAGCCTCCAGTTTAGGTCAAGGGCTGCCGGAAATAAACATCCCTTTTGTATTCTACCCAATAGCTCCTGGGGAGAAGAGTATCCCACTATTGACTTCCAACCCACAATCCCCCGTTGGAAATAGACATTAAACCTCTTCTCAGAAACAGGCTCCAACGAAGCCCCCGCCGCTATAAACCCGTCCAGGAAAGGGGGGCCTATAATTTCCGCCAGATTGTATAACCTGTTGTTCTCAGCGTCAACATACTGATACACCTCCCCCAGCTTGGCTAAGGGCAAAGAATTGAGTCTCAGTATTCCCTTGTTGGTGGTGTAAAGCAGACGCCAAATGCCGTTGAGTAACTCGGGATGAGAAAGGGGGGCAGCGGTGGGATTATGGTCTTCCAACTGTTCTACGGCAGTGAGAATCCTAACCTTGTCCTTTTCCGTTGCCGCCAGTCCCCGATTCTTTCCGGCGATGGCTTCTAGGAGTCCCTGTTTATAGCTCATCATGTTGTTTTATTTTACCACATGCTATAATCATTTACTGCTCCCTATTACTGGTAAGGCTATGGACAATCCCGCCCTCCGTCGAGAAAGACTCTACGAGCCTGCTGCTATAATACCCCCAAAGCAAGAAGGTTCTATCCTAGACTGGCTAAAGGCCAATAATCGTATTATCTACCGGGAAAAGGATGAAGATAAAGACTTTGATCCAGAAGCTCTTCTCCTAGAAGACGAGGAAATTAGTGAACTACTAGAAAGTGAGGAATTCGACTTGGACGAAGAAGACTTTGAAGACTTGGAGTTGGGAGAAGAGGAAGAACCTGATTTACTTTTGTAGTTTTTTGTCCTTAAAATCAAGGGGAAGTGGAATTTGTCCCCTTTTCTCCTTGACTGTCCCCCCCACTGTCCTATAAATTACTATAGACCCCGCATGTAGGACTCCACAGGGGAGTCTTCTTGTTACTTTTTGTTACAAAAGTATATGGGAGAACCAATAAGAGTAGGTGTTTTAGGATTTGGCGGTTTGGGGCAAGCCTGTGCTAGAATCCTCCAACTCAAGTCAGAAATGCGTCTGGTGGCAGTGGCAGATAAAAAGGGCTATGCCTACAATCCAGAAGGGTTAAACGCCGACGACTTGATTGCCACCTATCATAACCAGGGAAGTGTTGGCTATTTGCCCGGTGTGGGGGTTGCCAGTAGTCAAAGTATCGCCGATTTGATGGCCAACGCCAAGGTAGACGGTTATTTTCTCGCCCTTCCTAACCTACCCAACACTTTCATGGCTGACACTGCCCGTCAGTTTATTCACTCTGGTTGGCAGGGGGTACTAGTAGATGCCCTCAAACGCACTAGCGCCGTAGAGCAACTTTTAAACCTACAAGAAGATCTACAAAAAGCCCGCATAACCTACCTGACGGGATGTGGGGCCACCCCAGGGTTGTTAACGGCTGCCGCCGCCTTGGCTGCCCAAAGTTTTACAGAAATCCATAACATAAAAATCACCTTCGGTGTAGGTATCGCTAATTGGGAGGCCTACCGCGCCACCATCCGGGAAGACATCGCCCATCTGCCAGGTTTTGATGTGGAAAAGGCTAGGGCAATGACAGACGAAGAGGTGGCTGCCCTTCTAGACAAAACTAATGGCATCCTTACCCTGGAAAATATGGAGCATGCCGATGATATTATCCTAGAGTTGGCAGGGGTTTGTCATCGCTCCCAGGTGACTGTAGGCGGCATCGTAGACACCCGCAACCCCAAAAAGCCCATCAGCACTAATGTTAAAATCACCGGCCGCACCTTTGAGGGCAAAATCTCCACTCATACTTTCATTCTAGGAGATGAAACCAGTATGGCCGCCAATGTGTGTGGCCCTGCCTTTGGCTATCTTAAAACTGGCATTAAGTTGCATCAGAGGGGTATTTATGGCCTATTCACCCCCGCAGAGGTAATGCCCTCTTTTGTGCGTTAAGCCAGGCGACAATAAGCCCCCATGGCGTATAGTAATAATCTTGTAATTTATGTAGATACGCCTGAGGGCTCATACGTTTGTTGCTAAAAATAACCAACTTGGGGAATAATAGATGTAAAATTAGATCATTCCTGCTTGTATAGGTTTACTGCCCCAGAGTACCATTGAATTCCATGCCCAAAGCTAAACCCGTACCTCCGGAAGTCTTAGAACAAGTGGCGGAGTACTTTAACATTTTAAGCAATCCCATGCGTTTGCAGATTCTCAATCTTTTGGGGGAAGGGGAAAAGTGTGTTCAGGAGTTGGTAGAAGCCACTAAAACCAGTCAGGCCAATGTTTCCAAACACCTGAAAATCATGCTCCAGGCGGGTATTATCAACCGTCGCCCCGAAGGCACTTCTGCCTATTACTATATCGAGGATTCCCTCATCTTCGACTTGTCTCATCTGGTGTGTAATCACCTAGCAGACAAGATTGAAAAACAAGCCCTTAAATTTCGCAATCTCTCCCTTGCCAAGAAAAAATAATACTCCCCCTTTTTTACCTTTGGCTTTTAAACCCAACCCCCCATATGCCCTTTTCCATCACACGGGCGTAGTTTTGGGCGTTTAAGAGTCTTTGGTCATATTCGCCCCCAGTATAGTCCAAAAAGACAACCGCCCAGCCTTCCTTTAGTATTTTCTCGTTGACCATATGGCCATTGTGCCAAACATAGCCACTTATTCGGCCAAATTTGTCTTTGCGACTCCAATTTGCCTCTACTGTTACTGTAACGGAGGAAAGAGAATGGCGGGAATTGTCCGTCAGCAAAAGGGAAAGAAACTGTTGCGCCTCTTTTTTCTGGGAGTCGGGGAGAAAAGAGGGTATCAGGATGCCGGCTAAACGCAGACGATATGGGCTGCCACCCACCAGAATGTCCAAAGACTGGCCACTGACAACCCGCCTCACCTCTGCCGTCTGAGTAGGGAGTGTTGGGTTTGACTGACAAGCCATCACCAGTAGAATCTGAAGGGCCAGTAGTACAGAAAAAATGACTTTCCTCACGATGGTAATAGGGCCAAACTACTTTTTTTAAGAGGCCTAGACGCCCCCTTAATAGGGGAAAATACAACAGAACACCTGCTCTAGCCTGGGGTATCTTAGTGGTGATAAAAACATTCCACTAGTCGTTGTCGATGGGGAAGCCAAAACGTACTCTGCCTTTGGCAAAATAGCGTCCAAACTGTAATTCGTAAACCTCATCCTCGTCTTGGGTTTCCACCACTAAATCTGAACGAGGATAGGAGACACACAGTAGGGCATAACCCTTTTTCTGCAATTCCACAGACAAGCCCATGGCCTCCGGTTGATATACCTCTCCCGCCAAAATCCTCACCGCACAGGTAGTACAGGCCCCATTCCTACAAGAAAAAGGGGGAAATACATTTTGTTTTTCCGCTGTTTGCAAGATGTACTGATCCTCCGGCACCTCCACTGTCTGGATTTGATTGGTTTGGCGATTGTGAATGGTTACTTTGTAGACCTTTGTCATCTCTTATTGCCTAATTTTTCTTCCTTTTTACGATTATATCCTTCTTTCGTCCCAACATCTTAAGTATTTATACCTATTGACAGATTATTTAATTTTATGGTTATATGTTTATATAAGAACAAAATGGGGACTGCCGGTGTCGGGTGTCGGAGAGGTCCACCCCCCGGACGCAAAAGACACCTGAGCAGGCCAAACCCTAAACCGCAATCATTCTTTCTTTTTTATATTCTATTCAATCACTGGATCAGTATATAACGATTGCATCTAGAAAGGGGGAATTTGTAACAAAAATCAATAATGGACAAAAAGTATGGGGAAGCTAATAGAAGAACTAAAACAGGACATTCAGTACCAACACGGGATGAATGCCTGTTTGAACTGTGGGATTTGCACGGCCGTTTGTCCGGCGGCCGAGGTGTATGACTATTCCCCCAGAGAGGTAATGAATATTTGTCACCAGGAGGACGAGGAGGCACTGATCGAACTGTTGAAGTCAGATAAAATCTGGTATTGCGGTCAGTGTTTTTCCTGTACTCCCCGCTGCCCCAGAGGCAATAGTGCCGCCAGGGTGATTTTGGCCCTCCGCCGTCTTTCCATCCGTTATGGCTACTTTGCCGAGTCGGAAAAAGGACGACAACAGCTATTTGCTAAACGGGTATTTGGAGAGAATCTCCTCAAACGAGGCCTTACTCTGTTGGCCACTAACATCACCCCACAGAATTTTCCGGAATTGGGGGAATTCTGGGAGTACTACTTTGAACACATGAAAGAGATGCGGGAGTGGTGGGGTGTGCCCATGGACTTGGAAAACAGTCCTGGTAGCCACCGCATCATCCCCGAAAAGGATATGGAGGAGTTAAGGGCCATCTACAAGGCAACCGGCGCCTTGGAATTGATGGAGGCCATAGAAAAAGGAATGGAGAAAAAACTAGGTAGCAAGGAAGAAGTAGAAAAGTACTGGCAAACCTGGCTAGAAACCGGTGATAGCAGAAATTACCAGTTGAAGAAGGAAAAGGAGGAGGATAAATAATGAAAGTAGCAAGACAGAATATTCACTGGGAAAATCACCAAAAACACATTCCTACCGTAGAAGAAGAAGGGGGCAGAGTTTGGGGTTGTTTCCGCAGTTGTTTCTTGCAAAGTGCCGCCCCCTATACGGAGGGTATTGCCTATAAAATTCTCAAAAACGACCTAGGCATTGACCTACGGGAAGCCCCAGGGCACACCTCCTGTGGTGCTATTGGTTACCACGGAGATGTTACCAAACTGGAAACTCAAATGGTGATAGCCGCCCGTAACTTCTCGGTGGCCCACTACGAGTTGGGGGTAGACAATCTCTTCAGTTTCTGTGTGACTTCCTTTGCCAACTACACGGAGATGATCCAATTATGGCAGGAAGACCCCCAATTGCGGGAATACACGGCCAAAACTCTGAAGGAGACTACGGGCCGAGACTTTTGGATTCCCCAAGTCTGTGGCTATCCTTCCGTGGTACACGCTTCTGATATATTCTATGCCAACCGTCATATCCTGGCGGCCAAGGCTAAGTATAGTCTCAAGGGTATTAAAGCAGTAGACCACATCGGCTGCCACTATGCTAAAATCTTCCCCGGCGAGGTAGTAGGAGGTTGTGAATTCCCTCGGGTTTTGGTGGGGCTGTTAGAAGCCTTTGGGGCAGAAATTGTGGACTATCCCGAAAGACGTCACTGTTGTGGCATGGGCTTCCGTAACTGTGCCTTCCCGGAAAACCGCGACTACACCGCCAGCAGTGTTTACAAGAAACTGTCTAGTCTGAAGGAAACCCACCCCGACTGCGATCTCATCCTTACCAACTGTCCTGGTTGTACAGTATTCTTGGATGCTGAACAAGGGACCATCAAGGAGGTATTGGGGGTAGAGTTTAATATCCCCGTGATGGACTATGCCCAGTTGACAGGCCTATTGCTGGGTTATGACCCCTTCAAGGATTGCGGGTTTAATGCCAAGGTGGTACCTATCGAGCCCCTGTTGGACAAGATAGGCATTCCCTACGACAAGTCAAAAACTCCAGAAGAGCGTCGTCGTCCATTCTAGATAAAACATTCTAGATTGAAGGAGATAAACATGGAGAAAAAACAGCAAGTAGTAGTAATTGGCGGAGGGCCCGCTGGTTTAGCCGCCGCTGGCCAACTGCAGAGTTTTGGCCTAGATGTGGTGTTAATCGAAAAACAGGCCCAGGTGGGAGGACATTTAAACAAGTGGTACAAGGTGTTTCCTGACTTCACCCCCGCCGAGGAGATTGTAGCCCACCTGAAGTCGCAACTGGGCAACACCCGAGTTTTAACTAACACTACGGTTACTGCTATCTCCGGGGAGGCCCCTGATTTTAGCATCACCACCTCCAGCGGCGAACAAATCCCTGCGGCGGCCATTCTTATTGCCACCGGCTACAAGCATTTTGACGCCCGTCTCAAGGAGGAGTATGGCTATGGCATCTACGACAACTGCATTACGTCCGTAGAGCTGGATGCCATGCTGAAGGAAAACAAAATCAGGACGTTGCAGGGGAAAATACCTAAGAAAATAGCCCTAGCCCACTGTGTAGGCTCCCGGGATGAGAAGGTAAACAACAATTATTGTTCCCGGGTGTGTTGTACCAATGCGGTGAAACTGGCCATAGAAATAAAAGAACAACTCCCCGAGAGTGAAATATACTGCCTCTACATGGATATTCGGGTGTTTGGCCGCACCTATGAGGAGTTGTATCGCACCTCCCAGGAAGAATTCGGCATCCAGTTCATCAGGGGCAGACTGTCAGAGGCCAGTGAAAAACCAGACGGCAGCCTAGTACTGCGTTTTGAGGATACCCTGACTGCACGGCCAATGCGCCTGTCAGTGGATCTTCTCATCCTTATGGTGGGGATGGAGGCCAATACCGAGTTGGCAGAGATAGCCCGTTTGCCCCTGGGATGCGATCGCTTCTATGCCACCCTCCATGGACAATACGCCAACAATCATTCTCACCGGGAGGGCATATTCCTGGCGGGCACTGCCACTGGGCCTAAAGCCATTATGGAGTCTATTACCGATGGTCGCTCTGCCGCCGCTGCCATTTTGAGTTTCCTGATGCAGAAAGCCAAAGGGATGGAAGTAAAAGTCCCCACTTTAGTATGAGGTAGCTGTTATGGTCACCACTAAGGGTAAGAGAAAATTCGTCTTCGGCCTAAAACAGGACCGTCTAGCAGACGGCGACAAAATGAACTCCCAGTTGGTCAAACAGGTTGTGGCCGAGGGAGGCAAGGGGGCAGCCATCGCCGCCTGTATGCAGTGTGGAACTTGTAGTGGCGGTTGTACTAATGTAGACTCCATGGATTTAACTCCCCGCAGTCTCGTGTTGATGGTACAACGGGGAGACTGGGAGAAGGTTATCAAAAGCAACACTCTCTGGCTCTGTAGCTCTTGCTATATCTGTACTACCAGGTGTCCCAGGGGCGTTCGTCCTTCGGATGTGATGGAGGCAGTGAAGGCCATTGCCATCAGACAGGGAATTGAAAACGATGCCACTCGCTTCCACAAGGTGTTTGTGGAGGTAGTACAAAAACGGGGCATTCTTTTCGAGCCCGAGTTGATTCACAAGTATGCTGGCTTGGAGGGCGTTTTAAAACAAGCCCCCCTGGGAATACAACTAGCCCTAAGAGGCAAAATCTCCCCCTTTCCAGAAACCGTAAAAAATCCCCTTAAGTTCAGTCAAGCCATAGAAAAAGCAAAATCATGTCCACAACCACAGCAACCACAACCCCAATCACAACCAGATACGCCTACTATCCCGGTTGTAGCCTCCACACCAGCGCAAAAGAATTCGACATCTCAACTCGTGTCGTCCTCAAGGAATTAGGGGTTGAATTACAAGAACTACAGGATTGGTCCTGTTGTGGAGGCTCAGTAGCCGCTGGTGTCTCCCATCAGGCGGGGATGGCCATGGCCGCCAGAAATGTAGCCCTTGCCCAGAAACAAAATCTGGACCTGCTGGCCTCCTGTTCCGGGTGTTACAATAAGTCCGCCCGTGCCCTGAAAGCCTTACAAGAGGACAAGGAGGAGTTTGAGAGAATCAGTGCCATCTTGTCGGAGATGGGGCTAGACGTCTCCGCCTACAACATCCGTGTGAGAAACGTGGTGGACGTCTTAGCCAATGAGCTGTGGGATACCCTGACCAGTAGAATCAGAAAGCCCCTTAAAGGCGTAAAGGTAGCCTGTTATTATGGCTGTCTGTTAACCCGTCCAGTAGACATCACTGGTTGGGATTCCCCCGTCTTCCCCATCAGCATGGACAATCTTTGCCGTCTGTGTGGGGCAGAGGTAGTGGACTTCCGTGGCAAAACCAAATGTTGTGGCGGCCCCATCCTCATAAGCCAAGAGGAAATCGCCTTACAGTTGACCAAACAAATCCTAGATGAGGCCAAGGAAAAAGGGGCAGACTGTATTGTTTTAGCCTGTCCCCTCTGTGATACCAACCTGGAATTAAGACAGGCGGACATCGAAAAGAAATATAATACTAACTATAACCTGCCCATCGTTTACATTACCGAAATAGTGGGCCTGGCCCTAGGCTTATCCCCCCGTAAACTGGGGATGGATAAACACATAGTCTCCACCAAGCCATTATTGGCCAAAATCCGCTAACTAGACAATCCTATACCCTTTTAGAAGGCCCCCCATGGGGCCTATTTTTATTGGTTTAGCCGACAGTGCCCTCCAGTTTCAAACCGAGAAGTTTATCGGCTTCGGCGGCGAATTCCATAGGTAGTTTGTTCAACACATCCTTACAGAAACCACTTACTAGCATAGAAACCGCATCCTCTTCAGAGATGCCCCTTTGGGCGAAGTAGAAGAGTTGATCTTCCCCGATTTTAGAGGTAGACGCCTCATGTTCCACCTTAGCGGTGTTGTTTTCCACCTGAATGTAGGGGAAGGTATTAGCTTCTGCCTCGTCGCCAATCAACAGAGAATCGCATTGGGAATAGTTACGGGCGCCCACAGCGTTTTTAGTGATTTTAACCAACCCTCGATAGCTATTTTTAGACTTGCCGGCGGAAATTCCCTTAGAAATGATAGTGCTACGGGTGTTTTTACCGATGTGTATCATTTTGGTGCCCGTGTCGGCCTGTTGCCTGTTGTTGGTGAGGGCTATGGAGTAGAATTCCCCTACTGAATTGTCACCTGCTAAAATACAACTAGGATACTTCCAGGTAATGGCTGAACCAGTCTCTACCTGAGTCCAAGAAATTTTAGAGTTAACCCCCTTACACAGACCCCGTTTAGTGACAAAATTGTAGATACCACCCTTACCGTTTTCATCACCAGCATACCAGTTTTGCACGGTGGAGTATTTGATCTCAGCGTTATCCAAGGCAATTAGTTCCACCACCGCGGCATGTAATTGGTTACTGTCATACATGGGGGCAGTACACCCTTCCAGATAGCTAACATAAGAGCCCTCATCAGCTATAATCAGGGTACGTTCAAACTGTCCCGTTTCACCGTTGTTAATGCGGAAATAGGTAGACAATTCCATGGGACATTTTACTCCCTTGGGAATATACACAAAAGAGCCATCGCTAAATACCGCCGAGTTGAGTGCCGCAAAATAGTTGTCAGCAATGGGTACTACAGTCCCTAGGTATTTTTTCACCAAATCGGGATGTTCCTGAATAGCCTCAGACATGGAACAGAAAATAACCCCTACCTCTGCCAATTTTTCCTTGAAGGTGGTAGCGATGGAAACACTGTCAAAAATAGCATCCACAGCTACATTGGCCAGTCTTTTTTGTTCCGACAGAGGTATCCCCAACTTTTCAAAAGTCTCTAACAAAGCGGGATCAACTTCATCTAGACTGTTGAGCTTCTTCTTTTTCTGTTTGGGGGCACTGTAGTAGACAATATTCTGGTAGTCAATAGGAGGATAACTTACATGGGCCCATTTTGGCTCCTCCATTTTCAACCACTGACGATAAGCCCTCAGACGAAATTCCAACATGAATTGGGGCTCATTTTTCTTGGCGGAAATCAGTCTGATAATATCCTCATTGAGGCCTTTAGGGATAGTATCTGACTCTATGGGGGTGACGAATCCATACTTGTAAGGTTGATTTACCAGTGCTTTTACAGTAGCGCTCATATTCGATTACCTTATTACCTTTCCCTATAGTTTAACAACAATTTTGTTGCTAAAGTCCATTTTACTGTGTTTTGCAACTTTTGTGGCCCTATTACCGGGGTGGCAATGGCCGGGAAATTTAAGTTATAATGGAGGTTTGCACTTATTTAAGGAGGTGGAAGAAAACAATGGCGGGAGCACATTTAGGGGCCGACGTATGGTTAAGTGAATACATTACCCCCTACGACATGTATGTCCATGGCCTGACCAAGATTTTGGCCTACAAGAAAACGCCCTATCAGGAGATGTACATTGTAGAAACGGGGGCTTATGGTAAAGCCTTGGTATTAGACGGCAAATGGCAGTCTTCTGTGGGGGATGAATTCATTTACCATGAGGCATTGGTGCATCCAGCTATGGTAAGCCACCCCAATCCCGAAAATGTACTGATTCTGGGTGGGGGAGAAGGGGCAACCACAAGAGAAGTCTTCCGTTGGCATAGCGTTAAGAAAGCCATGATGGTGGATATTGATGGAGATGTGGTAGAGGCTTGCCGTCAATACCTACCAGAAATGCACCAGGGCTCCTTTGATGATCCCCGTTTGCAACTGGTCATTGGCGATGCTTTTGAGGTGATTGACAACAGTAGTGCCGAATGGGACATTATCATCTCCGACTTGTCTGATCCTATCGAAGAAGGACCCTCTTTTCAACTGTTTACCAAGGAATACTTTGAGCGGCTTAAGAGAATACTAAGAAACGACAATAGTATTGTAGTTATCCAAGCAGGGCCAGTATCACCCGCCGACGTCCACCTCCACGCCCGTCTATTCAACACCCTTAAAACCGTCTTCTCCCATGTTTACTCCTATTTTGCCCCTACCTGTACCTATGGGTCTCCTTGGGGGTTTATTCTCGCCTCCCAGACTCCCATTAACACTCGTCCTGACCCTGAGCAGATAGACAAAATACTACAGGAAAAAACCAAGGGAGGCTTTCGCACCTTTGACGGCATTGCCTTACTGGGTATGCTAAATACCCCTGGCTATATCCGTAAGAAAATTGCCACCGAAACCCAAATATACACCCTAGACAACCCACCAGTATTCTTTGGCCAGGGAGTCAATAAATAGGATACAACAGCCTACAGTCTCTTATCCCAGTCCCCTCTCTCCCCGGGGGGGAGGGTTTTTTTTTTGTAACAGGGGCCAAAATTGTTGCAATAATTTACATTTGTCTTCACTTTTCCTTTTTACCTAACCGCCGTATTTCCATATTTGACCATAAAGCCTCCAAAAAAAATCCCAAATAATCACTTTTACCCCGTTTATTCTTTTTTTTTTTACAGTTTTGCTATTGAACCAAATTACCATATATTGGAATACAAAAACCGAAAAGAGAGCAAAAATTAAGATTTGTGTGGAAATAACCTCAATATATACGCACTTTTGCTTTATTAAACGGGTGGAGAGCCAATGACGGCTTCTTTTAGCTTTTGCGCTTTCGTCAAGTTGTGTCAAATTTGATAAATAGTACAAATGCAACCAGGGAGAAAAAACTATGACACTGACGCTAGCTGTTTATGGTAAGGGGGGTATAGGGAAGTCAACTACGAGCTGCAATATTTCAGTAGCGCTGGCAAAGAGGGGAAAGAAGGTATTACAGATAGGTTGTGACCCGAAACACGACAGTACCTTTACTCTAACCGGTTTCCTTATCCCCACCATCATTGACACCCTTCAGGAGAAAAACTTCCATTATGAGGATATTTGGCCGGAGGATGTGATATACAAAGGGTATGGGGGAGTGGACTGTGTAGAAGCAGGAGGCCCTCCGGCGGGCGCTGGTTGTGGTGGCTATGTAGTAGGGGAAACTGTCAAGTTATTGAAGGAATTAAACGCCTTTGACGAGTATGACGTAATTCTCTTCGACGTATTAGGTGACGTAGTATGTGGGGGATTTGCTGCACCCCTAAACTATGCCAATTATTGCGTCATCGTCACAGACAACGGCTTTGATGCCCTGTTTGCCGCCAATCGTATTGCTGCCTCTGTGAGGGAAAAGGCGCGCACCCATCCTCTTCGTCTTTTGGGGTTAATTGGCAATCGCACCTCTAAACGGGATTTGATTGACAAGTATGTTTCTCATGTGCCTATGCCAGTTTTAGAAGTTTTACCCCTTATTGAAGACATCCGTATTTCCCGGGTTAAAGGCAAGACTCTGTTTGAAATGGCGGAAACTGATCCCTCTTTAGATTACGTTTGTCAGTATTACCTCAATATTGCTGACCAGATTTTAGCACAACCGGAGGGCGTTATCCCCAAGGAAGCCTCTGACAGGGAATTATTTGCCCTCCTCTCCGACTACTACCTTAACCCCCCCAAACCACAACCACAGGAAGAGGAATTAGACCTAATGATGGTTTAATGTTAGCAGATTTTACCTCATTCCTCACTATTTGTTTACTGTATCATTTAAATTTTGTTGTGAGAAATTGAGTCATAAATAATGGAACAAAAATTAGACTTTACCTACGCTGCAAAGGTGTTATCAGAGGCCAGACAAAAACTGAAAGAGATACTAATTGACTTCTATGAAGAAAATGAGCAACTGATGCGCCAGCTGTGGAAACACCAACTAATTGACGTCGGTTTCCTGCTGGGGATTTTAGCGGCATTGCGCCCAGAAGAAATCCGGGCGGCGTTAGAATTTGTCTCAAAAGAGGTAGTGAATAGGTATGGGATTAGGGCTGATAGACACAAATTTCTCGAATTTTGTATTGGAGGAGATTTTGACCCTATTAAGGCCATAGAGGAACGTCGAAAACAAAGAGAACAAACCCAGGAAAATTCAGGAAATCAGGCCTGAAATATTTGCCTTTATATTTTAGTAGTTTTATTGGGAGGTGTAAACTATGGAATAAACAAAACTTGAGCTAGCTGATATTTAGGAAGAATACGGACAAAAAACAAGGGTAAAACTCCCTAGTAGTTTTATAATACAAACAAAAGTAATATAGCCAACGGGATAAACCAGAAACTGAGGTATAATATCCCCGGATGTGGAAGTTTTGTCCCTCACATAATATCGCTTAATTGCTGGCAATTAAAAGGAGGTAACAGAGAGCTATGGAGAAGGTAAACATAGTAGAACATTTGGCAGAAATTAAAAGAGAATTGCGAGAAAAATTGATTGATTATTAGGAGGAAAACATTGAGATTATCAGCAAAATTTATAATAACCTCGACCGATATAATACGGCCTACTCTCACTTTTGGGATTTTTGAGCTTTGTCCCGTGAATTGGAGTGGGGATATGGGAGATGCCATCCCTTTTTTGGCTTAAATTTCTCCCCAAAAATGGCAATGGAAGAGAGGAGAAAACAAAGGGAAACAAAACAAAATGGTTGACAAAATAATCCTGCTTATCTGGAGATTAACAAGGAGGTAAAATCATGAATTATGTATCAGACAAAAACCTAGATGATGCCATAAATTTTCAGTGCGATACCGGAAATTATCACACCTTTTGTCCTATTAGTTGTGTGGCTTGGTTGTATCAAAAAATAGAAGACAGTTTCTTCCTAGTAATTGGCACAAAAACCTGCGGTTATTTCCTCCAAAATGCCATGGGGGTAATGATTTTTGCTGAACCCCGTTACGCCATGGCAGAATTAGAAGAAGGGGACATATCGGCCCAACTCAATGACTATAACGAATTAAAACGCATCTGTGAACAAATCAAACGAGACCGTAATCCCAGTGTAATCGTATGGATTGGGACATGTACTACAGAGATTATCAAAATGGACTTGGAGGGGATAGCCGCCAGATTGGAACAGGAAATCGGTATACCAATTGTAGTAGCTCGTGCTAACGGATTAGACTATGCCTTCACCCAGGGGGAAGACACCGTATTGGCAGCCATGGTGAATCGTTGCCCCTCCTCGTCGGAGGTAAAACAGGAGAAAAGACAGAATCCTTTATTACAACTGTTGAACTTTGGCAAAAAACCAGAGGAAGCTGAAGATGACCAATACCACCCCCATCCTCCCTTGGTGTTGTTTGGCTCAGTGCCAGACCCGGTTGTTACTAATCTTACCCTAGAATTGAAGAAACAGGGGATAAGAGTAGACGGCTGGCTGCCAGCAAAACGCTATACGGAATTACCGGTAATAGATGAAGGCTACTATGTGGTGGGAGTAAATCCCTTCCTCAGTCGCACCGCTACCACCCTCATGCGTCGTCGTAAGTGTAAACTAATTAATGCACCCTTTCCTATTGGCCCAGATGGCACCAGGGCTTGGATTGAGAAAATCTGTAGGGTATTTGACATCCAACCAAAAGGTTTAGAGGAAAGAGAGGCTCAAACCTGGGAGAATTTGCGGGATTATATTGACTTGCTCAAGGGCAAAACTGTATTCTTTATGGGGGATAACCTGTTAGAAATATCTCTAGCCCGTTTCCTCACCCGCTGTGGCATGAGGGTGTTAGAGATTGGCATCCCCTACATGGATAAACGCTATCAAAAGGCAGAATTGGAGTTATTGGTGCGCACCTGTGAGGAAATGGGAGTGCCTGTGCCGCCTATAGTGGAAAAACCAGATAATTACAATCAAATCCAAAGAATCAAACAATTAAAGCCAGATTTGGTCATCACAGGCATGGCCCATGCTAACCCCCTGGAGGCAAGGGGTATCAATACCAAATGGTCAGTGGAATTTACCTTTGCCCAAATTCACGGCTTTACCAACGCCCGGGATATACTGGAACTAATTACCCGCCCCCTTCGTCGTAATGCCCGTCTCCTTGAGCTAGGTTGGACTAGACTGGTACAAGAGTAGATATTAACGGCTCAGTTTTCAACTCTTGTGCTATCGTGTTTATATTGGTTTGGCATGTGGCAAGGACTCCCGCCGACTAAGGGGAGTGCTTACTACATGTCAGGGGAGTTTTTTTCTCATCCTTTGTGCCATGAAAACGCCATTATACCGTTGCTGTTTTACCGGTTTACTGTGGGGCTTCTCCTGGTTGTACTTTTTATTGTTACAAGAGAGAACACAAGGACAGGGGATAGCCATAAATGTAGACCCCTATAATTCTAGCCCAGAGGTGCCGCTTCTGGAACCGTTGGGAGGGGAAAAACCCCCTATGCCACCACTGCCAAAACCAGAGAGTGATCTTTCCCGGGTAGATGTATATTACGTGAAGGAGGATAAGACACAAAAGCCAACGGCAGTGGGAGGCAATGCCATTTCTAGCCATCAGAGTTTACCCCCCGTACCCTCTGTAAAAGCTCCCTACAGCAGTCCACAACCGGCCAGGGAAGAGACTTTTGGCAGCACCTCCCCCTTGGACATCACCCCTGAAGACATCCCCTCCCCTATACCCCCTAAAATGCCTCCTCAAGGGGCTTCTTCTCCCAGTAGTATACCCATACAAATAATTACACCCACCGGGGCACAGACAAGCCCCATCTCTACCCCCCAACCCCCGAGACGTCGGCATCTGAAGGACATTCTCGTCTTCGACTCGCCTCCCGACATGGCCACCATTGCCAGAAATCTAGGCATGACCAGTGGTGACAAACAAGAGACAAAGACTACCGCCCCGGCAACCCCAGACTCCGCAGCTACCTACCGGGTGTTGGTGAGGGCAAGTAGTGGGGAGGAGGAAAAAACCCTTAAAGCCTTATACCCCGATGCCTTTAGGACAAACCACCAGGGGCAAACCTTTTGGCAAATAGGCCGTTTTAGCAGTAAGACTAACGCCCAACAGGCAGCTAAACCAATAGCCCAAGCTGGCCTTAAATTTCTCATTGTACCCTAAAATTTTCCCTCTCGGGGGAACTGGGGTTCAGTTTTGCGATATTATTGTTCATTGATTGTCCAAAAAAATGTAAACTTAAAAACAGTCAAATTGTCTGCATCTCTAGTTGCCGACAAACTCCTTAATACAATCTGTGTGGACATAGGGGAAAGGATATGAATCAAGAGATATTTGAAAAAGTGGTAGATATTGTTGCGGAACAACTGGACGTAGAGAAGGAAAAGGTCACCCCCGAGGCCGACTTTGTCAATGACTTGGATGCTGATTCCCTAGATGTGGTGGAATTGGTAATGGCCTTGGAAGAGGCGTTTGACATCGAAATTTCCGATGAGGAGGCGGAAAAAATCAAGACAGTAGGCCAAGCAGTGGCACATATTGAAAGCAAAATCACTGCCAAAGCCTAATCCACGCTGCCAATGGGGAAAAGACGAACCGAGGACTATATCTATCATAGTTTATCGGTTCCCCCTTAACATATATGTAAAACTTTGTAATTCTGCTAGAGAGGGCAGATTTTCGTTTTTATAATATGAGACTATGACCAGTTGGGAAAAGAAGAGAGTTGTAGTGACGGGGTTGGCGGCTATCACCCCCATTGGTAACAACCTACAAGAATACTGGCAGGGACTATTGAGTGGACGTAACGGCATTGCTAAAATTACCGCCTTTGATGCCAGCGACTTCCCCTGTCAGTTTGCCGGGGAGGTGAAGAATTTTGATCCCCTAGACTACATGGAGAAAAAGGATGCCAAGCGGATGGCCCGTTTCTCCCACTTCGCCGTTGCCTGTAGCAAAATGGCCTTAGAAGATGCGGGGTTGAAGATTACCGAGGCCAATGCTGAACAGGTGGGGGTGGTAATTGGTACTGGTATTGGCGGCTTGGCCATCATGGAGGAGCAACACAAAGTCCTACTGGAAAAGGGACCTAGTCGCATCACCCCCTTCCTAGTACCCACCATGATTTGTAACATGGCAGCCGGCTTGACTGCTATTCACACTGGGGCTAAGGGGCCAAATTCCTGTTCAGTTACCGCCTGTGCGGCTGGATCTAATGCCATTGGCGACGCCTTTCGTCTCATCCAGGGGGGTTATGCTTCAGTGATGATTTGTGGCGGCACAGAGGCGGCTATCACTCCCCTTGGGGTAGGTGGTTTTGCCGCTGCCAAAGCCCTCTCCACCCGCAATGATAGCCCGGAAACTGCCTGTCGCCCCTTCGATCGCGATAGAGACGGCTTTGTCATGGGGGAAGGCTGTGGCATCCTCATTCTGGAGGAAAGAGAACATGCCCTGGCCAGAGGCGCCCGCATCTACGCCGAAATGGTCGGTTATGGTATGACTTGTGACGCATATCATATGACAGCCCCAGTGCCAGAAGGAGTTGGGGCCAGCCGCGCCATGACTCTTGCCCTCAAGGATGCCGGTATAGCCCCAGAGGAAGTGTCCTACATCAACGCCCACGGCACTAGTACCCCCGCCAATGACGTCACGGAAACCAAGGCTATCAAACGGGCTTTGGGTGAACACGCCTACAATGTGGCCATTAGTTCCACCAAATCCATGACAGGACACCTGTTGGGAGGATCAGGAGGGGTAGAAGCCGTAGCCACCGTTTTGGCCATCGCCCATGATGTAGTACCCCCCACCATCAATCTCGAAAATCCAGATCCAGAGTGTGATTTGGATTACGTCCCCCACAAGCCTCGCCAGATGACCGTCAACGTCGCCCTCTCCAACTCCTTTGGTTTTGGCGGCCACAACGTTACTCTAGCTTTCCGTAAACATCAGTAATACAGAGGAAGGATTTGTATTATGGGGTTCTACTGGTCTAATGCAATCCTTCCCTGTTTGACTAAACGGAAGGTCAAAAAATAGGCAAAGGAAATGAGATAGATAATCAACCCCATCATCCCCAAAAAACCAAGAAGGCCGGGAGTGGCATTGGGATGAAACCACGCCTTGTAGTGCCATGGCGCCTCCAACCACAGTCGGCACATATTATCCCCCCTCGCATCCTCTAACAGGCCACAACGGAGAAAAGGGATAAAGCTAATGGCCGAGGCTACCCCATAAAAAGTTACCGCCCAACGCCAGGAGGTGATTGCCAGCCGCAGCCTACTCTTTGGCAAATCCCTAATCTCATCGTTTATATCTACCCAAAACCAAAGGGATATTACCACCAGTATATGCCCCGCAAACCAGGCTAAGTAACCTACCTCCCACACCGGGATTAACAGGTATATGGCTATAGGCAACAGACTCGACACCCGCCAATAAATCCCCAACAGCCGTTGGATTGAAGGGTATGGTGTCCTTATGCTCCAAAAGGACAGAATTAACGGCAAAATCAGACAAATTACCACAAATAACTTATAGTTAGTCCAAATCAGTGCCTTGGTCAACGCTTCTCCCATGACTGACAACAACCCCCCCGGGGGGAACTCCCTTCAAAGATGCAGGGCGAAAAAGCCTAGATTGGCCTCGCCTTGCTTTTTGTACTAAAAACTTATCAACAATGTTACCAGGGGTTTCCCTTAGTCATCGTAGATGCGACACTCGGCGGCGTCGGGATTCTCCTCACAGTACTTCTCTAGGGAAGTCTTATGTTCCTCTTTTACCCGTTGGTGTGCCGCCTCTGCCTGCAACTCCTCCACCGCATCCCAGGCAGCCGCACACTCGGCACTTGTGCTATTGGGGTTTTCGCACACTTCCCTAGCGTGTTTGATTTCCTCTTGGATTCTTTCCTCTAGATTCTCCAAATTGCCCATAACTATTAATCCCTCTTATGTTATCTGATTCCTGTGCTTATTGTCGTTTTCTAACTCCATGTCCCCTTCTGGAGACCTGTGTTAGACTGGGAGCAGAACCTTATTACTCGTCTTCTGTCTCCCTCTTTCTAGTTTAGCAAAGTCTTCCCCAAAAAATAACTTTTTTTTTCTCCCTGGCACCCCCTGTCTTTTTTTGTTCTCTTTTTTCCCAACAATTTCACATTTTTTGCTTACCATTATATTATATCATCTTTTATTTTAAATTTCAATTTTTATTCCTGGAAATGAGCATATATTCCTATCTATAATTTTTTGAGTTTAATATGAGGATATTAATCATAGAAGATGACATCATAATTGCCAATAACTTGAGAGAAATTCTGGAAAAAAACCTCTATAATGTCGAGATAGCCCTCGACGGTGAAGAGGGACTAAATTTGGCGTTATTCACGAAATTTGACTTGATTATATTGGATTTAAATCTGCCGAAGATAGATGGAATAAAACTCTGCAGAATCCTCAGGGAAAACCAATGCAATTCTCTGATTTTAATGTTGACAGCAAGAGATACTAATTTAGACCAGATTATTGGTTTAGATGCCGGCGCCGACGACTACATTGTTAAACCCTTTGACCTCAAAGTATTACTGGCAAGAATTAGGGCACTATTACGCCGAAATACCCCAGAAGTGAACAATTTACTCCTGTGGGGTGATCTCGTTTTAGATCCCAATAAATTTGAGGTAAAATACAAAGACAACATTATTCCCCTCACCAAAAAAGAATACCAACTCCTGGAGTTGTTTTTACTTAATCCCCATCGCACTTTGACTAAAGAATTTATCATAGACCAACTATGGCCCTTCGAAGATACACCCCAAGAAGATACTGTTAGGGCCCACATAAAAAAACTCAGGAAGAAACTAAAAGAAGCGGGAGTCGAACAAGATGTTATCGAAAATATTTACGGGATTGGCTATAGGCTTAAGCCCCCTATTTAAAAGCAAATTATCTCAAATAAAATCAAAACTATTCCTCACATATTTTCTGACAATGACTGCCATTGTGGGAGTAGCAGGCGCCTGTGTTTATGAAATAATGGCTTTCCACATACGGCAACAATTTGAAAAAAGTGCCATCAAACTTGCTTCTAATGCCGCGGCTATGTTAGAATTAATAAAACATGAACATGAGGAATATTTCACGGAAAATGACCTCTATTTAAAGTTATCAGACTTGCTGAGAGAAGACTTGGGCAAAAAGGACAAAATCATTCAGAATCTATATGGGGAAGGAATATCAGTAGAGTGGTGGAATGAAAAACAACAGGTGTTGGTAAAAGAAGGGGAAGTCAAAGACGAATGGCGTCTGGCTTACGAAAACAAAATCACAAAGCATTATGATTACAAGCGGCGGCTTTTTTCGTTAATTTTGCCGGTAAAAAGAGACAGCAATTCAGAAATAATAGGATATATTAAAGTTACCGAATCCACCATAAACCTGGATGAAAATCTCTTTTGGCTTAAGTGGGGTGTGGTGACAGGAGGGTTATTCTCTCTCAGTCTAATCATAATAGGTTCATCCTTTTTGAGTCAACAATCCATTCAACCAATTCTGGCCAGTTTCCAGGAATTAAAACAATTCACCGCCGATATATCCCACGAATTGCGCAACCCCCTGACTGTAATTCAATCTACTGCCCAAATTCTCCTAGAAAATGCCGACGAATTGAAGCCGGCAAACCAACAGAAAATTAAAATTATTGCCTCCGCCGCAAAAGAAATGAAATGTCTGACAGAGGATTTACTGCTTTTAGTCAGAATTGACAAGGAAATCCTAGATGCAGAAAAACAATTCCGGTTGTTGCCAATAGACGAGATTTGTGAAGACTTAGTAGAAATGTTTATCCCCCTGGCAGAATCAAAACAGATAACCCTCCAATACCACACCCAATTGCAGTCTCAGCCACAAGTGTGGGGAAATGCCAGTAACCTGCAAAGACTAGTGGGAAATATTTTAAGCAATGCCATTGAATACAACTATCCTGGCGGCGAGGTGAAACTCACTGTTAAACAAAAATCTACCTGGGTAATTGTAGAGGTTGAAGACACTGGTATTGGTATTCCCGAAACAGAGTTAAAATATCTTTTCCAACGTTTCTGGCGGGGAGAAAAAGCAAAACAATTTCGACAACAGGGAAGTGGTTTGGGATTAGCCATTGCCCATAAAATTGTCAAACAACATGGTGGTAGGATTCTCGTTACAAGTCAGGTAGGCAAAGGCAGTATTTTTTCCATCCATTTACCTCTGGCATCCAGATAACAACCACTGGCATACCCCCCTTCCCACCCTATAACCATTCGCCTTATGGTAGTTTCTTTTGTTTTCGGTAATATTATAAGTTTCTTATCGTAAACTTGTTGCAATACGAAAATTTTAAGATATCCTCCAAAAGCAGGCGACTTCTTGTCACACACCGAAGGGAGGCTATTATCCTTCTTATCCCCCATCAATATTCAGATGCTGATTGTTGTAAGCCACTTCCCCCTGCCACCCTATCCGTATAAATTTAGACTATCCCCTGTTGTTAGCTAATGGCATCTTAAACCACCCCCACTGGTGGCATCCACTGGCATCCAGCCACTGCCTTTTTCTATCTCCAGACGACAATGACTAACAATGACTACTCTACCTTACTCTCATCGCTATCCAATAACTAGTATCTTAACCACCGCCTTTTTCCCCCCTCAGATGATAATGACTACTTTGTCTTACTCTCATTGCCATCCAACAACTAGTATCCCCCAAGCCATGGCCTTTTTCTCCCCGTAGGTAACAATGAAGACTCTGTATTACAGCCTTTCTTGTCACAGCCTGCTAGATAACGGTGATTAGTTTATTCTCAGTTATTCTCTTTCCCACTGCCATCCAGACAAAAATAAATAATTAGTTGTCTTCCCTTCCAGTCACCCCTGTTATCCCTCACTGGCATCTATACAGAGGGAGATTATAAGCCACTTACCTTTATCCACTAGTGGTATCCAGATAAAGATTCTAATCCAAGTTATTTCCCGTTATTGCCTGATTACATCTAAAAACCAGTAAATGCTAACCCATCTGCCGTCTTGCCTGTCTTTCACTGGCTTTCACTCCCTGGCATCCAGACAAACAAAGGTGACTAGTATCTCCCAAGCCATTTTTTCCCCCCACTCCAGGATAAAGATGAATAGTTTGCCTCTATACATTTACCCTTTCTGCCACCCTATACATTCACCTTTTTCACCTTTGTATATTGACGGCTTTTCAGCCACTTTATATCGTCATGTCGTCTTTCAGCCACAGTCAGACAATACCGACTCGTGTCTCTCTTTCAGCCATCTCCCCCTCACATCCCAACGATAGAGACTGTTTTCTGTTATTTGCCTGTCATTTGCCACAGACATTCAGAAACAGGTTGCCTCCAAAAGAGAATATTATCTGTCATCCCTCCTAGATATTCAGAAACAGGCATCTGGAAGAAAAATAACTGATATGTTTTCCCTTCCCCCCACCTGTATCCCCTACAGGGGAAAACCTCTTTTGTTTTATCTCAATTTTGTTTTATCTCAACTACACCTAAACAGAAAAACTTATGCATTAGACTACGTTTTTTTGTATCCCAACCATATCCAGAGAAGAATCTCAAACCTATCCCACCCCCTATCCCCCATTAGCCAGTTTCCTCCGTCAATACCACCAACCACTAGCATCATTCTAAAGGTTTATAACCGTCTTTCCCGTTACCTAGTTTGTCTCACTCGCCAGCTAAGCCTAACGGATAACTGTATTTCCCCTTGCCTAGTTTATTTTACTGTTGCTTTCGGCTACTAGCATTCTTGATGCGGAGTTATCACTGTATTTTCCCTTGCTAGTTTCACCGAGATGACAAACCACAAGACTGGAATTGTCAGCTATATTCCTTTTCCAGAAAACAATTTTTTTTAGCCTGTCTTTTTCATCATTGGCATCCAGTCTAGACAATAAGTATGACTGTTAGTATCTTTTCAGGTATTTCCTGTTATCCCTCTTCCAGACAAGAATAGTTGGTGTGTGTAGCCACCCCCTGTTGTTTGCCATATCCGGGAGTGTTGTCACCAACTGCAAAAATGATTAGTTGCCTTCCAGCCACCCCCATCCCCCACTGGTTGTTGGATAGTATTATCCTTAAAGCTATCCTCTTAGTTAGCTAATGAAGTCTTATAGGTTAGTGTTTTTTGGGGTATTTCTGCCTTGAGGCATTGGTTTATGTTTAAGCTATTTCCCCTCACCTACTACCAGTATTCAGAAGGAGATTATAATTCACCTACTAGTATTGGGATGGGGATTATAATTCATTTGCCAACGTTTGGGGTAGGATTATAAGTCATCTACCTACTATTATTCGACTATTATTTGGGGGTTATAAGCCATTTTTTCCAGCCAGTAGTCATATATCTGATAATAATTAGCCCTTTTGGGATATTAGGTCTTGGAAGTTACCAGCTCGGGTTAAAATAACACTGTTGGATACATAGGCCTTTTTTTCATCTACCCCCTTGGCTAAAAACAATTATCGTTTCTCCGACAGCATTCTTGGCGTTTGATTGACATCAAGAAGGAATTTTTGGCCATTTTACTTTGTCTGTGGCTGACATCCCAATAGACAAATCATAGTGGCAAAAATCTCCCCTCTTCACAGGATTTTCACACTGTTTTTCCTAACATAGCTGTTGGTTGTTTAACAGGGGGAAACTTGTATGAATAACAAACAGTGGCGAAGGTTACACCGGAAAATCGCACCAATCGTCTTTTTACCCCTATTTGTTAGCGCGGTTACTGGTATTCTCTATAGGGTAGGAAAAAGTTGGCTGGGTTTAGGGGATTCTTTTGGGGAGATGATGATGTTTATTCATCAGGGGAGTTATTTGGGGAAACAACTAAGGGTTATCTATGTGATTCTCAACGGCTTGGGTTTGATTGCCATGGTGGTTAGTGGTATTACCATGGCTGGTATTTTCCGAGGCACCCCTGTTGACAAACTAACTCAAAAGAGTGAAAATGAGTCAATATGACGAGCTAGGAGAGGGCTGGCTGACATGATAGGGGTTTTTGGGGGTGGGTATTCTTATCACTTCTGCTGCCTGCAACACCAATTGTCTTTTAGCCTTAGAATCTGAGAGGGTGGGGAGGGTTGTTGCTTTCATCACTCCCCTTACCCTTAACCAACTGTCTGGGGGATATTGGTATCTGGGTTGTGGCAATTCCACTGGTATTCCCACCGCATAGGCATCTGCGGCACAACAGGTTAGCACAAAACGGGACAGATAGATATAATTTTCCGGTAGATTCTCCCCATACACCACAAAGCCACTTATATCCGCTTTTTGACCAATATAATTGTCAGGCTCCGGATATACACTTAGAGTCCTTACCCATTCTATCAAAGAACGTTTTTCTGGTTCCGTTTGTGGCAAAAAAGACTGGGGTTGGAGGGTAGTTGGCGGCAAGTCATTAACCCCCCTTTTCATTACCGTCTGACTGTTTAATACCATGGGTGGTACTATTAGGCCGATTATAGCCACAAAAACCAATAAATTGCTTGCCCATCCCCGGGGGAGAAGACTACTCTGATATTGGTTTTCCTCTAATACTGCCACTGCCCCAGGCTGGAATAATAACAAATATACTTTGGTTATAAACACCAAAAAGAGAATAATACTACTAGCCAAAACCAGAAAAAAATAACTGGGATGGATTAGTAGATATAATTCTCCTGTAACCCAGTATTTAAATAACAACAAGCCCCACAAAAAGATGGCGGTTAATTCCTTTACCTGTCTTGTTTTTCTCCTCTTAAAAAACGCTAACTGTTCCCTCGCCATAAACAAATTACCTAGAACAAATAACTATAACAGAGAGTAAGAATGAAAGTCAATTGAGCTATTATAACCATTAGGTATATGAGGAGTCTTGGCTTAAAGATAGACAACATCAATCCCAAGGCTTTGATGTCGATCA
Organism: Cyanobacteriota bacterium SRBZ.bins.94.201705; assembly: GCA_030549855.1. GTDB lineage: Bacteria > Cyanobacteriota > Cyanobacteriia > Cyanobacteriales > Cyanobacteriaceae > DVEF01. The sequence continues at coordinate 83,145 of JAUQQP010000051.1, forward strand.
TGGGCCCAAACACCAGAAATGCTACAATGGAGGCGGTGGTAAAGGTGGAAGAGAAGGATAAAATGAAAAAAGAATCCACAGTAGAACATATAGAAATCACCGCGGCTAAAATCATCATGGCAAGGATGGAAGTGACATTGTCTTGCCCTAAATTAAGGATAATATCCCTTGGCACAAAAACCTGAATGCCAGCGGCAATAGCACTACCCAAAATCAATACCCCTCCCAATTCTCTAAATTCGTTATAAACATTATTTACAAATAAGTGCCACTTGCGTCGGAGAGGAATTTTTGACTTCAAAGTGGTAGGAGATTTCAGTAAAGTTTCGTCCATTTTTACAACTTTTCCCTCAGAAGACAACAGAAAACTTCCAGACTGTAACAAACTATATTCGGCTACAGGGGTAGCAGTTTTTAACTGGAATTGTTTAGCCTCTTTAATAGCAGTTAAACGCCTCGCCAACAGGGGTTTAAGGAAGGGACCAATGTCCTTCTGTATACTAAAAATACAACCCAAACTAATGGCTATTGTCAGAGAGAATATTATCCTCAACCAAAACACCTCCGGTTGCCCTCTAAAAGCTACGTATGTCGACCATATAACTACAGGATTAAGAGTGGGCGCAGCCAGCAAAAAAGATATAGCTACAGAAATTGGCAAACCTTGGAGTAAAAGACGACGAGCTACAGGTATATTTCCGCATTCACAAACGGGGAAGAAAAAACCAAAGATACTGCCAATGATGGCACCAACAATGGGATGCCTAGGGATTTTATCTATTAGATAACCTTCTTCAAAGAAGAGGAGAAAACCACTGGATAATAACACCCCTAATAAGAGGAAGGGAATTGCCTCCACCAGCAAGCTAATAAATAGGGTAAATGCAGTATAAATCTGAGTCATAGAGTTACTTAACCCTGGAAACAACAACAGTAGCAATGATAAATTGAATTATAAGATATTGAGGAGGTTTTCAACATATGGTGTCTGGCTTCTGTCGACTTATAAAAGGCTGGTTAAAAGACTGATAAAAAACTGATAAAGGTTGCGATAATATTTTGGCCAGTTTGGCGGTATTGTAAAAACTAGTGGAATTCTCCATATCGTCTTAGTCTTCATTTCGATTGATTTGTGAAATAATAGTATTAGGTTTTTTTTTGGCATTTTCTCCGGTAGGCCAGAAAAAATTGTAATAACCCTTCCCCGGGGAGTGTAACTTTTTTTGGTTATTTTTATTCCTCAAACTGGAAATGACAACATATTACCACGGGGGAAATACATCTTCTATCCCTGCCAATGGGGAAAAAAGGATGATTGCAGTTATTGAAGTTAACAGGGGGGTAGAATTGTTATCCCTCTCGGGGTATGTACCATTTATGGTCTTTTTGGAGATTTATAATTGTAATTACCCTGGCAAGGTAGTTATTTTCTTTTGAAACTGCAACCCCCTAAGGGTGTGAGTTTCGCCAGTGGAGACAGCCTATTACTACCTCTTTTTCCTGGCGGCAGTTGACAAGGAAAGTGGTGGTTATAGGAGGTGATTTATCTTTTTTTACCCATTCTTTTTACCCATTCTCCCCCACCTGTGGCTGCCAGAGAAATCAAGGTAGGCAAATGGGTGATTGTTAACTTAACAGTTTTTGGGGTGTAGCTAAACCAACAGGTGGCAGGGATGGGTGAGAAAACTGATATTAGTAGCCTCAGGTGGTAAGGCATGGGGGTTGACAATTATATCCACTCCTGTTGAAAAAACAAGGGAAGGCATTAACAGTCTGTCTAGATGCCTTAGTGGCTGATAGTGTCATTGTTGCCTTTATTGGTAGTAGTATGGACAAGTCAATCCCTATCAGTGGTGTCATCAGATATACTGGGAGGTTATAAATCGGAAAATCGGTGTCAGTCGCCTGGTTTAAGTAAAAAATTTCAGGTAGCTGGGGTTAATGAGAAAGGGTAAATCCAATTTTAAGTCAGAATTGAGACAGGTAGAGAAGGGGAATTAGCGATGGAAAGTAAAGACAGTGGTGTCATTAGACACAGTGAGGGTTATAAACAGATAGACTCATACCTGTATCCTAGTATTGCAGGTAGATAATCCAATGGAGGGGGTTATAGGTAGGCAAATTAATAGGGAGAGTTGCCAGAAATTTCAATGACATAAGTCAACGAGGATAGTCACCAGCAGGCAAAGACATTAGGATTCATCTTGATGTCTACTAGCGAGGCGAATAAATCAATACTAGCAGTCATAGTGGGGTGGGGAGGGATTAGATAAATCAATTTCAGTAGTTATCCTCGGCTATGGGTTTTAACGGTTTGCTTGTGTGTCTTGCATGTCATCGGCAACCGAGTGTATAGAAAACCCCTGGTATAGACAAACAAACTGGTGTTAGCTGTTAATAGTCAGATTCAAGAGGTTATAAACCGGCAAATGTGAGTCGGGGGTAAAAGGATTCAAACGGCTTGGGTTGATAGAAGTTAATAGGGGAGGATAAGCCTATTTTAGGTCAGACTTAAGACGAAAAGTGAGGAGAAATTAGTTATGGTATAGAGGCAAAGGGAATAAACCCCTTCCCTTCCCGCCGAAGGTGTCAGAAAATGGAGACTACAGAGGGGTAGAAGAGACACTGTTGAAATTAAAATAAAGACAACAACAGTTTGACAGAAAAAGGTATAGTAGTCAATTGGTGGTAGAAAGACAAAAGTATAAATACACCCGGAAAACAAGTCTAAAAAACGGCATCACCCTGATTGTGACAGAAAACCGCACTGCCGACATCATAGCCGGTAAGATTTTTTGTCGTCAGGCAGGGAGTCTGTGGGAGGAAAGCCAACAGGCAGGGGTATTCCATCTTCTGGCTTGTGTTATGCCAAAAGGCACTAAAAATCTGTCTGCCTTGGAAATTGCGGAAAAAGTAGAATCCATAGGCGCGGCATTAGGGATGGAGGCGACTGGAGACTATTCTCTCCTGAGTCTTAAAACCATCACAGAGGATTTCCCATCTGTTTTGTCTCTTGCCGCAGAAATTATCCGTTATCCTTCCTTTCCCCCAGAAGAAATATCCCTGGAAAAAACCCTAACCATCCAGAATATCCTCTCACAAAGGGAACAACCTTTCAATGTGGTTTTCCAACAGCTAAGGGAAATGATTTATGGTAGGCATCCTTATAGTTATTCTATCCTGGGGACAGAGGAGACTGTAACTAGTCTCACAGAAACAGACTTGCAATTATATCATCAAAAATCCTTTCGTCCGTCCCACCTGGTGATTAGTATAGCGGGGAATATAGACTTGGAAACTGCCACAGCCATGGTGGAAGAAGTCTTTGGTGACTGGCAAAACCCCAACACCCCTTCTTTGGAGAGAAAGAAGTATCCCTTCCAGCCTCACAGCGATAGTAAACACATCTCTCAGGCTACCCAACAGACTATCATTATGATGGGGTATTTGGCGCCGGAGATGACACATGCTGATTATCCCGTGTTTAAACTGTTGACTAGCTATCTTGGCAATGGACTGTCTAGTCGTTTGTTTGTAGAATTGAGAGAGAAACGGGGTTTAGCCTACGACGTTTCTGCCTTTTACCCCACTAGACTGGATAAATCCCTGTTTGTAGCCTATATTGGCACAGCGCCCCAAAATGCTAAAATTGCCCAGGAAGCTTTACATGGTGAAATTAAAAGACTTAGGGAGGTTTGCTTAAGCGAGGAAGAGATAACGCTGGCAAAAAACAAACTTTTGGGGCAATATGCCTTAGGGAAACAAACTAACGCGGAATTTGCCTTCCTTTTCGGCTGGTATGAGACAATGGGGTTGGGGATAGAATACGATGCCTTGTTTCCCCAACTAATATCGGCAGTCACGGCAGAAGATATAAACCGAGTCGCCAATGAATACCTCCGGGATGAATACCTATGTCTGTCTACCATAGGTAGCATTTAAACCCCCTTACAAAAATTAATAGTCTGAGGGGCGAAAATGGGTTATTTTGTAATTTTGAACACAGGAAATTTATAAATAAAACTTATATATGACTGCACCGACCATTGAATCTATCCTGAAGGAGAAACGAACCTTTTTGCCCAGCAAGGAGTTTTCAGAAAGGGCGCATATAAAAAGCTGGGAAGAGTATAAAGCGATTTATGAGCGCTCGGTAGCAAATCCTGTTGAATTTTGGGGAGAAATAGCCGAAAAAGAGCTACATTGGTTTAAAAAATGGGATCAGGTTTTGGATTGGAGTAATCCTCCCTTCGCCAAGTGGTTCGTCAACGGAAAGATAAATATAACTTATAACTGCCTAGACCGTCACTTAAACACCTGGAGACGCAATAAAGCCGCCATCATCTGGGAAGGGGAACCAGGTGACAGTCGTACTCTGACGTACTCCCAATTACACCGGGAAGTATGTCAGATGGCGAACGTAATGCAGCAGTTGGGGGTGAAAAAAGGGGACAGGGTAGGAATATATATGCCCATGATACCCGAAGCGGTCATAGCCATGTTGGCCTGTGCCCGAATAGGCGCCCCTCATAGTGTAGTATTTGGCGGTTTCAGTGCCGATGCCCTCCGGGATAGACTCAACGACGCCAAAGCCAAACTGGTTATTACTGCCGACGGTGGTTTTCGCAAAGACCAAGTAGTTCGTCTGAAGGATAACGTAGATAAAGCCCTGGCAGACAATGGGGTGCCCACCGTGGAAAATGTGTTAGTAGTACAAAGGACTAAAGAGAAAATACACATGGAACCGGGGAGAGACCATTGGTGGCACGACTTACAGGCAGGGGCAGCCGCAGTTTGTCCCCCGGCGGCAATGGACAGTGAGGATATGTTGTTTATCCTCTACACCAGTGGTAGTACTGGCAAACCCAAGGGGGTAGTACACACCACTGGCGGGTACAATGTCTATACCCATATTACCACTAAATGGATTTTTGACCTGAGGGATGAGGATGTATACTGGTGTACGGCAGATGTAGGGTGGATAACAGGGCACAGTTACATAGTATATGGCCCCCTGTCCAATGGGGCGACGGTGGTAATGTATGAGGGGGCACCACGGCCATCTAATCCCGGTTGCTTCTGGGATATTATTGAGAAGTACGGTGTTACTATATTCTACACTGCCCCCACCGCCATTCGGGCTTTCATCAAAATGGGTGAACATTACCCCAATGCCCGGGATTTGTCTTCTCTCCGGCTTTTGGGCACTGTGGGTGAGCCTATTAATCCTGAAGCCTGGATGTGGTATCACAGAGTTATAGGGAAAGAAAGATGTCCCATTGTGGATACCTGGTGGCAGACGGAAACCGGTGGCATTATGATTACGCCCTTACCAGGTGCCACCCCCACCAAACCCGGTTCAGCTACTTTCCCCTTCCCTGGTATCATTGCTGATATAGTAGATATAGAGGGCAATCCCGTAGGCCCAAATCAGGGGGGTTACCTGGTTATCAAACACCCCTGGCCTAGTATGATGCGTACAGTATACGGCGATCCTGACCGTTTCCGCAAGGGTTATTGGGAACATATCCCCCCCAAGGATGGTCAGTACTTCTATTTTGCCGGAGATGGGGCTCGTCGGGATGAAGACGGCTATTTTTGGATTATGGGGCGGGTGGACGATGTTATCAATGTTTCTGGGCATCGTTTGGGCACTATGGAAATAGAATCCGCCTTAGTATCCCACCCGGCAGTGGCGGAGGCGGCTGTGGTAGGCAAGCCTGACGAAATCAAAGGGGAGGACATTGTCGCCTTTGTTACCCTTGAAACTGGTTATACTCCCAGTGAACAGTTGGCCAATGAGTTAAAAGCCCATGTAGTTAAGGAAATAGGGGCTATCGCACGCCCCGGGGAAATTCGTTTTACCGACGCCCTACCCAAAACCCGTTCTGGTAAAATTATGCGTAGACTATTGCGTAGTCTAGCCGCTGGCCAAGAGATTTCCGGCGACACCTCCACCCTGGAAGACCGTAGTGTCCTTGATAAACTGAGAGAAGGGGTTTAATATTATCTCTGGGGAGGATTTCTTCTTTTCCTCTCCTTCTTTTATCCTCTTTTTTTGACATATGTTTGTCCCCAGAAACAGACTGTTTTTGTTTGTCTCTGCCTTTCTTTTTTTTGCCTTTTTGCTGCTAGGTATTTCGGTTAACTTTTCTGATACAATAGCCGTAAATGAGCGACTTATTCTCGGAGAAATTCATCAGCTATTTCCGGAGTCTCAAGGGCGATTTTGGTTTTTTATAACTCAGACGGGCAACAGTAAAAATCTCTATTTCTTTACCGGCATAATTGCCATTATCCTCTGGATTTTAAGGAGGAAGAGAGAGGCAATATACCTAATAATATCCGTGGTGGGCAGTCAAAACCTAAATGTTTTGGTGAAGAATATATGGCAACGCCCTCGTCCAGAATTGTGGGAATTTGCCTTCTACCCCAAACCTCAGGATTTTTCTTTTCCCAGTGGACATGCTATGGGGAGTATTAATTTGGCCTTGACATTGTTGATTGTTGGTTGGGGAATAACCAAGGGGCGTTGGAAAATTTTACTGGCAATATTGGCTACAATATATGTTGTCTTAGTGTCCTTCAGTCGTCTCTATTTAGGAGTACATTACCCCACAGATATTTTAGGAGGATGGTTGCTAGGTAGCAGTTGGACAATAGCAGTGGCTTCCCTGTTTACCATCCCTAGCCAACCGGATTGCCGGGAAAATTCCGGGAAAAAAAACCTTCCCCCTAAAAATGGGCCCATATAACTCCTCAAAAAGGCCACTGTTGGGGTATTCTTTTCTAAAGACATGTTAGGAGGAAAAAAGACTATGGTAGAACGTACTTTTATAATGATAAAACCTGACGGAGTACAGAGAGGATTGGTAGGAGAGATAATCAAACGTTTTGAAAATAAGGGTTTCACTCTGGTTGCCCTAAAAATGATGCAGGTATCCCGGGAATTGGCAGAAAAACATTATGAGGTACATAAGGAAAAACCTTTCTTTAATAGCCTAGTAGAATTTATCACTTCCTCCCCAGTAGTGGCAATGGTGTGGGAAGGAGAAGGGGTAGTAGCCGCTTCACGAAAAATCATAGGTGCTACAGATCCCCTGGCGGCGGAACCTGGTACTATTAGGGGAGACTATTGTATTAATATAGGCCGAAATCTCATCCATGGCTCCGATGCCATAGAAACGGCACAACGGGAAATCTCCCTCTGGTTTAAGGAGGAGGAATTATGTAGCTGGCAGAAAACCATGAGTTGTTGGCTACAAGAATAATTCTAAACTAGGGGGCAGGACAAGTCTACTTCCTACCACCCCCACAATTACCTAACATATCCTTCTTAAGATTGCCTCCCTGGCCAAATGTGCTAAACTGTCATCCAGGGGTTTTAAATCTACCCTTTCCCCATACTTTTTCTCTATAGCTTTAACTATTAACCAGTCTGCTAAAAAGGGATTTTTGGGTAATAATGGACCATGGGCATAGGTGGCAATGGCATTGTTATAAAATGCCCCTTCCCAACCATCCTCCCCATTATTCCCATAACCCTTTACTACCTTTCCCAGGGGTGACACCTTTCCTAAATAGGTTCTTCCTCCGTGATTTTCAAATCCTACAACTATAGGACAATCCCCGAGCATCTGTTGAATTTCCTCCACCAGGGGAGAGGCAACTAATTCAAAAGCTATATTGCCTATACAACGGGGTACATTTAAGCCAGGATGTTTGGTAACTAAATCGAAAATGCCTAATCCCTCAATGGTTTTCCCTAAGGCTGGTTCATAGTATTTACCGAGTAGTTGAGGGGCACCACAAGTAAAAACACCGGGAATGCCAGCCTCAATTTTCTCCTTCAAAACCGCAGCCTTTTCCCCCCGCAAATCCCGCATGACAATCTCTTGTTGTCTGTCTTGTGCCCCACCCCCTACTATTAGATCGAATTTAGCAAAATCTTCTACCTTCTTGTCTTGGTCTAATGGTAGAATATTGACGCCAATGCCTCGCCACTGACATCGTCGTTGTAGACAAATTACATTACCTCTGTCACCATAAGTGCTCATCAGTTTAGGATATAACCAGCCAATAGTCAATTCCATATCCGATTACCCCCATAAAAAGCCAACAGGAAACACCAAGGGAGAGAGATTTTTTCTGTGGCAGTGATTTAATTGTCCATTACTGTTGATTTGTTGTCTAGATTGCAACTGTACATTCTTTAGTTGGATTTTGAATTTGGAGAGGTTTTCAACTATAATTGTTCAAGTATTTAGACCTGCAATGCCCGAAGGGTCTATCATGTTATTAACCACTTAACACTATGAATGGAAAAGTAATAGATAGTGGTAATAGTCTCACCTTTGTATTGCCTCTTGCGGCTTTACTCATTGTCCTGTTGGCCGTATTTTGGCCCTTTATTTTATCAGTGTTTGTGATTGTTTTGGCTTTTCAACTGTGGCAAAAATTCCGTTTTCAACAACTGGCTGCTGAAATAGATCCAGTTTTTAATCAACTATTACAGGCTAATAAAGGTTGTTTGACAGTACTAGATCTTACCAGTAAAACCCGTTTAACTGCAAAAACCGCCCGTTGGTATCTAGACAAAAAAGCTGAAGAATACGGCGGCGTTAAAAGACAATTTGAGGATAAGGGAATTGTTTATTACTTCTTGACCGCTAGCACCCTTGGTGGTATCCTGGATGATAGTGAGCCTGAAGGCGACACCCCCCAGTTAGAAACTAAGCCTACACCCACCCAAGAGTCGGAAACTAAACCTGCTAGTACAACGGAATTCACAGCAACTGTTTCCTCCTCCGCTACAACCCCTTCTTCTGTCACCACCACCCAATCCCCTCAAATAGAGACAACCTCTACCCCAGCCTCCCCTCCTCCCCAATCCACGGAAACACAGGAATCTGGGCTATCAAAGGGTTTAAATGCCACCGAATTGGCTAAAAGACTGGATGTGAGTGTTAAAATCCTCCACCGCCGGAAAAGTGACAGGGATTTCCCCTACTGGAGTCAAAGTAAAGACCCAGAGGGAATACAATGGGAATACATAGAAGAAACAAAATTGTTTGTGCCCAAAAAGGGGTAAACTAATGGGGGGGCAAAGTGACACTTAACCAATACCCCCCTTTTTTTTTATTTGCCCATGGCGGCGGTAAGAATCTCGTTGCCAGTTTCTGTCACCAATACGTCGTCTTCGATTCTAACACCAATGCCCTTCCAATGGTCTGGTATTTCCGGTTGCCCCTCTGCTGGGGTAATATAAGGAGAAATATATATGCCAGGTTCTACTGTTATTACATGCCCTGGTTGAAAAACAGCCCAGTTATTGTTATCCTCCTTGTAGTTACCTACATCATGGACGTCTAAACCCAGCCAATGGCCTGTACGATGCATGTAAAAGGGTTTATACTTTTCCTGTTGGATTATCTCCTCTGTGTCTCCCTGTAGCAGTTTTAATTCCTTCAACCCTTCTACTATCACCTCTACAGCCTTTTCATGGTACTGATTATAGCGGTTACCGGGTTTTACTTGTTCAATGGCCGCCAGTTGTGCCGCTAATACTATCTGATAGATGTCTTTTTGTTGAGGGGTAAATTTGCCATCTACAGGGAAGGTACGGGTAATGTCGGCATTATAGTAATGGTAACAGCAACCAGCGTCAATAAGAATCAAATCCCCTGCCTCTATCCGACGATTATTTTCAGTATAATGAAGGATGCAGGCATTAGGCCCAGAAGCTACAATAGAGGGATAAGCAAAACCATCACCCCCCATTGCCCTAAAAGTATATTCTATCTCCGCCTGGAGTTCATATTCATACATCCCCGGTTTGGCTATTTCTTGGGCTTTGGTATGTGCTTTAATGGTAATATCTATCGCCCTTTTGATCATCTCAATCTCGCCTTTGCTTTTAATTTGTCTGAGGGGATGCAACACAAAATTGCTATCCTCAATGGCTACTGGCCCTGTGCCTCGTCTGGGGTAAGATTGTATTAGTTGGCGCCAATGTCTCAAAATTAGTTGATTGAATTGCTCATCTCTGCCAAAGTGGTAATAGATTCTATCCCCGGTGACTAGATATTCCGGCAGTTTTTCTTCTAACTGTTCAATAGAATAAACCACATCGGCGCCATATAAGTCTTTGGCAGCTTCTACCCCCACCCGGTAACCAGTCCAAATTTCCTCTGCCAGGTTTTTTGGTTGCACAAAAAGGATAAAATTATGCTCAGGGTGATTAGGGGCAAAAACTGCTACTGCCTTGGGCTCATTAAAACCAGTAAGATAGTAAAAGTCACTATCCTGGCGATAGACATATTCTACATCATTGTGCATAACCGCATGGGGGGCGCTGGCAAATACTGCTACCCCCTTGCCTATAACCGACAGGAATTTTTCCCGGCGTTGACGATATTCTTCTGCAGTAATCATGACGTGTCTTGACTAGCTTGTTAGGGGTTATTTTCCATTTATGCCACTTAGAGGGCGCCAGCTGCAGTATTATCAAAAATACCTCCCCCCAGATGAGAGGTAATGTTGATTGCCTGAAAGATTGGTAATCCCTTTAAACCCTGGGGATAGTCAATAACAGTAACGCCACCATTGCCTTGTTTTATATTCCAGAAATTAGCGGGAGTCAACCCCAAAAGGGCACATATAATTACCTTATTGATAGCATCATGGGCGGTAACTAAGCCAGTTTTCAACTTGCCCGGTTCCAAATTTTCTTCTATAATCTCATTCCAGGCTTTAATTGCCCTATCCCATACCTGTTGTAGATTCTCCCCAGAAGGCATTTGTACCGTTTCTGGTTTAGTCTTCCACTGTTTTAACATCCCTGGGAATTCTGCCTCTACTTCTGTTTCCAGTTTGCCTTCCCATAACCCGTGGGAGATTTCCCTTAAACCTTCTTTGGTAGCCAATTCTACCCCTGGATGATATTGTAAGATAAGCCGGGCAGTTTCTAAAGGACGAGATAGAGGACTAGATACGGCAAAGTCTATCTTAACGTCTTTTAAAAATTCTGCCGCCGCCAGTGCCTGTTGTCTCCCCTTCTCGTTTAATGGTATGTCTTTGACTCCCTGAAAACGTCCTACCCTATTCCATTCGGTTTCTCCATGACGCACTAATAATAATCTTAATCCTTCTTTCTGTTCAGGGCGAAAATCAGGCAATGGTATTCCCAAATGACTGGTTTGGTTTAGGGATTCCAACTGGACAGTATCGCCGTAATTCCCACTAAAATTTAGCACATTAATGCAACAATTAGACTGTTGTATACAGTGATAATATTTAGGAGAAATTCCCAAAGCGGAGAGAATCAAACAGCGGTTAATACCATTATGGGCGGTAATTAATATGGTTTCTCCTTGGTGTTTAGGAATTACCTCCTGCCAAAAACTTTCTGCTTGTCGATATAGGTCTAACACCGGATAAAATTCCCGGCCATTTACAGTCATTTTAAACTTATCTGGCTCTTCTTTCCAAAGCCGATATTCTTTGGGATATTCTCTTTTAACCTCTTCTTTTTTCTTCTTCTCCCAGAGAGGCAAGTCAATTTCTTGTAACTTTTCCGAAACGGTAATAGAAGGCTGATATTCGTTTAAAGATTGGATAATTTCTGCAGTTTTATAGGCCCTTTGTAGGGGACTAGAATAAAATCCTGTAAAATGGACATTCTGGAGGGCTATTGCCAGAAGATGAGCCTGTTTTTCCCCTTTTTCTGTAATTAGAGAATCATTACAACGCCCCTGAATCATTTGCTGGGCATTGAAACTGCTTTGACCATGACGTACTAAAATTACACGAGTAGCCATATAGTCAACAAAAAGAAATCATCTATAGGGTTATAAATTATAAGCCATTTGGGTTTTCAAAAAAGTGAAGGGGAATCGGAGAGAAAAATTAATCTCCTTCACCACCGACAACTACGTCGCGAATACGAAGACTGGGGCTACCACAACCTACCGGTAAACCATTTTGCCCTCCTTTGCCACAACCCCCTGACTCATCCCAGAAAAAATCATCGCCAATAGCCTCTATATTAGCCAGGGTTTTAAATACATTACCAGAAAGGGTGACATTTTTAACAGGCTCAGCAATTTTACCATTTCTAATCATCCAGGCTTCACCGGCAGTAAAGGTAAACATCTCCCCATTAGTCATACCCCCTAGCCAGTTAGCCGCATAAACCCCCTCCTTGATGTCATTAAACAAATCAGCTACAGGAGTATTGCCCCTACCAATCCAAGTATTAGTCATTCTGACGATGGGGGGATAATGATAGTTTAAACAACGGGCATTGCCAGTAGGTTTTTCTCCCAGTTTACCCGCCGTCTCCCGGGAATGTAAACGCCCTACTAAAACCCCATCTTTAATCAACTGGGTAACAGAAGCAGGCACTCCCTCATCATCATAATAATAACTTCCCCTATGTCCTTCTGGTTGGGCCCCATCGTAAATCTGTAAAAATTCTGGCCCAAATCTGCGCCCAATAGTCATCACCTCCAACAAATCGGGATTCTCATAAACCATATCCGCCTCAGAGAGGTGTCCAAAGGCTTCATGGACAAATAAACCTGCTAGAATGGGGTCAATGACCACCGTATAACATCCTCCCTTCACTGTGGGGTATTTTAAAGCCTCTACTGCCCTTCTGGCGGCGCCTTCCACCTGTTTATCTAAACCCACCAAGTCTTCAAAACCCCTTCTGGTGCCAGTAGTTTCCCTTCCCGTTTGTACTATTGTACCATCACTGGCTACTGCACTAAACCGCATCTCACAGTCTATCCATTCTTGTTCTATCATACTTCCCTCTGAGGTTGCCAGAATTACCTTGCTTGAACTATCACTATATCTAACAGTACTACTAGTAATAGCAGGATGATAGCCCTGTAGAATCTGACTGTAGTGGGAAACTAATTCCTTCTTGCGGCTAAGGGGGAGGTATCGGGGATTAGTGCCAGAAAGAGGCAGTTGACAGGAGGTTTCTACCACTTCCACAGGCGCCAGATAAGTCTTATCTTCTCCTATTGTCTTGGCGGTGGTAATGGCGTCTTCAATAGCGTTAAAAAGTTGCTGGAAGTCGTTAAAAGTAGCAAAACCCCATCCCCCCCTGTGGCATGCCCTTACCTGTCCACCTCTAGAGGTGCCTTCACTGATGCTTTCTATTTTACCATTACGCATTAAAATACTAGTCCCCTCGACAAATTCCAAACGCAAACAGAGAAAATCCACCTGACTGCGATAACGTTTGATGGCATCTGCTAGTAAATTGCGGTAGTCTGTCATCCTCTCTCTTCTCTAGCCAAAGGGGTTAAAATAGGAGTTTAACCGAAAGGCGGATGTTTTTATACTATAGTAGCTATACTAAATATTATGTTTGACGCTTTAGCTGAAAGGTTAGAAGAGGCTTGGAAAAAATTAAGGGGCCAAGGTAAAATTACTCAAGCTAATATTAAAGAGGCACTACAAGATGTAAGAAGGGCCCTATTAGAGGCAGATGTAAACATTCAGGTAGTCAAAACCTTCATTGCAGAGGTAGAAAAAAAGGCCCTAGGGGCGGAAGTAATCAAAGGTGTTAACCCCTACCAACAATTCATCAAAATCGTCTATGACGAGTTAGTAAGGGTGATGGGGGAAAGCAACGCCCCTCTGGCAAAAGCAGATAAACCCCCTACTGTCATCCTTATGGCTGGCTTACAGGGTGCGGGTAAAACTACTGCTACAGCCAAACTCGCCCTGTATTTACAAAAACAAAAACGTAGTTGTCTGATGGTGGCGGCGGATGTCTATCGTCCAGCGGCTGTAGAACAGTTGATTACTTTAGGACAACAAATTTCTGTGCCTGTCTTCCACCAGGAAATTAAACCACCCCTCCTCCCCAACCCGGTGGAGATAGCAGTTAAGGGGGTAGAAGAAGGCAAAAAACAAGGGGTGGATACCGTCATCATCGACACCGCAGGGAGGTTGCAAATTGATGAGGAGATGATGGCGGAATTGGAGGAAATCAAAAAGGCTGTTAACCCCCATGAAATTCTACTGGTAGTAGACGCCATGACGGGGCAAGAGGCTGCCAATGTTACCCGTGCCTTCCATGAAAGAGTGGGCATCACTGGTGCTATCCTTACTAAAATGGATGGGGATAGCCGGGGTGGGGCAGCCTTATCCATCCGCAGTGTTTCTGGGCAACCCATCAAATTCATCGGCGTTGGCGAGAAGGTAGAAGCCTTAGAGCCCTTTTACCCTGATAGAATGGCCTCCCGTATACTTAACATGGGGGATATTGTCACCCTGGTGGAAAAAGCCCAAGAAGCCCTGGATTTGGCCGACGTAGAGAAAATGCAGGCGAAAATTTTAGAGGCGCGCTTCGATTTTAACGATTTTCTCAAACAAATGCGCCTTTTGAAAACCATGGGCTCATTTGCCAGTGTGATGAAACTTATCCCCGGTATGAATAAACTTGGTGCCGACATTCTGGAAAAGGGGGAATTACAATTAAAGCGCATTGAAGCTATGATAAATTCCATGACAAAGGAGGAAAGGGCAAACCCCCAACTGTTGGCACAATCCCCCAGTAGGCGTCGTCGGGTAGCCAAGGGCTCAGGGGTGGACGAAAAGGAGGTGTCTCGTCTTATCAGCGATTTTACCAGAATGCGCTCTATGATGCAACGGATGAGTATGGGGGCACCTCCTATGGCTGGCATGCCCGGTTTCCCCGGTATGGGAGGCTTGTTTGGTGGTAAACCCGCCGCTACAGCCACCCCCGCCAAAAAACCCAAAAAACAAAAGAAGAAAAAAGGTTTCGCTGACTTGTAAAGCCCTAAAGCCTATGAAAACCTGTCATTCCCCTGTTACCCTCCTCTCTCCTAACCCCCAAAAACGTATTGCCCTTTTAGGACAACCTAATACCGGCAAGTCTACTTTTTTTAACCGTATTACAAATAGTAACACATATGTCGGTAACTGGCCAGGCATTACCGTAGACATCCTTCAGGGGGAAATAACCCTTAATGGAGAGAAGGTAGAGGTAGTTGATTTACCAGGTATATACGACCTCCACGGCTTTTCCGAAGACGAGAGGATAGTCAAACGGTTTCTCAGTCAGTTTCCCCTGGATTTGCTGGTGGTAATCCTCAATGCTTCTCAAATTGACCGAATGGTGAGACTGGCATTGGAAATCAAGGCGTTGGGAATACCAGCAGTAGTTATTTTAAACATGGCCGACGAGGCAAGACGTTTAGGCATTACTATAAAGCGGGAAAGACTAGAACAACTGTTAGACTGTCCAGTATATCTCATCAGTGCCAAGTATGGTAGAGGCTTCAACCAAGCGGTAGAGGGGATAGCAGAATACCTAGCCCAACAAAAAGAGTCTTTCCTAGTAGGAGACATAGATGCCTTCTTTGACGAAAACCCTCTCTTGGAAGAAAAAGTCCAAGCCATCCTCCGAGAAACTGTAATCATGCCTTCGGAGGAAATCAAAACCCTCACCGATGTCTTGGATGGGATTTTCCTTCATCCCCTTTGGGGTATTCCCCTCTTTTTCCTCTCCATGTTAGCCATTTTCTTCCTCATTTGGCAGGTGGGATTACCCTCTCAAGACGTCATGGATGCTATTACCACCAGTATTAGTAATCATATTATCCAGCCTATCCTCTCCCCTTTTCCCTCCATCCTTCAGAGTTTCTTCCTTGACGGCGTCTGGCTGGGGGTTACCACCGTTGCTTCCTTTGTACCACTGATTGTCCTCTTTTTCTTCGTCATGGCTGCCATTGAGGATAGTGGCTATCTTGCCCGTATCGCCTATCTTATGGACGCCTTCATGGCACACCTCGGTTTAGATGGCCGCGCCTTTGTACTACAAATGATGGGGTTTGGTTGTAATGTCCCTGCCTTAATGGGTACTCGGATTATCCGTAGCCAACCCATGCGTTGGTTATCTCTGTTGATTATACCATTTTCTCTCTGTTCTGCCAGACTGGCTGTTTTTGTGTTTATTATTGCCGCCATTTTTCCCCAAAATTTAGGCCCAATAATCCTTTTTTCCCTTTATTTGCTAAGTTTTATTGCTAGTTTTTTAGTAGCCTTTATAATCAGTAAAATCCCGGATTTCAAAAGCAACGAGCCCTTTGTTATCGAGTTACCTCCCTACCGTCTACCCACATTTAAACACGTATTTTTGAGGGGTTGGGGAGAAGTCAAAGAATTTTTGAGGAGGGCCAGCAATTTTATCATAGTAGGTTGTGTAGCCATTTGGTTTTTGACTTCCTTTCCCCCAGGCGCCACCGGCTTAGATACTTGGGGAGGCCAAATTGGCATTTTTCTACAACCCATTATGCAGCCTATTGGTTTGGATCCTTATCTTACTCTTTCCCTCATTTTCGGTTTCATTGCCAAGGAGGTAGTAGTAGGTTCTTTTGCTACTATTTATGGTTTAAATGGGGCAGCCTTGACTCAACAAATTGCTTTTTCTATTACCCCAGCCCAGGCTATTGGTTTTTGTGTCTTTTGTCTGTTATACACTCCCTGTCTCTCCACTACTGCTACTATTAAATCCGAGTCCAAATCTACTCTTTTTACCATCTTTTCTCTGCTTTTCTCCCTAGTATATGCCTGGTTTATGGCCTTCATTTTCTACCATTTTTCTCTTCTGTTTTTCCACTGATTTTCCTCCAAGAAATCTGAAAAATTGTTCAGATGAATAATACTGCAAAACAAAGGGATTAAATTTCGTTAGAATAGGAGAGGTGACCAAAAAATATGTGACAAGAAATAATGAAGATTCCCACAAATGGGTTTCTAAAACTGCTCCTGGTAGTAGCCTTATTCGGTGTGGCAAGTTGTGGAGAAATCAAACAGAATAATGTAACCAATAATGCCGGAGAGGAGGCTGGTGTACAGGCAAAAAATCCCCAGGAAAAATTACAAGTGACAGTTAGTATTTTGCCCCAGAAATATTTTGTAGAAAAGATAGGGGGAGAATTGGTGTCAGTTAATGTTATGGTAGAACCAGGGGCAGTAGCAGAGACTTATGAACCAAAGCCACAACAATTAGCCCAATTAGCCTCCTCCCGTATTTATTTTGCCATAGGAGTCCCCTTCGAGGAAACATGGCTAAAAAAAATTACTAGCGCCAATCCTGATATTCCTGTTATTAATACCGGCGAAAATATTGAAAAAATCCCCCTAGTTGGGCATCATCACGAAGACGAAAAAAGTCACAATCATGCCCATAAACATGAAGACGAACCAATTCCAGATCCTCACATATGGCTATCTCCCAGACTGGTAAAAATTCAAGCAGAAAAGATATATCAATCCCTCGCTAAAATAGATCCAAAAAACGAACCGTATTACCGCAGTAACCATGAGGATTTTAAGAGGGAGATAGAAGAGGTAGACAAAAAAATAAAGGAGAAATTTGAGGGGATAAAGAGGAGGAAATACATCGTATATCACCCTGCTTGGGGATATTTTGCCAGGGAATATAACCTAGAACAAATTCCCCTAGAATTGGAGGGCCAAGAAGTAAGTTCGGCCCAGTTGACCAAGTTAATTAACCTAGCGAAACAGGAGGGGATTAAACATGTATTTGCACCCCCGCAGTTTAACAGTAAAACTGTGGAAGTTTTTGCTAGGGAGATAGGAGGCGAAGTGGTAATAATAGACGACTTGGCAGAAAATTGGGCAGAAAACTTGCTCATAACCGCTGAAAAATTAGCCCAATCTATGCGATAAGTAAACTACAAGCAAGAAAGATGGTAGAAAGGGTTATAGACATAAAAGGGGTACACTTCGGCTACGGCAAATCCTGGGTATTAGAAGACATAAATTTCCAGGTGAATGAGGGGGATTTCATAGGTGTAATTGGCCCCAACGGAGGAGGAAAAACAACCCTAATAAAAGTGATATTGGGATTATTAAAACCCCAAAAAGGACAGGTTTTTATAAGGGGATACCCCGTGGAAAAAGGAAGAAAATTTATAGGATATGTTCCCCAGGCAATAGAATTTGACCGGGCTTTCCCTATATCTGTGCAAGATGTGGTAAGAATGGGGAGATTGAGCCAAAATCGTCTATTAAAACCCTACAACCAAAAAGACGAAAAAATAGTCCAAGAATGTTTGGAAAAAGTAGAAATGTGGCATTTACGTCACCACTGTATAGGAGAATTATCCGGTGGGGAAAGACAGAGAGTTTATATTGCTAGGGCCTTAGCCACAAAACCCCATATACTGTTGTTAGACGAGCCCACAGCTAATGTAGACTCTAAGGTTCAGAATAACATCTACGAACTATTACGACAACTAAACGAGCATATCACCATTTTACTAGTCTCCCACGACCTAGGGGCCATATCCCGTCATGTGAAAACCATTGCCTGTCTCAACCGTCGTCTCTACTATCACGGAGACAAACTCATAACCCCAGAAATGCTAGAAGCCACATATAATTGTCCCATAGACCTCATCGCCCATGGCATCCCCCATCGGGTATTCCCCCCACATCAATAACCCCCATCCCCAGGATGGAGATAAACCCCATCCCCAGGATAGAGATAAACCCCATCCCCAGGATAGAGATAAACCCCATCCCTACATGCCTATGCTGGAATCCTTGCAATCTGCCCTACAGTTAGAATTCATGCGCAATGCAATAATAGCAGGTATCTTGGTTAGCATTGCTTGTGGGATAATTGGTACCTTTGTGGTAGTCAACCGGATTGTGTTTATAAGTGGAGGGATTGCCCATGCGGCTTATGGAGGCATTGGTTTGGCAATATTTTTCCGATTCAACCCCCTATTAGGCGCCATTTTTTTCTCCCTCCTCTCAGGCATTGCCATGGCGGTGGTGGAGAGAAGGACTAATGAGAGAAAGGATACCATCATTGGCACCCTCTGGGCTATGGGGATGAGTATTGGGATTATCCTTATCGACTTGACAAGGGGTTATAAGGCCAATCTGATGAACTATCTTTTTGGTAGTATTCTGGCAGTACCAAAGCAGGACTTGTGGTTGATGTTAATCTTGGACCTGGTTATCCTATTGATGGTATGTTTATTATACAAGGAACTGTTGGCTATATCCTTTGACCCGGTTTTTGCCACCACTCGCAATCTCCCCGTTGACAGCCTATATCTTCTACTAATTAGTGCCATCTCCCTTACTATTGTCATGGTGATGCAGGTGGTGGGGTTGATCATGGTAATAGCCTTGCTTACTATCCCCCCAGCTATAGCTAACCAGTATGTGCGGGGAATGATACCCATGATGATCCTAGGCAGCCTTTTGGGTATGGCTTTTATTCTTGTAGGCCTAATTTTATCCTTCCTCTTTAACCTCACCTCTGGCGCCACTATTATCCTAGTAGCCGGCACAACCTACTTTTTGAGTTATCTATTCCAATTCTTCTTTCCAAGAAAACTCAGTGTACCTTAATCAAATCTTCACAGATAAACTCAGTGTCGGTACTGATAACAAAAGTGGCTAGAGAGGAAACAATATAATGGAGAGGGGAAAAATGGGGAGAGAGTGACCGTTATGAGACAGAACAATACCAATCTCAATACCAATCCCAAGAGCAATCTTATCAGAAACTACTTACTTGTAAGCAGGGACAAGGGCTTTTCTTCAATACTGGCCCTAGCGTTAGGCACGCTCATCATCGGTGGCGCCTTCTTAGCAATAGCCCGGGCAAGTCAGGGGAGAAATCAGGTAGCTGCCCAACAACAAACCGATAGGGCACTGGCCGCCGCCGAAGCAGGTGTAGCACGGATACAAGACTTACTACTACGGGAACCCCGTTTAGCTAAACTGGAGCTGTCAAGATGGAGAGAAGTAGCAAATGCCACTGACTCCCTCCAGAAATTGACAGAGTTTACGGGAATCGATAGCAGTGGCAGTACTTCCAGTTGTTCGGCAAGCAGCGGCGCCCAGGTTTCCAGTCAGGACATCAAAAATCAATTGACACAAATAGCAGGCATTATCACCGGCACTTCCACTGAGCCTACTGGTTGGGTACAATTGGACAACAACACCAGCTACAAAGTCATAGGCTACGACGGGAATGGGAATTTAAAAGTCCAAGGCAGACTTAACAACAATAATGCCACAAGCCAGATAGCTGTCAAGTTTGCCGTAACAGAAAACACCTCCACCTCCACCTCTGCTAGCACCGCTGTACCTGTCGTATGGCTGGGGAGTCATACAGGCAACGACGTCGGTAATAACGACCTCCACGGCCAAGTAAGGGTTACAGTACCAACTGCCAACACTCCAGTAACTGCTGTTACCTTGGGTGTGGGCAAAAACGGGACAATCTCCGGAGGCATAGAGACTACCACACAGTGCATGCCGTCTACGCCTCCTCTGCCCTCCAGCTATTATACTCTGTCGGCAGTCGCAGCTAACACTGTATTCCCCAGAAGTGGTGATACACCGGATGCTAACGGCTACTACCACTATCTGGTGCCTAGCTTGACGTTCAATGGCAATGGTCAGTTAAAAATTAGTGCTGGCAAAAAGGTGGTATTCTATCTGCAGGGCAACCTGGATATTGGGGGCAATTTTGACATTATCGCAGAAAACGGCGCTAGACTGGAAATATACGGCAATACCAATGGCAGATACGGCTGTCCCTCTGGTAGTAGTGGCAACTGTAACACAACGGAAATTAAAACCAGTGGTAATGCAAGTATTAAGGGCAATGTTTTCATCCATGCGCCTGAGGCAAGGGCAGGGATAAATGGTGGTGGTAATAGCAATCCCAACTTCCAAGGGGCAATTTGGGTGAAAAACTGGGGCTTCTCCAACAGCAATGTGGGCCAACTGACAGCTTATGGCACTTTTAATGATTACCTGGGAAGCAAAAGGGCAGTAGCTAGCACCAGGATTGCCATCAGGCCAGTCTCCGGTTGGCAAAGAGAAGCCGTGTCTCAAAACAATCAGTAGTCCACTAATGGGGGGTTTCCCTGGGAGTGTCTGGGGGACTTCCCCTTATTGTGTCTCCTCCCGGGGGGGTGGGCTTTGTCTTTTTTGGCGAAAACAAAGGGCACACATTCCCCAACGTTGTAACTCTCCGGGAGGACAAAAGCAGTTGCAAATCGGGCAAATGGCATTGTCTGCCCTTCTTTTTTTTATAGTCTCCAGCCATTGTTGGAAGGCATTATCGCCGGGGGGTGGGGTTTCGGAAAAGTTGACTAGGCTGGGGTGATTTTGTGTCTCCTCTGACTGTGTGGTTGTGTCAACCCTGGTGGCTGTTGTGTCATGCCAGCCTGCGGTGGTAAATCGAATGTCTTTGATGGGGGTTTCTAAAAGACGGTTGATTTTGGCTAACAGAGACTGTCTTTGTAGGGTTAATTGTTGCGCCCAGGGGGCACTTTTTGTCGCTACTAGTAATACTCCCTCCCTCAGGCCCAAAATTTTAGTGTGTTGTGCTATCCTCTGATTAACTGTTTCTTCCCATGCCTTCTTTACCTCGTAATATTGTTTCTGTTTCTCCCACGGTAGCTGTGACAATATTTTTTTCAGTAGGTGGTTTATATCTTGTAAAGTCATTGAAATATGAAAGACCACGCAGACGGAACGTTAAACCCATCGGTAGGGAAGATTATACATAATCTAGACTTGGAAGGGGAGGCAAAAGCCACTGACTATCCACAGTCTATGACGGCAAAAAAGGAAGACCAGTCCGTTTCCCCAGCCCAAAGGGAAAATCAGAAGGAAAAAGACGGGAAAAAGATAACTCCCTCTGATTATAACCCTTTTCTGTCAGAAAATGAACCACAGTCAATACCCATCGCCTCTCGCAT
The DNA here is from genome assembly GCA_030549855.1 of Cyanobacteriota bacterium SRBZ.bins.94.201705. Taxonomy (GTDB): domain Bacteria; phylum Cyanobacteriota; class Cyanobacteriia; order Cyanobacteriales; family Cyanobacteriaceae; genus DVEF01. The sequence goes on from JAUQQP010000051.1 coordinate 104,960, forward strand.
TCTGCCAGAAGAGAATTTCCACCTGCCTCATTTTTCCCCCTGGACGATTTTTGGCCTTCTCATCTCTCTAGTGGGCAGTATTTTCCTCTGGCTGGGTATCAGCAAAGATGCCCCTGACAATCCTCCCGCCGCCTCCAGGGATAATAACACCGAGTCTGTCCAAAATGTGCCACAGGAAAAACAGCTGAAGCTAGAAAACCGTCCCACTACAACCAAGAACATGCCATCCTATACCCCTACTCCCCAATTTCCCCCCCCTATCCCCTCCCTCCCCCCCTATCCGGACTTAAAAACCGCTATTTTTTCAGAAATACGGAAAAACCAAAATACCGCCCCATTGCCATATGCCTCAACTACCCCTCCCCAACTGCCCCCCACGCCTCCTCTACCCCGGCCCCATAATTATAAGCCCCTCCTTTATCATGTTATTATTGACTATACCGGCATAGAACAGTACAATCGTATAAAACAACAATACCCCCAAATACTCCTAGTTTCCGTAGGCAACGAGATGAAAATTCAATTTGGGGTTTTCTACACGGAAATGGAGGCTAGACAGTGGTCACAATTTTTGACTAGTCAGGGCCTTAACAATTATATCCTAGTCTCATCCCCTTCTAACCCCTAATCTATTGACATTTAAAAAAGAGCTGATATACTTTGTTCATCATGCCAATTGAAAAGTCACAGGCGTAGTCTTGTAACCCTTTTCCTGTAAAAATAGCCCATTTCTTTCTGTTAATGAATCCTGTGCAGACTCCTAACCACAATTTCCTCCTCCCATCGGATGGTCACAATCAGCCAAATTCTGGTAGTGGCCAAGAAAACGAGGAAAAATATGCCCCTGTCATGGCATTGAAGGAATTGGTGGCCTGCCTACAAAGGGAACAAAACAAAATACAGGATTTGCTTAGTTCCCTTAGCTTCGCCCTCCGCAGTTTCAACAATTTAAACCAATTCCTGGAATTGACCCCCCTTATGCTGGCAAGGGTTACAGATGCTGAGGGAGCTGTACTAATTTTGTTCTACAATAGAGACCACGGCCAAGAGGTACGTCTGGAACAGGTGTACTGTCACAACAGTACATGGCAGAGGGAAATTAGGCGTCATTTTCAGCAGGCAGTGGATTACATCAATAGCTACATCCGTCAGAGTCACCACAATCCCCAGCAATACCCACCCCCAGAATCCTTCCCCAGTTTCGTAGAAGAACAAATCCAACGTCAACTGTCAGGCCTCTTCCCAGTATACAGTGTCCCCATTATCATCAAAAATGTGGAAAGGGGAAGTTTTTATGTCTTCAGTCAAGACGGAGAATACTGTTGGACACAAACCCGTCGCAAACTGGCCCAACTAGTGGCAGACCAAACGGCAGTGGCTATTGCCAATCACGAACTTACAGAAGAATTACGCTCCAAGGAAAGACAAGACAGAGAATTGGAAATAGCATCATTAATCCAACGTCGTCTCCTGCCAAGAAAATGTCCCAAAATCAAGGGCTTGGAAGTGGCCGCCCGCTGTCAAACCGCCAATAGGGTAGGGGGTGACTACTACGATTTTATCCCCGCTAATTACGACCAGTGGGACGAAACTACCAGTAGCAGTAAAAATGCCCCCTGTGAACCCTGGAGTATCGTAATCGGTGATGTAATGGGTAAAGGTGTGCCAGCTGGACTTATCATGACTATGACTAGGGGCATGTTGAGGGCTGAAGTGTTAAACCGTCACTCCCCCTCCCGCGTATTAGAACATTTGAATCGGGTTATGTATGCCGACTTGGAAAACTCCCACCGCTTCGTCACCCTCTTCTACTCCGAATATGACCCTCGTACCCACATCCTCCGCTATGCTAACGCCGCCCATAACCCCCCCCTGTTGTGGCGAGAAGGCCGCGATGACATCATCCTCCTGGACACCGAGGGCATGCTCATCGGTTTGGAACCTAATTCCCACTACCAAGAAGACTGTCTACAACTACAACCTAATGATACCATCCTCTACTACACCGACGGGATTACAGATGCCGTTAACTCCAAAAATCAACGCTTCGACGAAGACAAACTTATAGAAACCTTCCGTTATGCCTGTGAACACTTTACTACCGCCGAGCAAATCCTTCAATACCTATTCGATACCGTTGAACAATTCATTGGCGTGGGCAACAAAAACAATGATGACATCACCCTCGTCGTGGTCCGTTTCAATCCCCATCTTTCTTTCCACTGCCCTAGCTCAGACAACTCCACCCACTCCTCTCCCTCTTGTATATAATTGTTAATATAACTTAATAAAACTTTAACAAGCCCCTATGACCACAGTCAGCTCTATCCACCATGTGGCTTCAATACCAGGACAATATTGGCAGTGGCGAGGACAAAATGTATACTACGTAAGGGGGGGAGAAGAACATAGAACTAAACCATACCCCCCCCTCCTATTAGTACACGGTTTCGGCGCCTCCACCGACCACTGGCGCAAAAATATCTACCAGCTAAAACAACATTTCGAGGTTTGGGCTATTGATTTATTGGGCTTCGGCCGCTCCTCTAAACCCTCCTGGAATTACAATGGTCTTCTCTGGCAAGAACAACTTAAAGATTTTATTGCCCAAGTAATCCAACGACCTACAGTTGTCGCCGGCAACTCCCTCGGCGGCTATGCTAGCCTGTGTGTGGGCGCTAACTACCCTTCCCTGGTAGCGGGTGTCATACTTTTAAACAGTGCTGGCCCTTTCTCCGATACCACCCCCCAAAAACCTGCCCTCCCACAACTACTCACCCGTTGGTTTTTCTCTAATCCCCTAGTAACCTACTTGTTATTCCAAAGACTGCGAAACAAAAAAACCATCCGCAAAACCCTCCAACAAGTCTATTTCGATACCTCCGCTGTCACCGACCAGTTGGTGGACGATATCTACCGCCCCTCCTGTGACAAAGGGGCCTTCCACGTCTTCTCCTCTGTCTTCAAAAATCCCCAGGGTGAAAAGGTTGACCAGTTGCTACAAAAACTCCAATGCCCCCTCCTCCTTATCTGGGGAGATAAAGACCCCTGGATGAAGGTGCCACAACGGGCCTCCCTCTTCCGTAAATACTACCCTCACCTCACAGAATATCACCTACAAGCCGGCCACTGCCCCCACGATGAGGCCCCCGAACAGGTTAACTCCCTCATCAAAACCTGGATCACCCACTCCCTACAAACGGGGGGTTGAACCCCCCCCACAGGGTTCACAGTTGACAGTTGACAGTTGACCCCCACCATTATAACAAATAACCCTCTCAAGGTGTTGGAAAATTTTTATACCCCCCCCCCGCGGCAAATTGCTATAATGCCAGCCAACACAACTAATTGGAAAACTTCTCTAATGCACCCCTACCAAAATAAAATCGGCCGCCGCAGTATCCGCCTCAAGGGCTATGATTACTCCACCCCGGGTATGTATTTTGTTACTGTCTGCACCCAAAAACGTCTTTGCCTTTTTGGTGATGTGTTTAATGGCAAAATGCATCTGAATGATGCGGGCAAAATGGTTCATACGGCCTGGAATCAATTGTCTGTTGTTTTCCCGGGGGTGGTGATTGATGAATTTGTCGTGATGCCTAATCATATTCACGGTATCATTGTCTTGTATTGGGGCAACAACCACAAGGGCAACCACAAGGGTTGCCCCTACAGTATTACATTGGGGGACATCGTCGGGGCCTTCAAATCCTACACCACCTTTCAATATATCCTCGGCGTTAAAACACAACAATGGCCCCCCTTCCCTACACGACTATGGCAACGTAATTACTATGAACACATCATCCGCAACCCCCAATCCCTAAACCGTATCCGCCAATACATCCTCCACAACCCCCTCCGTTGGTATCTGCACAGGCAAAATCACTACCCCCCTCGATGATCCCACCACATACCCCCCTATCCCCCATCCCCTGTCACCCTCTCTTGACGAGACACATAAAATTCCAAACGAAACTCCTTCCCAAGGCTTTGACGTAAAAAATCCTCTACCAGTCTCACTTGGGTAGGGGTGATCTTTTTGTCCGTTTCCATATTTACTAACACCAGCGGTGGTGTTTGTGTCCAAACTACATTGATTTTTACATCCTGCACCCCCTGTCCCAAGGTTATAGTCTCATACAGCAGTTTCCTCCTAATAGTCACCTCAATTTGTTGTTGTTGTAACAGTCGGAAAAAGCTAGCCCCTAGCGGTATCACTAAAAGAAGGGTAAGAAACGCAGTCCACCCCAACGCATGGTTTGCCCTGGTATGCCCAGACAACACAAAAACTACCATGCACGCCAAGACAATACCTAACAAATTGGTAAGATACAAAAGAAAGGCACCCCAGGCAAGAGAATAATTCCGGGCAGAAAGGGAAATCCCCACCACACACAACGGCGGCATCAACGCCACAGCAATGGCTACACCAGCCATGGTATCTGTAGTCCTCCTCCTGATTTTGGCAAAACCACCCACCGCCCCCGCACTGAGGGCAATCCCCAAATCCAAAAGGTTGGGCTGGGTGCGGGCAATTATTTCCGATCCCATCTCGGGAAGGGAAACCACCGAAGCTATAAAACTGGAAATAAATAGGGATAACACCGTAGCCCCTATGAGAGACACAAGGGCAGTCCGAAACAGTCTTACATCCCCCTCACAGGCAGCAAAAGCCAACCCCCTTAGTGGTAACATCAAGGGCGCCACTACCATTGCCCCGATAATCACTGCCGTACTATTACTGAGCAAGCCGAAAGTGGCAATCACACAGGCGCCTATGGTGCAAATTACAAAATCCCCACTCCAACGGGAATCCTCAAACAAATCCTTGGTTAGCCATTCCATCTCTTCCCGGGAGGGGGAGGGAATAATACTGTTGACGAATTTTCCTAACCTTTCCCTCATATTTCTTTTGTCCTTTTTTTTTTACATTTTGCCGTTTACTGGGCAGATAACTCACAAACATCCCCTAAATGTGACTTAATAACCCCCCACACGGATTCCTACCCCCACTACCACAAACAATACTGCTAGTGCTGTTACACCCACTAAAGAATAGGCCAGGGGTATAAGATTTTCCTCATCCGCGGGCGTGGGTGGCTAGAATAACAGTTAACAGTAATAGTGCCAACTTCACTAGGATGTAAGCAGATAAATAGGACTTAATCGGCTAAAATCCCTTAAAAGCTGGGAAGTATAGCCATGTTAGTCCCAAGCCGGTTATTACTTGTCCCGCTAGGGATATTAACCCTAATTTTTCAAATTTGATGATTGTTTTTTTTTGAGGGCTTCGGGTAACACCGTTAGTGTCAAAATAAGATGTCCCCCCGTCCATATACTAGCCCCCAGCACATGTAATAATACTAAACCTGCAAACATCTTTTTGCCAACTAGAGTTTCTCAAAGTATAATACGTCAGACCATTAATATGGAAAGGGGGAAGGTGAATAAGAAAGAAGGCAAAACGGAGATGGCCGCCACAGTTAAAAACAGAAGGGCACTGGTGGTTTCCAAAATGGCAACATTCTTGATGTCCGTCTGCTGATACCAGTTCAAAAAACTAATAATTATCAAAAATTTCAACAACAACACCCCCAGATACCAGAGAAAAAAGACAATAACAGTGGCCACAAGATGATAAACAACGGCTGGCACCACAGAAGCAGTCTTGGGTTTACGCAATTTGACGGTGAAGATGGCACTAGCAAGAAACAGGGTATTCAGCAGCTATAAACCCCATACCTGATAATCCCAATAGCCATTGGTTGCCCTACAAAGGGGGTAGACAGATACACGGCCACAAAGTCCGTCAAAAAAGCTATAATGGCAAAACCATATATAATCCAGAGGGTGGGCACTTTTATACCTAGCCACACTCCCCCCACCAGGGCAATTAGACTATACACCACCCCCCGGAATAACAAACGGGCTTTCAGACTACTACGTTGTTTTATCTGTAAAACCTGGGGATGTTCAGCCTGAAACGCAAAAAAAGCCACCCCTGAGACGATTCTGGCACCGGTGCCTCTTTTCCTCTCACCTTATCCGCGGGCTGACTCTTGGGCTTTTTGTAACAAGCCCATGAACCCACAATTCATCTTCCCGGATTACACCCCGGAACGCCTGTCAGACGTGCTATGGCGGCTCTTGCCGCGACTGGCAGGTCCTCATAAGAACTACAGGTGGCCCTGATGTTCTCTTTTATCCGCTCCAAACTCGCCTGAAAGCCAGTACTACCGTGTTCCCCTACATACACATTCAACTGTGCAACGTACCGGGCTAACTCTGGCTCAATCCTCTCTGTGAAGGTGTCAACCCTTTCAGAGGGGCAGGTAGGATCCCATCGGCCACAGGCGGTTTTAATGTCATATTTCTTGGATACAAAAAGAGTACGTCCCCTCCTATCGAGCCCCACCACAAAGACACTTGTCCTCGTGGCAGTGGTTGCGGAATCACTCACTGCTCTTCCCTCGATTACTAGGTAGCCGTCGCGGTTCAGTGTGGCTGTTGCACCCCCCCAACCTCCTCCCATGTTCAGGTATTTCTCCGCCTTTACTTGTGGGCTAGTTTCTGGGGGCAGAAATGTCCCCCTCCCAGTGTCAGCAGCCCCGAGCTGCCATCTCTGATTTGGACCTCCATGACACTGGTAAGCTATGACGGACGCCCCGCTTTGAGGCCCTCTCCCTTCAGGATTGGCAATATCTAGACACAGCCCCCCCCATTGGGGTGCACGGATGGTCCCGTCATTCATTACTCGGAAGAGTTGATTTGGACCCCCATGACACTGGTAGGCTATAACGGGCGCCCCGCTTTGAGGTCCTCTCCCTTCAGGATTGGCAATATCTAGACACAGCCCCCCCCATTGGGGTGCACGGATGGTCCCGTCATTCATTACTCGGAAGAGTTGATTTGGACCCCCATGACACTGGTAGGCTATGACGGACGCCCCGCTTTGAGGCCCTCTCCCTTCAGGATTGGCAATATCTAGACACAGCCCTCCCCCATTGAGGTGCACGGATTGCCGTCTGGGCGTTTACTTTCTCAGCACCTAGCAACCCTATTACGAGAAATGTCAATGGAAGCCAGAATCTGATTCTCATAAGTACTAAATTAACCGAGGACATCGACCCCCCAGGCCTGTTCTAGGCCAAGAAACACAACGGCGGACCAACTGCCTGTGGTACGGGTACCTAGTTCTATAATAGGTCCTCTGCTATTTTTAATAACGTTCTTGTTAAGAGATGTGAAGATTAGAGGACTTCTGTTGGGGCCTGTGAAAGAGGAGCACCACTCGCCCGGCAGTTTGGCTCCGCTGTATGGGTGTGGGCAACTACCATGCCGTGGGGAAAACAAGGGCTGATACCCCAAAAACTGTATTTTTTTTGTTTTTAGAAAAGTTACAAACTTTAAAAACTACATTTGTAACTGAGAGGGAAAGGACAGAGATGTGTTACTGGGCGGGAGGGTAAACTGCAACTAGAGACGGTTTTGGTGGGGAATTGGGTTTTTTTGCTGGCCAGTTGGAGCCTTTGGGAATCAGTCGGGTTTGGGTAAACTGTTGCCCATCAGTGGTGGGGATGGAAAACTCCCTCGTTTCTGCTGCCATATCTTGACGAATCCCATTCCTTTCTCCGGGATGTTGAATGGCCAGGAAAAGGGTATTCTGCCAGAAGCATAAACCACAGATTTCTGTCTCCATAGGGCCAATTCCAAAAGGATAGGCCAATCCCGCCTTCTCCCCTGTCAATGGGATGTACCAAATACTATTGTTGCCCATTGCCCCTGTTATATAGCGACTGTCTGGTTTGTTTAGCAAGCCTGTAGGCATATCCGTCACCATCCACAAATTCCCCTCAAAGTCAAAGGCTATATTGTCGGGGTTGGCAAAACCCATACCACCCATCGCCGGGAAACCTCCTGCGCCAATAATCTCCCAGGTGAAGGTGAGGGCAGCCGGTTGGTTATCCTTCTCCTTAATCTTCATCAGACAACCATACTCATACACTCTCCCCTCTTCGTCACTGAAAATAGTCTTGTCTGGACTACCGTCTTCAGAGGCACTACCAGCAGTAAAGGCAATAATCAGAGACTTGTCAATGGGACTCAATTCTAAATCTTCCGGACGAGCAGTACAAGTACCCCCTACCACATTGGCGGCGAAATGGGCATCTATTAAAATCGCCCCTTGTATTTCCTCCTCAGTTTCCCCCACATATAAATCCCCCAGTCTCCGATACTGTCTTTGAAATTGGTCCAACTCTTCCTGACGCGTAACGTTGACAATCCCCCCCTTCCGTCTGTCGGGGTTAGGTATGGGCAATAACCCGCCTACCAGATTCTCAATGGGGGTTGGATTTATGGGGGTATCTGCCTTTAGGGGTATCCACTGGCCGGTGCCATCAGGATTCATCTTGGCTACATACAACATCCCCCTTTCCAACAACTTGGAGTTAGCTTTATCCCTTGGATTTACTACCTTTTTCTCCGAGACAAACTTATATAAATGCCCTCCTGTGCGATCGCATCCTGAATAAACTGCCAGGGGTTGATTCTCTTCCGCCCAAATGGCCACTGCCTCGTGTCGATAACGGCCTAACCAAGTGTGTTTTGTCCCGTAATCATTAGGATTACTGGGATCTATTTCTACCATCCACCCGTATTTATTGCCAGCCAAGCCGAAGGGGTTTCCCTGTCCATCTGTCCCCCTTACTGGTAAACTGGAGGGAGGAAAGGAGGTGCCATCCGCCATCACCTCTTCTCCTACCTGGGATTGGAAGTTTTCTTCGGCACTAAAAACTGTACCCCAAGGAGAGGTACCCCCCGCACAGTTGGCAAAGGTGCCTATAATCTTTTCTCCTAACCCGTCTATGTAGCCTAGTCCTTCCTTTTTCTTGAATACTGCTACTGCTGGGCCTGTAGCCTTCAAGTAGTGCCCGTCTTTCCAGCCCGATAACCCTGTCACACGTCTGTCCTGCTTGCTATAGGTTCTTTTCCATCTCCCCTTCTCCTTCCTTACCGAGATTACTCCTATGCCTTGATCTATCAGTAATTCTTCAAAAAACTGTTGGAATTTTCTCTTTGCCGGTTGCTCATCTGCCATGGCAAAAACGTCTATTTCCCCTTGTTTTAGTGAGGCTAATACTCCCATATCCAGGGGTTTTTTTATTACCTCTTCATAGGTTTGTAACCAGGGGATGGGGCTTATATACTCGAAATTCACCACCAAATAGCCCTCATTTTCTTCCGTGGGAATAAAGGCCACATAGTCGTTGTTATAACCAAATCTAGAATCTCCAACTTTGTCTCCCCAACTGGCAATTACCTCGTATTCAAATCCCTCTGGCAACACTAAATCGTCTTTTACTTCGTATTTTTCAAACTGTTTTTTCTGCTCTTCAGGCGGCATTCTGTCTATGGCAAGGGGTATGGGATATTTTACAGGTTTAAAGGGAGAAAAAGTAAATTTTTCCTGGATTTTTGCCGAGGAATAACTGCTGGAATTCAAGGCTAAATCTGCCAATTGGCTGCCGGCTAAGCCTACTCCTAAAAATAGCAGAAAATTGCGTCTGGTAAGTTTCATATTTTTGATTTTTATTCCATGGCTAATTGCACCACCTATATTATAGTCACCTAGTCCGGAAAACCACTAACTTTTGGTTAAATAAAAGGGGGAATGGCCGAGGGGATAATAGTTTTTAAAAATGATATGTTTACCCGAAAGACCGATTTTGGTTATGCTAGGTAGATACATGAAGGTTGTAGAGGGGTAACTTAGTATACTCCGTCAAGATAGAGTGAGAAAAACCCAGTAATCCTATGTCAACTCTAGTAATTGTGGAATCGCCCACCAAAGCCAAGACTATTCGCAATTTTCTACCCAAAGACTACATAGTAGAGGCTTCCATGGGGCATGTGCGAGATTTGCCTTCTTCCTCGGCGGAAATACCCCAGGAGTACAAGAAATACCCTTGGAGTCGTTTGGGGGTAAATGTGGAAAACAATTTTGAGCCTCTTTATGTGATTCCCCAAGGCAAAAAGAAGGTAGTCCAACAGTTGGAAAAGGCTTTGGCTAAGGCGGATGAGTTGATTTTAGCCACTGACGAGGATAGGGAAGGGGAAAGTATTAGTTGGCATTTGTTACAGTTGTTGAAACCAAAGGTACCTACCAAGAGGATGGTGTTTCATGAAATCACCCAGGAGGCAATTCAGAAAGCTTTGGCTAATTGTCGGGATATTGATGAAAATTTGGTACACGCCCAGGAAACAAGACGCATTTTAGATCGTCTGGTGGGTTACACCCTCTCCCCCTTGTTGTGGAAAAAGATTGCTAAGGGATTGTCCGCTGGCAGGGTACAATCAGTTGCCGTAAGACTGTTGGTGCAGAGGGAAAGGGAAAGGAGGGCTTTCGTGGCGGCCCACTATTGGGATTTGAAAGCTATTCTGTCTTATGAGGGGGTAGATTTTGAGGCCAAACTTGTGGCCTTGGGTGGCCAAAAATTGGCTACTGGCAGTGATTTTGACCCTAAAACCGGCCAGTTGATGCCCGGAAAACAGGTAATTGTACTTAACGAACAGGAGGCACAAGAACTTTTACAGAGGTTACAGGGGGAAATATGGCAGGTTACTGAGGTGGAAGAAAAACAGACAAAACGCTCCCCTTACCCTCCCTTTACTACCTCCACCCTACAACAGGAGGCTAACCGAAAACTGGGATTTAGTGCCCAGGAGACCATGCGTATTGCCCAGAGTCTGTATGAAAACGGTTATATTACATATATGCGTACGGACTCGGTACATCTGTCAGAGGAGGCAATAGCAGCAGCCCGAAGTTGTATTAGAGAAATATATGGCGAGGAGTATCTTAGTCCCAGTCCTAGACAATATAAAACGAAGTCAAAGGGGGCACAGGAAGCCCATGAGGCTATTCGGCCAGCAGGTAGTCCCTTTAAATTGCCTCAGGAAACAGGGTTGAAAGACAAGGAATTGGCCCTTTATGAGTTAATCTGGAAAAGGACTATTGCCAGTCAGATGGCAGATGCCCTCTTATCACATACCTCTGTTCAAATAAAGGTGGCCGATGCCCTTTTCCGCGCCACTGGTAGGACAATTCTCTTCCCTGGCTTTCTCCGTGCCTATGTGGAAGGCTCAGACGACCCTACTACCGCTGAATCTCACCAGGAGACAATTCTACCACCTCTTCCAGTAGGGTTGGACTTGTCTTGTAATAGCATAGAGGTAGTAAAACATGAAACCCAACCTCCACCCCGTTATACTGAGGCGACTCTGGTAAAGACTTTAGAACAGGAGGGTATAGGACGCCCTAGCACTTATGCTACTATAATCAGCACCATTGTGGAGAGAGGCTATGCCCAGATTCGTCAGAAGCAACTAGTCCCGACTTTTGCGGCCTTTGCGGTTACTAGTCTTTTGGAGGAAAATTTTGAAGAGTTGGTAGATGTTAAATTTACCTCTAACATGGAACAGGCATTGGACGACATTGCGGCGGGGCAAAAAGACTGGCTGGCCTACTTAAGGGAATTCTACTTGGGGGAAAACGGCTTGGAAAAAAAGGTAAAACTAAGGGACAGTCAAATAGACAGTCAGAAGGCGAAAATAATTCAACTACCTGGCCTCAATGCTACTGTCAAGATAGGACAATATGGGGTATACATAGAGGCTAAACAGGGGGATGAGATAATTAAGTCCACCCTGCCAGAAGACATCACCCCTGCCGACTTGGATGCCTCTGTGGTGGAAAGACTGTTAAAGCTGAAAAAACAGGGGAATGAACCTTTGGGCAATGACCCAGAAACAGGACTGCCCGTATACCTCCTTGTAGGTAGCTATGGTCCTTATGTTGCCCTGGGAGAGGGGAAAAATGCTAAAACCGCTTCCCTCCCTCGGGGAATCAAACCAGAGGAGGTTACCTTGGAAATGGCTTTGGGCTACCTGAAACTCCCTCGCCTGTTGGGGAATCATCCTGATACCGGTAGGCCCCTTATGGCGGGTATAGGACGGTTTGGGCCTTATATCGTCCACGACTTGGGGCCAGAAAAGGACTATCGCTCCCTAAAAGAGGGGGATGATGTATTGACTATCACTCTGGAGAGGGCATTAGAAATCTTCGCCCAACCCAAGTCTAGTAGAGTCAATACGAGTGGAAACAAAAATAGTTCAAGTCCTCTGAAAGAGTTGGGACTACACCCCCAATCTCAACAACCCATTGGCATTTACCAGGGCCCCTATGGACTATATGTGAAATACGGCAAAGAGAATGTGAAATTGCCAAAAGGGGAAACTGTGGAAACCATGACCCTGGAAAAGGCCCTGGCACTGTTGGAGGGGAAATCTGGTAGTAAAATTGGCAGCAAAAAGACTACAAAAAAGGGCAACCGCACCACCTCCACAAAAGGAGAGGCTACCACCCGTTAGGGGAGGACTAGGCGGAGTAGCAGGGGGGCGATGGAATTGACGATTTGGACGAAAGCCGGACTGCCCTCATTGCCATCTTTGGCCTCTGCCTCCTGACGGGCTTTTACTAGTTCTAGAAAACGGGTGGCCAATAGATACCCCTCTTGATTTTGCTGGGATTGGAACAGACTCTGGGCGGTGAGGGCATCGGAGAGTGCCCCTTTTGTCTGGCCATAACGAGACTTTACCACCGCCCTGGCCAGATAGGCATGGGCTAGGGTAGGATCTAGACTAATGGCTTGAGAGTAGAAGTTGGCTGCCCTCACAAAGTTTCCTCTTCTATCCTCTGACACTCCCCAAAGATAAAACTGCCTTGCCGACGCCACAGTCGAGGGGAGTCCTACCACCCCCTGGACATTGGCCTTGCTCAAGTCTACCCCCTCCAGGGAGGCTCCTACTAGGTATGCTCCTCCTAAATCTGTGTTATCTAATGTAGCATTGGCTAAATTGGCCCCAGCTAGATTGGCCCCGTGAAGGGAGGCATTACTCAGATCAGCCCCACTTAGGTCAGCGCCGGCGAGATTAGCCCGGGAAAGGTTGGTGCCCCTAAGATCAGCACCCCTCAAATCTGCCCCTTCTAAGTCTGTCATTACTAAACCGGCACCCCTTAAGTCGCACCCAGGACACTTTCTCGTCTGCAACAACTGGAAGACATGGGCCAGGTTTTCCCCCCAGGCAGGGTTAGCCATGGTAATGAACATGGGGGTGACAATGGCTATTACCTTTTTTTTCATATACCCACTGTTTTTTACTCATAGTCACAGGCCACCCGGAAACCAATGAGTTGGCCTTTGAAATCCGGTAGGGCAAACAGTCTTACCCCCGAACGACAATAATAGGCTGTATCACTCCAGGAACCTCCTCTGATTACCCGGGGCAGTTCCTCCTCCTTTTCTAGCCAAGGACTGCCGTCAGTGGGCGCCCCTTCGTAATTCTCGTGCCAATGGTCTAAACACCATTCCCACACATTGCCATGCATGTCATATAGCCCGAAATTGTTAGCCGGAAAACTGCCTACTTCTGTGGTTTCTTGTCGCCACTGCCCTCCAACCCCTGCACCCAGAGGCTCCACTTGCCCGTAACCGTAAGTAGCCTTGTAGTTGGCCAATTCGGAGGTTATGGTGCCCCCGAAACAGAAGGGGTCAGTGGTCCCCGCCCTACAAGCGTACTCCCATTCGGCTTCTGTGGGAAGACGAAAATCCCTCCCCGTCATCTCTGACAGGCGATGACAGAATTCCATTGCCTCATACCAGGATACATTCTCCACAGGACGATTTTCCCCCTGGAAGAAAGATGGATTTTTCCCCATCACCGCTCTGTATTGACTTTGAGTTACTGGATATTTACCAAGATAGAAAGTCCTAATCTGGACAAGGTGTTGAGGGCCTTCATCCGGACTCCGTCCTATTTCTCCTGTGGGGGTGCCCATGAGAAAACTGCCTCCTACAATTTTGACTAAGGGCAAAGATACCCCCCCAGCTAGGGGCACTTCCACACACTCTGCCACCTTTTTCTCCCGCTGCAAGACGATGGTGGCGGCATTTTCTATCCTGACGTTAACAACCTCAAACTCACAGCTTTTTACTCTTTCCATACAGGGGGCCACCTTTTCCTTCACAATTAATTGTAACTGCAATGCACAAGAAAGAAACCTGTGGGCTGGTGCTTGTCTATAATGGTGATAGAAACAAAAAAAGCGGGGGATTACCGAACCAGTTTAATAGTACCAGAGACCACAGACTACCCCTCTGACTGTGTTAAAATCAGCAGTAAGAAGTGGCTGGAGTGAGTAAGGATATATGTTTGAACGCTTCACGGAAAAGGCGATAAAGGTCATAATGCTAGCCCAGGAGGAGGCGCGCCGTCTGGGACATAACTTCGTTGGCACTGAGCAAATTCTCCTGGGGTTGATTGGGGAGGGCACCGGCATCGCCGCTAAAGTGCTCAAATCCATGGGGGTTAATCTCAAAGACGCTCGCATTGAGGTGGAAAAAATCATTGGGCGAGGCTCCGGTTTTGTGGCCGTGGAAATCCCCTTTACCCCCAGGGCTAAACGGGTACTGGAATTGTCTTTGGAAGAAGCTCGCCAACTGGGTCATAATTATATCGGAACTGAACACCTCCTGCTCGGTTTGATTCGGGAAGGGGAAGGGGTTGCCGCTAGGGTGTTAGAAAACCTGGGTGTGGATTTGGCTAAGGTGCGCACCCAAGTTATCCGCATGCTGGGGGAAACAGAAACCACTCCCATCGGTGTCGGTGGCTCCAGTCGTTCCAACAAAACCCCCACTCTGGACGAGTTCGGCTGCAATTTGACTCAACTGGCCTTAGAAGGTAAATTAGACCCCGTCGTTGGCCGTCAAAAGGAAATTGAACGGGTAATCCAAATTCTAGGACGTCGCACTAAAAACAACCCTGTCTTAATAGGTGAACCGGGGGTTGGTAAAACTGCTATTGCCGAAGGCCTGGCTCAAAGAATTGCCAACAAAGACGTGCCCGAATTGCTAGAAGACAAACGGGTTGTCACTCTGGATATTGGCTTGTTGGTAGCCGGCACCAAATACCGTGGCGAATTTGAAGAACGTCTCAAGAAGATCATGGACGAGATTCGCCAGGCGGGGAATGTAATATTGGTAATAGATGAAGTACATACATTAATAGGTGCAGGTGCCGCTGAAGGGGCTATCGACGCGGCTAATATCCTCAAGCCAGCCCTAGCCAGAGGGGAATTGCAGTGCATCGGCGCTACCACCCTGGATGAGTACCGCAAACACATAGAAAGAGACGCCGCTTTGGCCCGTCGTTTCCAACCGGTAATGGTAGGGGAGCCCTCCGTAGAGGAGACTATCGAGATTCTCTTCGGCCTAAGGGAACGTTACGAACAACACCATAAACTCAAAATCACCGACGAGGCTTTGGTGGCGGCCGCCAGACTGTCCGATCGCTATATCAGTGACCGTTACCTGCCCGACAAGGCTATTGACCTCATCGACGAAGCGGGCTCC
Organism: Cyanobacteriota bacterium SRBZ.bins.94.201705; assembly: GCA_030549855.1. Classification (GTDB taxonomy): domain Bacteria; phylum Cyanobacteriota; class Cyanobacteriia; order Cyanobacteriales; family Cyanobacteriaceae; genus DVEF01. The sequence continues at coordinate 120,436 of JAUQQP010000051.1, forward strand.
AGGGTACGTCTGCTCAATTCTCAATTGCCCCCAGAGGCTAAAGAGTTAGACCAAGAATTGAGAAAGGTTCTCAAAGAAAAGGACGAGGCGGTAAGGGCTCAGGACTTCGATCGGGCAGGGGCCCTCAGAGACCGTGAAATGGAAATCAAGGCCCAGATTCGCGCTTTGGCAGAACAGAAGAAGAGAAATGCCTCTGCCAATGACATGCCCGTGGTAACCGAAGAGGACATCGCCCATATCGTCGCCTCCTGGACTGGGGTGCCGGTACAAAAACTCACTGAGTCCGAGGCTGACAAGTTGCTGCACATGGAGGAAACCCTCCACAAGCGGATCATTGGGCAAGAAGATGCTGTTAAGGCTGTTGCCCGCGCTATCCGTCGTGCCCGTGTTGGCCTGAAGAATCCCAATCGTCCCATTGCCTCCTTCATCTTCTCTGGCCCCACCGGCGTCGGTAAGACCGAGTTGACTAAGGCTCTGGCCGACTATCTGTTTGGCTCTGAGGAGGCCATGATTCGTCTGGATATGTCTGAATACATGGAACGTCATACCGTTTCCAAACTGATTGGCTCTCCTCCGGGCTATGTGGGCTATAATGAAGGGGGACAACTCACCGAAGCTGTACGTCGTCGTCCCTATAGCGTAGTACTCTTCGACGAGATTGAAAAGGCCCACCCTGACGTCTTTAACATTCTCCTCCAAATCCTCGAAGACGGCCGTCTCACCGATTCTAAAGGTCGTACGGTAGACTTCAAGAATACTTTGATCATCATGACCTCCAATATAGGCTCCAAGGTGATCGAAAAAGGTGGTGGCGGCTTGGGCTTCGAGTTAGAGGAAAACAAGACAGAGGCGCAATACAATCGTATACGCTCTTTGGTCCACGAAGAGTTGAAGAATTACTTCCGTCCGGAATTCCTCAACCGGGTGGATGAAATCATCGTCTTCCGTCAACTCACCAAAGACGAAGTTAAACAAATTGCCGACTTGTTGTTGAAAGAAGTATTCTCCCGTCTTACCGAGCAAAATATCCACCTGCAAGTCACCGACAAATTCAAAGAACGTCTCATCGAAGAGGGTTACAATCCTTCTTATGGTGCTCGTCCTTTGCGTCGGGCTATCATGAGACTACTAGAAGACGTTTTAGCAGAAGAAATCCTCTCCAATCGCATTCAAGAGGGAGATTCTGCCATTGTGGACATTGACGAGAATGGTAAGGTAGTTATCCGCAAGGAAGAAAAAGAAAATCCCCTCTTGGTGAAGTCTGCTAATTAGTCTTCCCCTTTTTTCCTCTAGCCGCCATAGACTCCTCCCCCGGGGAGGATTTTTTATTTTTCCTCCACCGAATCCTGAGCTAAAATTAACTTGTTGACCAGCAAACTGAAGTCTAATTGTCCTCTATGACTGATATAGTCCATCCTACCCCCTCAACTGGACAGATAGTCTCCCCACCCCTGAGATGGGTTAGATGGTGGTTGGGGAAACTTGTTATTGCCACTTGGCTTTTGTTGGGTGTTGGTGCGGCTACTAGGGTGATGAATGCCGGTTTGGCTTGTCCTGATTGGCCTTTGTGTTACGGCCAACTAATCCCCTCCTACATGAATTTACAGGTTTTTTTGGAGTGGTTTCATCGTCTGGATGCCGCCTTAGTGGGTATGACTACCATAGGAATAGTAATAGGCTGTTGGTATTATCGACAACTACTCCCCCCCTGGTTGCCCTGGGCGGCTAGTTTTGCCCTTCTCCTGGTGCTTTTCCAGGCTGTTTTAGGTGGCTTGACAGTGATTGAGTTGTTGAGATTTGACATAGTGGAAGCCCATTTGGCCATTGCCTTTCTTTTTTTCGGCACCTTAGTGGCTATTGCTTGTATGTTAGCAGAATACCATGATAATACTAACAGTAAGCCTCTTCCTTTAATCAGTCTTATTGCTACTGTTTTGGTGTATCTCCAGTGTTTACTGGGGGGATTGGTTGCCTCCAGATGGGCATTACATCAGTGCTTTTATGGCAAGCAACTTTGTGGGGTTTTGAACAGTCATATTATTGGTGTTTTCCCTGCTACTATTGCTACTGTTGTTCTAGTCGTCTGGGCTAATAAAACTGTTACCTTAGCCTCTAAACTTCGTCGTCTTTCTGGATATATTGCTTTCACCTTGCTGCTTCAGATTCTGCTTGGCTTAGCGGCCTTTCATTTCCGCTTGCAGGTGCCGCCCCTTACTGTTGCCCATCATATCACCGGTGCTGCTCTTTTTGGTCTCCTTATTGCCTTTACTGTTTTCGCTTATAGGGCCTCGTTTCACGTATTTTTTAACAAAATCACGTAGTTTTTAACAAAAGTTGATTAGAGCAAAAAAACCATTTTTACTTTTAATACTCTCGCTTTTTCCCCTTTGGTTTACCCTTAAAATAAAATATTTTACAAAAAACCTAATTTTCCTTGTTTATTAACCACATATAGGAAGAAAAATAATGACTAACATAGGGGTTTTTAGTGACTGGCATCCATGGCGGGTAGTTAGGAATTACTATCTGTTGACAAAACCGAGGATAATTCCGTTACTTTTGATGACAACTATAGCGGCTATGTTTATGGCAGGAAAAGGGAAAGTAGACTGGTTTACCCTAGTAACCACATTAACAGGAGGAAGTTTAGCCGCCGCCGCCGCCCAAACCTTCAACTGTGTATATGATCGGGACATAGATGCACAGATGAAACGCACCCGTCATCGCCCTATCCCCTCTAGAGAGGTTCCCCCCAGTCATGCTATCATTTTCGGTGTGGTACTTACTCTTTTGTCCTTTACTATTTTAGCAGTGGGTGTAAACTTATGGGCGGCCCTCCTGGCCATGGTGGGTATTGTATTTTACCTGTTGGTTTACACTCACTGGCTCAAACGCTATAATAGTCAGAGTATTGTAATTGGTGGCGCAGCTGGTGCCATTCCACCACTGGTAGGGTGGGTGGCGGTTACAGGGGATTTGAGTATTACTGCCTGGGCTTTATTTCTGCTAGTATTTTTGTGGACTCCTCCCCATTTTTGGAGTTTAGCTTTAATGATTGCCGAGGATTATGAAGAGGCAGGTATTCCCATGTTACCAGTGGTGGCGGGGGTGGAATCTACAGTGAGACAGATTTGCTTTTACACCCTTACCACCGTTGTTTTCAGTTTTGTCTTTGTTTATCCCCTATATTCTGCCGGTTTGATTTATTTGGGTTTTGCCTCTGTTTTGGGTTTTATTTTTTTGCTTTTCGCCTGGAATTTGTCACAACAACCTTATAGTAAACAGCTAGCTAAATCGACTTTTAAGTATTCCATTGTCTACTTGACGCTGTTGTCTTTTGGCATGGTTGTCGACACCATTTTCTCCCTGTAGGGCCTAGCTGTTTTTTCTTTTTTTTTTTTTTTTTTTTTTTTTGAGAATTTTAAATTCCAGTCATAAGGATTTGTGTTTTTTTATCCAGAGGGGAGCATTTTCCGATATAAGCCACTTACGTCCGCAACCCGTTAAGTAAAATTTAATTTCTGAAAAGGAACAACATTCGGAGATTAAATTATATTATTTCCCGGGAATACATAATAAAATTTAAATTCCCTAGGAATATAGAGAAAGAAGAGGAGAGATAAACAAGGAAGAAATGAGAGAAGATTAAGAGATAAGAGAAAGGAGAAGGGGCGCTAGGCAAGGTTAAATAAAATCAAAAAAATTGGGAAAAATATAAGGCAAGACAAAAAAGAAAGCAAAAACAGAATGAACAGAGATTGGCAGAATTATTGGGGGAGTAATTTATGAGAAAAAAATAGGAGAGGAAGAATAGGTAATTGATAGTTGTCGCCCCGGCCTGGGGTAAAATATCATTAGTTAAGTGTTGTTGGCCATGAATGGGAGGAAAATATCTATTATAATACCAGATTTGTCGGGATATGGAACCACAAGGGCATACACAATAGGAGAGGGGTTAAAAAGACTGGGGTTTCAGGTAAAGTTGTACGGTTTTTTGTTTGGAAAAAAGATATATCCCATTCCCCCCTATGGTTTACCGGTAACTTATTTCTACGGCAAACCCTTTCCCTCCCTGATAAAAACTATGTGGGATTTAATGGGGGAGATAGACGGGGATATTATTTATGTGATTAAACCACAAATGACAAGTTTTGGGGTAGGCTATTTGAAGGCATGGCGGGAGAAAAAACCGATTATTGTGGATTTGGATGATTGGGAAATGGCAGAGTGGGGAGGTGACGATTGGCAGTTTAATTTTCAGGGAAATTTACGCAAACCAGGACACCCTATTTATGTTAAATTTCTGGAAAGAATTTTGGACAAAGTAAATGCTATAACTGTAAGTAGTAGGTATCTTCAATACCGTTATGGAGGCACATATTTGCCTAATGTAAGAGACACAGATGCATTCAATCCCAGCAATTACGACAGTGAAAAATTGAGAGAGGAAAACGGTTTATCCAATTATAGACTGTTGATGTTTACAGGTACAGCTAAACCCAGTCAGGGGATTGAAGATGTTTTGACTGCCTTAGAAATTCTAAACAATCCTCAATTGAAGTTGGTGTTGGTAGGAGGTAACTGTCACCAAGAGTCTTACTATCAACAGTTATGGGAAAGATGGGGTAGATGGATAGTGACAATAAAACCTCAGGCTTTTGACGAAATGGCAAGGGTAATTTCTCTCAGCCACATTATAGTCTTCACCCCCCACGATTCTATCATTAACCAGGCAAAATGTCCTCTGGAGGTGATAGAGGGGATGGCAATGGCCAAACCAATATTGGCGTCTGCGGTGGGAGAGACGCCGGCGATTCTGGGAAATACGGGTTTTTTGGTTTCCCCCCAATCCCCAGAAGCCATTGCCAAGACTATCAATGAGATTTTGGCAGACTACGAATCGGCATTAAAAAGGGGGGAATTGGCCCGTCAACGCTGTCTACAACATTATAGCATGGTAAACCTCACCAAAAATCTGGAAACGGTTTTAAGACTTATCTGAGACGTGAATGGAATTAAGATTTTACAGAAATCCAAATGGTTATGGAGGCGACGGTGGCCCTGTTTTTTTCTGTTAGACTATGCTAGAATGGTGCTATTGTTCAACTGAGGGCGTTTAATAACAAAAACCCACTTGGTAAAGACAAAAAAAACCCACACCAATCTCTCCCCCCAGGAAAAAATGAGGCCTATTGCGGTTTTATAATAAAGTAAGTGTATAATCGCAAACCACCTCTCAATAACTCGTAGACTGGTATTGCTACCATTTCCCCGTCAGACTAGTTACCACAGGAGTAAACTCTAACAGTATCCAACCCGCCACGAGGCAGGTGAAACGAAACCATAGCGATGACAAAGCTATAGTCAGTGGTTTAATCTATAGGCGATTGTTTGTCAACAGTCGCTTCTTCAAAAAGGAAAAGCTTCCTTCTGCTTAAAGGATGTTGTTTCTAACGCCACAGATACCTGCATAGGCAATGGCAATGGCATCTAGACTGTCATCGATGGGAAGTTGGGAAATAGAGAAAATCTGTTGTAGAATTATAGCTACTTCCTTCTTGTTAGCGCGGCCATTGCCCAAATTCGCCTTCCAACTAGCCTGATGGAGGAAAATAGGAATTAGTTTTGCCTCCCGGTAACATACCAGATGAATCACTCCCAAAGCCTGTAAGACTCCCCCGGCAGCTTTTACCCGGCTGTGGAAAAAAGGCATCTCCATCACCACATGGCTAGGTTTAAACTCTCTGACAATGGAGGTAATATCCTCTTCAATTTCCTTTAGACGCGCCCCAGTAGGCACACACTCTTCCGTTTCGATGATACCATAGTCTACCAGCAAGGGTATATCCCCCTCTCTCTCTTTAAGGATAGCCCAACCAGTTATAGCCAACCCCGGATCTATTCCCAACCAAATCATTTAAAATGCTACTGTTGCCCCTATTACTTGAATGAGAGATTCTAGGAGTTGGTTTATCTGCCGCGGCTGAAGTTGCCATTTGTCCTCTTGTTGTTATTTTACCCCCATCTTTCTATTCATACTCCCCCATTTTTTCTTGTTTCCCTCCTTTTTGCTTTTTCCCCTTTCCCTTGCCACTACTACGCTTTTATGGGTTTTCCTTCAATTTATTAAATCCCGATAAATATTAATGCTAATAATAATCAATTAGCTCCCCTTTCCTAAACCCTCTCTCCTTATTATTAATACACCAACTTTATACCGTTTCTTTTCTATTACACCTCCCCACTATTATCGAGAAACTTTATATTATAAAAATCGCCCAGCACCAGTGTTTTGGCAGTATCTGCACCTGCCGCCCCTTCTATCCCTCCCCCTATCCTAGCATGCCTTCAGCTACTTTGTCAAGGGCCCTCATTTTTACGTTTTAATCCTCCCGGTGGGCATTCTTATGTCATGGTGCTGGGAAAAAGGGAGGCGGGTACCTCCCTGTAAAATAAAAGAGGGCAACTGGCAAATGTGTAGTTTCTTATACCCCAGCATATCTAATAATGCTGCTTGTCTCCCTCTTTCTTTTTTGGAAGAAAACCCCCGCCCTTAAGATTTATTATCAGGAATAAGGGGAAGAAGGGGAAAAGGCTTTGCTGTTTGAAGTCCCATTCTAGCAAAAAATGCGGCTTGAGGGGAATAGAGGTGTGACAAAAAAGTGGTATGAGACTAGGCTTTTACCCCCAAATAAACTCAGTATTGACGTTGATAGCCAATATTTCCCCTTGCGGTGACTTATTTTTGAGTCAACGGCATAACTTTTCGTCGTCTGTTGGCGATAAGATTCATCTGCTTTGTCAGTGGGTAACTGGATTGTTGATAGTCAACACCAGCTAATAGTCTAGTAGTAGTATTTTTGAGAAAATCTCTTCCTAGTTTTTTGGCTATGACAGTAGGGGGATGGCAACAAGGGTGTATATTTTTCTCGTATCTATGCCTTTTGGAGGTGAAAATCCCCTTACCCCTTCCTACCAAGACTAATATCTCGTAACCAGTCTGCTAGTTGAAGAAACAGGAAATTAATCTCTTTTGTGTCTTTTGACGAGATTGTATATAGCGAATCATTATCCCTTTTTCTCTTCCTTCCATAACAGATGGCAACTAGTCATTCTCTTATTTTCTGATAAAAAGTTTCCCTTGTCATGGAGAGAATAAATAGTCACCCCCTTGTATTCAGACAAAAACCCCCTTGTGAAAACAGTCAGCAATTGTATTTCTTTATGGGAATGGTGGGGAAAAACATATCACCCGGAGGTAGCAATTCGTCATTTTCTTATTTCCCCACATGATGTAGCCAAGATTTTTTCTTGCTTATAGCCTCTCTGATGCCTGTCTACCAAAACGAAGCCGATTTTCCTACTGGGAAGGGGAAAGACTCACCCTCCCTATAAGCATAGACGTTTTTCCCTCGTTTGTTGGCATCAAGTCGCCAGAAGGCTAATTCGCCTTTGTTGTCTATTAGAGACAGTATTTTAGCCGGCTGCTATCCCCCCCTTGCAGTTTCCTCTCAGACAAACCCACTGACGTTTCTTGTAGCCATTCCCTGACTGTGGCAGCCTACCCATGTCTACCTAAACTCCGCCTTGTGATTCTCCTGTCAGATGACTCCTTGTTTTCTGATAAAAAGTTTCCTGACAAAAACTTCCCCCCAAATCGTCATACTGTTGCTTTTTCCCTTTTTCCCCCACAGCCGGCAATTTACCCATTATTTGTTGTCTGTTATGACATACAGTTTTTTCCTCGCCGACAATCCATGTCTTTATTGTCTCCTCTTCTTACAGACAGTTTCTCCCCCAAAGCCGGTAATTTATCTGTTTATTGTCTCTGGTGACAGACAATTTACCTATTAGCTATAATGGCAACCCTAGCCTATATTTTTTCACATCCATACCTCCCAAATGTGAAAATATTCTTATTCCTATCTGCCTGTTTGCCAGGAAGAATGCTTTTTGGTTTCTCTCCGGGGTAAAAATTCATCCCCCTTGGCTTATCACGACAGACTTCCCCCCCCCCCACTTGGCAAGTTGTCACTCGGCTAGTTGTCGTCGCCTTGTCTGTTGACATTAAGTTTTTCTCCCTTTATCCCCTTGTTTTGTCTCTCCTGACATGAAGTCTATTTCTTCCTATTGTTGTGTTTTGGCAGATAGTCTTCTCCCCGTTACAACCCCAGTCTCATTTCCTCAAACTCCCCCACTGCCTTGTTTGCCATAGTTTGTCTTCTAAATCACCGCTTATGGTTGTAGGTTAAGACTTGTTATTTTCTCGTTTATTGAGAGGGGTATTTTTTTTCAGGCGGCATTGTCGACAGTTATGGTTTTCCTCCCAGTCGGTGGTAGTAAGTTATTATTTCCTCGTCTGCTGTGGAAAGGAGTTTTTCCTAGATTGGAGACAGTAAATCATCTTGTTTTTGTTTGTGGAAGGGGGGAGGGTATCTCTTGGATTGTAAGTGGTATGCCATGGTGTTTTATTTATTGTTACTGGATGATAGGCGGCTGATGGGGTTGTAGATGAAAAGTTACCACGTTATTGTCTGTTAAAACAAAGGGGATGGGTTTTTCTTTCAACTGAGAGAGGAGAAAAGGGTTTTTCCAGGATATGTGGCGACAAATCCTAAGTGTCATTGACTATTGGCGGGGGTTTTTCTAGACTGAAGACAGTAATTGATATTACTCTTGTCTTTCTAATAATTCTAATTCTTCCACCCCATTCCCCTCTTCCGAGAAACAATATCCCCCCTAGTAGAGACAAGATAAACTAGTACAGGTTTGTAATTATAAGCCCCTATGTACCCCCACTTTCCCATTTTCTGATTTTCTTGTTTTACCGGCAGGGAAAATATTTCTCTTGTCAACGGCAACCAATTGTCTTTTTGTCTTATGAGAGAGAGTGAAAATCTGCCTATCTTGATGGCAACTCATAGTCTTAACTCATAGTTTTTTTGTCTGTTGATAGACAACCACCCTCCCTATGGCAACTCACTATTTTACCGCCTCCCCCACACCCCTTTTAGCAGACATCTCCTGTTGACGGCAACTGGAGGATGAAGGAAAACTCCTTCTGAAAATAGCCACTTATAGGGATAGAAAGAAAAAACCTTTTTCCTGTCTGTTGACTTGCCATCGAGACTTTTGTCTACCGATAAAATTCTTTTCCATGTGGCGACTTGTGATTTTCCCCTTTCCTGAGGAAGAGTCTTTCCCGGGTAACTAAATGTTTTCTGGTTTTCTGGCAGATGTTTTCTTTCGTGGGTGGCAATAGCCAATAGTCATCCTTTTTTCCTCTGACAGATGGGTGGTAAGGGAGGGAATTCTGTTGTTTCTTGATGGATAGTCTCCCCCTCACATTACAAAAAGTCTTTCTATAACAACAAGATATTTTCTTGTTTTCTTATAGACACCTTTTTCCCCTATAGCAACCCTTGGGGGGTGGTGGTAGCAACCCCTGGTGGTGAGTTGTAATTCTTCTGTTTGTCTATAGACAGTCTTGATAGGGGTAACCATCCGTTATTTATTTTATTGTTTCCCTATAGCCATAGCAAGTATTTTTTCCATTTATGTGGATAGCAGGTTATTGTTTTATCCGTATTCTAGAAGTGGCAGTTGGTTATTTTCTTGTCTATTGATAGATATTTTCCTGGGTGGGAATAGTAACTTATTCTATCTTGCGTCTGACAGGTGGGTAAAAGAAAATACCTTCCCTGTTGATGGCGACTTGTTATATTCCTGTCTGCTAATACCCCCCAGATATAGCAAGTCATAATTTCCCTGAAACCCCTTTCGTCGACAGATGATAATTTTCCATATTCTTTTCTTCCGACAACAGGCAAAATAAAACCTCCCCATTGATAGCAACTGCTTATATTTTCCCCTCCCGAGAAAAACCCTCTCCTGTCTATGACTACTTATCATACCCCTGTCTATGGGAAGAGTATATTTCCAGGTAGATGGGAATCCATCAATTTCCCCTCTCCTACTCGTTATTAATTCACAATCTTTTTGTTTTCTGACAGACAGGGAAAAAATCCTCTGTTTGAGGGTAAATAGTTGTTTTCTTGTTTTCCCTAGGCGTGGCAAATCATAATCCTCTCCTTTGCCGATAATAAGTAGTCTTTCCCCTGACAAAAATTTTTTTTTTTAAACAGCAACTATACATCTTCTCGTTTTTTCCCCTACAGACATTCCTATAGAAATAGCCACCCATAGTCTTCTTGTCTGACAGATGGTAAAAGAAAATACTTCTCCTGTCGACTGCAACTTGTCATCATGGCAATCCCCCTTGTGAGAGTAAGACACAGTCTCTTTTAGTGTAGATGGCAACACTAACCGCTTTTTTTATATCCACATCTCCCTTCTTTGTATTCCCCCATTCATGTCTGCCAAGACTAGCCTTCTAAATATGTAGACTGCAGGTAAGGAATAATTTTATTCTTGTTTGTTGATGGGGATATGCTAACCCCACTCCTTTGCTTGTGGGGGATTATATATAGCAAAATGTCCTATAATCGTCCGTGGGGGGTATTTCTTGGATGGTAAACGGCATAATATAGAGGAAGGGTTTTTGTTGTTGGATTGCAGGGTAAATCATTGTCTTGTTGTCTTTCAAGTCGTCTGGCGGGAGGGATTAACCCGTCATTTATTCTCCTTCTGACAAAGAATCTTCTTCCATAAGGATAGCTACTAATCGTTTTTTTCTTTCTGACAGTAAGGGAAGAGAAATCTTCCCACAATAGCCACTAGTCGTTTTGTAGTCTCCTTCCTAACAGATGGTGGGGAAAACCCCTATGCCGGGTGGATGGTAACTGCCAGTATTGCCGTTTCCCTATTAACCCAAGAAAAACCCCTTGTAGGGATGGCAAATAATCATCTTGTAGTCTTCTGACAGATGGTAGAAGAAAATATTCTCCCTGTCAAAGGCAACTGGTTATCTTCTTGTTTTTCAATCCCCCCTGAATACCAAATCATCACCCCCCTCTATGAGAGACAATAAGAAGTCATAATCACCCTCTAGGGGAAACAATAAGAAGGAATATTCTTCCCTGGAAGGCGACTGTAGATGGCAAGAGAAAATTCCTTTTTGTCGACAGATGGCAATTGCTTCTCGTATTTTTGAGGGGAAGTAAAACAAAACCCGCCTATTGGTAGCAACTCATTATATTCTCCTTTTCCAAGAAAAACTTTTTCCCCACCTGTAGTCACCCACCATATTCCGTCTAAATCCAGTGTTTTACCGGGGATGGCTACTCATCCTATTGTTGTCGTATGACAGAAAATAAGGGGAGGGAAAATAGTGACTCATCGCCTTGTTGTCTTCTGACAGGGAAGGAAAAAACCCCCGGATGGTAACTTGTTATTTTCTCGTTTGTCTGGTGACAGTGTTTCCCATAAGGATAGCAACCCATTATTTTCTTTTTTTACCCTATAGGTGGTGACTGGTCATCCATTTTTTCCAGACAGCAACTGGGGATTTTCCCATTTGCCTACAGGGGGGATAACCACTCGTCTGTTTTCTTGTTTTCTGACAGATAGAGAAAATCCTCCCCCCGTAACTTGTCATTTAACCGTTTGTCTAGTACAGTTTCTTCCAGGTGTGTGGATAGCAGGTTATTGTTTTTCTCCTTTATGGCAATTGGTGATTTTCCCGTCTGTTGATATTCTCCCTGAAGAAAACAGTCACTCATTATCTTGTTGTCTTTTGATGGATGGATGAAAGAAAATGCCTTCCTCGCCGAAAGCAACCAGTCATCTTCTTCTCTTGTCTATCAACAATTCCCTACGACAAGCCATCATCCTGTTGTCTTCCTACTGGTAACAGACAATCTTCCCCCGTTGGCAATCCCCAATAGTCTTGTCTTCTGACAGGAAGTAGAAGAAAACCCCCTTGAAGAATAGCCACTCGTCATATCATCGTCTTTTGACAGGAATGTTTCCCCCGTCTATGGCTACTTGTTATCCTTTTGTTTCCCGACAGTGTAGACAAAAATTTGTCTTCTTCTCCTTCCATATAAAATCCCTCTTTTGTGGGTAGCTATTCATCATCCTGTTTTCCTCTGACAGATGGTAGAAAAAAACCCCCCTGAGGGTAGCGACTCATTGTATTGTTGCCTTCTGGCGAGGGGAGAAAATCCCTGCAGGCGTTTGTGTGTAGGTGGATAGTCTTTTCCAGCCAGAGGGATAGGAATCCATCATTGTGTTGTTTTCCTATAGAAAGTCTAAAGGGAATAGCAAATTATTATTTTCTGCTTTCTTTGCCGGTAGCAGTTGTTTATTTTCTTTTCGGTTGAGAAACACTCCCGTGAGGGATGATAACTACTGGCAATTATCTCGTCTCCTGACATATAGAAAATGCCTTTTTGTCGACAGTAAGTGGTTATCTTATTGTCTGCTAACAACCCCCTCTATGCCAATTCATATCCCTGGGAATAGCAACTCCCCTTTTCCTCTTGTCAAGATTTCTTATAACACTAAAATAAAGTCTTACCCCAACAGTGACTGCTATTTTTTCCCTATCCCCCGGCTGTGAGAATTGCCTCAAGAATACTAGTCAACAATAGCCTTATAACCAGTCTGCAGGTGGTGGGGGGTAATTATTCTTCTTCCTGGTTGACAGGGGAATTCTTCCATGCCAATTGAAGGAAAGGGGTGTTTGGGAAATAGCTAGTGGCATGTCAAAATGTTATTCATTGTCACTATATGGTAGGGGTTTTTTCAGCAGGAGGTATTTTCCAGAAACAGATGGTAAGTCATGACAGTGGAAGGGGGTTTTCTCAGATTGTGGATAGAAACCCGTCATATCCCCTCTTCTGACAAACAAGTTTTTCTCCGTCTATGGCTACTCATCGTCTTTCCCGTTTTCCAAGAAGTCTTCCCCGTAAAGGTGGCTACCCATAATTCCCTCCTTTGTCGATAAAAAGTCTGCCTTCAAAAGTCTCTTTCTTATGGTAATCCATTGTCTTCATCATATCCCCTTGCGGCAACCCCTTCTGTGACATGGGGTTTTTTCTCAACCGCCAGAGGAGATTCCCCTGTAAAGGGATAAGGGGAAATCCCTAAATGTTCTCTCGGTATTGTATAATAGGTTAGGGGGCTAGGGCATGACCACGTAAGAGACTACCGATAGTCTTAGCCGTAATCTTAAGTTGTACAAGGGGGTTAGTAGGCACAACGGTTTTGTAGAGATAGCTATCGAAGGTGATTCTTTGGACATCCAAATCGGCACACATTTCGACAAAGGCCTCACGGGTGGCATCGCTGCGGTAGAATATACGCTGGAGGATGTCTAAAACGAGATAGGTTGGGCCGTAGGTTTTATCCCAAAGTCTGATATATTGCTTTAAATCCTCCTCAGTAGGGACTTTTCTCCCATTGTTGCTAGTCTCGACGATAGTCTGAGCACACATTCTACCAGATTTAGCGGCAAAATAGATCCCCTCGCCGGAGGATTTAGTAACTGTGCCGGCGGCATCCCCTACCAATGCAACTCGTCCTACTACACGACGAGGGCGAGGATGCTCAGGTATGGGATGGGCTTCCACTCTGATGATTTCTCCCCCCTCTAGCCGCTTGGCTGCCCGTTTTCTGATACCCGCCTGTAATTCCTTAATTCTGGACTTGTTGGCTTGCATGGTGCCCGTCCCCACCGCTACGTGATCATACTTAGGAAAAACCCAAGCATAGAAGTCGGGGGAGACGTCACTACCTACGTACATCTCCGCCAAGTCTTCATAGTAGGCCATCTTGTCTTCTGGCAACCTAATTCTTTCCTGATAGGCAATAGCATAGTTGTAGTCGCCAGCATCTATAGCCTTAGCAATGCGAGAATTGGCGCCATCTGCCCCTATCACCACGTCTGCCTGCAGGGTTTTTATTTCTCCCTGGGGCTGGCCATTGGAGTGGTCGGCATAATGGATAGTATAGGGCTCATGGTCACTGGTGGGGATATCTAGCTGGTATACTGTACCATTGATAAGATTAGCCCCTAGTTGGGCGGCACGGTTGCGGAGGAAACTATCTAACACCTCCCGACGACACATGCCTATGTACTCATGTTCTTTAAGTGTGTCACCTATATTTACCTCGATATTGGAGGGGGAAATCATCTTCATTCGCCGCACGCGCCTATCGATGATTTCGGGGGGTATATCAAACTCGCTTATCATACACAGGGGGATGGCACCACCACAGGGTTTCACGTTGTCTAGCTTTCTTTCAAACAGATAAGTCTCTATCCCCGCTTTAGCCAAGACTTCCGCCGCCGACGCTCCAGCTGGCCCTCCTCCTACTACTGCTACCCTTATTGTCACAACTGTTCTCCCTCCATAACTGCTTTTTAGGTAAGAGTTTAAGGCAATAGGGCTCCTCCTGTATTTGTCCTGTAATATTACTTCACAATACACTTAATTTTTCTTAATTTTTCTTAAAATTTTGCCTATAGGCTTGACAAGAATGAGGTTTTATGGTAGCGGGTCTATTTGACGATTTTAAGGGAGACTAGTTCAATTTCCTTGCCCTGTAGGATTTTACTGCTCAATTGGCCACAGTGGGGGCAGGCGAATATCCAGTCAGTGGGATGGAATGCCTGTTGGCAGGAGTCACAGTAGCAGCAGACGGGGATAGTTTCGATTTTGAGGGTGGCATTTTCCGCTATGGTATTTCTTGTAACTACGTCAAAGGCGAATTCCAAGGCAGGGGGATAGACGCCAGACATTTCCCCTATTCTCATAGTTATTTCTGTGATTCTGGTGGCATTTTCCGCCTTGGCGTGTTGGATAGCTATGGCAATAGTGGATTCCATGATGCCGATTTCATGCATAGCCGACTACTAGTGGGAGATTTTTTAGCATCTCTATGGCCAATTGTGCCTGTTTTTTGGTATATTGGGACAACTGTTCGCCGAAATCCAGATTTTTTGCTGGGATGGCCATAATCCAGGCATCTGGAGTTTTGTGGTAAAGCCATTGGGTGAGTTTTAGTAGGGATGCTGGGGTAAGTTTATGTAGCCAATTGTCGGGGTATTGGGGGGGGATTTCTATTCTGGTGAATGTGAGTTTATCTTGATTGACACAGGCATCCACAAAAATAACCCTTTGGTATTCTGCCATTTTTTCGCTCAATTCGGGGGTGAGAGAGGGGGTAGCTATGGTTTCCAATCCTGGGATGTTTTGATGAAGCAGTTGACAGGCTACTATGTATCCTACGCCGTCATCACTGCGGAGGGTATTGCCATAACCGATTACCAATATTCTTTTATTTGCCATCGTCATATAACTATTTTTTCTCCCGCCTACTCTAATTTTATGTTTCCTTTGTCACTTTCCAAAGAGGATAGTTTGATAGGAGTAATTCTTTTTGTTGTCAGCATTAATCTATACACGGGAATTGTTAGATGATTGACAGCCGGCGGCTTTTATGGCTATCCTTGGTAAGGAGTTAATGTCATGCATGGTGATATTTCCAGTTTCCAGCAGTACCATTTTGTTGTTTGTTGTATTGGCATTGTCATTAGTGGCTGGTGTTTTTCCCTCATCTTGCTGCCAGAAAACAATTATGTCAAAACAGTCAATTCCCTCTTTTTGGTTGACAGGGGAAAAGTATTGTTTATTTACCCCCTTGGTTGTCTACCAATTGTGGCAGATAGGGAGGAATTTATACTGTTGCCGGTAGAAGGGTTAGTGTAATGGCATATGTCTCTTCCTATTGGGGGAGTGTGACAGGCTGTCTCGGGGGATTAGGGTGGTAGCGGAGACTATCCCTGCCTCTGGTTGCCGTTGGTAGACAGGGGATTAACATATACAATTGCCTCACAACCATTATTCCCTTCTATTGACAGGCAGGGGGTTATATCAATCACGGCAATTCTCTTTTTCGTCTTGCCACTTCCTGGGGGATTATATTGGCGTCTTCATCTTGTTGTTGCCGGCAGAAAGACTATGTCACAGGAGGGATTCTATTTTTCCTGTGTTTTCGTATACAGGAAAACAGTCTGGTGGAAAGAGGAATCTGTTTGCCTTAAAAGAAGGCTATGCCAGAGGTGGTGAGGGTGTTGGGAGGAGGTTAATTTCCTTTTCTTAATGGTGATAATTCCCTCTTTGCCCCCGTTTGTATCTGATGGAGAGATTCTACCACAATATTGTCATCCTTGAGGTTGTTGTGTTGAGATTGTTGTTGGCTTCAGAGGTAGTCTAACAGTTGGAATTTCCCCGGCAGGCAATCATGTCATAACCTGTTTTCTCCAGCTAAAAACCGTGTCTTCGTTGTTTTTTCGGCAAACAGATAAACTAGTAAGAAGAGAATAGTCTCCCGGTTTCCGGTTGGCTAAAGCAGACATGTGATAACAGACAGAAATCGTCTCCTCGTCTTGTGTTTGGGGAGTGGGGATTGTATCATAATTCATTCCCGGTTTTCGGAAAGAAGATTGTGTCTCTGTTTTGTTGTTGGCAGGGGAATTATTAGAAATAATAGTCTGCTTGAAGGTGATTCTGTTTATGGTTGGCGTCAGGTTTTGTGACAAAAGGTAGAAATTGCCTCCTTGTATTGCTTTTAGCAAGTGAAAAACTGTGTCGCAATCCATCCTTGTTTCCTGGCGGTTAGCAGAAGCAGAAGCTATCTTCCCTTGCTAGTTGTTAGCAGAAAAGGGTGGTAGGAAAGATTTTGTTTCCCCTGTTTTTTATTTGGCTTCAAGTTATGTGATGACAAGTGAGAATTTTCTCCCTCCTTTGTGGCGGCTGGCAGAGAGGGGTTATCTCAAAAAAGAAGGGTAGTTGCCGATGGAAGAAGGGTTATACCCCTGGTGGAGATTGTTGTTAGCGGGTGAAGTGGGGATGTGGTGTGATGGTTTTGTTTCCGAAGGCAATAAGGCAAATTATGTGAGAATTTATCTTTTTTTCCCAAAGGGAGATTGTCTCTTCCTCTAGTTGTCGCTAATGAGAGGATAGAGTAATGGTTGGCGGAAAAAAAAGGATATTTAGAAGGAAGGAAGAAAAGAGGCATAAAGATAGAGGATTTATCTTAGAAACGGCTAGAGGTTTTTCTTTTGCCTTGTCTTTTTTTGTTTGGCAATGAGATGGGTAACGAAAAAAAAATTTCTTCGTTGTCTTGTTATTGGGGGGAAGAATGTGTCTCTTTCTTGTAGTGGCAATAGTGGTAGACAAAGGGGTTTTATTTGGCGGGGGAAATCATATCCCTGTTTTACAGTCTGCGAATAGGGGGGATTTTCGCGTCACCTTGTTGCTGACATGTCAAAATCTATCTTCGTTTCCCATTGGGAAAGGGATAAATTGTCTCTTTGTTTTGTAGCCGTTGGCAGGTGAGGCAGTGGAGATAATTTTGTTGTATTTTTGGGGGTTATGTGGTGTTGGTGATTGTCTTTCTGTTAGGGGAAATGCTACCACAAAAACATATTTTGA
Organism: Cyanobacteriota bacterium SRBZ.bins.94.201705; assembly: GCA_030549855.1. Taxonomy (GTDB): domain Bacteria; phylum Cyanobacteriota; class Cyanobacteriia; order Cyanobacteriales; family Cyanobacteriaceae; genus DVEF01. Next base: position 137,841 of record JAUQQP010000051.1, read on the forward strand.
GGCAGGGGGTTAGCGAGGAAATGTTGTGGCGGTGGCAGTTGTCTTGTTATTTTGTAGGCAGAAAAAAAATAATGTGACGAGGGAGATTCTATCCCTGTCTTGTGGGGTGTTTTTTCCCGTGTTGCCGCCGGTAAGTGAGATAACGACAATTCTATTTTTTTCTTGTTTTTTTTTGCCACTCACTGGGGGGATTATCTAAAAGCGTGATGGCATTCTCACCTTGTGTCGGCTAGGCGGTGAGGTAGTGTAGGGAGGTGGGTGGGAGAGTTTTATTCTGTATCGTTGTCGGCGGGGGGTAGGGTTTTACTGTTGCAGGTTTTGGTGTCGGTGAGGGGTGGGTGGGGGGATTGTATTCCCGTCTTGCAGTCAGCTTCTAGTTTTGTCGCCGGCAGGGGTAGGGTGGTAGTAATCTGTGGAGGTTTGGGTGGAAATTTCATCCCTTGT
>JAUQQP010000051.1:138294-138615 GCA_030549855.1 Cyanobacteriota bacterium SRBZ.bins.94.201705
ATCCCTTGTCTTGCGGGTATTGGTAAAGAGGAGTATGATGATGTGGATTTTCCCCCACGAGGGTAACATTCAGGAAAGAGATTTATAACGCCTACCTGGTGTGGGGGTTGTCTACAGGAGAATTATCTTACATTATAATAGTCCTCTTCATTTTCCCATTAGCAGGGGAGGGATTGTGTTATAACAACAATTCCATTTTTTTTTTATTTTGACTACTTCTACCTGCTGTTACCTTCTACCTGCTGTTACCTTCTCCTCCATGTTTTTTTACCACCAAGGTTAAAGGCTTTCCATGGTGTGTGTTAGCCATCCTTATTAAGT
>JAUQQP010000014.1 GCA_030549855.1 Cyanobacteriota bacterium SRBZ.bins.94.201705
AAAAAATAATATTTGTGTAGATACTACAAATGGGGGTGAATAAGTGCGAAGTAGTGGGATGAAAACGTATGTTTTTCCACTCACTAGTGAGTATCTAGAAGAAAACGGCTGAAAGCCCAATTGTAATCTGTGTAAACAAAATTTGATAAATGGTCCCTAGAGGAAGGGTGAGAATGACAAATAGTGAAGATGTACAAGAAAGGGTTAACAGAATAGAATTACTTGAATTGTTGTGGGTAAGAATACATAATTGTGCTCTGAGAGAATGTTGTAGATATGGGCAACTAAATAAAGCCATAGAAGAAGCCACTAAGCAGAAAGAAGAGGATGAAAACAGGAAAAAACAAAATAGTCAATTCCAAGGAGAGATTAGACCACAAGACCTATCTACTCCTTAACTTACTTTTCTAGTCTTTCGATACTCTTAGACAAAAAAAAATATTGTTGGCAGAATAAAATAATTACCCCCCTACACTATCCGGTAGGGGGGGTAAATTATAGCTCAGATTGAAAACAGTAATGCTCCTGGGTTAGTCTTCTTTATCTGGGTCGAAATCTAGTTCGAACAGTAACTTGAATATAAATATAATCACGTTTCTTGCAATTATTCTAGCTTCTGATGGTAATTTTTTGTACATTTGGGTTATAATCTTCTTGGCAGTGGCAATATCTGTTTTTAACTTGCCCTGGTTGGCTTCTGTCATTCTCTTCCTTTTTACTAGTTCCTTGTCTGCTTCTGGACTCCTTTCAATATAACTTTCTTCTGCCACTTTACTTGAATGTCCCATTTCATTTTCATAAATTCTTTTGTCTTCTACCGTCGAGTATTTAATGTGAGAAGCCGCCCTACGAAACGTATGCGTACCATGTATTTCTCTTCCCAAATACTTCTTAGACCATTTCTTTAGATTTTTATTTGCTTGCATAACTAGACAACTTCTCTTGTGTGTTTTCAAACGAGATAAGTGTTTTTGTATTCCTTCTATAATTCCAAAATCCTGGAACATATTGGGGTATTCTGGATCTTCTATAGGGTGAGCATATCTCCATCCTGTTTTGGCATTTTTCCGTCGTTTATCATTGGGCGTAGGCTCTCGATAATTTCCTATGTAGATAATATGTTCAGGATTCTTCTTGACGTCTATTAATGCTGGAAAAACATAATTGAGAGGATTGTTTTCTTCTGGGTCTTTTGCTGGACAATAATCTTCTGTCCAGTTTCTGATATGGAGTACTTCAGAGATACGTAAACCGTAAACAAATTGTACACTGTATATCCAAGCCCAGAATTCTCTGTCTTTTTTATATCTTTCACTCCCTTGGGTAAGGATTGCTTCTCTCAACTTGTAAAATTCTTCACTTGTTATGTAATCTTGAGTATACTTACGACTAGCTTTCCACTGGTCTTTAGAAATCTTTAGTTCCTCTAGTTTTTCTTGAATGGGTTTTAGTTTGTTTATTTCACATAATCTGATATATGCTCGCAGACAGTCTTGATACTTCCTTAGGTAAGGATTAGTCTCTCCTGTTTCTGGGTCTATACCATAAGAATCTAATGCTTCTTTCAATGTGTCGTAGGTAACTATCGCCCCTTTGGGTATCTTGTTATAGTAATATTCGTACTCCCTGTACCAACAATCTCTGTCAGACCCTTCATTTTTGCTACGTTGTAGTTTTCTCCTGTCTTTACGTTGGAAAAACCATTTCTCTACTTTCTTGACTGCTTCCTCTATCGTAATTCGGTCATCGACTATTTCCTGTTTCTCTTTGTTTAAACCGTCTATAAAGCTAATAATCTGTGATAAACTAGGGTTTGACCCTAAGTATTCTTTAAGTTTCCTACACTTGACCTTTAGACGAGCCAAACCGTCTAAAGTAATCTTTTCTCCTGTTGTTCTCTTGACATATTCCTGTTTCCCATTAACAGTGACTGGTATCTTGAAAGACACCGAATTGTTTTTTTCCTTGACTAACAGGAAGTTAGCTTTTTCTTCCTTTAGCCATTGTTGTATTTTCTTGTATTCTTCAATCAGATACTGGTTGTCGTTGTATATTGTTGGACGATTCTCTCCCATAACTTTCGACCAATTTTCGACCAAATTCGACCTGACTGGTCGAAACCTAGGTCTTAAACCCCTTGATTTACCGTCAGATAGTTAGATAAGTTGGGTTCGAGTCCCGAGTTCCGCATATAACACAGCCCTAGGGTTAACCCGGGGCAGACGCTGACTGTAAAAAACAAAAACCCACCCCGCAGCAAGACTCAGTCATGGGAGATTAGACACATAAGAAGGCAGTACCGCCCCATTCTCCCATGAAAAATCTCTTCCCGGCCGTTGCACCGGGGATATTCGGGAGATTTTTAAAGAAAATGTAATACTTCTTAACTGTTATAAACAAAAGTCTCTCTGGTAGTCTATATTGTCTTATTAAATAACACAATAACAGACACAGGAAAAGGCAATTGTATCCCATGCTAGCATAAAAAATAGACTACTGGGTTTCCCCGACTGTAAGGATAGACTTGTCCGGGGTATGTCATCCTCTCATCCTGAGGCCCTTGAAGTGCGGAGAGAGGATAGTTAGATAACCCGCCTGTTCAATTTCTAATACCCCATTGTGGCTAAGGCCAGCCGAGTTTCCTACTGTCAAATCAACACAGTGCAATACAATTTGCCCTCCTCGGCAATGGTAGTTGACAAAAAAAAACAACCCCCAGCTTGGGAGGGACATTGTCGGAGGCGGGATGGGTCGCCTGAGACTCGAACTCAGGACCAATCGGTTAAAAGCCGAGTGCTCTACCACTGAGCTAGCGACCCGTTTACTGCGCTTTTTTGGTGAGCCGCGCAACGTCTACTATTGTAACGAACTAAGAAAAAAAATGCAAGGTATCTTAATCTTTTTTTTGAATGCCCGGGGATGTGTCTGTACTTTGCCCCCTAGTCATCCCCCTCCGTCAAAAGGCTATGATGCCCCCAGAATCCCTAACGGTTTCCGTTATGTACTAGTTTGGTTACGAAGAGACATTAGTTGCAGGGAAGCACTAGACGCCTATGGAATAAAGCCAGATACGGGAAAAACCAATCCCCCCTGGCAAAATATCGAGACTGCCCACAGCCATATATTAAACCATGTGAGATAAAAAAATCAAAAGACATCCGGTGGAAACTAGAGGTAACAAAGGCACCAACCACCAAAGGATTTTATCAATTCAGGAAAGCAATACTAGACAACTGTCCCTCCTTTCGTCAGGATTCTGCCTATTTCAAGAAACACCCCAGAAGTGGCAGACTACCTTCTTGCTAAAGAGAAAAATCCAATAAAGACTGTGTTTCCGGCACCAATTGCGAAGAGAAACCCCGGGCATATTCTATATAGCCTTTCGCACTCTAGCCGCCAAGGAAAATCCCAAAAAGACTGCCAAGACGGGATGGAGATATGCTCGGACTCTAATACAATCCTCTGAATATCCTAACATGTTTGAAGACTTTGGGATTATCGTGCCATGAGAAAGAGATTATGTAGTCCTATTATTTCTCTCTTGCTAGCCGTCTATTTCCTTAGTGTTAATGGCTCTAATCAATTTCCCTGTTTGTAGTAAATTTAAATATAAAACTATCTAGAGTTTTTTTCTAGACTGTTCATGTCATATATATCCCTGGAGATACCTCCATATAGGGGAAGAAATTGGCATGGAAATAGTTGGTATCAAATGGTACCAAATGTCTCTTATGATGTGTAACAATCCTGAAATCGCTGCCTATAAGATGCGGTGCTTGACAAACTCTTAGATGTTGTGTTGGACAAGCAAGTAGTGCCCACAGCTTGCTGACAACCCACACTCGCCCTCCCCGCCGGACGGCCGAGATTATCAATTTTGGGCGAAAAAGCCCCTGAGGGGTCGCCTGAGATTCGAACTCAGGACCCTTCGGTTAAGAGCCGAGTGCTCTACCGCTGAGCTAGCGACCCACTTGTTTTTCCACCCTTTGAAGGTGCTGTTTTGATAAGCTCCCATCAGACAATTATAGCGTATCAGTGAGAAGAAATGCAAGGGGGGTCTAGTTTTTTTGTAGCAGTGCCGTTAAACTGTAAGGAATAGGCAAATGGAGGGGATAACTGTTAATGTTAAGTAGGGTATGGAGTGGGACTGTGGTGGGCATCGAGGGGATTTTGGTTGGGGTGGAAGTTGATGTAGCCGGCGGGTTGCCCAAGACAATCATTGTTGGCTTGCCAGATGCGGCAGTACAGGAGTCGAGGGAAAGGGTAAAGGCAGCCATTAAAAATTCCGGTTTTGCCTTCCCGGTAAGACAAATAACAGTCAATCTGTCTCCTGCTGATTTGAGAAAAGAAGGGCCTATTTTCGATTTGCCCATTGCCTTGGGGATTCTAGCAGCATCTGAACAGGTGGAGTCAACCCATTTGTCTGACTATCTTTTTTTGGGAGAGGTTTCCCTAGACGGCAGTTTGAGGGGGGTTGCTGGAGTTTTACCTATGGCGGTGATGGCTGCCAAGTTGGGATTGGGGGGTGTAGTTGTCCCAAAAGAAAATGTGCAAGAGGCAGCGGTGGTGGAAAATGTGAGGGTGTATGGCTTTAATCACCTGTTGGAGGTTGCCCAGTTTTTGCAGAATCCCTCCCAGTTTCCCGCCGCCATTGCTAACAGGGGAGAAGAAGAAATAGAAACCCATCTTGATCTAGCCGACGTAAAAGGACAATACCCCGCCCGCCGGGCATTGGAGATAGCTGCTGCTGGAGGCCACAATCTGTTGTTTGTAGGCCCTCCTGGTGCCGGTAAGACTATGTTAGCACGAAGACTCCCCTCTATTCTACCCCCTCTCTCCTTCCCAGAGGCCCTGGAGGTATCCCAGATTTACTCGGTGGCTGGCTTGTTAAAAGGCAAAAGGGGTTTAATTACTAAACGCCCCTTCCGTAGTCCTCACCATTCCGCCAGTGGGGTAGCCTTGGTGGGAGGAGGCTCATTGCCAAAGCCCGGGGAAATTTCCCTTTCCCACCACGGGGTTTTATTCTTGGACGAGTTAACCGAATTCAAACGCAGTGTCTTGGAGTTTCTGCGTCAACCTCTGGAAGACGGATTTGTCACTATTTCCCGCCAACGACAAACCGTTTCCTTCCCTGCCCGTTTTACCCTCATTGCTAGTACCAATCCTTGTCCCTGTGGCTATTATGGCGACTCCCTCAAAGAGTGCACCTGTTCACCTCGACAACGACAACAGTACTGGGCTAAACTTTCCGGCCCTCTCCTTGACCGTATCGACCTACAAGTTGTAGTCAGACGTCTTAAACCTGAGGAAATGCTACAACTTCATACAGGGGAAAATTCCCACCTGGTAAGAGAAAGGGTTATAGCCGCACGGGAAAGGGCCAAAATCCGCTTCCAGGACGACCCTATCTCTTGCAATGCCCAAATGCAATCCCACCACCTGCGACAATTTTGCCCCCTTGATGACCAATGCCGTAAGCTTGTCGATGGTGCCATTCGCCAATTAGGCCTTTCCGCCCGCGCCTTCGATCGTATCCTCAAGGTAGCCCGCACCATCGCTGACCTTGACGCTTCTCCCTCCCTCCAACCACACCACCTCGCCGAGGCTATCCAATACCGTTTCCTCGACCGTCTCCCTTACTAAAGTAACATCATTTTTACTTATGAGATTACATTTGGCGGCCTTTTTTTTCGAGTCTTCCGGGCTTTCCTTTTGTTTTCAACCCCCTTTTTAGCGCGCGCGCCTTCCCCATCGTCTACCATTCTAACATCATTTGCCTCTCTTTGCTGCTTTTCTTTACATTTATTCACAACTTATTATTAAAAAGTATGAACAATGGTTGCGTTTTCCTAGCATATAGGAGATAATAGGATTAGGATGGGGTGGGTGTGTGTGTTTAAAAAGGGGGGTCTAAAAAAAAAAAAAAGGGCGAAGGGGGTCGAAAAAAACGGCGATTTTTTGTAGGTATAAGTTAAGCTAATAAGAGCCAAAAGAGAGAGGAGGAGAGGGTTAGAGTGATAAGGCAGGGAGAAATAGTGAGTGTGACAATAGAGGATGTAAGCAGTGAGGGGTATGGAGTGGGAAGAATAAATCAACAGGTGGTGTTTATACCGGATACGGTGACGGGAGATAGGGTAAAAAGTAGGATTGTAAGGGTTAAAAAGAAATACGCCGAAGGAAAGATAAAGGAGGTAGAGGTAAAATCGGCCTATAGAATTAGACCAAGTTGTATTGTGGCAGATAAATGCGGGGGATGTCAGTGGCAGCATATAGACTACCAGTATCAGTTGCAACTAAAAGAAAATCAGGTGAGAGAGGCTTTGAGTAGGATTGGGGGTTTTGCTGACATAAGGGTGGAAAAAATAATAGCAGGGCCCTCTTTGGGTTATCGTAATAAGGTAAGTTATCCCCTGGCTGTTTCGGCAACGGGAATGTTAAAGGCAGGATATTATCGTAGGGGAAGTCATCAGGTGGTGAATATTAACAAATGCCCTATTCAGGATGAGCGTTTAAATCCCCTGCTGGCAGGAATAAAGAAAGACTTACAAGCATCACAAATACCTGTATACGACGAGAAAACAAGAAAAGGGGTATTGCGACACCTATGTTTTCGCATTGGCAGGAATACAGGGGAAATTTTGGTAACCCTGGTAACTGCGAAGAAAATGGGGGAAAAACTTAAAACCATGGCACAAAACTGGATGAAGGCTTACGCAGGGATAGTGGGAGTAACTTTAAATTACAACCCCAAGGCTACTAATGTAATTTTCGGGGAGGAAACAGAATTGTTGGCAGGAAGGGATTATATAAGGGAAATTTTTGCCGGCTTGACTTTCCATTTACGCCCAGATACCTTCTTCCAGGTTAACACCTCTGTGGCAGAAGACTTACTGTTTTCTATCCTTTCCCGTCTGAATTTGAGGGGAACAGAGACTGTGTTAGACTTGTATTGTGGGATAGGAACGTTCACTCTCCCCTTGGCACAAAAGGTAAAGAAGGTTATAGGTGTGGAATCCTATTGCCAGTCTATCATGCAGGCAGAGGAAAATGCCAGGATAAATGGGATAGTCAATGTACAGTTTATAACGGGGGAGGTGGAAACGGTTTTGCCAACCCTGGCAATACAACCAGAGGTGGTAATATTAGATCCACCACGGAAGGGATGTGAAGAGACTGTGATGGAAACCCTAAGGCAAATGCAACCGGAAACTATAGTCTATATTAGCTGTCATCCGGCTACACTTGCCCGAGACTTGCGGAGGCTGATGGGGAAGGAAGGTGGGGAGAATTATAGTATAGAATGGGTACAACCGGCAGACTTTTTCCCACAGACATGCCATGTGGAAACGGCGGTAATTGTTACGAGAAAAAAACAACCCTAGCCACGATGCCATTTGGTGACACCACCGGGTAAGTCCACCAGGATAACACCCTTTTGTTTTAGATAATCCCGAATCCGATCACTTTCTGCATAGTTTTTCTGTTGGCGCGCAATACTGCGTTGCTGTACAAGTAATTCAATTTCCCCGTCAGAAATTTCTGTTTGTTGGCTGAAAATATCTTCCTGTTTGACTTCCAGACGTAGGATTTTAGCTAGGGAAACTAGAGTATGCCATTTGACTAGTAAATCTTGGGGAGACTGACTAGTAATCCCCTGGTGGCTTAAGAGATTGGCTTCTTTGCGCAATTGTTTGGCTACCTCAAACAGAATTGCTAAACCGGCGGCAAAGTTAAAGTCTGAGTCTACTGCCTCCCGGAAGGCTTCTTCTATGGCTTTATCGGTAATCAAGCTAGTAGTATCTTGCTGTTCAAAAGAAAGTTGCCTGGCGTATTTATAACCGAAGGTGAGGGCTTCTTTAAGGGTTTGCCATCCCCCCATAGCTGCTTGCAAGGCGGATTCGCTGAAGTCGAGGGGTTTTCTGTAGTGGGTTTGCAGGATAAAAAGACGGACAGCCATGGGGTCATATTTACTGAGAAGTTCTCGGATGGTGATAAAATTGCCAAGGGATTTAGACATTTTTTCGCCGTTAACCGTCACCATGCCATTATGCAACCAGTAGAGGGCAAGAGGTTTACCGGTGACGGCTTCCGACTGGGCAATTTCGTTTTCGTGGTGGGGGAAGATTAAATCACTGCCGCCAACGTGAATGTCGATAGTTTCCCCCAGGTTTTCTCTTATCATAGCAGAACATTCGATATGCCATCCAGGTCTTCCTTTTCCCCAGGGAGAATCAAAACCTGGTTCATCTGGTTTTGCAGCTTTCCAGAGGGCAAAGTCAAAGGAATTTTGTTTTACCTGTTGGGATACAGACACATCAATTCTACCACTAGCCCCCACCTGTAACTCTTCTAATTTGCGTCCAGACAGTTTACCATATTCGGGGAATTTATCCACTGCATAGTAGACATCTCCCTGAGACTGGTAGGCAAAACCCTTCTCCTCCAATTCCCAAATCAGTCTTTTGATGCCATCGAGGGTATGAGTCACTCGGGGATAGGAGTCAGCCTTGTATACATTCAGCCTCTCCATATCCTCAAAATAGGCTTGAATGAAACGCTCGGCTACCTCTTCCATGGTAGTATTTTCCTGACGGGCACGGTTCAAAATTTTGTCATCTATATCTGTAAAGTTCTGTATGTATCTTACTTCATACCCCCGCCATGTTAGATAACTTCTTACCACATCCCATACTACACAGGTGCGGGCATGTCCCAGGTGGCAGTAGTCATAGGCTGTAATCCCGCAGCAGTACATCTTCACTTGGGGGGGATTGAGGGGTTTAAATTCCTCTTCCCTTTTGGTCAGGGTATTGTATACCGTTAGACTCATTGGCTTATTTTTTCTTTCCGCTTTTTTCCTATGCCTATCTTAAGGGCTTATCCCCGCCACTGTCTACCTCTTGGCCCTTTTTTAGCCTCTTTTTCTCTTT
>JAUQQP010000018.1 GCA_030549855.1 Cyanobacteriota bacterium SRBZ.bins.94.201705
AAGTTTACTTACAGCGGCGGGGAAATTTAGTCTTATCTCCTCCATACTGGATATAATATTTTCTAGCCCGTGACTACCAGTCGTGGCCATTTTTTCCTCTTTTCCTTCTTCAAGAATTTCCCTGAAAAGGGGGGTTTGTGTGAGGGAGTTTGTGGTAGGCCTGGAGAATCTCGTTTTTGGTGTTTTTGGCGTTGACGGTCATTTTTTTTCCTCCTTGATTGTTAGTCGTAATTATTGTGTTTTATCAAATGCTTTTAAGGCCAAGGTTTGTGTCTTCAATATGACTTCTTGTAACTTTTGATTTAGCGACTGCATCTGTTCATTTTGCTGTTGGATTTTAGCCTGAAGAGATTGGAGTCTAAACTCATAACCTTGTTTGACTGCTTCTCACTCCTTTTCCCTCAGTATAGTCTTGTTTTCGTATTCTTTTTGTATCTCTTTGATAGCTTCACCACGGGCTTTATTAGTCTCAGTTTTAATAACTTCTTCAAAGGTGGCAATTTTCTGCTGATTGAGATTAAACTCTTCCCCTTGAAGTGCCAGGATAGTCTCCCCTTCTTTCCAATTTTTTTCCTTTTCTTCCTGAAGGTTTGCTATTTCAATTTCTTTAATTATCTTTTTATTTCAGTATATATTTAATTGTGTTTTTATTGCCCATTTTGTTTCTGTTAAATTGTTGTTTTAGCTTCTGTTATTTTCTCCACGAATTCCCTCTCTTCTTGTTGCCAGTGTTGACCGTCGGCGATATTCATCCTCTAATGCTTTTAGTTTTTCCTCAGCTTGCTGCTTGAAGACATATAGACCGTCTGCCGCCAGGTTTATTTTAGTAATATTTTCCAACTCCCTCTGCTTAGCACAAATTGCCTTTCTTATTTCCCCCAAAATGTTCAACTCTGCTGACAAACGCTGAGAAACTTCCTAAATTGAATTGTTAAATTCCAGCTGAAGGGCGCCTATTCTGTTAACAATTTTATCCACAGTACATTCTGCACCATTGTGCAACAGTTTTCTTTCCTTTTGCCTCTCAATAAATTCCTCCCTGTTGACTACTTCTTTCTGTTTTTGCTGGCATTGTTCCAGGAAACTTTACTAGAGTTTCATTGAAATTATGGGAATTTGACATGAGAAGATTTTTTCCTTCAATAAGCCCTGACGCCATTATAGCATGTTATGAGTATCAAGGGGAAATTGTTAATATTTTTTCACGAGGTAATGAGCGGGGATTTATAAAAAAAGTGTTATAATGAAAGGAAAGGAGGCAGATTAAAAATATGTTTTCGCTGCTATTCTGTTTAGAATTATTGCCTAATAGCTGCCAAAGCAAATGCCAGTAGGAGAAAGGCAAAACACTGGAAATTGTGTTTGGCTTAAAGGGAGAAATGAGAGGCAGCCACAATAGAAGAGACACTGAGTTTAAGAGGCAATTTTCATACTAATATCCAACCAGGAAGCGCGTGTAATAAAGGCACTAGTGGAGATATAATCAACACCAGTAGAGGCTATCTGTCTGATATTGTCGAGACGCACGTTGCCAGAGGCTTCAATTTTGATATGGGGATTGTGTTGGCGAATAAAGGCAACAGCCTCCCTCATTTCTTCTATCCCCATATTATCCAACATGATAATATCTGCGCGGTTTTCCACTGCCTCTTTCACCTGGAGGAGGTTATTTGTTTCCACCTCGATGGCGAGGGGATAAGGCATCTGTTTTCTGACTAAAGCAATAGCCTGGGGGATACCACCAGCTGCCTGGATATGATTGTCCTTGATCATGATAGCATCATCCAAACCGAGACGGTGATTGAGGGCACCACCTACGCGAGAGGCGTATTTTTCCAGGATTCGTAACCCGGGGGTAGTTTTTCTGGTGTCTACCAGTTGAGTAGGATAGTCGGCGATAGCGGCAACGTATTGTCTAGTGGCGGTGGCAATGCCACTGAGTCGCATAACAAGGTTTAAGGCTAGTCTTTCACCGGTGAGTAAGGCAGAGACTTTCCCCTCACAGGTAAAAATAATACTACCCTTCTCCTTCTTTTCCCCCTCTTCTGCTAGTATTTCACACCTAACCGTGTCATCCAACAGACGAAATACTCTTTCGGCTATAGGTAAACCGGCAATTATTCCCTCCTCCTTTAACACCCAATATGCCTTGCCTCTCTTGTTGTCGCCAAAAATACTATCAGTGGTATGGTCACCTCTGCCAATATCCTCTAACAGCCATTGTCGCAGGAGATTGTCTAGAATCAGGGGGTGAGGCAAAGAATAATTCATAAAAAGTAGACGACAAGATTTAGTTGGAAAGGGTGAAGCATTTACCTAAGAGAGTTTAACAGGTTTTTTGGTGGAAGAGGGCGATTTTAGCTACTGCCTCTGCCAGGATTTCTGGTGGTTGTACTAAGGCAAATCTAACATACCCTTCGCCATGTTTTCCAAAACCCGCACCCGGCGACAGGGCTACACCTGTTTCTTTTAGTAGTTCAACACAGTATTGAATGGAGTTTTGTTGCCAAGGAGGTAACAGTTTTGCCCAAACATATAGGGTAGCAGGGGGAAGAGGAACTTGCCAACCAATTTTAGCTAATTCTGATACCAAGAAGTCTCGTCTTTCTCTGTATATTCTCACCGTTTCTGCTACACATTGTTGAGAGGATGTCAATGCGGTAATTGCCCCCTGTAAAATTCCCCTATATTGGTTGAAATCCACTATTGATTTTATCTTTCTCAAGGCAGCTATTAATTGGGAATTGCCAATAGCAAAACCTATTCTAAACCCCCCCATATTGTAAGATTTTGAGAAAGTGAAAAACTCTATAGATATTTCCTTATTTTTGTCCACTTCCAACACAGAAACTGGTCTTTCCTCCCCAAAGTATATGTCCATATAGGGGAAATCATGGACTAGAATCAAATTATGCTTCTTACAGAAAGCCACTGCTTCCTCAAAAAAACTGCGAGGGGCAATGGCAGTGGTAGGGTTGTGGGGGTAGCTTAAAATCATCAATTTTGCCTTAGCTAAAACTGCCTCTGGAATATGGGCAAATTGGGGTAAAAAATTATTCTCTTCTAACAGAGGCATAGCATAAACTTGTCCACCAGCCAGATATACACCACCGGCATGGGAGGGATAACCTGGGTCTAAAGTAAGGGCATAATCGCCTGGATTTATAACAGCTAGGGGAAAATGGGCAGTACCTTCTTGGGAACCGATCAAGGGCAATACTTCTGTTTCCCAGTCCACAAAATTGCCGAATCTTTTTTGATACCAAGAAGCCACAACTTTTCTAAATTCTGCTGTACCTCCGTGCAAAAGATAACGATGATTCTCAGGATTGTGGAGGGATTTTTCAATGGTTTCAATTATGTGTTTTGCTGTGGGCAAATCCGCTGAACCAAGGGAAAGATCAATTATTTTTTCCCCCCGATTTATTATCTCTGTCTTTGCCCTATCCATGTCGGCAAAAACATTTTTTTCAAGGAATCTAATTCTCTCTGATAAAGCCAGCATTGTCCCCTAGAAAATATCCCCAAATTACGGCCACTTAGCTAACAAAAAACAACATAAAGGGCCCCTGTGATTACCCCCTCCCTCGCCACGCTGTCAACCATGTCCATTGGCCAGGATGAAATCTATTATGCCCTTTTTTGGAAAAATCTTCGGAGGCAATTTTTATTTGCCCGTCTGGTGATATTGTACCACAAAAAGGGAGGGTGGGGGGAGATGGGTATGGAAAGAAAAGGATGTGCCTCTTATTCCCACCTCCTGTTTTATGCTAATCCTATAGTATCACGCCCTTAAATGGCACCTTCAACAAATTCCTTGAGTTTGTCTCTGCCGATAGCACCTTCGTAACTTTTGATAATCTGGCCTCCTTTAAAAAGTCTTAAGGCAGGCACCCCTTCAACCCTACAGAAGGCTACACTTTCAGGGTTGGGGTCTACTTCTAATTTTACCACCTTGAGACGGGGGGCATAAGTTTCGGCCAGCCAGTTGATGGAAGGGGAAACAAGACGACAAGGGCCACACCAAGGGGCCCAAAAATAGGCCAAAACTGGTTTATTTTCCTCTAAAACCTCGTTTTTAAACTGAGAATCGTTAATTTCTCTCACCTGACTCATGATTGATAACTCCTGCACCCTACGGACAGTTCAAAGGATGGGGGAAATACTTATTATCCATCATAAGGGGGATAGAGAAAATGGGTGGAAAAATAATAGAGACGCCAGGGTAAAAACGTCTCTAAAGTGGGCATCAGGTATTAGGTACTTCCATTGATTGTAGCAAAAGCCTGAAAAATCTAGTAATATTCTCCTGGTTTTTTTGGCATAAAACCCACTAGCCTTACCCAAAAACTTTATATTCAAAAATACGAATAGTAATTCAATACATTGTGACAATACAGGGAGACAAAAAAACGTCAGGTGGGGCTTGAAAATATCCCGGGAGTTTGTTATCTCGGCCACAGACATTTAGCAACAAGAAAAAGTTGGTTTTTGCGGCGAGATTTATATGGGTAATCGAAGGGAAGGAGGAAAGGATTCCAGAGACGATTATAGAAGGAGGGAGGTGTTATCTCACAGACATAGTAATGCGGCCAACAGATACAAAAAAGTACCAAAGATTGTCGAATTACTGGAAAATCCTCGAGGGAGATATGAAGGCAGTTTTGGGGGAAGATGGAGTAGACAACAGGAAATTACTTGGCGGGGTAAATTAGGGGTTAACGTGGGGGGAAGTGGTTGAAATCAAAGTAAAAACAACAGAAAAATAAAGGCTGAAATAAATTAATTTCTTTAGGAGGCGGCGGTTACGCTAAAAAAAGCCAGTGGCGTTTATATTATCTCCGATTTTTAGAAACAACAGGCAATGCATTTCCTATCGGAAGAGATATTACAGGTATTTTTTGGTAGTGAAAACAACCAATGAGGGTGGGGCTTATCCTTGGGGCAGTTTGTGGAAGAAAAACTCTTAGCCAAAAGGCACATGTTGGAAACACGAAAAGACTTTGATTTTGGATATACCCCGGGTTGGATATGCCATGGATGGAGCATGAAAACTAACAGTGTAATTAGAAGTCTTGGAGTTTAGCAAGGCAAGCAAAAAAATGCCGAATATTATTCCTACTATGCCAGTAAAATTGCCACTGTTGTAGTAAGATAGCCGATAGGGATTAGGTAATAGAACAAGATATATTTTAACTGGTAAACAGTTTGGAGTTGATGGCAGGATGATTTGATAGGGAATAACTGGAGGACAAAAGATGACATTGGGCTAAAATTATAAAAAAAAAAGAGAATAACCAGTGGATGATGATAAAGGTAATTGGCAGCGGAAATGGACAGTAACGCAGGAATACGGGCAAGATAAAACGACACCAGAAGATGATTGTAATTTCAACAATTTAACTGTCATTCAGAAGTAAATTGGTAAGTGCATCTTTGTAAAGACTATGAATAAAAATACCAGTCATCGGGATGCATACGGCCATGCCTATATTTACTACTCCCCTAGGGTTTAGGGGGAAGAAGGACTAGAAATAAAAATCTCACTCCCTCATTCAAATACGTCATGCTAATCTTTACAATTCCCCCAGCATAAGTCTAGGAGAAAAAAACATAGGCTATAGGTGATAAAACCTCCTACAATTCCCAGTTGTATATGGCTGGGAGAAATGTCTAAAATTCTGATATATCTCCCCGAGATAGAAAAAATTAGCCAATTATGATGTATTCCTCTAGGTAAAAAAAAAGAGTTAATTAGGGGATTAGGTCAACGGCTTATCACTTATTCTAAAGACGGGCTAACTGCTGAGAATATATGCAGAAATATCTCCTGAAATTTGGGAGTAATTAACTGGGAGAACCTCAAACATGTTATAATGGACAGTAATTAGAATTCAGGCATTAGAAAATGGAAAAAATATCGAAGTTTGACCTAGTAGCTGCAAGTTGGGACGAAAACCCTGTGAGGATTAGTTTGGCCAAAGCAGTGTCGGAGGGAGTGAGAAAATTTATCCCCCTAAGAAGGGAATTTAAACTGTTAGACTTCGGCAGTGGCACAGGGCTAGTCTCATTTTTCTTGGCAGAAAACGTGGGAGAGATAATAGGTGTAGATACCTCGGAGAAAATGGTAGAAGTATTTAACCAAAAGGCGAAAGAGAATAATATAAACGCCGTGGCTTATTACATGGATTTGTCACAGGAGGAGTTGGAGAATAATTTTGACGTTGTAGTCAGTAGCATGACTTTTCACCACATAAAATACCCGGTAAATATGCTAAAAAAACTGTACAGATACCTAAAAAAAGGGGGTTATATAGCAGTGGCAGATTTGGCGAAAGAAGATGGAACATTCCATGAAGACAACGAGGGAGTTGAACATTTTGGCTTTGAGACAAAGGAGATGGAAAAATTCTTCCAAGAAGCGGGATTTGATGAGATAAAATGTGAGGAGATTTATGTGGTAGAAAAAGAGAGGGGAGGAAGAAAAAAAGAATACCCAATATTTATCATGGTGGGAAGAAAATAAGGGCCTTTGAATAAACCAAAAGGGTAAGATTGAGGGAGGAAAAACTCATTGTAAGACAAGGGGAGGAAAATAATACAAAGGGAAGGAAAGCGGCATAACACAGAAGGAGTATAGGAATTATCCTCCCAGAGGGGAAAAATATTTGGGGATAAAAAGAGCAAAAAGGAGGTACCATAGAAACAAAGGGTTTAAAAGCAGTAAACGGAGAGAAGAAAATGCCCGGGGAGAATATGACAAAAACCTAGTAGAGAAAAAAACATTGACAAGTAGACAGAGAAACCTAGGTTTTACTGGAGAAAATAGAGTAAAGGACATATAGCAATGGGGAAAGGGTTTATACTATCATACTAGAGTCGTTAGGAATTAGAGGGAAGGAAAGAGAAAAAAGTGAGCAACTTCCTAGGAAAACTAAAAGATATTATCGGCGGAGGACAAGAAGATTTCCAATACTACGAACAGGAAATCGAGAGTATGACAAACCCGGAGACATCAACAAAAGAGGGGAAATCGGAGGCGGTAGTGGAGAGTGGGGGGGAAATGCCAACCGCTGCAGCCTCAACTATCCGTCGTCGTCGTGGCAGGGAGAATCAGAAACCAGAGGGTTACCCCTCCCCTTCCTACCTAGATAGTAGTCATGAGACTGCTGTTTCTAGTTTCCCTAACAATGTAATTGGTATGCCTGGAGTTAATAATATGGTAGCCGAGGTAGTAGTAATAGAGCCCCACTCCTTTGACGAAATTCCCCAGGTAATTCAAACTCTAAAGGAGCAAAGGTGTGTGGTATTAAACCTTAATGTAATGGAACCAGAAGAAGCGCAAAGGGCGGTAGACTTTGTAGCAGGAGGCACCTATGCTATTGATGGACACCAGGAAAGGATAGGGGAAAGCATTTTCCTGTTTACTCCTAGGAATGTGAAGGTAAGCACCATTACAGGGAAGTCATACCCCAACCGTAAGGGGGGATTTGCGTCAGAGGGGTTGAAGACGCCCATGACGGAATCCTTTTGGGATGAAAGAGGTATAGGCAGTCTGAGTTAGAGGGAAGAAAGTGTCTTTTGCTTTGGGTGTCATTGGCGGGGGAGTGATGGCGGAGGCTATTATTTCCCGCCTTCTGGAAAAAAACCTCTATGGGGGGGATAGTATCATTATAGGCGAACCCCTGGCAGAACGTCGTCAGTGGTGGCAAAACAGCTATAAGGTAGCCGTCACGGAAGATAACCAGAGGGTATTAGCAGAATCAGAAATAATCCTATTGGCTATCAAACCACAGAATCTGAAGGAGGTGGTAGCCAGTATAAGACTAGAGGATACAACCAATCGTCCTCTGGTGGTGTCAATTTTGGCGGGGGTTTCCCTCAAAAAACTAGGGGAGAGTTTTCCGGGTTTGCCCCTCGTAAGGGTTATGCCCAATACCCCGGCAGTGGTAGGAGAAGCCATGACGGCTATCACTGCCAATGAACTAGTCTCCCCGCTACAGTTGCAACAAGTAAGAGCTATGTTTGAGGCTATTGGGGAGGTGGTGGAAATCCCAGAATACCTGATGGATGCAGTAACCGGCCTATCTGGCTCAGGCCCCGCCTTTGTGGCTATAATGATAGAGGCTTTAAGTGATGGGGGAGTAGCCGCGGGATTGCCCAGACAAATGGCCTTAGATTTGGCCATCCAAACCGTCTTGGGTACAGCTACTCTCCTGAAACTCAAAAAACTACATCCAGCTATATTAAAAGACCAAGTGAGTAGCCCAGGGGGTACTACTATTGCCGGGGTGATGGAATTGGAAAACAGGGGATTCCGGGGGGCTGTAGCCTCTGCGGTTATGGCAGCCTACAAAAAAGCCCGTGATGGCTTTTAGACTATCCCTCCCCAGCCTTGAACCCCGGTTTGGTATATTTAACAGTTACAACAGTGTGGACATTACCGCGAGGGTTGAAGTCTCCCTTGATGGTAACATAGAGGGGGTCGGCCACGGCCACAAAATCGTCTAGAATCTGGTTAACCGCCTCCTCGTGGGAAATGTAACGGTCGCGGTAACTGTTAATATATAGTTTCAAGGCCTTTAATTCTACCACCTTTTGGTCTGGGCAGTAGTTGATGTGAATGGTGGCAAAGTCTGGGTAGCCGGAAAAAGGACACTTACAGGTGAACTCTGGTAGAGTAATATCGATGTCGTATATCCTACCAGGACGGGGATTGGGGAAGGTTATCAACTGCCCCTCTATAATTGCCCTTTCCCCGTATTTCATTTCCTTGGTTTCCTTGGTTTGACTGTCAGACATTTTCCTCAGCCGTTAACCTTCTGTTTCTAAATTAGGTTGAGACTGTGGCTGGGAGTCAGACTGGGTTTGGCTGTTTTCCTCTTTATTTAGACTCCCCTGTGGCACCAATTCAATTTGATTGTGGTTTTCCAGCCACTGGAGGGTTTTTTCTGCTGTCAGTTCAGATTTTACATAGTTTTCCAACCTGCTTTCATCCACATCATCTTTCAGTTGTTGTCTAATCTCCTCACATCTAGCCTTGATTTCCTCCTCGCTGACAGTAATTCCCTCTTTCTCGGCTATTTTTTGCAAAATGATGTGGGCATGGAGATTTCTACTAGCCTCTGGCTTAGCATTTTCCCGCATCCGGGTTACCATTTCCTTGGTAAAAAATTTCTTCAAATCTATGCCATAACTTTGGACTTGACTGGCTGTGCGGAGGAGGATATTTTGTACCTCTTCCTCTATCATAGTTTTTGGCAGGTCGATTTGGGTATGTTTTAACAATTCCTCTACAATAGCCGTGTGGATATTATGTTTTGTTTCATTCTCTGCCTTTTCTCGGAATTGTTTTTCTAGGGATTCTCGCAACTCGGCCATGGTTTGGAATTCACTGATTTCCTTGGCAAATTCGTCATCCAGGGGAGGCAATTCTTTCTCTTTAATTTCCTTAACAGTTACGGTGACAACCACCTGTTTGCCGGCTAAATCTTTTTGGGGATAGTCTTGTGGCAGGGTTAAATGCAGTTTCTTGGTTTCTTCCAGATTCATGCCAACGATGCCTTCGACAAAGCCGGGGATAAACTTGCCTTCCTGCAACTCCATCTGGTATTCTTTAGCAGTAAAATTGGGCAATAGTTCCCCTTCTTCTTCCCCGTTTTCGCCAGCTTTACGCCCTTCAAAATCTATTACCACTATATCCCCCATCTGTGCTGGACGGTTTTCTACCGGCACAAAGGTGGCCATTTTTTCTTGATTTTCCCTCAAAAGTTTATCCACATCCTCAGGATTGTATTTGACCTCTTCTGCTTTAATATGTAAGCCTGTATACTGTCCCAAGTTGACTTCTGGTGGTACATCTACAGCGGCACGATAAACAAAGGGTTTTTCTGGGTCAAATTGTTGTACAAGTTCCTCAAAATTAGAACGTAGTTGATAATTACCAATAGCAGGGATAGACTCTTGTTCAATGGCTTTTTTCAGACTATCAGAAATCAACTCGTCTACCACTGCCGCCTTGATTCTATCGATGCCAAGGCGTTGAAGGACAACTGCACGAGGGGCTTTTCCTTTTCTAAATCCTGGTATATTGGCATTTTGAGCAATTTCCGTGATAACTTTCTCGTAGGTAAATTTAGTTATTTCTGGGGGGATTTCGATTTCCAGGCCAATTTGACTTGCAGGCAGTTTCTCCTGAGTTACTTTCATACTCTAATCAATTGCTTTTACAACAGCAACAGTAACAGTTAAGTGTTTTTTTTTCGCCGAACTATGCTAGTATAACACACCCTGGGGTCTACAATCATCTCCCACAAGGCTATGATTTTTGGTAAGTCTATCCTTCCTGACATAGAAGACTGACGATGAATAACAACTGGCAGAGAAAACACATTCTTTCCCTGGAGGACTTTACTGTGGCAGAATATGACATGGTATTGAGTACTGCCCTCAGTTTTCGTTCTGTTTTACAGAGTAAGACAAAAAAGGTACCAGCATTACAGGGGCAAGTGGTAGCTAATCTATTTTTTGAGCCCTCCACCCGCACTCGCAGTAGTTTCGAGTTAGCTGCCAAAAGACTATCAGCAGATGTACTCAATTTTAGCCCAGGCACCTCCTCTTTGACCAAGGGGGAAACTATTATGGATACGGTAACCACCTATTGGTCTATGGGGGCTAACATAATGGTAATACGTCATAGTGGGGCGGGAGTGCCCCTGAATATAGCCAGCCAGTTAGACAAATTAAATTCGGGGGTGAGTGTATTTAATGCCGGAGATGGCATGCATCAACACCCCTCCCAGGGTTTGTTAGACTTGTTTACCATTTGTTGTTGTCTAGATGCAGACAATCCGAGGATTTCCTTATTGGAGGGGAAAAAGATAGCCATTGTAGGGGATATTCTCCATTCTAGGGTAGCCCGTTCCAATATATACAGTCTACTAGCAGGAGGTGCAGAAGTCCATTTAGCCGCACCACCTACCCTGTTGCCCATGTTATTTAAAGAGACAGTAAACAGTAAATACCAGGAGCGATTGTTTGTCCACTGGGAATTAAAACCAGCCTTGGAGGAGGCAGACTTTGTAATGACGTTGCGGTTACAAAAGGAGAGAATGAGTGAATACCTACTACCCAGTCTAAGGGAATACCATCAGTTGTTTGGCATCACCCATGATCGACTAAAATGGTGCAAGCCAGGAGTAAAGGTACTACATCCTGGGCCAGTGAATAGGGGGGTAGAAATTAGTTCAGAATTAATGGATGATGCCAATTATAGCCTAATTGGGGAACAGGTGACCAATGGAGTAGCTGTGAGGATGGCGTTGTTGTATCTAATAGGCAACTATAAAGGTTAAGAAGAAGGCTGTTTTAGGGCATACAAATCCGGCGCCAAACCGAAAGCAAACGCCCATGAGTATTTAGGGTTTTTGTTGCTAAAGGAGAGGAAAATTAAAAAGGCCAATATTGCCATAATAGTAGTGGTAGCAAAAAGGACACGATAACCAAAATCCAAGACGGAGGCGCCTAAAATAGGCCCCCCCAAAGCCACCCCCAAGTCAAAACCACTGATACAGATAGCAAAAGCCTTTCCTCTTTCATTACTGTTACAACGGTCTGATACCAAGGCAAGGGTTATAGGGAAGATTATACCAGCACCCATTCCCTCGGCAACAGCAGCCAGGAGGATGGTATTACCCTTATTGCTAAAAGTCAACAATCCCATGGCCAGTATGTAACAGGCTAGACTGAAAGTTATAAAGACACCACGGCCATAACGGTCTGAAGCCTTGCCGGATACAAAGCGCACTATGAAGGAAGCGACGGCAGCGGTGGAATAAAACAAACCGGCATTGAAATCCAAACGCAGATAGCGGATATACAGGGGTAAAAAGGTAACCAAGGTGCCAAAAATAGAGCCCACCAGGAGTAAAACAATAGTAGGGGTAGTGAGGGAGGGAGAAAGCATCAATTGGAGGAAACTACGACTGGAAGTAGCTTCTGTGACAACTTGCCTAGGAGAATCAATACTAGTTTTATAGACAATTTCTGGCACTAGGGTGATAAAAGCAAAGGAAATTAAACCGCAAAGGGCAGAGATAACAAATACTATCTGGTAGTTACTAGTGTAGGCCATGAGAAACCCGCCCACAGAAGGGCCAATGGCCATCCCAATGGGCACAGCTAAACTCATATAGCCTATTAATTCTCCTTTTTTCTGGGGAGGGGATAAGTCTACCACTAGGGCACTATAACCAGTGGTAAAGGCGGCAATGCTTATCCCGTGAAAGGCACGAATTAATACCAGTTGGGGCACTGCAACAAAGAAGAGATATAATAGGGGGGCAGTAAAGGCCACTATGGTGCCTATTACAATTACAATCTTTCGACTGGGATAATATACCAACTTGCCAAAGCAAAAACGAAGGAAAGCCAAAACCGCCCGGCTAACGGCAGGAGGCAGAAAGGAGTTGGCCATTATTTTTTTCAAACCCTCATCGGCCAATTTGCCCAACCAGACACGGGATAGTAACAAGCCAATGGCGAAACAAGCCACAATATAACCCACCTGTTTGGCAGTGGCGCCTGTGTCTTCCAGGTAGGTAGGTAATACAGGCAATAGACAGGTGTTGCCAATCCAGAAAAAAAGGCCAGAGAAAAACAAAAACACAAGATGGAGATAGGGGTTTGAGGGCATAATAAGTTTGTTACAAAACTTCATAATTCCATTGTAAGGGAGAGAAGATTGCCAAGGGGGTGGGAAAATATTAACGTAAACAAGGAGGGCCTTGGGCAACAGCAAATGTGGAGAGAAGGAAATTATGCATCTAGCAGTAGCCTCTTTGAAGGGAGGTGTGGGGAAGACGACCACTGCCATCCACCTAGCGGCTTATTTGCAACAAGATCAACCCACACTGTTGATTGATGCGGATAGAAATCGCTCAGCCTTAGTTTGGGCAAAGGAGGACAAATTGCCATTCATGGTAGCTTCCCAAGCGGGGGCAGTGGCCATCATAGCCCGTTATACCCATATTATCATTGACATGAGAGGGGGGCCAGAGGAGGAGGAATTTGTGGATTTGGCCAATGCCAACGACTTAATGATCATCCCCACCACTCCCAACCACTTGGATTTGGATGCTACCATTAAAGCTGTGGAGATATTAAGAAAACACCAGGTAGATGTAAAGAAATATAAAGTTCTCTTGACAAAAGTGGACTATAGGACTGTGAGTAGCAAAACGGCCAGATATTTTCTAGAAGAGAACAAGATACCTCTGTTTACAACGGAGATACCACTGTCTGTGGCGTTTGAAAGGGCGGCACAACACGGGAAGATTGTAAAAGACTACAGTGACGAGGGGGCAAAAAGAGGCTGGCAAAGATATGTACAACTAGGGAAGGAGATTTTGGGCAAAAGGGGAAATGGTTAAGAATTTTGTAGGAGGTAAAAGAGAATGAAACCATCCCTCGGGCCCGTGCTACATTTAAGGTAGAAAGGCCGGAACTGCTGGAATTTCCGGAAGATTAGGCTTGGGAAAGGAAAATAATGGCTACTAAAACCCTAGAAAAACCTACCTCTCAACAACAGGAGAAGGATAAACGATTCAAAATATTAGATGTGGTTATCAAGAAAAACCACTGTAGACAAGACGCCCTAATAGAAGTCTTACACAAAGCCCAGTCTACCTTCGGCTATCTAGAGGATGATGTGCTACTGTACATTGCCAGACAGCTGAAACTACCACCCAGTGAGGTATTTGGCGTTGCCACCTTCTACCATCTGTTTTCCTTAAAACCGGCAGGCGCCCACTCCTGTGTTATCTGTTTAGGCACCGCCTGTTATGTCAAAGATTCCCCTCGTCTTTTGGAGGAGTTGGCAGTCAGTTTCAATCTTCACCCCGGGGAAACAACCCCAGACGGCAAGGTCTCCCTCATGACTGCCCGTTGTATTGGTGCCTGTGGCTTAGCACCAGCCGCCATCTTCGACGGGAAAGTCTGTGGCAAACAAACCCCAGAAAGTGTGCGCACTCAAGTCCAAAATTGGCTAGAGGAGTAGACTATGGAGTTTTCTGAACTACAAAGAATTGCGGCGGAATACCAAGCCCAACGGAAGCCTATCAGAATTCGCTATTGCCACGCCGCCGGCTGTCAATCCTGTGGCTCCCTAGCTGTAGCCGAGGCGCTACAAAGAGAAGTATCAGCCCAAGGATTAACAGAGGAAGTAGAGGTATGCCCGGTGGGGTGTATGCGATTGTGTGGGCGTGGCTGTCTGGTGGACATCCAGGGCAAACTGTATGAAAGGGTAAGGCCAGAAGACGCCCCCTCTCTGGTAGCCAGCATCAAGGATGATTCTATCACCCCCACGGCCCCTGCCGGCAGTTATGACCACCCCTTCTTTGCCTATCAGCTGCCTATAGTACTGGAAAACTGTGGCAAAATCAACCCGGAAGAAATAGATGAATACATCGCAGTGGGGGGGTATCAACAGTTAGAGAAAGTCCTCCACTCCATGACTCCCCAAGAGGTGATTAGGGAAATTACCATCAGTGGCTTGCGAGGCAGGGGTGGTGCCGGCTATCCCACCGGCTTAAAGTGGTCTACGGTGGCCAAAATGCCAAAAACCCCCAAATACGTGGTATGTAACGCCGATGAAGGCGACCCAGGGGCCTTTATGGATAGAAGTGTACTAGAAAGTGACCCCCACCGGGTGTTAGAGGGGATGGCCATCGCCGCCTATGCCGTGGGGGCCAACCAGGGATATATATACGTGCGGGCGGAATACCCCCTGGCCATCTCCCGTCTCCAAAAGGCCATCCAACAGGCAAAAAGAAGAGAAATCCTGGGTAGCCAGATATTTGGTAGCACTTTTGATTTCAAAATAGATATAAGGGTAGGGGCGGGTGCCTTTGTCTGTGGGGAAGAGACTGCCCTCATGGCCTCCATTGAGGGGAAACGGGGTAATCCTCGCCCCAGGCCTCCCTATCCAGCAGAATCGGGCTTGTGGGGCTGTCCTACCCTGATCAACAATGTGGAAACCTTTGCCAATGTAGTGCCCATCATCCGCGAGGGAGGAGAATGGTTTAGTGGCATCGGTACAGCCACCAGTAAAGGCACAAAAGTCTTCGCCCTTACCGGGAAGGTAAAAAACACAGGCCTTATCGAAGTGCCCATGGGTACCACCCTCCACCGCATCGTCATGGAGATGGGGGAAGGTTGTGCCGACGGCAAGAAGGTCAAGGCTGTCCAAACCGGGGGCCCCTCTGGTGGTTGTGTTCCGGTTGAATACTTTGATACTCCCGTCGACTATGAATCCCTTAAATCCCTTGGCACCATCATGGGGTCCGGTGGCATGATTGTAGTCGATGAAGATACGAACATGGTGGGACTAGCCCGCTACTACATGGAATTCTGCAGGGGGGAAACCTGTGGCAAGTGTATACCATGTAGGACAGGGACAGTACAACTCTATCAGATGCTGACCAAGATACTAAGTGGGGAAGCAACGGAAAAGGACTTAGAAAGTCTACGCCAATTGTCGGCATTGGTAAAAGAGACCAGTCTTTGTGGCTTGGGTCAAACCGCCCCCAATCCCGTATTGAGCACCCTTCGTTTCTTTGAACAGGAGTACAAACAGTTGTTGAAATCTTAGAGGAATATGTCTGTAGTAACTCTGAAAATAGACAACGTAGACGTAGCCATAGAGGCCGGCAGCACTATTCTTCAAGCAGCCAGGGAAGCCGGCATAAAAATCCCCACCCTTTGTTATCTGGAAGGGGTTTCTCCGGTAGGCGCCTGTCGTCTCTGTTTGGTGGAAATCAAGGGCAGTGACAGACTCCATGCCAGTTGTGTTACCCCCGTCAGTGAGGGGATGGAGGTGTTCACCCAGACGGAGAAACTGAAGGAATACCGCAAAATGTTGGTAGAACTACTCTTCGCCGAGGGGAATCACATTTGTGCCTTCTGTGTCTCCAATGGCAACTGCGAACTACAAGATGTAGCCATAGAGGTGGGGATGGATCACACCCGTTTCAACTATCGCTTCCCAGAAAGGGATGTGGACTTATCTCACCCCCTCTTCGGAATAGATCACAATCGCTGTATCCTTTGTACCCGTTGTGTGCGGGTGTGTGCCGAAATTGAAGGGGCCCACGTTTGGAATGTGGCCTTTAGGGGTGCTGCCGCCAAGATTATCAGTGGCCTTAATCAACCCTGGGGGGAAGTTTCCTCCTGCACCTCTTGTGGTAAATGTGTAGAGGCTTGTCCTACTGGTAGTATCTTCCGCAAGGGTGTTACTACCGCAGAAATGAAAAAACATCCCGATTACATCGAATTCTTACACACTGCTAGGGAGGAACACCAATGGACAAGATAAGATTCGCTACTGTCTGGTTGGCAGGATGTTCTGGTTGTCACATGTCCTTTTTGGACTTAGACGAGTTGCTGTTTGACCTAGCAGATGCCGTGGAGGTAGTATATAGCCCCGTAGGCAGTGACATCAAAACCTATCCCGAGAATGTAGACATCTGTTTAGTAGAAGGGGCAGTAGCCAATGAGGAAAACCTGGAGTTGGCCCTAAAAGTCAGACGCAACACCAAATTCGTCGTCTCCTTCGGCGACTGTGCCGTTTTAGGTAATGTCCCCACCCTACGCAATGTGTTACACGGTCCTGACCCTGTGTTACGTAGGTGTTATGTAGAACTGAGTGACTACGGGGGACAAATACCCAACGCCCCGGGCATAGTCCCAAAACTGTTAGACAAGGTACAACCCCTCCACTACTACATTGATGTGGACTTGTATCTCCCAGGGTGTCCTCCCTCCGCTGACAGAATTAGAGACGCCATCTTCCCCCTTTTAAGAGGCGAAAAACCTGTAATGGAGGGGAGGGAAATGCTTAAATTCGGCTAAAACCTCCCCGGGTAGGGACAAAACCCTACCCCTACGCCCCGGGTAGGGACAAAACCCTACCCCTACGCTGGGATTATTATCTCAATTGAATGACCTTGGGCTGATCGAACAGGTGGATGGTGTCTACAAAGCGGGCAGTCTTAGACTGGCTAGAAATAACCAGGGTTTGAGTGCGGGCGCCACCGTGGAAGAAACGAACCCCCTCCATTAGGGTGCCAGGGGTAATACCACAGGCGGCAAAGAATACAGTCTCCCCAGAGGCTAACTCCTCAGCAGAGTATACCTTATCAGGGTCCTCAATGCCCATTTCCTTGAGACGGGCTATATTCTTCTCCTTGCTTTCCCCAATCAAGCCAGTTTTGACTACCTCTGGATCATACACCAACTGGCCTTGGAAGTGAGCCCCCAGACAACGCATGGCCGCCGCTGTAATTACCCCCTCAGGGGCAGCACCAATCCCCATCAGGGCATGAATGTTAGTCCCGGCAAAGGCACAGGAGAGGGCAGCAGAAACGTCACCGTCACTAATCAAACGTACTCTGGCCCCTGCCTCCCGGATTTCTTGGATTAACTCTTTGTGGCGAGGACGATCCATTACTACTACCACTAATTCTTCCACACTACGGCCCAGGCACTCCGACAGGATTCTCAAGTTTTCTGTGGCCGACTTGTTGATGTCTACATGCCCCTTAGCCGCCGGTGGTGCCGCCAATTTCTTCATGTAAATATCGGGTGCTGCAAACAAACCACCCTTTTCCGAAATGGCTAACACCGCCATGGAACCATTCTGACCATAGGCTACCAGATTTGTGCCCTCACAGGGGTCTACCGCAATATCTATCTCTACTAACTCCTCTGGATTACAATGTGCTGCAACATCGGGACGAGTACACAGTCCTACCTCCTCCCCAATGTACAACATGGGGGCTTCATCTCTTTCCCCCTCCCCAATGACAATCCGGCCACGCATGCGGATTTGATTCAGTCTTGCCCTCATGGCTTCCACCGCCGCATGGTCAGCCATATGTTTGTCACCTTTCCCCATCCATTTAGCCGCCGCGATTGCAGCCTGTTCTACTACTTCTATAATCTCTAAACCTATAGTACTTTCTATCATCGGCTCCCTCCGCAACAATATTAGTTAGTCTAAAAACTTAAACTCAGTCTATCAGATCAAGGGAATTGCCCTTACCCTATGGTATAAATTGAAACCTAATATAACAGAAAAAAACCCCAGTCGGAATAGGTCGAGACTGGAGCTATCTTTGAATTATTTGCGTGGCGTCTGGGTTTGAGGGGCAGCCGTCTGCTGGAGAAACTCAATAGACTCTCGGGAAGGCCAAAAAACAATCTTCTTCAGCGTCTCATCGTTGTTTTTCCTCAGGGCATCCAAAACCCCCTCCAAAACCACTACCTCTATTTTCGCCTCCTTAGCCTGCTGGGGTTGTGCCTTTTTAAACTCCGCTATCAACTGTTCAGCTTGTTCCTTTTCAAAAAAGAAAGGTATCACCTCCATGTTATTCTGTTTTATAGTCAAATAACCCCCATCCTTGCCTACAGTAGCAACAAATAAAGGCACCCCGCCCTGATACTGGGGATTAAGTTGCTTAGCCTGTTGTATCTGTTTCTCCGAAGGCACATAGGCAAACAAAATACCATCCTGTTTAGCGGCAGTCTCCGACAACTGGTAAATTTCCCCTAACGACACAGGCACTACCCTTACCTGTTTCCCCAATTCCGGATTCTCCTTCTTTAGCCTTTCTACAAAGCCATTGGCATCCTGTTTGCTGATAAACACCCCGGCAACCTTCTCATTCTTGTCACCAGAGGCTACTAAAGGTGCCCCCTCGGCATTAGTGATGGTAAATACTGGGATTGGTTTCAGCATGTTTACAATCACATCCTGAGGTAAGGCCAACAATTTGGGGGTTTGACTCAGCCAGCTAGAGACTAGAGTAATACCAACTATACCTGCCTGTTTAATTCTTCTCACTATGGATTTTCTCTGTAACATAATTTACTTTTGTATTTTCTCCTATCCTTTACAGACGACTCTCCTTACCAGGAGTTTCTTCTGAGGTAGCACAATACCCCACTCCTGGGCACAAGGCCTATTTCTACCTTTGTGGATTGTAACAGTTTATTTCTTGTTTTTTCTTCCCCCTTTAAAAATTTAATGATTACTGGTATATTTTAATATGATATATCCTAAAGCTTAGCCATAAAAAAACAAATAGATTACAGTCATGGCATACTAGAATCAGTATTTCGCCCGGGATTTTTGAGATTTTTAAGGGTAACCATGCTCTTTTCCCCAGCAAATTTCGTTTATTGGCTTTTTTTGGGCCTAGGAATCGTCTTATTTCTCTCGGTAATTGTTTCTGGCGCCGACGAAGACTTAGACACAGATGTGGAAACTCCTTTAGCCTTGGAAGGGGATGTGACAGGGGATATGGCAGGGGAAACCGAGGGAGAAATAGGAGAAGTGGCTGAGATTTTCTCCCCCCTTATTCCCCTCCTCTCCTGGCTGGGTGTAGGCAATTGCCCTCTTATGCTTCTTCTGGCTATTAACTTTTCCAGTTGGGGTGTTATCGGTTGGTTTTTAAATGTCATATTAGCAGGATTTTTAGGGAAAATTCCCACTGGTTTTCTGGCTTTTGTTGTCTTTTTTCTTTCTCTGTTTTGCAGCCTTTGGCTAGGGAGTATTTTATCCCGCCCCATCGGCAAAATTTTTAGTAGTTTCAGCGAGGAGGTAGAAGGAGAAAGACTTATTGGTTGCACCGGCTTAGTCACCTCCAGGAGTGTGCCCTATATTACAGAAGGCCGAATCGCCCAAGCTGATGTGATGGATGCCGCCAAAAATCTAGTAACAGTACCTATCTGTCTTCCTCCATGGGCAAAAGTTGTGCCAGTTAGAGGACAAGAAATTATAATCATAGAAAAAAGGGAACACTGTTATCTAGCCATTGCTAAAGACAGTTCTGATCAAGACCGGTGGCTTACTTCCCAGTCCGATTATACTTAACCCTTAACTATTTGGAGAATAATTATGAAATTATTCCTGGAGCTAATAACACACATAGACCTAAAAGGCCTAGAGCCCCATTATAGTGTACCTAAAAATGGAAAATTAGGCAATACTAACCGCCTCCCTGGTTATTCTGTTGCCACCATCTCTCCTCCCATTAATAATAACGTTTTGCTAGCCCAATTACCAGGGGGAAGTGTCACCTTTTTCGGGGTTTTAATAGGGGTATTAGTGATTCTCGGGCTAGTAGCAATTTGGGCCTATACCAGAGTCTATGTGGTAACTCCTAATAACGAAGCATTTGTGCGTAGTGGAGGCCTATTTACTAAGGAGAAAAAAGTAATTCTTAATGGGGGTTGTATTGTAATTCCAGGAATCCATCAACTCACAAGAGTACCACTAAGAGAAATTTCCATTGATGTGGTAAGACAAGGCAATTTGGCAGTGCGCACCCGGGATTATTTAAGGGCTAATATGCGGGTGACTTTTTATGTTTGTATAAGTGCAGACAAAGAATCCGTTTTAACAGCGGCCCAACGCCTTTCTAGACAGGGGAAAATCTCCCCAGAAGACATCAAGGATGCCATCGAAAAACGTGCTGATGATGCCATTCGCGCCGCCGCCAAAAAGAAGACTATTGCCGAAATAGATTCTGATAAATTGGGATTTGCTGAAGAGGTTTTAAATCTTATTCAACATGACCTAAGAAAGGTAGGTCTAACTCTTAATAATATCGCCATTTCCGAAATAGAAGAAAGCGATACCTACGACGAAAATAACTTTTTTGATGCCCAAGGGGTCCGTCTCCGCACTGAGACGATTCAAAAATCTATACGACAAAAATTAGAAGTAGAATTGCAAACCCAAAGGGAGAAAAAAGAACTAGAATTAAGCACAAGAATTGCCATAGAACAGCGAGAATTAGAGGCAGAAAAGCAGTCTCTTACTATTGCCAGACAGAAAGAAGAAGCCAAATTGGCTCAGCAAAAAGAAATCGAATTTTTGAAGGCCCAAAGGGAAAGGGAAATCCAGGAAACTAGAGACCAAGAGAGAGCTAAAATAGAAAAGAATCAAATCTTACTAAAACAGGCAATAGAAGAGGAGAAAATTAAACAAGAATTGGCAGTACAACAGAGTAAAATAGAGGCAAGTATCGCCCTAGAAGAAAGAAATAAACAATTAAGGGTAGCTAAGGCGTTACAAGCCCAGGAAGCAGAAATAGCAGAAATTGAACGTCAAAGAGAAGTAGAATCATCGAAGCTGAAGGCAAAAATAGCCGTCGCCCAAGCAGAAGAAGAATCAAAAATAGCCCAACAAGAAGCTGCAATTAAAATCGCTTTGAAGGAAAAAGAAAGACTGTTAACAGAAGCAGAAAAAGTCCAGGCAGAAGAAGCAGTAAAAACAGCAAGGGAAATAGAAAATGCCGAAAGGGAGAAAAAATTGTCCATTCTTTTGGCGGAAAGGGAAGCAGAAAAACAAAGAATAGCTGAACAAAACGTGGTAGAAATTGAAGTTTTCCGCCGTCGTCGTCAAGCAGAAATCGCCCGTCAAGCAGCAGAATTAGAAGCAGAATCTATCCGTACCCTTGCTGATGCAAATAAATACAAGGCTTTAGCAGAAGCAGAAGGAAAATTGGCATTAATCCAGGCAGAAAATGCCCTCAGCGACTCTAACCGTATTGCCCAACTGCTAAGAGAAGCTATGCCTTTAATCCTCCCTAAACTGCCAGAAATAGTGAAGTATCTTGCGCCCCAACCTGGTATACTAGGGGCAGCACGAATTTATGCCTTCCCAGGTATTGGGGCAAACAGTCACAACGGTAGTGGTAATGATATAACAAAACTGTTGCTTTCCACCAGTGGCTTAGCAGTAATTAATAGCTTTTTAGAAGAAGGCAAACTGGGGGATTTAATTGCCCAAATGAAAGAGTTACTAAAAAATCAAGCCTCCCAGGAGGAAAATGGTAAAATGGCACAACCCCAACAAGAAACCCAACAGGAAGAAACTAGCGACTCCTCCCTCGAGGCAATAGAAAATGGTTGACACAACCCCCCAGTTGCTGGATTACAAACCCACTGTAGGCTTGTCTATGGTGCAGAGTTAGTCCGGCACTGTCACCATTTTACACCATCTTTATTCCCGCTAGGCGTAGGCACAGAATTCAAAGCTGGTGAAGCCATGGCCCTTTATAATTCTAACCCTATGAACTCCAGCCCGTCTAGTGAAAAAAACACGGGTGTTAACATCAGGATTGGCGTCTGGTGGCAAAACCCTCCCATCTGGGCCAATCACTGAGTAGCTCTCTCCGTAGTCATTGGTAATCAGCCAAGCCTGGCCCTTCCCCTTCGCTGAGTCTAAAACTGTCTCCTCGACGTATATTACCAGTATAAGAGCCACAATAACTACCCCGGGGAAACCGAATTACAATATCTCTCCCAGAAGCAGGTAACTGAGACAGTAAACTGAGTAATACGGCAGAAACAAAAGCCACTCTCATCCCCCTTCCTATGGCTGTGTTTGCTTGTACCACAAAATTACCACAAAATCGTCACCACAAGACAATATCACAGACGAGAAGTCAAAATTGGTTTGACTATACTTCTTCTACCAGTCTTCCGACGGAATTTTACGAGATTCTGACGAGATACTGACGAGACATTGAGGGGGTGTCGACTTTTCGGGGGGTTACCTTTCCTGTAGACTTTGTTTGCCTTCAAGTGGGATACAATGTGTGTTATTTGTACCCCTCTCCTTCCTGTCGACTCAGACTAATACCAGCCTACTGCTTGTAACAGGTTTCCCTTTATCCAACGGGTTTTTCATCTAAGAAGTTTCTCATCACCACTGTTAGTTTGTCTTTATGGTTTGCCTTTATTCACTAGTTTGTCTCCGTCAACATTTCCGTCTTCTGTAGGCCCATATTCCCGTTGAATATCCCCATTATATAGCAAGCCGAATCCCACAGAGAGAGGGGTATTTCTAAAAACTTCTTCACTTTTGGGGTTATTTCGCCCATGTGTAAGCCATGGTTTCATACCATTCATTTACTGGGGTATTTTCCTCCTCATATCTTTTTATACAGTGAGGGGATTTTGGTTTTTATTTTCTCCCCTCCTGTCTCTTCTAACAGAAGCCATTTATACCCACTCTCCGGCTGACTGTAATTTTTGACTGCTTCTTGTCTGATTGGAGGGTATTGTATACTGTTATCTGACTTTATCTGACTTTTTCGCCTTTATATCTATTTTAACCTGGACTGTAATTTTTAAACTATTCCCATTCATAAGGCGTTGTTTTCGGCTATTTCACTTCTTTGCTTTTTTGGCGTTGTCCAACTTTTTTTACATGGCTTTCCCGGTATATTCAGGCTACCTATAGTGAGATATTGATTGGACTTTTACCATAGGAAAAGGGTGATTCTTACATAGCTTTCCCAGTATACTAGGGCTACCTGTGGTAAGATATTGACTAGGGTTTTGCCAGAGAAAGAGGTTGATTGTTATATAGCTTCTCCAGAATATTCATGCTACTATGGTAAGATATTGATTGAAGTTTTACTAGGGGAAAGGGGTAACTGTTACACTGCTTTTCCGGTATATTGGGGCTACCTATAGTGAGATATTGACTGGAGTTTTACCAGGGAAAAAGGGTGAAGATTCACTTTCCTCGATTTTGGAATCCAGGGTATAACCCAGGTATAACTCCCTTTAGCCTATATGGTGCAATACCAAAACTATGAAGTTGGGCAATTTAATCCAATCTCCCTAGCAACTTTAGCCATGAAACCTCAAGTATTGTAAAAAATATAAGCGCCCGTATTTATCTAGTTTTTATTTCCTATTTTATGTTCCTAATTTTTCTAAACATAGCTCCTTAATTCCAATACAATTTTCCAGGGATAATAGCTGTTAATAGGTTGCTTTTATCTAAATAAAAAATTTATAATATTCAGGAAATCTTTGGGATAAAAAGCTGGGCATATTTTCCAAGAATGCTGTTATACAGCAGAAACAATTTGCCGCAATAAGTAGTGGCAGAGATAGCGTTATTTGGTATTTTTATGCTTCCTATTTTCGTATCAGCATTCTATTTAAGTTGGGCTTTTCTTATCATATAATAGGCAAATATTGTACCGGGGAAACCTCCCTTTTTTTCTACAACAGGGCCAATAGATGTGTCTTAGAATAAAACAACAGTGACGAAGTGGTAAGAATTATGGAAAACAAGACAGAGTGGCAGAAAAAGTTGGAAAAGATACAAACCACCTTGTCTTCCCCCAACCCGGAGGAGAGAAGACAAATCCTGGAGGCAATAAGGGAATTATTCGACTCCCTGCCGTCGACAGTAAAACTGATAGTGGGGATGATTAGTCTTCTGTTGTTGGCAGGGGTGTTGAAAATAGTCTTATCCCTGATACAACTGGCGATTGGCGTAGTATTCTTATTGTTAGTAGGCTACTCGATTTATCTGTGGCTGGGGAGACAAGCCAATGAATGAACAAAACCCCTATATAATCTGTAGCAACCGAGGGGAGAAAATCCCCCCTTTTATTTTAGCGGCAGAAAAACATGTCTTGGGAAGGGATGCCTCTGTAGCAGATTTTGTAGTTCCTGCGGAGTGGAATGTATATAGTCGCATCCAAGCTACCTTTAAACTGATAGATAACCACTATCACATATTTGACGGGGATGGGATAAAACCCAGTAGCAATCGCCTGTATGTCAATAACTGTCTGATTACCCCCCATGAAGGATATGTGTTAAAACACGGGGATGTGATTAAAATTGGCGGAGGCCTCCAGTCTATTGCTACCATAGAATATTATGAACCCGCCAGTGTAAAAACTGCTGGGGCTACCGTATTACTGGAAACACCTCCCCCCTCATCCCAAACAATCCTCCTTGGAGAAGACATAAACCTCCCTGTATTACCACAACAGGAAGAAAAACTGCCTCATGTCATCAACCTGCGGGAAAGAAAATCCCTCACCATCGGTAGGGCATCTGACTGTGACTTGGTATTATCCGCACCTACCGTATCCCGTAAACATGCGGTGATTGAATATGTTTCAGAAGGTAACTGTATTCTGACCAACTACAGCCCTAATGGGGTATTCGTCAATGGTATCCCCATTAAAGGCAGAATTGCCCTTACCTCAGGGGTGGTAATTAGAATTGTCCCCTATACCTTTGTATTTGAAAAAGATAGGCTGCTAACCGCCGACACCGGGGAAACTATCCGTCTGGATGCCAAAAATATAACCCTGGTGGTAAAAGGGAAAAAAGGGGAGGATATTACCCTCCTCAATCATATCTGTTTACCCATCGAACCTGGGCAACTGGTGGCCTTGGTAGGAGGAAGTGGTGCAGGCAAATCCACCCTGTTACGCACCCTTTTAGGTATTCAGGCGGCTACTAGTGGGGTAGTATACCTCAATGGAGAAGACTTGACTACCAATTTTAACCTATATCGTCACCAGATTGGCTATGTGCCCCAAACAGATATTGTCCATCGAGACTTGCGGGTAGAGGAGGTATTGCGTTACGCCGTCAAACTAAGACTTCCTCCCGATGCAGATGTAGACGCCATCATCGAAAAAACCCTGGCTGACATTGAGATGCTGGAAAGACGGGATGTATTGGTGAAAAATCTCAGTGGTGGCCAGTTAAAACGAGTATCCATCGGTGTAGAATTACTAGTTAACCCCAAACTCTTCTTCTTGGATGAGCCTACCTCTGGTTTAGATCCAGGTTTGGACAAGAAAATGATGCTACTGCTGCGGAAACTGGCTGACCAGGGGCGCACTATTATCCTTGTAACTCATGCTACCACAAATATTAAACTGTGTGATAGAATAGTATTTTTGGGAAGGGGAGGCAATCTCTGTTTCTACGGCAGTTATGAGGAAGCCAGGGAATTTTTCGGCTTGGAAGACAACAAGGATTTTGCCGATGTCTACCTAGAATTAGATAGCCTAGAAGCGGTAAAACAAACTGCAGAAAGATACCAACAGTCCCCCTATTATACCAAAAATATCACCCAGAAACTGGCCGCCCTACCGGAAACCCGTTGCCAAAAGCCCAAGCCTAAGGCGGCTAAAGCCGGTTTTTGGCGTCAACTGGTTCATTTGTGTAATCGTTACCTACAGCTTGTATTACGAGACCGCAGCAATCTAATCATATCCCTTCTAACCGCACCTATCGGCATTTTACTTATCCGCCTTGCCGCCAGAGACAGACAGCCTTTTATCCCAGGGGAAGAGGGAGATGCCACTATGGCTACCTTTGCCCAAACGGTTATTTTTGTTTTCACCTGTGCAGCTATTTGGGTGGGGTTAGCCTCTTCCCTCCAGGAAATAGTCAAAGAAAATGACATCTACGGCAGAGAAAGGCTAGTTAATTTGAATCTTCTTTCCTATCTTGGCTCAAAAATTACCATCCTTTCCCTCCTAGCCGGCTTACAAACCTTTTTAATGGTATTAGTAACCCTCCTTGCCTTCTCCCCCCCCAAACCGGAAATGATTTCCTGGTGGTTGGGATTGACTATTACCACCTTTTTGAGTATAGCAGCTTCTGTCTGTCTTGGGTTGATGGTATCCGCCCTAGTTAAAAATACCACCCAGGCTAATAGTGCCCTGCCTCTACTACTTTTACCACAAATTATCTTCTCCGGCGTGTTGTTTGAGGCTAAAGGGGTAGTAGAATATGTTTCCTGGCTTATGGCTAGTCGCTGGTCTGTAGGCGCCTATGGTTCACTTGTAAATATCAACAGCCTCATTCCCCCCCCCGTAAGACTCCCCGGTGGCGAAGAAGTAGCTCAACCGTTTACAGAAAAATATATGTATGAGCCAAGCTGGGATAATCTTACCGCCAACTGGGAAATGTTACTAGTCCATTGTGGCATCTATCTGGTAATTACCTATCTAGCCCAAAGGAAAAAGGATATTATCTAGTATGGCAGAAAAAAGGCTTTTGGTGAGGGCCAATTGGCTTTAGCTACCAACGGGGTGTCTTTCTCAGAAGAGGGAGTCTACCCCAGGAGGCAGGATATAATCCCTTCCCCCCCTCCTTCCATAAAACGTGAGTGTCTATCTGTTTACAATTTCTTTTACAGCCTAAAAAAAAGGCAGGAGTCTATCCTCCTAAACCCCCACATGTAGTTTCCAACACCCATCGCCCCATTGGGCTATTATAGAAACATCGTCACCTACCCTAGTAAAGGGATGTGAGGGAGAAAGTCTTGCCACTGGAAGGCATTACCCAATATAATCAACAAGGGGAGTCATCCCCATCATAGGTTTTGATAGATTCTACCCCTAGAGGGGGGAAAGGGGTATTTAGGCTACCATAGAAATATCGTCACCTACCCTAGCAAAAGAAGGGATGTGGGGGAGGAAGTCTTGCCACTGGGAGACATCACCTATTAGAATCAACAAGGGAAAATCATACCCATCATAGGCTTTAATAGATTCTATCTCCAGGCGGAATAAGCCGGGGCGAAAAGAGGGGTTGTATTTGCCGTCGTATTCAAATTTACTCAACATCAGCTGGAAGGAATAAACTTGGCTAGCCTGGAAATCTCCCGCAGAGGCGACTGTTTTCGCGCGAAAAACTGGTATTAGTTTTCCAAAGGGGATGTCTACGGTTATCCAACTGTTGGCAAGGGTGTCAAAAGAGTAGCAGTAACCAATTCCATCCCACCTCCCCTCACAACGGAGGATGAATTTGTATCGTTGTCCATCTCCTTTTATTCTTAACCTAATCCCCTTATAACCAGACAAATCCCAGGGAGGATTCAAATTCTTGCTTCTTACAGAGGCAAAACCTCCATTGTTGGCTGTAGATACCTCCCCCGTAAAAACGGCAACACCATTTTCCCATGTCAGCCTACTACTACTAATCCCCCCCATGACTATATCATCCACCGCACCCCATTGATTTACAGCATTTGGACTACCAAAATCAAACAAGAGGATTTCCCCTTTCTGCAGGTTTTTTTCCACTAGGTTTACAAGTCTATCTATCCCCCCCTGTGGTAGGCAAATAATTCTACTAACCCTTTCCAAGATACTGGCATTTAGAGAATCCCTTTCCAAATTGACATTGATTACCTCAACATTCTCCTGGCAATCCACAGCCACCGGCGAATTAGATGTGTTTAAAACCCTCAAAGGTATCCCCTTTCCCCCCAACAAAGATAGGGTTTCTCTTGCTTTTGGGCTATCATCGTAACAGACTAGAGTTAAACCCATAACTGTTTTCCTAGGCGTAACGTAATTTTGGGAAGGATTAAATAACTGATTGAGACAACTGGCAAAAGGAATAACATCGAAAAAGCTAAGAGTATCCCAAAGGCGTTTTAATTGCATTGTTTTACTCCCCCCTTTCTAGTCTTTTATTCCATTGTTTTTACCCCTACCCGATTCTATTTATTGTCGAATAGGGGTGGTTGAAATCTATGTGCGACAGGTGAAACACTGACGAAGACGTTGTCTGAGAGAATCCAGGGGAATCTTGTCTAAAACCTCAGCGGCAAAGGCATCAATCAATAAATGACGTGACATCTCTTCACTCAAGCCACGACTGCGAAGATAGAATACCTCCTCCGCCTCCAGTTGACTTACAGTAGCCCCATGGGTACACTTAACATTATCTGCAGTTATCTGTAACTCCGGCTTGGTATTAATCTTCCCCCTAGGGGAGAGTAACAGATTCCGATTCAACTGGGAGGCATTAGTCAACTGTGCCGTTTTTGGCACCCTTATTTTACCATTAAAAACCCCAGTGGCAGCGTCATCAATGATATATTTGTGCAACTGGTTTACTAACCCATGGGGATGATTTAAATTCACTTCACTGTGAGTATCCCCCAACTGTTTCCCCTGCAATAGGGTTAAACCATAAAGGAAAGTTTCTGTTTGTTCCCCTTTTTGATAGACTTTAAGATTGTGACGATATAGTTTCCCCCCAAGGCTGATTTCATTAAGGGTATAATGGCTATGGCTAAACTGATATATGGCCGTCTTGGCTATATGGAAGCTATCCCCCGACTCCATTTGAATGCGACTATGATTGATTCTGGCATTGTCTTTTAGATAAACTTCTGTTACGGCATTGTTGAAATAATAACACTTGCCTGTAGGGATATAAGAACAACCGGGACTGTTAATGACCCCATAGTATTCTATCAGTTCACAAACAGAATTTTCCTCTACCACCACTAAAATCCGCGGTTGACTCCAACGGGGGGAAGTATCTGTTACGGTAATGTGGAGAAGATGAAGGGGGAGTGAAACAGTGTGATTTGCCTTTACCCACACCACTAAAGCATCTACTAAACCGGCGGAATTCAAAGCGGCAAATATATCCCCGTCTTCCGATTCCTCTTTTGCTAAATAGGAGGCAATCTTGTTAATTTCCTCTTCCCCTAAACCGCCTAAATTACCAAGGTAGGCTACATCTGTCGTAACAGCAGAAACATCAGACAATTGTGGCTGGTAATAACCATTTACCAATACCAAACGGGAGTGGTTAGTGGGAGGTAAAATAAACTCCGCCAAGGCTTCTGGGTTTAATTGGCTGGGGGTGGCATAATGCCAATTATTTTGGTATAACTCGGTCAAGTCAGTAAAACGCCACTCCTCGTCTTTCTTGGTGGGAAGGTGTAAGGCAGCTACTCTTTTTCCACCCCGCCTTCTGGTTTCTGCCACCAGTTGTCTTAAATTTCCCTGCCACCAAAGGGGTTGATTTTCTGCCTGTTGTAATAATCCCCCTATATAGGTTTCCCTGTCTGTGATGGCGTCACGGTTTTCTCTGTCCAAAATTATCATTTCTTGTTACTCCCTATTAGAGACAAACAAAATGGAAAATAACAAACAAGAGAGGGTGAGTGAGGTTTAGTGTAGTTTGGGGTATTTACCTCTTCTCTTCCCCCTTCAAACCACAGTTAACTTTTCCTCCTCATCCAGGAAATCATAACCCTTAGCTTCTAACTCCAATGCCAGATTCTTATCACCACTCATAACAATTCTTCCTCTAGACATAACATGCACCACATCGGGGACAATATAGTTTAATAGTCTCTGATAGTGGGTAATCAAGAGGAAGGCATTGTCAGGTTTACGGAGTTGATTAACCCCTTCTGCAACTATTTTTAGGGCGTCAATATCTAAACCAGAGTCAATTTCGTCTAGAATAGCTAAAGTAGGTTCCAATAGTGCCATTTGTAAAATCTCATTGCGTTTTTTCTCCCCACCAGAAAAACCTTCGTTAACACTCCTTTCTAAAAAGGAGGCATCCATCTTCACCAACTGTAGTTTCTCCATCACCAAGTCTTCAAAATCAAAAGCATCTAACTCCTCCAAACCCAGATGCTTACGACGATTGTTATAAGCCACCCGCAGGAAGTCTAAATTACTTACCCCCGGGATTTCTATGGGATATTGGAATGCCAAAAATATCCCCGCTAATGCCCTCTCTTCTGGGGCTTTTTCTAGTAAATTTTCCCCTAGATAGATAATTTCCCCCTCTGTCACCTCATAGTCGGGGTGTCCTGTGATAACCTTAGAAAGGGTGCTTTTTCCAGAACCATTGCGCCCCATTATAGCATGTACTTCCCCCGCTTTTATCTCTAGGTTTACCCCTCTGAGAATCTCTACTCCCTCTACTGCCGCCTTCAGATTTTTTATTTCTAGTATCGTGTTACTCATTTGTCTATACTATATTGCTCTCTAGCAGTTTGTCAGATACTATTTTAAGACACTTTAGCAACAATTTTGTTGTTAAACTCTTGTGGGAGGGGAAATATTAGAAAATGGTAGCAGGGGGAGGAGTCCATAAGCCGATTTCAAACAAATCCCTACTGCCGGTAATAGCCTGT
Source organism: Cyanobacteriota bacterium SRBZ.bins.94.201705 (assembly GCA_030549855.1). Taxonomy (GTDB): domain Bacteria; phylum Cyanobacteriota; class Cyanobacteriia; order Cyanobacteriales; family Cyanobacteriaceae; genus DVEF01. Next base: position 30,815 of record JAUQQP010000018.1, read on the forward strand.
CCCAAAAACAACAACAAGGCGATACAATTGAGGATAACATGGAGATGGCGCCATCGCCGGGATTTATCCTGGTAGATTTCCTCGACAATCGCCAGGGAGAATATCATCAACAGACAGACAGCCATCCCATAGTAGTAATGAGAGATATACCACTGGTTGGTGCGTCTAAAAACACCCTCTTGGCTACCTAGAATTATTACTCCCATCCCCGTCAGGAAGGCAAAAACTCCCCTCCATATTCTCCCCTTCGCCTGTAGCAAAAATATCTGGGAAGCAATGGTAAAGACAAACACCAAAATTAAAAAAATAAACTTCAACAAGTCCGTCTGCCATAAACTATTTTTGATGATATTCTTAGTGATAATAGGGTGAGCAAGTCCCGCTAATGTCACACAAACCACTCCAGTGGCTAGGTATTTCCCAAAATTAACGTGATTTCGAGTCACCAAACTAGGAATATAACTGTCTCCCCTTTTCTTTATTTGGAGTCTTCTTTGTCTTGTTTGCCAGGCAAAATATGATACTATCCCCAGCAGGGGAAACACTCCCACTACTGCCAATATTGGGTGGATTAAAAGACTAAATTGCTCCAAATTCATAAAGTTTTCTAGTTATTTTGCTTCTCTACTGATGGAGATTATAACTTTGTTTCTCCTTCCCCGAAAGCACCATTTTTAGAAGATAAAAACCTGTTAGCTAGGAAACAATACATCCTGCCTACAATCCCGCCGGTGGTATAGAAATTTTGTCTAAATAAAGGTAAACCAAAAACAATCCCCCCTCTTCCCTAAAATTTTGTAATAGTTTTACCCCCTTTTTTGACATATTTGTGGCAAAGGGGTGATAAACAAGGAGAATTCCTCTACAACCTAAAGACTTTCTGGTAAACAGAAGCAGGTAAGTAGAAAGAGAGAGGATTTATGAAGTTTTATTGAGTAAATATTTGTAAATAGAAAATAAAAAAAAGGCAACAGAGGAGGGAAACTGGAAAAAAAGAAATGGGCATTGACTAAATCGAAAAAAACTGATACCATGAGACTGGCATATTGGATGTATACAGGCCCCGCTCACATCGGTACCCTGAGAATAGCAAGTTCCTTTAAAAACGTCCATGCTATAATGCATGCCCCTCTAGGAGATGACTATTTTAACGTAATGCGTTCAATGTTAGAGCGGGAAAAGGACTTCACCCCTGTTACTGCTAGTATAGTAGATAGGAATGTATTGGCAAGGGGGTCACAGGAAAAAGTAGTAGACAACATCGTCAGGAAAGACAAAGAAGAAAAGCCTGACTTGATAATCCTCACCCCAACCTGCACTTCTAGTATTCTACAAGAGGATTTGGCCAACTTTGTAGAAAGGGCAAGACTAAACACCGACAGTGACGTGTTGTTGGCAGACGTCAACCACTATCGCGTCAATGAATTACAAGCGGCAGAGCGCACCCTGAAACAGGTGGTACAATTCTATCTGGAAAAGGCGGAAAAGAGAGGAGATATAGTCACGGAAAAAACAGCAACCCCCTCTGTAAACATCATTGGCATTTCCACCCTCGGTTTTCACCACCAGCACGACTGCAGGGAGTTGCAAAAATTGATGACAGATTTGGGCATCACTGTAAACCTGATTATACCACAGGGGGCGTCAGTAAGGGATTTGAAAAGAATACCCGCAGCCTGGTTTAATCTTATACCCTATCGAGAATTAGGACTAGCCACCGCTACCTATCTGCAGGAGAAATGGAAAATGCCCTATGTGGATATTACCCCCATGGGAGTGGTAGAAACAGCCCGTTGTATCCGCCAAATACAAGAAATACTAAACCAACAGGGGGCAAATGTCCACTATGAAGATTATATCACCCATCAGACACTGCATGTATCCCAGGCGGTTTGGTTTTCCCGCAGTATCGACTGTCAGAATCTCACCGGCAAAAAGGCTGTAGTCTTCGGCGACAATACCCATGCCGCTGCCATCACTAAAATCCTCACACGGGAGATGGGTGTCCATGTAGTCTTAGCTGGCACCTACTGTAAATACGACCAATACTGGTTTTGTCAACAGGTGGAAGGCTTTTGTGACCAAATCCTGGTTACCGAAGATTACACGGAAGTTGCAAACGCCATTGCGGAAATTGAACCAGAGGCGATTTTTGGAACACAAATGGAGCGTCATGTAGCTAAACGGTTGAACATCCCCTGTGGTGTGATTTCTGCCCCTATTCACATCCAGAATTTTCCCATAGGTTATCGTCCTTTTCTGGGGTATGAGGGAAGCAATCAGATTGCAGACTTGGTTTACAATTCCTTTACCCTTGGCATGGAAGACCATCTTCTAGAAATATTTGGCGGTCATGATACCAAAGAGGTGCTTACTAAGTCAATATCTGCCCAGTCTGATTTAAAATGGACTGGGGAAGCCCTGAGGGAATTGGAAAAAATACCCGGCTTTGTGCGTGGCAAGGTGAAGAGGAATACAGAGAAATTTGCCAGAGACAGGGGAATTACCCAGATTACCCTGGAGGTGATGTATGCTGCCAAGGAAGCATTAGGGGCATAATTTAATCATCCCCTTCTCCTCTTTCATTCACGTTTCCCAGGCGGGGTGTGAGAATAGGGCATCAATAAATCTCACCCCTCTCAACTGGTTAGATAGTGGCAAATGCCCAGGGGGTGCAGTTAAATCCCATATGAATTCACTGGGGTATTTTGTCCATTTATTCCCCTTTTTCCATTTCAATTTTATCCAGAGTTGGTAATAATCTTTCCCTAAACTTAACCAGATTTGTCTTTGAATCTTATAGCCGAATTTTCCTTCTGAATAGACATACCATAGGGTATCAATTGTTTTCAAATCTGCTACGGGAAACCTTTTTACCTCTGTGAAATAAACCCATTTTCTTCTAACTGCGCCTTCCCCTGCCAATTCGCATAACTTAACTCTTGTAAGACTGTCGGCCTCCTGGTATTTTTTCTCTATCAGCAGTTTTTGTAACTCCCTGTAATCTATGCCCTTTTCTGTACTCAAGTCTACTACCCCCTCGGGGAATTTGTCTTTTAAAAACCTTTCATTTTCCTCTAAATTACTCTCCCTTAAAACCTGATATATTTTGCCCTTTATTGGGGAAACCTCAGGAGTATACACCAGGAAATCCCTTAGAAACTGGTAGCCTTTTTCCCCTTTGGTTATAATCTCGTCCACTAGCAGTAGTTTGTTTTTCTCCGAGGCTTTTTCAAATTTCTCCTTAATATTATCTAGCTCATCCATTGTTTTTTCTCATTCTTCAGTTAGCCTGTAACCTTCTACAGATTTTGATTAAAATTCCCAGGGTTAAAAATATAAACCCGCGGTGTAAATAAAACAATCATCTGGTAGATAAGCTACTGCTATTTTGTTAAACAGTAACTATTTTACCATCTAAACAGTTAAAAGGAAATGGTGAAAAGAGAAAAACTTTGATAGACATAAAGTAAAACTACTGCACAAACACTGCCAACAAGAGTATTAATAACGTTAACAACCTCATTAGTCAACCAGGAAAACCTTTGCTGTAAAGTGGCACCAATAAAACTCTCCACAAGAGTAGCTATAAAAGCGGAAACAACACATATAACAACCCCAGTAGCATCAATGAGATTAACAAACCACCCCAACAGGGAAATGGCTATACTGGCGACAATACCAGCAATAGTCCCTTCTATACTTATAGCACCCTCTGTACCCCTAGGCACCGGTTGGAGGGTGGTAATTAAAAAAGTCCGACTCCCATATACCTTACCAAATTCACTGGCACAAGTGTCTGAAAACTTAGTGGCAAAACTAGCTACATATGCTAGGATGAAAAGAGACTTCGCCTGGGGGAAGAAAAAAGAGGCTAAGGCGCAAATAAAGGCTACTAAGGCGCTTCCCCACACATTCTCTGCACCTCTTTTCCCCCCCCTTTTTTCTGCTATCCCGGCGGCAATTTTCTCCTCCAGGCCTAATTTAGTTATAGCAGAACCAAGGATAAAATAGAACAAGACAATGGCATAACCCCGCCATTGTAGACAACCCCAAATCACTACCCCTAATAGCCAGGCATTCAGATAACCGAAAACTGTCAGCAACTTCTGGGGGAGGATTAATGCTAGAAACAACAAAAAGGTGTTGACTACCAGTGCCGTCAGCCAGGAATTGGATAGAATTAGGGCAAGAATGTCCATAGTAACACTATTACCATTTCCCTTGTTTGGGGGAGACTAGAGGATTATACATCTCCCCCAGCCAACCTAAGACACAACAGGTAAAGAAATGTAACCCAGTTTTTCCAAACCCCTCAAAACCTTCTCCACACTCTCCTCTAATGTTTCTATGTCTGTGCGACATTCGATTTCGGGGTTTAGGGGAGGCTCATAAGGATCATCTATACCTGTAAACATTTTTATTTCGCCTGCCCTAGCTTTCTTGTATAAACCCTTAACATCCCTAGCTTCACAGACTTCCAGGGGTGCGTTAACATAGACTTCAACGAAGTTGCCGATTTTGGCGCGAATTTCGTCTCTAATAGCGCGATAGGGGGAAATAGCTGATACTATTACAATTACACCATTGCGAGTAAGAAGATGGGCTACAAAACCAATACGTCTAATATTCTCGTCTCTATCCTCCTTACTATATCCTAACCCCTTAGTAAGATGAGTACGCACCACATCCCCGTCTAATACTTCTACCTTATATCCTTGTGCCCTTAATCTAGCCTCCACCTCTCTACTGATAGTGGTTTTACCGGCACCACTCAAACCCGTAAACCAGATGGTAACTCCCTTATGTTCCATATTAACTAGATTTTTTCCTTTTCTACTCCTAACAGATGTATTGTACAGGGGGCTGGTATTGTGTACAACTAAAGGGCAAGGGGGTTAAGATTATTATGGGCCAATAACCGATAAGCCACCACCGAGTCAAACAGTAGGGAGAGATGGAGAAATAGTCTTAGTCGCCAGTCATCAGTTACCGGGGGGAAAGATGCAAACCAGAAACAGATAGGCTTGGAAGAAGCCGGAAAAAGTTGGCTAAAAGTGGAGACGATATAGGGTGACTACTATTGCCTCAGGAGGATGCCAATACCCGTCTTCTACAATCATACACTGGACGAAACGTTAATACTGGCCCAGGGGATAGACATTCAGAAAAGACTAATTCCAACCCTCTAGACTCCTCCCCCCTCCACTCGGGGAATACAGAGGGTGGTAGCTTGCCGCATTAACAAAGAGACAATTATTATCCCTCCCATTCAGTGGTTTTATACCACACTTCCTTCTGCATGTAGACTTTTAAACTTACAACCCCCATGGTTTATGGGAAGCCAACTATCTGCTTTGGCATTCTTCTTTCTTTTCCTGTTATCCCAAATGCACGCCAATGATTGTAATTATTACAAATTTAGTTCCCCAGTGGGAGACTATTAGACAGCCAAATGGGAGGATAATTGTCATTCCCCCCTAGACTTATTATTTGGACAGAGGTAGGCGAATAATTATCATTGGTTAGCTAGTAGCTGGTGGAAAATTTCCGTAGAATAATCTTTGACAGCCTAAGAGGGGTTAATAGCCATGTCTTTGTCAGTCATAGCCACCCGGTAAACACAACAAAAATCATTCGTTGCCATGACAAGAAAAAATGGCAAAAGGGATAATGATTATCACTCGGATGCGATTGGTTATCCCCCATAACCCACCACGGCAGACTGGTTACCCCGACAAAAGAGGGAGACTAGTTGCTTCTTTCCCACTGGATTGGTATACAGTCAGTTAGCCGGAGGGGTTGTCATTCGGCTGTATTTGGAGTGGTTTTTGGATTATAGACTGCCTGCCGGGAAACATGACTATCATCCGGATGCAGTCGGGAGGCATAAAGGGGGGAGAATCGTTATTGTTATGTCTTTGGTTATCCCTGTTTATCATGTCCGGACAACTCTTGACAACAAGGAGGCAGCCGCCGACTAATTGTTACTGACATTTGACTGATTGGAGAATACTTCTCCCCCACGCTAGTTATTCTCTCTCATCCTTAGGTAACAGTTTACAGTTATAAACCCTTGCCCAAACTGGAAGAATGATTACCATTAGTATTTACTCAATTCCTTACCCGGGGGGATAATTGCCATTTATCCAGACTAACCAGTTTTCCCCCTCTCTACAACAACCTTACTAGTAACCCTCTCTTGCTAATGCCGGGATAGTGGTTGTTATTTTTATGGGATTAGTCATTCTTGTTTTCCCCCTGCAGACGATGGTGGTGGTAATATAGACTTTCCCTAAACCCGTTATAACAATTATCACTAGTATGTGGTCAGTTACTGTTTATTTCTGCATGTGTAAGACAACTCCTCTTGTCTTATAACCTTCTAAACGCCTATCACAAATGCTAATGGCAACCCCCAAAAAAACTAAATCATCACCCCTAAAACTTTGTACCTCCTTGAGTCTCTTGATAACATATTCAATAGCCTCAATAGGATAGGGAGAAAGCTGGCTGGGAATCAAAACCCCATCGGCAAATTGTTATCATTCTTCTTCTGTTTACTAGTTATTTATCCTTTCACAACATAGCAATGATTACTCTTAGCCTCCAGTTAGTCACCTCACCCTGTAACCCCTAAGGCAAAGGATTTTTCCTAGCAGACAGACTAGCAACTCATCTTTATTAGTTAATCATTCCTCCCTTTAAAGATAACCATAATCTAGACTTGCTACTTTTTCCCCGCCGATAACATGCCAATAGACTGTCATTTTTCTTTCTGCGACAAGTCATCTGCTTCTCTGTTTTCCCCTCATATGGACTTTATTTTAAAAGGACACCAGTAGGATTTCATTTTTTTTTGCTGCCGATGTGATAACTCTTTCTAGAAGACAGAAGATTAGCAGTAGTAGTGTAGAGACAAATTCCCTTTTTAGCAACTTTTTCCTAGCGGTTAATTGTTGTGAAAACAGATATTGCCTTCTAAGCCTGAGCTAATGATTATCATTCTTATGCCCTCCCTTTCCCCCTCCGAGTGTAGACTTCCGGGTTTATAATTGTAATCCACATACTGTCGGGAAACCGCCTTGATACTTTTTCCCCAATAGTTTTCTTTCTAATCCCCATGCCATTTCTTTGCCACTTGCCACCCTCTCCCTCCACCAGTAGACGCCATCAACGCCTTTTGGGGTATTGCCACTGGTATTCATGTCTTTATTTTACCAATGACCATTATCGCAAATTTACCCACCCGGAGACTGTTACTGGCATCTAAAGGGGTTAATGGTGATGTCTTCCAATAAACCTCCTCCCCGATTATAAGATAATGAAAATCATTCGTCTTCCGTTGCCTCTCCCCCCTAGGAAAAGGTGAAAAAAGTACAATGCTTCTCACCATCCCCAGTTACCCCTCCCATGACAGTGGAAAATTTTCCTGGAGGCTAGACAATTCCTATTGGTTGGCTTGGCTATTTTCCCCTACCCTCCAGAATAAGTTAACTTTTCTCCTTATTATCCCCCTTTTCTACTCCCCATCCCACTCATTAGACACGGTGACTGTTTAAATTCCTCTTTACATCTCTTAACATATACCCCACAAGCCACCCTTTTTTTGTTAGCATGGCATTGTTGGACGGCAGGAGACGTGACTGCCAGGGGTGGGCCTCGCCTCTTTCTAAATGACAATAATTCTAAACAAATCCCATATCTTCGGCGTCAACTGGTGTATGTTGGCATTTATAAAAAATAAGATATAACACAGACTATACAAGGCTTACCGCTATTCCCTAATTCAAATAAATTATATTAATTATCATTTAATATAAGCGCAGGCGAGGCGTCTTGGTGGTCCCTTCGCCCACCGCCAATGCTACCATCCTAGCATCAAAAAAAACGCCCTGTCAAGGGAGAAGGGAAAAATATAAAAGGAAGTAAGGGAAGTAGGGATAAAGGGGGGACTCAAAGGAGGGCTAGGCAATAAAATAAAGAAAAGAAGGCCGAAGAAAGCAACTACCGGGAAATTGGTGTAAAACGGCAAGAGAAATGGCCCTGTCTGGCTATAAAAAAAGGGACACAGGCGGGAATCATGCCAGAGGGGTGGACCGGAAACCTTGGCCTGGTAGCTAGGACCCTTGCAACCTAAGAAAAAGAAAGATGGCGGGAGGCGGAATCGAACCGCCGACACGAGGATTTTCAGTCCTCTGCTCTACCAACTGAGCTATCCTGCCAAACCCTGACGGTTATGAATTATAA
>JAUQQP010000012.1 GCA_030549855.1 Cyanobacteriota bacterium SRBZ.bins.94.201705
TGGCGAAGAAGGCTGCGGGGGGATGGAAGAGACAACAGACTGTAAAATACCCATAGGCTCGATTAAAGGCAGGGGGTGTCCGTCTCCCAAAAGCAATGAACCAATGATGTAGGGGGGTGGAGGTATAACACTTTCTATGGGGCGGATGGAGACTTCTTCTTCTCCCCAGAGTCTGTGGATTTTAACCCCAACAAGCTGATGTTCGTCTCCTACTACCATAATACAGGGCTTGTCGATGAGGGGGGGTTGGCCTATTTCTGGGGGCTTTACAGGGCCACGATTAAAGGTGAGAATCTGGTCTGGGTGGACAATGGGGATAGTGCTGTCTTTCCAGCGGAATTCTGACAGTGCGTCAGCGGAGGGAGGGTGGACTATCTCCTTTACAACTGTAACCGGGACAGCATACATAAAACCTCCTGTTTCCACTAGTAATACACGGGTGACAGAGAGGTTGAAGGGGACAGTAATGGTAAAAGTGGTGCCTTTGCCAGCCTCGGTTTGGACAGTAATGGTGCCTCCGACTTTCTCCACTGCCTCTTTCACTGCATCCAAGCCAACCCCTCTGCCGGCCAATTCTGTTACTTGACTGGCGGTGCTAAAACCTGGTTGAAATATATACTGTAACAATTGAGTTTCAGACATTTTATGGAGGTCTTCCAGGGAAAAGCCCATTTCCAGGAGACGATCTTTTATTTTCTCTAGGGAAATGCCTTGGCCATCGTCACTGACAGTAATGAGGGTTTTTGTACCACGGTTGACAGCCTTAAGAGAGATAGTGCCGTAGGGGGGTTTACCAGCAAGGATGCGGATTTCCTCCTCCTCGATGCCATGGGCGAAGGCATTACGGACTAGGTGATTGAGGGGTGCTTGTAAGGCCTCTACTAGGGGGCGTTCCAATAGTGTAGTCTCCCCTTCGATAACCAGCTCCACTTTTTTATTAAACTTAACACTTAAATCTCTTATCAGACGGGGAAAGCCTGTAACCAACTCCCCAAAGGGGCGCATGGAGAGGGCAGTGGTGTTCTTCTGTATAGCGCTTATGGTATAGTTCAACTGTTGTACAGACTGTTTTAATTGTGCCAAACTCAAATCCAAGTCGGTGCCCACTTCCTGTAGTTGGACAAGGGTTTCCATCCCCTCCTGGAAGAAAAGATGTAATTCACTGTAGCGATCCATTTCTAGGATATCAAAGTCACTGACGCTTGCCCCTTTCCCCTCTTTCTCCTCTACGGCGTATACTTCTGTGCTAGCACGGTCGTACCACGTTCTCAACTGCTTATGACAGTGGTTTAACTGATTAATTCTCTGTTGCAAAAGTTTAGTATTTTCTTCCAACAGACGAAGGAAGGAATTAAGCTGGTTACGTTCCAAAATTACTTTACCCAAAAGGAGGTTGAGTTGGGAGATGGATTTTTGGGGTACCCTTACTAAAGGAGATAGGGCAATAGGGGGTGGTAAACTGGAGGGTTGTCCTTCTCCCGCCGGGGTGGGTTTTTCTTCCGACACTTGGACAATTTCTAGGGCTTTTTGTAACTGTTGTAAGTCTTCTAGGCTTATTTCTTCTCCTTCAAGGGGTAGAGGTAGATTTTCCAAGTTGAGAGTTAATGTTTCTTTGTCTAACAGGTTTTCTCCCTCAACAGGTGGGGTTTCTGTTACTGCAGACTCTGTTACTACTGTAGACTCTGGGGATTTGGACTGTATTGCCGTGGAGGGTGTTTCTGTCTTTTCTTCCAGACTTTTCGGTATTTTATCTATCTTATTACGTACTACTAGCCCTAGGGAACGTCGCCAGGCAGTGATGGCATCCTGGATGAGGGAGTCTATTTGATGGGGTGGGGTAAGGATAGCCGTCTGTTGGATGGATTGGCATAATTCCACAAAGGCTTTTATGTCGGCCATTTGCCCCAAAAACAGCAGTTGTTCACAGGCTGACAGCAAGGCGGCTATTTTTTCTTCTGGAGGTATTGTCTTTACTTTTGCTTCCAATTCATCTACAACTGGTTCAGCCCCTTCGCAAAAGAGTAATAACGCCTCTGAGGTTTGATTTTTTTCTGCCAAAAGCCGTTGTTCATCTTCAGGGGTAAGTTCGCCTAAATTCTGCCTTAATTGCTCAAAAATGGGCTCTAGGGTCTTTTTTAGCCAACTTTCTTCTATTTCCTTGCCCTGGGAGTGCAATTCCACCATCATCCGCAGCCCGTCAATGGAGGCAAGCAACAGACTCTCCACCTGGGTACTGGTGGGGGTAGAATGATAGTGTAGTCTGACAATCTTGAGAAAGTCCTCCAAACGGTGGGCAGCCTTACTTAGGGTAGAAAAGCCCATCATGCCAGCCCCACCCTTGATGGAGTGGATTGCCCTTAAGGCTAAGTCCAGTTGTTCCTTTATATCCCCCTGCTGTGTTTGTAGTTGGGTGAGGTGGAGTAGTACCGATTCCGCCTGGTTAAGACAGTCTTCTGCCTCTGCTAGGAAGTTTAAACGCAGTTGTTGTTCATCCATAGACTTTCTCCCCGTTACTCTACTTTGAATTTCTCTACTGCGCCTTGTAATTGTCTAGCAATATTGGCAGTAGAAATGATAGACTCTCCTACCTTTTGTGACAGGTTTAATCTTTCCTCTGACTCGTTGGCCAATTCTTCCATCAGCATGGTAAGTTGTTGAGTCGTCTCCTTTTGAGAAGCAGTGGATTGGGAGATATATCGCATCAACTCGTCAATCTTACGAGACAATTCCAACACCTGATTCAGACTCTGTTTAGCCGATTCCACCTGGTTGGTGGCATATACTACCTCTACGGCGGTCATTTCCATTGCTTCAGCCACATCTTGTGTTTCCTGCTGGATTTCTGCCACCATCTGGGCGATAGTCTTAGTGGCTTCTGTAGATTGTTCTGCCAATGCCCCCACTTGTTCTGCTACTATAGTAAAACCCTGTCCCTGTTCACCGGCACGACTGGCTTCTACACTGGCGTTGATGGCCAGGAGGGTGGTTTTAAGGGCTATTTCTTCGATGATGGATACTGCCTGGGAAATTTTCTGGGAAGACTCCCCTAGTAGCTTCATTTTTTTTGCGGTTTCTGCTACGGTGCCTCTTACCCTTAAAATCCCCTCTACCGTGTCGTCCATTACAGTAGTAGTTTTTTGGGTTTCCTGATAGGCATCCTCTGCTAAAAAAGAAGCCTTGTTGGCAGTCTCGGCTACCTGGCTTACCTCTTCTGACATTTTCTCGATGGATTCTAGGGCATTACGGGTTTTCCTCGACTCGTCCAACGCCTGATGGGCCAATATTTGCACAGATTCGGCGTTATCTGCTAAGGCTTTCATTACCTCGCTACTGGAAACCCTTGCTTCCAGGGCAATATCCCGTAAACTGTCGGTGATAGCATTGAACAAGTCTGCTACTGTACTCATTTCCATGGAGGTAAGACTTGCCCTCACCGTCAAATCTCCCTCTAACGCCCCTTGTACTTCTTCTATAAGCTGATATATTTCCTTTTCTAGTCTTTCCTTGTCTTGTTTTCTCTCCTCCGCCAGTTTTGCCACCGCCTTACGAGACTGTTGCTGTTGGTAGATGATAAAGGTTGCGATAAGTACTACCAGCAAAATTGCCCCTCCGGAGAATATATACCAGTATTTTTGGATAAACCTTGCCCAGTTTAGCTTCCTCAGGTATTCATATCGTCCTATTTGTAGCTCATAAAACAAGTCATCTACTTTACGATAATTGCCATGTACTGTCCACCCCTCTATGCCGGCGTCTTTGGCTGCCTGACTTTCGGGAGACATTTTTAACAAGGCAGCGGCTACCAATTCTGCTATCCTAGGAGGTGTATTTCTGGTGGCTGAAAATGGCCATTCCGGGTAAAGGTCAGTGCTTAACAAAAAAGGGAATCTATCGGCTAAGTCTTCTCTTTGGTTGATAACTACAAAGTCCTCCAGTTTAATTTTACCCTCTTTTTCCATTGACTCTAGGACTTCCGTCCTTACTGCCCCTACGTCTACCTTCCCATCCCTTACAGCATATACTACCTTGTCATGTTCCCCAGCAAAGGTCAATTCTTTCAAGTCTCTGTAGGGGTTAATGCCTGCCTTTTTCATTTCCAGCCACTGGGATTGCCACCCTCCCAGGGATTTTTCATCTACCGCCATCATGGTTTTCCCTTTTAAGTCTTTGAGGGTTTGGATGTCATTTCTATCTCTTCGCCGGAAAATTACCCCCCCGAATTCTGTTAATACCTTGCCCAGTTTCTTGTTTTTCATGGTGGCGATGCCGTTAATATCATAGTCCAGCTCGAAATCCACAAACATCCCCGGGTTAGTTAAGACAAAATCTATGGTACCCTTTCTGATAGCTTCTTCAATTTCCCGGAAGTCTAGGGGTACAATTTCAAAGCCGCCAGCAGAAGGCACTTCTCTTGTCAGGTAATCTGCGGTAGCCTGCCACTGTTGTAGTGCCTTTTCCTTGCCTCTTAGCGCCAAAACGCCAATTTTGTATATCTTCCTGCTATTATCTTGTTGGGGAGGTGTTGGGGTTTTAGTCTCGTCGCCAATGGTAGGTTGATTTTGGCTTACCAGTGTGTCTTGCTTAACCGTGGCTTCTGTAGTAGCTTCTGCCTTGTCTATAGTCTTATGACTTATATTTCTGGCTAGGGAAGCGGCAACCGTTGTACTTCCTGCCAGAATGTTGACGGCGATGACAGTGGCTAGTATTAGGGGTTTAGGTTTTTTGAGTCTCATCTTACGGCTAATCCTCCAATCAGGGTTGGATTGTTAAAATTGCTTGCTTACCTCTTCTAGAATGCGGGGAATGTCTAATACCGGCAGTTTCCCCTGGGAACATGTCTGCCAGGAGTCAATATATAATTCCGGTAACTGGGAAAGAATAGTTGCCGTTGTCTGTGATGTCTGTGATGTCTGTGGCGATTCTTCTAATGGCATTCTAGTAATCCCCTCTATGCGGTTAACTGCTAACCCCAAGAAAGAGGAGTCGTGGCTACTGGTTGTTTTCTCCGTTACCAGGATATGATACCGTCGACTACTAGAAGGCAGAGGTGTTAAACCTAAAAACTGGGGCAAGTCAACGACAAAAAATACCCGTTGCCGGGAATTCATTAATCCCATCACATAGGGAGGCATTTGGGGAATAGGTGTAATTCTTTCCGCCTCCAGCAACAAACACTCGTCAAGAAAAGTAACATCAATAAGGGCACTGTTTTCCCCTATGCTACAACGAAGATATAGCCTCCCCGGCGACTGGAGAGGGTTAAAAAGCTGAGGCAGTAACCGTCTCAGTCTTTCCTGGGTGGTAATCTGGAGGGGGTTAACGGGGGGTATGGCCATCCTCTTAGCCTCCCAATACTTGTTTTACGGCATTTACTAATTCTTCCTTGCTACAGGGTTTGACTATATAGGCTTTCACTCCCTGCTTCATTGCCCATATCTTGTCTACTTCTCTATCTTTTGCGGTACAAGCTATTACGGGAATGTTCGCAGTTTCGGGATTTTTCTTCAGTTGACGACATAAATCCAAGCCACCCATCTCTGGCATCATCCAGTCAGCCACAATGGCGTCTGGTTTGTCTTTCATTACCTTTTCCAATGCTTCCTTCCCATTACTGGCCTTGGTTACCTGATAACCTGCAGATGTCAAATACTGGGCTATCAATTCCAATTCCGAGGGTAGATCGTCTACTACTAGTACCTTACTCATACTACAGAATATCTTTGCTAGCCTTATCCGTATTTTCCTCTACTTCAACCATTTTAGCGGAGGCAATAAAAAATGATGAAGAAAAAATGTCTTCTTCACCATGTTTTAACAGTTATATGTTGGTTTAAACTATTTTTTTATGTTATTTCTCCTCAGTAGCTGGTTCAAATTTCAGGGCTACAGAGTTAATACAATAACGTTTACCGGTAGGGGGAGGACCATCATTGAATACGTGGCCTAGGTGTGCGTCACAAACACTACATAACACTTCTATGCGGTGCATAAAGTAGCTATAGTCATCCTTGTAATATACACTATCCTCCCTAATGGGTTGCCAAAAACTGGGCCAGCCTGTGCCAGAATCGTATTTAGCCTCGGAGGAAAACAACTCGTTGCCGCAACATACACACTTGTATATGCCCCTGCCCTTAAAGTTGTAATACTGGCCTGTGAAAGCCCTTTCTGTACCGTGTTTCCGTGTTACCTCAAATTGCTCCGGTGTTAGGATTGCCCTCCATTCCTCTTCCGTTTTGATTACTTTTTTTACCATACTTCCCCTATATTGTTAAAAATTGCTAATAAATGTTTCTCTTTGTTAATTTTATCATGACCAAAGGAAAGTCTGGTAGGGGGAAAGGGGTTGTTTGTTGTGATTTTAACAGTCTAGAATCATTTGTTCAATTACATTTTCTCTCAAGTCTTTTCCCAATATTTTTGATAGCTTATTGTAAATAGATTCTTTATACTTTTTGATAATACTCTTGTGTTCCCGAAATTCCTCTTTGAGTCTGAAAAATTTCTGGTTGTTTTCTTTCTCCTGACAAGACAATACCTCTATATTAACCAGGGAATTCAGACAGTCGCTGAGGGTTTTGCTTTTAATTTCCGGGTATTTTTGATTAATTTTTTCCAAAACGCTAGTCAAAGTATATTCTTCTGATAGGATGGTAAGCGTTGCGGTAATCTTCAAAAAATCTTCAGAGTCAATAACTAGAATCCGGGGTTTTTGAATCCCCAGAATATCCTTATAATTTTCAGGGGAGTGGACAAAATTGTCATCCAGAGTTGGGAGAGGATAGAAGTCTTCAATAATGGCATTACGAAAGGCAATTTTGGCCTGACAATTTTCGGCAGCTAATATTTGCAAATCTGTGTTACGACAAATGTACTGGAGGAATTTAACAAATTTAGCAAATCCCACCTTTGCCGGGTGAAAATCTTGTATACCGTATTTAAAAGCTTCTCTGACTACCGAAACATAAATACCGGAGTTAGATAGTTGTTTAGCTGCCTCTTTATCTTCAGTAAACCATTGCAGTATTTTGAGGGAATGTTGGATAATTTCCTCTCTATTGTCAGATGATATTCTCTCCAAGGATTTTGACATTCTTAATATGAGGGGATGAGTGATTTGTGTCTTTTCTGATTCCCTTTTATCTTCCTCAAGGATTTTATTCCCATCGCTGTTTTCTTTGTCAGGCTCTTCTATTGTGATAAACTGGTCACAAATGGATTCCAATACCTGATTGGTGGAAGACTTGTAACCGCAACCAATAACATATTTTCCATATTCGTGTAATTTTCTGGCTACAGCAGAAAAACCGCCATCTCCAGACACAATAACAAAAACATCAATATTTTTTCTCACATAGGCCAAGTCGATGGCATCTACTGCTAGTTGTATGTCGGCGGCATTCTTCTTTTGATAGTAGGAGAAACCAAAAACTTGCACAGGTTCAATCCCCAATTCGTTTATCTCTTTTTTCATGAAAGAAAGACGAGAGTCGCTCCAATTAGCATAAGCTTTTTGCACTAATACTCTTCCTACTTGCGGAATTTTAACTATCTCCTGGAATATGTTTCTCAGAGAGATTTTACTAAAACATTTTGGCTCCAAATTATAGCCCTTTAAAAGATTTTCCACATCGTAGAATATAGCAGTATTGCCGTTCATGTAAAAGAACGAAGGAATTTGCTAGCATTATAGTGACCAACTCTCCCCTATCTTAGCAGAGAAACATAATAAATCCCAAATCCACGCAACGAAGGAATTTGCTAACACCGACGGCTATTAAAAGCTGAGTTTTGGATTGTAAACCGGGGGAAATAAAGGGAAACAAAGGGGATAAAATACCGGAAAGAGAAAACAGCAACTAAATGAGTTACGATAGCATCCTGAAATTCCTCATTGAAGCCAACCCCCAAGCCTTTACTGCCTGGTTGTTAAACAAGTCTTCCCAGGTGGAGCTGTTG
>JAUQQP010000043.1 GCA_030549855.1 Cyanobacteriota bacterium SRBZ.bins.94.201705
TGGTTTACTGGTGTCTGCCTTGCCTTGTAGTTACTACCAAGGGAAGGCATGATGGTTTACTGGTGTCTGCCTTGTCTTGTAGTTACTACCAAGGGGAAGCATTGTGGTTTACTGGTGTCTGTCTTGCCTTAATAGTTACTGCCAAGGGGAAGCATTGTGGTTTACTGGTGTCTGTCTGCCTGACAACTACTTCCCCGGGTTAACCTCTCTTTTCCCCTTGCTGTCTGCTGTTATTCTGATATCTTTGTAAGACGAAGATTACTATTAGATTCTGCCATTTTAAACCAGTAAGAAATTTCCTCTATTTGGCGGCAAACATCCCAGTAGCCATAAGTAAGTATCATTAATTGGTTGCCTGACGTTTGTGTCGGTTGTCAGTAAAGGTGTCTTTCGCCTCCTGTAGGCAGTTGTCGGCTGCAAAAAAGCCAACAAAACCCTCCACTGGTATGCCAGACATCTGCCACTATTTCTAGAGGTTTATTCTTCACCATATGCTATCCCCTGATGCCTGAAGGAAGCCTATACTCTCTCCAGGTTTTATGCTATTTTTTCCACCAGGAAGACATTTCCTCCACTAGGGGTATCCTCCCGGCTGTTATGAAACTCTACTAGGGTTTTTTCTAGTCTAATCCCTCTGAATTCCTCTGCCAAACAGTCAACATCCTTATACACTTTTCACCAGACAGTCTAGTCGGTTTCCCAGTTGCTACCCCAACAGCCATCTCCATTTGTCTCAGGCATACTCGTTTTTCTCGCCAGTCTGACTGCCTGCGGCTACTGTCTACCATTACCACAAGGCAAAAATATCTAGTCAATTCCATCCCTTGACAGGGGCTAGTGGGCAGACTAAAATTGGCATGTTATTATAAATACTCTTGCCAGCAGCCTTAGACGACTGGAAAACATCTTCGTCTGGCAAAGACTGCAGTCAGTTGCTAAATGTTTATATTGACTACTGGAGTGTGGAAATGCCTCTAACCAATCATTCCGTGTTTTGCGTTTGTTTTGATTGACGGTATAATTCCCCCCTACGGCTTTTGTCGGCAAGAATATTCCTAACAACTGTTTCCAGTTTTTTAAATTAAAGTTTATCAGTTTGACTGCCTTTGTTGT
The DNA here is from genome assembly GCA_030549855.1 of Cyanobacteriota bacterium SRBZ.bins.94.201705. Classification (GTDB taxonomy): domain Bacteria; phylum Cyanobacteriota; class Cyanobacteriia; order Cyanobacteriales; family Cyanobacteriaceae; genus DVEF01. The sequence continues at coordinate 1,114 of JAUQQP010000043.1, forward strand.
CTGCCAGGGAAAACGGAAACCAGAAGATAAGTCAGCTGATTAGATGTTTGTGTCAGTTATTTAGTAAATATACCCCCTACAATTGCCTATAATTTTCTCAAGCTGACTAGACTACTTACCGGCTTAATTTTCCCTCCTAGAATATTCCTCTTTCCACTTCTTCCCTGCCGTTGCCGTTAGTGGGGTTACAGAAAGACAATAAAATAGTACACTCAACAACTTTTGGGTTTGTGAAAAGCAAAAAATAGTATCTTTCTATCACTGTCATCCCACTAATAGAGTCACACCACAGATGTCAGCTTTATAAAAGGCAAAAAGAGAGTATCATTCCATAACCATCATTGAATTCCAGGAAGGAAAAAACCGAATATCACTTGACAGGGGTTGTTAGTTTAACTTTGTTGTCTGCCATTTCATTCATACAGGCAAAAGCCTTATTAGATTTTTCCAAGGTAAAAGGGATATCAGTTAGCCTTGAGACGTTTATCCCTGCCGTTGGAAATAAACTGCAACCACCTTTTTTAGACAGAGATATTCAATTGCAGCATAACAGTGGCGACTAAGGCTTTGTATTTAGTAGTGGTTATTAGTGGTTAGCAGGTTTATCCCCCAAGGCAAAAAATCCTCCTCTACCCCAAAAACCATTCCTCCAGTAGACATTTTGGTTTCCTGACAGTTACCACAAAGATAGGCATTGTAGTTTTTGATGTCTACCTTTGCCTGTGGTTACCTGCCAAAAGCATTATAGTTTTCTGATGTTTCTCTTAGCTATAGTCACTGTCTAGAGAGGGTAGGCATTGTGGTTTTTCCATGTCTCTTTTGGCTTATAGTTGCTTCAAGGGGAGATATTGTAGTTTTCTGATGTCTATCCCTTCTCACAGTTACTCCCCCCCCGGCGAAAGACATCTCCCCTAGTGTTTGCTGTTAGTCTAATTATCACACCTGCATTGCTTGGATTGCTTTTTTTATAAGAAAGTATCCCAGTGTAGGGTTTAATCGGTTTCCTCAGTTGGTATTCCCTCCCCTGACAGTTGCCTCTATTTCTTTCACACTTTACACCCCTATCCCTGCTAGTCTTACCCCCCTGTGTCTTCACACAAAGGCCAAAATACTCCCCGTTTTATACTGAAAATAGTAATTATTTTTATAATGTTTGTCTCAACTTAAGGTAAAAATAACCCCCACCATGGCTTTCCCTTCCGGCTTTAAACTATCCCCCATCAGTTTATTTAATCCTCCCTCGCGGTTGCTTGCCATCGTCACTGCCGGATTACAGAAAGGCAAAAATATCTGTTACAAGACTGTCATTGAGAAAACACCCCCTGACAACTACTACCTTCCCCAATAGACATTTTTCAATCTAATTCTTTCCTTTTGCCATTGGATAAGACTTTCCAGGGGAAAAGGGAATACCAGTTGCTAGACGGGATTTCCCAAGGGTAAGAGGAATTTTAGTCAGTTTGTCGCTGTTTATCTTAACCGTTGAAAACATCCCGATAACCACCTAAGACAGAAACATTCAATTCCCGCAATAACCTCCCCCTTCTGAGATTTTGCCAAAGCAAAAGGAATACTAGTCAGGCTTGATATGTTGATGCCAACTGTTGAAAATCTCTCAACAACTACCCCGGTTAGCAGTTTCACCGATTTTGCCAGCCGTTGCAGAGAGGCAAAAAACACCTTCCAACACCCATTGGAATCAGCCTATGGCGATGGTAACCCTCTGATAACTGCTATTATGCTGTCTAAGGAGTGTGTGTCGTCAGTCTAAATACTCTTGTCAGTTATTGTGGCAAATAAGCCAAAAATGGCAAGAAGTGGTGGCATTAATAGACAGTTGCCGGTTTCACGCCGCAAAAAATACATCTCACAGACTCTTCTAGTCTTCCGGGGGAAAAATATTTCCCAAGGCGAAAAAAAGGCAGAAAAACATCCACCCACAAAAACATACCCCCAGTCGGTTTCCAGGGGTGATTATATACTATACTGGGACAATCTCGCCTGGTATTCTTCACCGGGATAGGCCATGTTAGAATGAATAAACCACTACTATACCACCAGTACAGATTCCCTGTCCAATGTTTTTTCTAATATTTGTCTGTTGGAAGGGGGATTAGTTTTATCGTGTCTGTCTGGAGTGTAAGCAAAAACCCCCCGACAATTGCCTTTCTCCCTTTAGACTATTTCCTACTAGGATTTGTTGCCATAAAACCCTACATTACCCCGGTTGCCAGCTGTCACTGGCTGTTGTCTGTTGGTGTAGGAATCGGTTGTCTGACATCTATCTGAATCGATAGGGGGAAGATAAACCCCATTTTACCACCCTCCAAAAGGCAAGCCTCCTGCTTCTTACATACCTAATCTTTATCCCCCATCCCCTATCCCCTACCTCCTATCCCTCCCTATCCCCTCAACTGCTTCACAACTGCTTCTAGTTTTTTCAGGCTTATGATACTATTTCTGATAAGTGTGATTCCCTTTGCCGGTTGTTTTAAAAAGGCAAAAAACACTCCCACTCCATCCAGTCTTCCCGTAGCAGTGATAGCCTGGTTTAACTGAGGAAGATTATCATCCACCCCATCGCTAATAACTCTGACAACCGCCGCAGTGGCAAAATAACTTAAAATGGCAAAACTTTCCATATCTACTACCACAGCCTGAGACTGTTGAAAAAGTTTTTTTTTCTGGCTAGACTCTGAAAGTAAAATGTCACTGGTAATCCCCCTGACTGCCGAAGCATTTATTCGTCTGACAAGATAGTCTTTTAGCCTCTCATTACAGGATTTAGTGATTAACTCCCCTTTCTCTAAATAACAACAACTGTCATAAACTACCACATCCCCCACCAAGTATTCTTTTGACAAACTCCCCGCCAATCCCAGCAGTATAACTGGTTTGTTTCTGTCTATATTCGATGTCTCCAAAAAGCGATATACTGCCTGGATGCCTATGGGTATGGGGATGATTCTGTCATATAGACTTGTATTCCTCAAACCACGTTTTACTGTTTTATACTCAGCCCCATTACAGACTAGAATTATAAAGCTGTCAGTCACTGGCATTGAATAATTACATCGGGAAACGACAACAGGCATATAGTAGTATAAGACACAACAGATGACCTGGCTTGTTTTTTGGTAAAATCAAACATGCAACTGTAGGGGTAGGTCTAGTGCTGATACAAAAACTGACACAAATCCCCCACCCGACTCTTCAAATCCAAAACAGGTTTTTAAATCTCAGGGGGCAATTGGGTGTGGTAGTGGTGATAGACTAGAAACTGATAGAATCTAAGGGCAATAACCAACAATCCCAGTCTGGCAATAGATATATTCTTGTGTTTTTTGAGAGTTTCTCCCCAGATTCGACAATGACACTCTACATCTAAAATGGCCTTACCTAGATTGTCAATAGTGGCAAGAGAAAAACTAATTTGCTTGTATATCATTTCACTTATTTTGACTATTTGCCTCACCAAGAAAGCCTCATAAGAGTCTGATAAATCTAGACAGGTGTAGTCGATGGGGGTAGGTTTTAACAGCTGCCACTGGTTGACTGGGAAATCCGGATTATCCAAAACAATCAATTGTTGTAAATGGGCATCCCTTAGGATGGAACAACAACGAGCATGGGTATAATAGTGGATAAACTGCAATTTCTTCTGCTTATTGCTGTGGGTGATGGTAGCCTTGGCTGTGGCAGTGGGGTTGTAGTAATCAGTTATTCTAGTTAATGAGATAACTGCATTCAGCCATTGACTAATAACAGGGGGATATAGGGTAAACTCCAACCAGGCGTCATGGGATATAGTAGCCTTGATGTGGAAGAGACTATAGTGTTGTTGACAGAAAAGACAAATTTTTTGGAGGGAGGATAACGGCAAAAAATTCCCTAAGGGAGTCTTATAGGTAAAGGAAGTTGTATCCCGAGATAAACAGAGGGGAAGATTAGAAGGGATGTCGGTAGAGGGGAGAGACTGAAAAATCAAGTTGTAGATAATCCCACTCAGACAGTAGGGGGAAAATGGATGAGAAAAACTGGCAGACATATACCAGCATTAGTGAAATCAGATAAACTCAGTGACGAGGAATTGAGAAAGTCTATGACGGCATTGATATATTGACTTGACGCCTCTAGTAGGGGGAAAATGTCAGGTGTTGGGTATTCCGTGATAGACAATATTTTCCCTGTTTAAAGCCACCACTTCCTTGGCAACAGAGGCAGGCATCATTTTGTCTTTTTCCCCGGAAATCGTTAAAGTGGGGGAGAAATTTGGGCAAAACGACGAGGCATTATCTCCACATTTCCCCGATTAACGGCAGAAAAAATAGTGTTAATAGCTGCCTTTTCTTCTGCCAAGAGAAAATACTCCAAAAACCCTGAATAAACCCCCTCTCTGGGTAGAGGCTGGTGGAAAAACCTAGACATAAAAATCCCGTTAGCAAAGAAGAATTTTAAAAGCCACTGCCCCCAGCATTTTACCACAAAAATCCTCGCCTTGTAGAAAAGATTAAAGGCAACGGGATTATAAGTGTAACTGCCATTATAAACTAGAATAGCCCTTTATACTTTTTCTGGCACAATGTTTTTCTGGCACAATAGTAAGAAATGTTAAGGCAATAGAGTGGGCATGAAGATAAACCCTGTCTAAATCAAATGCCTCAAGGCAGCAGATACAAATCCTCCCTAAAAAGTCATAGTCGGCAGCTAATACATTTTCAATATCACGCAAGCGACGACAACCTCCAAGGGAGAAACCGTCACTGGCTTACAAGAAAGGAGTTAGAATGGCCACTCCCCCCTGATGACTAACCCCCCACATTCTTTACTAAACCCTGTTGCCGTGAAATTGACATAATCCCCTCCTAGCTTACCTCCCCATGACTGTATATGGAAGGGGAAAATGTTTAACAGCACTGGGGAGAAGGGGGGAAAAGGGGTTAGAATAGGATCGAGTGAATGTATAAGCGGTTTTGTCGGGGGGTAAGGAGAGTGAGGAAAAACATCCTACCCCTTTTTTCGGGGTTTTGTTAGACATTTTTGAGAATCTGCTTGATAAGATTGTCTTTTACCATCATTTGACGGAAAAGCTCAATCAGATACTCTTGTGCCTCCTCTTTACTCAGTTTTTTTACTTGCTCCTTCAACACCTGCAACTTAAACTGTTGTTCTAGAGTGAGATTCCCTGATAGTTCCATATCCCATCCCTCCATTTAGCCTGTTATTTTTAAGCTAACACATGGATATTAAAACGTCAACTTTGTCAAGTATTCTGTCTTTTATTTTACATTTTTTAATATTATTCTTTACTAAATTTAACACGCTGGCGAAAAAAAAAGGACAACAGGGTGTACAATGGACTAGAGACGCCTTAACGAGGCCGGAGAGAACGGGTACGGTAACGGTAGTAATTCTCGTCCAAACCATCTCCTTGATAGGCGAGGTGGGAGGGGATTTTCTGTTGTAAAGCCTTTGCCCTTTCTACGGCGGCAGGATGTGTACTAAGCCAGGAGGGGAAATTGTTTTTACTTCGCTGGGCTAGTTTATTCATGAAATCAACCATAGCACCTGGGGCGTAACCAGCAGCCTGTAGCATTTCCAAACCCAAACTGTCGGCTTCCATTTCGTCTTTGCGGCTATAGGGGAGGCTGACGGCAAGAGTAACCCCCAATTGTACCAGTTTGGACTGTTCCAGGCCAGCTGCTGTTAACAAACCCTGAGTAATTGCCTGTTGCTGTAATTTCTTTTGGGAGTGACGTGCTACTATATGTCCTATTTCATGAGCAATTACACTAGCTAATTGTGCCTCATTGTCTGCGGCGGCAATCAATCCCGTATTCAGGTAGACAAACCCCCCCATAGTGGCAAAAGCATTGATTTGGGAGTCGTCTACTACCTCAAAACTATAGGGCAGATTTGGCCTTTTACTCACCTTTGCCAGTCGCCCCCCTATTTCCGCCACATAGGCTGCTAGTTCCGGGTCCTGGTATAATCTTATCTTACCCTGGGATAATAGTCCTTCTCGGATACGTTTGCCTATTTCTACCTCTTGTTTCTCGGAAAGGTTGCTGATTTGAATAAACTGAATCCCCCTAAATATCAACTCTCCCCAGGGTATTGCCTGACTTACTTGAAGGTTGGTGACGACAATACTGATGGCAATGGTGAGGGATACGAGACAGTAAAACAGACTTTTTCGATACTTTTTTTTCATGGCATTTTCCCCCTAAACCCTAGGCCAGCCGACGTATTATTACCAACAAAAGTTCCCTTCTCCCCTTATTTTTTATTCATATACTCATCCACAATCTGGTCTGCCCTTTTGTTATTATATTTTGTATTCCTTAAACCCTCTAAATTTACAGAGCCTATTAGGACACTATTGATTGTAGTCCTAGTGTTATAACTCCACTGTTTGAGAGGAGAGGGCAAAAATTTGTCTCCATAAGCAATAAAAATGAGAACATAAATAGGGCCAAATTTCATCAAAGCCACACCGAGACTGCGCATCAAACTGCCAAAGCCGTTAAAAAAAGACAGAGTAAAGCCCTTCCTCATCTCTTTTTCTCCCCAAAATCTCTACCTATAGGATAACAAAAATTTTCGTTAATTTTCTTAAAATAGGGTCCAAATAGGCAGATGGGTAAGGGACACAGCCAGGTATTAAACTCAATAACAGTGGTAGTTAACCAGTTCCATTAGGGTATATAATTGTCTGTCAGGAGCCACCGTGGAATGATTTTGTTTTTGTACTCTCTCGGAAGAAAATTTTATCATCCTCTTTGCCCGTGTGCCTTTCCATGTCCAAACCCAGTGAGAGAAAAAATGTAATCCTGATTGCCGATGACGAGTCTACCAGTAGGAAATACCTCAGTAGAATTCTGAGAAAAGATGGCTATGAAGTGATAGAGGCGGAAAATGGGAAAGAATGCCTGGATTTATCCTCTCATATAAAAGCAGACATGGTACTATTGGATGCCCTGATGCCAGTAATGGACGGGTTTGAATGTTGTCGCAGTTTGAGACAATCCCCCCAGTATCAAGACACCCCCATTCTGATGATAACAGGATTGGATGATTTTGAATCGGTAAATCAAGCCTATGAGGTAGGTGCCACCGATTTTCTTACCAAACCCATTAATCCGGCAGTATTGTGTCGTCGTCTTCGCTATTTGTTAGAGGTAAAAAAAGCAGAAAAAGCCTTAAAAGAGAGTGAAGAAAAATACCGTCTTTTGGTGGAAAATCTGAAGGAAGTAATATTCTATGCCGATAAGGAGGGGAAACTAACATTTCTCAATCCCGCCTGGGAGGAATTAACCAGTTTGCCTCCGGAATCCTGTTTGGGAAAACCTCTTTTGATTTATATTTATCCTGAGGATCAAAAAATCTATAAAAATTATTGGCAATCCCTCCTGCAGGCAGAAGAAAATACGCCCCCCCAAAGATGTCAGGTGCGTTATGTCAAACCCACCGGCAATTTCGGCTGGATGCGAATTTCTGCTTCTCCTATTGTTACTAATGGGGAAATCGTCGGCATTTCTGGTACTATTAATGACATTACTGACAGAAAGAGAATTGAACAATATCAGGCCATTGAAAGGGATATAATTAAGATCTTGGCTGAGGCAGAAACCCAAAAGGAGGGAATCGAAAAAATTTTGGAAACCCTAGGAAGAAATATAGGGGCAGAAATAGCTGATTACTGGGAATTAAAACCGGGAGAAAATTTGGTTTACCCTCAGAATCTATGGTATATTAATGAACCAGAAATATTGGAGATAGTTAAGAAGAGAGAGGAGGAAGTAAAACCAATTCCCTGGGGGAGATGGGATATAAACTACGACGAAAAGGAATTAGATAGCCAAAAACTATTATGCTACCCCAACTGTAGGAAAATAAGACTGGTGTTTCTGTTTGCCGTTAAAAGTGGGGAAGAAAACATAGGATTAATGGCATTTTACTCCCGCAGGCCTATAGAATATGACTACGAACTGTTGAAAGATATAGCTAAACTAGGGGCTCAAATTGGACAGTTTGTCAAAAGAAAACGGGCAGAAGAGGAACTAAAAGCCACTAATTTGTTGCTACAATCGGAACTACAAATAGCCTCAGAGTATGTATTGTCACTGCTGCCATCCCCCGATAAACAGGGCATCAAGGTGGAACAGAAATTCATCCCCTGTGCTAAACTGGGGGGGGACATCTTTGACTACTACTGGTTGGATGAAGAGACTTTTGTAGTTTATTTGTTAGATGTAGCCGGACATGGGATTCATTCCGCCTTGTTGTCCGTATCAGTGTTAAATCTAGTACGCAACAACTCTTTGTATAATACAGACCCCTATCTGCCTTGGACGATTTTAGAGGAGTTAAATAGGCTTTTTCAAATAGACGGAGAGCGCCCCAATTATTTTACTATATGGTATGGGGTTTATAATGTCAACACCAGGGAGTTAGCCTATGCCTCTGCTGGACATCCCCCCGCGGTGTTAATCTATAAGGAGGGACAACAGTGGCAATACAAGACATTGCACACCCCCGGTTTGCCCATTGGCATGATTGAGGATGTCCAATTTGAGGAAAGGGTATGTCAGATTCCTCCAGACAGTTTTTTATACATTTTCAGTGATGGTATTTATGAAATTCCCCAGGAAAATGGCACTGTTTTTGGCTTGACCAATTTCCTCAATCTGCTACTAGAAAATCACAGACAACACCAGGGAAATTTAGACAGGATGATAGAACAGATTAAAGCCATCAATAAATCCCCTAATTTTAATGACGATTTGTCCATTATCAAGCTAATTTTGGACTAAAAAAAACTTCTACCTAACGGGGAATAAAACCCGTTCACTTTTATTAGAAGAAGAAGGAAGGGAGAGTAATTCTATGGGATTGAGGTGCAGATTGTAGGCAATCCAAAAAAAAGTGCCAGTAAACACCACCACTGTGGTAATAAGTGTACCGGTTAACAATTGCACCTTCTGCCGGAGAGACTTAATTTCCTGTAGGTTTTTTTCCAGGATAACCGATGAATCAGTAGTCACCACCTGGGGGGAGGAATCTGACTTTGGTGGCTGAGGCGGAAATTCTACTAGGGAATAAAGCCAGTCTGTTATTAGTTTGGGACATTTTGGTTGTAGATACAATTTTACCCCCAACCACTGGGCAAGAGGACGGGGAAAACGAGTAAGATATTTGACAGTAGGATTAACTCCCCAAAAAGGTATATACTTGTTAATCAGATTAATGGTGGCAATGTCGTACAAACAACCAACAATTGCCTTGGCTGTCACTTCTTCTCTTTTGAATAACTGTTCCAAAAGCAGGTGTATTTGTTTTAATCTTTCCTCTTCAAGGGCGATTTCCTGCTCAGTCTTTTTCCTTGCCATATAATCCCCATTACTCTTCTATATTATGGTACAATGTCTAAAGGAAAAGTTCAATTATATCCTCAAAAAAAGCAAAAAAAAGTAACAATAAATAGATTAGGTCTGTTTTGGTTGCGGCCGCAATTTTAGTTGTTAAAATGATAAGTCTGCCCCTTTAGAAGAGGAAACGAATTATGTCCATCACACCAGAGGAGAAATTAAAACAAGAGATTGGGAGGAGGAGGAATTTTGCCATCATCTCCCACCCAGACGCCGGCAAAACCACCCTCACGGAAAAACTGCTGCTGTATGGGGGTGCCATTCAGGAAGCTGGTGCGGTAAAGGCTAGACGTGAACAAAAACGGGTTACCTCCGACTGGATGGAGTTGGAGAGACAACGGGGTATTTCTATCACTTCCACGGTACTACAGTTTGAATATAAACACTATTGTATTAACCTATTAGACACCCCAGGGCACCAAGACTTCAGCGAAGATACCTATCGCACTCTAGCCGCCGCAGACAACGCGGTGATGCTAATCGACGCTGCCAAGGGATTGGAGCCTCAAACCCGTAAGCTGTTTGAAGTATGTAAGATGCGGGGAATACCTATATTTACGTTTGTAAACAAGTTAGACAGACCAGGAAGGGAACCACTGGAGTTGTTGGATGAAATTGAAAGGGAATTGGGATTGAAAACCTACCCAGTAAACTATCCTATAGGCAGTGGAGATACCTTTAGAGGAGTATTTTGTCGCCTATCCCGCAGTTATTATCTGTTTGAAAGGGTAGCCCATGGGAGTAAACAGGCAGAGGAGATTGTCATCCCAGAGGAAGACTTGCGGATAAAAGACTATATTGAGCCTCAGTTATACTGTAAACTGCGGGAAGAATTGGAGATATTAGACGAGGTGGGATGCCCCTTCAATCTAGAAGAAGTCCATGCCGGCAAGATGACGCCAGTATTTTTTGGTAGTGCCATGACTAATTTTGGGGTGCGTCTGTTTTTAGAATCCTTTTTGGAATATGCCCTGCCTCCCACCCCCCGCAAATGCAATATAGGAGAATTACAGCCAACCCACCCCTACTTTTCCGGTTTTGTGTTTAAATTACAGGCTAACATGGATCCCAAACATAGGGATAGAGTGGCCTTTGTCAGGGTATGCACTGGTAAATTTGAAAAGGATATGACAGTCCACCATGCCCGATTAGGAAAAACAATACGATTGTCACATCCCCAGAAACTATTTGGCCAGGAAAGAAAGTCCATAGAAGAAGCCTATCCGGGGGATATAATCGGCCTAAACAACCCAGGGATATTTGCCATAGGGGATACCATTTACTTAGGGCAGAGGATAGAATATGAGGGGATACCTTCCTTCTCCCCCGAGTTGTTTGCCTACATCAAAAACCCCAATCCCTCCAAATTCAAACAATTTCAAAAGGGCATTGCCCAGTTACAAGAGGAAGGGGCCATCCAAATCATGTATGCTGTAGACGAGTTTATCAGGGACCCTATCCTTGCTGCCGTGGGACAATTACAATTTGAAGTGGTACAATATCGCCTATCCAGTGAGTACAATGTAGAAACAAACCTTGAGCCTCTCCCCTTTACTGTTGCCCGTTGGGTGGTAGACGGTTGGGAAGCCTTGAAGAAGGTGGGGCGTCTCTTTAACACCATGATTGTGAAGGACTCTCGTAATAGGCCAGTAATATTATTCCGCAATACCTGGAATCTGAACCAAATACAAGAAGACTACCCGGATTTGAAACTTAGCCCCATTGCCAATCCCTAGTCTACAATGGCCTTCAGGGCAGCCCTAAGGGCAATAGACACATGAGTCCAATGGGTGCCCCCTTGGCAAAATACTATATAGGGGGGGCGTAGGGGTCCATCTGCCGAGAATTCAGACGTACTACCATCAATAAAAGTACCCCCCGCCATCACCAAATCACTCTCATACCCCGGCATTTGGGCTGGTATTGGGTCTAAATAAGCCCCCACTGGAGAATTACGTTGTATAGCACGACAAAAGGCAATTAATTTCTCAGGGGTACCCAACTTAACAGCTTGGATAATATCACGACGGGGGACAAAGGGAAGAGGGTTAACCTCATAACCCAGGCGGGAGAAGACGTAGGCAATGAGGTGACTGCCTTTCATTGCCTCTGCCACCATTTGAGGCGCCAGGAAAAACCCCTGAAACAGCAGACGATTTTGGTCAAAGGTAGCCCCGCCACTGCTGCCAATCCCTGGGGCAGTCAGACGGCAACAGGCTTTTTCCACCAACTCCGCCTTGCCCGCCACATATCCCCCCGCTGTAACAATTGTACCCCCTGGATTCTTGATTAAAGACCCCGCCATCAAATCCGCACCCACCGCCGTTGGCTCATTTTTTTCGATGAATTCCCCATAACAGTTGTCCACCATGCAGACGGTGTTGGGATTTTGTTGTTTTACTATCTTGACAATTTGTTCAATATCTGCTATGGACAAACTCTGTCGCCAAGAATAACCACAAGAGCGTTGGATAAACACGAGTTTTGTTTGCGGGGTGACAGCGGTAGCCAAAGCCTGCCAGTCGATAACACCAGAAGGGGTAAGAGGCAGTTGTCGATATTTTACCCCCCATTCCCTTAGACTCCCCTGGCCTTCACCCCTTATCCCTATCACCTCTTCCAGGGTATCATAGGGAGGCCCTGCCACTGCCAACAGCTCGTCACCTGGTCGCAGTATACCATATAGACAACAAGCGATAGCATGGGTGCCAGAGACGAATTGCACTCTTACCGCCGCACTCTCCGCACCAAACACCTGGGCAAACACCCTGTCCAACACTTCCCTCCCCAAGTCATTATGGCCATAGCCGCTTACACTGGCAAAATGATGTACTCCCACTTTGTTGTCTCGGAAAGCCTTTAAAATCCTCTCTAGATGGTATTTTACCTGTTGGTCTATCTGGGCAAAGGTGGGCAATAATTCCCTCTCTCCCTCGTCTACTATGGCGTCTATGTTCATATCATGTATTTTTTGTATTTTTCTGGCCCATGAACAATATAATATCAAAGCTGGTCCTAGGGGAAATACTGTTTAATATAAATTGCAATTACAAGCCGGCCAACTCCCTCATTTACACTCTTTTTTCCCCTTTTAGCTATCTCCTTTAATGCTTATTTCTATCAAATAAAAAGATGGCAAAAAACACCGCCGCAGCAACATCCCCCCTGCCAACACCATTTTAGCCCATCCTAGCACGGAAAAACCCCTTTTGCCAAGGGGATAGATAAGGGGGGAATAGGGGTTATCGGTGGGAAGGCTTGTCTGGAGGAAAAGAGGAAGGAGAGAAATCTACATCCACCAAGACTTCTGGTAAAATCTGGCCGCCTAACCCAGGGGTATGATGTTCGTAAATCTCAGAAGGAGGCAGATTTTCAGGATGAGCCATTGGTTGAGTGTCGCCCGCAGGAAGGAAGTGGATTAAAGGCAGCGGCAGGAGGGTAGATAGGTTAGTAATTACCAGCAGCAACCAGAGATTGTCAAAATCCTTTTCTGTTATCCCCAACAGATGGGTTAACAATGCCCCCCCCTCGTGGGAAATTAACCCGGCAAGGTTATAAATGGACATCAACAGGGCAAAAAAACTGGCTTCTATCCCCTCCGGACAAAGACGGGCAGATAATACTAAAACGGGCATAAAGGCAATTTGCCCCACCACTGTTAAAATTAAACTGTCCCCTAGACTAAACCAGTGGTCGTCTATCCCTAATTGGCGGTTAAGATGGGTGACCAGAATTAGAGTCGTCATCCCTAACAGGGAAGATAATACCACCCCACCCCCCAATACCACCCTGAAAGAAAGATGTTTTAGCCACTTCTGATAACACCATATCCCCAACAGGGAGGCAACACTTGTAACCAGTCTCACCCTCCCCAAAAATTCCGAGGAAAAGCCTAACTCATTGGTGCTAAAGAAGAAAAAGGCAGAGTCGGCACTAGGAGTAGCCTGCCATAGGAAAATAAAGGTAACAGGGGCAAGAATCGATTTCTGCCTAAATGTGTCCCATAATTGCCTAATCTGCCAGGAAAAGTCCACCGGCTTTACGGGTTTCTCCAAAATTAACCAAGCCACCGCTACCACTAACAGGGGAAAACAGGCTGTTATCAAAAATACCTGCCTGTTGCTGAGGTATTCCAACAACCAACCACTGAAATAGGCAGTGATAATCCCCCCTAAGGCAGAAAACCCCCATGTCAGTGACTGTAGTGAACCTGCTTTCGCTAGTGATTCAGACTTGGCCCTCTCCACCACCACCGAATCCACAATCACATCACTCATAGCCACTGATAAGGAGGTGCCTAAAATGGCTATGATAGCCCCTATTAGGTCATTCACAACAGTGGCTAAACTCAGCCATGCCAACACCCCCAATAAACCTGATAACACCAGATAACTACGACGACGATAGCCAAAAATAGGCCTCCCGTCACTAAAAAAGCCAATGAAAGGCTTTGTCACCCAGGGAAGGGCTGCTATACCCATTAACAGAGAAACCTGTGCCGGTGACAAGTGTAAATCGTCCTTCAGGAAAAAACTAACCGCCAGTCTCGCCAACCCCAAAATCCCCTGCACAAAATACACCGTCAAAATGGCTACTAATTCCGGGGTTAGCCTATTGCCAAATAACAGTTTCTCCTCTATTACCTCTTTCAGCTTCTTTGATAGGCTATAGTTGACAAACATTAACAATCTTTATAATTTCTTTACATTTGTTCATTATCTCTTTTTAGGGTAACAAATTTTGAAAAGGAGCGCTCCCCCAATCCCCCGCACCCCCCTTATGTCAAAATTTAACAAGGCTATAGATATGTGCGAGATAGTGCCCATGAAAACCCTAAAACGGATTTTAAAATACCTTGCCCTGGCCTTCCTCTGTTTTACCCTCATCGTGGCTTGTAACAGCAACCGGCAACAAAATCCCAATACCACCAACAATAACCCCCCCAGAAATGGTAGAATCGTCATCGGTACCACCCTAAAGCCTAGAACGTTAGATCCCGCTGATAGCTACGAGGCAGCAGGATTGAACATCATCTACAACGTGGCAGAAAGTCTTTATACCTACAAAGTAGGCACAACAGAATTAATCCCCCTCCTGGCAGAAGCAATGCCCCAAATAAGTGATGACGGGTTGGTATACACTATCCCCCTCCGTAAAGGAGTTAAATTCCACGATGGTACCCCCTTCAACGCCGAGGCTATGAAATTCTCCCTAGACAGATTTATTCAAAACGGCGGTAAGCCATCCTTCCTCCTCAGTGACATCGTCAAAGACATCAAAGTCACCGGCGAATATCAGCTAACCATCACCCTGAAAAAACCTTTTGCCGCCTTCACCTCCCTCTTAGCCTTCCCCGGGGCTTGCGCTGTCTCCCCCAAAAGTTATACAATAGGGGAGGGACAGTTTAAACCCAATCAACTTGTAGGTACCGGCCCCTACAAACTAGTGTCCTTCGACGGTAATTCCATCTCCCTCACCCCCTTCCCCGACTACTGGGGCGAAAAACCCGCTAATCAGGGGATTGACATTCAAATCTATGCCGGCAACTCCGCCAATCTCTACTTAAGCTTCCTCACCGGTGCCGTTGATGTAGCCTATCAGACTTTTGCCCCCTCCCAAATCACTAGCCTCCTTCTTAAGGCCAAAAATGGCTCTTTTCAAGCACTTCAGGGCCAAGGGACAGTCATTAGCTATCTGGTGTTAAATCGCAATCAGCCTCCCCTCGATAGGCCAGAAGTCAGAAAAGCTATCGCCTCCCTCATACAGCGTAGTTTGTTTATAGAAAGAGTCCTACAAGGTCAAGCTGAGCCTCTCTACAGTCTCATCCCCACCGTGTTTGACGTCTCCCTGCCAGTATTCCAACCCAAAGAGGGAGACATAGAATTGGCCAAAAAACTCCTGACAGAAGCCGGATTCTCCCCCAGCAATCCCGCAGTGGTGGAAGTATGGTATCCCTCAGCTTCCCCGGTGCGTAGTGGCGTAGCCTCTACCCTCAAAGCCTTGGCCGAAGAGAAGTTGGGTGGTATCATCCAATTTATGCCCTCGGGAGTGGAAAGTGCCACCGCCTTTAGTAACCTGGGTAAGGGAGTATATGCCTCCTTCCTGGGAGACTGGTATCCCGATTTCCTCGATGCAGACAACTACATCCAACCCTTCCTACAATGCACCCGTGGCGACGAAAAACAAGGTTGTGTAGAAGGGGGGGCACAAACCCAGGGCTCCTTCTACTACAATAGTAAGATTAACCAGCTAATTGACCAACAACGACAAGAAAACCAACCGGCAAAGCGAAAGGCTATATTCGCCCAAATCCAAAAAATCATTGCAGAGGATGTGCCCTATATCCCCCTGTGGCAAAACAAAGACTATGTCTTCTTCCAAAACTCCATCACAGGGGTGCATCTCAATCCTAGCCAACAGTTGCCCTTCTGGACTTTGAAGACTACTAAGCAGTAATTATATCCCCGCCAGTTCCACCTTCGTCGAGTCTAACCAAAAAGTCCCATCTAAGGCTAACTGTTCAATATAACTTGCCAGCCTTAGG
This sequence comes from Cyanobacteriota bacterium SRBZ.bins.94.201705, assembly GCA_030549855.1. Classification (GTDB taxonomy): domain Bacteria; phylum Cyanobacteriota; class Cyanobacteriia; order Cyanobacteriales; family Cyanobacteriaceae; genus DVEF01. Next base: position 17,089 of record JAUQQP010000043.1, read on the forward strand.
GCTTTCAAGGCTTGTTCACCTCCCACCGATGGGGGTTTCCCTCCCCTCACACAACTGACAAAGTGTTCTAATTCTGCATGTAAAGGCTCAATATTACTTGTGTACACCTTCTCAATCAGGCCGTCCTGGCGATAGAGAATTTGACCGTAGTCCGTGGTACAATTGGCAGTAGTCTGTCGGTGAATCAGAATCTCATTGTTGAGAAAGTCAGCCTCTGTTAAACTATTGCGACAATGGGCTACAAGACGACGAATTTTCCTGTGAGTAACCTTACTAGCAGTAACGGTGGCAACGATGCCATTGGCAAAATTTAAAGTGGCAGTAACATAGTCAAGATAGGGAGAAGAAGGCGCGCGACTGCCACTTGCACTTAGTTTCACCACCGGCGCCCCCGCTAATTCCAACAACAGGTCCAAATCGTGTATCATTAAGTCTAGCACCACCGACACATCATTGGCCCTCTGAGAATAGGGGCTCAAACGATGGGCCTCCAATGCTAAAATGTGTTCCGTCTTTAATACCTTACTCAACTCCTGAAAAGCCGGGTTAAATCTCTCTATATGCCCCACCTGTAAAATACAATTGTTGTCCGCCGCCGCATTCACCAACGACTCCGCCTCTTCTATACTAGCGGCAATAGGCTTTTCTATCAACACATGTATCCCCGCCTTCAAACAGTCTAATCCTACCTTGTAATGTAATCTGGTAGGCACCGCAATACACACCGCCTCCACATGGGGCAACAAATCCAAGTAGTTTTCAAAAAAATGTACCCTGTATTTGCTAGCCACATCTAATCCCCTCTCCACATTTACATCCGCCACCCCCACTAACTCTACATCCTTCAGTAAACTCAAAACCCGGGTGTGGTGTTGCCCCATATTACCTACACCTATCACCCCTACCCTTAGAGGATTGTCGTATTTTTTCTGTATTATCAAGTTTTCGGGGGATAGTCTCTGATTCTTCATCGGTTAAACACTCCTCCACACAAAATAATCCACTAGCCAGTAGTGAAAAACTAACTCAGATACTATCATACTTAATTGTATTTGGCCCACAGTTGAGGTAAGATAAACACTGACGGAAACTGCCGTTGACATCATCATCAATTCAAGACAAACTTTAACTCAATTTCCAAAAATCAGGAGTATATTAACAGTTAAATGAGTCAGATTAATAATCCCAAAACCTTCGCCAATCCGCCTTTTTCCCATCGTCGTTTTCTCTTTGAGGTGGTGGGAATCTCCAAAAAGGAGGACAATAATTTCCACTATCCCATCCGTAAAAGCGGCAGCACTTTTATCGTGGTGCCCTATGCCAGAATGAAGCAAGAAATCCGAAGAATTCACCTTTTAGGCGGGAAGATTGTCAATATCACCCCCCTTTCTGGTAATTCCCCCCTTTCTTCCCCCACCCTCAACACTAGCACAAACACCGACGTAAAACCCATGACTGTCAAACCTAAGGAAGACAAAAAAGACATCCCCCTTAACATCTATAAACCCTCTAACCCCTTTTTAGGCAAGTGTATCGAAAATTATGACCTGGTTGCCCCCGGGGGTAGTGGGGTTGTCCGTCATATCACCTTCGACATCTCCGGTGGTAATCTCCGCTACCTAGAAGGTCAAAGTATTGGTATTATACCCCCCGGCGTCGACAAAAATGGTAAACCCCATAAAGTACGTTTGTACTCCATCGCCTCCACCCGCCATGGAGACACCAGAGACGGCAAAACCGTATCCCTCTGTGTCCGTCTGTTAGAATACCAGAATGAAGCCGGGGAAACCGTCTACGGGGTATGTTCCAGTTATCTTTGTAACCTCAAAGTAGGTGAAGAGGTTAAAATAACAGGGCCAGTAGGAAAGGAAATGCTATTGCCAGACGACGAGGAGGCCAATATTATCATGTTAGCAACTGGTACCGGTATCGCCCCCTTCCGTGCCTTCCTCTGGCGTATGTTTAAAGAAAGAGACTTAAACCCCGACTATCAATTTAGAGGTTTTGCCTGGCTGATTTTTGGTATCCCCTACACTCAGAATATCCTCTACAGGCAAGACTTAGAAGAAATGGCCTCCCAATACCCCAACCACTTCCGTCTCACCCTCGCCATCAGCCGCGAACAGAAAACCCCCGATGGAGGTAAGATGTATGTTCAAAATCGTGTCAGCGAGTATGCCGACGAGTTGTTTGAATTAATCCAAAAACCCAATACTCATGTTTACATGTGTGGTTTGAAAGGGATGGAACCCCCCATCTCCCAAACCTTCGCCGCCGAAGCCGCCAAACGAGGCATGAATTGGGAAGAATTACGTAAACAGATGAAGAAGGAAGAGCGTTGGCACGTGGAGGTATACTAGCAATTAGGGATTAGGATGTAGGGGAAAAGCCTGTCTTCTGCCTAAGTAGGGGGTTACAGGTTAGCATTTACATACAGCAACCAAGGGGTAAAATCCCAATGCCCCCTTTTTTTATTGCCCCGGTTTTGGTACTTCTAGGGGAATAGGAGTTATAGGTTGAGTGGTGTTGTTTCTGATAGGCCTTGGTTCTTGATTCGGGTCCTTTATTGTGCTAGGATTGGGTATCAAAAATAGCACCACTGCCGCCGCTGCTAAACCCACAAACCCTAAAGTGGCCGGTGCACTCTGTTCCACCAGATTTGCCTCTCCTCTTCTATAATGTCTTGGTAGGGGCTTGACTTCATCCTGCAACTGTGGTAGAGTGTAGGGGTCTTTTAGCAACTGGTCTAGGGTATCCAACAAGTCGAACAACTGGATTGTCGTTAGTTCCAATTGCCATTGTTTTTCCGGCTTATCCTTTTCTGGCTGCCATGTCAACAGGTGTCTTCTCCTTTCCTGGATGAAACTAAAACGGATATAGTGATTATTATCCCCAAATTCCACCGGGTGAGGCAAGCCACTTAGAAACTCTTGACAGTAAGCACTGGTTGCCCTTAACAAGTGTTCTAGGAATACTAATCCTCCCTGTAAAAGGGGATAGCCAACAATCTGTACACTAGCCAGGCTTACCACAGACATGGTGGCCATCGCTTTCTGATTATTCTCCTCCTCCTCTTGGGCAAAACCCTGCAACGACAGAATACAATTGGGAGACGTGTATACTCTTTCCATCAGACTACTCATGCCTGGATTAGGGTTATTTTTTCCTTGTTGCCCTACCATTATAACTCCCTGTGCCTCCCTCCTCCCCATCCCCTTGACAAAACCCCCTTTTTTGTGCTATAATGGTACATAGGACGCAAAAAGGCGCCATATTTTCCCGGCAGGCGAGGGCCCTTTTAAAAAGGTCTGAGGACTGCTAAAACATCTGGGCAGCGCCCAAGTTAATTGAGATATAATATCAAATAGCAAAAGGTATAGAGAGATGCGGTAAGAGGGCGATTGTCTTGTTTAGTAAGGGTTATGAAATTATGAAAAGTTAGCCTTATTGTTAATAATTATCTTTTAAGGCAGGGAAATAACCTTATATCGTGGATTCTGAGTTTTACCTTATGATGATTTATGAAATAAAATTGCAATAAAAAAGTGCCCAGGTCCGCCCCTGGGAGTCTCCCTACCTCCCGTCCATAATGCTATCGTAACATAAAAAGGGCGGCGGAGGAGGGATAAATTAAGAAATGTAAAAAAGAAAAATAAACATATCCCTAACCCCCACCTAGGGAGTAAAACCAAGCCATTGTCGCAAATTCTCCTTTTGTCGCTGACTGAGACGTTTGCGAATCCTCACCTGATAATTGCCTCCTTGGGGAGAAGCCAAACAAACTTTGACTGTTTTGAGAATATCCCTTTGGAAGACAGTAACCTCAATGGAGTCGCCTACTTGATAGTCTTGCAACCTCTCCGAAAGAGTTTCTGCCGTAACCCTGAAGCCGTCTATGGCTAGTAACTCATCACCGGCACAAATCCCCGCCTTCTCCGCAGGGGAATTGGCCTCCACAAAGGTGATTTTTTCAATACCTCCCTCCCTCTGCACATTTATCCCTAAATAGGGGGTATTATTTTCTGCTGGCAACGATTCTAAAATTAGACCGAATGGCTCAAAATACCTATTAAATGGCAATTCGGTGGTTGTGTCCAAATAGAGATGGAAAAATTCTGATAAATCCTGGTTGGCTACCTCCCCAATTACCCCCTGTAACTCCTCGGGAGTAAAACCAATTTCCTCCCTCCCAAATCTCTCCCACATTATCCTCATTACATCGTCAAAAGATTTCGAGTTATTGTTGTTGTTTCTGATGATTAAATCCAGTAAAAGGGTTACCAATTCTCCCTTCAAATAGTAGGATATTTGGTTGTTTTTACTGTAAGCATCTTGCCTGTATAATTTGATCCAAGCATCAAAACTAGACTCAGACAAAGACTGAATTTTTCTCCCAGGAGTGGTTAAATATTTGGTAATTTCCTTGCTCAAAAACTCTAGAAATCTTGACAATCCATATATACCAGCCCTTAGGGGGATAAGCAAATCATAGTAGGTGGTTGTCCCTTCACAAAACCACAGGGAGGTAGTATAATTTTCTTGGTCATAATCGAATTTATCTAGGCCTTTTGGGCGGATTCTCTTCCCATTCCAAAGGTGGAAAAACTCATGGGCGACCAGCTGCATAAATTGATAGTACTTTTCCGGTTTACGAAACCCAAAACGGTGATAGTTTAAAACACAACAATTTTTATGTTCCAATCCTCCAAAGCCTTCCCCCGACAAATGCAGGATGAATTTGTATTCTGGATAGGGGAGACTCCCGAAGATTTCCGCTGCGGTTTTTATAATCTTCTTAGTGTCAGAAATAACCCGGTTTATGTCGATGTTTCCTCTTCCCCAAATAACCCACTGATGAGGCTTTTCTTCTACAGTAAAATCATACACTTCCTGGAGGCCTATTTCAAAAGGACTATCTACCAGTGTATCAAAATTTTCCGCCAGAAATGTGTTTTTGTCAGTGGCGGGGAGAGAGGTAGATACCCGCCAATTATTGGGAGGAGAAATATTCACAACAATGGGATGATTTTCATAGTTTGGTATGTAAAAAAATAAGGCGGCACCGTTGAAAAATCCATGGGTAGCATCTAGGTGATTAGTCCTGACTGTTAACTCGTTGCCATATACTTGGTATTTAACTATAATCTCATCACATCCTTCAGTGAATACCAGCCAGTGATTCTTCTTTATTTTCCGCCAGGCTAACTGTTTTTTGTTACAGGGGTTTATTGCCCGGAAATTTTGGACATTTCTACTATATTCTCTTATTAAATACGAGCCAGGAGTCCACACCGGCATCTTCAAATTCAATTGGTCATCTTCCCAATTACTCACCCTCAATTCCACCTCAAACAGGTGAGATTCCGGTTGGGGCATTGCCACCTTATAACTGATACCTATTTCCTTTTCTCCCATCACATTTTACCCTTTTACCACTCCTAGCTATTTTAACAAAACTTAGTACATTATTCTTTCCTTCCTTCTACCTATGGCCAATCTGCTTTGATATCCCTTCCTTCGCCCCTTCCCAGTAAAAACATTTAAGTATTTCTCGGAAAATGAAGGGTTTTAATGGTAAAAAAAAATGAAAAACTCTGGACGGAAAGTAACAGAAAATATATAATGTAGCTAGGGTGGAATTTATAGCACTGGCCAAAATAGAGGAGAGGTGTATGCTGAAAAAAATAGCTTCTTTCCTGCAGAAAGATGTGAGGGGAATTGGTGAAAGTAAATAAACAAAAAGAAGAAGTACCAGAAAGCAGTGTTAATCTCCACAACCAATTCCTGGCAGAAATGAAGGTTTTAGCCTCCGTCGCCAAGACACTAGATAATCCCAGTTTTAAAACCCCTGACTTCGGCTATTATCTGGAAATAAAATCAAACTTTTTGTCAGGGAGTAAAGGCTATGAAGGGTTGAATGACATTGTGGAATTAATGTCTCTAGCAGTTTCTGCCCAAGCCAGTTTCCAAAAAATGGCACAAATAGAATTGCGTTATTTGAGTAGTAAACAACAGGAGTATTACAATTTCGTTTTCCTCCTTTTGGAAGAGATGTTTGGCGAATTACCACAGGGGGGAGAAAATCAAAACAGTCAGCAAAGGAGAAGTTATGACAGGCAAAAATTTTTGCAAAAAATTCAGGAGAAATTAGAAGAGATTACGCACGAGTTGAAAACAGAAGAAGGAAGACAAGCGTTGGCAGAGTATAAAGATTGCCTGGAAAGTCTGGCGGGAGAAAAGGAATTCGGCTTGAAACTGTTATACCTTTTCAAAAGATACAATTTTACCGAATTCGCCACCCTAAGAACTATATCTGACATGATGGTATACTTGCAAGACAAAAACGTGAAAAATATGAAGGCGATGGAGGATTTGGTGGAAAAGAATCAACATATCTTTGTCTCCTTGGGGAGGATAATTGGGTTGCCAAGAAACAGAGAAAATACGGAAACCTACGGAAAAATGTTACAATACCTGGTGCTGGAAAGCAAACACGAAAACACCATACAACAGTTTATGAAAATGATGGAAGTAATGAAATCGTGGAAGGAATTTTATGGCAAACTCTTAGAGATTAGAAGTCAATATCCGGAAAGTGAATATCAACTACCACCAGAATTCAAAAAAGAAATCCCCGGCTTGTCTATCTACGAAGACTATGAAAAATACATAAGGCTTTTTGAGGAAAGGGAAAATAGTCAGGGTTTGACAACCACATACTGAGTAACAGGAGTCATAGGCTTCCAGGAAAGGAAGTTGCCAAGAGGAGTAGCCTTTTGGATAGCAAGACGGATGAGACTGCCTCCCCATTGCCGCAGGCATTGGTATAAAATCTCCTCCCCCTCAACGGTGACAACGTTAGCCACCAGTTTGCCACCAGGTTTGAGAGAATGCCAGCAAGTTTCTACTAATTGTGGAGTAGTAATGCCACCGCCTATAAATATGGCATCTGGGGAGGGGAGATTATGTAGGGCATCGGGCGCACTTCCGGCTATAATCTGTAAATGAGGGGTACCTAGGGCAATAGCATTGTCTGCGATATAGTGGAGGCGTTGGGGGTGTTTTTCAATGGCAATGGCTTGACAGCGGGAATCACTGCGTAGCCACTCTATACTAATTGAACCACATCCTGCCCCCACATCCCAAAGCAGTTGATAGGGTAAAGGGGAAAGGTTAGACAGGGTGATAGCACGAATTTCTCTTTTTGTCAACTGTCCATCATTAAGATAAGCCTCGTCAGGTAATCCGGGAAGACGGGGATTAAGAATGGGGGTGGTGGGGGAATCCGGATGACAGACAACGGCAATGGTATTCAAGTCAGCCAAGTCGGTGTGATGCCATTGACAAGCCATTCCCCTTAAAATTTTTTCCCTCTTGCTGCCGAGACACTCCAAAACCACCATTTCCGACTTGCCATAGCCTTTTTGTGTGAGAAGGGAAGCCACTTGTAGAGGAGTTTGCCCATTGGTGCTTAAAATTAATAAACGAGCCTGGGGATATAAGAAACGATGTAGTAAGGAAGGATTACGTCCACAGAGACTAACAGTTTCTACCTCAGACAAAGACCAACCCAAACGGGCACAGGCTAAACTAAAAACAGAGGGAGAAGGGATAATAGTAATTTCTTCCAGGGGGAAACGACGGCAAAGGGTAACCCCAATACCATACCACATAGGGTCACCACTAGCCAAGACACAAACTGCCTTGCCTCGGTATGTTTCTATTTCCTGGAGACAGTTTTCCAGAGGGGATTGTATGACAATTTTTTTCCTAGTGTCTTCTTTAGGCAAAAACTGGAGATGACGCCTGCCGCCGGCAATTACCTCCGCCTGTTGCAGTAAAAACCTAGCCACGGGGGGGAGGGAGTCTAAACCCTCTTCGGTTATGCCTACAATAGACAACCACTTGCCGTAATTAGTCATAATGTCTAAGAGAGAGAGTATAACCGAGTTGGCAGGGAGGAGAAAAATTGAATTGGCTATTACCAGCAAAAAAATGTCCAGGATTATATTATGGCACGGAAGCAAAAGATGGATTTTTACTCAGGATAAGAGTTGCAGGGGGGATACTAACACCGCCACAGATGGAAGCCATAGAAATCCTCCTAGACTGCTGTAAGAGGAAAAAGATGCAAGTTACCAATAGGGGAAACCTACAAATGAGAGGGTTAAAAGAATCACCTCCCCACCATGTTTACCAAAAACTGCAGGAGGTTGGCTTAGCCAGTCGTCAATTACAAATAGATCATCTGCGTAATATAATGCTTAATCCCACGGCAGGCATTGATAGGGAAGAATTAGTAGACACCCGCGTGTGGTTGAAACAGATAATTGCCTACATGGAGGATAACCCTGAGAAAATAGCAACCTTGCCTGCCAAATTCAGTATTGGCTTAGACGGAGGTGGCATTGTAGGCATTGGCAGTCGTTATAACGAAATTCAGTTTACTGCAACCAAGACGGGGGAGGGGATACTGTTTCATTTGGAGTTAGGGGGGAGAAAGACGTTTATCCCCACCAACATCTTCATAGCCCCGGAATATCTGATAACCTGTTTAGATAGCCTAATAGAGATATATCGGCAGTATGTAGACAGTAGGGGGGAAGGGTATCGTTTGCGAGACTTAATCCAAGAATGGGGGGTATCAGAATATTGGCGTCGGGTAACAGCCTTAAACCACTTCCCCTATTACACTTTACAGACAAATTCCTCCCCTTCAGTTTCTTGTGACAATATAGCCGCCTATGATTATAAACCCTTTCCGAAAAGAGACAGGATAAACCCCCCACCTGGAGATAAACCCCATCCAGAGGATACAGATAAACCCCATCCAGGGGATGCAGATAAACCCTATCCGGGGGATGCAGATAAACCCCATCCAGGGGATGCAGATAAACCCTATCCGGGAGATACAGATAAACCCTATCCCTACAACCTAAATTCCTTTCACTTGGGATTGCACAGACAAAAACAGGAAGGGTTATACTACTTGGGAGTAGCCTTACCCCTAGGCTATATCACCAGACAACAATGGCAGGGGTTAAGGGAGTTGGTGGAAAAAAGTGGCTGTGGGGAAATACGTCTTACTCCCTGGCAGTCAATTATTCTCCCCAACCTATCTGACGATACTATAGGGGAGACAATTGATACTCTGGAAAAGTTAGGATTATCCCCAAGGGAAAACCACAGTAGGGGAAATGTAGTGGCTTGTGTAGGGAAAGCCGGTTGTAAGGCGGGAATAACAGAATCAGAAACCCATGCCAGGATGGCAATAGAGTATCTGGGGGAAGGAAAACAAGGCAAACAGACTCCGAATATCCATTTTAGCGGCTGTAGTAAATGCTGCGCCCAATCTACCCCGAGACAGTTGAGTTTTATCGGCTGTTGGGTATGGCGAGACGGGAAGACAGTAGAGGGGTATAAAATCTACCGGGGAGATTCACTAATAGCAGAAGTAACCGTAGAAAAAGCCATATCCCTCCTCCCGGAATTGTTAAAAGAGGTAAATGGCTAGAGAAAAAAACAGGCGCGCCTGTTGCAGTTAAACTGTTAAAACAAGTCTACAACAGATGGCGCGCTACCCCACCAAAGCCACCCCGAGACAGAGGTGGTGTTTTTATCTTATCCTCGCCTGAATTAATCCAGTTTCTATTATAGGGAAGAACCGAGACCGGAGTAGGCACCATAGAAGAAAATTCCCACCACTACTAGAATCCCAGTTACTGCCACGGTGCCTACTATCCAGAGGGGGATTCTGGCTTCTCCCATACAAACCTCCTTATTTCATTCTAATTGAAAAAGTAACTAGAGAACAACAGTCCCAATACGGAAATTAATAACAAACCCAAATACAGAGAAGTACGGTTTAATTCAACCGGCATTCTGTTTGGGTTAGGATTTTTTTGAAGCATAATTTTCACCCCTTAATTATCTTTGAATAAACTGCATGGCAGTGATGGCGCCAATGAAGAAGACAGTAGGCACAGCTAACAGGTGTACGGCTAACCATCTTACCGTAAAAATGGGATAAGATACTGGTTCGTTAGGATTGCGACTAGTCATATTCCCCCTATTTTTTAGTAAACTCTTCTATTTGTTTGATAGCATTATAACGATCGGTTATAATAGGCAATTCCTGACGAGTTTCAGTGAAGTACTCATCCGGACGAGGTGTACCGAATATATCATAAGCCAAACCGGTGCTGACAAACAACCAGCCGGCAATGAACAACATGGGGATAGTGATACTGTGGATGACCCAGTAACGGACACTGGTGATAATATCAGAAAATGGGCGCTCGCCAGTGCTGCCTGCCATAATTAAACTTAGCCTCCTAAATTCACTTGTTAACTAATTTACAACATCCAGGGGACGGGATAAAGGGGAAAAGGCCCCTAAGCTGAACTTTCTGTTTCATATTTTAACAGAACACCACGCTCTCCTAAAACAAAACCCTTGTCGTCAGGGAAGAAAAGGATTTTGTAGAAATTAGAGGGGATGGATTCCACAAATGTATCCTTCAGCCAGGTTTTGCCACCATCCCTACTTACCAGCAAATCGCCACTGCCACCTGCCAACCAAATTTCCCCATCATGGGTAGCCAAATCCAAGAAACCCCAACCGGCGCCTTTTTCAGGGGTTATAGCCTCTCCCCAGTCTTCAGGATTAGGGGTAGAGGTAAGCTGAATTTGCCCCCCCCTAGCAATTAACCACATCCTCCCATCCTCAAAAAAGCCCATATTCTGTAGACGACGAGAGGAAGTGCGTTGGTGGGCAGTCCATTGTTTTTCTCCCGGCTCCCAGGTAGAATAGAAATTACCACGGGAACTTACTGCTACATATTTCCCATCCTCAGAGCGATTGATGTTACGGGCAACACCTACAGCCGCCTCCACTAGGGCTTTCCAGGTTTTACCCCCATCAGTAGTCTTGTAAATGGCACCCAGGTTGGTGACCATTTCCGCAGTGCCTTCTCCTAGGGCAATTATATCATAAGGGCCTCCTGGCAACTGGTCACTTAGGGGAATTCTTTCCCAGTTATCCCCCCCATCGGTGGTGTGTAATAACATGGATGGTACACCTGTAATCCAGCCCTCCTGCCCATAAAAACTAACACCGGTAAAATCCACCTTCTCGTCTTCCAACACCAAAATCTTCTTCTGCCAGGTTTCTCCCCCATCCCTAGTCTCAAATAAAGCCGCCTTTGTGCCTACTAACCACCCTCTCTTGCCATCCCCAGTAAAAGCCAAGTCGGCAAAGGTGGCATCCGTATCCAACTGAATCAGCTTCCAGGGATTCTTCTCCAAAGAGGGTATAGAAGCGCACCCCAGACACAGACAACAGACTATTATAGAAACTACAATCGTCCTTATCAACCTCATAAGACCACAACTGTGTTAGACTAATGATCTAATCTAAGGCATATAAGCTCATAAAGAAGAGAAAGGCCAAGATTAAAGAGCCATAAATGAGAATACTCTTTTGTCTTGGCGTCAGACGATTCACCCCAAACCCATAATCCAGATTTTCCGCAAATCCCGATGGCGCGTCACTAGCACCTATGTTTACAAACGCACTCTTCCTGGCGCCACACACTGGACAACGCCAGGTTTCAGGGAGGTCAGTGAATGCCGTCCCAGGTGCTATATTTCTTTTAGGGTCTCCTTCGGCTGGAATATATCTGTAGCCGCATAGTCTACACTCATAGGTGGGCAAAGCTAATTCCGCTAGGGTTTTCTCCTTGCCAGCCTCACTCATCTCCTTTTACCCCCAATGGCAGTTTATTAAGAATTATTACATAAAACCCCCCCGTAGCGTAAGATGAAGAAATGTAACAAAAAATCTGTATTCAGGAGGAGGTAAATGAATCTAAAACAGTGGTCATGGTTTAGGCCTATAATACTAGTCTCCCCCTTTTTCTTATGGGGGACAGCCATGGTGGCAATGAAAAGCGTTATACCCCAGACAACACCCCTATTTTTAGCGGCAGTGCGAATTTTGCCAGCCGGTTTATTGATTTTGCTGGTGGCATTGTTATCAGGAAGGAATTTTCAAACTAGTTGGCGGGGTTGGGGTTGGGTCATCCTCTTTACCCTAGTGGATGGCTGTATGTTTCAGGGATTCTTAGGGGAAGGATTAGCTCGTACCGGTGCCGGTTTAGGTTCTGTTATGATAGACTCACAACCATTAGCAGTAGCCCTTTTCTCCCGTTGGTTATTTAAGGAAAAAATTGGCGGGTGGGGCTGGTTAGGCTTATTTATTGGTATAACTGGTATTAGTTTAATTGGTTTACCCGAAGGGTGGATTTATAGCGCCTTGGCAGGTGATTTTTCCTTTTTTGCTACCTGGCAAACCCTTTTTAAAAATGGCGAATGGTTAATGTTATTAGCCTCCTTGTCAATGGCGGTAGGCACTGTTATGATTCCCTTTATTTCCCGTCATCTAGACACAGTAGTTGCCACCGGTTGGCATCTATTTTTTGCCGGTTTAATTCTCCTTCTTCTCAGTTTTCAGTTTGAATCCTCCCAGTGGGTTAATTTAGATTTCTCCGCCTGGTTATCCCTTTCTTATGCCACTGTTTTTGGTAGCGCCATTGCCTATGGTATATTTTTCTTTTTAGCCTCTAAAGGGAATTTAACTAGTCTTAGTGCCCTCACCTTTTTGACTCCCGTTTTTGCCCTCACCTTTAGCAATTTACTACTAGAAGAAAAACTCTCTTCCCTCCAATGGCAGGGGGTATGTCTCACCCTTCTCAGTATCTATATAATCAACCAGAGGGATAAAATACCACAAATTATCTCTGTCAAATTTCCCCTACTATTTTCTAGTGTATTTCAGGGCAAAGGCTTGAAAAACGCTCAAATGAGTAAGAAACCATAGGTAGAAAGATTTCAAGGGAACAACATTAAAACAACGTCCAAAAGAAACCTGTCAACCTCTATAAAACACTAATACCCCATGAAAGGGGTAGAGGAAACCAGCCTCTCCGCCATCTAACAACCTCCTCCAATGCCACCAAAAAATTAAATGAAAAAAAACCACAGGGCCTCCTATCATAAATGGTAGGGTTAGAAGGGGACAGTAATAGAAGCACAAAAAGCAGCTTTATGCGCCTAGAGGAGTTGCTAAATTCCTATGAAAAGGGGGAAAGAAATTTCAGTGGAGTCGAATTCTCTTCAGAGGAAATAATAGGCTTAAACCTGATAGAAATTGATTTTAGTAGGGCTAACTTACAGTGGGTAAATCTCAGTGGTAGTGACTTAAGTGGCAGCGATTTACTTCAGGCAGATTTGAGCAACAGTCGTCTGATTGGCACTAAGATGATTGGGGCAAATTTGACAAAGGCCAATATTACCAATTCAGACTTAAGTTGGGCCAACTTGAGTAGTGCCAATCTTTCAAGGGCAGACTTAAGTAACAGTAATTTGAACAACTCTTCTTTGATAAACAGCGATTTTAGTTATGCTAAATTAACAAATTGCAGTTTCAAAAATGCCAATTTGACTGGGGCAAACTTTACCAGGGCAGACTTGTCCGGTGCAGACTTGGAGGGGTTGGATTTAACAGGTGCAGACTTTACCCAAGCGGATTTATCCGGGGCAAATCTCCAGGGTTGTGACCTGTCGGAGGCCAAATTAAACAGAGTTTGTCTGTCAAAGTGTCAGTTGGAAAAAGCAGACTTGAGCCAAGCAACATTGCAGGGTGTAAACCTAGAAAAAGCTAACCTCCAGGGGGCAGATTTTAGAGGCATAATCTTGAAAAACACATACCAAAGCGAGGTAAAAATATCCAAGGTGACAGTGAAAATCAGCAAGAAGAAAATCCTGTTTGTCGCTGCCTTGATGCAAGAGGTTAACCTGAAAAAAGCCAAAATCAGAAACGGCATATTTGACTTAGCAAATCTAACACAAGCCAATCTGGAGGAGGCTATTTTGCAACAAGCGGATTTGACTAGTTCTGATTTATCTTATAGTACCCTCAAAAATGCCAACTTCCGTAATAGTCTTCTCAAGGAAGTAGTTTTTACCGGCGCCACCATGCCAGATGGTAGTGTTCACCCCTAAAAACAGTAAGAATTAACTCCAGTTTGATGAGAGAAAATCCCCACTACTTCCTCAATTTATCCCCTTGACAACCGTCCAATGCGGGATAAAAATGATTCTAAATGACTATAACAAATTACAAGCCAGGGATAAGGGGATAAATGTTGGACATAATGGCAAGATAAGCCCAAACAAGAGGGAAAGAATAAAACAAAGTCCTTTTGGAAACACCAAGAGAAAATTACTTCCTCTGAAATGCCGGCAATTTTTGTGATGTGATTCAGGCTAGGATGTGAGATATAATAACAAACAATCCCCTTGAAGTAATGGAAATAAACACAAGCTAAAAACTTAAAACTATTAGCTTTGGCGTCAAGCAGAAACTCTCAAAAAAAACCACAACAAACAACAGAAAATTCCTCAATATAACAGCGATAAATCAAGCCGGGTTTATTATCTTTTTTCCCCCAACCATTGACAAATCTTTTATTTTCATCTATGCTGGTAGGTACAATGGGCCCCTTCCCGTGCAAATGTGTAGCCCTGTGGCTACAGTGAAACACCTTGACAAGATTCCCGTTTTTGTCTAAAATAATGCCCAGAAAGGGTGGGTGTGCCCGTGGGAGAGGAGAAGTGGCGGCGAATAACAGTGGCAGGCGGCTGGGAGAAAATTCCACCCTTGCTTTTTATGACTTCTGGAAACCCCAAAAGAATTACTATGGAATCTTCCCCAATGTCATTGGCTTTTTTTCACTAGCCTCCCTTACTACAAGCCAGCCTTCATAACCCCCTTGTTATCCCTTCAACTTTCCCGGTGGTTTTGACAATGCTTTCTCTTTCTTTCTACCCCAACAACCCTCCCCCTCTTGTTAAGTCTTATCAAGCATCCCCCCGATACAACAGAAAAGGATTAACGGCAGGAAGAAACAAGGCAATCCCATGGCAAAAAGCAGTGGCATGCTAATAATACCAATGCCAAAGACAGTTGCATTGCCGGCAAAGAAAGAATAGTTGTCTTGTCAGCAGCCGGGGGAATAGTTGTCTTCTCGGCAGGGAAGATAATACTCACAGTAGACGATTTATCTGACTGTCTGAGGGGATTATGAAATTGGAGGCTTTCTTGAAGACTGATATTCACTCATTGTCTGCCAGGGGAGTTAATTGATACTATTACCCACAACCAGGGGAGTGAGTAGAGGCTAGATTGCATGGAAGACTGCCGAAAAAGACTAATACTGGTTTTTTGTCTGAAGCTATGGCAACAAGTAGATGGGGTAATCAGGAGGCATCACTAATTAGTGGCTTGCTGACAGGAGGGATTGTCTGCCGGAAAAAGGGTAAAGACTATTGACTTGTTGTCTGGAAGGGGAATTATGTTTATTCATTCCAACTATTGGCGGCAGAAGTTTCAGGCTTGGATTGAAAGAGACACTGGTTTGTTTCCCACCCACTTGAGAGGAATACAGTCATTTATCCGTCGGTGATTGGCATGGGGAAACAGAAAATAGCAGTCGGAGTGTCTATACCGTTGACGGGGTTATATTTACCCTTTGTCTGGAAAAATAGTTATACCTATACTGACACTGACAACTGGCTGTGGGGAAAGAGGTAGTAACACCGACTAGCTGAAGAGGGAGGAAAACAGATACACAAAGACTTATTGTTTAGCCAAGACTATACCACTGAAGAAAAGACATGGGAGAAAACGGTGATAACACTGACTAGCCGAAGAGAAGGGAAAACAGATACACTAAGACTTATTGTTTAGCCAAGACTATACCACTGAAGAAAAGACATGGGGGAAAACGGTGATAACACTGACTAGCCGAAGAGAAGGGAAAACAGATACACAAAGACTTATTGTTTAGCCAAGACTATACCACTGAAGAAAAGACATGGGGGAAAACGGTGATAACACCGACTAGCCGAAGAGGAAGGAAAACAGATACACTAAGACTTATTGTTCAGTCAAAACTATACCACTGGAGAAAAGACATATTAACTACCCTATCTTGAGTGGAGAATTATAACAACACCTTTTACCTCACAAGGAAAGACTGATGCCAACCACCGGTTTGATGGCATAATAGTCGGGTTTAGAAAGAAGGTTAACACTTTTCGTCTACCCCGGAAGAAGACACCTTAATTAACTCACTTGCCGAGGGAAATGGGGTGGTAGTATCAACGGCAATAGTCTTTCTGACAATGTGATTTGCCGGCAAGAAGACTTGAGACTAGTAGAAACTATTGAAAGGAGTAGTTTTAACAATGACAGCAACCACCCGATTACTCTTAAGAAAAGATAGACTTGCTAGTTGTTTATCCGATACTATTGCCAGGGAAAATACTGCCTTCACCTACTCCTTTACGGCTATATTTTACCCCTTAGGGATTGCTAGCAAGAGGGAGACTATTATTCAGTAACCCATTGTCTGGCAAACAAGTCAAGTGATACCGATACTGACAGACACTGACAACCGGTGGTTTGTGGCAAGACTGTGGTGACATAACTTATCCTTCCTACCCTGTTTGCAGGCTGCCTATCCCTCTGGGTAAGGAAGCATTCGTCAATTGGTGGAGGATATTATAGTGTTGTCAACAGTGTGTCTAACAGGATGATAGTCTTATAGGCAAGAAGAAGACTAAAAACTATTGATTGGTTTTTGGTAACAGATAGCTATTTCCATGGCGATGCCATCTTGAAGCGACAACAAGTGGGAAAGGATACTGTTGCAGGTGGTGTCTCCAATACTATGCTTATTTAAGCCGCATTAGGTAGGATTGCAACACTACTATTATACTAGGGGTTTATCTGGGGAAATTATTAGATTGCCGGCGGGGAAAACACGAATACCCACTGACTAGGTGTCTGGAAGAAACGGTTATTTTCATTTTGACGGCAACCTCCAGCGGCAGAAAGGCAAAAGTTGGATTGTCTGATATTTCTAGAGGGAGATGTTAACACTAGTTGTTTGTCCCAACAGTATACCACTGACTGGAAGACGCATTTACTGGTTTGCCTGCTGAAAGAGAGAGTATAGTAATTTCAACAGTCTCTCCCTAGCAAAAAGAAGACTAAAGACTGGTGAAGACTATTGATTGTCTGACAGATAGTGGTTTCGATGCCGACATCAATGACTGGCAGGAAAGACGAAAAAACAATAAGGCTTACTGGATTGCCAAAAAGATACAGCTGCCGGTTTTTTATCTAAAAATGCTGCCAGGCAGGGGAAAGACTTTGTTTGCTGACGAATTAGCCGGATGGGGGAGTATAGCAACCCTAACCCACTAAGAGTTTATCCAGGGAAATGATGAGATTGATAGCAAGGGAAAGACTTCAATCCACTCGTTATGCTGACGCCTACACCAACCACCGATTTGGCTTAAATTGTTTAGGATTTTTGGCGGAAAATACTAACAGCTGCTACTCGGGGAGAAGGATGTATTTATTAACTTGCAGGTTGGAGGAGAAAGTATGGCAATATTATTGGCTGACGAGACGATTCTATTGTAGTTGGCAGGGGGAAAATTCATACCCGTTGTTGTCTGGAAAGAAAAGTATATCGACACTGACAATAGGTTTAACTGGCTGTGTGCAAAAATAGAGAGAAATACTAAGAGTGGTTTTTTATCCAAAACCAGCCACTAAAAGATGTATCCAGTTGGCAAGCCGGATAGACAAGTCTAGCAATATCAATGCTTCCTCCAACGGGATGATGAAATTGCTAACAAGACTATTATTCGTTGACTTATTGTCTGGCAAACAAGTCAATTCATACTGACGGCTATTTGTGGTAAGGCAGAAGAGGGGGAAATAATGCCGGCGGCTTACCCTAAATTATGCCACTAAGGAGAAATGGATTCCTCCATTAGCCGCAGACAATAGTATGGTAATCCTAGAAGATAACTGTCTTGCCGGCAGAAAACTAAAAACTGTCGGGTTGTTGTTGGCAAGTTGTTGGCAAGAGGGTTATTTCCATAACTATGCCACCCGCTACTGGCAGAGACAACGCCAAGTAAGAGAGAATGTTGTTGCTGGTGTATTATACAAGACTACGCCACCGGGGGATATAATCCTTGACTTATCAGACGCTTTGTCTTAACGAAATATGACATAAAGATGACTCTTATACTGCTAGCAAGGGAAATAATACCTATTAACTCGTTGTCTGAAAATTTTGACACCAACCCCCCTCAGGCTTGGAAGAGTTTTAAATATATTAGTTAGCATGCATATACCAGGAAAAGACATACCCATTGAATTGTCAGTAAGATGGAAAAGGGAAGTAAGACTAACATTTACTAACTTGTTATCCGGAAGGGGAATAATCCCGATTCCAGGTGGCTTTACTGACTGGCTAAAGGGGAAACTATCCACTTGCCGGCTGTTTACCGGGGGAAAGACACCCCCTTCAACTTGCCAGCTAGAGAAAGGAGACTATAGTATACCAATAATCCCTCCAAAGGCTTGTCTTGCTGGTGGGAAGAAGACTGAAAATACAGACTGATGTTTATTTTGATGGCGACACTAAAAACTTGGATTACCTGGAAAGGAAGAAGATACATCCACTTGCTTTTTATCAAACAATGCTAAAGAAGAAAGAATACCCTACTCTGCTTCACCTACGAATTAGCCGGAAAGAGTATCCCAATGGTTTGTCTTACTAAATGACTTTGCTAGCTACAAGGGAAAAGATGGTTATTTTCACAAAGCCGCCAAACACTTGAAGAAATAAAGGCGGCGACAAGACATACCGGCTAATGATTTAATTGTTTGGACAGTATACCACCACTTGTGTAGTGGACTATTATGGTAAAATGGCCAACCAACAACAGGCAGACTGATAACCCTTAACTTGTTTGTGTGGGATGCTTGACAACAGCCGGGGTGGTGAGAGTAACCGGATTGTTTTTTGAGAAGGTGAGAGAGGATACACTTGCTGACTGTTTATCTAAGACAATGCCAATGAGGGGAGACACATTCAACTACTTGCTAGGGAGATGGAAGAGAAGATGGAATTACTGACAGACTAGTGTCTATTAACTTGTCGTCTGGAAAAACAGTTATGCTAACACTGACACTGATAGACATATTCAACCCCCGGCGGTGAAGCTAAAAGGGGGAAAACACTAACACTAGCTTCCTTCTATGACACATACCACCACCCACCACCAGACGCGGCGGGGAAAGCCGAAGAAAAAGTCTAGTCTAGTCAACAAACAGTCTTTTCCACAGAATGATTGTCTAGTCGGCAAGAAGACTAAAGACTATTAAAAGGGAGATAGTTATTTTGATGGCGACAGCAACTACTGGCAGAAAAGACAGTAACAGGGAAATTAAACCGACTGTATTGCCTAGAAGGGGGAGGCATTTGCCGATTGTTTGTCCAAAAAAACTATATCACACTGGAAAGGACACATTCGTCTCCTTGCCTGGGAAAGACGAGAGTAAGACTATTTATTTTGTGGCAAGGAAGTCAATTGACACTGAGACTGACAGACACTGACAGGCTGCTGTTGGTGGTAAGGCAAAAAGGTTAGGGAAATATAGTGGGTTATGCCGTATACGGGGAGGAAAATAGTCTCCCCGGCAAAAAGAAAACTAAAAACTATTGACTTGTTTTCTAAAGAAGCAGTCACATTGACGTCTTGACGCTAAAGACGGACTATGGGAGGATATTAAGACTAGTTGTGTATCTAAAAATGGGCCACTTGGGGAAAACCAATTCATCTACTTGTTAGCCGGAAGAGAGAATATAGCCACAGTAGTGCATGCTAAGGGTTTGTTTTAAAATGACTATGTTGTCGGCAAAGGAGAAACTAAAGACTATTTATTGTCTGTCTATTTGTTATCTGGGAAGATGGTTATTTTGATAAGGATGCCAACCACTGACTCGGCTACAGCAAAACGGTAAGGGGAGGAAACCCGCCACTGTTGGGTTTTTCATTCCACAGTATACCACCATCGGGCCGCTGGCGTGTGGCAGTCAGTGTCAGCAATCTGTCCATCGAAATGATAGGATAGCTAAAGAGAAAGACTAACACCCATTAACTGGTTTGTCTAGTAAGAAAGAAGTTAATTGATACATTCATGAGGCTGACAGAAATGTTTGGCAAGGGTATCTTTGCCGCTTATTTATCCGAATTCCCCGGCAGAAAGACACACCCACTTACTGGCGGCTTGGATAAGAAAAGGGTAAATACCAGTTGCAACAGTCTACCCGTCAAAATGATGAGACGGTTGACAAGAGGAAGACTAATGTCTATATCCACACCCACACCCAATTAACTTTAACTTAACTTATTAACTCCTTTTCATGGCAAGGAGGATGACTATACTAACACTAACAGGCTATGGGGGATAGTAGAGATGACTAAATTGTTTTCTGAAACGGTGGGGGGTATACCTCTAATGGCATCCGGGGGTATGCCAACCACAGAAAGAATATCCACCCATCCACTTGTTGCATAACAGAAGACTATGGCAACGCCAGTATCCCTGAGGATATGCCAACCACAGAAAAAATATCAACCCATTCACCTGTTGCATAACAGAAGACTATGGCAACGCCAGTATCCCTGAGGATATGCCAACCACAGAAAAAATATCAACCCATTCACCTGTTGCATAACAGAAGACTATGGCAACGCCAGTATCCCTGAGGATAT
>JAUQQP010000006.1:0-299 GCA_030549855.1 Cyanobacteriota bacterium SRBZ.bins.94.201705
ACGTGGTAAATGTTTCGTTATTCCTTCTATAATCCCAAAATCCTGGAACATGTTGGGGTATTCTGGGTCTTCTATAGGGTGAGCATATCTCCATCCTGTTTTGGCGTTTTTCCGTCGTTTATCATTGGGCGTAGGCTCTCGATAATTTGCTATGTAGATAATATGTTCAGGATTCTTCTTGACGTCTATTAATGCTGGAAAAACAAAATTAAGAGGATTGTTTTCTTCTGGGTCTTTTGCTGGACAATAATCTTCTGTCCAGTTTCTGATATGGAGTATTTCAGAAATACGTAAACCGT
>JAUQQP010000006.1:408-7077 GCA_030549855.1 Cyanobacteriota bacterium SRBZ.bins.94.201705
ACTTGCCATTGATCTTTTGTTACTTTTAGTTCTTCTAGTTTTCTCTGAATGTCTTGTAGTTTATTTATCTCGCACAACTTGATATATGCCCGTAGGCAGTCTTGGTATTTTCTCAGATATGGGTTAGTTTCTCCCGTATCTGGATCTATGCCATAGGCGTCTAAAGCTTCTTTTAGTATTTCATAGGTCACTATTGCTTGTTTGGGCAACTTGTCGTAGTATCCTCCATATTCTCTTCTCCAAGATCTTAAGTCTGACCATTCTTGTTTGCTACGT
The DNA here is from genome assembly GCA_030549855.1 of Cyanobacteriota bacterium SRBZ.bins.94.201705. Lineage (GTDB taxonomy): Bacteria > Cyanobacteriota > Cyanobacteriia > Cyanobacteriales > Cyanobacteriaceae > DVEF01. Next base: position 685 of record JAUQQP010000006.1, read on the forward strand.
TGTAGTTTCCTTCTGTCTTTACGTTGGAAAAACCATTTCTCTACCTTCTTGACTGCTTCCTCCATCGTAATTCGGTCATCGACTACTTCAAAGGGTTTACTGTTCAACCCTGCAATAAAATCTTCTATCTGTGTTGTGCTAGGAGAAAGTTTTAAGAATTCTGCCAGTTTCTTACACTTCTCTTTCAATCTGGCTAATCCTTCAAGGGATATTTTCTCTCCTGTTGGTTTTTCTAGATATTTCTTCCCCTTATCTGATACAATGGGTATCTTATAAAATATTTCTACTTCTCGTTTTCTGAACAACGAGAATCCGTACTGCTCTTTTATGGTCTTTCTTATTTCATCGAATTTTTTCAGCAGATACCCAAAGTCATCGTATATGGTTGGACGATTCTCTTCCATATGTCAGCAACCTGTCAGCAAACTACACTGTACCCTGCTGACAACTGCTGACAAACCCCTTGATTTACCGTCAGATAGTTAGGTAAGTAGGCTTCGAATCCCCCTCTCTCCGTTTTTATCCACCCTTAAAACTAAAGACGTCTAACCATCCGAACAGTAAATCAAAGTCAGGTTTTCGACCTAATTTCGACCGTTGCCCCCCGTTTAACCGTAGGGGGGTTAGTTTGTCAAGATAGAATAAAGACTTTTTTATAGCCACGCCGGGAAAAATAGCATCTACTAGCATGGGGAGTGTGTTTTGTCAAGGGGGCATCGGTAGTAGACTGCCAAAAGGGAAAATTTCCAGAAGGGGTTATCTATCTATACGGGGATTATTTATACAAATACACGGTAGACAGGGTTGAGGTAGCTGCTTTTGGGTGGAGGGAGGGTAGGCGGTAAGAAATAAGCAGAGACTGGGGATGGGAGAGGGGAAAAAAAGCCCATGTTGATGATTATAAACTGGCAAGTGGCGCGGGGTTATTTCTCACAGGTGGAGGAAGGCGAAGAGGATTTTCTCGGATGATTCCAGTTTCAATCCTATTGCTTATCTGTTAACGGGGGAGGAGAGATAGTTTTTCAATATTCCCCGGTGAAGATTCCAGCATAGTCACTAGTTTAAATCCCACCGCCCCCCTTTAACCAACCAACAATCATCTCGACTATCTGACGAAACAATCGAGTGTAGGTTTGTCAGCAAATTGTCAAGGGGGGGGGAGGGGTTGGAAGCCTGTCAAGAGTTTGTTAAGGTTTCTTTACATTTCCTCAATCATCTGTTTTACGGTTTGGGCGGTGGCAGGTGCGAGAAGAATGCCATTGCGGTAGTGGCCTGTAGTAGCTAGAATGATATTGGGATAGGGGGCAAGTCTTTCAATCACTGGGGCGGATTTACCTTGAGGGTGAGGCCTTTTGCCACTCCAAGATAACATTATTGTGGCCTGTGTGAGATTGGGGTAGAATTCTGTTGCCCTTTGATATAACTTATGTAGCAAGTCGGAATTGGGAGTAAGTTCAGACTGTTGTCCAGAGGGAAACTCCACGGTGGCGCCCAGCCAGAATTGTCCGTCGCTAAGGGGTGTTATGTGAATGTCGTCGCCGCTAATTACAGGATTAAAGCCTTCTGGGTGTAGCCAATTATCATATTTTAGCAACAGGGCCTGTCCCAATACTGGTTGGATTTGAATATCCACTCCCAGGGGGGTTAAAAGGGGAGTAGTACCTAACCCTGTGGCTAAAATGACATAGTCGGCAGAAAGAGAGTATTTCTCCAATTCCACCCCCTCACATCTTCCACTATCTTTGTTTACTTTGAGAGCTATTACCTTTTCTCCGAAAATACACTGTGCTCCCCTTGTAATTGCTCCCCTAACCAGGGCTTTAGTAAGGGGGGTGGGACTGACTTGCCAGTCGTAGGGGGAATAGACTGCCCCTTTGACAGCTGTGGCGGCAATGTCCAATTCCGGACAGTTGTATCTTAGTTTCTCTACATCCCACAACTGTAGGGAGTAGCCTTGAGAGGCGCGCAACTGGGCTAGTTTTTCGTAGCGGCTTATTTCTTCCTCGTCAAGCAGAAGTTTGACTGTGCCGTCTTTGTTGTGGGGGATAGATAAGCCTGTTAACTCCTCCAATTCGGGGATTAACTGATGATAACGGCGGATACTGGCTTCTCTTAATGTCCAAGCCCTCCCCTTGGTTTTGAGGCTGATTATCCCCATCAAAACCCCCAATGCAGCGGCAGTGGCGCCACTACCAGGGTTTTCATTTTCATCTATCAGGGTTATTTCCCACTGGGGGTTACTTGTCAACTCATAGGCTATGGCACTGCCTATAACTCCCCCCCCTACCACCACAACCTTCCTTGTCATGTCTCCACCCCAGTTTGCTTTAATTTTTTAGTTATTGTTTCATATCCTGAACAATGGAGTTGATCATTTCCTTGGTTAGTTCTATTTTCTCCCTTGCCCCTTGTTTTTCATACATAGTTAGTGCTTTTTGGGCGTCGGCGATAGCTGGCTCGTGTTTAGAGACAATCCAATAGTTGAGAGCTCTTAGGATATAATAGTCTGGGTCCGTACTATCTAGACTGATGGCCTTATTGATGTCGGCCATGCTTTTCTGATAGTCTTCCAGGAAAAAGTAAGAATAACTACGGAAGTAGTAAGCCGGGGGATAATCTTCTGCACTGATAACCTTAGTGAAGTCGCCGATAGCCTTTTGGTAGTTTTCTAAGTTATAGTGAGTCAACCCCCTGAAATAATAATAGTCTATGGCGTCGGGTTCCAACTGCAGGGCCTTGTCAAAATCTGCCAGTGCCTTGTTATAATCCTCGGAGAAGAAATAACAACGGCCACGATTGAAGTAGGTTACCGGCAACTGTTCTGACTTGAGCGCTATGGTATAATCCTCAATGGCTTTTTGGTATTGTCTGGTTTCTAAATAGGCATCTCCCCTTACTTGATAGGCCAACACTACGGAGGGGTCCATCTTTATTACAGTTGTCATTTCACTAATAGCATCAGAGTAATTATTAGACAACCAATGGGCTAAGCCTAAGCCGAGATGGGCACTGACGCTGTCAGGTTCAAGTTGAGCCGCCTTTTGGAAGTCTGCTATAGCACTTTCGTAGTCCTGTTTTTCCAAAAAACTCATGCCCCTCTGGAAATAATCATCTGCTGTTGCAGGGTTAGCTACTCCCTGGGCATATATATCCCACTGTTGGGTATGGCTAAAGGCTGTGGCGGGTAGAGAAAAGACGCCGAAGCTGACTACTGCCCCACACAGGGAGACAATTAATAGGCGACTCATGGAAGAATGTCCTTAGTGGCTGGTCTATACTTAAATTATGAATGGTTTTTTCTCAGGTTATGCAACTTAGTCCTTGGGAGGAGAAAAATCTTAACAAATGGAGCCTCTTGATGATACAATGTAACCCTTAGGTTATTTGTTGGGTGTTGTGGCAGGAAGTAAAACAAAAACTAATGGTTTGGCCCTTTAAACCCAAAAGTCGTAGACAAATTGCTAGGATTGAAATTAACGGCATAATAGCTTCAGCTACCCGGGAGAGGGTTTTGGCGGCGCTACAGGAGGTGGAGAAGAAACAATATCCTGCCTTGCTAGTGAGGATAGACTCCCCTGGAGGCACAGTGGGGGATTCTCAGGAGATATATGCCGCTTTGAAGAGGTTGAGACAAAGGATAAAAATCATCGCCAGTTTTGGGAATATTGCCGCCTCTGGGGGGGTTTATATTGCCATGGGGGCTAGTCATATTGTCTCTAATCCTGGTACTATTACTGGCAGTGTGGGGGTAATTATCAGGGGTAACAATCTGCAGAAACTGTTGGACAAAATCGGTGTGTCTTTTAAGGTGATTAAGTCAGGCCCTTATAAGGATATACTATCTTTTGACCGAGGTCTAACTAAAGAGGAGGAAGAAATACTACAGCAGTTGATTGATAGCAGTTATCAACAGTTTATCCAAACGGTGGCAGAGAATCGCAGACTTTCCCTGGAGACGGTAAAAAGTTTTGCTGACGGGAGAATTTTTAGTGGCGAACAGGCTTTACAATTGGGTTTAGTGGATCGTCTGGGGAGTGAAGAGGATGCCCGTCGTTGGGCTTGTGAATTAGTGGGGCTTGATCCTGACAAAACTGAGTCTTATACTATAGAACAACCTAAATCCCTCGTGGAGAGGATTTTTACCGGCAACAGAGGCTTAACAACGGCCCTTAATTGGATAGAATTTGAATTGGTTACTAGTGGTCAACCCCTGTGGCTATATCATCCTTAGATTGACTATGGGAAACAATCAGGAGAAAGAGGAAAAAAGTAAACCCACCAAGGTAAGGGCAATCAGAGGCGCCACCACCGTAGAAGCTAATACAGTAGAAGCCATAAGGCAAGCGGTAACAGAGTTATTGCGGGAGATAGAAACCCACAATCAATTAGAGCCAGAAGAGATTATAAGTGCTATTTTTACTGTAACTCCTGATTTAGACGCCATTTTCCCCGCCACCATTGCCAGAGAAAACCCCCGTTGGGAAAATGTGCCTCTCTTAGACTTGCAACAGATGTACGTCAAGGGGAGTCTGGAGAAGTGTATTCGTGTGCTAATCTACATCAACACCGATAAACCCCAAGCAGAAATCTATCACCCCTACCTGCGGAAAGCCCAAAGCCTACGCCCCGATTGGAATCTCGCCCATCGGGGGGGGGAGGATGTGCCCAAGAGGGTGTCTGGGGAAAAGTAGTCTCAGGCATATTTGACAGCGGCTACGGGGGGGGAAAACCTGTCGGCAAGACATTTTTTAACCACCGCCAGCAATTGTTCTTTTGTAAAGGGTTTGGCCAGAAAGTCTTTTGCCCCCATTTCCCTCAACTGCCATTTGCCCAAGGAGGAGGCATTACCGCTTACCACTACTATTGGCACATCTTTGAAAACCGAACTACTCTTGAGTATCTGAGACAGTCTACTACCGTTGATGCCTGGCATGGACAAGTCCATTAAAATCAAGTCCGGCTTGGCTTGAAACAGATAAGAAACCGACTTCATGGGGTTGTCTACGGTGACTACCTCAAAGCCTTCCTCGCTTAGGTATTTTTTCATGGTTTGTAGGGCGGTAGGGCTGTCGTCAATGCACACAATGGTGTATTTTCTTTCGGCTGGCAACTTTTCAGTGTGGGCAGATGACTTGCTTTCCTCGCTGACTACTGGGGAGGGGGTTACTTTTTCTTCTTTTTTGTCTTCTTCCTTTAGTTTGCTTATTTCTGGAGGTTTGCCTAGGTGGGTTGCAATTTGAATAACAGCAGGGGTATAGGATTCTTTTCGGGATTCCTGGCGAGGTAACACAGTGGGAAGTTCATCCAGAGGGGCTTTAGGGGGATGTATGGTGACAACACCCTGTTGGACGTAGGGGTATAACAGTTGAGCGAATTTCAACTCATCTTGTTTTAACAGGAAACTCAGCTGACGGAGGCTTAAACCCCGCATGAGTTTGGTAAGTTGCGCCAATATCGCCTTAGACAAATTCCCTTGTCCCACAGTTGTGGTGTTAAACAGGGCAGGTTGGGCAAGGAGGGGGCGTTGATGGGGGGATACTATTAGGGGAGACAGTTGTTTCCATTGTTGGAGACGGAGTTGGCAGAGTTTTAACAGGGATTTTGCCTCAAACAGATTTTCTCCTACTATTACCTTTATAACCTCCAAATGCTCTGGCTTGATGGTCAGCCATTCACTTTTTCCTTCAGACAGACACAGGAGGGATTCTAGGGCGTCTTGGGTGATTTCCTTGATGAGAAATAGTTTTTCCGTGTAGGAAATAATCTTGCTGTCGTATATTCTTTGTACAATAGGCAGCAGGCGGAAGTGATGGTTTGGATTCACTGCCAAGTTGGTAGGGAGTTTAGCCAAGGCTGTTGGAGACACTCTCATCAGATGGTAGGTGAGGGTTTCCAGGGATTGTAGGGAGTGTTGGGCGTAGAGGATTTTCCCTTCCTGCCAATAGACATCCCACCTCACCGACTCTGTTGTTATTTGCCAATGGCCAGTTTTATTGTTATTTACTATCTCTTGTACAGCCTGGGAGAAGTCGAATTTTTCAGCCATTTTCCTTGCGCCTCCGACACTAGTACTGGTTGATTATGTTTACTGGGGTTTTTGGTGTAATGGGATAGTTTTGACAGTCTTTTTTTTTCCTTCCAAGTCCTATTCTGGCGAACAATTGTGTAAATTTTGTGGAGATGGGTTTTTTTTCATCTTCTTTTTATTAAAATTTACATTCTGCCCAGCTTTCCTCCCGTTGACTCACCTCCCCCAAATCCTCTCCTTCGTCTCTACTTTTGTCCTTAAATCTTCCTCCAATTTCTAGTAGCTTATTTTACTGCAATTCTACCAAAACAGCAAGTGTAAAAGGGCGTAAAACAATATTTTCCCTGGTTACAATCTGCTTATTT
>JAUQQP010000013.1 GCA_030549855.1 Cyanobacteriota bacterium SRBZ.bins.94.201705
CATTTGTAGTTAGATAAAATTACTACATGTATTGATGAAAAAGCTGCCATAATACAGGTTACTGCGAATCATCATTGTATACAACAATGTCTGCAAAACCAATAATGGGGGGTGAAGCAACGGCGACTTGTGTAGCGGATTCTATTTTACATACATGGAAAATCCCATCACTGTTTTGAAGGGAATTGGACAAATTAGAGAGTTTCTCCTCGCCGCGGATAAAGGCAGAATAAGGGAATAACTGGTCTATTTCACAGGAGGGTTGTGCTAAAGTAGACCTTTGAGGGCTTTTACTGGGGTAACATTACTCATAGGCCATTTGCCTTCCCTAGGGATTTCTTTTCCCATTATTAGACTATTAACATCCCCCCATCAGGGAGAATGCTGTTTGCTGCCCCACTAGTCACTCATAGGTTTTTAACTCCAACTTTTATCTTTAAAAGCCACCTAACTGTCTGACTGTCATTGCAATAATATCGGCTATAGGAGATAGTACCACCGCCAAAGCTTTTTTCCATGGTTTTCCCCGCCACCCCTATTCATCCCCTCTTTTTTAACTGTTACCTAGTCGTGTATTTTCGGAATTGTAAATTTTCGTCCTTCAAAAGGCTTTTTGTTCATCCCTCCACTTCTTTGAATATATATCTTATCATCCTGCCCCTGGCACATTTACACTCTTATGACAACCTAGACTGCCGTCTGCTGGTAAATTTATTTTTTCATCTAACCTCGGACACAATTACATCTTCATGGCCGTTGGTGTAGTCAATTATCTGTCTGGCTGGGAATATGTTTTTGTCCAGAGGAGGTTTGTATATAGATTCGGATTAGTATTTGTGATACAAAATTTAAAAAAGGAGATTATTTGCTTCTAGAATAACAGAGTTTACCCAGAAAGGGGTAAATAAAAGGAAAAATATACGAGAAAAAACTGGTTATATTTTCATAAAATGCGCCTAAATAATTGGGGCATAATTTAAAACAAAAGATGGGCTTTACAGGGTAAAAAATATTTACATTTGCATTATATAGTTACTATAAAAAAGATAAATATATTTTATTACTGTAAGATATAGGGGCTATAATTCATTACCTATGTTCATCTACATCCCAAAATAATATGATAAATCGCAATTTTTTACTGAAGAAATACCGGCAATTAAAATGCTGCAGACAACAGATATATTCCGCACTGATTTAGAACTGGACAGAGGATTATTGCCTAGCAAAAGACCCTGAGAGAAATATTCCTCTAAAGAGTATATTCCCACCATTGATAGATGTCAAGAAAAATCCTGGGCATATTATCTATATTGCCGATTATCGTACTCCGCCGGCTAAAGAAAATCGGAGGGAGAATGCCAAGACGGGATGAAGACACTCCCGGCCTATAATAGAATACTCTGAGTATCCCAACATGTTTGAAGATTTTGGGATTATCGTGTAATGAGAAAGAAATCATGCAGTCCTGTTTATTTTCCCCTTCCTAGCCGTCTGTTTCCTTAGGACTAATGTATGTATTTAATTCTCCCGTTGGTAGTAAATTCAAAGATGAAATTATCTAGGATTTTTTTCTGGGTTATGGATAAATCATATATGCAGGGATACCCCCCTTATCAGGGAGACTGTTATTGTACTGGCAGTTGATACCAAATGGCACCACAATTCCCCTCTACCATATGAGACTCCTGAAGGGGCCGTCTAAGAAAAAACAATGTCACCCCCGACAACATCTTATAACAGGGGGTAATGCTGACAATCTGCTGACAAACTTATACTTGATTTACTAGCCAGATAGCCAAGAATATTGGCTTTTAGACGAAAAGGCCCACGGGCACGGAGGGACTCGAACCCCCGACCTGCTGATCCGTAGTCAGCCGCTCTAATCCACTAAGCTACGCGCCCTTGTGAGGGACACCTAGTTATTGTATCACATCCGGGGGACAATTGCAAGGGGATTCAGAGAAAATTGAGCATATATCCCAAAGTTGTCATAGTTATTAGCCAAGGAAAAATCCAGAAGAGGGATTCCCAAAGTCTAGAGATGATTCTTTCTTTCCAGTTGGGGGAGTCGGGGTGGAAGATATGACGGTATCCCCTGTAGAGAATGAAGGTGAAAACCCATCCCAACAGTTTGGCAATCCAGTCGTACTCTGGGGGGTATAATAGTATTGAAACCGACAAGAGTTGTAAAATGACACTAAGACAAAAGAAGGTGGCAAGGGGTAGATTCAACAGCATTGGTAGAAAAATCGACTCTGCCCCAATTGCCATGCTGATGTGGTAGACTATAACCCAGAAGAGGAACCACAGGGTGTTGTTTATTATTTTGTTTTTGTTTAGACTCCTGGTTAGGGTTATCTTTGATTTAATTAAACTCAGTTTGTTGCTCATTTTTCTCCTCTTGGGGTTTTAATAGGACAAATTCTGACTCATCATCTCCAATGGCTTCAAAGCAAAAGCCATTAATTTTATGACATTGCCTTGGAGAAAGTTGGCGAGAAGATTGCAACTCATCTAAACGCTTCTTTGGGATTAAAAGATAAGTTTTTTGGTTTATTATTTGACTTACCTCTTCCCATTCAAAGGTTGGTATATGTCTTTGGCTGTAAAAGTTAAGACTGGGCCTTTCATATTCAAAATTAATATACAGTCGCTTGTCTACTGGGACATTTTTCCTGATTAATTCTGCTACTGGTTTAACTGCAAATGCCTCGTTTAACTCCCATAGCCAATAGGCAGATGAAATGAAGACTAATAAGGAAATAAACATGCCCCAAAATAAAACGGCTATGAATTGTTCATCTCTCCGTTGTAGGAGAATAGCTACAGACAGGAAGGTTATAGACAATAGAATTAGGTTAACCAAAATATGTTTCCCCTCCGGTTGGGTTAAGAGAAAATAAATCATTCCCCCCACTGTTGCCAGGGTTAGGGTGAAGAAAAATTGACTCCAAAGAGGAGGGTATGGCTGAGAGGAGGGGAGATTTTTGGTTTCGGCTAACGCCACTGCCGTTGTTATCGCCAAGAAGGGGTATATGGGAAGGATATACCATGGCAGTTTAGTTTGCATTAGGGAAATGGCAACCAGAAAGGGGATGATGGTGGAAAGAATGAGTCTACCCCAACTCCAGTTACGATACTCCCAAGCCTGTCTAATACCCCAAAGAGAAAGAAAAAGCCAGGGATGGTAATACTTTGCCAATTCCAGCAAATAATACCAGACTGCCCCACTATTTCCCTCCACCACCCGGAAAATCCTATTGAGGGATTGATGTTGTATAGCAGTTCTTATATATTGTTCACCGTAGTACAAATATTGGGCACTATACCAGGAAACAGATGGTAATATCCCTAGAATCACCCCACCCCAAAAATAAAATGAGGTGGCTAGTCTGGGGGTATCCCAAGTGATATACAACAAGCCTATTCCCCCAAGAAGAATAGCCACCATCCACCCCTTAGTCAAACAAAGGAGACTCAAACTAATACCAACCCCATAACTCCACCGTAAGTCTCGTCTAGTTTTTAGCAGACAGAGAAACAGTAGTACTTCAAAACATAGTACAGCCCCATCTAACATGGCTAAACGCCCATGTCTTACCACTGGCAGGGTAGTAAGATAGACTAGGGCGGAAAAAAGGGCATAATAGCGGGGTATAAACAATTCCCTCACCATTAGGTATAATAGGGGCACTGACAATGCGGTTAAAGAGGCACCTACAATACGGCTAGAGAATTCACTTACCCCCAGAAAACTGTAGGCTATGGCTGTCAGGGTATGAATCAAAGGAGGCTTATTCAGATATGGTTGCTGCCAGAGGGTGGGAAATAGCCATTGCCAGTGGGAAAAAGAAGACTCGTATATCTCCCTTGCTACTTGCGCAAATGTGCCTTCATCCCAGTCTCTCAGTGGCAGACTCCCCAAATTGTGGCAGAATAAAACTAGTGCCGCCAACAACAGGAGAAAAAAATAAAGGCATTCCCACCAATATTCTCTCGATTTTAGCCGATAATGGGGGATTTCCCAGGCAAATATCTGACGGTTCATAATTGAACTGTTAGGGGGTACAATGGGGCAAGGTTTATTTTACCTCCCTCTAGGGGGATTCTGGTTTACCAACCACTACTACAACTAGTCAGTTATCCGGGTAGAATCTCTCTTGCCCTACAACTTCTATCATATCTTGCAAGACCTATAGGTGAGACTTTACAACAGTAAGGGTTTACAATTATAAAATCCTACAGTGCCCGCATGCCGAAATGATTTCTTTCCCGGTGGCTTGATAGGGAGATAACAGGAATATAACAATTAGACTTTTGTAACAAAAAAGGTCTACGGTGAGATTATAACACCTTTCAAGAGAAGATAGTGTAATTCTAACACCTCTAGTGGTGGCCGAAGGCTGCGGTGGGGATACTCCAACAGTTTTACCAATCCACAACTGCCAACAGAGCAATTGTAATAATTCTACTTGTCCGGGGCAGTAGTAAGATTCTAACAATACTGACAAAAAGAGGGTAGGGGATTTTATCATCTGTTAGCCTAAGACAGGGATTCTAGCATTTTTGCCAGTCCGAATGAATGGCTCGGATGGGATGGGGTAAAATAATAGAGGCTTCTTCTAGGGCTTTTTTGATGGCAATAATGGCCTTTGTTTGAATTCTCCTCACGGTTTTTTGTTGTGGAGCCGTCCAGTATCTTATCACAAGTTGGACAGCACCGTCGCCAAAACCCACTACATCCACCTCTGGCGGAGGATTATCTACTATCCCCTCTATATCCCCCACTACCCTTAGAAGTAACTGTTGTGTTTCTTCCAGGTTGGTGTTATAATCAAGCTCCAATTCTATGTCTGTGCGACGGTGTTCAAACCCAGTCCTTACCAAGACTGAATTGGTAAAAAGGGTAGCATTAGGTATCAGAATTTTCTCTCCTTGATAAGTGCGAATAGTTGTGGTTCTAATGTCAATATGATCTACTAACCCTTGATAACCTTCAACAGCAATTTCATCTCCTACAGAAAAAGGCTCTTGTAATAATATTAACACCCCAGCGAGAAAGTTTTTTAGAATATCCTGAAAAGCAAAGCCCACTACTACTGAACTAAGTCCCAGTGTACCGAAAAAATAACCCATATTCAAGTCTGGGAAAACAACTACTAACGCCAGAATAAACCCCAACACCCAAATTCCCAACCCAGCCGTTTTCCTAAATAGAATCTGCAGAGAGGTACTTTTAACTGTTTTATATGCTATCTTTTGCACCAGAGTTTCCACCCATTCCGCCATGTATCTTGTCAACAGCAAAACTATTATTCCTGCCAATAGCTTGGGCAAATAGCCGACAGCAGTTGTCAGCATTTTCTCAAAGCCTGCCAGAATCATCTGGGGTATTCTCTCAAACATAATTTATCTTCTCTCGTGAGAAAATTCGGCAAAAATTGTAGCCAAAATGGTGTTAGAATACAAAAAGCCGAGGGGGGATGCCAGGCGGATTTGGCCTTTATTGTCATCTAGAATGACCAATTTTTCTCGGAGAAAATGCTGAAGGGAATGAACAAGTTTTCTGACATATTCTTGGCCATATTCAGCCTCTAAGTTGGCCAAATTCACCCCCTTTGTGAGTCTTAAACCTAGCATCAAGGTTTCCAAAAATCTGTCAGTATCAGAAAGAGGAGGAATGTCCAAAATACCTCCTTTTCTCTCGTAGTCTGCCACCCAGGCATAATATTTTTGACGGGTACGAGGACGAGTAAATCGGATATTATCAGTATAACTGGCGGCACCCATGCCAAAACCATAGTAGGGTTGATTCAACCAATAAACCTGATTGTGTCGACACTGGTAGCCAGGTTTGGCATAATTAGAAATCTCATAGTGATGATAGCCAGCAGCCTTCAGTGTTGCCACCGCCAGACAGTACATTTTTGCAGTGGTTTCCTCTGGCGGCAGTGGTTTTTTTCCTGCCTGGTATTTTTTGCCAAATACTGTTGTAGGCTCCAGTACTAGATCATAACAGGATATATGTTTGGGTTGTAATTCAATAGCCTTTTCCAGAGACTGTTGCCAGTCGTCGAGGGTTTGACAAGGCAAGCCGGAAATCAAATCCAAACCCCAATTGTCAAAGTCGGCGCGATGAATGTCATCTATTGCCTGTTGAATATCTTTGAGACGATGACTTCTTCCTATAATTTGTAACAAGTTATCCTGAAAGGCTTGTACTCCTAAACTGAGTCTATTGATTCCCAAAGACTTGTATCTTTTTAGTCTATTTATATCAAAAGTAGCTGGGTCTATTTCTATAGATATTTCTGCCCGATTGCTAATACCAAAATGTTGAGAGAGGGTATCCAGGATTTTAGCCAGGCCTTCCAGGTACAGCAAAGACGGTGTGCCTCCTCCAAAGAAGATAGTGTCTAAAGAGGGAGTGTTTTTAGAAGTAGCCCTGATTTCTCGACACAGAAAGTCAACATACTCTTCCTGGAGGGATAAGTAAATGTATGCCCCATTATCCCCCAATACGGTAATGGGAAAGTCACAATAAAAACAACGACGGCGACAAAAGGGTATGTGAATATAGGCGGCATTTATGCTCATTTGTATCCCCCAATGGTAACCGTATTTAGGTAAGTAAAAGAGAAAGACTGTGAAACAAAATGTAACTGACTTACTGGGGAGAAAAGAGGAAAATAATAAGAGCAAATAGGAAGGATAATAAACTTTTATCAGGGGATTAAAACTAGTATTCCCTGAAGACAGCCAAAAAGTGATAAGATAACTAGTAGGCAAGGGAAAATCTGAAAAGAAAGAATCAATGCCTGAGGCAGTAGGAGTAATCCAAACGGTGGGGTTTCCTGCCATCTTGGCGGCAGCAGACGCAGTAGTAAAGGCGGCTCGTGTTACACTTGTACAATTCGAGCTAGCCGAGAGAGGCGAGTTTCTGATAGCCTTCAGAGGGCCAGTTTCGGAAGTCCAAAGGGCGATGGAAGCCGGCATTGAAGCGGGCAGTAAGGTCTATGGCGGCGTAATTCAGAGCCACTACATAGTACCTAACCCCCCACCAAACGTAGTAGACGTGTTACCGATAAGATACACAGAGAAGTCGGAACCCTATCGTTTTTGACAGGGACGATATTGCCTATTATAGTATCTAGTTTTAAGATTATATCAGGGAGGAAAGAGAATATATGCCATCTCAAGCCGCAGTAGGCTCCATTGAGACTAGAGGGTTTCCTGGGGTTTTAGCCGCCGCCGACGCCATGGTAAAGGCGGGGAGGGTTACCCTAGTAGGTTATATTCGCGCTGGTAGTGCCCGTTTTACCGTAAATATTCGTGGGGATGTCTCCGAGGTAAAAAGGGCGGTGGAAGCTGGGATTGAGGCTGTTAAACGCACCGAGGGGGCCATTTTAGAGTCTTGGGTTATCATCCCCCGCCCTCATGAAAACGTATGTGCTGTACTACCTATCGACTACACAGAGGCAGTTGAGCCCTACCGTCAAGCCGTTGAGGGGATTGCCTTACCTGGCAATGGACGTCGTTAATGGGAGTAGTCTGCCAAGACAGTTATATACAACAGGTGTATTCCTAAAATAACACTCCAGCCGAGGGTAAAGGGGGTTGTCCATACCCATTCGGGGTGGTTGAGATTGTGGAAAAACCACACCCCCGAGTTGACTGCCAAAAACAGTGCGGTATGGACAGCAAAGTTCATTCTATCATCTAACTTCCGGTAGGCTGGATCGTTTTTCCTGTCTGGTTTTCTCGGCCAACGGGGCGGCATATTTCTCTTCTTTTGAAGTACTGTTTTTATGATAGCAAATTCTTGTCCAAACGTCTGATTCTTACCAGTGGAATCCTATTTTTTCCCAGCTATCCATTATCTTTATTAACTTAGCTTCTGTAAATAACCTCACTGTCTTTTTCCCTTGTTTAATCTTGCTTCTCTCCATCAATTCTTGGAGACCAATCAACCATCCTTTTGGGGGCAAAAGCGCGAAAAATACTAGATTCATTTAGTGGGTTAAATGCCTCTAATAATTGAAGTTTTTGGGGAGTCATTATCTGGGATGTGATTCTCTTATCCATGGCAATTAATTCAGGTTTGATAACATTGTTTTCTGGAGGCAACTCGGGTTTATAGTTGTTGATTATTGCCAGTTGGGCTTTGACAATTTTCTCTAGCTTATCGTCCACCACAAAAGCCATAATCATCTCGAAAGAATCATTCATTTCTTGGGCTTTAACTGCGGCATAATATTGCAGATGTCCGGGAATAACCTCAAATCTTTCTACCTCTTTTTCCTTCACAATTGGTGGGATAATTACACCCCCCTCCCTCCAGCATCAATATGGCTAATCTTTCGACTTTTTCCTGAGAAAAACTACCCCTTGGTATGGGGCTGTAGATACTTTCTATAAACAAAAGTACTGTTTTTAATTCCTGGGAGGCAATGACTATAATCCCATTTTTCCCACTATTTCCCCCGCCACTTGGGGGAATTCATAGGATCTCTATTGTAGGCAAAAATAGACTTAGGTTCAGGAAATTGGGGGTATCCCCTATAGTGAGCTGTGCACTTGTTCAAATCTGGCCTCTGATATATAATAGTCTTCAGAATAGGCAGACCATATCTCCTAGTTATTCTCTCTTTTATCTTCGGTAAACTGTGGTTGACATAATTGTAGATGGGGGGGATTTTGGTGGGAAGAATCCCTAAAACAACAAGGGGAGGAAAGTTATATTTCCTCTTGTCATCATTAATTCTGTCTACAAACTCCTTGACATTTTTTAAACCCGTCTCGGCGAAGATACTCAAATCACAGGGTATAATCAGGTAGTCGGCAGTAAAAAGGGCTATCTTAGCATAAACATTTAGAGAAGGGGGAGTGTCAATCAAAACATACTCATACTTGTTGCTGATTTCTGCCAGTTTTTTCCTCAAAACATTAGATAATCCTCCTCTGCTATAACTTTCTGCCAAATTGTCTTCCAGGGTTGTCAATTGAATGTGAGAGGGAATAATGTCAACACTGTTACTAAAACTGTAACTTGTATTCTTTCTTACTCCCCTGACGGAATTACTCTGAAAACTCTCTTGGAGGAAAAATGCAAATCCACCCCTTCCCCCTAAAAGAAGATTAGACACATTACAGTTTCTCAATTCATCCCTTGTATCATCCAGGGATTTCACCACGCCGGCGGCAAAGGTGGCGTTAGCCTGGGAGTCTAAATCTACAATCAACACCCTGGCATTTCTCTCAATAGCTAAAGCATCAGCGAGATTTACAACGACAGTGGTTTTCCCTACCCCGCCTTTGTTGTTAAAAAACAGCAATGATTTTCATATAAACTCTTTGTCCCTCGACATAATTTAATGTAACACATTCTATATCCTGTATTTAAGACATTTACAAAAATATACAAGGGCCAAACCAGGAGGGGTAGTGTTAGGATGGGAGAGGGAGAAGATTGTCTGGGCAAGTTATGAGTGTAAGGGTAACGTTTCAACCGGATAATGTGACAGTGTCGGCAGAAACTGGAGAATCCTTATTGGCAGTGGCTAAACGGGCTGGTATCTTTATTCCTACAGGCTGTTTGATGGGCTCATGTCATGCTTGTGAGGTAGAATTAGAAGATGGCACACCCATTTGTGCTTGTATTAGTGCTATTCCTGCTGGCAATGAAGAGTTGACTATCTATCTGTACAGTGACCCTGTGTGGTAAAATTCCTTCTGTCATACACTGGATGTGGACAACAAGAGATAGATAACTAATCACTACTGCAGCCAAAAAGGCGGCAGATTTGGGTATTAGTCTATCCAGTCTACCCCTATGCCATGCCAAGAATTGTATTAGTGCATCCGCAAATCCCCCCTAACACTGGTAATATTGCCCGCAGTTGTGCCGCTATGGATGTAGAATTGCACCTAGTGGCACCTTTGGGTTTTGAAATCGGAGATAGGTATTTAAAAAGGGCTGGACTGGATTACTGGCCCCATGTTAAACTAACCTATCATCCCAGTGAGGACTATTTTTTGCAGTTTGCCAAGGAGAAAGGGGGAAGGCTTATTGGTTTGAGTGTCAGGGGTAAGACTAACTATCTTGACTGTCAATACCGCGACGATGACTGGTTACTCTTTGGCAGTGAAACTGAGGGTTTACCCCAAAAGATTTTAGATGCCTGTGACCTTACTTGTTATATTAAGATGAGAAATCCTCATGTTCGTAGTCTCAATTTGTCTGTAAGTGTTTCCGTGGTTTTGTTTGAATCTCTGCGACAATTGGGATATACCGCCACTTTTAATTAAAAGGGAAATTATGAGGGGAAAACTTACTAAAAGTCAACAGAAAATCCTGGATGTATTAAAAAGCGTTGAGGGAGAAATTAGTGCCCAAGAAATTCATCATATCCTACGCAGAAATGGATTTTCTACTGGCTTGGCTACCGTCTATCGCACCCTCAAATCTTTTCTCCTCCAGGGTTTGATAAAAGAGAGAATTACTGTTGACGGCGAGTCTTTATATCAGTTGCTCAATCATAGTCATCAACACCATTTTAACTGCATTAACTGTGGTAAATCTATCCCACTTCCTGACAATAATTGCCCTATCAATGAGGCAGTATACAAATCATTATTGCCCAACAATTTTCGCATATACTACCACACTTTGGAGTTTTTTGGTCTGTGTGAAAGCTGTCAAACTCTTGCCAATGACAAAAAACAGTCTAAAGTATAACTCCCCTGCTAGATGGACATCAAAAATAGCCCCTAACTAACTGTCAGTCGGTTTAACTAGAATCAATTTGGCTTCCTCGTCTCTTAGGGCAATTGTAGTAGTAGCCCCTACTTTTACATGGAGAGTCTTTCCCCACCATATTTTGCGGAGAATTTTTACTTTTTTACCACTTACTAATCCCAGGGATTTAAGACGGTTTGTTAAGGCTTTGCCATGAATGCCTGTTAGTATTTGACAGACAATTGCCGCCTTTCCCGTCTCTAAAGTTGTCAGGGGATGGTGGTTGGTATTTGCCATTTCCGTTGCCCTTCTACTGATTCTTGTCGTCCAATTCCTGTTGTTGATTTTTTTTTCCGATTACCTAGATATGTTACCACATTTCGTCTTCCTGTTCAACTATTATAACCCAACTGTTTTATTGTTATTGGACGAAATTTACAACAACTATTAGGAGAGACTATTGTCTGTTAGGCAAAAATCAGAATTACCCACCATTTGGTATTCATTTTGGATTAATTATGAATGATAATAGGGGGATAAATGTTTTTGTTTCTGGGCAGAATTTTCCCCTGCTACCTACCGGCAATAGCCTAGCTGTTGGACTGAATTTACAACCACTATAATTTCCAACAACTATGGGGTCGATTTTGAACTATGATGGAGACAGATGGAGGGCATCTACAACAACTATAATTTACAACAACTGGAATCGTATACAATTGCTTATTGACGGTCAAAAGTTATAAGAGGGGGATGGCATTTACTCTTTGATATTATCTAGATTTACTCTGCAGGGGGATGGGGTTTTTTGTCCATAAATTTAGCTGCGATAACTGGCAAAGGGATGTCTGTTTGTTGTTAGGACAAATTTACAACACCCACAATGGTATACATTCGTTTCTTGGGGGGCAAATTTTACAAAAACAGGATGATGTAGAGTTTTAATACAGGTATAGGTTTTTGCTTCCAGGCAAAACTTGGCATTACTATGGGAGATATTTGTTGGTAGTCGCGTTTGAATTGGCAATAATGTTAGGGGCATATGTTTGTCTTTCTGATAGACAGAAGTTATAACAACTGTGCCGTGGTTTATAGTTACTATATAAGCATACACTTGTTTTTTTGTCGGGCAGGATTATTTCTTAGGTAGAATTGGCCATGACTGTATAGGGGGTGTTTATTGACTTTTCCGAAGAGGTTGGTGGCTACAGTGAGGTATATCTCTTTGCGGTTGTACTTGTATAAGATATTTCCCTGCCGGAGGGGAAAATTGGTAATAAATAAACGCAAATTTGTTTTTTTTTATGGCATATAGGGGGAGTTACATTTTTGCGTCTGCCCAGCATATGTGATAATAATTCTGCGGTTATATACGGGTTTTTTCTCAGTGGCAATTCAGAATAACAATACCGGTATATCCTGTCTGTTGCTATAGGCAATTCATAACAACTATACTAATTCATAACAGCTACACATGGCTTTATACATCTGTTAATTTTAGGGATAACTTGGACTAGCCATGGGGTTGTGCTTTTGTTATAGATAATGCCGTTATTCTAAATTAGGAGTTACTAGAATACAACAACAGTCACTGGTAGAATAAGAGGTGTTTTGCCGTTGGATATTAGAAGGCGCAATAATTCGGTGGCGAAGGGAATTTTTTGTCAGTATCCCAGCGAAATTTGGAATAGCAGATTTGTTTTTTACTTCTAGACATTCCCAACAGCTGAGACAAGGTTGTGTTTTTGTGTTGCTAAGGATAGTTAATGGTGGAGTGGGTTTAGGGGGTATAATTTACAATGGACAAAAGGGAGGTGTCTGTCGGTTATTAGGCTGGATTTATACAAAGCGGCAGAGTCATATTTGTTGGTAGGTAAAAATAGTTTCAACCGACTATACTGATTAGTGTCTGTTAGTTGCCAGAGGGGATTTAAAGGTAGTTGAAATAGTCTCAACCAACTGGAATGGGTGGCATATGTTGGTTGCCAAGGGGGGTTTAAACTGATTGTAAAAAAAGGGAGGGTTAACTGCTGGTGACTGGCCATTGTTTTTCTGATTCTTCAAGATAGTGAGATAGGATGGACTGGGCGGTGTTTCCTTTTACAATAATTTCTCGGCTTCTGGAAAACAAAATTGCCCCCACATTTACCATTTTTTCGGAGTGTTTTTGGATATAGTTGCGGCTGTTTTCTTCTATTTTGTTTGCCATAAACTTATAGACTCTGTCTTGGTAGTCACTGCCGCTAATTGTATCAAAATTTTGGAGTATTTTTAAACCTGCCTCCACTGTTTCAGCCATAAATATTTGTCTACAAACCTCCTGGGGCACCCCGACAAAACAAGCAAGAGACGTTAAAATTTCCAACCTAGCATCGGCGACAAAGTGATGGGTTTGGAATATATTAGCAGCTAACTTGATTAGTTTACCATGATAGCCAAACAAAAGAATAGATTTTAAGCCTAATTCTCCTGCTTTTACTAACATTGGCCCTAACCAGTTAGCGGTTTTTACTAGCTGTGCAGGGTTAAAGCCAATTTTTGTTGCTAAATCTAGACCATTTTCGCCGATGCAAAAAACTAGATGTTCAAAATTTTTACTCTTATTATTCAAGTCCTCCAAGTATAATTCTAATTGTTCAGGGGAACTTAGGGGTTGCGAAATACCACTGGTGCCGAGTAAAGACAAACCTTCCACCACGCCAAAAGCGGCATTGGAAGTCCTTTCAGCAAGTTTTCTCCCCTCAGGTAGAATAATTTTAACCTCCACCATTGCGTTATTTTCTAGGTGATTTAAAAGGTTAGTCTCCAGTAAATTTCTGGCATAACTATAGATAGCAGGTTGATTATTCTGTCCGACTATTTTCCCTACGCCTTCTCCTCCCTGAATTACAATTTTTTTTTCCTGATTTGGGTGGAGGGTGACTAAAGCCCAGATGGGGGTATTTCTGGTTAAATCTAGATTATCGCCTGGGTTTGAGCGGGTAATTGCCAAGGCCTGATTTTCCCCAATTGCTGCCACTTGTTCCACAGGAATTTTGGCTTTTACTGGAGGATTAAGCAGGTCTATTTCTACTTCTGTCACCGCTGGATTTTTCTTTTGGAGAATCTTCAAGGCTGCCACCGCAGATGCAGTAGCAAAAACTGGTAGAGTATAGCCGGATTTTGCCATATTTTTTAGGGGGAAAATAGGGAGATTAAAATTATAGTTTGCTAGATATTTTCTGAGAAAATTTTACCATTAGAATTAGCAGAAATCAAGATTTTTTTGGGGGAGAAAGGTTGTGAAAGGAATTGCCTCAATGTTTATTTGTGGGTAAAATTGTGATGTCGATTTGAAGGAGGGGAATAGATGTTAGCTAAGAGAATATTGCCCTGTTTAGATGTCAATGCCGGAAGGGTAGTCAAGGGAGTGAATTTTGTCAATCTAAAGGATGCCGGGGATCCAGTGGAACTGGCTAAACTATATAATGATGCTGGGGCAGACGAGTTGGTATTTTTGGATATTACTGCCACCCACGAGGATAGAGATACCATCATAGATGTAGTCTATCGCACTGCGGAACAAGTATTTATACCCTTGACAGTGGGGGGAGGCATCAGAACCTTAGAAAATGTTAAAAATTTGTTAAGAGCCGGTGCGGACAAAATTAGTGTAAACTCAACAGCAGTAAAGGATCCGGATTTTATTAATAGGGCGAGCGATCGTTTTGGCAGTCAGTGTATAGTGGTGGCAATAGATGCTAGAAGAAGAAAAGACCCAGAAAACCCGGGGTGGGATGTGTACATCCGGGGAGGTAGGGAGAATACGGGATTGGATGCGGTAAAATGGGCGGAAGAGGTGGCCAAAAGGGGTGCAGGGGAATTGTTGGTAACTAGTATGGATGCGGATGGCACCCAGGCGGGGTATGATTTAGAGTTGACGAGGGCGATTGCGGAAAGGGTAGAAATTCCGGTTATTGCCTCGGGAGGTGCCGGCAATTGTGAACATATCTACCAAGCCTTGACAGAGGGGAAGGCGGAGGCGGCTTTACTGGCTTCTTTGCTACACTATGGCCAGTTGACTATTCCCCAGATAAAAGAATACCTGAGTCAAAAGGGTGTTCCAGTGAGGGTTTAACTGTAATTTCATTTTTCCCCTGTCGGATGTATATTAGAATAGACTAAAACTCATATTCTTAAAAAATGTTAATACCGATTCTCATATTGGACGTGGCACTGGTAGCCTGGTCATTACACCTGATGCAACAGGCTTTTGACCGCCGTGAGTTTTCCCTAATGCTGGCGGGGACATTAGTGGCGCTAGCCGCTGCCGCCATGATGGTGGTCTACTTTCTTGTAAACAACTGTCTTTCTTACTTTTCCCGCCTCTAGTCGGTATATACCGAAAAAATCGTTCGGTAACCCGTACAAGACAACCCGTTGCTACTGCCATCCAATTTTCGCTAAATTAGCACTCGGAAGGTGAGAGCGCTAAACCGAAAAGGGCGCCCACCAAGGGTAAACCAAGTAGCAAGGAAGATTGGAGAAAGGAGTCTATGGCAGCGGTAACCATTAACGTATCCACCGTCAAGCCTTTGGGCGATCGTGTATTCGTAAAGGTAGCCCAAGCAGAGGAGAAAAGTGCTGGTGGTATCTACCTGCCAGACAC
Organism: Cyanobacteriota bacterium SRBZ.bins.94.201705; assembly: GCA_030549855.1. Taxonomy (GTDB): domain Bacteria; phylum Cyanobacteriota; class Cyanobacteriia; order Cyanobacteriales; family Cyanobacteriaceae; genus DVEF01. The sequence goes on from JAUQQP010000013.1 coordinate 15,390, forward strand.
CGCCAAGGAAAAACCCCAAGTAGGGGAAGTAATTAGCGTAGGGGAAGGCAGACTCAATGACAAGGGCGAAAGAATCCCCGTAGAAGTCAAGGTAGGGGATAAAGTCCTTTACTCCAAATACGCTGGCACTGACGTCAAACTTGGTGGCGAAGACTACGTGATCCTTTCCGAAAAAGATATTCTGGCTGTCCTTTCCTAATAATTCCGCCTATCATCCTTGTTTTGACTAGTATTGATTTTATCCTCCAGTTTTCTGTTGGTTGTTAGTTACAAGTAGAGAGGGAAAAGAGGGATAACTATGGCAAAGACCATCATCTACAACGAAGAAGCCCGTCGCGCATTGGAAAGAGGTATTGACATTCTGGCCGAAGCTGTAGCGGTGACCTTGGGGCCAAAAGGACGTAACGTAGTACTAGAGAAGAAATTTGGTGCTCCTCAGATTGTAAACGACGGTGTTACCATTGCTAAGGAGATTGAATTAGAAGACCACATTGAAAATACTGGTGTATCTCTCATCCGTCAAGCCGCCTCTAAGACCAACGACGTAGCTGGTGATGGTACAACCACCGCTACTGTATTGGCCCATGCTATGGTAAAAGAAGGGTTGCGCAACGTAGCGGCTGGTGCCAACCCCATCGCCCTGAAGCGTGGTATCGAAAAGGCTACCGAATTCGTAGTAGAACAAATCGCTAAACACGCCAGAAAGGTAGAAGACAGCAAGGCCATCGCCCAAGTAGCCTCCATCTCTGCGGGGAATGACCCAGAAGTGGGCGAAATGATCGCCAAGGCCATGGACAAGGTAGGCCGTGAAGGGGTTATCTCCCTCGAAGAAGGCAAGTCCATGGAAACCGAGTTAGAAATCACTGAGGGGATGCGCTTTGACAAGGGCTACATCTCCCCCTACTTTGTAACCGACACCGAACGGATGGAGTGCGTATTAGAAGAGCCCTACGTCCTGGTAACTGACAAGAAGATTACCCTTGTCCAAGACCTAGTACCCATTCTAGAACAAGTAGCCCGTCAAGGCAAGCCCTTACTCATCGTTGCCGAAGACATTGAAAAAGAAGCCCTTGCTACTCTGGTAGTCAACCGCCTCCGTGGTGTACTGAATGTCGCCGCTGTTAAAGCCCCCGGTTTCGGCGATCGTCGTAAGGCCATGCTAGAAGACATTGCCATCCTCACCGGTGGGCAAATGATCAGCGAAGATGCCGGCTTCAAGTTAGAAAACACCACCATCGATCAACTGGGTAAAGCCCGTCGCGTCACCGTTACCAAGGACCATACTACCATTGTAGCCGACGGTAACGAAAAGGCTGTCAAGGCCCGTTGCGAACAAATCCGTCGTCAAATCGAAGAAACCGACTCCAGCTACGATAAAGAAAAATTACAAGAGCGTTTGGCCAAACTCAGTGGTGGGGTAGCGGTTATTAAGGTAGGGGCGGCCACTGAAACCGAAATGAAGGATCGCAAACTACGCCTCGAGGACGCTATCAACGCCACTAAGGCTGCCGTAGAAGAAGGTATTGTACCCGGTGGTGGTACTACCTTGGCCCACATCGCCCCTCAACTAGAAAAATGGGCCCAAGAAAATCTCCAGGGCGAAGAATTGACCGGTGCTATGATTGTAGCCCGTGCCCTCAGCGCCCCCTTGAAACGGATTGCTGAAAACGCTGGTCAAAACGGTGCTATCATCGCCGAAAGAGTCAAAGAAAAAGAATTCGATGTGGGTTACGATGCCGCTAAGGGCGAATTTGTTAACATGTTCGACGCTGGTATCGTTGACCCAGCCAAGGTAACTCGCTCCGCTGTACAAAACGCCGCTTCCATCGCCGGTATGGTACTCACCACCGAATGCATCGTAGTAGACAAGCCTGAGAAAGAAAAACCCGCTGCCCCAGCCGGCGCCGGTGGTGACTTCGACTACTAATACTCTGTAATCTAGTTGTTATGGGGGGTAACACCCCCTTTTTTTTATGCCCCCCCTTTGTGTCTCTGACTGACTCGGGTTAGAAGGGGATAGTAATGGGTGTACGACTCACTCTCACTTCATAGGGGGGTTGTTCGATTAGGGAGACGCCTGTCATCTCTTCCGGTTGTGGCAGCTGTAAAATCTGCAAAATAGTGGGGGCAATATCTGCTAGCTTCCCATTTTCTCTTAGTTTTACATGGCCGCCATGTCCAGGTATTTTCCTTTTCTCCCCTTCGATGAGAATCAGAGGCACCATGTTGGTGGTGTGGGCAGTCCAAGGATTCCCTTCCTCGTCAATCATGTACTCCGCATTGCCATGGTCAGCTGTTATAATTAGGGTGCCACCCATCCCATTGACGGTTTTTATCAACTTACCTAGGCAACCGTCTACCGTTTCGATGGCCTTGATGGTGGCTTCTAAATTGCCTGTGTGCCCCACCATGTCGGGATTGGCATAGTTGACCACCACCAGGGAGTAGATTCCCTTTTTAATGGCCTCACAGGCTACTTCTGTCACCTCCACCGCAGACATCTCCGGTTTTAAGTCATAGGTGGCCACTCTAGGACTAGGTACTAAATATCTATCTTCTCCTGGGAAGGGCTCCTCTAAACCGCCGTTGAGGAAATAAGTTACATGGGGATACTTTTCCGTCTCAGCAGTACGAAATTGTCTTAAACCCGCATTGGCTACTACCTCCCCTAGGATGTTTTTCAAACTCTGGGGCTCAAAGGCCACCTTAACCGGTAAAATGGGGTCATACTGGGTGAAGGTGACAAAGTGCAAGGGTTGTATTAACTGCCGCTCAAACCCGTCAAACTCCGGCAAGGTAAAGGCGTAACACAGTTGTCTTGCTCTGTCTGGCCGGAAGTTGAAGAAGATGATGCCATCCCCCGCCGTCACCGCCCCACTGGCTATCCTGGTAGGCTCAATGAATTCATCGGTAACCCCCCGGGCATAGGATTCCTCCAACACCTCCACTGCCGTCTTGCCACAACCGGGACCATCTATGGTATATAGTTCATAGGCCTTTTGGGTGCGTTGCCAACGACGGTCCCTATCCATGGCATAATAGCGACCACAGATGGTTACTATTTTCCCCACCCCTATTTTTTCTATGTGTTCTTGGATAGCTTTAACGTAATTCACCCCCTCGGTGGTATTGGTGTCCCTCCCATCGGTGATAACATGAACACAAACCTCCCTCAGCCCATGTAGTTTGGCCAAATCCAGCAAGGCAAACAGGTGATCTATATGGGAGTGAACCCCCCCATCGGAACATAATCCCATTAAGTGTAATTTTCCCCCACTTTGGGCTACATTCTGGCAGATTTCTACTAACGCCGGGTTTTTGAAAAAGCTACCGTCTTCCACAGCGTCGGAAATCCTCACCAATTCCTGTGGCACAACCCTCCCCGCACCTATGTTCAAATGCCCCACCTCCGAATTGCCCATCTGCCCCTTTGGCAATCCCACTGCCTTCCCTGAGGCGTGAATTAATGTATTTGGATATACTTCTAACAGACTATCCATAACTGGGGTATTAGCCAGGGCGATGGCATTGCCTTCCCTTTCTGGACGGTATCCCCAGCCATCTAATATCACTAGTACTACTGGTGCTACGGTCGCTTCTGTCATAAAGAGATCACCCTATAAACTGTAAAAATAGTTGCAATTTGATGATAACACTGATAACTCTTGGCCGTTATGAAATTTCAATTCCACTTGACATTTCTTTGGCTTTTTCCCTTGTTAATGGGGAAATATTAAGAAAATATTAAAGCTATTGTTTGATAATAAGGGATAGGGGACAATTAAGCAAGTTTTTCAACAATTTTCGTCCCTATTAACCCCCCAGCCACTGGTTTGTTAGGAAGGGAGGTAGATTTGGGGTTGCCCCTTTCTCGCTGGCAATATATGCCCCCATCTCATTAGCCTTGCGGATTATTTCTGATGGTGGCATCCCCCGTAAGTAGCCTACTACTACTGCTGCCGCTACTCCATCCCCTGCACCCACGCAGTCGGCTTCCTGTTTTGGGGTAAATTGGGGCACTTCTGCCGTTATTTCTCCTTTTTTGTCTATCCATTTTGTCCCCTTTTCCCCCTGAGTCAACACAATAAAATCTAGCCCATATTCCTCTAGCCAATGATATATATTCTCACTAAATCCACAGTTATGCTGCAAATATTTGGCCTCTTCTAGGTTTAGTTTTAGAATATCGGTCATTTTGATACTTTCTACAATGATTTTGTTGTCTAGTGGAGGGTTTCTCAGGTTTAAATCTAAGAATCTTTTTCCCCTGAAATTTCTCACAATCTCCCGGATGGTATCTCGGCTTTTTTTATTCCTTTGAGCTAAAGTGCCAAAATAAATACATTGGTAACTTTTCAGGTCATTTATTAACTCATTTTCCAAGTTCAAATAGTCCCAAGCTACATCCTCCATTATCTCATATTCTACCTCCTTATTGTCTAAAACCCTCACTAATACTCTTCCAGTTGGCTTGTTATCGTCCCACTGAAGGTATTTAGTATCCACCCCTCTTTGCCTTAGGGATAATTCTATTTCTCTCCCCAATTCATCTTGGCCTACTCTTGTAAATAGTGCCACCTCAGCCCCTAACTGCACACAGTGTACAGCAAAATTTAGAGGAGCCCCCCCCAAGATTTTTCCTCCTGGTAAAATGTCAAACAACGCTTCCCCTAATGCTAGGATTTTCTCTTTCATATAAAATCATAAAAATGTAATTTTCCTTGGAAAAATATGTTATAATATCCAAAGATTTTCTAGCAATTAAATGAAAGGAAAATAAATCCCATGAAGCTGATTATGTATAGCAAGCCAGGCTGTCACTTGTGTGAAGGGCTGGAGGAAAAAATAAGGGCAATTACGAAAATGAAAATAGACTTGGAAGTCAGAGATATAAATACCAACAAGGAATGGTGGGAGAAATATCAGTATGAAATACCAGTATTGTACGTAGAAACCAAAGAGGGAAGTAAATTAATCCCCCGTGTTTCCCCTAGAATTTCTGTTGGCCAGTTGACAAAAATTTTGGCACAATACCAAGAAACTTAAAGAATCATTACCAGGTGAGGAGTAAAATATGAAGTTAAGGGAATTAGTAGACCATCTGCCACAAATTCGTCGTCTGCCTGCCAATAATGGCCATCTGGAAAGGGAAATACAAGGGATTTCTACCAATTCCCATCTCTGCAAGCCGGGGGATTTGTTTATCGGCATGCCAGGCTTGAGGGTAGATGGAGGGGAATTTTGGCAAGGTGCTATGGCACAGGGGGCAGTGGCTTGTATAATCAGTGAGGAGGTGGCTGAGAAAATACCCCCTTCAGATGATTGTGTGATTGTGGCTGAGGATATACCAGCGGTTTGTGGGGATATAGCCGCTAGGTTTTATGGCTATCCCAGCAGTAAAATGAAAATGATAGGGGTAACTGGCACCAATGGCAAGACTACCACTACCCATCTGATAGAATTCTTCCTCCACAAAACAGGAAAACCTACGGCTTTGTTGGGCACATTATATGCCCGTTGGCCAGGTTATCAGAAAACGGCTACCCATACCACCCCCTTCGCCCCAGACTTACAAGCACAACTGGCACAGGCATTACAAGCCGGTAGTGAGTATGTAGTGATGGAAGTTAGTTCCCATGCCTTAGCCCAAAAAAGAGTAAGGGGATGTCAGTTTGATGTGGCTGTTTTTACTAATCTAACCCAAGACCATCTGGATTTCCACAAAGACATGGAAGATTATTTCCAAGCCAAAGCCCTACTGTTTTCCCCAGAATACCTCCGAGGCCGGGCAATTATCAACTATGATGATGCCTATGGACAAAGATTAATCTCCTCCCTCAATCCTACCCAGGTTTGGACTTATAGCGTAAACAACAGCAGGGCGGATTTTTACACCAGCAATCTCATCTACCAGGCGAATGGGGTTAGTGGTTTATTACATACCCCTCAGGGAGAGATAGAATTCCTGTCACCTTTAGTAGGACAGTTTAACATCGCCAATTTGCTAGCCAGTGTTGCCAGTTTGCTACACCTGGGATGTCCATTAGAAGCCATCGGGGAATACCTGCCCCAGTTTCCCGGAGTGCCCGGTAGGATGGAAAGAGTACAAATCACTCCAAATCAGCCAATTAGTGTTATAGTAGACTATGCTCATACTCCAGATAGTCTAGAAAACCTGCTCACGGCGGCACGTCCTTTTATTCCCGGCAGGATGATTTGTGTGTTTGGCTGTGGGGGGGATAGAGATCGTACTAAAAGGCCATTGATGGGGCAGATAGCGGCAAGACTTGCGGATGTAGTGGTGGTCACCTCTGACAACCCCCGTACCGAGAATCCCCATCAGATAATACAAGACATTCTACAAGGTATTCCCGACAATGTCAAGCCCATTGTGGAAAGTGATCGGGCCAAGGCCATAGAATTGGCAATAAGGATGGCCAAACCCGGAGATGGTGTCTTAATTGCCGGTAAAGGGCATGAGGACTATCAAATCTTGGGTACAGAAAAAATACATTTCGACGACAGGGAAGAAGCGCGTAAGGTGTTGTCCTCCCTCTATTCTTAACTTTTCTTATTAAGTTTTTCCCCCTCTTTAAGCCTATTATCCTCTTCCCCAAAACCCGACTGCTCTTTTTTTGGGGCAGTTTTTCTTACTCTTGTCTATCAATTTTTTTTTAACACAAATCAAAAGTATTTAGGCACTAGGAATGACACCAAATAGTTTAGCTAACCCGGCGAGTATCGCTGCCAAAAAACCAATAAGAATTCCCCTGTTTATAAATTCTTGAAACTCCAGTCTTTTCTCCAGGCCATCAATTTTGGCCCCTAAAGTCTGTTCTATTCTTGTTATTTCCCCTTCTATCCTGGCTTGGCCTACTTTTAATTCTGTTATATCTCCTTCTATCTTCTCTAGTCTAGCCTCAATTTTTTCAAACCGCTGGTCAATTTGTTCAAACCTCCGGTCAATCTGTTGAAACCTGAGTTCGATTTGTTTAAACTGTTCTGCTAAGTATTCTTTTAAATCTTGTGCTAGGGTAACTGACATCGTTTTACTCCTTTTACTGTTTTTATTCTAGTATAACTAGCTACTAGGAATGACACCAAATAGTTTAGCTAACCCAGCAAGTATCGCCGCCAAAAAACCAATAAGAATCCCTCTATTTATAAATTCTTGAAACTCCAGTCTTTTGTCTAAGGCATCAATCTTCTCCTCCAGTCTAGCTTGGCCTACTTTTAAGTCTGTGATATTTGCCTCGATTTTCTCTAGTCTATTTTCAATTTTTTCAAATTTCTGTTCTACTTTCTCAAACCTCTGGTCAATTTTTTCAAATCTTTTTTCTATCTGTTCAAACCGCTGGTCGATTTGTTCAAACCTTCGGTCAATGTGTTGAAACCTGAGTTCGATTTGTTTAAACTGTTCTGCTAGGTATTCTTTTAAATCTTGTTCTAGGGTAACTGACATCGTTTTACTCCTTTTACTGTTTTTATTCTAGTATAACTAGCTACTAGGAATGACACCAAATAGTTTAGCTAACCCGGCGAGTATCGCTGCCAGAAAACCAATAAGAATTCCCCTGTTTATAAATTCTTGAAACTCCAGTCTTTTCTCCAGGCCATCAATTTTCTCTTCCACTCGTTTGATTTCTCCCCCCAAAGTCTGTTCCACTCTTTTTATTTCCCCTTCTATCCTAGCCTGGCCTACCTTTAATTCTGTTATATCTCCTTCTATCTTCTCTAGTCTAGCCTCAATTTTTTCAAAGCGCCGGTCGATTTGTTCAAACCGCTGGTCAATTTGTTCAAGCCTCTGGTCAATGTGTTGAAACCTGAGTTCGATTTGTTTAAACTGTTCTGCTAGGTATTCTTTTAAGTCCTGTTCTATGGTAACTGACATGGTTTGGCTCCTTTTACTGTTTTTATTCTAGTATAACTAGGCACTGGGAATAATACCAATTCCCATCCTAGTTGTTTAAACTCAGCTAGATGCCCTTTTAAATCCTGTTCTGTGGTAGCTGAAATATCATGGATTTCCAAAGAGAGTAAGGCCAGAAAAGTTTGGTTAATCACAGGATTATAAAAAAATGTAAAAGACTATAAAATGGGGACTAATTTGTTGTTAAAAGTAGTAAAAAAAACAGCACCTTGAAAAAGACATTGCCAACTTTCAGCCTAGAATATTAGCAATAAAAAGTGTTATATAGTCGTAAGTGAGATTGAAAGGGTTATGGACAAAATGGAAATGGATAGCCAAGTGTCAGTGAGGGAAGAAATAATCCCCAAGGTGAAAATACCCACAATGTTGAGACTGGGGTTGTTTAATCTGGGGATTGGCATGTTTTCGGTGTTGACTCTGGCGGTGTTAAACCGGGTGATGATTGCAGAGTTGAAGATACCCGCCACTATTTCCGCCGGGGTGTTGGCTATCTCCCAATTAGTATCCCCCACCCGTGTCTGGTTGGGACAACTGTCTGACAGCAAAAAACTCTTTGGCTTCCACCGCACCGGTTATGTACGACTGGGGGTAGTGGCGTCTGGCATTGCCCTGTTTCTGGCAGTCCAAATCGTCTGGTTGTTGGGGGAGAATATAATTGCCAACGGTGGCTGGCAGTGGAATCCTGTTACTATTTTCCTGAGTATTCTTCTAGGTATTGTTTTTGTTGTACAAGGCATTGCAACTGGGGCTAGTTCTACTCCTTTTACTGCCCTCCTAGTAGATATATCAGACGAGGATAATCGTTCTCAATTGGTGGCCACAGTGTGGTCCATGCTAATGGTAGGGATTGTAATAGGAGGGATTACAGGGAAGGTACTACTAAAGAGTGTGGCAGGAGAAGACAATGGTGGGGTAATACCCCTAGAAAGACTACAACCCCCCATAAACGGTATCTTCTTAGTAGTGCCTACGGTAGTGTTTCTCCTTACCCTTATTGCCACCTGGGGTGTGGAAAAGAAATATTCCCGGTATCGTCAACGATCTACCATTGCTGATAGGGAGGATGGTATTGGCCTAAAGGAGGCATTAAAAATACTCACCTCCTCTCGACAGACGGGTGTATTTTTCTTCTTCCTGGTGATGATTACCCTCAGTTTGTTCATGCAAGAGGCGGTTTTGGAGCCCTATGGGGCAGAAGTCTTTAAAATGGCAATAGGGGAGACTACCCTTTTGAACTCTTTTTGGGGTACTGGTATTCTTATAGGCTATAGCACCACTGGTTTTTTGGTAATACCTCGTCTGGGGAAAACTAAAACCACCCGTCTGGGTTGTATTTTGGTTGCCGTCTGCTTTTTGCTGATTATCCTAGCAGGTTTGACTCAAAACCCCAGTCTGTTGAAGGGGGCAATGTTTCTCTTTGGCATATGTGCGGGGATTACTACTATTGGCTCTATCAGTCTGATGTTAGACTTGACCTTGGCGGAGACTGCAGGTACTTTTGTAGGCGCCTGGGGTTTAGCCCAATCCCTTTCCCGTGGTGTGGCCATTGTCTTGGGAGGTTGGATTTTGGATTTAGGACGTCTTCTCTTTGACAATCCCTGGTTGGCCTACAGCTCGGTGTTTTTCTCTGAAGCACTTTGTATTTTAGCATCCCTTCTCCTCCTCAACCAGGTAAACATTAAGGAATTCTACGAGACTACCCGCAAAGCAACAGCTATGGTAATGGAGGGGAATTTAGATTAATTTAATGGGGGCTTGTTTCCGTTTCTGCCACCCCCCCCTTTTTATGGCAAAAAAAATAAGGGCATTGTGTTGCCCTTAGCAGCTATGGCTTATCACTACCCCCTCTTCTTTTTAACTCTTAAACTCATTCACCCAGTCTCTTTCTTTGAGATAGAATTCGGTCAATTCGGCTTCACGAGAGCCTTTTTCTGGGGTGTAGCAATACTCCCAACGTGCCAGAGGAGGCAATGACATTAAGATGGACTCAGTGCGCCCGTTAGTTTGTAGGCCGAATACAGTACCACGGTCGTATATTAGGTTAAATTCTACATAACGGCCGCGACGATACAGTTGGAAGTTTCTCTCTCTTTCCCCATACTCCATGTTTTTACGTCTTTCTACGATGGGGATGTAAGCTTCAATGAAGGCATCGCCGCAGGTTTTCACAAAGGCAAACAAGTCTTCCCAGGTGCGGGATACTCTTCCTACCTTTTCACTGTAGGCATGGGCACGACCATTGGTATCTGGCCCACGATATAGAATACCACTGTCATCTTGATAGTCGAAGAAGATACCACCAATCCCTCTTGGCTCTTGACGGTGTTTTATGTAAAAATACTCATCACACCAGAGTTTGAAAACAGGGTAGTATTCAGGATGGTGGGCGTCACAAGCCTTCTTATGTACTTGGTGGAAGTGGACGGCATCTTCTACGAAACCATAGTAGGGTGTTAAGTCAGCACCACCGGCAAACCACCAAATAGGGCCTGCTTCAAAATAACGATAGTTCAAGTGTACTGTAGGCACATAGGGGTTTTTGGGGTGTAACACCATAGAGGTGCCTGTGGCGTAGAAACTGTGACCAGCTGCTTCTGGACGTTGTACCAAGATAGCCGGTGGTAGGGTGTCTCCCCAAACCTCAGAGAAGTTTACCCCTCCTTGCTCAAATACACCACCATCACGGATTATTCTGGTGCGCCCGCCACCACCTTCTTTTCTTTCCCACAAGTCTTCCCGGAAACGGGCTTTGCCATCAACTTCTTCTAAAGCCTGACAGATTTTATCTTGGATTTCTTGAACTAGTTTTTTTGCTCTTTCTCTGGCATCAGCTGGTTTTTTGCTTTCCGTTGCTACTGGCTGGTTTGTTAAGCTGCTCATATTTATCTGTTGCTTTCTCAAACTTTCTTTTTATAACTATAAGGTGATTAATCTTCCTTGTCACTATTACTTAATAAAACTTAACCATGCGCCCGAAAGCAGATTGATGAACAATTGTAACAATTTATCGAACTGTTGCCATTATGGGATAGAATCAGATAAAAAAACATAACCATAAAGAGATAGAACGATGGTAGTAGCAGAGGCAAAGCCGACAACCTACAAGAAGACAGAGATTAAAGAGAATTTACTAACACCCAGGTTTTATACCACTGATTTCAAAGCCTTAGCCGAATTGGACATCTCCAGCCAGGAAACGGAATTAAGGGCAATGCTGGAGGAGATGAGAAATGATTACAATCGTCACCACTTTGTAAGAGACGAGGAGTTCCAAAAATCTTGGGATAACATAGACGAAAAAACCCGCAAAGCCTTTATAAGTTTCCTTGAAAGGTCATGTGTTTCAGAGTTTTCTGGTTTCCTGCTGTTTAAGGAAATCTCCCGTCGCATCAAGGACAAAAACCCCCTTTTAAGTGAGATGTTCAGCCTGATGGCAAGGGATGAGGCGCGTCATGCCGGGTTTTTAAACAAGGCCATGGCTGACTTTAACATCTCCTTGGATTTGGGTTATTTGACTAGACACCGGGTTTATACCTTCTTCCCCCCTGAGTGGATTATTTATGCCGTATACCTGTCTGAAAAAATCGGCTATTGGCGTTATATCCTAATGTATCGCCACCTGGAGAAAAATCCCCAGTATCAGTTTTACCCCCTGTTTAAGAAGTTTGAAAACTGGTGTCAAGACGAAAACCGCCACGGGGATATTTTCAACGCCTTGTTACGCTCACAAACCTCCATGTGGAAAGGCTGGAAGGCCAAATTATGGTCTAAATTCTTCCTGTTGTCGGTATTTGCCACCCATGCCCTAACTGTTTGCGAGAGAAGCGATTTTTATCAAGCTGTCGGTTTGGATGCCAAAGAATACGATCGCATGGTGGTCAGAAAGACCAACAAGACGGCGGCTAAGGCCTTCCCCGTAATCCTAGACACTGAACACCCAGAATTCTTCCCCCGTCTGGAAAAATGTGCCGACTACTACCTGGAAATCTGCCGCATTGACGAAAGCAACCAACCCGGCTTCATCAAATTCCTGCGTAAATTGCCCCTACAAATAGCTATTTTCTGGAACCTGTTAAGATTATACCTACTCAAGGGGATTGAAACCGAGCCTTTGAGAGGCACAGTGCGCTAGTACTTGGCTTTTCTCTTGCCAACCAGTTCATCCTAGAGGGCCTGTGATATGAGCCCTCATTTTTGTTATTATATTCCTATTTACAATACCCCCAGGTTAGCTAAACCGAGAATAACACCGGCGCCCAGTATATGTCCAAAACTGGTGGTTGCCAATAAAGCTGGGAATCCCATACCACCAAAGAAAACATCCCCTGGCAATTTGGGGCCAGCACTGGGCTCTTTCATGGTAGATTTAGCAAAGGCGATGGCTATAATATTGCATATAATCATAGTTAGAGCCACACTGGGGCTCCATTGCACAGTGGTGGGGACGGCTGCTAGAAGAGTATTTAGATATGGCATTTACTGTCCTACTCCTCACTAACTTTTCAGACTCCTAATTTTAGAGCTCCCTCTGTCAAAAATTTCCATTTTGTTGCAATACTTTGCATTTTCATTAAAAATTGTAAATTTCCACCCAACAGGGAATAAATGGAAAAAAAACTAATAGTAATTTGTGGGGCAACGGCAGTAGGAAAGTCAGCCCTAGCTTTGGAAATAGCGCAAAAACTTAACACTTTTATCATCAGTGCCGATTCCCGCCAGGTGTATATAGATTTTGACATCGGTACTGCTAAACCTACCCCCGAAGAAAGGGAATTAGTGCCCCATTATATGATTGATATATGCCATCCCCAACAGGTCCTAACGGTGGCAGAATATCAAGAGCAAGTCTATGCTATCATAAACCAGGCCGATTCTGTCCCTTTGATGGTGGGGGGTACAGGATTGTACATCAAAGCCGTTACCAAAGGCTTAAAAATCCCACCGGTGGCGCCACAACCGGCATTACGGGCACAACTTGCCAAGTACAGTCAGAGGGAAAGATATAGCTTTTTGCAACAAGTGGATCCCATCGCCTGTGAGAAAATACATCCTAATGACGAGACTAGGACTATCAGGGCTTTGGAAGTATATTACGTTACCGGCAAACCTATCTCTCAACTCCAGGGGGAAAATCCTCCTCCTTATTCTATTCTGCAGATAGGATTACATTGCGAACCCAAAAAACTACAGGAAAGAATAGCCCGTCGCACCCGGGAAATGTTGAGAAGGGGGTTAGCCCATGAAACGGCTAGACTAATGCTAAAGTATGGGGAGGATTTACCTCTACTTAATACCCTTGGCTATGCAGAAATGAAGGAATTTATTCAAGGCAAAATTACTCTCTCTCAGGCAGAGGAATTGATTGTTTTACATACCCGTCAATTTGCCAAAAGACAACGGACCTGGTTTAATGCCTATCCTGAAATTAAATGGTTTGATGTGGACAATCCTCATCTTTTTAGGGATGTTTGGGATACAATAGCCAGATTTTTAGAACAATAACCGGGGCTAGCGGGGGAAAATACAGTAACAAAATGTAGCAAAAAAATCAGCTCTCTCTTTGACAAATATTACAATAGAAACAAGGGTGAAGGAAAAAACCCGCTAACTGGGTTTTCTAACTAGGTTTTGGCGGAAAAAGAGGGAATCATGTTTGTAATTTTGCAAAAGGAAGGAATTTTAAATGCAGAGAGTGTTTGTAAAAACTGTTTGTGGGCAACCCAAAATGGCAGCCCCCGTTGGCAGTCGGGAAAACTTAGTTGTCTGGAGTGTGTGGGCAAATCTGAATCATCCCAGTTAGAATTATACCAGTGTCAGATGGGATTCCGTCTTGTCAATATACCCTAGATTGTTGTCAATACCAACCCTATAGTTTTGAGAAAGATTATGAACTGGCGCAACTATTCCCCCCAGTGGCAGGATAGACTATTTGCCTCCATTGTATATCTGATGCCTTTGGCAGATGCCCTGGAATTTGGAGGCTATCTGTTTAGACAATTCCCAGCCCTTAGCCTGATTGCAATCCCCCTCTCTCCTCTGCTTATCATCAATACCATTCCCTTTGGCGGTTTTATCCTGTTTATTCTTCTGTTTGCCGCCGTGGTTAGAAATGCCCGCATTAGTTATTTTATTCGCTTTAATACCCTGCAGGCGTTGTTAATAGATATTTTGTTGATTATTGTAAGTCTAGTATTTCAATTCTTTTTTAGGGGGTTGGGTTTCTTTCCTTTGCTTGTTGAAACCCTGGCTAACACCATCTTTTTGGGCACCCTGGTAGCCTGTGTCTATGCAATAGTACAAGCGGCTTGGGGCAAATACCCAGAAATCCCGGCCATATCCTCCGCCGCCCGCTCGCAAATGCCCTGGTAGGCTATTCTAGTCATCGTCGGGGGCAGGTATTACTCTGTTAGTCAGTTTGCCAATGCTTTCTATCTCCACTGTAACAGTATCCCCCACCTGTAAAGGGCCAACTCCAGGGGGTGTGCCCGTCAAAATCACATCTCCTGGCAATAGGGTCATAATGTGAGAGATATAGGATACTAAATACTCAGGAGAAAATACCATGTCTGAAATCAAAGCTGACTGTTTTGGATTGTCCTCATCGTCGTTGAGATAGGTTTTAATACAAGCCCCAGGAGTCAATTCTCTCACAATCCAAGGCCCTAATGGACAAAAGGTATCAAAACCCTTGGCCCTTGTCCACTGTCCGTCTTTTTTTTGTAAATCCCTGGCAGTTACATCATTGGCAATGGTATAGCCCCAAATCTTATCATTGGCCTCTTCTATAGGACAGTTTTTCACCCTACTTCCTATCACTAGGGCTAATTCTCCCTCAAAGTCCACTCTCTGGGACTGTTTTGGGTATACAATGGCCTCTTCATGGGCTATTACCGCTGAGGGAGGTTTCAGAAATATCAAAGGCTCTTTTGGTACTTCAGAGCCCATCTCCGCCGCATGGGCAGAATAGTTTTTCCCCACGGCAATTATCTTGGAAGGGGCACAGGGAGGCAATAAGCGGTATTGGTCACTGTTGAGAATCTGCTGGGTAACCTGCCCATTCAACCAAGGGGGGGCATCCAACACTTCCACCGTGCGGTTGGGTTGTAGTCTACCGTAATAGGTCTGTCCGCCGCTGGTTTTTACCCTTACATAGCGTTGAGCCATATCAAACTCTCAAAGGCAAATCAAAAAAAAAGTAGATGGTTGTACAATCGTCGATTTTCTGCTATAAATATATAAGCATCATTCTCCCACTGTATCAATATTTATATAAACTCCCGAGAGTGATGACGACAACCTTGCTCCCGCCAGGGGGCCTTTATAGTCCATAAGGAGAGGCGTATGGGTAAACTAAGAACTTACGAGATGATGTTTATTTTGCGCCCCGATTTAACTGAGGTGCAGGTAAACAGACAATTGCACAAGTACCGTCAGTTGCTTAAACAACACGGTGCCGAAAAGGTCTCTCTTCAAATCTGGGGTAAACGCCGTCTAGCCTATCCCATCAAGAAGTACCAGGAAGGCATTTATGTCCTCACCCACTATACGGGAGATGGCCGCCAGGTGGCAGTCATAGAAAGGGATATGCGCCTCGGGGAGGAGGTATTACGCTTTCTCACCATTAGACTGGACGAACCATTTGAATTTGAAGACACGGAAATCCCCCTCATTGAAGAGGAAACCACAATACCTGCTTCCTCCACAGCTACCACGGAGACGGTAGAAGCTGCAACAGACACCACGGCTGATACTCCAGAGGAAGTGGCGGCTGAAACGGCAGAACAAACCCCTCAAGTGCCAGAAGGCCAGACAGCAGAAACCCCTTCTTAGGGGACAAACCATTGCGGCAAAAGGGGCGTGGTGCTGTTACAATGGCAGACTAGGGGGTGCTAGACCTTGATCAAACAGGGTAAGGGATGGAGACTGGGTTGGCGGGCCGATGCCCCCGTATACAAGGGGCTAGTCGGGGCCGAAGACTGGGCCATGGAGTTGACTGAGGAGGAGATGCGTGACTTCTGTCGCCTCCTACGGCAAATCCACCAGACAGTTGCTGATTTGAGTAAACACCTAATGCCAGAGGAATCCCTTGTCTGTGAGGTGGAAAGCGAACTGTTGTGGCTTGGGGCGGAGGGATTCCCTGACAACTATTCCCTGAGGCTCATCCTCTCCCAACCTCGACGGGCAGAGGGCACTTGGCCACCTCACGCCATCCCCGAACTTTTACAAGCCTCCCAATCCCTTGGCCTCTTCTGACTTGACAGGGCCAATATCATGCGTTATAATTATAAGTCGTGACAATCAAGGTTCCCACTGACAACGGGGCGTAGCGCAGCTTGGTAGCGCACCACTTTGGGGTAGTGGTGGTCGTGGGTTCAAATCCCGCCGCTCCGATGGATCCTTATGTCCAATTTTCAACTCTCTTAATCACCCCAACGGTAAATCAACTATAGATTTGTCAGCAAATTGTCAGCATTACTCCCTGTTATAGCCATAACAGGGGTATTTTGTCAAGATGGAATAAAAAAATTTTTTATAGGCAACAGAGAAAAAGATACCCCCTGGTAGGGGGTGGGACTTTTTAGAAAAGAGTCAAAAAATAAAATAAAATTAGTAACTTAGAAAAATAGGGGTATTTGGAGAAATAGTGTTCAGGGGACTGGATGGGAGTTTTTGAGAAGTAGGCAAAAAATAAAATAAAATCAGTGACTTAGAAAAATAGGGGTATGTAGAGATACCCCCTGGTAGGGGGTGGGACTTTTTAGAAAAGAGTCAAAAAATAAAATAAAATTAGTAACTTAGAAAAATAGGGGTATGTAGAAATAAAACAAAATCTGGGTCTTGGAAAAAGAGTAGCTTATTTTCATTTTGTTCCTCCTATCAATTTTAGATATATATCAATGGCAGATAAAATTATTTCTTTCCTCTCAGTTTTCTCTAGGTATATGACCCGCAATTGTTCCCCTAGATTCTCTCTTATCAAATCTTCTCTGTACTCTTTTAGAAAATCGTGGAGAAAATTCAATAATTTAGTCTCATTCGAGAAATTACCCTTCCATTAGACCCTAAGTATCTCTCTGATTTATCTGCTCCAATCTTCCCTCCCCTATAGGTCTTTTGAGAATTTAATATTTTTATTTTTTCTCCTCCAAAAAACTCTTTCAGGATTATTTCCGTCACTTTATCTGAACCTGATTTAAATAACTTCTCTAAGTATTCCCTTCCTGGAATTGTTCCTATTTTCAAATTAGGTTTATATATCTCCCCTATTGTTAGTATTCCTTTTTTCACCTGCAGACAGAATAACTTTTCCAATAGGTCTTGACTTCTTTTGTTTTTCCCTAGATAGATAGTCTACCCATACAAGGGATTGTTATCATATTTACAGTTACTTCTCCCTACATAAACCCTTGCCATATAGATAACCCTCCAATTCTGAAACTAGTATTGTTCTTACTCCTGGTAAAAATATTTTTTTATTATTTACTACTAATATGAATTCTTTCTCTTTGTCCTGGCTTATGAACCAGTACGTTTTTGTTTTTAGATACTGTATCTCTTGACTTCTTCTCCGTCCCCACCCTCTCTTTACTTCTATGTAGTTGTCTGGGGTTTCTAAATCTAGAATGGACTTTGTTTCTCTTGGGAATTTCGTTAGAGTATAATTTACTTGTGCTTTTATTTTCCTTGCTTCATAAAATCTCCTCAGTATTCCGTCTCCTGTATACTCTAACTCCCATTGAAATATCTTCCCTTCATACAAGATTTTTTCATTTTAACTAAACACACTCTTTTTTATCCCTTCCTCATTCTCTTGTAAAAAACCCATAAACTTATATAAATCCATCCCAAGAGACACTAACATCCTGGCAATTGTATATAACACGAATTCTTTGTCGAATATTATCCACATTATCTTGTCCCTTCTTCTTCTTAATAGTTTTGCTCCCCCTTCTGATAACATTTCTTTCTCTGGTTCTCCTCTCCAAAAACTCTTATCTACTTCCTTCCAGTACACTTCTCTTCTTTCCATCTTTATTCCCCTCTTTCTCTTTTTATCTCCCCAACCCTATTGTATAATATTTTTTCTCTTTTGTCTATCCTACAGGCATTAAAAAAATATTAAATTTTTGGAAGAGACTCTTAACAATCTATTAAGAATTGTGACTATTAAGAAATTATAAGAAAAACAAAAAAGAGAGGCTTGGATATCAAGCTCATCTTATTGATAATTAAATTATGATAAAAGTACATGGTATAGATTATATGGAAGTGTTATAGGAACTTTAGTGTATATCTTTTAAATAATTAAATAAAAAAAATAGTATTTGTGGAGATACTACATGTGAGGCTAAATCAAAGATAAGTAGTGGGATGAAAAGGTATGTTTTTCCACTCACTAGTGAGTATCTAGAAGAAAGGGGCTGAAAACCCAATTGTAATCTGTGTAAACAAAATTTGATAAATGGTCCCTAGAGGGGGGGTGAGAATGATAAATAGTGGAGACGTACAAGAAAGGGTTAATAGAATAGAATTACTTGAATTGTTGTGGGCAAGAATACATAATTGTGCTCTGAGAGAATGTTTTAGATATGGGCAACTAAATAGAGCCATAGAAGAAGCCACTAACCAGAGAGTACAAGAAGAAAACACGAAAAAACAAAATAGTCAATTTCAAGGAGAGATTAGACCACAAGACCTATCTACTCCCTAACTTACTTCTCTATTCTTTCGATACTCTTAGACAAAAAAAAATATTGTTGGCAGAATAAAATAATTACCCCCCTACACTATTCGGTAGGGGGGAAGATGTCGGTATTAAACCCGTCCGTCTAAGATGGCCCTGTAGTCACTATTTTAAATCTTCTGGGTCAAAATGTAACCCGAAAAGTAATTGGAATATCAGTATAATTAACTGACGGGCTACTGTTTTGGATTCATCAGGAACATTCTTGTAGACTTCTGATATAACTTGCTTAGCGGTTGCAACATCCACTTTTAGTTCGCCAGACTTGGCTTTAATCATTTTCTTTTTCTTTTCCATTCTCTTTGTCACTTCTGGGTCTTTTTTAAGGTATCTTCCTTTTGCTACTTCTACTCCGTGTCCCATTTCATTTTCGTAAGTGACTTCATTCTCTGTTGTGATATATTTAATCTCTGCTGCTGCTCTTCTGAATACATGTGTGCCCCGTATTTCTTCACCTAAATAATCTTTAGACCATTTTGCTAAATTTTTATTCGCTAGGCCTAC
>JAUQQP010000030.1 GCA_030549855.1 Cyanobacteriota bacterium SRBZ.bins.94.201705
CAACTGGTAGTAAGTCAAAATAGTTACGTCCAGTGTCTACAATATTGTGACATAGCAATAGCAATGGCTGGTACTGCAACTGAACAGTTTGTAGGCTTGGGTAAACCTGTAATTGCCTTTCCTGGTAAAGGCCCGCAATACAATCTGCAATTCGCTCGTAATCAGCGTCGACTGTTAGGTATTTCCCTACAATTAGTGGATAATCCCCCACAAGTTAGGGAAAAACTATTACAATTACTCTCCACACCAGACTTGTGGGAAATGATTGCTGCTAACGGCAAAAAAAGACTCGGCCAACAGGGAGCTTCAGAGAAAATTGCCAGGATTTTGTATCAAGAAAGTTATTCTTAAAACTACTTATAACTAGCTTCTAAAGACAATGCATGTACAAGAATTGATAGAAAGATATAACAGGGGCGAGACAGATTTTCAGAAAATTGAGCTAAGAGGTCAGTTTATAGGTAGTGTTGATCTCCAGAGAATTAACCTAAAAGAAGCCGATTTGAGTGGTGTGACTTTCCTCGACTGTAAATTGATTGAGGCTAACCTGAAAGAAGCCAATTTGACAAAGGCAGTTATCCACGGAGACTTGCAGGGAATAAATTTAATTCAGTCTCAACTGGTGGAAAGTGATTTTGCGGGAAGCAATCTTAGTGATGCCAGTTTGAGAAATGCCAATCTCAGTGAGGCGAATTTTAGTAATACCAGGCTAGTATGTGCCCTGTTACACGATGCTATCCTCAAAAAGACTAATTTCAGCAATGCCACCATGATTAATTGTCTTCTCAGTAGGGCTAATTTGACGGATGCCAATCTACAGGGGGCCAATTTACAGGGGAGTAACCTGACCAATGCCATCCTAATCAATACTAACCTAGAAGGGGCAAATTTGTCCCTATGTCAATTAAATGGAGTAAATGCGGTGGGAGTGAAGGCAGAAGGCGCCAATTTTACTCATGCTAGTCTCGCAGGTGCCAATTTTGCTGGTGGGATATTTCGTCGTGCTAATTTTTATGGGGCGCACATGGCTTGGTGTAGTCTTAGAATGGCGGATTTTTCTGACGCCAATCTTGAAGAGGCCAACCTTTTGTGGTCTAATTTAACTCGTGCTAATTTAACTAGGGCTAGTCTCATTCGTGCTAATATTAGTCAGACCAATTTTGAGGGCGCCAACCTCACCGATTTAATCTTAAAATAGAACTTGAAATCAAAACAGTATCTCCTTTTTACCCCCCTCCTTTCCCTCCTTCTGTTGCTGGGTTTTCTATTTCTAATGCCCTGGTAATTTTATCCTACGAAATCTTTTACAATTCCCTCAATTGAATTTGTTTATCTAATAAAGCGTGTCCCAATTCTAGACTTAGGTTTTCTGACATTTTTGCCGAAAACCCCTTCCATGACTCAACGACCGTCCCTAAGTACATATTATTACAATTATAAACGTCATAACCTCAATATTTCCCCTGCAGAAATTTCCTAAACAATGCATAAATTGACTTTTTTCCCCGGATAGATGCAATAGAGTCAAGTAGATTAGTTTTCCTATTATGGTACACTCATTCGGTTTACACAATTGCCCCCCCTTCATTCTGCCTAACAGTCAAGATTCTCCCTTACTTTTGCTTAAATTCCTATTGTTTCTAAACCGGGAAAACCTGATTCCTCTCTTCCTGTTAGAGGGGGTGGATTTTCCTGTCAATGCCCTGGTTTATAATCGTCAAGGCAGAAGCATCCCCGTAGTTGATATTGTTAGACAATTCCAGAATTTTTCTCCTATTGGTGTACTATTTTTCTCTTCCCATTTTCTGGTAAATATGTACGATGATTCCCCTTGCTACGAGGGAGATGAGTTGGACACATTTTTACTTTTCACCTCCGAGGGATTAGTATTAGAAAACCAACGGGAAGAGTACGATTTTATCCCCTGGAAGTATTGGCAAGGGGTGGAGTTATATTTTGACAGGATGCCATGGATTTTCACAATAGTTTTAAAGCCAGAGCCCTTTTGTGGTAAGTTTATGACTATAAGTAGCCACCAATACCACCCAAATTCAGCAGGGATAGAAAGCAGCCTGCCTTTGTTGTTGGGTTATTTTGTGCTGAAAAAAATCTGGGATAACCTGAAAGAAGGTAGGCTTGGGATGGCCAGGTGGAAAGAGAATATCCTCCCGTTGAATAGCAAGAGACTGTTGTATATAGTCAATAATATCCTCCCAGATATTAAGCTAACAAGGGAAGAATTGGGAGTATTCATAGAGTCAGTTTTAAGCTGATGGAAAAAACAAATTTCTTGACAGGTAAATGTAAATAGAATACTATGAAAACTGCCCATCCTCCCCCCGGGTAAAAACAAGCCCCACCAGCAAACCAGTAGTCAAGAGGGAAAGAGAGTCTGAAATTGGCGAAGGGTTAACCATAGCCCAGGAAAATCCCCCTGCATAAAATTGCTAATGGCCTTAAGACACCAAAATTCTTTTATCCCCGATTGAATTGCTATCGCCTTGTCAATAGCCTCTTCTCCTGGTTTTCCTCGCCAATCATAAAGGTAGAGGAAACTAAGATAGGCATGATTGTAGGGGTTGTGGGGATTTTCTTTTACCAGTAACTTAGCGGTTTCTATGGCTGGATTTACTTTTTGTTGTAAGACTCGGGAGAGAAGAAGGGTGTAGAGGTAATCCAGATTCTTTTCCTGGGAAAGACGGTATGTCATTGCCTTTTCCGCCACAACGAGATAGTCTTGAGTAGGATCATATTGATTGATTCTGCCTATCTCGCCAAAAATATGGCCAAACTCCTCCACCCCCTTAGGCAGAAGCCAAGCCAATAGTCGCAATTGACTGACTAAGTCTAATTCTCTGTCGTTGGGGGTGATGGGGGAATTCTGTTTTATGCTAACTTTAATTTCTGGGATGGCAAGGGGGTATGTTTTCCCAGTTTTCTGGTGTAAATAGGTAACTTTTAGGATATAATCCCCTTCTGGCATGTTTTCGGGGATATACATTGCCATGTTTTCTGTCAAAGAGAAGTCTTGATCAGGGGGTAGATTGTGGCTATTTTTAGTATATAATTCCCCACAGCCTAAACGATGGTCGTGTGTCCATTTTTTCTGAGGATTGTCTACAGATACCCAGTCTATAATCAAGATTCCATTTACGAGTAAATCCCAACTACCAACCCACTGGTAACTGACAGGAATAGTTTTTCCTTTTCCGAATTCTCTGGGCAACAATACTTTTTCCAGTCTTAGCTGGCTTCCCCGGCTGTCTAATATTTCTATCTCATTTTTTGGGAGGATACTGCGGTACAATTTTAACTCACTATTATCCGGCAGTAGCCACTTTTTTACTAATAGGAATCTGTTACTATTTTCTACTTGTCTAATCATTTCCTTTTGACTGTCGGAAATCAAGCCTTGATAGCCAGTCTTAGTCACAAACCAATCTAGGGATTTAATATCTTTAGGGATGTGTTTTTCTTTTACTCCTATTTCTCTGCCAAAAACCCGAAAATCGGAGACGGCACCGTAGAAGGATATGTTATACTGATTGATTTCGGGGGTAGAGGGTAAAACGCCTATAGTTGTCTTTAAATAGGGATTGTATTTTACAACAGTCTCAACCACTTCTGGAGTTGCCCACGGTTTACCAGTATAGGGGAAACGCTGCAGTATTTTTGGGCCTAGGGCTACAAGAAAATCCCCCCCCAGGGGAAAACTATTTAGAATCATCGACAGGGTTAATACAACAGTTGTCAAAACCCTAAGTATTAGTCTTCCCTGGTTTTTATAACTAAAAATTAATGCTGAAATTACCAGACACACCACGGGTAACAAAGGCAGGATATAACGCATGTCTTTGTTAACATTCAGGGAAGACAGAAGGTAACCTCCCAGAAAGAATATTAGTAGCCATAGGAAAACTTGTTTTTTGTCACAATATCCCCGGAAAAAGCCAATAATATTCTTAGGGTTAATGAGATGCTTTAGAAGCCAGTATAAGACAAGGCTTAGGGAGATTATAATTAAAAAGGGGGAGAGAAGGTATGGCAGGGTTTCGGCGTAGAATGTCCAAGCTTTTAAGGTATTTAGAGGGGGGTCGTTTTCAATAATTGCTGAGTCAATAGTAGCCCTTTTGCCGGCGGTAAAAATAATCAGCCAATTGGTGCGATACCAGGGGTAAAAAATAGCGGTTGCCAGGAATATACTAACAGTAAATTGGCACAATTTAAGCCAATGTTTGGAGATTATACTAGAGATAAAAACATAAACAAGCGGGAGAAAAAGAAAGAAAAGAGAAGTCTGTTTCAGCAACAGACATAAGCCCAGAGAGAGGCCGAAAACAATACTCCAAATCCAGGCAGAATTTCCAGTAGAGAAATACCAATAACTGAGGGAGGTAAAAGCAAAAGTGACAAGAGATGCTAGGGGAAAGTCCAGCAAAAATTCGCGGCGATAGTAGTATAAACCAGGGATGAATTGAGAGAGGATACAGGCAAATAAAGCCACCCTTTGGTTAAAAAAGAGTCTACCCAAAAAAAAGAGACTAAATAGTAGGATAAAATTAAAAAGAGATAATGCCAGACTACCAGTATCTACACTAGCCCCAAAGACAAAAAAGAAAAATGCCGTGATAATATACATAGCGGGGGGTACTTTTTTGGAAAGAAGCCAAAAGTCACGCCACCAATTTCCGTCAAGCCAGCGGGGATTTTTTAATGCCTCTTGATACAACATGACGCCATTAAGATATTCAGATTGATCCCATGCTGGTATGCTATTATCGAGGGCAAACCAGAGTTGATCGAAGAGAAAACTAAACCCCCATATGGCCAAAAGACAAATGAAAATCCCAAGGGAGAAAGGGGGGGAAAAAGGAAACCTAATTTTGACAAAAACAGGCATATTCAGTTAGCTATATAAAATCCCTATTGACTATCAAAAATGTCTGGGGGAGGGGTAGGTTTTTGCTTTTTGATTACCTACAATAGAGACGAGATATTCTGTCAAACGGCATGGGGATGTATCTAGCTAGTCTAGTAGAGGGGAGAGGAGAATGATAATACGCCCAGCAAACAATAGTAACTAGTTACTTTTTGCTACAATTTAATTACAGGTTTAAGACCCATCAGGGGAAGCAGCAAACAGGTATATCCCGTCAGACACCTAGCAAGTATCCATAACCCCTGGGAGTTGTGATGCAAACTCTATTATGCAAAAATACAAATACCAAATAGGCTGGGGTTGATGACGGGGATTGTGACCTTTGGGGGGAGTCTACCTTGGGTTGGCCTTAGAAAGTGTCACCAGCACGTTTGGACTGCCGGGGGGGAGAGACTGCCCTGTTTTAAGAAAATAAAGCAGGGCTTTCCCCTTCCTTGCCCACAAGCGGCGGCCAGCAAGCAGCGGCTATCCTTCTTGTGCACAAGTCTTGGTGGAATGGTTTTTAGCTTTTTCCTAACTCTCGTTTTAGTTGTTCCAACTCGTAGTCAATGTCAGAGGTAGTGGTGGAAGAGGTAGTGGTGGAAGAGGTAGTGGTGGAAGAAGTAGTGGAGGAAGAGGAGGGGAGTGAAGGGGCAGGGGATGAGCCAGAAATCTGGGCTTTAAGTCTGGCTAGTTCGTCTTCAATCTCACTACCGGATTCCAAGGCCAACCACTTGTTTTCTTCGCCCATGCCAGCCAATTCGCCAACAGCCTGAGACTGAGCCTCCATTTGTAGTACTTTTTCTTCCATGCGCTCGAAGGCCTCCATGGCGGTGCTTTTGCCAATATTGCTCATGACGCCCTGTAACTGTTGATTGGCTTTAGCGGCACTGAGACGGGCTTTGAGCATGTCTTTTTTCGTCTTAGCCTCAGCAATTTTGCTTTCCAGGGCAGCCAGATTGCGACGGAGGGCTTCCACTTGTTCCCTTTGGGAGTCTAACTGAGGTTTGAGGGCGGCAGCGGCGTCAGCGTAGGTTTTCTTGCGCACCAGGGCTTCTCTGGCAAGTCCTTCTTCCCCTTTGGAAAGGGCTAGTTGTGCCCGCTGTTGCCACCTTTCAGCCTCCTCTAGGTTTTTTTTATACTGTTGTTCGGTTCTCTTTAGGGCAGCAATGGCCTGTGCCACAGCCTGACGCATTTTCACCAACTCATCGCCCATGTCCCGGATAGCTTGTTCCAGGACTTTTTCTGGGTCTTCTGCCTTGTCAATAAGGTCGTTGACATTGGCACGGATTAAACGGCCGAGGCGATCGAGAATTCCCATAATTCCTCCTTTAATATACTAGCTCCCACTGTGGACTTAATCTAATTCTAACTGATAGAAAATAAGTAAAGGATTATTAGAGGAGAACTTCTCCCATTATGAGTTTTTCGGCCGCCTTCAAGATTTCATCCTCCAAATAGGGTTTAGTGAAATAGGCTTTGGCGCCCAAATCGGCGGCTATTTTGCGGTGTTTTTCCGCCCCTCGGGAGGTTACCATAGCCACAGGGATTCGGGATAGGTTTTCATCCTGTTGCATTTTGGCCAGAAGTTCCAAACCGTTCATCCTCGGCATTTCAATATCACAGAGGATGAGATCGCAGGGGAGGCCATTAGAGATTTTATCCCAGGCATCTTGTCCATCCCTAGCTTGTTCAACTCTCCAACCAGCCTTCTTAAAGGTCATAGACAGCATTTCCCTGACCACTACCGAGTCGTCTACAATCAGTACTAGACGGGAGGACTTAGGCTTGCTTTGGGCTTCCGTGTTGCCGACGGGCTGTGGACTTTGGGATTGAGGTGAGGGGGTTGCCTTATTTCTAGTGAGGGCTGCCCTACTACCTGCTAGCAATACTTCACCCTGTAGCATTCTTTTAGCGGCATCCAGTAGGTCCTTTTCCACATAGGGCTTGACCAGATAGGCAGAGGCTCCCAGTTCAGCTGCAATACGTTGGTGTTTTTCCGCACCACGGGAGGAAAGAATGGCCACGGGGATGTGTGACAGATTGGGGTCTTCTTGTATATGTTGTAGTAGTTCGAGGCCATTCATGTTAGGCATTTCAATGTCGGAGAAGACCAAGTCCACAGGGAGGCCGGAGCGAAGTTTCTTCCAGGCGTCCTGTCCGTCTCTGGCCTGTTCTACCCGATAGCCAGCCTTGGCGAAGGTCATAGACAACATTTCGCGGACGGTAATAGAGTCGTCTACAACCAGAACTACCGGCTGAGAATGAGCGGGCATTTCAAAGATAGTGGCATTGGCGGCCAAAAGAGAAGCCCTGTCAAAACCACCGTGAGGTTTAACACGCCCTTGGGCAATTTCAATCAACTCGATAACATCAGCAATGGGCATAACAATCCCGTCACTGCGCACTGTAGCTGCCGCAATCCCCCTAGGTTTGGGGATAGGGCCAGTTATCTGTTTGACGACGATTTCCTCCTGGCCTATAATCTGGTCTACCTGGACTGCTAGAAGGTTTTTACCCCCTCTCAGGATGACAATGGAAATGTTCTCCTCATCCTTGTGGCCCTCATACATCATAGTACGGTTGAGGGGGCGATTGTAGGTGAGGAGGGTACTAAGGGGACGGAAGGGCAAGAGGGTGTTTTTCCAGAGGATGCATTTTTGTCCCTGGGCATTAATCCTTACCTCTTTCTTGTTGATTTCCCTAGTATCCTCAATGGCATCCATGGGGAAGGCGATGCGATGGTTTTCATTGAGGCAGCAGAGGGCCTTGCTTACAGTTACGGTGAGAGGCAGACGGATGGTAAAGGTAGTGCCCACCCCTGGGGTAGATTCCACACTGACTGCCCCTCGGATTTCGTTAATTTTCTTGCGGACAATATCCAAACCCACACCCCGGCCTGCGTGGCTATCAGCTTGTTCCTTTGTGGTAAAACCGGGATGGAATAGAAAATCGTATATCTCCTCAAGGGTGAGATTTTGGGCTTGCTCAGGGGTGATGAGTTTATTTTGAATGGCCTTTTTCTTGATTTTTTGAGGGTCTATTCCCGCCCCATCATCAGACACAGAGATAACCGTTTGTTGTCCTTGTAGGAAAGCCCTTACAGTGATAGTGCCCATGGGAGGCTTGCCCATCTCAATTCTTTCTTCCGGCAGCTCGATGCCATGGGTTACAGCGTTTTTGACAATTTGGAGAAGAGGGTCCCAAATTTGCTCTAGAATCATCTTATCGATGAGAACATCCCTCCCCTCTATTTTCAACTGCACCTGCTTGTTGTACTCCTCAGCTATCTTACGGATAGGCAGAGGCAACCTGTCAGCGTTTTGGGCGAAGGGCACCATTCTTGCCTTGTTTATCCCTTCTTGTAGCTGTGTTGTAATCTCTCGTAAATTGCGCCCTAGCTGTTCCGTCTCGTCTACGAGGAATTGGATGTCAGAGGCAGCCTCCCGGACTCTCACAATCAACTCTATAATTTCCTGAGAAAGCAGGTGGAAGCCGGTGAAACGGTCTAGTTCCAACTCGTCCAATTCGGGGGGTTGTATTTTGGCCGTACCATTGGCCTGTTCAGAGGTAGTGGTCTTACTCTTGCCATTGCCTACATATGTAGTACTAGAGAAATGTGTCTTAAAGGCCGCCCGATTGCGTTGTCGACTTTTAATGAGGGCCCCTTCTAACAGACTACGCTCGTATAGTTCCTGCATGCGGGTGCCAACATCACTGAGGGCTTGGACATATTGGAGGAGATTATCCAAAAACTGTCTCAGCTTCTCTTGGTCTTCTTCTAGGTGGTTTCTCCGTACTACAATTTCCCCAATTAGGTTGTTGAGCAAGTCCAGTTGTTTTACCGGTACCCTCATGCTTTGCTCAAAGCCCTTGGCTTGTTGGGCAGTAGCCTTATTCTCGGCTTTGGGGGCTCGTGTTCCTCTTTGTACTACCCTATCTACCTGGGCTAATAGTCGATCCAAGTCGGTGAGAGTAGTAGTCTTTTGCGCCGTCAAATCGCCACCCGTCTGGGAGAGACTGCCCGATACCAGTTGAGTCAAATACTGCCAGTTTACCGGCGCCACGGGAGGAGAGTTGATTAATGCCTCCAATTCCTCCTCACAGTCATAGTACAGGATATAGTTACCACTTACAAGGGCCTCCAGTTCATCCCAGGATTCCAACTCTAGCCATGATAAACTAGAGGAGAGGAGGTTGGGTAACTCACTGAAGTCTTCGTAAAAGACAATTTTTATCTGGGGTTTTTGGGGAGAGAGAATCTGGAAAGTTTCCGTACTACCAGTGTTGGGGAAGTCGTCTTCTATGGGCACATCTTCTATACTAGACACTACCCCTTGCAAGGTTTCACGGGGATCGTCTATAATCACCGTCCGACGGGCACTATCGGAAATGCGTTTGCCTTGTTGTTTCTCCTCTTCCTCCCAGTCATTATCGATTATTTCCTCTATTTCCTCCAAATCCTCCGCCAAGGCGTCAAAGTCGATGGCTGTAATCCCTTCCTCTTGCGGGGAATCTGTTGCCGTTGGTTTTTCTTCTTCTTCCTCCTCGTCGCCAAAAAGACTATCCCAGTCTACCTCTTCTACCTCATCCGCCTCTGCCTCCAATACAAGTGCCTCTTCTTCCACCGCAGGTGGTGTATTCTGATGGTCTTCTTGTTTTTCTACCTCCTCCTCCAACCCCTCTAAATCCCACTGATCTTCCTCTACAGATTCTACAGCTTCTGTGCCCACCTGGCCAAACAGAGTACTAAATCCCTCTACTACCTCCGCGGCAGTATTTTCTTCACTTATCTGTGAAGTTTCCATGAAAACAGACGTAAATTCGCTTTCTATTTCCTCATTATCCCCAAACCAGGCTTCCAAGTCCTCATCTTTCTCCTCCCCAATGGTACTGTATATTTTTTCCACTTCCTCCTCTGCTGGAGGGGGTGATGGCGGAGGCGTTGGTATTTGCATTTCTATGGTGTCTCGCCACAGGTCACCTTCTATAGTATTCTTGTAGTAAGGCACCTTTTGGGCTTGTGGCGGCTGTGGTGTGGGGGGTGTGGGTGGGGGTGCAGCTGACTCTTCCATGGGGGGGTTTTCCACATATACTGTCTCGCCACTCATCCCCTTCCCCCTGGCTTGTGGGGCCAAAGCCTGTAACTGTTCGCTTACACAAATCTGATCTATTTCGTGTTTTAGTAATAAATCAGAAGCCTTTTTTATTTCCTTGATGATCAGTTTTATGGTAGAATCATACTCGTTCTCAGGGTTGATAACAGCCTCCTTGGCCGTCTCCATTAGTTCCACCCAGCCGAAGAGGTTTTCTTTTTTCCCTAGGATGGACAGATGGTCACAGTGACTCCTGATAATTTCCCGGTTGCGACTGCTATCACCTTGTTTTAGGACTTTTAACATTTCCCCGAGACGGATGAGGGCGTTTTTGTATATTTGTTGTACCTTTTGGGCTTTTTCACTGGTAATCATAGACTCTCTCCCTGTCTTGACACCCAGAGGGGGGCTTTTTGACGCTTCCTTGGACTTTTGAAAAATCTGGGGCTATTATATTACCCCTCTTCTAGTCTAACTGTTTTTTATTGTTTATATTACCCAATCCTCTATCAGGTCTGCTCAGTGGAAGATGTCGGAAGGGGCAAAAAAAAGGTGTTAATTGATTACTATCTCTATTATAAATGCCTTATCCTCCAATTCCCCCCCCAAATTTGTTTTTTTTTTTAGCTCCTTTTGCCCACCTTCTGCCTATTTTTTCTCCCAGACTTTCCCCCTTGATAATCCCCCCTCTAGGTATTTTCCCTTTTACCTCCAAACCTCCACACCTTCTATTAGAATCTATCGAATCCCTCCCTGCAATTCTCCCTTTATGTGTATTTTATTCCAGATATTCGGAAATATCTTATACTAGAAAACATTGTTAATTAAAAAGGATTTATAGTGGCTTATTCAGGTATCTTTATTAGTTAGAATAAATGGATAAAACCCCTTCACAAACAGGCTATAGTGAAAAACAATGAATCAATCAGGAGTAGCCCCAAAAAATTTTACTTATGATTTCTAGGACTGTTGTAGGAGTTTAACAACAAAGAATAAATAATTTCCCCCTGGCGTTAGGTCCCCCCCGACAGATATAATTGCTATAGGGGCTACTATTCCCCCTTTTTTTATTACTGTTGACAGATGAGTGATTTCTACCAGGAAAGTAAATACAGTCATCTCACCGCGATAAACCGTCGGTTTTTATCGTTTCCGGCCAAGTATTTATATTCTCAAAATAGGCTCAAAGGGAAAATATTAGACTTCGGCTGTGGTTATGGCAAGGATGTAGAAATTCTGCGAAAAAAAGGTCTAGATATAACCGGCTATGACCCATATTATTTCCCCCAATACCCCCAGGAGAAATTCGACACTATTTGTTGTTTTTATGTACTAAACGTCGTCTCCCAACCTGAACAAGAAACTGTTATAATGCAGGTATCAGAGTTGCTAAAACCAGGAGGTAAGGCGTATTTTGCTGTCAGAAGAGACATTAAAAGGGAGGGGTTTAGAAACCATTATGTCCATAATAAACCCACCTATCAAAGATTCGTTAAACTACCTTTCCCATCAGTTTACCTTGATGAGAGGTGTGAAATTTACGAGTATATCCACTACAATCAAATAGTCAGACAAAAAGTAAATGAGAATCCCCGTTGTATTTTCTGCCAACCCCCTTCTAGGTTGACTCTAATCACAGAATCAAGTTTGGCTTACGCGGTTTTTGACGGTTATCCCCTCAGCAGAGGACATAGTTTAATCATCCCTAAAATCCACCAAGAGAATTACTTTGAATTGCCCTCCTCCCTTCAAACCCACTGTTGGCAAATGGTAAATAGAGTCCAACAAATTATACAGGAAAAATACCGGCCAGATGGTTTCAATGTCGGCTTTAATGTCCATAAGGCGGCCGGCCAAAAAATTCCCCATGCCCTAATCCATATTATCCCTCGTTATCTGGGAGACTGTCACGGCAAAAACCACGGCATCCGCTGTGTTATTCCTCCCCAAAAATAAATGTTATTATCCTTGGCCTCCATGTTAAAATAGTACACAATTGCTTTATATTGTTGTGTAAAAATCTTCGAAAAGGGAGCAGAAAAAGGTTTCTATGGCTACCAAAATTTCAGCAGAGGAATATAAAAAAAGGATGCAAAAGCGGAAAGAAATTCAGGAAAAACGCCTGGCAAAAATGAAAGGGGAAAAGGGATTAATTATTGTCCACACTGGCGATGGCAAGGGAAAAACAACCGCCGCTATAGGAATGGTAATTAGGAGTTTGGGACATGGTTATAAGGTAGCAATTATACAGTTTATCAAAGGGGCATGGGAACCGGCCGAAAAAAAGGTTTTACAACAGTGGCAGGGACAGTTGGAATTTTATGCCATGGGGGAGGGATTTACCTGGGAAACTCAAGATAGGGAAAGGGATATAATTTGTGCTAATAGGGCTTGGGAGAAGGCTAAATCATTTATCTTTAACCCTGACTATAGGTTAATATTATTGGATGAGATTAATGTGGCATTAAAATTGGGATATTTAAACCTAGAAGATGTAATCATTACTCTTAAAAATAAGCCGGCAAATACCCATATCATTCTGACGGGGAGAGGAGCCAAATCGGAATTGATTGAAGTAGCCGATTTGGTCACGGAAATGAAGCTGATTAAACATCCTTTTAGAGAACAGGGAATTAAGGCACAACCGGGGATTGAGTATTAGTTATAATAGAAAATGCTAGGAATTTTAGTAGTAAAAATATTATGGAAGAAAACGGTTTTAAAATACGTCCAGCCAAGCCGGAAGATGTAGAAACAATATTTAAACTCATTAAAGCCTTGGCTGATTATGAAAAGCTAACGGACAGCGTCAAGGGAAATCCTGAGAGTTTAAGCAAACACCTGTTTTCCCAACCAGCCTATGCGGAGGCCATTGTAGCAGAAATAGAAGGGAAATTAGTGGGCTTTGCCCTGTTTTATCCCAACTATTCCACTTTTCTAACTAGGCCTGGTATTCATTTGGAAGACTTATTTGTGTTGCCGGAATACCGGCGTCGGGGGATTGGCAGCGCCCTGTTGGAATATGTAGTTTCCCTGGCAAAAAAGCGGAATTTTGGCCGGGTGGAATGGCATGTTTTAGAGTGGAATAAACCGGCTATTGCTTTTTATGAAAAAATGGGCGCCCAAATCTTAGACGACTGGCGAATTTGTAGAATAAACCTTGACAGTTAAGGGTGGGGTTTATCCTTGTTTTTAACCTAGTTCACTAAAGATTTTTGCTACCAGATTTTTTGCCTTTTCATCTAGTAAATGCCAATCTAATTCTCCCTCACTATTAAAGAGACTTCTATCGGTGACAAGGGGGGCATTATCCTCAGAGTTGTAATTTTCAAAACAGATGTGAAAACAAAGTTCCCATAGGTTTCTCTTTTCCACTATTTCTCCTTTCTTAATGCAAACATTATAACCAGGAAAGGGTACAGTGATGTCCTCATAGCTAACTTCACAGTCTTGTATTTCCGATTCCTTGCGAATGTTGTCCAATAATCTGATCAAAATTGGTTGCATTAGGACTTCCGCCAATTCGTAGTCTTGTCTACTCTTAAAAGTTGGTGTTTGCATGGTGTTGAAAGGGAGTATGAAACAATCCACGTCTGTAGACTATTTTATAGAGGATGCTAACAAAAATTACTGTATTATTAATTTTCTTAATATTTCTTTTCAATTGGCGACATCTTTGGCGAAAAGTTATAACCTCTTTGGCGGTGATAAAAATAGCTAAGGTGAGTTCTTTTGACAATAAATCGAGATTGTTGTTGAGATGGGCGAAAAGACAGTTAATTTTGCGCAAGTAACGCCAAATTTGAACCATTTTATAACACAAATAAAGATTAGCAATTGTCAGACAACCATTGAAACTGAGGACAAAAATAAACGTCATTACAGAAGCAATACAAATTACTAGGACAAAAGTGGACTTGGAAATCCGGCCAAGACTCAATTATCATGAGCAGCTGTTATTGTCTAGGATTAAGGGGAAAGTCTAAAACCATGGTTTTTTTTGGTGGCCCTATTCGCTAATTGGTTTTAACTATTTTTACATGGAAGTAAAAAAGAATGATTAGTTTTTCCATTCTACTGCCTTTATAGCCAAAGTGTGAATTACTTCTGATGATTCCAATGTGTTGCCTTTAGCTGGGCAGTCTTTATAATAGCAAAACCCGCCCCTCAGAACACAAGCCCCACCTGGCAAAGACAAGCCCTATTTCTACTTATTCCTTTAAAACATAACCTACCCCCCTGACAGTCTGAATAATCCTCTTCTCCTTGTTGGATTCTAGTTTCAGTCTCAGGTATCTGATATACACCTCAATGATGTTAGAGTCGCCACTGAAGTCATACCCCCAAACTTTCTCAAGGATTTGTTCTCTAGTCAATACCTGACGGGGGTGAGAGAGGAGGAATTCCAAAAGTTCGTATTCCGTGGCAGTTAATTCGATAACACGATTGCCTCTCCGGACTTCCCTAGTGCGACGATTAAGGGTAAGATCCAAAAAACGTAGCTCGTCTGGATCCTTTTGTGTTTCTGGAGGGGAATAAACCTTAAGACGGGAGAGTAATTCGGGTATATTAACCGGTTTAAGGATGTAATCGTCGGCACCAGCATCCAAAACCTCTATTCTATCCTCCAATTCATCAGCCTTCTTCAGGAGAAGAATGGGGGTGCGAAGGCCCAAATTTCGTAGTTTCCTACAAATTTCTAAACCAGAGGCAGAGGGCATGTCGGCATCAATTAGGATTGTCTGGAAAGATTCGTCCTGTGCCAGTTTTTGCGCGGTTTTGCCCTCAGTGGCTATGGTCACCTCATAACCGTGGTACTGTAGGTCTAATTCTAGACACTTGGCCAGTTTTTGGTCTGCTATTACTAGAATCTTCATGGCTAGTTTCCCCCCTATTGTTATACTATCATCCTTTTGGACCTGGGAGACTGATTTGGAACCATTTGTCCCAAAAAATGGTCAGAACAGTTACAGGTGTGGTTAAATCTACATAGAATGAATTTATGCTTTTGTCTATATCCCTATCTTGGTCTAGTCTAGCCATCCCTATTACCCCAAGAGTGAGAGTAGAACAACTGTCTAACACGGATTTAATCTTGCGTTGTCAGGAGGGGAAACAGCCTGATAGGGTGGCTTTTACGGAATTGTTAAGACGATACCAGGGCTATGTAGACAAAATCCTCTATAATCTTGCCCCAGACTGGCCAGATAGGGGGGATTTGGCACAGGAGGTTTGGCTTAGGGTATATAAAAAAATCCACTCTCTTAAAGATCCTACCAGGTTTAAAAGTTGGCTCGGCCGTCTGGTAACTAACTTGTTTTATGACCAACTACGCAAACGAAAAAAGTACAGTGAGTCGGTTTCCCTAGATTCCCCTATAATAGATGAGGATGATGAGTACCAGTGGGATTTACCCTCTCTGACGCCTAATCCGGAAGAAAATCTCTCTACTGTTGAGTTTTATGAGCATTTACAGAGGGCTATTGCTGATTTGCCTGAAACGTTTAGAGTTACAATTGTCCTGAGAGAAATTCAGGGGTTAAGCTATGAAGAGATAGCAGAAATTACCCAAGTGTCCCTAGGTACTGTAAAATCGAGAATAGCCAGGGCTAGACACCGACTCCAATCCCTTTTAAAACCCTATTTAGACAGTCGTTAACAGGTTTTTTATCCTTCAGCTAAAGTGGAGAAAGAAGACGATATGATTACCAATCACTCTTATCCTCCAGACAAATGCACCTTCGAGTTGTTAAGTGCCTATCTAGATGGGGAGGTGACTGCCCAACAAAGGCAAGAGGTGGAAAAACTACTGGCTGAAGACGAACAGATTAGGGCTTTGTATAGGAGACTATTGTACCTGAGAGACGAGTTCCAAAATCTACCTGCCCCTCCGCCATCATGTCCACCACAACAGTTGGCGGCTAAGGTGTTTGCTAGGGTAGACGAGGAAAACAGAAAACGTCGTCTCTTTTTAGGGGGAGGCGCAATTGCCGCAGTAGTTTTGGCCGCTTTTGCCGGTATTTTGGGCGAAAATAGGAGTTTTATCCCTCAAATGGCTCAAAAACAGGAAGAAGAGCTTAAAATAGCCCTAAATGAACCCATTGTTGAACTTCCGGCCCAACGGGAGTCTCTTAGGATTCCTCTAGATAGGCCTCTGTTGGAAAACCTTAGGTAGTTATCCGGGAAGAGACAAGGTGAGTCAGTATTTGTACCGGTATCCTCCCCTGAAATCTGGAGTGTTAATGGGGCGCTATAAGCGTTTTCTGGCAGAGGTGCGTTTGGAATCGGGAGAGGTAATTACTGCCCACTGTGCCAATACCGGGCCAATGTTGGGGGTTTGTGAGGTGGGAAGTAGGGTGATGGTGTCTTGCAGCAGTAGCAGCAAACGGAAACTCCCCTACACCTGGGAGATGATTGAAGTAGACGGCACCTGGGTAGGAGTTAACACCAGTTTGCCTAACAAAATAGTCAAAATAGCCCTGCAACAGAAACTAATACCAGAATTGGCCCACCAGTATACCCAGGTAAAAGGGGAAGTGAGGTTAAAAGACAACAGCCCCACCCGTATTGATTTTTGTCTTATGGGCAGTGAGGGGAAACCCCTTATATATCTGGAGGTGAAGAATACTACCCTGGCGGAAAAGGGGGTGGCCATGTTTCCAGACGCCATTACTACCAGAGGGCAAAAGCATCTTCAGGAGTTGATTGCCCTTTCCCAGTCAGGACAAGCCAAGGCGGTTATGCTTTACTTTATCAATCGTGGGGATTGTCAGTATTTTGACGTAGGGAGAAACTATGACCCCCTTTACGGGCAACTATTCCAACAGGCAAGGGAGTGTGGGGTGGAAATTCTACCCTGTCGTTTTCAGGTGACACCGGAGGGGGTAAAATATCTGGGGTTAGCGGAAATTGTCTCTTAGGGGGAAGCCGCCGCTACTGTCTCAAAGTACTGTTTTTCCAACAAGAAGGTGCCCCTGGCAAAACGAACACTGTAATAGCCAGCCGGCCGGAGTTCTACCACTACCCCCTCCTCCCCCACTTGGATTAAACTATTGGGGCGCAACATGGGCATAGGCTCAGCGGTTTTCAGGTAGGGGGGTAGGGCCACTACTCTAATTCTATCTCCTACCTTGATTTCTACCTCGTCGTTGTTCATGTCTTAACCCTTGTTCTCCAACACCCAGTATATAGGCTACCACAAGGATGGCGGCAACAAGCTGTCAACACAGGGGTATCATTACCACAAGGGTAGCATTACCACAGGGGTAATGGCTACGATGACAAATGGCCCCACCGGAAAATGGTGGCCCCCCAGGTTAAACCGGCACCAAACCCCGCTATGGCAATCAGATGCCCCTGTCGAATTTGTCCTTTTGCCACCGCCTCGTCCAAAGCCAAGGGAATAGAAGCCGCAGAGGTATTGCCATATTCGTTAAGGTTGGCAATTAGCTTCCATTTGGGAATGTTTAGTCTTTCTGCTACTGCCTCTAATATCCTCTGGTTTGCCTGGTGGAGAATTAACCAGTCAATCTTTTCTGGGGTTAAGTCTGCTTTGTACAATACCTTCTCCAACACCTCTGGCACCTTGCTTACGGCAAAACGATATACCTCTCTCCCATTCATGGTAATCTTGGTATATCCCCCCTGAATTACCCGGTGCCTACTGCCGATTTTCTTCTCTTGCCCCACGAAGGGAAGATTTAGACAATGGTTTAGCCGGCCGTCACTACACATCTCAAATCCTAATATATTGTCCCCTTCGTCACTGGCTTGACACACCACTGCCCCGGCTCCATCACCAAACAATACACATGTACTTCTATCAGACCAGTCCACCCAACGGGAAAGGCAATCAGCACCAATGACCAAGATTCTGCGATAAACTCCAGTGCGAATGTATTGACAAGCTGTATTCAAAGCGAAAACAAAACCGGAACAAGCGGCAGTTAAATCAAAGGCAACAGCCCTTTCCGCCCCAAGGGAGGCTTGTACTTTGGGGGCAGTGCCAAAAAGGTCGTCAGGAGTAGAGGTAGCCAGAATGATCATGTCAATGTCTGGGGGGGTAAGGCCAGCATTGGCAATGGCTTTCTCCCCCGCGGCAGTAGCTAAGTCACAGAGGGATTGAGAGGCAGAAATGTGACGTCTTGTTATGCCCGTGCGAGTGCGAATCCACTCGTCAGAAGTGTCTACAATCCTACTTAAGTCATTATTGTCCAATATCTGTGGGCAAGTGGCAGAGCCGCTACTGATAACCGTTACTCCTGTTTGCAATTGTGCCAATGACTTAACTCCTTTTCCCTGGACGCCGTCAGCTATAAACAAGATAATACTACCACGATTGGGCACTCCCTACAATCAGGCTTCTGCTACAATGTATAGGTACTGGTAACAACCATGTGCCAATGATACTGAGGGAATCACAATGAAGGTTGCGCCTCCACACCCCAAAGAGGAAGAGAGACTGGCGGCTTTACACCGTTATGAAATCCTAGACACCGAGTTTGAAAAGGCTTATGATGAAATTGTAGAGTTGGCTTCTGCTATTTGTGGCACCCCCATCGCCCTTATCAGTCTGGTAGATCGTCACCGCCAGTGGTTTAAAGCCAGAGTGGGTGTGGATGTGAGCGAAACCCCCCGGGAATTGGCCTTTTGTGCCCATGCTATACTCCAAGACGACATTTTGGTGGTGGAAGACGCTAGTAAAGATGAACGCTTCGCCGATAATCCTTTTGTAGTACAGGACCCGCCCCATATCCGTTTTTACGCCGGCGCCCCCCTCATCACCCCCGACGGTTATCCCCTGGGCACCCTCTGTGCCGTGGATTCCCAGCCTCGCCGTCTTACAGAGGAGCAGCTAAAAGCCCTTAAAATCCTCGCCAAACAGGTTGTTACCCAGTTGGAACTGCGTCTGGCCTTCAAAAGACTGAAAGAGTATGCTAAGGAATTAGAAAGAATTAACGCCACCAAAGACAAGTTCTTTTCCATCATCGCCCATGACCTAAAGTCCCCCTTCCAGGCCATCCTCGGCTATGCAGACTTGTTGAGAACTAGTGTCTCTATGTTCAATTGTGAGGAAATTACAGAAATAGCATCAGATATATATATAGCGGGGGACAAGGCATACAAGTTGCTGCAAAATTTACTACAATGGGCTATGGTGGAACAGGGAAAAATAAGATGTAACCCGGAATGTATCGACCTGGTGTCCCTTATACGAGAAGTTATCGCCGTAGTCTCCACCAGTGCCAAAAACAAAAATATTACTCTCACCACTTCCTACCACCCCATCACCTCCAGTTTTATCGTCTATGCTGACCGTAATATGCTCTTTTCTACCCTTCAAAACTTGATTACTAATGCTATCAAATTCACGCCAAAGGGAGGCAAGGTGGAAATACGAGTAGGGAAAGAAGAAAACTGCGTGACTGTAGCGGTTGTGGATACGGGAGTGGGCATGACGGAAGAACAACTAAAGAATCTATTTCGTCTTGAAAGCTGCAAGAGTACAAGAGGCACTGAGGGGGAAGGAGGCACCGGGTTGGGGCTTTTATTGTGCAAGGAGTTTGTGGAAAAAAACGGGGGCACCATTACAGTAGAATCCACCCCAGGAAAGGGCACCACCTTCACCTTCACCATCCCCAGCGTCTCTGCCCAGGAAGCAATAGACAACTCCTGCTGTAGGCCCTGTTGAAACTGTATCATACATCATAATAGAGCATAGTACTAGTTGGTTGGCAATTTCATTGGTGGGCAGTATGACTATCAGACTACCAGTAGAGTTTCAGGACTATTTCGATGTCATAGTAGTAGGAGGAGGCCATGCCGGCTGTGAGGCAGCCTTGGCTACCGCCAGATTGGGCTGTCGCACCCTCATGTTAACCCTTAATCTGGATAAAATCGCCTGGCAGCCTTGTAACCCCGCTGTAGGAGGCCCCGCTAAATCCCAGCTTACCCATGAGGTGGATGCTTTGGGGGGAGAAATAGGCAAAATGGCCGACAGGACTTATCTTCAAAAAAGGTTGCTCAATAGTTCCAAAGGGCCAGCAGTATGGGCGTTGAGGGCGCAAACAGATAAGCGGGAGTATAGCGCCGTAATGAAAAATATCCTAGAAAACCAGCCCAATCTCTTCCTCCGGGAAGCAATGGTAACTGATTTGATTTTGGGCAACAACGACGAGATAGCAGGGGTACAAACCTATTTTGGCACCTGTTTCGCTGCTAAGGCAGTAATCCTCACCACGGGCACCTTCTTGGGAGGCAGAATCTGGATTGGGAATAAGTCCATGCCAGCAGGAAGGGCAGGGGAATTTGCCGCGGTGGGCTTGACAGATACCCTCCGGGATTTGGGATTTGAAACCGGAAGACTCAAAACTGGTACCCCCGCCCGGGTGGATAAGCGCACTGTGGACTTCAGTAAAATGGAAGTACAACCCCCCGACGAACAGGTGCGTTGGTTTAGCTTCGATCCAGAAGTGTGGGTGGAAAGGGAACAAATGAACTGTTATCTCACCCGCACTACCCCCAAAACCCATCAGATTATCAAAGACAATCTCCACCTCTCCCCCATCTACGGCGGCTTTATAGACTCCGTGGGCCCTCGTTATTGTCCTAGCATCGAAGATAAAATTGTCCGTTTCGCCGACAAGGAAAGCCACCAAATCTTCATCGAACCAGAAGGCAGAGACATCCCAGAATTATATATCCAAGGCTTTTCCACCGGCTTGCCAGAAAACATCCAACTGGCCATGCTTCAAAGTCTCCCTGGTCTAGAGAATTGCGTCATGTTACGACCAGCCTACGCAGTAGAATATGACTACCTGCCCGCTACCCAGTGTTATCCCACCTTGATGACCAAGAAGATTGAGGGTCTATTCGCCGCCGGCCAAATCAATGGCACTACCGGTTATGAAGAGGCAGCCGCCCAGGGGATTGTTGCCGGTATCAATGCCGCCCGTTTTGTCCAGGGCAAGGAAATGATCGTCTTCCCCCGGGAACAAAGCTATATAGGTACTCTTATTGATGACTTGTGTACTAAAGACCTGAGAGAGCCCTATCGCATGTTAACATCTCGGTCTGAGTATCGTCTAACCCTCCGCTCAGACAATGCCGATGCCCGTCTTACCCCCCTTGGCCGAGAAATCGGTTTGATAGACGATCGTCGTTGGCAGATATTCTTGAGCAAACGGGAAAGAATTAAAGCTGAATTAGAAAGACTCCAAAGGGTCAGAATTCGGGAAAAAGACGAGATAGCCCAGAGAATACAAGAGGAAACCCAACAGAAAATCAAGGGCTCCATCACCCTGGCAGATTTGTTGCGTCGCCCCGGCTTTCACTATGAGCACCTAGAAAAGTATAACCTCCATAACCCCCAATTGAACCAATGGGAAAGAGAATGTGCAGAAATTGAAATCAAATACGCCGGCTATCTCAAACGACAACAGTTGCAAATTGAGCAAATTAGCCGTCATAGCAATCGCCCCTTACCTCCCAACCTGGACTACATGAAAATCCCTACCCTCTCCATGGAAGCCCGGGAAAAACTCAATAAGGTTAAACCCCTCACTATTGGCCAGGCTTCCCGTATTGGTGGTGTTAACCCCGCCGACATCAACGCCCTTCTTGTCTATCTCGAGTTACAACGATTCTCATCCCAATCCCTCCCCCAAGTTAGCTAACCCCTCCTCCCCCCACCCCGGGGGTTTTTGTGTAAGATGAGAAACAAATACACAATTCTTAACAATATAGCCTATGCAACGAGAAGAAGTTGGCTTGAATCTTCTGGCTATCATAGTTTTTGTTATTACCATTTTGACGCTAGTAGGACCTGTTTTTCATATACCCGCCACCCTCCCCGCCGCCATTACTTTTCTGCTTTTGGGTTTAGTTACTGTTGATACTTTGGCCTGGAAAAACAGGGGCACTAATTTATTGCTAAACTCCTTGGCTTTCCCCCAACAAAAGGAGAGAATTATTTACCACGAGGCAGGTCATTTTCTTGCCGCCTATCTTTACCAAATACCTATTTCTGCCTATACCCTCTCTCCCTGGGAAGCCCTCAAAAATGGACAGCAAGGGGCTGCTGGGGTTGTGTTCGACTTTCGACCTTTTTTGGATAAAACTAAATATGACCTCAGGGAATTAATTGTACAAACAGAAAGAATATCTGTAGTTTTAATGGCTGGTATCGCTGCCGAAGATGTGGTATATAACAACAATTTTGGGGGCGAAGATGACCTACAACAAATGGTATCCATATACCAAAATTTAGGCCTAGAAATTAACCAGTTTAAGCTAAAACAAAGAATGGCACTTTTGAAGGCAAAAAACCTGATAAAGGAACATTTTTCTGCCTATTTAGCCCTAGTAGATGCTATGAAAAAACGCCTGTCTGTCGCTGAATGCCAGGAAATTATTCGTCAAAATCTTGAAAGCCAAAATTCTGAATCAGTAGTCTAAACTAAGAGAGTATAAAGGTGATTGTTGGATGATAACACCCCCGGGGAAGTAGTACAGGTTTATAATTGCAAACACCCCTGGGGGAGTACAATTGGTGATATGATTCAAAAACTGGAATTGACACCAGACAAGGCAAAAGAAGACAAAGGTGAAGGTATTAGTAGTAGGGAATGGCGGCAGAGAACACGCCCTAGCCTGGAAACTGTTACAATCTCCCACAGTGGAAAAAGTTTTTTGTACCCCAGGTAATGGTGGTACCGCTTTGCTGGAAAACTGTGAAAATGTCCCTATCCCTGTAGACGATTTTGCTTCTATGAAGCAACTGGTGCAGGAAAAAGGGATAGAATTAGTAGTGGTAGGGCCGGAATTGCCTCTGTCTCTCGGGATTGCTGACTACCTCCAATCCCATGGGGTGAAAGTGTTTGGGCCTTCCCGCAAGGGGGCTTACCTTGAGGCTAGCAAATCCTGGGCAAAGGAGTTGATGAGGAAAGCGGGTATCCCCACCGCCTCTAGTGCTGTTTTTACTGATAGGGAATCGGCTAAAGCCTACATTCGTCAACAAGGCGCCCCTATTGTCGTTAAGGCTGATGGCTTAGCTGCTGGTAAGGGGGTGGTTGTTGCAAAAACAGAAACAGAGGCACTGGCGGCAGTAGACCATCTGTTTGACCAGCAATTTTCTAAATTGGTAATAGAAGAATTCCTCACTGGACAAGAGGTTTCGGTATTGGCAGTAACTGATGGAAACACCATTGTGCCCCTTATACCCTCTCAAGACCATAAACAAATTGGCGAGGGGGATACCGGTGCCAATACGGGCGGCATGGGAGCATATGCTCCTACCCCTATTTTGGATGAAAAGTTGTCTAGACGAGTGTATGAGGAAATCCTACAACCAGCTTTAACCCAGTTGCAGAAGGACAATATAGACTACGTGGGTGTTATATATGCCGGCTTGATGATTACGCCCGAGGGTAACCCTAAAGTATTAGAGTTTAACTGCCGTTTTGGTGATCCAGAAACCCAGGCAGTACTGTCTCTCCTCAAAACCCCCCTAGCAGATATCTTCTTGGCTTGTACGGAAAAACGATTGGCCTTGTTGCCACCGTTACAATGGGAGGAGGGCTTTGCTGTATGTGTGATTCTAGCAGCCGGCGGCTATCCTGGTAGTTATCGCAAGGGAGATGTAATCACCGGCATAGACTTGGCGGAAAAAGAGGGGGTAATGGTATTCCATGCCGGCACCAAACTAGTAGACGGCCAGTTGCTTACCGACGGCGGTAGGGTTTTGGGTGTCACCGGTAAGGGCAATACCCTCCAACAGGCTATAGACTTGACCTATAGGGCAGTGGCTAAAATACATTTCCCAGATATGTACTATCGCCGCGATATTGGCCATCGTGTACTGTCCCGCTGACAAATTGTACTATGGACTGGTGGCAAAGACTAAAGAATAACTCCCTTGCCAGACTGGGTTTTGGGATTTTGGTAATACTTTATATTTCAGCTATAGGGGCAGACTTTATAGCCCCCTATGATCCCTATGAACAGGTAGAAAATGCGTCTTTACTGCCTCCTACCAAAATTTACTGGTATGATCAACAAGGAAGGTGGATTGGGCCCCATGTATACCCCACTACCGCCGGCAAAACTGACCTGGAAACGGGAGAAAGACTATTAGAGGTTGACTATAGCAGGCCTTCTCCTATTAGGCTGTTTGTCAAAACCAAACCCTATCGTCTCTGGCAAGTTAAACTGCCCCTGCCACCCCGTTTCGAGGAAGTGGAGGTTTTCCCGGGCTTTCTGGTAAACCGGCGTTTGTTTGGTACCATAGGAGAGGGGAGACTAAACCTCCTGGGCACAGACGAACAAGGAAGGGATGAATTCAGTCGTCTTCTCCATGGGGGTAAGATTAGCCTGTTTATCGGGATTTTTGGTATTCTTATCTCCTTCCCCCTGGGAATGATTATTGGCGGCATAGCCGGTTATTTTGGGGGCATTGTGGACACCATTATCATGCGTTTAATTGAGGTGTTGATGACTATCCCCGGTATCTACCTTTTGGTAACCCTGGCTGCCGTTTTACCCCCCAGTCTCAGTAGTGGCACTAGGTTTTTGCTAATAGTCATTATCACCTCTTTCCTCAGCTGGTCCGGTTTGGCTAGAATTATCCGAGGACAGGTTTTGGCTATTAGAGAACAAGAATTCGTCCTGGCGGCTAAGGCTTTGGGGGCTAATCCTTTTTACATTATCCTCCGCCATATTCTCCCTCATACCTCTACTTATGTAATTATCTCTGCTACACTCTCTATCCCCAGTTTCATCATCGCGGAATCGGTATTGAGTCTGATTGGTTTGGGCATTCAACAACCTGATCCCAGTTGGGGCAATCTCCTCTCTGTTGCTACCAATGCCTCTATCCTTGTACTACAACCGTGGTTGGTATACCCCCCGGCTTTCCTTATAGTCCTTACGGTTTTATGCTTCAACCTGGTGGGAGATGGCCTACGGGATGCCTTAGAGCCAAAATCCTAATCCCCTCGAAATGTTCACCATAAGCACACCTGTGGGGGCTAGTTTTGCTATTTATAACAAAAGGCCAATCTTAGTAGAAAAGACAACATGTCCAAAAAACATTCCCGATTATACCCCACTATTCGCCCCCTAGTAGCTAAATCTATTGATGGCCTCGTCTTTAAAAATGATACCCTTATTGCCCTCGACTCCCGTAATGGCTACCTGTTACAGGTAAATCCCTTCAATAATGATACTAGAATCGTTAACCACTGCCTCTGGGAAGATTTCCTGGGCACCAGGGGTTTGTCTGTTACCCCCCGTCAACTCTGGTTCACCTGTCAGGAATACATATACCACTGTGAGATAGAATGGCAAAAAGATAACTTGACACTGACTAGTAAACCCCGCATTGCTTTTTCCATCCCTTACCCCGCTAATGGTATCGCCATCTTCGACAAAACAGTTTACATTACCAGCGAAAGGGCCGGATATATCTACGTCTACTCCCTAGAGGGGGAAATGATTACTAAATTCAATGCCCCAGGGGTGGGAGTGGAAAACATCACTGTCAAGGGGGATGAATTGTGGGTGTGTGATAACATAGAACAAACCGTTTACTGTCTGGATAGGGCCACCGGCGAGACTAAATATAGCATTATTACCCCCTTTGAACATCCCAGCGCCTTAGGTTTTTTAAGAGATAGTAAAACTGCCCACCAGGTTTTATATGTGGCCTACAGTGACCAGGAGCCCTATATCCGCGATAATCCTAATAGTGATCCTAGTCATGAATTGGCCTATC
Organism: Cyanobacteriota bacterium SRBZ.bins.94.201705; assembly: GCA_030549855.1. Classification (GTDB taxonomy): domain Bacteria; phylum Cyanobacteriota; class Cyanobacteriia; order Cyanobacteriales; family Cyanobacteriaceae; genus DVEF01. The sequence continues at coordinate 25,787 of JAUQQP010000030.1, forward strand.
GTCCTCGTACTTTCATCCATCCTCTCTATTTTAAGTACTTCCCTGACAAAAAATACACTCTCTCCAATGGTTTTCTTATAGAAATGACCTATGTGGAAGAAATATCACCCTTAGACCATGCTACCCTAAAAGATGTAGAGTGGCGCATAGCCCTCCCTGCCGAAAGCCCCAGACAAAGAGTTAAAAAGGTTGAGCCTGTTGGTATCCCCTTTGTAATAGAAGAATATGATGGTCAAAAGGTAGCCCTGTTTAGATTTCCAGAATTGTCTCCCCACAGTCGTCATATTTTCGGTTGGCGAGCTATCCTTGAAGTCTGGAGTATTAAATACCAATATAAACCCCGGGATTGTGAGAATTTGCCACCCCTTCCCCCCGAATATGAGGACAAATACCTCATCGATGACGATAACCTGGCTATGAATACGGATATTGTCCTACGGGCGGCAGAAGAGGCTAGGGGTAATGAGACTAATATTCTCCGTAAACTGTATAACATTCGTAACTATGTATACGACCACCTGCGCTACGGCATGAAGTCCTATATAGATCCTCCTGATATTGTATTGAAAAGGGGGGTGGGCTCCTGTGGGGAGTATCTGGGGGTATTATTGGCTTTATGCCGCCTTAATGGCATTGCCTGTCGCACTGTAGGACGCTATAAATGTCCCCGACAACAAGTACTACATTTCGGCGTGCCCCTAATACCCCAATTCAACCATGTTTGGATGGAGTTTTACCTCCCCGGCATCGGCTGGCTACCTATGGAATCCAACCCCGACGACATAGAAGACTGTATGGCTTACCCCACTCGCTTTTTTATGGGTTTGGCATGGTACCACATGGAAATGGCAAAAGACATCCCCTTTGAAACCCTCAAGAGTGAAGGGGAGTATGTCAGCAGAGAAGTGACTACCATCGGTAGACTGGCCATCAATCACATCTACTTTACTATCCTGGAAGAATTACCCCCCTACTAGGGATTAACCTCCTGCCACTCCCACACCCCTTCTTTAAGGCTATAAATGTAACGATTTTGCGGATTGCCCCTTAACTGTAAATGGTCTACCCATAAGGGTTGTAATAGCAATAAACAAAAATTGGCCGGCGGATTTATAATTTCTGATTTCCAATCGCCCCAATCCCATTTTTTCTCTCTCTGTTTTCCCGGTGTAGGCCAAAAGAATTGCTCCTTGCCATTATCACTCAAATTCTCCCATGCCTTTTGTCTGGCTTCCGAGTAAAGCCCTATCTCTTCTTGCCCTACATTACTGTCATTCACCCATTCTTCTACTATTATTACTGTCCCCCTGATTCTAAATTGTTCCCTGGTTTTTGTAAAGTACCAACAAACCTCCGCCACGGGATTTATTTTTAAATCCTCATATTTTTGACTCCTTTTGTCCGTAACCATTTGCAGATAATTAGTGTTTTCTAAAAACCCCCTAAACACCACTGTCCTATTAGCGGGATAACCCTGGGCAGTTACTGTGGCTAATTGGATATATTTACTGTGAGTTACTTCCTTATTTCGTTTTATCGCTTTCTCCAAGACAAGACGCCAAGGTGCTATTGCTTCACCCATGGACAATACTTAACATAACAACAGCTCCCCATTCTACCATGTCCTGTTTCTCTTCCACAAAAGGGAATAAATGTAAAGGGAAAGTAAAAAATTTTTAATTAACTTAGAAAAACTTAGGAAAATTTTGGGGAAAAATCAGGTTAAAATTAGGTAAAAAAGAGGGAAAATAATAAGGGTTTGTAGTAAGAAAATTGGGAGAGAAAATGACCACCTATACTGTAGTAGACATTCCCCCCATTGCCGGTGAAGAAGAGAGGATATTGTCCATAGTTAACCATTCTGAGCCAGTATATTTACCTATAACCAACATAGACCCCAACAAAATCCGGTCAGGATTCGCCTGTGCCCTCCACATGCACCAACCAATAATCCCAGCAGGACCAAATGGGGCCTTAATATCCAATCTTCAGTATATGTTTGAACACCCCCACGAAAATGATAACCACAATGCTGGGCCCTTTACCTGGTGCTATCGTCGCATGGGAGACTTCATCCCCGAGTTGGTCAACAACGGTTGTAATCCCCGAATTATGTTAGACTACTCCGGTAACTTGCTCTGGGGGTTCCAACAGATGAACCGTCATGACATATTGGATAACCTGAAAAAGATCACCTGTGATCCCCGCTACTACGTATATGTAGAATGGCTGGGCACCATGTGGTCTCATGCAGTGGCCCCATCCACCCCCATCCCGGATTTGAAACTCCATATGCTGGCCTGGCAACACCATTTCGCCTCTATCTTCGGGGAAGACGCCCTCAGAAGGGTTAAAGGCTTCTCGCCACCGGAAATGCACCTGCCTAACCACCCTGATACCGCCTATGAGTATATCAAAGCCCTCAAGGAATGTGGCTATCGTTGGCTGCTTGTACAGGAACATTCCGTGGAACGTCCCGATGGTTCCGGCTTACGTCACGACGACAAGTATATTCCCAACCGCTTAGTGACACGCAATTCCAAGGGAGAGGAAATCAGTATCACCGCCTTGATCAAAACTCAGGGGTCTGATACTAAACTCGTAGCACAAATGCAACCCTACTATGAAGCCAAGGGAAGGGGTAGACAAAACATAGGGGATGTATCTGTACCCTCCTGTGTCACCCAGATTGCCGACGGGGAAAATGGTGGTGTGATGATGAATGAATACCCCGGTGCCTTCCACCCCGTATGGTATCAAATCCGCGACAATTTTGAGGGAGTAGTAGGTTTGAATGGTACTGAATATATCGAGCTGGTGGAATCCCTGGGTGTTAAACCAGAAGACTATCCTGTCTGTCAGCCAGTAGGGCAACACAAGATTTGGGCCAAGGTGGGAGATAACATCACCCCTGAAACCGTGGAAAAGGCCATCGAGGAGTTGAAAAAAGAAGACCCTCGTTTCCACATGGAGGGGGCATCTTGGACCAATAATATCAGTTGGGTGCGGGGATATGAGAATGTTTTAGGCCCCATGAATGAACTTAGTGCCAAATTCCACGAAAAATTCGACCCTCTGGTAGCCCAAAACCCCAGCTACACCAAAACCAGAGAATATCAACAAGCCCTGTTGTACAACCTTTTAGTACAAACCAGTTGCTTCCGTTACTGGGGCCAGGGTAAATGGACGGACTACGCCCAACAATTGTACCGTCGCGGCATTGAATTGTGTCAATAACAACTTCTAGGGGTAGGGATAACTAAGGGTACTCCTCACCCCCTCCCCTAGCCAGACTGTTAGGAAAAAGTTTCATTAAGCTGGTGTAAAAGGTCGTCTAACTCCTCTAAGGCTTGACTCACATCTAGTCGCAACTCTCCAAGGGGTAATTCTAACAGTTGCACCAATATCTCCCTCTTGTCGGCAATGGACTTTATTTTCTCCTTAATGGTAGTTTTTGAGTTGTCAGTATTGCTATTCATACTCTCCCCTATGCTCATCACAGTCTCTATTGTATCAGTCGGGACGATTATAGGGAGTTAGGGTAAGTTGGGCAAAACTTCTTTTCTCCAATTGTTGTAACATTATGGCCAATTCTACCTGTTTTTCCAGCAAGTCTGTATAGGAAACTAGATTACTTAGGCCATCTATCAACCTCCTCAAATTACGTTTGAATTGAGGATCTCCTGTAAACTCTTCTATATCAGAAGTAATCTTAGCAGTATTAGCAAAAGTCACCCTGGCCGAGTCCAAAGTTTGCTGGAGAGTTACAAGGGTAGCTGGATTATTCAATTGGGCGGAAACCGTTGTCAAGTCGTTGCTGATTTTTACTAGGTTGTCGCTTATCTGACTCAGATTTTTAGCTATTTTCCCCACATCTTTCCCCTCTACTTGCGACAGGAGAGTATTAGTGGTTTCCGTCAACTGGGCTATATTTTCCACCATATTTTGCAAATTATTCTTGTTATCTGCAATCAAATTATTGAGATTAAAACTCAACAGTCTCAGTTGGAGGGCAAGGGCAGTATATTCACTCCCTAACCGTTGTATTTGAGTATTGGTGGTGTCTCCCACCTTTCTGACTTGGGCGTCGACAGTTTGAGCAGTCTGGGAAAGGGATTGGGCAGTGGTAGTAATTACCTCGGTAGTGTCTCCTAGTTTTTCCAGGTTTTCATTGACGCTTTTGGCTAGGGAGTCCATCTCCGCCGTTAGGATTTTAGTAGTCTTGGTAACCTCTTGAGACAGAAGAGTAAACTCGTCTAAGGCTTTATTGGCTTTGAGGATGGTTTGATTTAGGTTTTCCAAAAAATTCTGGTTGTCCAAACCCTCTGCCAAACGGGCTAAACTTTCTGTAAAGTCGGGGGAAGCCTTTGCTGTGACCTGTTGGCCATTACACAAAATCAGTCCCTTTTGTTTACAATCCTTATCCAGGGGGCTTATTTTTTGTGTCTCATCCAGGGCTTGAAGGGGGGTAATATTTACATTAACCTCTCCCAGTAAACCTGAGCGAATGGTAGAAACTGTCACATTTTTGGGAATAGCCAAGCCTTTGTCTATTTCTGCCACTACCTCTACGCCACTAGCCGTTGGCTGAATGGTATTTATCCTTCCTACCACCACCCCCCGGTATAAAACCCTGGCGCCTTCTCTTAAACCCCCCGCATTGTCAAACAGCAACTTCAACTGGTAGTTGCCACCTCGCAGTTGATTCTGCCTGAGGAAGAAAATGAGCATTCCAAAGGCAAGTAAACCAGACAATAAAAATAATCCAATCAATCCTTCCCTAAACAGTCTACTATGACGCTGCATAACTAAAAACCCCCTTTAATACCATAGCCCGGTTGGCCAAAAGATAGCCTCCTAATAGTTGATAACCTTAATAGGCCCTTGAGTACTGGCACTAAAAAACTGTCTTACCAGGGGATTATCTGTGGTGTCAATTTCCTCAATGTATCCCTCCCACTGGATGACACCATCATAGAGGAAGGCTACCCGTTTACCAGTACGACGGATGGTGCTCTCCTGGTGTGTTACCATTACATAGGCACAGTCTTTGCACAACTGGCCTTGGATAGAGGTGACCAAATCCTCAATCACCGTAGAGGCAATAGGGTCTAAGCCAGCGGTAGGCTCATCATATAAGATAACATTAGGTCTTTCCTCTGGTCTTTCCGGATTGTAGATGATGGCGCGGGCAAAACTTACTCGTTTTCGCATCCCCCCTGACAGTTGTGAGGGCAAAAGTTCAGCTATTTCCGGCGATAGGCCCACCTTTTCCAACACCTCATCCACCAACTTAGCTATGGTAGCCTCATCCAGTTTAGAGTGTTCATAGAGATAGAATCCCACATTTTCCCTTACTGTGAGGGAGTCAAACAGTGCTGCTTGTTGGAATACCATGCTAATACGAATTGGTTCCTCGCTATCCTCTATTAAACCCTCTCGTCTTTGCCCTTTAATATAAATCTCTCCCTCATCAGGGGCAAGTAAACCAGCAATCAGTCTAAGAATTGTAGACTTTCCTGCCCCACTAGGGCCTATAATAACAAGAGCATCCCCCTCGTAGATTTTTAAATTAGCCCCCTTTAGAATAACCCTATCCCCAAACGCCTTAGAGACTCCCCGCAACTCCACCAGTGGTATTCTCTCTTCCTGACTCATACTATAGTTTACTGGCATTTTTTGGCTTCTTGGGCGTAAATCTCCTTCCATTGTTTCATCTGTTCGGGGTTTTTTGGCTCAATAGATTTAATCTGGGGGTTTCTGGCATAGAAGATTTCATTGGTTTTAGCGGTGATGCCTGCCGGTGAACATTCTGGGATTTCCTTAAAAGGCATGGGGGCATCTGGATCACTTTCTTTTACCTTCACCTGTACTTCTGTTGACTCCGTAGTCGCTTCTTGTGACGGCGAGGGGGAAGAGGGTGGAGTATTTTCAGTCTTGTCTGAGGCTTTATTGTTGCCCTTCAGCTGACTGGTGACGGTGTTATCCGGTTGCTGTTGAGGAGTTTGGCCAGTCACTTCCCTGTTAGTATTATGGTTGCCAGGGGAGACAGTTTGAGAATCCTGTTGGGTTTGAGGAGAAGCCGTCTCTTTCCCCTTCTCATATCCTGACTTTATCTCCGCGTTGATTTTCAGATTCAACCCCTCTAATGCCTGACGATCGCAACCAGCGAGGAAAACACTGGCCACCAAAAGGCTTACAATTGTCTTGTTTCTAAACATGAAGGCCAATATGAACTATCCCATCGACGATTCCAACTAATAATTATAGGGTAACAATTTTTGGGGGCTTTTCGTTTTACCCCTAAGACGAAAATAACATAAAAAAAAAGCCAGTTAGGCCGGTTTAACCATTACACTCACATCCAAGCCGCTACTGCCCCCCCATTACTCTTCTTACTGCTACTATTGTATTGTAAAGACACGGATTTCCGCTTTTCTACAGGCGGAATATATAGGGATAGCGGTATGGCTGGTCAGGATTTTCCAAAACCTTTATGATAGCAACAATCGGCAGGATGATACTGGCAAATCCCACCACCACTAACATTAAAAATCCAATTAGGACAAGGGACAGTATGCCAGAGATAATGTACCATATAAACACACTTATAAAAAAATTGATTGACTCTTTTGCATTAGCCTTAACCACTGGATCAGTTGTGGTGGCCATAATTACAATAGGCACAGCCACCGGTATGACTATAAAATTCAGTAAGGGGGAAGCGTGGCAAAGTACTGAAAGCAGTTTACGCTGTTGTGGGTCATTTGTCGGGTTAGCCATATTTCTCTACTGTTAATATTATGGGCTTGCCGGAGGCTCCTGCTACAAAACGCGGACACCCCTCCCTGCCGGCATTATAGTCCACTTCCCCGGTATTGTAACCGTTTTTTTAGAAACTTTAAGGTCAGTATCTTGGCAGTCTGAAAATAAGACTATTATGGTCCTCCTATTATAGTCAGAGTCTCCGGAAAAATTGCATGGTTTTCCCTTGCGACTTCTCCCCTTTTGATAGGACAGTTGTTATCTACAGCCTAAATAAATCGTGAACTTTTGTAAAAGGTCTTTGCAAAGGCGAAAATAAGGTGAGAATGTATTGTCAACGCCCATCCCCCGAACAGGAGGCTCCTTCGGTATAATGGTCCTCATAGAGAACACCACCAATAGACCAGTTCAAAATTACTCCAAAAGGGACTACCAGTTTTCCAATAAATGCGCTAGAATAAGATAATGGGTAAGCGGAACTGGCGGAATTGGTAGACGCGCTAGATTCAGGTTCTAGTGTTCGCAAGAACTTTCGGGTTCGAGTCCCGAGTTCCGCATGGAGTCTTTTGTCCAATTTTCAATATTCCAGACTATCCGAACAGTAAATCAACTAGAGGTTTTCGACCGAGTTTCGACCATTACCCCCTGTTATAACCATACGGGGGGTAATTTGTCAAGATGGAATAAAAAAATTTTTTATAGGGGTTTTGGAAA
>JAUQQP010000028.1 GCA_030549855.1 Cyanobacteriota bacterium SRBZ.bins.94.201705
GTAGGAAATAAAAATGTTGTTGAGGGAGAAATAGATGGCAAATACATACCATTAAAGGACGGTACACCAGGAGACATTTGTTATCCATACAAAATATCAACAATAATAAAAAAAATTCAACCCATCCCTTATGAAGCAGACGAGTATAAACCTTGCTCTGAGTAGATTGTTTTATAACAAGAAAAATACACTTTATATTGACTCAGTTCAAAATACAAACAACTATCTAACATACGGTAAAAGCGAGTACACCTCGGGGGCGAAATTAATCCCATAAGTTAGACCTGCTGAGGAAACTATAGCCAATAGCATAACCATACAAGTATGCAAAGACTTTGAATTTTTACCGGTTGCCGGCAATTCAGAGAGGTATAGCGAGAAGATTTATTAACAAGGAGAAATTGCACAATATCCCTGCAAACATGTTAGAAGTCCTTAAAGCTAATTCCGTAGAAATAGACTACACAGATAACTGTGACTGCAGGAAGCCCAAAACTGGTATGATAGAGGGAGATTCAGAAACAGACATACTTATGGCCAAAAATGCAAACATTCTATCGGTAGTGGGTGAATATTTAAAAATCGATTCGGGTTTTCAGTGTGAAAGTATTTTCGACTTGGCTACTGTTTTGTCTAAGAAAACTATAGGAGAAAATGCAAATATAATTGGAAGAATAATGGCAGTTACAAGTTAAGGAGGCATCGCAAGACGATAAAAAGGTTATTTTGAAATAACAAAAGGAGGATTCATTGAATTACAAAAGGAAAATTTCTGCGTCTTTGAGGTAAGGGGCGTTGGCATCTTTGTGGGATAAAATTGGCCTTTCCTTAAGATTCCAATCAATGTTAATTTCTGGATCATCCCAGCGAATAGCCCTGTCGTATTCCTTGTGATAATAATTGGTGGTTTTGTAGAGGACATCTGCCACTTCTGATAGGACTAAAAAGCCATGGGCAAAGCCGGCAGGAATCCACAACTGTCTCTTGTTTTCTTCACTTAAAACCACCGCAACCCACTGTTTAAAAGTGGGGGAGTTTTTACGAATATCAACAGCAACGTCGAGAATTTCTCCCCTGACAACCCTTACTAATTTATCCTGTTTTTGGTAGAGTTGATAGTGTAATCCCCTGAGGACATTTTTGCGAGAATGGGAGTGATTATCCTGGACGAAATTGGGGTTGAGCCCCGTTTTTTCCCGGAAGGTGATGGCGTTAAAACTTTCAAAAAAAAAGCCTCTTTCGTCCTCAAAAACAGTGGGCTCAATTATCAAAACATCAGGAAGATTTGTAGGAAGGACCTTCATTTTCTAGGCACGGCTGGTTGAAAAGACTAACAATACTGTCTACGACTCGGCCTAAATCGAGAGAATGAGAGGCCTTGAATAAAATTCTATCACCAGGTTGTATAAGAGTAGAAAGGGTGGATGACAATTCCTGGGTGTTGTGGAAAATATGAGTAGGAATACCCTGGGCGCCGTGGGCAATTTCTAGAGTGGCATCTTCGTCGGCCAACACCAATAATAAGTCTAGATTTAGACTTTTGACAAATTCTCCCACCTGACGGTGAAGGGAAGCAGAATAATCTCCTAATTCCTTCATGGTACCTAAGACGGCGATGCGACGTCTCCCCTCCTCCTGCGCCAACAATTTTAAGGAAGCAATCATGGATTCAAAGCCGGCATTATAGGTTTCGTCTAAAAGAATAATATCATTGGGCAAGACATGACGAGTAGCCCTGCCTTTTGGCAAATTGATGGAGATTCCAGCTTGTAATTTTTCCAAATCTATTCCCAATACTTTGGCAGTAGCAATAGCGGCTAAATAGTTGAGGGCATTATGTTCTCCTGTTAAGGGAAGAGGATACAATTTATTGTCAACCTTAAGGGTATTTTTGTCAACCAGTTCACCCCGAAAATTACCGGATTTAAGGCCATAAAAAATAGTTTCTCCAGACCAAAATTTTCGGGCAGTTTCTACTAGCAAATCATTGTCAGCATTGAGAAGAGCAACCCCAGATTTATCCATGTATACTAAGAGCTCACATTTAGCTTCTGCAATGGCTTCTCTTGAGCCCAAAAGGCCAATATGTGCGGTGCCGACATTGGTAATTACCCCAATATTAGGTAGGGCAATTTCTGTGAGAAGGGCAATTTGTCCTCTCCCCCTCATGGCCATTTCAATTACAGCATATTTGTGGGTTTCATTTATTTGTAAAATCGTTTTGGGCACCCCAATTTCATTGTTATAATTGGCCTCAGTTTTTAACACTTTTCCGTCTAAACTCAGTACGGCACTAATTAATTCTTTCGTAGTGGTCTTCCCCACAGAACCAGTAACAGCAATAACTGGTAAATTGAGATATTGTCGCCACCATTTGGCTATTTGCTGATAGGCAGCCAGGGGAGATTTGACCATTAACAAGGGCAGGTTTAGTCCCTTTATTTTGGGGGAATTCTCTTTAACAATACAGGCAATAGCACCTTTGGCAAAAGCTTGAGAAATAAAATCGTGTCCGTCAAAATTCTCCCCTTCCAAAGCCACAAAAATCTCCCCCGGTTTTATAGTGCGGGTGTCTGTACTAATGCCTCCACAATTTCCTGAAAAAAGAGGGGAACAAGCCTCCGTATAATTAGCGTCAGTGATTTTACGGATAAGGTCGAGATTAGGAAAAGATTTCATAAAAGCCGGGACAAAAAATCAGTAATTTAAACGATAGAAAACATAATTATTTGGATTAGAATTTACCATAGGGGGGAGTATAAGAAAAGCGGAAAGGAGATGATTAGTCAAACCCTTAGGGGAGAAGGATAATATAAGGCGAGAGATGAGAAGCCGTGAGTGCCAACACCATGTCACCCAGTATATACTCTGGCGCAGGAGATGAACAGTATCTCTACGAACACCTGCTGGAGTGTGTGAAAACCCAGTCGCCTGAGCAGGTGTTGGAAAGATTCAGACATCTGTTCATTATAGCAAAGAGATACGACAATCAAAGGGTGTTGGAGTCGCTGGCGAGGATAATCAGTAAAAAACAGGCAGTGGAATACTTCCCCTCCATCTTAAACCGTTGTTGCTACATTTTGATCAACCGTTGGCAAATACAACCACAAACTCAGGGGTTTGTAGTAGAATTGGTGGAAATGTTCGAGAAGCTGCCGGCGGGGGTGGGTGTTGGTGGTGGCTATGCCCGCACCTACTCTGGCAGAATGATTCAGCTAGTAAGGCATTTTCTGACCACTGACTATTATAAGCAACTTAAAAGGCTGGCCACTATCATTAGCGAGAGTTTGGAAAGGAAAAACAACAGCCTAAGCCAGAAAGAAGAGACTGTAGGCAAACTGATTATCCGTTACCCCTATCTTTATGATCATTGTCTCCTAGGACCTGACAGTGATAAAGAACAACAACAAACAGTATACCAGCTGAGACGGGAAATGGAAAGGAAGTTTGAAACCCAATTGTCGAAATTTGTGATACAGCAGGTAAGATTGGCAAGGGGGGAAACAGAGAGGGGGAAAGTAGTATCTGTGGTAACCAATCCCACTCTTCTCAGTGACAAGGATTTGAATAAGAGTTTAAGACATTTTGTGGGCCCAGTGGAGAGGGGTTATTCCTACCAACAGTTGTCTAGCAGTTTCCTGAGTTATACCAGTGATGTGCGCAACTACCAGATGTTTAAAGACAGCCTGTACGAGTACATTGTACAGTCTATTGACGAGAAATACGGCAGACACAGTTTTAACAGGAAACTATACGAGAGGATACAACAGATATATCCCCAACATAATAACGCCAAGCCAGATGAGTTTCTGAAAATGCGCACTTACTCTCAACTGTTCAACTATCTGGTAGTAGAGAGTCCCCAAAATCCGAATCATCTGGTATTTATGGATATGATCAGTAATATGGGCACCACTAAGACTATTGGCTTGCTGCTGAAGATAGTCTTATTGTGTAGCAAGGTGAAACCCTATTTGGAAAAACGCTTCTCGATTCTGTTTAATCATTATGAGTCTTTCACGAGGGAGGGTGCGGCATGGCTAATAAGAAGCCTAGAGAAACTCAATGTTGCTTTTACTGTCCATTTTGGCAACCTAGACATTTCTTTTCTCCGACGGGTTTATGCTGGGGGGTTTTGTGGTTGAAATAGAGATAGTTGATAGAAATTTTCAAGTAATTGGAGAAGGACGAAAATGTGAGATAATGGGGATTCAGACAAAACCGGCAGAAAGAGACAATGCAGAATGACTAGATTGAAAAGGCCAAGTTATCCTCGGTTGGAGGTGAATCTCCTGAGGGAGGGGATTGTAGAGTCCATTCATCAGGCAGAGGTGGTATTAGCGGATGACAAGGGGAGGGTGTTGGCGGTAGCGGGAGACGCCCAAACCTTTTCCTTCATGCGCTCAGCCATGAAGCCGTTTCAGGCGTTGGCGGTGACTACCACAGGCGCAATTGAGCGTTTTGACTTAAATGAGAAGGATCTGGCTATAATTTGTAGCTCCCATCAAGGTACAATAGAACAGGCTAGGAGGGTTTTTAACATTCTCTGGCGTGCAGATGTAGACCCTAGTTACTTAAAATGTCCCATACCCCCTGGTAAAAATAGTCCCCTACAACACTATTGTTCGGGAAAACATGCAGGAATGTTGGCCGCCTGTCAACAGCGTCATTGGAGCCTTGAAAATTACTATCATCGTAGTCACCCAGTACAACAGCTTATTCTCCACAAAGTGGCTGAACTTCTTGGCATCCCCCCAGCGGAAATAATGGTAGCCAGAGACGATTGTGGTGTGCCCACCTACGCCTTAGAGTTGTCTCAAATGGCCACTCTTTATGCCAAATTAGCCAGTGGCAACAGTATTGAACTAGAGAGGATTGTCCGGGCAATGACTAGTCATCCCGCCATGGTAGCAGGGGAGGGGGCTTTTGACACCGAGGTTATGAGTTTATCCGATGGCAGACTTGTTTGTAAATCTGGTGCGGAAGGAATACAGTGCATTGGCAACCTCCAACAGGGTATGGGTATTGCCATTAAGGTATTAGACGGTGCCAAACGGGCCAAATACGCCGCCGCCATTCACGTTTTGAAACAGATGGGATGGATTACCCCTGCCGTTGCCGACACCCTTGGTGACAAATTCCTTCGCCTGGATGACTATCGTCGTCTCGAGGTTTCTGGCGACTTGTCCCTGCTTTAGGTTACTTGCTGCCGCCTCCCCCTTCCTCCCTGCCCTATTGCTTCTTGTTCCTCTTTATCTCTCTCTCACTATTGATTATTAATATCATTTAAATTATGCCCAGCCCCGCCCCTGGCAGTCACGTCTCCTGCCGTCCCCCTATTACCTCTATTGTAGCGCGCCGCCGTTTTTTTGTCAAGGGCACATTTGGCTCAAGTGTCTTTTTCGTCCTAAAAATACTGGAGTCAACAACCCCGCACTAGTCTTTACTATCTCTTAAATTGACTGCCAATGTTTACTCCCCTTTTGGATAATAAAAATTCTGCCTTCAGTAGGTGTACTAATCCTTATATAAATAGCTAGAATTTAAACTGTTAAACATTATCTTTAACCACACCAGAAAATATACAGTAAAGGCCATAAATTTATTGTTTATATACAAGGCGAAATTATAGGGGAAATACGGACAGTACGGATAGATTAGGAAAATTATTACATACCTGAAGTGCCCTCTATATCTGTAGATAGCTTCCTCTGTAGCCTCAGTAAAACCAAGGGCAAAACGAAAATTTGTCCAGAGGAAAAATAAAATGCCCTATGTCTGTTTGTGAATGGCAGAAGCAATTACTGTTTGAATAAAAACAGTAGGGCAAAAGGCATACTTGAATAATAATACTTTACTAATGAAAGTTGGTAGAATACGGGGAATTAACTGGAAGGCAGATTGGGAAACAAATAAGGTTTTTAAGGAAAGGAAAAAATGTTTCTGAGAGGAAAAAGTTAAGACAAAACTTTAAGGCAACAGGCTATCACTAACCTTAGGCTACCTGGAGGGAATAATTATGTAGTACCAGGGGAAACAGGAGGTTAAATTCTTTTTTCTGTCAGATTACCAGAGGAATTATTTCTTTGGAATGTTATCACAATATGCATGTATAAACGGGGTGGGTTACCAATTCAGTTTCTGGGGAGGGTATGTTTAGTCTCTGTAATTTCAAGAATTGGATTGACTGATAGGCGACACCAGAGTTTAAGTATCTCATGGCAGATGCCATATAATAGGAATTAGGCTGACGTTGTTGAAATTGAGGTGATTGTGAGTGGAGGTATTTTTGTAATTCTACCAAAGAAAAACCATAGGCAAAGTAAAGTTTTTTTGACGGGGTTTAAGTCTACTTATTCCCCCACCAAGATAACACTCCTATGATTTATGCTCTTATTTTACCTCATTTATGAACATGGTACCCAAACCTCAGTTGTCTCGGTTTATTTCTAAATTCCCTCACTACCACTCATGCTGCCGTCTTTTGCCGGATGCGAAAAATCCTTTTCTCTTGACTTACCATCCTTATTCCCTTTCTTCCTACACCCCCTTTCTTCCCACTTCTCGACTTTATTGTCATTATTGTCATTTTTTGTCCCTCTGTTCCCTCTCTTTTTGATTATTTTTCCTACTAAAGCCCCCTAGCCACAATCCTGTTATTTTTTCTCTTCGCTTTTCAAATTCTCCCCCCTGTCTCCTTGTTTATTGCTACTATTATCTTTTACTACCCCAATCTTTATGATTATCTCTCTTATTAAGAAAACGCCCAGGCACAGCCCTGGCAGTCCTTTCGCCTGCCGCCCACATCTATCCCTTATTCTAGCAAGCAAATCGGCCGTATGTCAAGGGTTCGTCTGGATTTGTCTTTACTTGTGTTGTGACACCATCTGACAATAGAATATCATCAATTGGGTATTCTCAATAGAAATCAGAAAAAGGGAGTAGGGATAAGGATTATGTCTTCCCCACCGGTAGATAAACCCTACAAAAGTAGGTTGTTTAACTTTCTGAATAGTCAGTATATAAGGATTCACAGTGGGGTAAACAGAAAACTAAGGCAATGGGGTATAGCAGTGAGGGGGGGATTAGAAATTGTATTGTTTCCCTTCCTCCGGTTGTGGGAGATTATAACTAAGACTGGCAATAAAAGTTTTGCCTCAGCAAAGAGAAAAAGTGGGGGTTTTTTGCCTGAAGCCGCCTGTGACAAAATAATCCGGCAGGTGACAGAGAAAATGGTAAGGGAAAAGGATTTACCAGTATTGCTTATTCATGAGTTTCAGGGGTTGGCTTGTCGTTTGCAAGATGGGTGTATTGTGGGGGTGATGGCAAACAACCAGGTAAGGGAGATAATACCCAGGAATAGACAGCAAGAGATTAGTGAGTTGATTGAGGCAGTTTTAGCAAGTAATGAAGTGAGACTGGGAGATAATCCGATAATAGTATGGTTGGATAGGTTTATTTCTGCTGTGGAGGGTTATATCTTTTCCCCCCAGCCTCCACAAGGGGATGCCATAATGACAGGCTGCCGTGATAATGATAGCATGGAAATGGGAAGAGCTTATGTAAACGGCAAGGAAGGCCATTCCCATCCTACTAGCTATTTTCATGATAGCCAAGATGAGCCTCGGGTAGGGCATTATAACTCCGACTGGCTGCCTTCTCGCGTTAAAACAGTGATTCTGGCGGCTATTAATTATTTTTTTGGCAAGAAAAAGAAGAGTCTTTCCCCCTCCAGCCTATCTCCAGCCTCCACTGGTAGCAATGTTGAAAACAATCCTCCGGCGGATATTAGAAATAGTTTTACCCCCCCCTCAGGAAAAACCAATAATGCTGTGGGTATATCCTTGTTGTCTTTCGAGGCTGATAGTAGAATTCACAAACTCGCAAGGAAGATTTTTTCCCCTCTTTTGCCGGCGAGAAATAATAACAATTCTTCTCCCAGCAGGCAAAAAAGGGAAGGGGAGGAGGTGGTTTCAAATAGTGGGAAATACAATTGGGTTAAAATTAGACTTTTAATTGAGGCGGCTATTGATTATTTCTTTGGCGGGAAAAATCCTCCTGTCTTCCCCAGGGATGCCACTGCCGCTTCTGACACCATTTTATCTACTCCAACTGATGCCAGTGTCTTTCCCGAAACCATTTCATCCACCCCCACAAATACCACTATAACCCCTAATACCATCTCCTCTACCCCTGTAAAAGCCAATGTCTCTGACAACAGTATCCCACAGGCATCCACTGGTGGCAGCGTTACATCTAATAGTATGGCTTCCATTCCTACTGATGCTAGCCTTATTCCCAAGACTATTCTATTGGGTAAAAGTATTAAGTCTTATGTTGAGACAATTAAGACTAAAATAACAAGTTTGGGTGGCGGTGTTTTTTCTAGACTTTTGTTGCCAGGGGAAAATCAAAATCAAATCAAGGAGGGGAGTATAAAAACAACGGGAAATCAGTCTCCTGTCGGCAAAAATGAGTTGGAGGAATCTGTCTGGGAGAAAGACAACCCTTTCCAGCTGAAACTGCTTATTATGGCAGCCATTGAGTATTTTTTTGGCAAGAATTCACCTGTTTGGAGAAAAAATAGTTTAGCCAATACCACCCCTCCCTTGCCTCCTCTTAGTCATATTAGTCATCTCCAACGAGACAACCCCATCTCCCTGTATCCGGATGAATCTGTATGTCTCCCAAGAAGTGACGAATCCCCAGTAGAGGGGGATGAATTTGCTTTTCTCTCCTTCCCCCCTACTGGAGGTAGTAGTAATTCGATGGTAGGGAGTAACAGTAGAGGTGACATGAATGCCTCTGTATCTGTGGAGGATGAATTTGCTTGTCTTTCCTTTCCCTCCACTAGGAGTAGTAGTAATCCCATGGTAGAAAATAGTGGTAGAGGTGACATTACCACCTCTTTTTGGGAATCTGCTTGTCTTTCCTCTCCCACGGGTAATGGTGAGTCTACTAATATTCAAGGTGATAGTAGTATAAAACAGGCGGTTGTAGAAAAAAATCAAAAGTCGGGGATAAGAGACGACTATTACTTTGCAGACAGGGAAATAGAAGTCGACATAGTGGAAACAAGGTATGAAAAACACTTGTTACAAGTAATCCTAGAAAAATTAGATGAATTGATGCTATGGCTGGAGGAGTTGATAATAGGGGTTGTAAGGTGTGTGGGAGAATGGTTGGCAAGAGAATGGAGTAGAGAGAGGGGGAAGATAAAACAACAGCAAGAAGACAAGAAGGAAACAGGGAAAAGACAAGACTGAGACAACATGGGGATAGGGGGAAAAAGGGATAGGCAGCCATTGAGGATTATTGTGGCAACTCAGCCGCC
The DNA here is from genome assembly GCA_030549855.1 of Cyanobacteriota bacterium SRBZ.bins.94.201705. GTDB lineage: Bacteria > Cyanobacteriota > Cyanobacteriia > Cyanobacteriales > Cyanobacteriaceae > DVEF01. The sequence continues at coordinate 9,335 of JAUQQP010000028.1, forward strand.
TGGAAAAGTAAAAATTGTCTAGCAAATACTAACCCCCTGTTTCCGCCTCACAGCGTTGTATCACTTATAGCCATAGCAGTTATATCCGAGACGCTGTCTTTTGGCGGGTGGGTGTAGCAGTGGGGAGTCTATGGCAGAAAAGAATCTCTAACAAGAGGGGGAATGAATTAGCTTGTCTTTCTCTCCCTCAGTGGAGATAGTAGTAATTCTGGGGGAGGGGATAATAGTAGGAGTGACATTCATTCTACCACCTCTGTGGGGTGAGTTGGCCTGTCTTTTCTCCCCCCCACAGTGGTAACGTCGTTGTAGAAAACAATTCCAGAGGCAGCATGACTGTGGGGAATCCGTTTGTTTTTCTCACTCTGTGGCAAGTGATGGGTCTACTAGTATTCAAAGTGGTGGTAGAATGGAACAAGCATGAGAGACAATCAAAAATCAGAAATAAAAAGACGACCATTGCTTTGCCAATAGAGGAATAGGAGTAGACACAGTGGAAATAGGATATAAAAACAGTTGTTGTAAATAATCCTGGAGTTAGACGGATTGATGCTATATAGGAAGAAGAGTTGATAATAGGGATTGGGGTTAATAGGAATTAGGGTATGGGTGGAGAAAAGGAAAACTAAACAACAGCAGAGTTATGGGGGGGTAAACAGAAGGTAAACAAAGAAAACAGTAAAAAAAACAGGATGGGCAAAAGGGACAACAGTAGTATAATAGCCAGTGGGAATCTAGACTACCGGAATAGCAAAAAACCTATGGAAGATTATTCCTCCTGTTGTTTGATTTCTCCCCCCATAGAATCCATCCACCTGGAAAAGACAGTGAGATTGGGGATAATGGCGTCGGGGAATGGGAGTAATTTTGAGGCAATTGCCAAGGCGATTGCAGAGGGTTTATTGAATGCTAAAATCGAGTTATTGATATATAACAACCCAGGTGCGAAGGTAAAAGAAAGGGCAGACAAATACGGGGTAGAATCATTATTGTTAAATCACAGGGAGTTTGCCAGCAGAGAAGCCTTGGATGAAGCAATAGTAGACTGTTTCAAGAGAAAAGGGGTAGAGTTAGTAGTGATGGCGGGATGGATGCGGATTGTCACCAAGGTGTTACTGGAAGCCTTCCCAGAAAGGGTAATAAATATACATCCCAGTCTTTTGCCTAGTTTCCGGGGGATGAATGCAGTGAAACAGGCGTTAGAAGCGGGAGTAAAGATTACTGGCTGTACTGTACATATTGCTACCCTAGAAGTAGACAATGGTCCCATTCTAGTCCAGGCTGCAGTACCCATTCTACCAAATGACACGCCAGAGACTCTTCATCAGAGAATTCAAAATCAGGAACATCGTATCATAATTCAGGGTATTGCCCTAGCAGTCTTAAGAAGCAGGGGGAAAGATGCAACAAACCCGGTTGAGTCTATTAGCCAGTAGCCTTTTCAACCGCCTTAGCGATTTTTTTGCCAACCCCTGGAGGAGACTGTCTCTAGTGTTTATTGCCTGGTTGTGGGGATATGTCACCTCCGATTTGGTTTCCACTAGTGTCTCTCAGGCGGGGAAATGGGATATACCAGTGGCCACCTGTTATCTTATACTGACAGAGGGGATTAGTATTTGGGTGTATAGACAAAGAGATAGAAACAGGAAAATACAGTGGCTTGATATACTTAACTCTTGGAAGATAGGTTTTGTCTTTGGCTTGTATGTAAGTGCCATGACACTGTCTTCCTGACTAGAAGGGGATATCATCGAGATTTTTTGTTTTTATTTCCTCATCATCATCCTCCTCCTCCTCCTCATCTGAAAGTGGTGAGGAAGAATCCCACGACAACGACTCACTGCCGATGACATCAGAAGAGTCGCTTTCTAAAAGGGGGTAGATGTGAGAAAGAGTCATACTAGCCACTTTCTCCTTATAACCGTTCTTCTCTATTGTATCCATGCGGAGACGCCCCTGAACTATCACCTCATTCCCCTCATGGTATCGCTGTTCTATATCTACTGCTAGACTACCCCATGCTACAACCTTAAGAAGACAAGGGGGGTTATTAGGAATAGGATTGTCGAATTCTAGCATCATTTCAGTGATAGCCAATTGATTATCCTGGGTGTATCTTAATTGGGGGGTGGAGACGATTTTGCCAGCGAGAATACAACTATTCATAGATTTATATTTCCAAAAGTTAATTTGTTTCTCTTTCCCATTGTGACACAAATCCGCCTTCGGATGGGAGGAATCTCAAAATGAGATATGTCAGCAGCCAATGGCGGCAGGTAGAGGTAAGAGGTTGTTACCCGAAGGTGAATAGTATTTTTCAGCCAGAGGTTTAATTCTATTTGTCACTCTTTAGAGAAACATTTATCAACCTCAAGTCATGTTGCTACTAGACTTTAGCTAGGGATAGAAAATTTCTGCCACCTTTTTGCAACAATTCTATAACCCTTCCTCAACTGGTATCATTGTCTTCTGCCAACAGGAAACGACAGTGATTAAGGGAGACTTGCATAAAAAATACTGACATTAGCATTGAAAATACTCGACTGTAGGACAATTTTATCCCCACCCATTTGATAGAGAAGTGTTTTCAGCCTGACTATCAGCAAGATGCCTATTAGACGGATGTTTTTAGCATTTTACTCAAGGGAGTGTCCAGTGTGGAAGTATTATTGGTGTGACTTCAATGGGTGTGACTTGAATGGGAGGTTTCTAGGCGGATGACTGTTGTCAGGAAGAATTAAATGAGGCGTATATTTGGCAGACTGCCGTTGTTGGTGTCAATAGAGTGGGGGGTGGCTAGCATAATCAGTAGGGGATTCTTATTAGCCTAAGAGGAAGGCATTTATACTAGTAGGAGACTTTACCACTGAGTATTCATACAAGTATTTTTTACGCCATTAGGTTAGGGTAGATGGGGGGTGGTTGTAAGTTTAGTGGCTGGGTGGGATGTGTATTATTGGGATGATTTTGCTGGGGGAAATTCCCAGAAGAAAGGCATTAGTGGGATTACAACTGGTGGCAGTTAGCGGGATTGTTATCATGACTCTCCTGGAGAGGATGGTTTGATTATAAGGGTATACCTGGTAAACAACTACTGTGGGATTGGTTTTATGGGGGGTATCGAGTAAACGACTGTAGTTTAAATAACTAGGGGGTATATCTAGAAGACGACTATTGGCAAGGATAATTTTACTAGCAAGGGAATCTAGTAGAATAATCGTCAGTATGATTTTCCTGGGGAAATTCCATCAGATTGTTTTTACTTTCACTCAACTGGGGAGACTGTTTATTGTTGGTTTATTTGTTGGTGTGGTTTTACTGGAGGAGGTATCAATAAAGCCACTGTTGTCGGTTTCACTCAGGTGTCTGGAGGGGAGTTGTCGTGGGTGTCATATGACTAAAAGAAATGTTTATTTTTGGCATGATTTTACTTGAGTAGGAGGCTACTGTTGTTGGTTTTATCCCCCTACCTCTGTCAGGCTATTGTTGTAGACGTAAGTAGGGGATAGTTTTACTGGAGGAAGTGTCTGGGAGACAGGTGGGGGAGTAGCCGCCAGACAGATATACATTGCCGGATTGACTTTACTAAAATAGACAGGCATTGTTAGGATTACTTGGGGTATTGTTGCTGTGACTAGACTGGAGATAATAGTATTTGGGGGAATACATGACTGTAGTCAATTGTTGTCAGGGTTGTTTTGCGGTAGACTGTCTAGTAGAAGGGTGTTTTTGGCATAACTTTACTGGGGAAGTGTCTAGGAAACTAGCATTGTTAGGGTTATTTACTAGAGTGTATTTGGTAGACGAATATTATAAGCCTTGGCTGAAGGGAGTGTCTGGCAGGGGGGTATTGTTGGCATGACTAGACGAGGAGAATGTGTGGAAGAAGAAAGTTGTGGGTGGATAGTATTGAAAGTTTTGTCACCATGACTTTTCCAGGGAAGATGGTTGACAGGTGGCCGTCGTTGGTATGATTATCTAGTGGACGACTATTGCTAGGGTGACTTGAATAGGAGTATCTGGGAGTAGGGGAGAGTGTCTGGCATGCAAGGATAATTGTCGGGTTGACTTGGGAGGTACTCAGGGGCAAAATGTTGTTAGTAAAAGGCAGAAGGAGGAGTTTCTAACAGATAAGTATCGTTTGGCGTTAATCTGCTGGAGAGATGCCTAGCGGGATACTCTTATTAGTTTCACTCTCTGCTGAGATTGTCTGCTAAAAGACTATTATCAGCCAGAAGCTAGAAATGGGATTGGCTTGAGGGTGGTGGCGTGGCGTTGGAAGGCGACTCTACTGGAAAACAGATGTAGTGGATGTTGTCAGACACAGTTGGCTGGGGGTAGATATGGCAAATGATTGGTGTTGGCATGTGGGGGTGGAAGGCAACCGTTATCAGCATGAGTCGGGTAAAGGTAAATCCTTGTGGTGACTTTACTGGAAAAGGTATGTATGACACTGCCGTTTTTGGCGTGACTTTGCCGGAGAGGTAGTCTGGCTTTATTAAGGGAAATAAACGGCTGACACCATTGTTGGAATGTATAGAGGAGTGTTTGGCAAAAGTGATTTGTAAGTATGACTAGACTGAAGAATTATTTAGCCTGCCACTGTCACCAGCCAGGAGTCAAAAGTAGGATGACTTAGCGGGAGGGGGTAAACTGGATTTGGCGAGGGGGAAACGGGTGACGAGTATTGTTAGCTTGATTTTAGCGGGGTAAAAAAAGGCAACTGTTGTTGGGATAACTCTCCTACTGTCAAAAGATTGTTTTTGGTGTCAACCTCGAGGAGTAGTTTTGATGGAGAGAGTATCTAGTAGACGGGTTTTGACTGCTAAAAAGACATTGCAGGGTTGACTTTACTGGGATAGACAGGTGTTGTTGGGGTGACTTGTGGCTGGGAATAGTTTGACTATGGGGGGATACATGGTATACAAGTATTGTTAGATTAGCTTTATAGAAAGACATTTGATACTGTAGGCTTGAGGGGGAATGTCTAGCCGCTAAGTGTTGTTAGCGTGACTAGAGGAGAAAGTGGGGTAGAAGGATGTTGTTGATTTTCCCTTATACGGGTGTCAGTCTACCGCCGGCTGATAACTGTCGTTATTATGACTCCACAGAGAGGATTTTCAAAAGACGACTATTGTAAGGGTGACACTGGGGAAGTTTTTGGGAGACAACTGAAGGGTATGTCTGGCATGCAGAGATTGTCGATTAGACTTCACCAGGGAAGATGAAGGTGGTAGACTGTTGCTAACTACATGTCGGGTGGCAGGGGGATGTCGTTAGCTAGCCAGAAGGCGACTGGGATGAGGCTGGGAGGTGTCTAGTATATAACTGGGGGAGGTAAGTAGAAGAGTTTTGTTAGGATGAATCTGCTAGGAGTAGACACATGGCAAATGAGTATTGTTGTAGCGATGAGGGAAGAGTCTAGGAGGCAACTATTGTCATTATAAGAGTGAGGGCAAATTTTTATTGTGACTTTTTCAAAAGAGGTGTATATCAGACAAACATATTTGGTTTCACCCTGCTGACGGGGAAAGTCTCATTAGAAATAGACGACAAGTATTCTTGTCAGGGTTATCCCATTTATCCCATGGGAAGGTATTTAGGAAACAAGTTTTATTAGGATGACTTTCCTGGAGGAAGTATCTACTATTGGATGAGTATTATGGGGGGTAGTCTGACAGGAGGCTATTTGGCAGACGGGTATTGTTGTTATACCAGAAGACAGCCCCATGGTCCATATACAATTGCTTTAAAAAAAACTACACTGGAAATTAGTCTTCCTAGACTGGGGGAAGTGTTTTACAAGCAACTGTTGTGGTTAGCCGAATGGAGGCGGTGGTTGTGAGTGAGAGTTGGCGGTGTCTATCCATGGAGAAGGTGTTGTTAGCATAACCCAGCCAAGTCTAGTATGCCATCACTGTTGGGGGGATTTTGCCGGGTTTAGGGGGGAAAAGTCCATCGGCTTGTTATGGTATTAGAGTAACATATTGGAGTAACCCGGCTTGGTGATGGGAGATAAACAAGTGTCATTAGCCTTCCTGTAGGAAGATAGCCCAACTTTACTGGAATGGACACATGTTAACAGATATAATTGGTAGGCACATGTTTTTAAAAGTACTGTGATAGAGGCATTAATGCGTTTAGAAGACAAACGTTGTGTTGTTAGCCTAAATAGACTGAGATGCCGGGGGGAAGGTGTGGTTTGTATGAATTCAAGGGAGAATGTTGGTCGTTGTTGGTGTAAATTTATTGGTAGGGTGGGTATCTTTAGGATAGGGTGATTTAGTTTTAATACTTAAATGTTACTAGGCTGGGTTTAAGAAAATACTGAGGGGAGTGTTAGTGGCATACAGGAGAAGTTTGTCGCCAGTGTGACTAGACTGGTATGCCACTAAAGGGAAGCTATAGTGGAGTTTTCTTGGTGTAACCCGGAAGACGGAGGGATGATTAGACTGAGGCATACACACAAGTATTGTTGGTATTGTTAGACTGACTACACTAAAAAGCCTCATGAGGCATATACAGGTATTTTCGGCCTGACTATACTAGAAAATAACCTCATCAGACAGAGAAAATGTCTAGCAGTAAGATGTCTTTAGTGTAACACTGAGAGGGAGATTTAGGCAGCAGTAGTTATTGACGTGACTCAGATAAGGATGTCTATCTGGTAGACTGGTGTTGTTAGTACAACTTTCTCCCAAAGAGACGATAGAGGGGGATAGCGAGGCAGGCGAGGGATGTATCCGCCAACAAAATCATTCCACCAGAGAGGGTTTACAATACGAGTATACCCAGTATAAGCTAGCCGGGGTTATTTAGCGGGTATTATTAAAACGAGTTGACATAGAGGGGGGATAGGGGACAATTGTTTACTGTTGGCATTATCCCAAAAAAAGAAATATTAGACAAGTTTTGTTGGCGTGGCTTGGGGGGATGGGGAGACTATTGTTGTTAGATTTGGTTGGGGTAAAAGACAACTGAAGAGGGTTTCTAGTATACAAGGGTTGTTGGCTTGATTTCTCTAGAGGATATCTAGCAGACAATTGTAGTGAGTTTTTCTCCAAGTAGCCGGAAGGTGGAATGAGGCTAGAAAGTGTCTAGTATACAACTGAAGGAGGTAACTAGACGAGTGTTAGCTGTTGGGGGAAGACTTGGAAAAAATGTGGCAGACGACTGTTTCCAACCTGCTGAAGGGGAGGCAGCATGAGTCGACTCAATGTGGGGGAGATAATTGATATGGGATAAAGATAGCCACAGGTATCGCTAGGTTTGGGTTTGACAGAGGTTGGGAGACTATTATCTGTCATTGTTACTCCTGGATAGACTAAGGGGGTTGTGGAGGAGATATTTTTGGTTTCAGCTAACTGGGGAATATGGTACAGACTCGTTATTTTAACTCAGCGGGAGACGTTTGGAAGGAAAGTAGTGGTATATGACGAGACAGAGGAATACACAAGCCATTGTTATTCGGATTACACTGTCGACTAGGAGGAATGGGTGGCAGACGGGTGAGGGAGGATTTTACGCCGAGAGTATTCAACTGTTGTCTATGGGAAAGAATACCAAAAGAAGTGGTGTTATTAACAGTAAGAGGATATTTAGCAGGCAACTGTTGTTGGTGTGGAAAAGCGGGAGAATATCTATCCAGTAGGCATCAATTCTCAGTATCGCCTTGCTTTAAATAGGAAGGGGGAAAAGACAGTTGTTGAGGTAACTGTGGAGAAAAAAAGTTGGGGGTGAGGTGGGTAGAGGGAGTTTGTTGACAGGGATGACTCCACCCCAATGTCTAGCAGACAATTGTTGTTGGTGATTTTGTTTTGGGGAGTATATGATGGCAGGAGATAGTTGTGGGTTTCACCTGGGGAAAGCGATTATTTATTCCCGGGGTGATTCAACTATAGAGGTATTTACTATAAGGGTATATATATACAAATTTGCTGGGGGGTATTTAATAGGCTGGCATTGTTGAGACTGGATAGGCTGGTATTGTTAAGGCTAGTTGGGTTTGGGGGATGTATACTGAACAATTGTTGAGGCAACTAGAGTGGGGGGGAGGCAGGTTACTGTTGAGTATTGTCAGTATAAGGGGGAGGGTAAATGCCTGTTTAGTAGAAGAGTGTTGTTAGTCTAAAGGGGGGTATTTGTCTGGCAGAAAAGTGTTATTGGTGTTAATTTCCAGGGGGTATACTAGAGGAGATAACTATTGGGTAGACAATGTCAGGGAAGGCAATAGTTGACTGTTGTGGTGATGAGGGATTGGCAAAAAGAGGATGAATAATGGGAGTGGAAAGATTCTGGCAGACAAGGGAATTTGGTGTCATGCCGGCAGGCGGGGGTTGGTTGTAACCTTTATAAAATTTTAAAAAAAAAAACTAGGGCGAAGGAATACTCCTGTTTGTAGAGATTTTTGATGTCGCCATTTTCATTTAGTAAACAACTGTTGCCGCTTTTGCCAGGTTTAGCTGGCATTTTGGGGGGTGGTAGGTTTTATTCTACCAAAAAAGGTGGTGTCATTTTTGAGGGATGAGTGGTGTTGCTGTCATTCAACCGAGGAGGATTGTCATTGTTACTTTACTGGAGGAGGATATTAACTAATAATAGGGATTAGTGGCGTGGTCTATAATATTGGTGAAACAATGCGTATTTCTTTAAACTGGTTGAAAGAATTTGTACAGGTAAAACTGTCAGCGGAGGAATTAGCCAAGACTCTAACCATTGCTGGTTTTGAAGTGGAAGAGATTGAGGATAGACGCTTATGGGCAGAGGGAGTGGTTGTGGGGAAAGTATTAGAGTGCATCCCTCACCCCAATGCTGATAAACTAAGTGTATGTAAAGTAGATATTGGGGAAAAATCTCCTTCTCAGATTGTATGTGGTGCGTCTAATGTAAGGGAGAATATACTGGTTGCCGTTGCCAAGCCGGGGAGTTATTTGCCTAAGGTGGATTTGAAAATTAAACCCACTAAATTGAGGGGGATAGAAAGCAATGGTATGATTTGTTCATTGGCAGAGTTAGGGTTAGAAAAAGAAAGTGAGGGGATACATATTCTAGAGGGGGATTATAAAGTAGGGGAGGATATTCGCCCGATTCTAGGTTTAGACGATGTTATCCTAGAAGTAACTGCCACTGCCAATCGCGCGGATGCTTTGAGTGTGGTGGGGGTAGCCAGGGAGGTAGCCGCCTTAACTGGGGAAAAACTCACCCTGCCGCAGATTGAGGGGAAAATCAACCCCATAGCCTCTGACAAGGTAGCCATTGAGGTGGAAAACTCTTCTGCCTGTCCAGCATATATTGCTACAATCATCGAAGGAGTAAAAATTGCGCCTTCCCCCGACTGGTTAAAAAGACGTTTACAGGCGGCGGGGATACGCCCTATAAATAATGTAGTTGACGTCACTAATTATATCCTTTTAGAATGGGGGCAGCCTTTACATGCCTTTGACAAAGATAAGCTACATACCATTGCTAACAGTGACAGTTTGACAGTAGGTGTGCGTTTTGCCAAGGAGGGGGAGACTTTAACAACCCTAGACAGTCAACAGAGAAAATTAACTCCCCAAAACTTACTCATTACCATCAACAACAAGCCAGTAGCCTTAGCCGGTATAATGGGTGGTGAGGAAAGCGAGGTTGACGAAAATACTCAGAATATCTTACTAGAGGCTGCCCTTTTTGACCCAGTTGTAGTTCGTCGTAGTGCAAAAATTCAAGGAATTCGTACAGAATCTTCTACTCGTTACGAGAGGGGAGTAAACCAGGTAGAGTTAGAGAAGGCTTTAAATAGGGCGATTTCTCTCATCACCCAACTAGCTGGTGGCTTTGTTACCACTCAAATTATAGCCGACTATCGCTCTTATTCTACTCCCGTTATTGAATTGAGACTCCAGCGTTTGCATCAGGTGTTAGGAAAGGTAAAGAGGGGGGATACAATTATGGACATTCCTCCCCTTGATGTAGTTAGGATTCTAGAAGACTTAGGGTGTCAACTGGAGGTAAAAACAGAATCCCCCCTGGTGTGGCGGGTAAAAATTCCTCCCTATCGTTATCGAGACTTAGAAAGGGAGATAGACTTAATTGAGGAGGTAGCCAGACTTTACGGTTATGACAATTTCCATGACACTCTTCCCTCCCTTCCCTCAGTAGGCTATCTTCCTACCAATTATCAGATTCAAAGGCTTGTTAGGGCAAACTTGAGGGGATTAGGGTTAACAGAATTGATGCATTACTCCCTAGTCAATGCCAAGGTGGCAGGGATTAAAATTGCCAATCCCCTGTTTGTGGAATATTCCGGTTTAAGGAGTAATTTGATTGACGGTTTAATTGACGCCTTTGAATACAACATCCAACAGGGGAATGGTTGTTTAAATGGTTTTGAAATAGGGAGGATTTTCTGGGTGGAAAACGGGGAGAAACGAGAGGCGGATGCTTTAGGGGGAATATTGGGGGGTGACTTATATACCGAAGGCATTTGGGTGAGAAGCGGCAAACCCCAACCCATGACATGGTATGAAGCGAAGGGAATCCTTGACAGTTTCTTCAACTCCCTGAGGTTACCCATCACATATCAAGCAGAGTCGGGTGACAGTCGTCTTCATCCTGGACGCACTGCTGGTTTGTGGTTAAATAAGAATAGGATTGGTGTGTTTGGACAACTCCATCCTCGTTTACGACAACAAAGAGACTTACCTGACAGTGTTTACGTATTTGAGTTACAATTAGACCCTATAATCAGCTTTTTACAACAAAGGCACATACAAACCCCAACCTTTAAACCCTATTCTACCTACCCGGCGGTAGAAAGAGACATAGCCTTCTTCATCTCCACAGACATACCCGTGGCAGAGGTAGTCTCGGTAATGAGGAAGGCGGGTGGCAAGTTGTTAGCTGACGTGAGGTTGTTTGACGAGTATAAAGGGGAGAATGTGGCAGAGGGAAAAAGGAGTTTAGCCTTTACCCTTGTCTACCGCTCTCCTGATGGTACACTAAAAGACAGTGATGTAGAGCCAATTCATGATAGAATCCGTCAAACCCTCAGCCAGCATTTTGACATTATCCTCCGCAGTTGATAGGGAGATAGGGGTTAGGTATTGGGAGGGATAAGGCTTGTCTTCACTGTGGGGGGATGGCTGGGGAGGAAAGGGGCATATAATAGCAGTATTCCGATAGTCATCCCTTCTCCAGGGGTTTATAATCGTAAGCCTATATATTGGGTTTATCTTGTCTCTACTAGGGGGGGATATATAAATGCCTCCCCGACTGTATTTGAATGACAATCATTTTACTTTGTTTAGGAGAAATGGGAGGATAATAGTCTACTGACATCTGGGGGTGTAGTAACTAGTCTTCACAGTAACGGGGGTAGGCTTGCTTGACCCGGGGCATGTACAATAATAGTCATCCCAGGATTAGCCTTTGGAAAACCTTGTGAGTCTTTCTGGGATTGTTAAGGTTATAAATGATTAACTGTCTCAATTGTAGCCTTTGAAAAACTCCACTCAGGAAAGGGGGTAACTAGTTTTTTGTGTCTGCCAACAACAATTGTCTTCAGCCAGTCTGTTTACCGGTTAAAATCCTCCCCCAAACTCCTCCTTGTTGCCGCTTGTCTGCCAATGATAATCATCCTCTTGGCGAAAAAAGATATAAAAGGTGTGGGAGTAGAAAAGGTGTGGGAGTAGAAAAAAGACTGGGAAGGAAAACCAATCCCATAGGAATGATAAAGACTTTTTCTCAGAAGACAGTTTATATCCCAACAATCATCATCCCTCCTCCACACATAGCAATGATAATAACCTTCCCCCAGAAGATAGTCTATATCGCAACAACCGTCATCTTTTGGCTAACACGCGGGAGTGATAATACCTTTGCCTCAGAAGACAATTCATATTCTGACAACCATAATCCTCCCGCCAATACAAGGGAATGATAATAACTTTCCCCCAGAAAACAGTTTATACAACCATAATCTTCCTACCAATACAAGGGAGTGATAATAACCTTCCTCCAGAAGATAGTCTATATCGCAACAACCGTCATCTTTTGGCCAACACACGGGAGTGATAATAACTTTCCCCAGAAGACAGTTTATATCCTAACAACCATTATCCTTCTATACATAGTAATGACAATGACTTTTCTGCAGAAGACAGCTTATATCCTGAAAACCCCCATCTTCACCTCTAAATTCCCAGCCGGGGATGGTAAGGGAATGGTGAGGAGTCTTAACCGCAGACGAATGATAATCATTCTACAATAATATCAGGTAACCGGGAAAAGTAGCAAAACACAGACGAGTAATGGCAGTTGTTGTCTTAAATTCCCTGTGGAGAAAGTCAACAGATGTAGACGAATGACAATCATTATCTAATATTGACTAAAAGTCATCCCGGATTCCCGCTGTGGGGGGAGGTTGATGGCAGGCGAAGGATAATATCCCCCAATAATGGCGGGTGACTGGGAGGGGGTAGCTAAGGATAGACGAGTAATAGTAGTGGTTGTCTTAAATTTCCTGTGGGGGGGGAGTCAGCGGCTGTATACGAATAATAATCATTCTTTAATAGTAACTGGGAGACGCAGGGGGGTGATAGTCGTCGTCAGAGGGGGAGGAGAGGGAACGTCTTATAATGATAATCATTATTTTTGTGTTAGGCAACTAGTAGGAAGACAGTGAAAGGGTGGCAATACCCACTGTTTTTAGTTTTCCCCTGGTTAATACGGCTTTAGCCTCCCTGAAGGTGGTGCCGGTGGTGTAAATATCGTCCACAATGAGAATGGAGGTGTTTGGTTTGATTTTCTTTTTGTAGTCTTTAGCCAACTGGAAGGCTTGCCGGATGTTTTCCTGTCTTTCCGTGGGATTGAGGTTAAACATTGCCTTTGTATTTTTAACCCGTAAAAGGAGACGGGGTTGGAGGGTATAACCGGTTATTTTACAAAAGCCTCGGGCTACCAATTCCGCCTGATTATAGCCTCTAGTTTTTAATTTTTGCTCATGGATGGGGATAGGTACAACTATTAGTTGTTTGTATTGTCGCCGATGGTTATAGGCTATCCATTTTTCTCCCAACCATTGTCCAAACAATTCTCCCAATTCCTTCTTTCCATTGTACTTTAAAAGGGCTATACATCGTCTCAAATGGCCATCATATTTCCCCCAGGAGAAGAGAAAAAATCCCTCCTCCAACCAGAGGAAATTATCCGTCAGTTGACAACAGGCCAGTTTTTGTTGACAATAATAACAGAGCCCATTTTCTGCTACTGTTCCACACACTGGACAATTTGGTTTTAGGAATAAGTCTAGGATAAATTTAAGCATTGTAGGCCAAATGGAAGTTAAATTTAGGGAGTTTAATCCTTTTGATTTGTGGATTTGGTTAGAATTTGAAAATGCCCCCTCTGACATGGAGAAACAATATGTAGAGGAGTTATTCAACTCCTGGTTTTACATAGGTAAACTGGGGGGTTTTAATGCCGAAAATTTGCAAATCCAGGAAAGGGGAGTAGACATTAGCTATCTGGAGTATGATGAAGAATATGCGGACAATGCTATGATGGCACCTATGCATAACATGGGAGAATTCGAGTATTTAGGCAATTGGGCGAGATGTTGGTTTGATTTGGGCACTAGTGATTTAATTGCTTTAGACATTCTTATTAATTCTCTGCGGGAATTATCAAAAGACTATGTAGCCATAAAACAGGTGATTTTCGGAGGAGAGAATGAAGACTGGAAGGTAGACAGGAAAAACGAATATGCTGAGTTTGATTCTTATTAAAATTAAGTCATCTTTTGGTAAAATTTTCTAGCTGTTTCAACCCCCAAGAAAGAAAAATTGCGGCAAAGAGAATGCCAATTGCCGGATTGAAGAGGGGTTGCCACAGTCGATACCAAATCTCCCAACCTAGGGAGACACCTAAGAATTTGCCAGTTAAGGCTACTACAAACCAAATAAAGCCAATAATCACCACAAAAACATCGGCTACTAGGAATCTTTCTAACCACAACAACAGTTTTTCTTTCATAGGCCAAGCCGGGAGAAGAAAATGATTCAATTATCCCCACCAATTATATAATTAAGGGGGATTCGACTCCCGGTACACCTACAGAAGTGACAACAAAATGGACATAAAGGCTTTAATCCGCAACATTCCTGATTTTCCTAAACCGGGTATTATTTTCAGGGATATTACTACACTACTGAAGGACGCTAAGGGGTTAAAATATGTAATCGATTCTTTAGCCTATAAATGTGAACAACTGCCCAGTCTTCCGGAATATGTCATAGGTATAGAGTCAAGGGGGTTTATATTTGCCCCTGCCTTAGCTTATCATCTCAATGCCGGTTTTGTGCCTGTGCGGAAAAAAGGGAAACTCCCTGCTGCTGTTTATAGTATCGAATACTCTTTAGAGTATGGCACAGATACTTTAGAAATACATCAAGACGCAGTCTCTCCGGGTGCTAAAGTAATGATTGTAGACGATGTAATAGCCACGGGAGGCACAGCCAAAGCCGCTGCCGACTTGCTTACCAGAATTGGCTGTGAGATTGTGGCCTTTGGTTTTATTGTAGAATTAAAGGGGTTGGGAGGGAGGAATAGACTTCCTAATGTGCCCTGTTTAACTCTTGTGGAATACGACTAATTTTTAGGGTTTTTGGCTGCTAAAATAATCTGACCTAACTAGGTTTCTTGCTTAATTCTGTAATCTTTTCCTTGGTTTTTCTCCATTCTCTTTCCAGGGGCTTTCTGGTGGTTTCGAGGGGGAGTTGTTCTTTTTTCCTCAGGGCTATTTCAAAGTTTTTCAAAGCCTCCTGGAGAGTATTGATGTCATTTTCCTTAGTGCCTTTGGCTCGTAAAATTTGTCCTTTGAGATAGTATAATTCTGGATTGGAGGGGGTAGCTTCCAAGGCTTTATTGACAAAAATAAGGGCCAAATCATATTCTTTCAAGTCTCTATAGGCAATAGCAATGCCACGGTGGACAAGGTAAGAAGGTGCGGCGTAAGATTGAAAATTATCAATAGCTTGTCTAGGGTTGGAGAAGGGCAATTTTATTGCCAAAAATAGATTAAGATAACCCTGGAGCAAATTCAATTCTGGGTCTCGAGGGTCAATTTTTTTAGCCCTATCCAAATAGTCTAACACTAATTGTAACCTTTCCAGGGCGGCAATGGGTCCATTTTTTTGATATACACTGGCACCTAGAAGAAAATTTCCTACTGCTAGGTATAAATTACTACGGAGGGGGTCAGAAGAGGCAAGAGTCTTGGCATTATCTATGGTTTTTTGGGCAAAAAAGGCCAAAGCCTCCCAGTTATTTTCAGTATAAGCCAGGGAAGCTAGGAGGGCGGTGGTGAGGGGGTCAACCTGATAACGATTATTGGTATTATTTTTGTCCAGGTAGGCTAAAAGACGTTGTTTGGCGAGGGGATAGTTTCCTTCTTCAAAGAGGATGCGGAAGGCAGCCTCGGTTTCGTCGCTGATGTTACGGGGATTGGTGATGCGGAAGGGGTCTTTAGCTAAACTAGAATTAGATACCAACAGAAGGGAGGAAAGGGTTAAAATAGCGGAAAGAAGACGGGGGTAGACACCACTGCGGCGGGGGAAGAGAAAAGGCATAGTAATACTTCTCCTGTGTTTGCTAACCCAAGACAACCATGAATGAATTGTAGCCAAAAATCTGAGGGATTATGCTGAATCTGAGGAATGTGTTTTACCATCCTGCCACTACACCTCATCCTATTTTGGCGGATATCAGCTTAAGTTTACCACCCCAGAGGCTAGGACTGATTGTAGGTAGAAGTGGTGCAGGCAAGACTACCCTATTAGAGATTCTAGCAGGGTTAGCAGAGAGGACTGGGGGAGAGATTTGCTGGAATACCACCCCTCTTTCTTCTGAGGATTTGCTAAAGCTTAGTGGTATTGTTTTTCAATTTCCAGAAAGACATTTTTGTGGTAGTAACATACTAGAGGAATTAAGACTAGGACATCCTGAAATCAGTGCCAGTAGGATTAGGGAGGCTTTAGCAGAGGTAGGCCTAGAAAATATTAGCTATGATACACCACCCCATGCCCTGAGTGGAGGACAACAAAGACGCCTATCTTTGGCAGTACAACTAATCCGACAACCTAATATTCTACTACTAGACGAGCCTACTGCCGGGTTGGACTGGGAGATAAAACAACAACTAGTACATCTTCTGTCGCGACTAAAGCAACATTGGACAATACTAGCTGTAACCCATGATGCCGGTGACTTGGTTGGGATTGCCGACTATTGTTGGCGTTTAGAGGGGGGTAGAATTTACCCCTTAGACAAGAAAGATTGGCAGGTTTTTAAAAAACCCCCTATCCCCTCTCCTCTTGTTTACCCTAGAAGTTGCTGTTAAATGGTCCCCTTTTGTGTCAAAATACTAGTACTAACAAAAGTTAACTGTTGACATCCCGTGGTAGGAACGAAGGAAAAATTACAGGTTGGTGACACTCCCTTGAACAGTTTAGCTAGGACGAAAAATGACAATATTAGTTACAGGGTCAAAACAGGTTGGAGAGGCATAATAGAGGAATACAGGGAATACCTACCGGTAACAGAGGCCACACCCATTATCACTCTGAGGGAGGGGAATACACCTCTTATTCCTGTGCCTTCCATTGCTAAGAGAATTGGGCGCCAGGTAAAAGTATATGTGAAGTACGACGGGTTGAACCCCACTGGCTCATTCAAAGACAGGGGGATGACAATGGCCATCTCCAAGGCGAAGGAGGCAGGCGCCCAGGCGGTTATCTGTGCTAGCACTGGTAATACATCCGCAGCGGCAGCAGCCTATGCCACCCGCGCCGGCATGAAGGCTTATGTAATTATACCTGACGGTTATGTAGCCCTTGGGAAACTGGCCCAGGCGTTAATCTATGGCGCGGAGGTATTAGCCATCGACGGCAACTTTGACGATGCCCTTACTATTGTCAGGGAGATGGCCAATAATTACCCCGTCACCCTCGTCAATTCCGTCAACCCCTATCGTCTGGAAGGGCAGAAAACCGCCGCCTTTGAAGTGGTAGACGCTTTAGGATACGCCCCTGACTGGTTAGCCATCCCCGTAGGCAATGCCGGCAACATTACCGCCTATTGGATGGGCTTCTGTCAGTACTACAGCGAAAACAGATGCGATCGTCTCCCCAAAATGATGGGGTTTCAAGCCTCTGGCTCAGCTCCCTTTGTCCAGGGGCATCCCGTACTACAACCCGACACCATTGCCACCGCCATTAGGATTGGCAATCCCGCTAACTGGGAAAGGGCCTTGTGTGTTAAGGAGGCTTCCAATGGGGAATTCCATGCTGTCACCGACAGTGAGATTCTGGAGGCTTATCGCATTCTAGGCAGGGAAGAGGGGATTTTCTGTGAGCCTGCCAGCGCCGCTTCTGTCGCCGGTGTGTTAAAATTAAAGGACCGCATCCCCGATGGTGGTACTGTGGTTTGCGTTTTGACGGGCAATGGTTTAAAGGATCCCGATAGTGCCATGAAAATAGGGGAAACTGGCATCAAAGGTGGCATCAAGGCCGATATCGACTCCATTGCCCGCATTATGGGCTTTCTTCCCTAGCAGAAGGGGCTAAGGGTCTTGACAAGTTCCCCTCTTCGGTGCTATTATGGTGGGAGTAGGCTGGGTCACAAGCCTCTATTACAGTTATAAGCCCCAACCCCTACCTGCCCCACCACCCCCCCTAATCCCTGGTGGAGAAGAGACAGGAGGGAGTCGAAGTCAAATTGGTGGAAGTGGTATAAGAGTTTGGACATAAAGGGGTAAAGGGGAGTGTTGTGGGTGAGGTTGAGGAGGTGGAGGAGTTGTTTTTTGGCTTCTACCAAGTCTTCCTCCAGGAGGCTGGGAATCTTTTTTAGGATAGACTCGATTTCTGACCAATTGTCAATGGCTTCTGGCGAGAAATTTTGGGGAATAATATTCTCTTCATCTCCAGGTTTTAGCCACAGGGATAGGGAATTGAAAACTCGGTTGAAGGCGGCATTAAAGAAGGGTAAAAGGGTTTGAATTTGGGCTATATTTTCGTTTTTCAACCCTATTTCTAAGTCTCTGGCAACTTGGAATAATTCTTCTGCACCCATGTTACCAGCTACCCCTTTCAAGGCGTGTAAAATTTCCCTAGCTTTAGTAAAATTCCCCTCTTCTATAGCTTTTTGAATTTGGCGGTTTTTGTTTTTATTATTTTCAAAAAACTGAATTAAAAGCCTCTTATATAACTCTTTATTATTGCCTAAACGAGATAGGGCAGACTGGATATTAATGCCTTCTAATGGGGGAATTTCTTCTGGTTTGTAAGAGGGGGTATGGCGGGAATTATCCACAACCGGTGGAGATATTTTCTCCTTCGGCAGCCATTTTAAAAGGGTGTCTCGCAGTTGGTGGGGGTTAATGGGTTTGGTGAGATGATCATTCATGCCAGCCTTGAGACTCAATTCTTTATCCCCCGACATGGCATGGGCAGTCATGGCAATAATGGGTATCTTTTTATAATATTCTCCCTCTAACTGTCTAATCCTCCTGGTGGCTTCTAAGCCATCCATCTGAGGCATGGAAATATCCATCAATACCAAATCGTATTTCTGTGACTTGATTTTTTCTAAGGCAACAAAACCGTTTTCTGCTATGTCAATTTCCACCCCCCGTAACAACTCTAAAATTATCTCCTGATTAATCTCATTGTCTTCCACCAATAGGAAACGACACCGGCTGAAACAATCAAAAGAGGGATAGGGGAGAAGGGAGTGGGAAAGATGTGAATTGGCGTTGAAAATGCTAACAATGGCATTGAAAAGACTGGATTTGGTGACGGGTTTGGTAAGAATAGCCTTAACACCGTGTTTGTTTGCCAACTCTTCAATCTCAGCGGAGGGATAGGCAGTAATCATCAATACTGGTGGGAGATGTGAGATACGAGGATTGGCTTTTAAAGCCTGCAGAGTCTCAATGCCGTTGAGGTGTGGCATCTGCCAGTCGAGGATGAGAAGTTGATAATCCTCTCCCCCTCTTTCTAATTCCTCTATCACCTCCAATCCCGACTTCACCGTCTTGACTACAAAGGAGTAAGATTCCAAAAATCTGGCAATTACCTCTCTGGTGATGCTGTTGTCGTCGGCTACTAAAATTGGTTTTACCGTCAGATGGGAAAGACTACGGGGAATTAGATTGCCTAGACTATCCCCCTTTTCCAACTCTACGGTGAAGTGGAAAATACTCCCTTTACCCTCTTCACTCTCTACCCATATACTCCCCCCCATCATTTCCACTAAACGACGACATATTGCTAAACCTAATCCTGTACCACCGTATTTACGCGTAATCGAACCATCCGCTTGAGTAAAGGGTTGAAACAGTTTATTGATTTTGTCTTTACTAATTCCTATCCCCGTGTCTTCTACGCAACAGTATAGTCTTACTCTTTTGTTTTCAGTCTCCTGACACCTCAGCCTGACGAGAATTTGTCCTTTCTCCGTAAATTTTACTGCATTGCCCACCAGATTTATCAGGATTTGGGATAAACGAAGGGAGTCTCCCTTGAGACTAAAATCAATTCCCTCATCCACGTCGAATATTAATTCTATGCCTTTCTGTTCGCATTTCAGGCCGAAGAGATTAGCTACATCCCCTAGAATATTATCTAGCCAAAATTCATTTTTCTCTAACTCCAGTTTTCCGGCTTCAATCTTGGAAAAGTCAAGGATGTCATTGATGATCAACAACAGGGATTCACAGGCTTTTTCGATTTTAGTCAGGTAATTTTTCTGTTTTTCATCCAAAGGAGTCTGTAAAGCCAACTTAGTAAAACTAAGAATAGCATTCATGGGAGTGCGAATCTCATGACTGACAGAGGCAAGGAATTCACTTTTTGCTTTGTTGGCTAAGTCGGCAGCTTCCTTGGCTTTTTCCAATTCCTGTTGTACTTTCTTAATGTGGGAAATATCACGGGAAATAGCTAGTATGATTTTCTCATTGGGACTGGGAATGGCACTAAGGGATACTAAACAGGGTATAATAGTACCGTCTTTTCTTTGTATCTCCCACTCGAATACACAACTGCCGTTTTCCAACGCCTGGCGGATATATTCTTCCGCCAACTGGGAGGAAGGCTTGCCATTGGGTTGATAGGGTGGGGAAAAGTCGGCGGGAGTTTTGCCAATAAGGTCCTTTTTTGTAATACAACCGTGTAGAGTTAAAGAGGCTTGGTTACAGTCGATGTATCTACCGGTGGTAACGGAAATGAGGGAAAGTGCGTCATTGGATGACTCAAAAAGGGTGCGATAACGGTTTTCACTCTCTTGTAGTTTTAGGTATAGGGCTTCTCTTTCTTTAACTTCCTGCATGAGAATTTGGTTGGTGGAGAATAAGGCGGCTTGGGTTTGTTTGAGGGTTATTTCGGATTTTTTCCTGGCGATGGCATTGCTGAAGAGTTTACCCACCAGTTGTAATAGGTTGGTTTCTCCTTGACTCCACTGATGGTGGTTTTTGACAGCAATAGCAGTTAAAAATCCTACTATCTCATTGGACATTTGGATAGGCAATGCCACAAAGGATTTAATGTTTAACTGTTGGAATAATGCCTTTTCTGTTTCTGCTAGTGGCGGTGGTGGGAAATCCTCCAGGGAATTAATCATCACTATCCACTGGGTTTGTAATTGTTGTACTAGCCACGAAATTAAACGTGTTGAAATTTGCCAGTCACTTAAATCTACGTCGCTAATACGGGATTGACTTTGATGGGAGAGGGAAAATGTATGTTTCTCCTTATCAAATTCAAAAATACTAATTTGTTCTATTTTCAAAAATAAGGCGATGGCAGTCAAGGCAGAATTGATATATTCATCTATCTTCTCCGCCGGTATTATAAACAGATTAGTAGCAATTTCTGAAACCAATCTTTCAATTTCATTTAGGTAACGAAGGGCAATGGCTTTTTCTTCTGCTATTGCCAATGCTTCCCTCAATTCAGCAGTGCGTTTTGCTACTTTATTTTCCAATTCTAAATTTAATTTTTCCAATTCCAGACGGGCTTTTCTTCTTTCTATCTCGGCAGCAGCCCGAGAGGCAAATATTTGCAGTATTTCTTTTTTGACGGAAATATCTGGAATTTCCTGCTGACTCAAAGCTACCAAAAAGCCGATTATTTGTCTTTTGCTGTTGTACAATCCTATGCCCAAGTAACTGTAATTTTCTCCCTCCTTGAAGAGGGGGTTATGACGATATTTGCTTCGGATATTGGGGAGATAAAGACAATAGCTAGGGTTATTTTGTTTTAGAATTTCTTGACAGGGTGTTGCCTCCAAAGAGTAGCTGAAATTTTCTTTAAACTCTCCCTGGTGGTAGTAAATAATAGTGGTAGCCACATGGGGAGTTTCTGGTTGTATTTCCGAGAGACATACGGTATCGGCAGGGAGAATTTTAGCCAAATATTCTACAAGGGATTGGAAGAATTTTTCTTCTGTTTCTCCCGTAACTCCTCTTGCTATGTGGCGGATGGCATTTTCTATTTGTTTTCTCTCCTCTATGCTGCTGATAATGCCTGTTATTTTTTCTATTTTCAAGTCAAAAGAGGCATTAATAACCCCTCTATCCAAAACCCAGATGTATTGATTGTTTTTCTTCCTAAAACGATACTCGCAACTGAAGGCAGTTTGGGGATATTTAGTAGGCTTTTTAGCTTGGATAACTCCTGCTACATCGTCTGGGTGAATTTTATCCAACCAGAGAATATCTTGTTGAGGCATTTCTTCTGGGGTATAACCCAGTAAGTCAGAATATGCCCCTTCCCATTGTAATTTTTCCCCTGTAGAATACTCATAGATAATTTGGCCAATAGCATTCACCAGCAGTTGATTCCTTTGTTGTAATGCCTCTTTTTCTTGCTGGAAAATCTTTAGGGGAGTAATGTCTCTAGCGGAAAACAAAATAGTATTTTCCCTACTGGGAATAATCTTGGCGTTAACCAACAGATAATGTCGACGATTATATTTGTCTGTTACCACCAATTCTTGATTACAAATCTCCCCCCCTTCCCACAATTGTTTAAGGGAAAGACAATCTTTCCCCAACAGATTTTGGATGTTGTCCATAGTTTTCACTTCTTGGAGGGAGTAGCCGAAGACAGTGGAGACACTGGGGGAAATAAAGGTGAATTTTCCTTCCCTATCTGTTAGCAAAACTACGTCTTTTATGCTTTCCAAAATACAACGATATAATTCTTCTGACTCTTTCAAAGCCAATTCTGCCAGATGTCGACTAGTTTCGTCTTGTAGGGTGAAAATAAAATAGAGGGGGTTGCCGTTGGCATCACTGTGGAGGGAAACATTTAACAAACCCCAGAAAACACTGCCATCCTTTCTAAGATAACGCTTAGTGAGGGAGTAGCTGTCAATTTTTCCAGCCAACAGTTGAGTCATCAAATGGGAATCCAGATATAAGTCTTCGGGATAAGTCAAATCCCACCAGGTTTTATTAACAATTTCCGCTGGGGTATAACCAAACATGGTTGCCAGGCGTTGATTTACCCTTAACCATTTGCCTTTTAACCCCACATGTGCGATGCCGATAGCCGCCTTTTCAAAGGTTATACGATATAAATCCTCAGTGTTTTTGAGGGCAATTTTTATTTCTTCCACGGGGTTAACATCGGTAGCACCTCTGCTGATTCTCCTGGTACATTTTAGCGGCCAATAGTTCAATTTTAACTCCAATTCTCTATCTGAAAAAGGTAGGGTTATGTAGTCGGCAGCCCCAGCTGTAAACGCCTCTATTTTCTCCCTCTCATCAAACTTTTCGCTTATTATTATCAAGGGTATTTCCTCACTTTTAGTCAAAGCCATGACTTCCGTTTTCTTGACAATAAAATCTGCGAATTCGACGAAAATTATGTCTATGTTGCCGCGGCTGTTATACTCCAGACTCTCAATAGCTGCCAGGTGACAAACTACTCCCCTTGCTTTCAGGAAAGCCAACAACTCCCGCGTGGCCCTACTTATTTCATTGTGGGTTATGATGAGGGAAGTCCGCGGGTACATTTTCCCTTCATCACCTATCCCACTCGTACCCACCTATCCTTCTCCCTCC
>JAUQQP010000023.1 GCA_030549855.1 Cyanobacteriota bacterium SRBZ.bins.94.201705
GGGGGGGGGGGATTGTATTCCCGTCTTGCAGTCAGCTTCTAGTTTTGTCGCCGGCAGGGGTAGGGTGGTAGTAATCTGTGGAGGTTTGGGTGGAAATTTTATCCCTTGTCTTGCGGGTATTGGTAAAGAGGAGTATGATGATGTGGATTTTCCCCCAAGAGGGTAACATTCAGGAAAGAGATTTATAACGCCTACCTGGTGTGGGGGTTGTCTACAGGAGAATTATCTTACATTATAATAGTCCTCTTCATTTTCCCATTAGCAGGGGAGGGATTGTGTTATAACAACAATTCCATTTTTTTTTTTATTTTGACTACTTCTACCTGCTGTTACCTTCTACCTGCTGTTACCTTCTCCTCCATGTTTTTTTACCACCAAGGTTAAAGGCTTTCCATGGTGTGTGTTAGCCATCCTTATTAAGTCTTAACATCCCCATATCTTCTTCTTGTATTTAGGGTTTTTCTCCTTTTATGTTAGTCTTTGCCGTCAAAACTGGGTATCCTGTCTGATTCTATTTGGTTGTGTCTCAGTCTTCTCTTTTTTGTTTGCATGTAATGGCTTGGTAGTTTTGGCATGTTAGTTTCCCCGTCGATTTTTTCCTGTTGTATATTGCCTTTACCAAGGAAATCGAGTGTATACTGTTGTGTAGCAGTTTTCTCTCTTTATCCCCCCTGGGAGACTTACATGTAACAATTGCATCCTCCCTCATGGGTATGCAGTCTCCAGTATTCTTCACCCCAGCAAGAAGTATGAGTGTCTCTATTTGCGTGTTAGCCTTCCCCTAGTGTGGGGAAACCTATGTCATGTGACTATGATTTTTTCCGACTATTGGCGTTGTGATAATCGAAATGGGGTAGACTGGATAGGGGAAAAGTGAGTGAGAAACAGGGGCAGACTAACAGTATTCTACGATAACATCTTTCTGATGCTCTCTCAAGAGTTTCACTAAGTCTTCGATGAGACTACGACGTATAGAAATATTTTTAGGCAAAAGGGGGTTTTGATAAAAATCATTAATTTGTTGTCCTACCAGAAAATAGATAGAATCTGCTTCTAGGATTTCTTTAGCCAGTAAAGTGGCACTATTGCGAGTATTAGGCAGTCTGGTGATGTCACATTCACAGTTTTGTAACAATTCTTTAGTTTTAGAAATAGTAAGGATTCCTTCTGTTACTAAGTCAATCCCCTTGAGTTTGCCAATGGGGGGTAATTCTCTAGTCATGGTGTCAATTTCTATTTCGATGGTTTCCCCCATATAACTAGCCACAATATTACCAGTGGTGCCGCCGCATATGACTTTTCTGCCGGGGAAACTCAATAATTTTTCCGCATATTCCTCATCTGTGCTAGGATCTAGGGGAGGGCCAGTAAAAATCATCAAGGGTTTAGGCTGACGCACATATACCCCTACAAAGGAGGCGTCGTCGCCAATATGATTGCAGTATAGTCTCCTGGTTTCTGCCATTACTTTCTCCACCACGTCGCGACAATTGGTAGTGGCGGTTAGGAATATGGTTTCGATGAATTTGGCGATGTTTTCCCACCCCCATCCAAAATTCATTGTTTTCCCCAATCCGGCATATAATACGCCATCACTGATTGCGGCTAGGAAATCTCCTCTTTCTAGGTAGCCTTCACAGTAGCTAATTTTTTTATCTAAAATCACTTCTGTTTTTGCTTCCACCTTCTGAATAACGCCTTTTTTAAACAGAAAAATGGGGGGGTTGTCAAAATTAATCACCTTGAATTTGCTGGTGGAGTTATCGATAGTGATAATGGTAAAGGTAGCATAGGCTATTTTCCTAATTTTACAGCGAGGTAGGGTGCCAGCAATGGTTTCTATCACTTCCTTTAGGGGTAAGTCTGCCGCCAACATAGTGATTAACATCTCAGTGGTTAGAGTAGCCAAGATGTTGGCTTTCACCCCACTTCCTAACCCGTCTGATAAAACAATTATGCTTTTCTTGTCTCCCTTAGTAAACTTAACCTTGTCTCCACATAACTCCTCGTCGTGTTTAGTTAGACTCTGGGAATAAATGTCGTAGAAATTCTCTTCAGCCATATGCCTTAATGCCTTCCCAAACTGGCATGACAACCCCTCAACCTGGAGAAAGTTATTTACTGTTAAGATTATAACTAGCCCGAGGGATGAGAAACTATTTTTTTCCCCTCCAAAAAGATGAAACCAATTTTAGATAAATATGCCGACTCACACCCCATAATCTACATTGTAGACGTTGTTTTCCAAAACCAATTGGCATAGTGAGTATAGTTTTCTCTGTCTCTGTTGTCTCCATTCACAGCCTTTTACGGTTGTAGGCTGGCTATGACAGTGGTAACTCCTGATTGTCTGTAGGTTATTCCCTTTACCGTTGCAGTTTTTCCCGTCTACTGTTATTCCGGCTTGTCAAGGGAGGGTTTACTAGTTTTATTGCCTTCGTGTGGGGGAATACAGTTACCCATGGGGGGTTGGCTATCAAAAAGAAGGGTGCCTCTTGTTATTAAAAATGGTCTATAATCAAGTCATAAGCCGGCACAACAGTTGCTTTTCTTCTGTCTGTTATTATTCCTAGTTTGATTTTACTGGGCAAAGGTGATGCTTGTCACCCGGGTTAAAACCTTTAGGCATCTCAGTGGAGTATGTTTTTCATGATGATAGATATGATGTCACCTAGCCATTGTTATCTTTGGCTTATCATAGAAAAGAGATTGAAGCTAAGGGGGTTTTATCTGCTATGGTTTGATTCCCGTTACTGGCATTGTTTATCCCATTCCACTGGGAAGCTGTTACTTACAAGAGGAGTCAAAGGCTGTTTGCCAAACCATGGGGGGTTGGGGTTATAAGTTTCCGTCTTGGGAGTGATTGGCAAAAGACACCTCTGTCTGGGTGGCATTCTCTTTGTTGCTGAAAACAGGAATGACTATGGTTGTGATTCCATTTCCTCCGGCAAGAGGATATTCTGAGGATTGTATTAGATGTCTGAGGATAGCATGGGTGTAAGTAGATGGCTGTGGCAATTAAGACTAAATAATTTATCCCTGATATGGTTTTTTTATTGCCACTGGCTGTTGTCTCCACTGACATTTTTCAAACTGCCGATGACAATATCACTTTGATTTCCTAAAGGTTATCCTCTCTGTAGTTATGGCTTTCTGTAGTTGTAAGTTTTCCTCTGCCGAATGGTGGCTTGTTTTTTCCAGTGGCTGGTGGCTACTTTCTTTCAGGTTGGAATCTTAAAATACTCCCTAAACCAAGCCACTGCATCTTGGATAGCAAGGGTTACATCTGTTTGTGGCAATCCTAATTCCCGTATCGCCCTGCTAGGATTATAGTACATGTATTGACTAGACATTTTCACTGCCTCTATGGCGAGGGAGGGGGGTTTACCCAGTTTTGTTAGGAGATACTCGTCTACTATAGCAAAAGTTAGTGGCAGCCAGTGTGGTAATTTAATTTTTGGAGTTGGTTTCCCCGCCACTTCTGCTACTTTCTCTAAAAATTCTGCTAGGGTTAGATTTTGGTTTCCTAGGATATAACGCCTACCTTTTTTTCCCTTTTCTAGTGCTAAAATGTGTCCTATCGCCACATCCTTAACGTGGACGAAATTTAGTCCAGTATCAACGAAAGCTGGCATTTTACCCCTTAAGAATCTTAGGATTATCTCCCCCGTGGGTGTAGGTTTTGAATCATATGCCCCTATGGGGGTAGTGGGGTTTACAATTACTATATCCTGTCCCAATTTTACAGCTTTGTAGGCTTCCTGTTCAGCATAATACTTGGATTTTTTGTAGTTGCCGATTAATTTTTCTACCGTATCCTGATAATCTTCGTCTGCTAAAATCCCGTCTTCTCTTACTCCTATAGCCGCTACTGAACTAGTGTATACTATTCTTTTTATACCAGCTTTTCTGGCACAGTTAAATACATTCCTTGTGCCTAAGACATTAGTTTTATAAAGCAATTCCTTATCCCTTTGCCAAAAGGAATAAACAGCGGCAACATGAAACAAGTAATCACAGCCTTGCATTTTTTCTGATAAATCCTCATCATTTAAATCCCCGACTACCATTTCTAAATCTAAACCCTGCAGAGGATCAAGGTTGCTATTTTCTCTTACTAAAACCCTAACCTTATAGTCCTTCTCTAACAATAATCGTACCAGATTGGCACCAATAAAACCGGTAGCGCCAGTAACAAAAACCCTTTCTCCCATTTGACTTTTCGCCTCCAATGTCGGCATCCCCTGTAGTTTTCAGAGTATACCATTTTCTTTGATTCGTTCACTGGGTTTAACCCCCTCAGAGGTTAATTGGCGTTTATACTATTAGTTTTGGTATGGGGTTTTTATTTCTCCTTGATGAATGACAAAACCCCGCATACAAAGACATCCATATCGTTTGTTGGTTTCCCTCAGCCACTGGTAGGTGGCATTTGCCTCAAAAACCCGAAAGGCATTGTTAATTGATTATAGTGAATTGGTTGCACCATATCATCTCAATTTCCCCTATTCAAGTCGGCTTGTCAGCTATAACCCTTTTGTGTTGTTATGGAAGCCTTCCGCCTTTCTAGTTTATAGGCTATAACCTATCGTCTCAGCTGTTTGTCGCTTTATTCTACCCGATGCAACTGATAATCCCCTAGATTTAGACTTACCGCCCCATTCTAACTGAAATCTGTTATCTCGTCATCCCACTAGACATTCAAATCTCAGACAGTCTTATGTGGAAGTCAACACCTTGCATTTAATTGAAATACTGCCGTCTTCTGGATTTTCCCCCTCTCCCTTGTTTAGAGTTTCTCTGATTTCCTCCGCCTAACTCATTGTATCCCTTTGTGCTGTATTTTTACATGCCTTCACCCTCCTTTCCATAGGCTGTCATGGAAAAAAACATAACCGCAGGCTTTTCATCCGTTTTGTCATTGGATAGATAAACTCAATACCTATAGCAGGTTTGCCACTTGTTTGATAGTTGCCTGTTGTGAGTTTAATACATCTCCCACTTGTGGCTAACTTGTAAAAACCAGTAAGTAGTAACTAACCCCTGGAAAGTATATTCCCCCTTAACCCCTGTGGTGTGGATTTGAAGTCTACCGGACATCGTCTTCCAAGTATACAGTCTATTGTGGCCCAACCTGACAACAACAGTTACAATCATGGTATGACGGGATGTATCTTAGCTTAGTTGGCAAAAACAACCATAATCACACTTTGACTGCAGAATGTATTGTGGCTTCATTCAGACAAAAACCACTAAGGAGGCGACTCAGAATTGTTTTATGACTTTAGGCAAAGACAACCATAATCACAGTTTAACCGCAAAGTGTATTGTGGCCCTGGGCAAAAACAATTATAATCAGGGTTTGGGGTGAAGTCTATTATATTAGGAGGCAACAATAGTTATTTTCTCTATTTTTGACTGTTGCCTGGAGGGATAGGGAGTTTTGCCTTCTGGCGGTTGTGATTGGGTGAAGTTTCTAGTCTACTCCAAACACATTAAATGCCTGATATGGGATAAGGGTGTGGAATCCATTGTATTTTTGCCAGTGAATATGTATCCAGTTAATCTATGACAAAACCATCAAAAACCGCCTACCATGAAGAAGATTGTGTCACCACTGTTTCCTGATTCGGCAAGGGGAATGCTGTTTTTCTCCCCGTCTTACCAAAAGGCAACAGCCTCAAATGTGTAGTTTTATAACTTTCACCTTCCTGCCAATCAAAACTGTTTCCCGGCAACAACCCTCATCTGTTAATTTTTCATCTGTTAATTTATCAGAAAGGAAGGTGACAAACAGACAGAATTGCATATGTTGATTTTTTTCCGGGGAGGATTAGGAGACAAACAAGGAGAATTAGAATATCAGCCGACTTGTAACTACAAATAGGGAAAACCTATATGTCAATCATGAGTTAACTCACCTTTGAAGATTGTTATCGGCTTTTAGATATAACTCTGCCTAGGGGAGGATATAGGGTAGCAGGGAAATTGAAGTCAGGCAAAAGTGGCAGTGGTGGCAGGAAAAGGGTAATAGCGATGGGGGATTCATTTTCTGTATGAGGGATAGTGGTAGTAGCCTTTTATTCAATCCTATGCCAATGGTGAAAGACGAAACATAGGGGTTTGAAAAGGATGGCAGTGGCA